>JAEPQH010000017.1 GCA_017640605.1 Balneolaceae bacterium | reverse complement strand
TTTCATAGGCAGTATAACGCCCTCGCTCTATTTGTTCAATCACTTGAAGTTTAAATGCTTCACTGTATCGATGGGTAATTCGTCGTGGTTTACTGTTCATTGCTATCATGTTTTGTGTAAACCTATTTCAGGATGTGACCATTTAATTAGTTTTCTTAGGTATTCTCCGTAGCCATTCTTTTTAAGCTCTTCGGCTTTCTCCAATAATTTGTTCTCATCGATCCACCCATTACGCCAGGCTATTTCTTCAAGGCACGCGATTTTATAGCCTTGGCGACGTTCAATGATTTCCACGAATTGAGCTGCTTCCATCATGGAATCATGAGTCCCGGTATCTAGCCAGGCATAGCCTCTACCTAATCGTTGTACATTTAACTTTCCTTTTTTCAAGTAGGTGGCATTTACTGTAGTTATTTCCAATTCACCTCTCGCACTTGGTTTGATTGATTTCGCAATATCTACTACATCATTATCATAGATATACAACCCGGTTACAGCGAGATCTGACTTTGGAAACTCCGGCTTTTCCTCAATGGAAATGGCTTTATTATCCTTTCCCATTTCTACCACCCCAAACCGCTCTGGGTCGCTAACCTGATAACCAAATACGGTTGCTCCATCTAAATCTGTGATGCAATCCTGTATAATATTCCCAAACCTAGGGCCATAAAAGATATTATCTCCAAGAATCATAGTAACGTCGTCTTCCCCTATGAACTCTTCGCCAATAATAAAAGCTTGAGCTAATCCCTTTGGTTTTGGTTGAACCGCATAGGACAAGTTAATACCCCATTCGCTTCCATCGTTAAGTAAGCGTTTAAAGCTAGCGCTGTCCTCCTGAGTTGTTATGATAAGTATATCTTTAATACCCCCCAACATAAGTACCGAAAGCGGATAATAAATCATGGGTTTATCATACACCGGCATTAGTTGTTTACTGATTGCTTTTGTAACCGGATATAATCTTGTTCCTGAACCGCCGGCGAGTATAATTCCTTTCATGAGTTAAATAGGTTTATTAGTTCAATGCAAGGATACTGAAACTGCTAGGAAGAAGAAACTTAGTTTGTAACGTTTTAAGTGATGAGTATTGAGTTATTAGTTGCTTCGCTTCATGAAATAGTCATTAAAAATCATTACTTATTACAGTAATTATCAATCTGGATTCCCGCCAGTCATTCGCATAAAACTTTGGACTGCAAGCTTCGCGGGAATGACGACTACTAGTATGTTTGCTAGAAATTTGGACAACGACTTCTCCACCTTACAAAAGAGAGGTCAGAGCGAACAATAGCCTAGAATTCGTTAGCCTGCTCAACCATCACTCCATCTCCTATACAACTCCAGTACCTCTAGGTATCAACTATATAGCATCTATATATACTATGTGGTGTTACCTATTTGTTATTTGGGAGTTATCATGAACATAAATGGGAGTTTTTGTGGCAAAATCACCAGATCATTTACCATTCAGTGGAACTGTGGGAAATTTAATATTCTATGTTGTTGGGGGTAAACAATACGTTCGTTCCAAACCTGCTAAGGTTCGTCAACCTAACACCCATGCCCAATTGCAAGCACGAGACCGATTCAGGCAGAGTAGTAAATTGGCTAAATCTTTAAGTAAAGCAGTTCCGTTTTTAGTTAAAAGTCATAGTGGAATCCTTCAAAAGAGTGCCTATCATACCTTTCTTGGCATTCTTAGAAAAAGTCGGTTTATCGAAGATTCACAGCCTGCACGATGGATATGGCCGGAACTAACATTGAGAGAAGGAAACGTCCCTGAGATCAATTTAACTTGTGCGTTTGAGGAAGCGAATAAAATGCTCCTTATCAAATGGAATTGCAATTCCTTGAAGCAAAGTGATACACTTATAATTTTAGAAATATCTACCGATACGTTAGATGCAAAGGTGTACAGATTTGAACCAATGAGCTGCGAATCATCTATACTCGTAAAAGAAAAAGCAGCTTTTTATGCCTTTATTTTATCGGATGACGAGGAATTTATATCAGGTTCTCAATTTATTTATATGAATAGTTTTGAGTGATGATCAACTTCGCATAAAGCTTCGTTGATTGAAAGTGTTTAGTTGGGTACTTGCTTATACTTTTTTAGCGAAATATCGACAAGACTTATGAGTATCAAAAAGGGTTACGTACTAGTGGGCCAAAATTTGGCAAACTTTTAAACTTTGTAGATTCTTCGCCATGCTAAAGCATGGTTCAGAATGACTTGGGAGAATATATTTGTTTAAAGGTGTTCATCAAAAATGGGCAGAAAGCTCTAAATATCACATAGTGCATATAATACCACTTCAGATTCCCGCCACTCCTTCGCATAAAGCTTTGGGCTGCATGCTTCGTGTGAATGACCTAGAGCAAAGCGCAGCTTTGCAGTGTTGAGTGATTAGTGTTTAGTGCTTAGTTGAATTTCATCACTTTACACTAATCACTAAAAACTCAGAACTCAACACTATTCACTCAAAACTGTGCGAAGCACTTCTACTGCCTCATCCACACTCACTTCATCGGTATTGATAGTGATCGTAGCATTTTCTGGCGCTTGATATTCTGCATCAAAACCGGTTAGGTTTGTTATTTCACCGGCTTCTGCTTTGGCATATAGTCCTTTAGGGTCTCTTTGTTGAGCTGTTTTTGGATCACAGGTTACATGAATTTCAACAAAATCGGTTACTTCAGGGAAGAGCGACTTCACAAAATCTCGGTCGTTCTTGTAAGGAGATACAAAGGTGCAAAGCACGATGTTTCCATGCTCGAAGAACAATCGTGATAAATGGCCTACACGACGAATGTTTTCTTTACGATCATTCGGGCTGAATCCAAGATCACCATTTAAACCATGACGAACCTGATCACCATCTAAAAGAACTGTTTGCTTACCATCATCCCAAAGCTTCTTTTCTAGTGCTTTAGCAATAGTGCTTTTTCCTGCTCCTGAAATTCCGGTGAACCAAAGTACTTTCGCTTTTTGACCATTTCGAGATTCACGTTCTTCACGAGAAATGTTCCATTCTTCCCAAACTACGTTTGGACTAACCGGAGACAGAGGACCGGAGACCTCTTCATCTGTCATCGGTCTTCCGTCTTTAGAAGTAGTAGAACCCGCACGAATCATTCCGGCTCCAACCGTTACGTTGGTCGTTGGGTCAATGATGATAAAACTTCCTGTTTTCTGATTGATCTGATAAGGATCGAAGAAAATTGGTTGACTGGTTTTCAGCTTTACACGTCCAATCTCGTTTAGATTCAGATTTTCGGTTTCTTCTCTATTTAGTGTATCTACATTTATTCTGTAGAAGATTTCATCAATAAAAACCTGAACTTGTTTAGATGTATGCTGGAGGATGTATTGCTTATTCACATCCAGTGCTTTCTCGTTCATCCAGCACAAATACGACTCAAATTCATTCCGTACGGTAGGTACATTATCCTTACGGACAATCATATCACCACGTGAAATGTCAATTTCATCTTCTATAGTGATAGTTACTGAATCTCTTGGATATGCTACTTCCAAATTACCGTCGCGGGTAACCAAATCTTTTACTTTCGAAGTTAATCCCGATGGCAATACTTTGATTTCATCACCAGGGCGTATTCTACCAGAAGCAACTTGTCCGGAAAAACCACGGAAATGCATTCCGGGTCGAATTACATACTGTACCGGAAAGCGGAAATCGACCACATTATCGGCGGCATCTACTTTTACAGTTTCTAGATGGTGAAGTAAGGTAGATCCATTGTACCAGTCCATGCGGTCTGATTTATCCACTACATTATCGCCTTTAAGAGCAGAAATTGGAATAAATGTAACATCGTTTACTTCCAGTTTATGAGCGAATTCTTCAAAATCGGCAACAATGTTTTCAAATACTTCTTCGCTGTAATCCACCAAATCCATTTTGTTTACAGCAACTACCAAGTGTGGGATTCTCAATAACGAGGAAATAAATGCATGTCGGCGAGATTGAGTCAAAATCCCTTTTGAAGCATCTACTAAGATAATAGCCAAATCTGCAGTTGAAGCACCTGTAACCATGTTTCGGGTGTACTGAGTATGACCCGGAGTATCCGCAATGATAAATTTTCTTTTTGGGGTGGCGAAGTAACGGTAAGCAACATCAATAGTGATTTTTTGCTCACGCTCTGCTTTTAAACCATCGGTTAATAAAGCAAGGTTTACTTCTTCCTCTCCACTGCTTTTACTTGTTTTCTCGATGGCTTCCATCTGATCTTCAAAGATCGATTTCGAATCGTAAAGTAATCGACCAATTAAGGTACTTTTGCCATCATCCACAGACCCCGCGGTAGTGAACCGCAGCATGTCCATATTTAGGTATGAGTTATCTATAGTATTTTCGGAATTGCTCATTGTGTATGAAATAGATTTTGAAATCTGACCCATCAGAATTCAAAATTTTAAATTTTAAATTTTAAATTCTAGAAGTATCCCTGCTTCTTGCGGTCTTCCATTGCGGTTTCGCTTCGTTTGTCATCATGACGGGTGCCACGTTCTGTTTCACGTGCCGACGCCACTTCCTGAATGATATCTTCCATTGAAGATGCATCCGACAATACTGCTCCTGTACAAGTTGCATCACCAATGGTTCTGAATCGAACAACTTTGGTCACTATTTCTTCGTCATCCATTTTGTTAACAAATTCAGTATCCGCTAACCAAACTCCACGACGGTTAAATACTTTACGCTCGTGTGCAAAATAAATGGATGGAATTTCGATTTCTTCTTGCGCGATATACTGCCACACATCCATTTCTGTCCAGTTGGAAATTGGGAATACACGGAAATTTTCGCCCGGTTTTTTTCTTCCATTGAATAAATTCCAAAGCTCAGGACGCTGGTTTTTTGGATCCCATTGCCCGAAAATATCCCGATGCGAAAAAAAGCGCTCTTTGGCTCGTGCTTTCTCTTCATCTCTACGACCGCCACCAAGTGCAGCATCAACCTGATGCTTTTTAAGCGTATCTAGTAAAGTCACAGTTTGCAGTGCATTTCTGGAAGCATCAGGACCGGTTTCTTCTTCCACCCGACCTTCATCGATAGAATCTTGCACACTTCCTACGATTAAGTCTACACCATATTTCTCAACGAGACTGTCACGAAATTCTATAGTTTCGGGGAAATTATGTCCGGTATCCACATGCATTAAAGGAAAAGGTACTTTTCCGGGATGAAATGCTTTTAATGCCAGATGAAACATAACAATGGAATCCTTTCCACCGGAGAAAAGTAATACAGGGCGCTCGAACTGAGCGGCCACTTCGCGCATTACATAAATTCCTTCATCTTCGAGTTCTTTGAGATGAGAATGTGATTTTAGTGCAGTCATATTAAAGTGATTGTGCGTCGATGTATTCGTTAATCCCGATGATAAAATAGGGATTTAATAAATTTTCTTTGTTGTAAGTCAAAGGAGAGTATTTCTCTCCCTTATCTGTTGAATATCTGTAAATGGCATCTGCAGCGCCGGTGTCCCATTCCATGGTTGGGCCTAATCTAGGATATAAATCTGCTTTACCCTCTGCAACCAGACAAAATTTTAGAGAACTACCTGAAGGAACTTCATCTGTAACTTCGATGCCAATATCTGCTAATTTCTTTTTCGTAGTGTCATCGCCATGTGAGCGGCTAACGACAATACTGGCTTTGCCCGGTTTCGCAAATTCCTCAGATATTATCTGGATCACCTCCCCGGTTTCTAGTTTTTTGTAGGTACCAACACCTTCCTCAGCATAGTAGGTAATATTTTGCGCCGGCACGTTTACCACTCCAAGAACAGGCTTCGCATCTTTAATAAGTGCAATATTTACCGTGAATTCGCCATTTTTCTTGATAAATTCTTTAGTACCATCTAATGGATCCACTAGCCAGTATTTGTTCCATTTTTTTCTTTCTTCATATTCAGGCACACCTGATTCTTCAGAAATAATAGGAATATCCGGGGTAAGAGCTTTCAATCCATCTACTATATGATGGTGTGCTGCCAAATCCGCTTTTGTAAGTGGAGAATCGTCTCCTTTTGATGTAACCTCGATGTCATCGTGATAAAACCCTAGTATTTTTTCCCCTGCTTCCTCGGCAAGCCTGATGATAGTATTGATCATTAAATAGATTTGATCATTTTTTTGTTTTTAAAATTCCCAAAGGAATGGCACTAAAGATAAGGTGGTAAATGCTACGATCAAATTTAATGGAAGCCCTATTCTAAGATAATCCGTGTATTTATACCCACCCGGTCCATAGATCATGAGATTGGTTTGGTAACCCAGTGGGGTGGAGAAGCTAGCTGAAGCAGCCATAATAATCACAATAGCAAAGGGTATAAAATCCAAACCTAGTGAACTAGCTATGGATAATGCTATGGGGAAAACGAGCACCGCTGCTGCATTATTAGTAATCAGTTCCGTTAGGATCCAGGTGAGAAAATATGTAATAGCTAGAAGCAGAAAAGTATCAGTTGCTGCAAATGAAAGCAGATTTTCGGCAAGCAATCCTGCAACTCCAGTTGTTTTCAGCGCGGCACCAATTCCTAATGAGCTAGCTATTGCAATTAAGACTCGCCAATCTATGGATTCGATGCTAACTGAATAACGAATTACTCTGCTTACAATCATCAAGCCCGAAGCCAAAACACCCGCTTGTAACATACTTAGAATCCCTGTTCCAGCTAATATGATCATGATAACCAGAATCAGTAAAGCTACACCAGATTTTTTAAAATCAGTTACCGGTACTCCTTCTAATGGACTTATCAAATAAAAATGATTGGAGTTACGATACCGCCCTAAAAAACCATTTGAAGCTTCAATCAACAATGTATCACCCGTTTTTAATGTAATATCGCCTACTTTTTCTTTAACTCTTTCACCACTTCTCGATACCGCAATTACTACTGCATTATACCTATTGCGAAACTCACCTTCTTTGATAGTTCTTCCACGCAAAGGATGCGTGGCTGAAATCACCGCTTCAAGCAGTACTCTGTTTTTTCTTGGGGTATCGAGCTTGAATACTTGATCGGTAGCAGGCACCAGCCCGTTCATGCTTTGCAAATCGACAATTGATTCTACTACTCCGGCAAAAATCAGACGATCGTTTTCTCTTAATCGTTGATTAGGGCCTACTGCCGGTAATACCGCATCTTCTCTTACAATTTCTACCAAGAAAAGCCCCGGAAGTTGACGTAATCCAGCTTCTTGAATAGTTTTTCGCGCTAAAGGACTGCCTACCGGAACCAACATTTCGATGGTGTATTCTCGCGTATCTTTAAACGTTTGAAAAGCCTCCCCACGAGATGGTAACAGCTTATCACCAAAAAGCAGTAGATAAATGAACCCTGCTATTGCACAAGGAATCCCAATTAGTGCGGGCTCAAATAATCCCAAAGATCTAATGGAGCCTTCTTCTATTAGTAGACCGTTTAAAATCAGGTTTGTACTGGTTCCAATGAGTGTACAAGTTCCGCCAAGAATAGCTGCGTAGGAAAGTGGAATCAGTACTTTTGAAACGGGGATTCCTGTTTTTTTACTCCAATGTTCCAATGCGGGTATAAAAGAAGCAACGATTGGTGTATTGTTCATGAAGGCGCTCATTACCATAACAGGAGCCATAATACGTGCCTGGGCACCACGGACGTTTCGAGTTTGACCCATTATTTTTTGAGTAATCATCTGAATGGCGCCGGTTTCTTTTAAGCCACCGGCAACAACGTAAAGAGCCGCCACAGTTAGCATACCTTCATTTGAAAACCCTGAAAGTGCTTCTTCGGGTGATAAAATTCCGCTGATTAACAAAAATGCGAGTCCGGCAAGTAAAATAAGGTCTACTGCAATTGTTGTAGTTAACAGCAGCGTAAGACATAAACCAATTACCCCAACTACCGCCCAGCCTTCAAGTGTCATATACGTTTAGATGATTTTGCCCCAAATATAGAACAATTGCTTTCAGAATGTGAATAATAATCATCGAAATAGTAATCGTGCTTGAAGTCCAATATTCGTTCGCTGATTCCCTTCAATTTCATTTAACCCTGAGCTCAAAGTAAAAGCATCTGCTATTATTGATCTGGAAATTTTTGCTGAAAGATCTAGAAATTCGGTAGGTGCATACTTCACCACTACATACCATCTTTGCCCGCGATCACTTAACGCTACATTGGAAAGCACATACAATAAATCGTTTTCGAACTGATATACTCTGGAGGCAAAACTATCGGTGTCGAAGAGTGTGTAGCGGGCATCAACAGTAAGAGCTTTACTTGGAAGCCAACGTAAATCCTGATATAATAGAAATCCTTGCTCCCTTTGCTCTCCCGGTTCCCTGGCAAACACCCATTCGGCCCTCGATCTGCTTCTCAGTGTTCGGTTGGCAAAATATTCGGCTTGGATTCTGAGACTTGATCTTCTCTGTTCTCCGGTATTAAGCACTTCTCGCCCGAACTCATCTATGCCAGGAAGATCAACTTCTTTCACTTCGTTTCTTATTAATATATATGCATTTAATGACCGGTTTACATTCCCTTCCAACAGTAATAACACATCATTACCACTACTATTACTTAACACCCCATTTCTCGGCGCCAGATATTGATACTGATCGAAATAGAAACTCCCGGATAATCGATTACTTATTTGATGTTTTAACCCAAAATACCAGCCTTTTTCGTTTTGTGGATTTCCGGACGATTCCCCAAACCCATCCCCAAAAATAGACTGAAAATCCTTCGCATAATTTCGGTAGAGGATTGCTAAATCGGTGCTATTTCCTACTCCTGATTCCACTCCAATTATCCCGGCTAATGCGGAATTCTGGCTTCGGGCTATTTCTCCAAAAAGCGAACTACTCTTAAAATACCCTCTGTAATCAATCCCAACCACCGATGATGAACTCCCGCTAAAATCATATAAATCATTGATGGAATTCCCTAAAGCAATGGGCATACTAAACGTTGTATTGTGGGCACTTAATCCAAATAATCCAAACTTACTGGATTGTACAAACCGAGCTCCAATTACTTGCTGATTGATATTATTGCGACGTTCAACTTCATTCTGCGTTCGATGAAAACCCGAAGAGGATGGGATATTTATGGTACTGTCACTCGCTAAACTAGCTGTACGTTTGCGATCAGAATAAAACAACGACAACCTTGTGCGCTCACCATACGTGGCTGCTACACCTCTAAAGAAATTTGTTTCTTGCGCAGAGCCATAAGGACGAATTCCCCGCTCATTTTTAGAGATCGTTTTTATTACTTCGCGTCCTTTCCCAAACGCACCACCGGTCCAAAGCACTAATCCTTGTGCGGCACTAATACTGTAATCGCCCACTACAATTTGCCGGAGCTTACCATTGTCGTTTGCTGCTATATGAAAGGATTGATAATCGAACTCAGTTGGTCCACCCAGCGCTTCACCTGCATCTTTTTCTTGAGTCAGGTTAACGGAAGCATGTGTACTTTTATAGCGCAAACGTTGGTAATATTTTATCGGATTGCCCAAATATCCACCTAATGAATCCGGTCGCACATACCCTTCCTGATTTTCCACAACCTGTTGATATCGCGAAATGTATTCGAAGGAGGCACGATCCGTCCAATAATTCAAATTGGAATACAAGCTGCCAATTAATTCTCTGTTATTTCCGATAGTTACATATGGCTGCATCCGTTGAAAAGTAGCCATCCCAATTCCTGCAACTACATTCAATTCATCGACAGACTCAAAAGGTTTATTTCTGCGATATTCAACTATAGCGTTTGCAGTAATGATGGTAATTCCGGGGATTTGCAATAGATCGGGAACTCCGGCAGTATTTATATTTACGGGATTGGCTGCCAAATCTTGCAAAAACTGAATCAGTTGCTCTCCATTGGTAGATTCTTCATCAATTTCTTGCTCTTCGAAAGTGGCCTCTAGTTGATCCCTAACTTTTGTTGCTGTGGTATCCTGAGCCCAAGTATTAACTGAATTGGCAATAAACAGAAGCAATATGAAAAGCCCGAAACTCTTCATATCTAAAGTTTAACAATGATATCCAAGCCGGGACTCATCCCTAGGATTTCGTGTTGTTGAGCCGCAAGATTGATGTCGAATTTAGAATGCACATACCCAAATCCAAACGAGTAGGTAACCGGCTCGGTTGAAATCCCTACTCTTCCAACAAAGGACTCGACAATCTCTACCTCAACGCCACCACGATACGACACCGGAAAGCGAACATCTTTTACTATATCTACATAAAGTTGCGCTCGCTCTTCAAGTTTGTATCCGAATCCAATACTCAAATCACTCGCAAGGTCTTCCTCTCCTACATCAAAATTATAAGTCGGTTTATTAACATTGCTGACCTTTGAGCCCAACGTAAATGAATCAGTTATTTCGAAAAGTACTCCGAAATTCATACCAACAGCCCCTCCGGAACCATAATCACCACCAAAGGCTAAGTGATTGTAATGTAATGCCATTCCAATTCTGAACCTCGACTGAATATAATTCGCACCCACTCTCATATTAGTCTCTGAAAAAAGATCATTACCAAATCTTGAAAAACCCGCAGTAACTGCACCAAATTTTATAGGCATAGATGCGTTAGTTGAAATGTCTGTTATTTCAGGAAAGCCATAATAGCGTAAACCATAGAAACCAATGTTCAATCTTTCAGCTTGCAGTGAAGCAGGATTAGCAAAAATAGCCCACTCATTATCGGCTAAAGCCGAGGAAACCATCCCCATAGAAATAGAGCGAGCACCAATAATTTGTTGAGCGATTGCAGGCTGAACCAACATCATCAATACCCAAAAAGAAAATCCCCATCGCATTTTTTTCATTCGTATCATAGATTTGATTCCACAGAATATGTTAACTGTAGCAACCTTTGTAAAGTGAAGTGCCTAAATTTTAATTATTTATTTTTATTATTTCTTCTGTTTTCAAGCGTAAAAGCTCAGGAATTTGATTGTCAGATAACCGTAAATGATGATCAGCTGGAAGGGAATTCATTCGAATACGTCGCAGGATCACTAACTACCGATTTGGAAGCTTACATCAACGAGTATCGATGGACAGAACTTGAAGTTTTGGAACAGGAACGCATCCAATGTCAGATAAGCATTATACTATTGGCGGGGGATCAGGACTTCAATTTTTCTGCAGAAACAATTATTCAATCACGGCGCCCCATCTACAATACACTTACCGAAACCGGTGTATTAATTCTAAGTGATGGCGCTTGGTCGTTCAATTATCCGGAAGGGAAAAGCCTGATTCATGATGAACTTGAATTTGAAGCTATGACCGGCTTTATAGACTATTACATGAATCTCATTCTCGGCTACGATTTTGACAGCTACTCGGAACTGGGCGGAACCGAATACTTCCAAAAAGCGCAAAATGTTGTGGATTTAGCACAAAATGAAAGCACTATTGGCTGGACCAGGAATTCGAACAATGGTCGTAATCGATTTGTATTGATTTCTGATCTGCTCAATAATAATTACGAAGCCATCCGAAAAGCGAATTACGAATATCATCGCCTCGTTTTAGATACTTTTACTGATAACCCGCGCCAAAGCCGCGGCAGACTTGTTGAAATACTCACCGATATTCAGGATGCAAAGCGCCGGGCTACCAATAATTTTTTATTCGATTTATTCTTTGATGCTAAATCAAAAGAAATAGCTTCGATTCTTGCAGATGCGGAACCGGAATTACAAATCGAAGCCTATCAAATATTGAGGGAAACCGATTCAGCACACCTCAATGATTACGAAGCTTTGCAATAGTTTTTTGTTATCCTAAAATCCGTTGTTCGAGGGGAGTTCAAGCAAATCATGCTCATCAATCCCGTCAGCGTCATCCATATCCCAAGTATTCGAGTTTGCTACAGGATTTGGCTTTGCAACCGGTTTAGGTTTAATACTTGAAGCAAGCGAGCTTCTTTTGACTTCTGTATTGGTGTTAAGCGCAACCTTTCGGTTGATGTCTTCTATAGCTGTACGTAGTACATGAATTTGGCTTTGCAACTCCTCTGCTGTTGATGCATTGCGCTCGGCCATTCCGGCTGTGTTATTTGTAGTGGAGGAAATCTTATCGATAATCCCTTTTAAGCCGTTTAATTCAACCACCTGATCGTTGCTCGAAGTATGAATCTCGTCGATATACTCTGTAAGTTCTTGGATTTGAGTTGAGATACTTTCGGAGGTATCCGCTCCTTCTTGAGCTTTGCGGATGTTTTCATCAATCATTGATGAAATTTCGGTAGCTGCTTGGGCCGTACGTTGTGCTAAAACGCGTACTTCTTCAGTTACAACTGCGAATCCTGCACCGGCTTCACCAGCTCTTGCAGCTTCAACTGCAGCATTTAATGCCAGTAAATTGGTTTGTGAAGCAATAGTATCGATGATTTTAGTGATCGATGAGATTTTTCGACTAGATTCCTTCAATTCTTCCATCGATTGGTTCATTCCCGAAGTATTTTCAGTAATGTGCTCGAGTTTATTTTTCACTGATGTGGTTTGATCATTCAGCTCAACAATCTTGTTGTTCATGGTGTTGATACTGTTATTAGATTCATGAACCGCATCCGCATTTTGAGCAGCATCCATCGCTAATTCTTGTCCCGAGTTTGAAATAAAATCAGCCGCTTGCGAGGTGTAGTAAGCAGAATCGTTCAAATCATCCATAATATTGAATACTTCTGCGTTTGAAATGTATTCATCTGCTAGATTCACAACGATGGTACAAATAACAGCTGCTTCAACGATCACAAAGGTTGCATGCAATAGCACGATATCCCAACCACAACCATAATTAAACGCCATTAATGGGGTTCCGGCAACAGAAAATTCAAAGGTTTGAGCTACGTTGAAAATAGCATGGTGTAACGCAATAGTTAAGGCAGCAGACAATGTTGCGGCAACATCTTTGTAGCGAATGAAAAATGCTAAGGTCGCAAATATGTGAAAATGCATTTCGATTCGCCCTAAATGCTGCTGAATAAAAATTGCTGAAAATGCCATAAATGCCGCTCCAATCGTCATTCTACTCCATAACGAACCGGGATTTGTTTTTACGGAAGCGTATGCAAGTCCATACACTAAACCTCCGCCAATAAAGCCAAGTAAATATGTATTGTAACTAAATGCAGTAACTGTACTCGCAACAGCCCAATGTATCAGCAACAATTTGAGCATAAATTTGTCGGTTTTGACAAATGAAGTGTGTAATCCTTGCTTAACGCTTTCTGATAAGTCTGTTCGGGTGAGTGGAAACAGTTTTGTATAAATAGATGCTGACGTTTTCATGCCTTGTGATGTTGTAATACTCATTAACTTAGTTATCTAGAATTGTGCTCTCTATCGCTGTTTTTAATTCTTCTGTGGATATTCCATTCGAGAGTACTTTTTCGATTTTCCATGAACCTTGGTGCTTTTCTACAACAAAAAAATGATCGGTGTGACCTAAATCGTCTGCTTCTCTGCCTGAATCGAAAATATTCAAACCGAATTGAGCTCTTAGGGCATTGAGTTCTTCCATTGTTACATTTTTCCCTACAATTTCTTCTGAAAAATGCTTGCCGTACTCGTGCGCTCTTGCGATTTGAGTATTAGCGTTTACATCAATAAAAAAACCACCAAACTTCTCATTCGGATATTCGACACGTAATTCATCCAGCACTTCTCCCAATCGAAACAATGAGTTAGGACAGATGTATTTGCAGCCAACGAATCCAAAAAAAATCACCTCTGTAGTATTTTCACTTGATTGAAGAAACATCGCATCATTAAGCTCATGCCCAATTAACGGCGACGATTTACCCAAAAAGGCTGCACCTGCGATTAACATTACCGGTAGTAATGTCATAAGAACAAATACAATTTTTGGCGTCCAACTCTTCATATCATCAACTCCTGAGGTTGCTCTCTTTTCGACGTCATAAAGAGCATACTTAAGTGTTTTTTTGAATTGATTACTCTGTAGACTCGGAAATTTCGAGCTTATCAATTGCCCCTTAAAAGCTTATAAAAAGATCAACTTCTACTAATATCTTACTCGCTACTTCCCTATATTCTGAGCCCAAAAAAGCGGTTCCATAAACCTCATCAAGCGAATACGAATGAAATTTATTGTAAGCATTAAAATGGTGCCCGATGTGTATGCACCATTCCAAATAAAAGACGGCGAATTATTGATGGATGGAGACAGAACGGTTCTTAACGCCTACGATGCCTCTGCTGTTGAAGAAGCCTTAGTATTAACTGAAAAACATGGCGGAGATGTAGAGGTTGTCTGCATCGGTTCGGCGAAAGCTTCCGAAACCATCCGAAAAGCATTGGCCATGGGTGCAGCTAAAGGCTATCACATCCAAACAAATGGCGATGAAACCTACGATTCGAGTAGCTACGCCCAAATACTAGCTTCTTTTTTATCTGATAAAGAATACGATATCCTGTCCTTCGGGAAACAATCGCAGGATACAGATTCAGGCCTGACCGGTGGCATGGTGGCTCAATTACTGAATCTACCTTATGCTACAAACGCTGTTGGACTTGAAATTGAGGATAACAAACTAGTTGTTAAACGACAGGGCGATAGCGGTCAGGAAATGATTGAACTTCCTACACCTTGCCTCGTTACTTGTTCTAACGATATGAATGAGCCACGCATCCCAAATCTGAAAGGAATTATGGCGAGTAAACGCAAACCGGTAGAGAGTCTTTCGGTTTCTGATCTTGGTGTTGATGCCACTGCTTTGGAAGCCGTATCAAAAGTTACTTCTTACGAACCTGTTCCGGCACGTGCAGCCGGGAAAAAATTCGAGGGTGAACCCGAAGAAATTGCCCGCGAAGTAGCCCAACTACTCGACACCGAAGCCAACGTCCTTTAATCAAATTATTACTACAGAATGAGTACTCTTTTAACTTACGTTGCCATTTCTGATGGCAAAATCAAACGATCATCATTGGAAGTGTTATCCCACTGTAAGTCGATCGCAGATGCCGGCGGCATGGCTTGCGAAGCAGTAATTATTGATGAAAATGCTACTAGTTACACAGATGATGTCCAAAAATATGGTGCATCAAAAATTTATACCGTAGAAGGTGACGCTTTCAAACAGCACCAAAATGGTAGCCTCTTAAAAGCTCTAACCAAAGTGAATGAAGTGGCACAACCTTCATTAATCGCATTTGCATCTACCGAAGGCACCAAAGATGTGTTAGGTGCTTTAGCAGCTCAACTTAAAGCCGGTGTAGTGGCGGATGTTTCCTCATTTAATTTTGATGGAACAAAAGTAACCGCTCAACGCCCAATGATGGCGGCCAAAATTATGGGGAATGTTAATGTGACAGGAAATCCGGTGTTGGTTTCTGTGCGTTCCGGCTCTTACGATCTAAAGGAAAACCCAGCAACCGCTGAGGTTGTTTCTGTTGATGTAACCGTTGAAAGCGGTGATTTACGTGCCACACTTCGCGAAATTATTTCAGCAACCGGCGACACGATCGACCTGAATGAAGCTGAAGCAATAGTAGCTGCCGGACGTGGAGTTAAAGATGAGGAAGCCAAAGCATTAATTTCTGAATTAGCTTCTGTGCTCAATGCAGGAATTGGCGCTTCTCGTGCACTAACAGAGTCAGGTGTGTACGATCCTAGTCTTCAAATAGGGCAAACCGGTAAGGTTGTTTCACCCCAATTGTATATCGCAGTTGGAATTTCAGGGGCAATCCAACACACAGCCGGTATGGCAAACAGTAAAGTGATCGTTGCCATCAACAAAGATGCCGATGCTCCAATTTTTGAAATCGCTGATTATGGAATCGTTGGAGATTTGTACAAAATCTTGCCGACTTTCATCGAAGAGATCAAGAAAATCAAAAACTAAACTAAATCCTCAATGTTAAGTTTTAAATGTTTAATGGCTTCGCGCTTAATTAAATATTTAATATTTAACCCTTAACATTTCGTTATGGACGACAAATTCGATTGTATTGTAATTGGCGGTGGTGTTGCCGGCTTGGCTGCTTCTATGATGCTGGCCAAAGCAAATATGAAATTTTTACTGATAGAACGTGGTGAGTTTGCCGGTGCAAAAAACGTGTCAGGCGGCGTTCTTTGGGGTAATGATTTGGCAAAACTTGTACCCAATTACTGGGAAGAAGAAGATGGCGGCTGGGAGCGATTTATAAATCATCGCCGTCTTACGTTCATGGATGAACAATCTACTTTCTCCCTAGATTTCAAGTCTTCCCACTTCAACGAAAAACCTTACACAGGCGTTGTCGTTTTACGATCCAAGTTTGATAATTGGCTATCCGGCAAAGTTCAGGAAGCCATTGATGCCAGTGACTATGCCATGGATTCTTTCATTGCAACCAACATCAAGGTTGATGAAGTGCTGATGGAAAATGGCAAGGCAGTGGGCATTAAAACCGGTGAAGATGAATTTCATGCCGATTCTGTGATTATTGCTGAGGGCGTAAATAACCTGTTAACCCGTCAGGTTGGTTTACAGGATAACTATGTACCGGCTGATCACATGCTTACCGGAATAAAAGAAATTATTCGTTTCGATCAGGAGGTGTTGGAGCAGAAGTTTCAGCTTAACGGCCTTAGTGGAATGAGTAACGAGTTCGTTGGCTGGGCCACGGATGGCGTTGAAGGCGGCGGATTTTTGTACACAAACAGAGATACGATTAGCCTTGGCTTAGTGGTAGGTATCAAAGACATGCGGGAAAAGAAACGAAGTCCGCACGATTTGTTGAATCATTTCAAAACCCACCCAACCATTGCCGATATAATCAAAGATGGAGAAATCGTAGAATATTCTGCACATGTGGTTTCTTCCGGTGATGCGCGCGCTATGCCTAAAGAACTATATAAAGATGGAATCCTGATCGCAGGTGAAGCCGCTAATTTATTGATGAATGCCGGAAAGGCTATTCAGGGAATGGATTACGCCATGCGTTCCGGGATTTTAGCTGCAGAAACGATTATTGAAGCTAAAGAAAAAGGTGATTTCAGCTCGGCGACCTTGAAAAATTATCGGGCGAAATTGGATCAAAGTTATGTAATGAAAGACATCAATAATTTTCAGGATGCCGTTCATCTGTTACATACCGAAACCATGCAAAAGAAAGTACCAAATCTGGTATGCGATTTTGGACGACAGTTTTTTACCATCAAAAACGAACCGACACCGAAATCGGAGAAGATGTTACTGGGTGCCATCAAGCGCCATGCATCTCTCTGGGAATTGTTGAAACTAGGATTTAAAGCGAGGAAGAGTCTGTGATGTGAGACGTGAGACGTGAGACGTGAGACGTGAGACGTGAGACGTGAGAATATTGAATTTTTAGTTATAAAGAACTAAATGCTAAACTTAAACCATAAAAAACTTGATGTTTACGCGGCAAGCCTTGCTCTGGTTAAAGAGATCTACGGATTAACTTCATCATTTCCTGCGGATGAAAAATTTGGATTGATTAGCCAACTACGTCGAGCATCAATATCTGTTCCTTCTAACATTGCAGTAGGATCTTCAAGAAAAACGTTAAAAGAAAGAATACGGTTTTATCAAATATCTCGGTCATCATTGGTTGAAATTGACACACAAATTGAAATTGCTCTGGTACTAGAATATTTAAACAAATCCGATATAAAACAGCTAACTGAGTTAACAAACAAAGTATTCGCAATGCTTACTAATATGATGAAGACCTAACACGTTTCACTTTTGACTTTTGCCGTCTCATTTAAAAAAACGAAACTTTTATCACACTTCACTATGAAATTACTAAAACTTACCGAACGACTCGGACTTGTAAACTACCGAAATCAATCGAAGTCGGAGATTAAGCCGCATATTATCGTTGATACAGATATTTGCAATTCAGGCTGTCCGCATAAATGTACTACCTGGGTTTGTCCGGCCAATTGTTATACCATGGATGAGGAAAACAAAGTGCATTTCCAAGTGGAAGACTGCATCGAATGTGGCACCTGTATGTATGCATGCGATCAGGGTGCGGTGGATTGGAATTATCCTGATCCGGAAATTGGACGTGGCGTAAACTGGAACTTTGGGTAAGTTAAATTAGAGTGTTGAAGACTCGTTAGAATCGGTTTGATTGATCGATTCTGGTTAAAAACCAAGCTCCTGTAACACTTCATCTTTAGTAGCTAACGGAATGTCTTTAAGTAATGCAGTAGCCACTATAATTCTATCGGCCGGATCATCAGGGAAATTTTCCGGAAGTTTTTGCTGAGCCAGAATAACATCCTCATCAATGGGGATTACTTTACAAATTTGAGGATCGGTTGCTCTTCGAATCCAGGTTTCAAAATCGGGATCCAACACCAAATCTCCTCCACGATGCAATAGCTCAGCCTCCCAAATAGTTGCTGCTGAAATCACGATTTCCCCGTTTAACGCCTGTTCATCTAAGATAGCCCGTTCCGATTCATCCAGGTCACCTTCTTCCAGTAACCACCATAACCAAACATGTGTATCTAATAATATCATGGCTTATTCAGTTTGAAGGTTGAAAATCCTGATTTCGATGATTTTAACTGTGCATTTCCTTTACTCAAACCCTGCCTAAAACTAGTATCAATTTTCTTTACCGGTTCTTCTTTAACCTCTTTCATAGCTGCTGGGTCCAATTCACTTTTTAGAGCCCGAATAAACAAATCTTTCAACGAAATGCCTTCTTCTACTGCGCGTATTTTGGCGCGTTTCATTAAATCGTCGGGTAAATCTACAGTAGTTCTCATAGAGTCATATTAGCATATTTACATATTTCTGCCAATATACACTTTTCTATGTGATTTTTTAACATTCAACTTTCACTCTTTTTTGTATTTTTGGAAGCGGTTCCACAAACAAAAAACAATACTATTTACAAGATGCAAGAAGTAGCAGAACAAGCCCTTTCTTTTGAATTAAGCGAAGATCAAAAAATGATTCGCGACAGCGTGCGAGAATTCGTTGAACGCAAAGTTGCCCCCACTGTAATGGAGAGAGATCAGAGCAAAAAATTCCCCATGGACATAGTAAAAGAGCTCGGCGAACTAGGTATGTTGGGGATTTATCATCCAGAACAATATGGCGGAGCTGGATTTGACACCATGAGTTTTTGCCTTGCACTAGAAGAAATTGCACGCTGGGATGCCTCACTAGCCTTGACAGTTGCATCACATACCTCATTAGGCACCGGACATATTGCAATCGCCGGAAATCACGAGCAAAAAATGAAATACATGCCCGCAATGTGTTCGGGCGAAAAACTTGGAGCATGGTGTTTAACAGAACCGGGTTCAGGCTCCGATGCTTCGGGAATGAAAACAACCGCCGTAAAAGACGGTGATAATTACATACTCAACGGTTCCAAAATATTTATTACGCAAGGTTCGGTTGGGGATATTTACGTTGTTTTGGCGAAAACGGATCCAACTAAAGGAACTAAGGGTATTAGCGCTTTTATCGTAGAGCGAAACTGGGACGGTGTTAAACCCGGTTCAGGAATGCATAAACTCGGGATGAATTCATCCGACACCACCGAAGTGGTATTTGAAAATGTGGTTGTTCCTGCGGAAAACTTACTCGGTGAAGAAGGAATGGGTTTTATTGATACCATGAAGGTTTTGGATGGCGGTCGTATTGGAATTGCCGCCCTTTCCGTAGGAATTGCTAGAGGCGCTTATGAAGAGTCATTGAAATATTCGATGGAGCGTAAACAGTTCGGTACAGCAATCGGAAATTTCCAATACTTGGAAGGTAAACTGGTGGATATGGCTACCGAAATTGATGCCGCTCAATTACTGGTTTGGAGAGCTGCTTGGTTAAAGGATCATGGCAAACCTTTTACGAAAGAAGCCTCTATGGCGAAACTATTCTCCAGTGAACTATCTGTAAAAGCATCTCTTGAAGCAGTTCAAATTCACGGTGGATACGGTTACACCAAAGAGTATCATGTTGAGCGATTCTTACGCGATTCTAAATTGATGACGATTGGCGAAGGAACCTCAGAAGTTCAGCGTTTAGTTATTGCTCGCGAATTGAAGAAAAGCCTTTCTTAAAATGTTAAAGTATAAATGCTAAATGTTGAATGAATGCTTTTCTAGTTCAGCATTTAGCACTTAACATTTTTTCTTTTTTCCTTCTTTTAAAAGAACACTATTCTTACCATCCTACTTAACCAAAAAGCCTAATTGTTAAAGCTCATGGCTAAAAACCTATTCAACATCGACGACGCGTTCCTTTTTGAATCTGAACTTGGCGAAGAAGATCGCCTGATTATGGAAACCGCTCGAGATTATGCTCAATCGAAACTCGAACCCAGAGCTTTAAAAGGAAATACCGAAGAGTTTTTCGATCAGGACATTGCTCGCGAAATGGGTGAAATGGGCTTATTGGGGGTAAACATTCCTGAAGAATATGGTGGAGCTGGTGCTAGCTATACGGCTTACGGACTTGTTGCGCGCGAAGTTGAACGCGTGGACTCCGGCTATCGCTCGTTTATGAGTGTTCAGTCTTCGTTGGTGATGTATCCTATTTCAATTTTTGGTACCGAAGAGCAAAAGCACCGTTTTATCCCGAAATTAGCTGCCGGTGAAATTATTGGTTGTTTTGGACTCACGGAACCTGATCACGGCTCCGATCCGGGCTCTATGGTAACTACTGCGCTTAAAGTGGACGGTGGATGGAAAATAAATGGCGCTAAAATGTGGATCACCAACTCACCTATCGCTGATGTAGCTGTTGTGTGGGCAAAAGCTAAAGAATCACCCTCGGATGAAGGAGTAATTCGTGGCTTCATAGTTGAAAAAGGAATGAAAGGATTTTCCGCTCCGCACACAAAGTATAAAATGAGTTTAAGAGCCTCAGAAACCGGCGAATTGGTTTTTGATGATGTATTTGTCCCGGAAGAAAATGCTTTTCCGGATATCAAAGGGTTGAAAGGACCATTCATGTGCCTGAACAGTGCCCGATATGGAATCGCATGGGGAACCATTGGTGCCGCTGAATTTTGTTATCAGAAATCCAGGCAATACGTACTCGATCGGAAGCAGTTTGGTAAACCATTAGCTGCAAATCAGCTGATTCAAACCAAGCTTGCAAATATGCTTACCGATATCACCGCCATGCAAATGCTGGCTCTTCGTTTGGGCAAACTGAAAGACGAAGGCAGAGATCACCCATCAATGACTTCTCTGGCTAAACGAAATAACTGTGGCAAAGCGCTCGAAATATCTCGCATCGCCCGCGACATGCACGGTGGGAATGGAATCACAGGCGATTATCGAATTATTCATCACATGATGAACCTCGAATCGGTAAATACATACGAAGGAACGTATGATATTCATGGGCTGATTCTTGGTCGCGAAATCACTGGCATTCAATCTTTTACACCAAAGGGATAGCATTCTTATAAGGCGTTTAGTACATTCGGCAAAAAGGTGTTGATATGGTACAAAAATTCGCCTTTACACTACTTTTAGCAATTGCCGTTTTACAGTTTTTTCAGATTGATAAAACAAATCCTGTCGCGAATCCAGCTCTGGATTTCATGAACATCACAAATCCACCCGACGAAATTGCGACTATCTTAAAAACAGCCTGTTACGATTGCCATTCCTACAACACAAGATACCCGTGGTATACAAACATTCAACCTGTTGCTTGGTGGGTTAAAGATCACATCGATCACGGTAGAAGTGAACTCAATTTTTCTGAGTTCGGAAATTATACCGAAGGTCGCGCAGATCATAAATTAGAAGAAGCCGCTGAGTATACCCTGAATGAAGAAATGCCTCTTCCCTCCTATACATGGGGACATTCAGATGCTCGTTTAACAGATCAAGAGCGTAAATTTCTTGCTGATTGGTTCGAAGAGCAACGGGTAATTCTTTTTTCGGAATCAACTTCCGGCAAATAAGATGCAGCATTTACTTCAGGAAATAAAAAAATGCACAATTTGTGCATCAGAGCTGCCCTTTGGTGCAAACCCGGTAGTTCAAGCTTCCTCAAATTCTAAAATCTGTATTATTGGTCAAGCCCCCGGGAAAAAAGTGCATGAATCCGGAGTTGCATGGGATGATCCGAGTGGAAATCGACTTAGAAGCTGGTTAAGTGTTACCAACAATGAGTTTTATGATCCTCAACTATTTGCATTGGTCCCGATGGGTTTCTGTTATCCGGGAAAAGGTAAATCGGGTGACAATCCACCGCGACCGGAATGCGCACCAACTTGGCATCCTGCGTTACTGCAGGCAATGCCAAATCTATCCTTAATTCTTCTAGTTGGAAGTTATGCTCAATCGTACTATCTCGATGATAATCTTACCTTAACGGAAAGAGTTAAAACCTTCGAGAATTGCCCAATTCCCTATTTTCCATTACCTCATCCATCCCCACGAAACAATATTTGGCTAAGGAAAAATGCCTGGTTTGAACAAGATGTTCTTCCTGCATTGCGCTCCAAAATCGAACCTTTAAAAATAATTTCCTCAACGAATTAGGGGATGTTGGGCAGATGCGTGTATTACTGTAAACATGGATTGTGGCTCACATTCTGATCCTGAATTACGATCACAATCTGCTTTAGAACATCGGGGAGAATTGCACCGACCAAGCATCAACCACCCCGATGTTCTCTTTTTATAAAATCATTTTCAGAGACCAACAAACCCGAGATGTAAAAGGTATGTTTTGAGCGACATACCTTTTTTATTTAATAGCTAAAATTAGATAACTTGTTGAAAACAAATCGGCTATTTGAGCAGTATATACTAGTTGGTAAAAATTTTGGACACTATTACAACAATATCAAGGAAGCGCTTCTTTAATCTAATCAATATCACAAAACGATTTCTTCTGCTATTTGCATCTATTAGCATGCTTCTTGTTACTAGTTATTCGGGTTCACACGCACAATCTTTTGATGTAACTCGCACTAACATAACTTTTGATAACGGGCGATTCACTTTACATGGCGAGCTCGTGATTCCGGATACCGCTCAAAATGCGCCCGTTTTAATTTTTCTAGTAGGCTCCGGAGCAAATTCCTCTCATCGTACTCTGTACAAAGACTTTGTTGAACAGAACCTGGAGCAGTTATTTTTAGAAGAAGGTTTTGCACTATTGTATTTCGATAAGCGTGGGGTTGGGCGATCGCAAGGTGCCTGGCAACGAACGAACTTGTATGAACGCGCAGCAGATGCCAAAGCTGCCATTGACTTTCTTAAAACTCAGGGAAGAATCGACACAGACAGAATTGGAATTGTTGGGCATAGTCAGGGCGGTTGGGTAGCACAGATTATGGCCGATCGCTACAAAGATGAATTTAAGGTGATGGCATCGCTTGCAGCGCCTACCTTCGATATGCAGCTAAAACTAACCAACGAATATTACAGCGACAATTTATGCGAAGGAATGCCTGATAACGAAGCTTTTGATAAAGCCGGGAAAAAAGCCATTTCTGATATCAATTGGGTTTCATGGTTTCCTGTAAAAAAAGAATGGCGACAGCTACGCGAGCTCAGATTTTTTGATCCAGCCCCACATCTTCAGGAAATTGAAATGCCTGCTTTCTTCGCATTTGCCGAAAACGATGCCGATGTCTACCCGGGTTGGGCAATTGGGGTTTTAAACGAAACATTTCAGCATTCTGTGCCTCAGCATTTTAGTCTTCAGATAATTCCGGGTGCAAATCACGATTTAAAAATGACTGAAATGTGTGCAAGTCCGCAAGAAATTGCAGAAGCGCCTTACTCTTCGTTTTTTAAGCAAGTCTTTAAAAATTGGATGTTGAATAATCTCTGATCACCCAAAGCCTTTAAAAGGAGCGAGTATGACTTTTGATGAAATCATGGCTTATTTGGAAGAAAAAGGCAACGATCAAACCAAAAAGGTTTTGATGAAGCATGGTGCTAGAGAGCCGTTTTTTGGGGTAAAAGTTGGGGATTTAAAGCCTATCCAAAAAAAGATTAAGAAAGATCATGGGTTGTCGCTCAAGCTCTATGAGACGGGCAACTCGGACGCTATGTATCTGGCCGGACTCATTGCTGATGAGCAGGAAATTACCAAAGAAAAGCTACAAGATTGGGTGGAGCAAGCCTATTGGTACATGATTAGTGAATATACCGTAGCATGGGTTGCCGCCGAAAGCAAATTTGGTTGGGAGTTGGCCGGTGAGTGGATTGAATCAGATAAAGAAATGATTGCCGCTGCCGGTTGGAGTACCTACACAAGTTTACTGTCTATCACTTCTGATGATGACATTGATATACCACTTATTGAGTTACTGATGAAAAGAGCCGCTGAACATGTTCATGACGATGAAAGCAGAGTAAGCTACGCCATGAATGGATTTATTTTAGGCGCCGGTGCTTTTGTGGAATCACTTACCGAAAAAGCAATGAAATTGGGTGAAGAAATCGGAAAAGTGACAGTATATATGGGAGAAACCAATTGCAAAGTCCCAGAGATTGTTCCGTATCTAAACAAAATGAAAACTAAAGGCTACATCGGGAAAAAAAAGAAAATGGCACGGTGCTGAATTCTAAACTCGATGAGAAATTATTAAACCTCACATAAAAAATAGTCGATGGATTTTAATGTAATCAAAATAAGATGTGGTCTGAGTCTAATGCTCGTGTCGCTTTTCTTTGCATGCGCACCGTATCCCAGTTCATATATGGCTAGTTCTTCTTATAGCACCAGTCAAGACGAAACGTTGGCCGAATCGCTCTTCAATTCCGATAATTCGGTATTGGATAACGAAGCAGTTAATCAAATTTTAGCTCATGAAATTGAATATGTGGAAGGCGCGAACATCGCTATTTTGAAATTTCCTGATATCTACTCGAATCCATATCGCAATTACTTAAGCGAAACCTATCTAAAGAATACACAGTCGTATTTAGATACGGTTTCTTCAGTACTAGCAAGAACAGAATTCTTTGAAAAGGTGGTATTGCTGCCAAACCTACTCACTCCTAGTCAACCAAGTATTCCGCTAATAAGGGAAGCTGCAGTTCGCCTTCAAGCTGAGTACATATTGGTGTATAAAATCAATAGTAACATTTACAGTAAATACCGAGCATTTAGACCCAATGAGTTTAAAGCCTTCGCTACCATAGAAATGGTGTTGATTCATACTCGAACCGGTATTATTCCATATACCCATATTGAAACTCAGGAAGCGCAGAGGAGAAAAACGCCTAGTGATTTAGACGATTCTGAAGCAATTTCAAAAACGATTCAACAAGCAACTTTACTATCTTTGGAGTTTGCTACTCAAGACTTAGTAGAATTTTTGAATTCGAATTTTTAGAACCAACGCATACGCTCAATCACATCGCCTTGGGTGATTCGGTCTACCACATCCATCCCTTCAACCACTTCGCCAATCACTGTATATCGACCATTTAAATGTGGATGCCACTGGTGCATTACAAAAAACTGACTGCCTTCTGTATCTAAGCCGGCACTTGCTATTCCCACTACGCCGCGATTGTACATACTTTCACTACCCTCAGTAGGAACCACAAAATCTGGTCCGTCCATACCATTTCCGGTGTCTACATCACCACCTTGGGCTACAAAATTGGGAATTACTCTGTGAAAGGGTGTTCCATTGTACGCTCGTTCATTAATTAATTCATCCATTCCGGCAATGGTGACAGGCGCTTTTGTAACCTCAAGTTTCATAATAAAATCACCTTTTGCGGTTTCGATCACAACGAATGGATTCGCAGTGATTTTAGCAACACGATTCCAGTCCGGTTGTCTGAATTCTTTTGTTATTGTTGCTGGTCTATCTACCTCCCAGCCAATTTCTGCCAATGTATTGTTAAGCGCCGTATTACCTTCACTAGCTAATTCCTGGATAAAATCTTGTGATTCATCCTTAAATCGATCATAAAGTAATCTTGCATACGCTTGAAATAGTTCAACATCTTCAGGGAGTGAAAATGCTCGTAAATGTTGCTCCAACTCCGGATAATTCTCTCTCGGTAGTAGCAAAGAATCCTCCATTAATCCGCCCATTACAAATGCAATGCTACGGTCTTCTTTTTCAAAAGCACGATCAACTAACTCTTTTACTTCTTCTGATGAAGCTGCTTTCTCTTCTATTTCCAATCTCCCCCACCAGGTACTCAATCCTGCTGCTGCCTGAAATTGTAATAAATACTCTTCTCGATTTAAATCATCGGAAAAGGTGTTCATCATCTTGTTAGACTCATAAATCTTATCCAAAATCTGATACTTCAAGCTTTGCAAAAAAGGTGCGCCATCTGCCACGGCAAGCATTTCGTTTCGATATTCTCCCGGATTCAGAATGGTGTTAAATGCCTCCATTCGAGCCAATGGGTCTCGATAATCGACCAATGCAATTTTGTTCATGATATCGCCGAATAACCGTTCAGCTATTTCGGGATGTTGCTGAATGGCTTGCAAAGCGGTTATCTGCACATTAGGATTTCTATGATCTAACAGTGCGTTTAACACAATTGGCGTACGTTCTGTAGGCTCATTTCTGGCTATTGCTCTTGCAATTTCAACGGCAAGCTGTACATTCATCCTTTCATATTTTTCCAAGCTAAATTTTAGAAGAATTTGGTCTAAATGATTCGCTGAAAGAATCCGCACTATACTTTGATTACCTGCTTCACCAATCGGGTAATAATTCTGCCATTCATTTAAAAGATGGGTTTCTGCTTGCGAAGAGAATGCCTTTCTCGCCCGATAATATCCATAGAGATAGGCTTCTGTAATTTTTGCAGTTTTGGTGGAAAGCGCCTTGTCGATAAGGATGATTTCTTCTTCTTCCGTTAATTCTATCAGCCTTGAACGACTACCCGTTGCGAAAGCGAGCTTATAATCAAAAGTTGGTTCTCCAATTACGCCTTCTGAGAGCAACAACTCGAAAGTTTCTCTATTCCCTTGTTCTGCAAACAGGGTTAACAATCCACTTCGCAAGTGCGGCATATCATTCCAAAGCGAATGAAAATACTCTAAATGCTTTTCATTTAATTCTTTGAACCAAAGTGATGCCCAAGCTGCATCTGTGTTAGATTCCATCACCTTTTGGATCTGCAAATCCAAATCTTCAACTTCTGAGTTCATGATCCCACGCCAAGCTAACGTGCTTACTAACGAATCCGAATGATCTACAAATTCTAGTAATGCATCACCATCTCTCGCATAAATGTGCTCATAAACTAATGGGTACTCTTCTGTTAAGACACGCTTAATCTCAGGATCAACAGATGTACAAGCCATGCTTAAAAACAAAATAATACAAGCAAGTGCTTTATACATATTTTGTACACATTTTTTATTGCAGTTCATTTAGATTCTCCTTTACTTACACATGTTTTATACATTAAACCACTTTTGCTATGGATAATGCGCATTTAACCAGAAAACAACAGGAATTTTTTAACTACATCATCGACTATAAAAACGAGCATGATGTATGGCCTACCTATCGAGAAATTGCCGATTATTTTGGTTACAAATCTCCGAATTCTGTTACCCAGAACATACAGGCTTTATTGAAAAAGGGATACCTCGTTAAGAAAAATGATGAAGAATACGATCTCCCTCCTGAAAAGAAAGCAGTATACAGTAACGATGTGCAGGAAGAAGGCATACCCGTTCGTGGTTTAATTGCAGCCGGTTATCTTCAAGAGGCTGTTGAAGCAGACTTGGGGAGCATCACCATGTCCACTCTTTTCCCAAACCTTGATAAGCTTTTTGCGCTCCGCGTTTCTGGCTTCAGTATGAAAGATGCCAATATATATGACGGTGATTTTGTACTGTTGATGGATACGGAACTAAATAATGGCGAAATAGGAGCGGTTCTTTATAATGGTGAAACCACGTTAAAACGGATTTTCTGGGATGAAAATGGATTACGCCTTGAAGCCGCCAATGAAGAATATGACGATATTCATGTTGCTCCCGATGTTTTTGAAGAAGTTCGGATCATCGGAAAATATATCGGACATGTTAATCGACAGGGATTTCAAAGAGCCGCCAGCAAAGTAGCTTGAACACTTAGAAATTTTAATACGGTTGCACAACTTTACTTTTGAAATAAATAAATTAGTACCGTATCTTATCAAGCTCTGAAGAAATCGCAAAATTAAGATATTTGATCATGTACGCGGTCGTAAAAATTGGCGGACATCAATACAAAGTTGCAGAAAACGACACCTTGTTTGTAGACAGACAAAATGTTGAAGGTTCTGCCATCACTTTTGAAGATGTATTATTAGTAAAAGATGACAATGGAGTTAAAGTTGGCACTCCAACGGTAGATGGTGCTGTGGTAAATGCTACCTTACTTGAAGAAGTAAAAGCTGACAAAGTATTAGTTTTCAAAAAGAAGAGAAGAAAAGGCTATCAAAAAATGAATGGCCACCGTCAAATCATGTCACAAATTAAAATTGACGGAATTTCTCTGAACGGTGCTAAAAAAGCCGCTCCTGCAAAAGCAGAAGCTAAAACAGAACAAGCGGAAGCTACTGAGGCTAGCGACTTATCGTCGATGACTGTTGCTGAATTAAAAGCACTCGCAAAAGAAAGAGGCCTTGAAGGTTATAGCAGCATGAAAAAAGCTGAACTAATCGAAGCCCTCAGCTAAACCAATAACTTTAATCGAATAATCAATGGCACATAAGAAAGGTCAGGGTTCAACCAAAAACGGTAGAGATTCTGAAAGTAAACGACTTGGTGTAAAGAAATTTGGTGGGGAATTCGTGAGAGCTGGTGGTATTATCGTACGTCAGCGTGGCACAAAATTTCACCCCGGATTAAATGTTAAACGTGGAGGCGATGACACTTTGTTTGCCATTGCTGAAGGTCACGTTTCGTTCAGTACTGCACAAGGCGGACGAAAGTTCGTTAATGTAGAAACTGCATAAACGATCTTTTTTAAGATTTTAAAAAGCCGCGCTACTACAGCGTGGCTTTTTTTATATTTGCTCAATGGATCAAAAAACTATTCCGGGACTTGAGCTTCCCATTCGAAATATTTACTGCATTGGTAGAAACTTTGCAGATCATGCAAAAGAAATGAATGCGGAAACACCCTCCGCTCCCATCGTATTTCTAAAACCTACTTCTTCAATTTGCTACGATGGAGATACCATTTCCATTCCACCACAGAGTAAAAATGTGCATCATGAAGGTGAAATTGTTTTGGCAATTGGTAAATCCGGCAAAAATATTGAAGAGACTAAAGCGTTTGAGTACGTAGCAGGTATTGGAGCAGGTATCGACTTTACGGCGAGAGATATCCAATCGGAAGCAAAGAAAGCCGGATTACCCTGGTCGGTTGCAAAAGGCTTTGACGGTTTCGCACCCATTAGTTCATTTAAGCCTTTATCGGATTTAATTACTGACTCTATTGAACTTGAGTTGAGAGTTAACGAACAAATTCGTCAATCGGGAAATACTTCACAGTTAATCTTCTCTTTCGAGAAACTGATTTCTTATTTATCTACCATTTTCACACTTCAAGCGGGAGATCTCATTTTCACCGGAACTCCGGCCGGAGTTTCTGCTATAGAATCCGGTGATGTTGTCACCTCTCAATTACCTCAACTTAATATATCGGTGAGTGTAAAAATTAAGTAATGAGAATACTTGTTTTCTGCTTTCTTAGCATTCAATCCAATTTATTATTCTCTCAAACTCAAGACTATATCTGGCCTACCGATGCTAGTCCCTACCTTAGCTCAACTTTTGCGGAAACGAGGTCTGCGCATTTCCATTCCGGGCTTGACATAAAAACCTGGGGCAGAGAAGGCTATCGAGTATTTGCCAGCAAAGATGGTTTTGTGAGCAGAATGGCGATCTCATCGCGTGGTTATGGCAGGGTATTGTATCTCACGCATTCCGATGGTTCCGTAACAGTATATGCGCACCTTCAACGATTTATCCCGGAGCTGCAAAGCTACATCGATTCACTACGCTTAATTGATCATCGCTTTGAAATAGATATTAGTTTATCTGATAATAAGTGGCGGTTTAATCAAGGTGATGTGATTGGCTATACCGGATCAACCGGCGTTGGTCCGCCGCACTTGCATTTTGAGATTAGAGACGGAGATGACGTAGCGGTGAATGCTCTACATACCAATTTAAAAGTATCAGACTCTATTTCCCCCACTATTTCTTCGATGTTGGTGATCCCGGCTTCTGATTCCTCCACTGTTAATGGAAGCAGATTTCCTCAACTTTTCTATCCTGAAAATCAAAAAAACGACACTCTAACTTTTGGAAACCTAGAAGCTCGAGGCCCAGTGAAAATTGCTATTTCAGAGTATGATGGCGCCGATAATGTAACCAATAAATACGCTTCCTTCGATTACACTCTAACTCAACAGTCTGATACGTTATTTCAAAGCGTACATAAATCTTTTCATTTCGATGAAGCTATAACAATGCCATTAGATAGAATCGCCGCTTTTGGTGCATCACGTCGCTCCTTTCAAACCTTATTTGATAATTCAATTACTAAAGTACCTTTTTATAAACAGAAATATGGAAATGGATTAATCATGCCAGATTCAGTTTCTAAAGAATATCTAGTTTCTGTTTCAGACTATTACGGCAATAAAACATTGGCTACAATAGGTTTAAAGCTTGAAGAAGATGTGCAGATTGCTTCCTCAAATGATCTGCCGGATAAAGAAAATTGGTATTGGCAAAATGATTGGTTGGTGCAGCATAATGCTTCTGTAATTGATTTAACCTCGAGCAGCTTTGGTGTAAACTGGAACAGGGATAGCCAGCAACGGCTACTATATGTTGATGAAAATAAACTACTTTTCACTCGCATTTTTCCCGATCAGTCTTCCACTATTTGGAGCACTGATCGCAACGCTAAAATCCATTTTCCAAGTCAAAGCACTTTTGATGAACTAAGTATAGCACTTTTTACTGGCAGTTTTGATGGTTTTCCTGCTCTTCAGATACAACCACACACAGCCGCTTTGCGTGATAACATTTTCATCGAATATTATGTGAACGAACTAGATACTCTGGGTGCTAATCCACAATTGTTTCACTTCGATCGCTTAAGAGATAGATTTTCGCACGTCCCTTCTACCTTAAAAGGAAAAACTATTCATGCTAGAACAAATCAACTCGGCGAATTTGTAGTATTTTCAGACGCCAATCCACCTGAGATATCTGCAGTAAATATAGTTCAAACTGATTGGGGAATTTGGCAGGTTGAAGTTGCAGTAGCTGACGAGTTTTCCGGAATTGATTTTAAAAACTCTGAAATCAAAGTAAATGGTACAAGAGGGATTACTGAATACGATTTTGAGGAAGAGATCTTAATTTATCTCCATCCGGAATTCAACCCCCAAGAATTAAACCGCATTGAAGTTATTGTAAGCGACAATGCGGGCAATTCGACGTTTCAAACGTTTAATAGATAAACAAGCACTTATTTATGTGCGATGCAGCTGATTTCGACAAGCACATTTTTTGGCAAAGTTTGAACAGCTACCGTTTCACGAGCGGGTGGGTTCTCGGTAAAATATCCTCCATAAACTTCGTTTACTGCTCCAAAATCATCCATACTATCTAAGAAGATTGAACATTTTAGCACTTTTGAAAAATCGGATCCTGCTGCCGCTAATACAGCTTCTAAATTTTTCATCACCTGCTTAGCTTGAGTTGTCACATCTTCACCAACAATCTGCATAGTTTGCGGGTCCAATGGAATTTGTCCTGAACAATAAATGATGTTGTTATAACTAGTTGCCTGACTATACGGGCCTATTGCCGCCGGTGCTTTTTCTGTAGAAATGATTTCCTTCATTTTTGATACTCCAATTGCATTTTTTTGATAGAACTAGATGGCCGATTTATTGCACAAAGTTCATTATATGGTTACTTTTCCTAATCTAGTAACTATTTTAATCATACACACTCAAAACACTTGCAATGAAAAAGCACTTTTATAGTCTCTTTAGCGTGTTTGCTCTTACTTTTCTACTCATAAGTTGTGGACCTGAGAACGAGTTAATAACACCAATTAAGCAGGGTATCAATTCGCAAAATTATGAAGCGGCACTAGTTGCTGCAGATTCAGCAATTGCCGCTGAACCAATGAATGGTCAAGCAAACTACTACAAAGCTTATGCTTTAGGTAGAATTGCCGCGAACGAGCCCGTTATCACCGATCGTAAGCCTATACTCGCAGATATGAGAGAGAACCTTATGATTGCCCGTGAGAAATTCGACAATATGGAAGATCCTCCATTCGAATCAGAGCAGATCACCGAACTAACCATTGAAAGCTGGAGCCGTGAGCATAATGCTGCAATTGGCTATGCAACCGACGACAGTGTAATGGCAACTGTAGATGAACCACTTAAAGTGGCTATCGCTCATTTACAAAACGCTGTAACTATCAACCCTGATAGTGCACTATCGCATGATGTACTTGCACAAATTTATCACATGGACGGTAATTATACCGGTGCATCGCAATCACTTGAACGAGCTATGGAAATTCGTGGCGAAGCTGACGCAGCCGATTACGATCGTTTAGCTTCTTATTATTTCATGTTAGATGATTTCGATTCCGCTCTCGAATCTGTAAATACAGGACTCGAAATTTACCCTGACAGCGTATTTCTTGTACAAAAGAAAGCCGATGCTTTATTCCAAACCGGGCAAACGGATGCTGCTTTAGAAGTAGTTGCTGAATTAATCGCTCGCGAGCCTAGCAATCCACAATATCACTTAGTGGTTGGAACTCAGATCTATCAACGAGTTCAGGAATTGAGTGATGAGTATCAGGATAACAACGATAAGTTGTACGATTTAAGAAACGGTGATGGAAATGAAGCCGAAATTCAAGCACTTGAAGAAAGAAACGAAGAAATCCTTAATCAACAGGACGACTTAACGAATCGTGCAGAAGCTGCACTTTTAAATGCTATCGAACTTGATGACTCTAATCCGGTAAGCTTTAACACACTTGGTATTCTTTATCAGAATAAAGCAGCGGCTTTATTTGAGCAGCGCAATATGACTACTGATAATGACGAAGCTGAGAGATTGGATCAATTAGCACGTGCAGAAGCTGAAAAGGCAATGCTCAATTATGAGAAAGCAGCGGAACTAAATCCTGACGATCAAGGTATTTGGGAAACGCTATTCAGAATCTACACCTTGCTAGACTACCGCGAAAAAGCGGAAGCAGCTATGGAAAAAGCAGGCATGTAATGCACAATACTTTATCCAAAAAAAATCAATATTCCCGATTTGCAGGCTTCGTGCTTGCAATCGGGTTTTTTTTCTCATGTTCATCTTCTGCGCCAACTATAACCACTTTAGTGGATGAGCAACAATATACCGAGGCGCTTAATGCCATTGAGGCATCACTTTCTAACAATCCAAATCAGCCGGAACTATTAATTCAGCGTGGACAAATCTACCTCACTCTTGCAAAAGATGTGGAAGTTTACGACCGAATTGAGTTCTACCAAAATGCAGTAGAATCGTTTAATGCTGCGTCTGCTATGGATCTAACTAATGACCAATCAATAACCGTTTCTAATGAACTGAATTCAGCTTGGGCAGATGAACTTAATACCGGAACTGATTTGTATGAAAATCAATCACTTTCTGACCGAATTGATGTAGCTATTGCTCATTTTAGCAATGCAATCATTTTGAATCCACAAGACCCAAAAGCGTATATGTCGCAAGCGGTAGCTTTGTACAATTCAAATAAGACTACCGACGCCATTGAAACTTTGAATTCTGCCCAAACAACGCTCGAAGATGTACCAGACAAACTTTACGAATATCTGGGCTTTTTACACCTGCAGAATAATAACTCAGAGCAAGCCATCTTTTACTATGAGCTTGCCAATACTGATGTTACTGCCAACAAGAACATCGCTTTTGGTCTAGTAAACACCTACATACTAAATCAAAGGCGTGAAAAGGCCATCGATTTGCTTGAACAATTAACCGTTCAATTTCCCGATGATGCTCGCATACGTAATGTATATGGAACCCAACTCTTCTTTATTGCGGAAGGCATTCTCGAAGATCTTACCGATGCGTATATCGCTAACGATCCAACGTTTATCGACCAGCTTAAATTTGAAGCTGAAGGCGTAAGCGAACAAGCAGAAGAACAACTTATCACTGCCTACGAACTGGAAAATACTGAGCAAGAATACGTTCAAAGCCTTGCTGTATTTTATAACAATATGACGGCTATCTATTTATCTCTTTCAGCGATATCGCCTGAAGAAGACAAAGAGTTATTCTTAAATAAAGCAGAAGCACTTCTCGACCTTTCCATACAATATTATCAAATTCTTAGCTCGATGAATCCCGGAGATGCTGAGATTAATGCCAGCATAGATATGCTGGAAAAGCTAAAAACTAACCGTTTTGGCAACTCTTAATTCTTATGAAATTTAATACTAAAGCCATCCATGCAGGGCAACAACCGGAAGAAACCTCCGGTGCTGTAATGCCCCCAATTTTTCAAACTTCCACCTATAAACAAGCTGCGCCTAATGTGCATCAAGGTTATGATTATGCCCGCGTTGGCAATCCTACCCGAACAGCTTTAGAAAAACTGATTGCAGGATTAGAGGGAGCTGATGAAGCTGCTTGTTTTTCGAGTGGTGTTGCTGCGATGGATGCTTTAATGAAAATGTTCCGCCCGGGCGATCACATTTTATCTTCTGATGATTTATATGGTGGATCATACCGATTGTTTACCAGTATTTTCGAACCTTACGGAATCGAATTTACTTTTATAAATATGACTGATCTCGATTTGGTAAAAAAATCGATTCGTCCAAATACAAAAATGATGTGGATCGAAACTCCTACCAATCCACTTCTGCGAATCGTAGACATGAAAAGTCTGATTGAGATCGCAAAGGAAAGGGATATTCTCACCATTGTAGACAATACTTTTGCTTCACCGTACTTGCAACGCCCACTCGAATTTGGTGCAGATGCTGTACTGCACAGTGCAACAAAATACCTGGCCGGACACTCTGATGTTATACATGGTGCAGTTGCGAGCTCTCATCCTGCAATTATGGAAAATTTGAGATTTCAGGTAAAAGCAGGTGGCGCTGTTCCCGGCCCAATGGATTGCTACCTCACTCTAAGAGGTATTAAAACCTTAGCCGTTCGTGTTCAACGATCGGTAGAAAATGCAAAAGAAATAGCCACATTTCTTGATCAACACCCAAAAGTGGGCAAGGTTCTATATCCGGGTTTATCGCATCACCCACAGCATGAACTTGCTAAAACACAAATGGACGATTTTGGGGCGATGTTATCTTTTACACTAAAGGATAACTCGATCGAAGCCGCCACAAAATTTATGAGTAGCACTAAAATTTTCACTCTTGCAGAAAGCCTTGGTGGTGTAGAATCACTAATCAGTAATCCTGCTTCGATGACACATGGTTCCATCCCAAAAGAACTGCGCCAAAAATCCGGTTTAGAAGATTCTTTGATAAGAATTTCAGTAGGAATCGAAGATGTAAAAGATTTAATCGCTGATTTAGATCAGGCATTTTAACCCATTTTTTTAGAGTACAATTTTTATCTTGAAAGGCGCTGAAAAAGCGCTTTTTTAAATTTCAATTTCCCATCAGTTTATACATGAAAAACGTAGTAATTGTAGAAGCAAAGAGAACACCAATCGGATCATTTGGCGGATCACTCGCCTCCTTTACAGCGCCTGAACTGGGTGCAATGGCAATTCTTGAGGTGGTAAAGTCTGCAGGTATTAAACCTGATGATGTTCAGGAAGTTGTGATGGGTAACGTTTTAAGTGCTGGTGTAGGACAAGCTCCCGCTCGGCAAGCCGCCATCAAAGCCGGTTTATCTCAGAAAACACCTTCTACTACGGTAAATAAAGTTTGTGCATCCGGGATGAAAGCAATTATGATTGCAGCCGATCAAATTATGTTAGGTCAAGCCGACATCATGGTTGCCGGTGGTATGGAAAGCATGAGCAATGTTCCTTATTACTTGCCAAAGCAGCGATTTGGATCAAAATACGGTCATGTGCAAACTGAAGATGGTATTTTAAAAGATGGTTTGTGGGATGTATACAATAACTATGCGATGGGGAATGCTGCAGAGCTTTGTGCTAAGGAATGTAATATCAGCCGAGAGCAACAAGATGAATTTGCGATCGAATCTTACAAAAGAGCTTTAAAAGCCTTTGAAGATGGAGATTTTGCCGGTGAGTTGATTAAAGTGAAAGTGACCGATCGACGTGGTAATGTAACGATGGTGGAAAAAGATGAGGAAATTGATCGTGTAAACTTCGATAAAATACCTTCGCTTCGTCCTGTTTTTGAAAAAGAAGGAACAGTTACTGCCGCAAATGCATCCAGCATTAATGATGGTGCCGCTGCTGTTTTGATGATGAGCGAAGAAAAAGCAGATGAACTAGGATTAACTCCAATCGCTCGAATCGTTAGCCACGCAAGTGCTGCAAAAGCTCCTGAGTGGTTTACTACAGCTCCTGCTGATGCTATTCCAATCGCACTCGAAAGAGCCGGAAAAACAAAAGATGAAATAGATCTATTTGAAATAAATGAAGCCTTTTCGGTTGTTTCGCTGGCTAATAACCAAATTTTAGAACTCGATCCTGCAAAAGTAAATATTCATGGCGGTGCTGTAAGTATTGGACATCCAATTGGTTGTTCGGGTGCACGTATTGTAGTAACTCTGCTGCATGCTCTTAAAAAAACAGGCGGCAAATATGGCTGTGCCGGTATTTGCAATGGTGGTGGCGGTGCTTCTGCGTTAGTTGTAGAAATGCTGTAATTTTTCCTAAAGCATTGACATTATCTTGGTTCTAAGCTATTATTGACACTCAAACAGCAACAAAACCTGTATTACCATACACTACCGCTACTATTTCTTTCTTTTTATGAAATAAGCAGAGTATGGAGAAATCCTCTCTTAATCGATAATTAAACAGGTTTCCTATAGACTAGACCCGCTACTGTAACGACGTTCAAGTCAATAACAATAGATTGTATAATATGCGTAGAAGACTCTTCTACCTGTTATTATTTATTTGCGGGAGTCCTTTGCAACTTTTCGCTCAACAGTTTTATCCTATTTCGGAAAATGCTGAATACACGGAGTATGTACTTGAAAATGCAAACTTACAAATAGCTCCGCCTTTCGAGGTCCTTTTTGATGTACTTTCAGCAAATCCTTTCCAAATATTAGAACAACGTATTGTTGAAAAAAACGCTGTTTTATCCGCTGATCAGGTTTTAGGTCTGGCATTATCAACTGATTCCGTGGGTGTTACCGAAGTACTAAACCCTGGAGTAACTAGAGGTAAACAAGTTGCTTCCTTAAAAATACACGTAGCCAGAGTATCCGATCAAAAAACCTTCGTTACTGAATTTTTGCGTGTTCGAGTTAAAAAACCGGTATACGCAACTCAACTCAGGACTAAACAAGTTACTACCATCAACGAAGAACCACTTTCCTCCGGTAGTTGGTTTAAAATCCCAGTCGCGAAAAGTGGAATTTATCAATTGAATGCTGCCTATTTAAGTGATCTTGGGATAAATGTTGACCAAGTTGATCCGCGGAGAATCCAGCTTTGGGGAACCAATGGTTATATGCTTCCGGAGAGCAATAATGCGCCACGTCCGGAATTCAAAGAACTTCCAATTTTAGTTGAAGGCGAAAACGATGGTTCTTTCGATACTAGTGACCGAGTGGTTTTTTATGGTAATTCACCTCATCAAATAACAAGATCTTCCGATAATTTCAGTCATAGTATCCATCCTTACAGTGACTCTAGTTTTGTTTTCTTAACTATTGGAGATGAAAATGGTCAGAGGCTGAATACAGAATCGGTAACGGGTTCGCCAACCAGAACAATCACCAGTTTTACTGATTTTATCTGGAAAGAAGAAGAGCTTACAAAAGCAGAAGATCGGCAAAAAAGTGGGCGCTACTGGCTAGGACAACGAATTCCTGCAACTGCACAAAACTCAGCCGTTACTATTTTTCAGGATACGATTCCCGGAATATCAAGTGCTAGTAATTTAAAGGTTTCGGGAAGGATGTATGCGCGTGCCTTACGTACAACAAATTTCCGTCTCGACATTAATGGAACCACGTTAAGCCAACTAAGTATCAATCGCGTGAGTGGAGGATATCTATCCTACAATGGTGATGCAGCCAATGGTCGCACTTTTGCTTCAACGGTTTCACCCTCGCTAAGTGACAATATCATTACAATAACAGCAACTATGAGTAATGCTGATGATGGAGCAAATGGATTTGTAGATTACTTACGCTTGCAAGTAGAAAGAGAACTAATCGCTGAGAATAACTACCTGATGTTTATGCCTCCGCTAAATGATTCACCTAACGATTTAGCTCGTTTCATTCTCCAAGGTTTTACTTCTTCCCCATTAGTGTTAGATGTTACCGATACAACTAACCCCGTGCATATAAATGCGGCTTCATCCGGCACAAATTACGAGATAGTTACCGAACAAAATGATACCCGCCGTTTCATTGCTCAAGTCAACTATTTTACGCCAAAGCCCGGCACATCTATCCCTAATCAAAATCTAAGGGGAATTACTTCTTATCCAGATTACATCGTAGTTACCAGCGAATTATTTAAACCTTTTGCTGATGAACTAGCTCAACATCGTGCAAATGAAGGCCTGACGCCATTAGTGGTAACGCAAAGTCAGATACTGAATGAGTTTTCAGGTGGAGCTAAAGATCCTACTGCTATTCGTGATTTTGTAAAGTTTCTCTACGATCGTGCCTCAAATGATAATGCTACACTACCACGATATCTCTTGCTATTCGGAGATACTACTTACGACACAAAAAATATCATCAATAATGCGTATACGAATTATGTACTTACGTATCAAAGTCCGAACTCTCTAAGTCGGATTGGGAGCTATGCATCCGACGATTATTTCGGATTTATGGATGCGGGAGAAGGTGGCTTTGTAAGTGGATCAAGAATTGACATTGGTATAGGCAGAATTCCCGCTCAAACCCGAAGAGAAGCCCGTGTAGCTCTGGATAAAATTTATCGATACGAAAATCCTGAACATGACGGCGACTGGCAAAATCTGTTTACATTTGCTGGTGATGATGACTTCCCTGATCGAGAAACAAACCGGGATTTACACGTTTGGAATGCCGATGGTACCGCTGATAGAATGAATATTATTGATTCGGGATTGCGCTTAAAAAAAATCTACCTATTCGCCTATCAAGAAGAAATCACCGGTTCGGGGCGTGAAATTCCCGGAGCCTCCGAGGATTTTATTAATACTTTAAATAATGGCACGTTGGTGATGAATTATTCGGGGCATGGTAACACCGATGTTTTGTCGGATGAGGAGTTATTCACTATTGAGGACATCCCAAATCTCACCAACAGTAATCGGTTATCGGTAATCGTTACCGCTACATGTCAGTTTGGGCGCTACGATGATATCAGTCAGCAATCGGGAGCCGAACAATTATTTTTTGCTGATAATGGGGGCGCGATAGCAAGCTTTACTACCACACGAATTGTATATACGAGTAGTAATCCCAATGGCGGACAGAATTTTGCGCTAAACATTGCGCTGTCACAAGAAATGTTGGTTCGAGATGAAAACGGGTTGCCATCAAGATTGGGTGATATTTTTTACAGAACTAAGAATACGTCAGCGGGTGCTTCATCCAACTCTAGAAGATTTATTTTATTGGGCGATCCTGCCCTTCGACTCGCATTGCCTGATAAACCTGCACAATTAACGGCAATTAATAACATTAACGTTGCCGAAAATGATACCGTACTAACTATTAAAGCATTAGATCAGGTAACTCTTAAAGGAGAAGTATTAAAGGCAGATGGCACCAAAGACTCCGGCTACAATGGGCTCGTAAACGTCACCTTATTAGATGCTAAACGAAATGTTACCCTACCGCAAAATTTAGAATGGATTGAAGATGACGGCTGCTATCTGTATGAATTTACTGAGCGGGAATGCACCTATGAAGTTGAGAACACTGTTCTATTTAAAGGGAAAGCAAATGTAACAGGCGGAGATTTTAGCATAGATTTTGTGCTGCCTAAGGATATAAGCTACAGCCCTGATCAGGCACGGATTGTGCTTTTTGCAAGTGGTGATGAATACACCGCCGGAGGTTCTTTTACCAACATAATTTTCAATGGAATTAATGAAAATGCTGTAAACGACGGATCGGGACCGGAACTGGATATTTTTCTAAACGACGAATCTTTTTTCAATGGTGATTTAACCACCGATAAACCAACACTAATTGTGGAGCTGGCCGACAGTTCCGGAATTAACGCTACAGGAACAGGAGTAGGACATGAAATAATCGCTACCATCGATACAAAACCAACCCGCACATTCGTACTCAACGAGTTTTACGAAGGTGCACTTAATGATTTCTCAAAGGGGCGTATCGAGTACCCGCTGGATGAACTTCCGCAGGGTAACTATTCGCTAAAAGTTCGGGCATGGGATGTGCATAACAACCCATCAGAGGAAAGTATTTTCTTTGAAGTGGCAGAATCGGAAGATTTGGTAATTGACCAAGTGTATAATTATCCAAATCCAATGAATAATAAGACCGCTTTTACGTTCGAACATAACCAACAAGGAAATGCATTGGAAGTAGACATTAAAATCTACACGCTTTCGGGCAAACCGGTGCAGCACCTTCAAGAGTATATTACAAATACATCTAGTTCTTATGCCAGTATTCCATGGAATGGCCGTGACAGGGATTATGATCGCCTGGGTAACGGTACTTATATTTATGTGCTTCGGGTTACAGCAGATACCCCCGAAGGAAAAAAATCAACCGAAAAAATCGAAAAGCTCGTTATAATCAGATAACTATCTTCCACATATAATTGGATCGAATCCGTTATATTTGACGACCAAACTATTTGTCATTTATGAAAAAAACTATCTTGTTGGCACTGATCACCGTGATCAGCGTTTTTCCTGCAGTAAGCAAGGCACAAATCGCAATAACAGCAGTACCATTTCTGCAAATTGAACCCGATTCGCGTGGCGCAGCCATGGGTAACACCGGAGTTGCACTTGCAGACAATGCCGCTGCTATGTTCTGGAACCCGGCCGGCTTGGCTTTTCAGCGCGATAATCAAATCAGCCTAACACACTCTAACTGGTTGAAAAACTTTAATGTGAGTGATCTCTTTTACGATTACGTAGTTGGAAAAATGTATATCGACGGTATTGGAACCGTGGGTGGGCATATCACTTTTCTGAATTTGGGTGAACAAGCCGTTACCCGAGAAGACAGCCCGGATGTGATTTCTCGCTTCAACAGTTATGAAGTTGCCGTTGGTTTATCGTACGGTTTTGAAGTGAACAAAAATCTTGCTCTTGGTTCAAGCTTACGCTTTATCTATTCAAGTTTAGCGAGCGGTACTTCGGTGGGCCAACAGCGAGTTAATCCAGGTAGTAGTGTAGCTATCGATTTAGCCGCGCTTTATAAAACAAATTACTTTTCTTTAGGTGGAAACAATGCCCAATTCAGTGCCGGATTTAATTTGTCGAATATTGGACCGGGCATGCAATACACCGATAATGCCCAAAAAGATCCACTACCTACGCTTCTGCGATTTGGAACAGCATTTAGTTATGAATTAGATCCTGAAGGATTCAACAGAATAAACGTTGCCTTAGATGTTTCTAAGATAATGGCCCGAACTAAAGATCAAATCACCACCAATCAGGATGGTACGCAAGATACCATGCGGGTTGCCTCCGGTCCTCTTGAGGCTTTAATCGACTCTTGGGATTCTTGGACACATTTCAACGGTCAAGAAAATGTAGAAGTAAGTTTGCTTCAACAGTTTATGGTTGGTGCTGGCTTAGAATATTGGTACAACAACACCTTCGCATTACGTGGTGGCTATTACTACGAAGATCCGAATAATGGCGACCGTAAGTACATCACATTTGGCGCTGGATTACGCTACAACGCTATTGGAGTCGATTTCAGTTATATAAAAACGCTGGAATCTGATCATCCCCTCGCAAATACCCTCAGGTTTAGTCTCTTAGTCAACTTTTAAATGAAATGAGACTTTTTCCCCCACTCAAGAGCATGTTCGTTATTGGCATGCTCTTTCTATTTCTTAGCCCTTCCTCTCATAGTCAAGAGATACAACTAAAACGAAGCCATCCGATTTCGCTCAATAAAGAAGTGCGCCGATCTACTCCTGCCATAGGCACATTAAATGTGGTTGCAGTGATGGTCGAATTTCAGCCGGATACTAACCGACTAACTTCCGGAACCGGTGTTTTCGGGGAAAATGGTTTTGATGGGCTTCCTTATCTCACACGCGAAGAAAAAACTTACATCGATCCGCTCCCGCACAATCAAACTTATTTCGAGAACCACTTAGAGTTTGCAAAAAACTACTTCCTAAAATCTTCCGATCAGCAGCTAACTATCGAGTACCAAGTATTACCTCAAGTGTATCAATTGGACAAAATGATGGAAGAGTATGCACCTATCGGAGAAACCTTTACACTTGAAAAAATTGCGCTCTTAATGCAGGATGTGTGGACAAAAGTAGACGAACAAGGTGGATTCGATGCATCAGGGCTTGATCCCGAAAATACTGCTTTTGTGATTTTCCATGCAGGAATCGGTCGTGATGTAGAATTATTGGGCACCAGCCTCGACATCACTCCTTTTGATTTACCATCTATCACACTAGATGAAGAAAGTCTTGGTGATTTACTTGATGATCCTACTTTTGATGGCTTTTCCATCAATAACGGCAGCTTTAGAGTTAATAATTCGATGTTAATTCCACGCACGCAATCTCGTCGTGGAACCAACATCAGCGATAACGAAATTGTATTTCCACTTTCGATAAATGGATTGCTTTGCGCTTCAATTGGTAGTTATTTAGGGCTTCCGGATTTATTTAATACCGAAAACGGTCAGCCGGCAATTGGTCGATTTGGTTTAATGGATGGAGCAGGATTTTTTGCTTATAACGGACTCCTTCCTCCTGAACCCTCTGCTTGGGAAAAGATTTTTTTGGGATGGGAAACACCTTTTGAAGTTTCAGTTGGCGAAACGGATGCCATTGAACTTCCTGCAGCATCACTCAATCTACCCAATAGCATCGCAAAGATTTCGCTCTCGTCAACCGAATATTTTTTGATTGAAAACCGACATCGTGATCCTGAATTATTGGGCGAAACCGATGCTGAAGTGGTAATTTCAACCTATAGTAATTTCGAAATTCGTGAACGCGCTTATTCTAATTTCGATGAAGATTTCATCTTTCAGGCGGCAGGTTTTGACACCTTATTAATTCCCGGCACCATCGTGGATGTAAGCAACTTCGATTGGAGCCTGCCCGGTGGATTGGATGTTGGCGAAGATGGTGATGAAGGCACTGAAGATGATCGACATTTGAACGGCGGAATTCTCATCTGGCACATTGATGAAGGTGTGTTGGCGCAGCAATTAGCTCGCGATCGCGTTAACGCCAATGAAAATCGCCGGGGTGTGGATTTAGAAGAAGGTGATGGAGCTCAAGATATTGGTAAAAGTGTAGGCCTGCTCGAGAACTCCCCTACCTTCGGTTATGCCTTCGATTTTTGGTGGGCAGGTAACGATTTTAGAGTAATTACTCCAACTTCCGAAATTGATCTAAATCCTGATAATATTTTCGGTCCGGAATCTTATCCCAACAATAACTCCAATTCCGGTGCCCGATCAGGATTTGAGTTGTATGATTTTTCGGATAATCTGCCGGTGGCTAGTTTTAAGATTCGGGAGGTTAACTCTTTGGATCAGAACATCGAATCCATTCTAAGTATAAACGGCATAGATTATTATACATTTAATCCAAGCTTTTGGTATTGGGATTTATATCCTCTTACTCTAGAAATCTTTAAAAATGAAAAGTTAATTATCCCCTCCTTTAATTTCACTTACATTTTAGATTTATCAAATAAAACAACAATCGATACTCTTTTCATTGCAAATACTACAAGGCCAATTGTAGATGATGAAGCAATATACCTCCCATTCTTTACTACTTATGTCGATCCACTAGCTAGTTCCGTAATACCATTTAGTTTGTTACGTATAATTAAGTACACACTTGCAGGAGATAATAGTTTAACTTTTGAATGGACAACTAATTCAATTCCATTGAGAAAAGGACAAGATGGGGTATCATTCACCGATTTCAAATTTTTAAGCTCAAATGACAATGGTTCAACTATTGAACTTGATTTTATAGATTATTCAATAGATCCAATCAACGGTGATTCTATTTCTAGCCCAAGTGATTACGAATTCCGCTCTGAAATCATCAACAACAAATTCGTAGGCATAAACGGTAATGCCATCGAGTTTGTGGGCGAAAATATTCCGGATTATCTCGCAGATTACGAATACCGCTTATTTGCCGGAACCATCGAAAGTAATCTCAGGAACTACTACTACCTTTTCGAAGATGGGCGTTTTTCCCTAGTTGATCCATCTAAGTCGGAGCCCATCATCCAGATTTTTGACGAAGCAAAAGCCGAATGGCCTGCCATCGTTGATGAAGGTCATATTTATCGAATTAACCGCACCGACAATCAAATTGAAGGTTACAACTTCAATGGTGCGTTGCTGGCGAACACTCCAATTTTAGCTCCCGATAGTATTCAATTTCTCGGAACGCCCATTATTACCGATATCACCGGAGATAACCGACAGGATATGTTAGTGGTTGGTCAGGATGAATATTCGGTAAACATTTTCGCATACGAAACAGACGGAAATCCTATCGAAGGCTTTCCATTGTATGTTGGTGGTGCAGTTGGTAAGGATGTTCAGCCGATTCATCCCGTTATGTACAACGATGTTTTATACGCCGTGAGCCATACCGGCGATCTTCGCGCATGGCGATTTTTGAATCACACAACTACACAGTGGCCGGGGCGCTATGGCGAGAACCCATATAATAAAGTTTCGGCATATATAGAGTTTGAAGAGACTTCCGGGTCTGATTTTTCGGTTCTAAATAAATCAGAAACCTATAATTGGCCCAATCCGGCAAATGAAGAAACCAACATCCGTTTTGAGTTAGCCTCTGCCGGCACCGTTGATATTACCATCATCGATTATTCTGGTCGTGTAGTTTTCGAACGAACGGTACAAGCTTTTGGTGGGGCCCCGGAAGAAATCACCGTAAACACAAGTGCTTGGGCAAGTGGTGCCTATTTCGGCCGTATTGAAGCCAATGTAAACGGGAAAAAAGAATCTAAAACGATTAAAATTGGAGTGGTGCATTAATGAGATCAATCCGCACATACCTCCTGCTTTTGCTGGCTCTTTTTTTTACGATGGGATTGCAGGCCCAAACTAATCCTGAGTTCTACGATTACAGCTACAACCATCTACAATGGTACACCATCGAAAGCGAACATTTTATGGTGCATTTTCAGGAAGGGAATTCCAGATCGGCGCAGGTTGTATCGAGAATTGCTGAAGAAATATATGATCCGATCACAGAATTGTATCAGCACGAACCGGATTCAAAAGTTAATATCGTTCTAAAGGATCGGGAAGATTATAGTAACGGTGCCGCTTACTTTTTCGATAACAAAATTGATATTTGGGTACCCTCGCTTGATACACCATTACGTGGCACGCATAATTGGATGCGTAACGTCATCACCCACGAGTTTGTGCACATCGTACAAATTCAGGCGGCGATGAAGCGCGAGCGTAAAGTTCCTGTGCTTTATCTTCAGTGGCTTTCGTACGAAAAAGTTCGTCGACCTGATGTACTTTATGGTTTCCCTAATGGCATTATTTCCATGCCTTTTGCATCGATTAATGTCCCCGCTTGGCTCGCCGAAGGAACGGCTCAATATCAAACCAAAGATATTAAATATGATAGATGGGATGCCCACCGCGACATGATTCTGCGAACCCGAATTATGTCTGATACTTATTTTTCACTTAAAGAAATGGGCACTTTTAGCTCTAAAACCAGCATCGAGCGTGAAACGGTTTACAATCAGGGCTTTGCTTTTGTGATTTATTTGGCAGAACGTTTTGGGGATGATGTGCTCCGAAAAATCTCAGAAAATCTGGGTGAAAAAAACGTGTTTACTGTCGAAGAAGCCATCGAAATGTCTACCGGAATACCTGGTAATGAAGTATTCGAGGATTGGATTGCTGAACGGCGAGCTGAATACGAAGCAGAATTTAACGGTGTAATCTTATCCAACTCTGACTATGTGGAACCAAGCGGTTTTTTCAATTTCTACCCAAAACTTAGTAGGGATGGTTCTCGATTAGCTTATCTATCGAATAAAGGGCGCGACTTCTCCCTCGCTTCTTTGTACATCGTTGAACAAGGTGATACTTCCAGCATTAATAAAGTGGAAGAAATTGATCCCGACGCACATCATCATGATCATGAACAACATTTATCAGTAAAACCTGCCATTCCATTTATTGCTACCTCCTTCTCGTTTTCTCCTGATGGTGATCAAATTGTGTATTCGGTTAACAAGAAAAATCAGTTTGGAGAATCGTACCGCGATTTGTTTATATATGATATTTCAACCAAAGAAAACAAACGATTAACCCATTCTGCGCGATTGCAATCTCCTGCTTGGGGACCAAATGGAAATATCGTAGCCATTGAATACGAAGCCGGCACACAAAATTTAGTGGTATTCCATCCCGATAGTGCAGAACAGCAAACTAAACTCACCGATTATCAGGATGCAGAAACCATTTACTCACCGGTTTGGCATCCAAATGGCCGCGAGATTTATTTCTCCTATGCCGATTTAGGTCAGCGAAGTATTCGTAAAATTAATCTCGATACAAAGCGAATTACCCCCGTTTTGGATGATGTATACACCGATTATCGAGATCCATTTATTTCTGAGGATGGAATGCAATTGTATTACTCAGCTAGTCATAACGGCCGATTTAATATCTACCGAAGAAATCTCATCAACCAAGAGAACAAGCAGTTAACCAATGTTCTTGGTGGCGCATTTATGCCTTTTGCTTTTGGCGACACGCTATTCTTTTCAGAATATGAGAAAGACGGTTACAAAATAAAGAAACGTGCTCTGGTTGAGTCTCAACTCCCTGCATTTTTCCCACCAAAGCGAATCGGTGGCCGAATTGGAGATACAGAAATCACTCTAAATGATTTTAACGACAAAGACATCGACGCCTTTGGTGAAACTGCTGAAGCCATTGCCGATACCGGAACTTATACTTTCGATCTGGAAACGTTAAACGCTTCAAACGAACGCCAATACCGGGAATATGAAGATACTTTTCTCGATTACTCGTTCTTTCCGGTGCTCCGATTCGATAATTACACGAAGTTGAATGGTTCGAACGGCGCACTTTTACGGCAAGGTGAGTTTGGTAAATTAGGCGAGAATCTACTAAGGGATATGAAACCGGGTGTTTATTTCGCAAACCGCGATGCCATCGACAAACTTTCTCTGTTTGGTGGGGTGATGCTTGGATTAACCTCATCTCCCGCTGATGGAATTGCCGATTTTTTCTCCCCAAGCCGAATTTTCTCTCTCGATCGCGACATATTTTTCCAGGCAGAATATCGTGGACTTCCATTTATCAAAAAAAGCTGGTCACCTACAGTTTCGTTCGAAGTATTTAACCTGCATCGGAATGTAGATGATGGACTTTCCATCGAAGAATTTCCATGTACTTCCTGCCTTCCTGATACCACCAATGTGGATATTGGCTATGAAGTTTGGGAAGCTAATTTATTTCTACGTTCGAAATTAAGTAGGCGTAGTTTGCTTGAGTTGGGAATTGGCTATTCTCCCTATCAAGTACAAACGGATAACTTTTTCTCGAGAGAATTACAGGCGTTTATCAGTGGATCTTCTTCTGAATATTTTAAAGCCACAACGCTCTCAGCTGCATATACTTTCAATTATTACACCTACACCGTGGATGCAGATATCGCCCCAATTGGGTTAAAAGGATATATGCGGTATCAATACCAACCTTCGAAATTGCTCGAAGAATATCAGATCAAAGATGGAGCGCTGGTGCCTATTTTTAAAACCTCGCGAAATCACAGTACCGAACTGCATGTTCGTTATGGATTCAAAACCTTTGGTGATCAGGCCTTTCAAGCTCGGGTTCGTGGATTTACTTACTTCAATGATCCGAAAGACACCTTTTACACCGACTATGTGGGCGGATTTTTAGGAATGCGTAGTTATCCGTTTTTTGCCATCGCCGGAAATACCACTGCGTTTACAAGTTTGAGCTGGTTTATGCCTGTATTCAAAAACATCAACACACAAGTTGGTCCATACATGTTCGATAAAATGTATGCCCGCTTCTTTTTTGAAACCGGAAATGGTTGGTTCTTGGGAAACAGTGCAGGATCTGATACCGCTGATAGACTTAGCACAGGAAACAATCTTAAAAGTGGAATTGGAGCCGAGCTTCGATTGGCTTCAAGTGGCTACTATTTATTCCCGCTCAAATTTTTCATGAGTGCAAGTTATGGATTCAATGAGTTTAACGTTACCCTGCCGGATGCCTTCCAAACAGGAACTCAAAGTAATCGCGTTAAATATGGTGGTGAAATTCTCTTCCATTTTGGATTAACTTTTGACTTTGAACTGCTATGAGATTTTTCCTAACTCTTATTCTTTTGATGGTTATTTGCACCATCGCCCAAGCTCAGCCGGTTAAATCAGCTTTTCAGAATGCATTATTTGTTGAGGAGCAATCAGCTACGAAAAAATCGGAGTTACCAGTTTCTTTTCTTCCAAATCAGGCTCTGCAAAGTTCAAACAGTACCAATGTGTTTACGTATGCTCAAGCCAAACCCGGTGTAGCCATGTTATCCTCTGCTATCCTACCGGGCTCTGGTCAAGCTATGAATGGTAAATGGGGACGGGCGGCTGTGTACTTCATTGCCGAAGCCTTAAGTGTAGCTTATTATTTTGAACGAAATGCGACAGCCAATAGAAATGAGCAAGCCTACGAACGGTATGCAAATCAAAATTGGAGCGTATTAGCTTATGCTCAATGGTTAGTTGACTATTCCGCGGCGAATGGACTCGAAAACGGGTATCAACAATTAGAAGCCCAGCTCGCTCAACTAAATCCAGCTGATCAAAATCCGGATTACACCAACACAACCAACGACTGGAGAAAGGTAAATCTTACAACGCTACGAACCGTTGAGGTTGAGACGCGATTCGTTCATAACAGCCCACAACGATGTGCTACTATTGCCGCTAATATTTGCAGTGAATTCTCTCATGTGGTTCAGGATTATGGGTCACAGCAATACTACGAATTGATGAGTAAATATTATCAATTCAGCTCTGGGTGGCAAGATTTCCACGCTCGTCGAATAGCGGAAGGTGATGCGCATCAATATCAGTATACATGGGATCCAAACATGATTACGGCTGATTTTGTGGAAGGTAGAAACCGCGCTGAAGAGTTCAATAATAATTACCGTCAGGCAGGGAACATCCTCAAGTTTTTATTGGTAAACCACGTGGTATCAGCCTTCGATGCATTCTTCACTGTGAAGCTTAAAAACAGCCGCATCGAAACCCAGGCAACCATGCTGGGTGAAGAATCCGTATCGTTGATCTGGCACTTTTAATAGCAACGATCTTCTCGTATTTTTACCACCATGCTGAAAGCAATTCTTACCAACAAATATTTATACATCATAATATTCTCATTTATCGCCATTGGCTCAATTACATTGCTTGCCGTCGATAAAGTAATAATGCCGGAATATACCAAGTATAACGAAGGTGTAACTGTGCCCGACGTAACACGCGTTTCTCTGGAAGAAGCCGAAGAAATGTTAACGAGTATTGGCCTTCGATTTGAAGTTGCTGATCGGCGGGCTAATTCTGCATTTCCAGCGAATTATGTGATTGATCAAACGCCTTCTGCATCCATTTTAGTAAAGCCAAATCGAAAAGTGTATCTCACGGTTAATGCTGCAGTACGACCAACAGTTGAAGTTCCAAATGTGGTAAACCTTTCGTTACGAAATGCACAAGTTCAACTACAAAATTATGGGCTAGGCGTTGGTTCTATCAGCTACGAATCGTCTCGATTTAAAAATGTGGTACTTCGCCAAAGTGTAAACGAAGGCAGTATTGTAGATCGTGGAACAACCATTGATCTAGTAGTAAGTGATGGACTTGGAGATAAAGTCGTAGAAATTCCGGAAATCGTAGGCTTACGATTACCTGATGCGCAGTTGAAAATCAGAGAAGCCGGTTTACGAGTTGGTGAAATCCGTTTTCAACCTGTAAAAGAAATAGCGCCGAATGTTGTTCTTGATTACACCCCAAAAGTAAGCACATTAGTTGAAGGCGAAACCCTCACGTTGGTAATCTCAGAGCGATTCGATGTTACCGAAGAGATTGAAGGCGGAGTAATCATCACTGATTCTACAGGAAATAACAACCAAACTCCCGACAATCAACCCGAATAAATTCATGAATTTTAATCTGCCAATTTTGGCTCCCTCCATCCTTGCAGCAAACTTTCTTACGCTGCAATCTGATATTGAACAAGCAATTAAAGGGGGCACCCAATGGATTCATTGCGATATTATGGACGGGCATTTTGTACCGAATATCAGTTACGGCCCGGGAATAGTAAAACAGGTTTCTAAAATATCTGATAGTGCTTTTATTGATGTGCACCTAATGATCGAAAATCCTGATTTTTATGTTGATGAGTTTGTAGATGCAGGAGCCGATCTGATTTCAGTTCACTATGAAGCTTGTCCGCATTTACATCGCTCATTACAAAAGATTAAAAGCCATGGCATAATGAGTGGTGTTGCTGTTAATCCGGCAACTTCTTTGTACAATATTGAGCCCATACTTGCTGATGTAGATATGGTTGTTTTAATGAGTGTGAATCCGGGTTTTGGCGGACAAAGTTTTATTGAACAAACCTATCAACGATTGCAGGAATTGGTTGATTTACGTGAAACCGGCGAACACGGATTTCTTATTCAAGTTGATGGTGGTGTGAATCTTAAAAATATTGCTGCTGTAAAAGAAGCAGGAGCGGATGTTTTAGTGGCAGGGAGCAGTGTATTTAAAGCACAGGACATTACTGCCCGAGTACAAGAGTTATCTGCATTGATTTAAGAAAAATAATCTAAGGTTTAAATAATTATCGAAATCGAAGACGCAAGAACTTTACTAGAACAAAAAATTGAGCTCACGGGCGTAGACCCCATCACTTTATTTGGGCTTCAAGATCAACAGTTACGGGTTTTAGATGATGCTTTTCCCGAAACCAACATCAACATACGTGGAGAACGAGTAAAACTCACCGGACCTTCTCAGGAAGTTGCTATTCTGAAAGAAGTAATTACCGGGATGATTGAAATTGTCTCTCGTAAGAATAAAATCACCAAAGACGATGTAAACACGCTCATCACTTTGAAATCCGGGCAGATGTCGCGCACGGTAGAACCTATCGATATTGGTGATGGCGAACTGATTCTTTACACGCACAAAGGACAAGCAGTTCTTGCGAAAACTCCCGGGCAAAAACAGATTTACAAATCATCAGCCAAACATGATATCGTATTTGCCATTGGTCCGGCAGGAACGGGAAAAACTTATACATCCGTAGCGTTGGCAGTAAAAGCATTGAAAGAACGCCGGGTTGAGAAAATTATCCTTGCACGACCTGCGGTTGAAGCCGGTGAAAACCTCGGGTTTCTTCCGGGAGATTTAAAAGAAAAAATCGATCCGTATTTGCGTCCTTTGTATGATGCACTGGAAGACATGATTGATCAGGATAAGTTGAACCTGCATCTTCAAAAGAATGTAATTGAGATTGCACCTCTGGCATATATGCGAGGGCGTACACTAAATAACGCATTTGTGATTTTGGATGAAGCGCAAAACGCTACGAACACTCAAATGAAGATGTTTTTGACTCGTATTGGGTTTAATAGTCGTGCGATTATTACCGGCGATGTGACTCAAACCGATTTACCGAGAAAGCATCAATCGGGACTGATCTCCATCCAACAAATATTGAAAGATGTGGAGGGCATCGACTTTGTATATCTCGATGAAAAAGATGTAGTGCGTCATCGCTTGGTAAAAGACATCATCAACGCCTATGAAGTGCATGATGCGAAGAGAGAGGAGATGAGAGAGAAAAGTGATAAAGATTCAAAGTGACAGTGTTACAAAGTGACAAAGATTCAAAGTGACATAGAATGGGAAGCGTAAAAACACACCGAGATTTACAAATATGGCAGAAGTCTATGGATTTTGTATCTATGATTTATTCTTCAACTAATCACTTTCCTGATTCTGAAAAATTTGGTCTTACCTCACAAGCCCGAAGAGCGGCTGTCTCAGTTCCTGCTAATATAGCTGAAGGTTATGGAAGAAGATCAAATGGGGATTTTAAACGATTTTTAAATATTTCGATGGGCTCATTATTTGAATTACAAACTGAAATTGAACTAACAACAAGACTTGGATAACTGGATGAATCGACCTTTAACGAGCTTTATGAATATTCTCGTGAAATTGAACGCATGATGAGCAGCTTCATGCGAACTCTGTAACTCTGTTTCAATCAACGAAGCTCATTGAGCGCAGTTGATAACTCTGTAACTCTGTAACTCTGTAACTCTGAAAACTAAACAAACATACGTAGCAGCATTATACGAAGGCACTTTCTCGGTGGGATTGGATAAGAAGTTTATACGAATTCCGAGAGATGGACGCCCGAACAGAGCTTCGCTTAAGATTTCTCTTAATCCTTTTTTGATCAATACTCCGGATAAAAAAATTCTGTTTGATGCGGGCATTGGTGAGTTTGGTGAAGATACAGGTCCTAAAATCATGCGCGAAAATCTAGAAAGGTATGATTTGCAGGATTACGAAATCACAGACATTTTTTTAAGTCATCTTCATTACGATCATATTGGAGGACTGGCGCATCGCGAGCATGGTTTTTGGGAGTTAACTTTTCCTGAGGCTAAAATTTGGGCATCCCGTGCTGATTGGGAAGAGGTACGAAATAAGGAAGAATACTACGACGAAGAAAAAACGGAGTTTATCGCTTTTTTGGATGCTAAAGCAGATTTTCACCTGATGGATGAAGTGGACAATCCCTATCCTGAAATTCACATCGAAACGATTGGTGGGCATACTAAACATCATCTCGCTCTTTTTTATGATGACGGCGAAAACAAATACATGAAAGCCGGTGATGTAATTGCTACTCGTAATCAGATTAACAGAAAGTTCGCTGCAAAGTATGATTTTGAGCCGGAAGTGAGTCAGTCGCAACGCGAACGCTTAACTCGATTTGCCTATAAAAACGAGTATTGGATTTTAGGATATCATGATGATTATCATCCTATAGTAAAAATTACCGGACACGAGGATAAAACAGGGTACATTACCGAGCCGATAACAGACTATGAGCATTCCTGAAGAAATTATACAGATTAAAAATTGGCTGGTGCAAAACGGTGTTGCCTCAACATTGGATGCAGCAGTTATTCTTGGTTCAGGCTTGGGTGATTTCGGTACTCATATTCAACAATCTACCGTGATTCCTTATTCTGAGATTCCGGGCTTTCCTCAATCCACAGTTGTTGGTCATTCGGGTTCGTTAATTATCGGCGAGGTTTCAGGGAAAAAGGTGATGGCGTTCTCAGGTCGATTTCATTTTTATGAAGGATATCCATTTTCAAAAACGGTGGTACCTGTTCAGCTTGCGAAAGCATTCGAAGTAGATAAACTCATCATCTCTAATGCTGCCGGTGGAATCAATCTGGATTTTCGTGTGGGCGATTTGATGGTGATTGAACGAATCATGCACCCGCATGTAGAAATTGATATTGCCGAAAATGACAGCTGGCATGAGGATTTGAAAGCCAATTCTAAAAAGGTAATTGCTATTGCTACAGAATCAGATGTTCCGGTTAAAAAAGGTGCTTATTTATATGTCACAGGACCTAATTACGAAACCAAAGCAGAGATCCGAGCCTTTCGCGGTTTAGGTGGCGATGCGGTTGGAATGAGCACCGCACCAGAGTTAATGGAAGCTTATAGATTAGGAGTGAAAGCAATCGCCGTTTCACTTATAACCAATGCCGCCGCCGGAGTTACCGATCAAAAACTAGATCATGCCGAGGTTAAAGAAGCCGCTGAGCTGAAAAAAGACGAATTCGCGAAACTGGTAATTGGGTTGATTGAGAGGCTTTGATTGTTAGCCACTGAAACACCAAAGCACTGAAAAAATAGATGTTAACGAACTCTCGGTTTAACACCTCCCTATCGCGATGTCGTTAATTCACTTCTAAGCAGAAACTCCCTCCTCAAGGAGGGAAAGTTTGAGGTAAGTTGAGTACTCAAATAAACTGTCAGACGGACTACTTCCGTAAAGCATTTTGCTAAACTTTCCCCGCTTCGATATTATATCAACGAGTCCTTCTCCTTGCGAAGGAGAAGACAGATGAGGTCGATTGTTTAAAGCTTGAGCTGGAGCTAATAAGACAAATTCGTGGTTGATTCTGACCTCCCCTTGTTCCCCTCCTTATTAAGGAGGGGAGACTCTATAAAACTGCTCTGAATTCAATCAACAAATCCCTGTTCTTACAATGATGAAGACAGGTGTGGTCGGTCGAATTTTACATTTAACTTAAAACTCAATCCGTCAAACAGATTTCACAGCAACCAATTGAAACTTGAAAACTCCTTGTTGAATATTGAATATTGACTACTGCTTCGCCGGCACTCTCGGAATCGTCATAATCTCACGCTGTCGACCATCGATATACCAAACGCCGGTTTCATCAAAAAATGCATCCTCTTCCAGCATAATGCGAATTTCTTTACCCCATTCTTCAATATAAGTCGCGTTATTTAATTCGATAGAATATGCGGTATTGAGTTTTAACGGATAATCACCATCACCGGGCACACCACCTTGGGCGTCCCACATTCCTAACGTTGTTCCTGCTGCATGACCATGAAAACCTATCGGGTGTGTGTATATCGAAGGTTTTAAGCCTTCATCAATTGCTTGCTTGCGCGACATTGCCAACACTTCGTTTCCGGTTCTACCCTCTTTAAAATTGTTGGTGAAGATATCCTGTAATCGATTTCCATTATCGAAAGCAACTTTCAAGTAATCAGGTACTTCAGTTTCTTTTGGACGGAGAACATAGGCGTGTTGCTGAGTGTCGGTATTTAAACGGAGATATGTGATACCGAAATCGACATGCAATAAATCGCCATGTTGAATCACATTGTTTTCCGGAGCGCGATCAAAGGTTCGAAGGTGATCGAAGGATTCCGGATCGGCACGTTGGATAGAAACACTTGGGTGAAACCATGTAACTAGTTTCAATTCTCGAATTCGCTCTCTATACCACCATTTTACGTCCTCTGTGGTGGTAACACCAGGTTGAATTACCGCAGATGAGAAACCTTCCGCAATGATTTCATGCGCAATACGCACAATCTGCGGATATAATTCCATTTCTTTAGCTGATCGGGTTTCTAACCAGCCAACAGCTACCATCTCGGCAGACACTAATCGATCAGAATACTTCTTCCCAATTCCTTCAACTAACTCTTGATAGTCGGTTAACACCATTCCATCTGCGTGTTGCCAATGCTCCGACTGATTTATCCCGATGTTTTTTGGATCTCGCTCTTCAATGATTTCTTTCAATCGAGCCCATTGATCCGGCTGTACTTCTTTATCCCACGCTTTTTTGAATACCTCACCTACATCATAACGAGCAACGGCTAGTGTTTCCAAGCCTTCTTCCGGTCCGCGATCGTAAATCACCAAAATTGTACGGCGACGAGCATTTAACCAAGTAGCCGGGAGCATGGTTTTCATCACCGGATCTTCGTTGTATTCACGGGAAATGATCAACCACATCTCTAAGCCTTCGCGTCGCATTATTTCCGGAAGCACGGTTTCGATGCGATCTTTTAGCACATCATCGATAACAGCTGCACGTTCTTTCATGGGTAAGATATGCGGCATCGTTTGTGCATTCGCCGAAAATGAACATCCGATGAATAGTAGAGTAAAGAGTAGCTTTTTCATTGTATCTGTTTTAATTGGAGCGGGAATATGTAAAGCTTTTGATTTTGCAGCAAATACTTATTCAATCCCCAGCCAGGCATTTCGATTTTCTCGTACCGATCGAGTTGGCCGACGTACTAATGAGGTTTTATAATTTTGATCCTCCATTAATCGAACTCTCGCAGTTCGTTCTTCTCCAAATCGTACGTACTTAATAGTGATAGTTTGTCCGGGTCGGCGTTCTTCTAGTATTTCCTCTACTTCCACTCCGGGTAAAATTGTTCTGCCACCGATCGAAGTAATTATATCGGATGATTGTATACCAGCTTCGTATAAGGGAGAACCTTTAACAGCATTGCCACTGAGTTGAAAGCCACCATCAACCCTAAGTAATCGATTTCCTAAAGTTGGTCGACCCGGATTCGCTTTTTCCATAACAATCCCAAATTCTCTGAGCAAACCGGCAAAGTCCGGCATTTGAGATTGGTACACAAAGCGTGAAAAGAAATCATCCGCAAAAGATTGATCTGTATAAGAAGCCAATGCCGCTTTAAGATCGCGAATGGAATAAGGGATTTCAGTTTTTCCGTATAGCTCCCAAATCAATTTAAAATAATCATCCAGATTTTTGTCGTCGCTTCGAGTTCTGAGTGAGAGATCTAGTGCTAAACCTAAAACGCTTCCATAGGTGTAATAACTAACAAAAATATTCTCGTTGTTTGTCGGGTCGATGGATGTGGCTGCATCCACAAAAGGTGCTCGATAACTCATTTCAATGGGATTGAAAAACTGTAAACCCGGAGAATTAAATACTCGATTTATCGATCCCACCAATCGATCCGCGTATTCTTCTTCGCTCCAGATGCCCGCTCTAACAAGTGTTAATGTGGTATAATAGCTTGTAAATCCTTCAGCAAACCATAATTCACCACTCATATTTGCTTCTTCAAAATCGAATGGCTCCAAACTCGCAGGACGAATTCGCTCTATATTCCATACATGGAAAAACTCATGCGAAATGGTACCAATACTAGTTTCTGCCAAAGGTTCTTCAAAAGCCTTTTGATTGGTAACAATGGTTGAATTTCGATGCTCCATCCCATCCCGACTCGCATTTGGCATATACAATAAAAGGAAGGTGTATTCACCGTAATCAAAACTTGGAAGTTCGCCGAAAATCTCTTTTTGTGCTTTCACAATAGCCATCACTTTAGAGAAATATTCATTCACTTCGCTATCGTTTGCGGGAGATTGCAATGCAAGCCGTATTAATTGATCGTCAACCATTTCTTCACGTAAATGGAAATCACCAATCAACACCGGGCTGTCCATGAAATAGTACCCGTCCGGTGCGCTATAGGTTGTACCACCCTCATATTTTAATTGAGTGGCTACGCTCCAGTTTAAATCTTCCCGCACATTAAACGTAATTTCTACCGGGCGATGCATATAATTTCTTGCATAAGCAAATGTTGCAGGAATATTCAGGCTGGCGTGAGTTTCATCAATCTGAGAGTAGGTTCCATCTCCTCGATTTGCAAACAGGGTGTATTCAAAAACAACGGTTCCATCATGGCCGGTAACATCCCATTGTTGAGGATTCGGACGAGAAATTTTGAGCTCATTGCCTTGTCCATCTCTTGCGGAAACCGCATATACATTTTTTGCGAAATTATGGATAGCATATCTGCCGGGTGAGGTTCGGCTCATTCGCACTTCAAAAGGTCCGTCATCTAAATTGGTAAAGGTAGCTTTGATTTGAGCTTCGTGATGAATAGCATTTTCGAACGAGATTTCATACTTATGAACGGTTTGAGCTTGCAGTGGAATACTGACATTAGTTAATATCAGTACAAATCGAAGAATCTTAATCATAATGGCTTTTTTGAATGCTCTAGGGCAAGAAAGTAGTTGTAAAATCCCTAAAGTAATTTCTCTTTTACACACATTTTCATCTATCTTAGGAGCATGAAAACTTTGATGGTTACCCTTTTATTGAGTGTTTCAGCATCTGTTGCCTTTGCACAGTCCAATGCTGATGTTCCTAAAGATGCAGAGTTTCGTTTTGTGCAGGTTAACCTGGTTCCATCATTAACTGATGATTTAACAATTTTAACTCAATTTGAATCGAGGAGTGACTTTCTCTTCCACACCGGTGCTTTTTTACAGTCACTCAAGTTCAGCTCCCCAATAGACCAGTTTAATGCCCTCGTGCCATTTGATCAGCGCGCTTTTCGACCGGTTTCGTATAGTAGATTTAATCAATCACTCAACAATGCTCAATTAATTCTAAACACGCATCCGAGTTATTATGACCGGTGAATTATCCCTTTCTGTTACAAACAGTATTGCAACGCTGGATTTTTATCATCCTAAAGGGAATTCCCTGCCATCTGCATTACTAAGTAAATTGGCTGAGTCGATAACCCGGCTTGGAAATGATGCTGAGGTTAAAGTGATTGTGTTACGTAGCAAAGGTGATGGCGCTTTTTGTGCCGGAGCTTCTTTTGATGAGTTATTAGCAATTGACTCTGAGGAAACAGCGAACACTTTTTTTAAAGGATTTGGGCATTTGATCTTAGCCATTAAAAACTGCCCTAAATTTGTAATTGCTAGTGTGCAGGGTAAAGCCGTTGGCGGTGGGGTTGGCATTATTGCAGCCTGTGATTATGCCATTGCAAGTGAAACTGCATCCATCAAATTAAGTGAACTCTCTATTGGATTTGGCCCATTTGTTATTGCGCCGGCTGTAATTCGAAAAATTGGAATCTCCGCTTTTTCAACACTTACTATCGACTCAACCAATTGGAAAAGCAGTGATTGGGCCGAGGAAAAGGGATTGTACAATGCAGTAGTTCAAGATTTTGAGAAATTGGAGCATGAAGTGCATTCACTCACCGAACAACTAGCCGGCTACAGCTTGGCGGCAATGAGAGCAATAAAAACTACACTTTGGGAGGGATTTGAAGATATTGAATCTACCTTTGAAGAACGCGCGAAATTAAGCGGCTCGCTATCGCAGAGTGAGGTTACTCAGTTTATCCTCGCCCGATTTAAACAGGGATCTTAGCTTCAAATACAGCCCCATCAGAGCCGTCGTACGTTAATTCCGCATCCAATTGCATTGCCCACGATTTTATGAGGGTCATGCCAAGAGATTGATGTTCAATTTCTAGCAGATTTTCTTCAGAACCAATGCCATTGTCTCCAATCCGCATGAAGTAATAGTGCTCGTCAAGTTTTGAAAAATCGATGTTAATCGTAGCTAATTTTGTTGCGTCATGATCTTGGAAAGCATGCTTGAAGCTGTTACTGAGGATTTCATTGATCATTAATCCAAGTGGCACTCCAATGTTAACGTCGACAAAAATATCTGCTACTTGTTCGTTTATGAGTATAGGATGATCTGCATCACTTATCGTGTTATCTAAAGAGCGAACAAGATTGGTTATGAAGCTTTTAAAATTTACATTTGCTAAATCTTCGTTTTGGTACAGCTGCTCATGGATTTTAGCCATCGCCAGCACTCGTGTCATCGAGTTTTGTAAAGCTTCGGTGGCAGGACCTTCTTCAATTTGGCGGCTCTGTAAATCTAATAATCCAGAAATTACAGCCAGATTATTTTTTACACGATGATGAATTTCTTTGATGAGAACTTCTTTCTCGTCGAGGGCTTTTTTTATGTCTTTGGTTTGTTCAAAAACAATGCTTTCTAATAAATTCTTTTCTATTAATGAAACTCTGCCTTTGTCGATGGCATAGATCAGAAAACCAAGGGCAAGAATTATCAGCCCCAAAAACCATAACTGCAGATAAAAGGGTTTTTCAACCACAATGCGAATTCCCTGTTGCACTTCCGACCAATCTGAATTGGGTGCTTTTGTTTGTAAAATTAAGTCGAAGGTTCCTGAGGGCAAACTTTCGTAGCGGATTTGAGAAATATTTTCTGCCACTACCCACTCGTTCTGTAACCCTTCCAGCCGATATCGATAATTTATTCTTCGCGGATACTTTTCACTAATCGCACTTAGTTTTATGGTTATATTATTTTGGCTGTTATCAACAACAATACGATCTACATCTTGTTCGCCATTTTCTTGATTATATACCACATCTGAACCGGCTGTAATGGAGCGAATAAATACTCTTGGTGCTTCGTCGGGGTGAAGTTGGTACTCACCATTTCTAAATTTATAAGTAATTAATCCATTGTTATACGTACCAAAATAAAGTGTTGAGTCTGTGCTTAACAGGCTACCATATACGCTAAACTCTGTACCATAGCCATAATTTTGAAGCGGAATATGTATATGCTGATATCGGCCGAAAGCCTCAAATTCTTCCAGGTTGTAGTAATTTAGCCCGGCGTTAGTACCTTGCCATAGGTTTCCGCTTGCATCAAACTGTAAAAAATTCGTTTCATCGATATATAATTCTTCTGTTTCGAATGGTGTGATTTCTGAGAATGAACCATCTTCTTGAATTCCGCGCAGTATGTCTACCCCAACATTATGCACTAACCAAAGGTTGCCGTGGTCATCTTCTTTAATGTGTGAAATGCGATTGTTTCGAAGCCCATCTTCTATGGTAAAATAGGTGAATGCTCCATCTTCAAAACGAACCAAACCACCTTGTGTGCCAAACCAGTAAATTCCCCTACTATCTTTGAATATTACATTGAATTCGCTTTGCCACTGATCTGTTGTAACTGGCTCATAATAGTTAATTGATCCATTTGTATCTGTTATTACCCTCCTTAATGCCATAAACCAAACTGTTCCGTCTATCACTTCAACTTCATTTATTAATTCATTCTCGAAGATTGAATCGTACGGGGACTTAAAAAATTGGGAACCATCAAACTCAAGTAATGAGTAGTTATTCGTAATCATCAAAATGTTACCGTTTGGCAATTCACTTGCTCTTAGAATCAATTCATTTTCGTAGTCTTGTAGTAACAGTGGATAATTCTTGAATTCTCCGTTTTTAACCGAGCTTATTCCATTCTCGGTGGTTATCCAGATGGTGCCATCTCTAGTTTGTAATACTGTAGTAGCGCTGTAGGCATCTAGAGTGCTCGATTCGTCATAAATCCGAAATTCGTCGTCAACAAAAACGTTTACACCGTTGCCATCCGTTGTGATCCAGACTTCGCCGCTCGGGCTTTTAGCCAAATTGAAAATATTGTTCGAACTAATACCATTTTTTACAGTGATGTGGGTCTCAGCCTTATCCTCAATCCAAAACAGACCATTCCGATCAGTTGCTATCCAAATTTTGCCATCTTCTGTTTGTTCGATCGCAAACACATAACCTAATTTGTAATCGGCAACTTTCTCCCGGTTTGTTACTTTTCCATCCGAATGAATCTCAGAAATACCCTGATCTGTACCTACCCATATATTTTGGCTTTTATCTACCAGAACTTCGTAGGTTTTTTCACCGCTAAGCCCGTCTTCCAGATTCCAAATGTCAGTAATCTCATTTAATTCATAATCATAAGCAGCAACTCCTGCATAGGTAGAAATAAGTACTCGATCTTGAAGCTGAAAATTGAAATGAAACATCAAATCGGACGGAAGCCCCTCTGCAATGGTAAAGCGATGTTTCGTTTCCAGGTTTTCATCTAAAATCACAAAACCGGCGTTATCTAACGAAAGCCAAAGGTTCCCCTGAGGATCTTGCCCGATATAATGCACAATGGTCGAATCTATCCAATCGAGTTGTGGCGGATAGGTAAAGGTTCCTTTTTCGTATTTCGCAACGCCACCTTGATCGGTACTTGCCCATAATATTCCGCTATGGTCAATAAATAGATCAAATAGTACCGGGTCCTTTAAACCATCGTCTTGATTGTATGTTTTATATACTGCTCCGTCGTATTTAACTACCCCATCGGAAGTAGCAAACCAAACGTTGCCTAGTTTGTCGAATTCGACATCAAAAACATTATTTGAAGGTAAACCGGTATTGGCGGTGTATTGTTGAATGTTGAATTTTTGAGCAAAGACACCATCATACAACGAAAAGCCGACGATCAAAATCAATAAAAAAAGTGGGGAATTCCCTCGCTTCCTCATAAACGAACAATCCATTTTTAAATCTTGATACCTTAATTGAAGGGATACTGATAACAACCAAAACGAGGTGTACTCTAGTTTCCTTATCGACTTTTCCTTCCGATGTTAAAGAGAATAAATTTCAGGCAGAATTAAAAATTAGTGTCATCCAATTAAATTTAATCCTATACATGCAGAGTTAGAGGAATATTAATCGGATTATAGAGCATGTCCCTTCATTCTAACGATTTCTTCGGGAGTATGAGTTTAAATTGCGAACCTTCCTCTGTCTCGTACTCAATATAGCCTCCAATTTGAACACATAACGATTTAATTAAGGTAAGGCCAAGCGACTTCGATTTTTGATTTAAGATGTTTGGGTCCGCACCAACACCGTTGTCGGTAACGCATAGTTCAAAGACTTCTTCCTTTTCCTTAAATAAGATATTTATAGAACCTTCTTTTTTCCCTATAAAAGCGTGTTTGTAGGCATTGCTCAGCAACTCATTTATTATTAAACCAAGTGGTACTCCAATATTCACATCAAATTGTACATCATCGATATATGAAATCACTTCGATGTTTTTTTCAGCTAAATCCATGGTTTGCTGGATACTTTTTATCAAATCCTGAATAAACTTACGGAAATCAACATTGGCTAAATCATGGTTTTGATACAAGTTCTCATGTATTTTTGACATGGCTATAACCCGCATTTTACTCTCTTGAATGGCCATTTTAGCATCACCAGCGGGCATTCTAAAGCCTTGCAATTCCAGCAAGCCTGATATAACTGCTAAATTATTCTTAACCCGATGATGGATTTCTTTAATCAATACTTCCTTCTCTGCTAATGCTTCTTTTAGCTCTCCTGTCTGTTTATCAACAAGAAGTTGGAGTTCTTTTTTCTCAATACGGTTTACTCTTGCTTTTATATAGGCACTGATCATACCTAGAAGTGCAAGGCCTACAATCACAAAAAATGGAACTGTAAAATAAAATGGTTTTAATACAGTAATTGATGAAAGTTCTTGAGGCTCGGTCCAATCCGAAAGTTTTGATTTTGCAGCAACTTGAAGATTGTATGTGCCCGGTGGTAAATTTGTGTATCTGATTTGGGTTAGATCAAACTCTTGCTTCCAGTTACTGTCGTATCCCTCTAAAAAATATCGAATTGAAATTCCGTCAATGTTTAAGTAATCCACTGTATTAAAATTAAAAGTAAGATCGTTTTGATCGTAAGCAATGTCCAACTGCGTGGAGTTTAATGTGTCGCTTGTTTGAGAGTATACCAGATTATCGTTGGCAAAAACCGTTCTCAGAAAGATACGTGGCGGATCTACATAAGTCTTCGCTAATGATGATTTTTCGGATTGGTATCTAACTAATCCTCGGGTAGCAGATCCAAACCATAAGTTCCCCTGATCATCTAATGCAGAGGCATCTCCATTAAACTCTAATCCATTACCTGAAGTTGTTAAAGTATACTGCAGATGCAATGGGTTTGAAAAATTGTTTTCCTCTGAAAACTTGAAATAATTCATTCCAAAATTAGTGCCTTGCCATAGGTCACCATTATCATCGAACTGTAAGAAAATAGTTTCGCTAAGTGATGGGTTATTTTGCAAAAAAGCATTGAACGTAAAATTGGTGTTCAATATGTCTTCTTCCATTAGGTAATAAATACCACCGTTGGTGCCAAACCATACATTCCCCGATTGGTCTTCGGTAATTTCATACACCGATCTTCCATTTATACCATGTTTCTCATCAAAATAGTTAAATGTATCATTCTCGAATGTTGCAACTCCATGCTCGGTTCCGATCCATAAAATTCCTCTTGAATCTTTGAACAATGTGCTTAAGTAATTCTTCCAAACATCTTCTGCCTCGGATTTATAAACCTCGAGTTCCCCATTTTTATAATGGAGTAATACATCAGTGCTGCTAAACCAAATTGAGCCGTCATCATCTACCAGAATATCATTTAAGTAATAGGGATACAGATCGTCGTAGAACTCGGGCTTAAAAAATTGATTTCCATCGAATTGTAACAATTCAAAGTTTTGGGTAAGAAAAAGTAAATCACCATTAGCGAGCTGTTCGATAATCCATATCTCATCGTAGGTGAGTAAGCTTTCAGGAATTGAGAAACTTGAGAAAACTCCATCCTCAAATCGTGTAATTCCTGCATCAGTAGATATCCAAAGCTCTCCATTTCTACCATATTCCAACGCGTATACACTATTTGATTTTAAGGGTGAGTTAACATCGAAAAAATTGAAACTACGATCTTTAAAAATACTTACGCCATTACCATCTGATGCAATCCAAATATTTCCCTGAGAGTCTTTAACAATTCGGTAAATAAAATTCGAAGTTAGCCCCTCTTTTTTTGTGATGTGAGCCATTTCGCCATTTTGCTCAACAATAACTATTCCTTTCCGCTCTGTTCCAATCCAGATATTTCCGTCGTTATCGGTTTCTATGGTGTATACATAATCTAGAGTCACTCCATCTACTTCTGTAATGGTATCAATACTTTTATCAGGCTGAATGATGGACACTCCATTACTGGTTGCTACCCATTTTCTACCCAATGGATCACTAACCAATTCGTAGATAGCCTCCCCACTTAAGCCATCCTCGACCGTAATCAGTTCACTTATTCCGGTTTCGCGATTATAAACCGCAATACCTGACATTGTTGAAACCCACACTTCATTATCATCTTGAAAATAAATATCCCAAACCTGATTGTCCGGAAGCTGATCTTCTTCAGTTAAATATTTGAAAGTGTTTTCTACCTGATCCCAAATGATTACACCGGCATTATTTGTGGCAATCCATAATTCATCTTTTCTGATACTTGTCACGTAGTTAATAACCATGGTATCTAATGCAGCAAGCTCTGGCAGATATGAAAATTTCTTCCCATCAAACTTTACAATGCCTCCACCCTCGCTGGTTACCCAAATGTCGCCATCGGCCTCAAAATGGAAATCATAAATTAAAGCGTCTTTAATCCCGTCATCTTCATCAAAGGTCGTGTAGTTTTCGCCATCGAAACGAACAACACCGTATGGGGTAGCAAACCAAAGAAATCCCTTTTCATCAGTATATAAATCGTAAATACTGCTCGTAGGTAAACCATCATTTACGGTATAACTTTGAATGTTATACTGCTGCGCACTCGTCCATGACGTTAGTAGAATTAGAATGCAGAATATGTTTAATACCCACATTTTTTTAAACAGCATCACTTCCCCAGAAAAAAAGCATTATAAATAGTGCCATCACATCAGCTTAGTATTTTGTCCTTTTATTAAAAACACCGTAGCCATTATTTCTTAACTCCTCAAATAAGTATTATCAGTCAACTCGCAACTAACTTAAGCGGATGAATTCTAAAATACTATATAGTTATCTAACTCTAATCTTGCTATCGAGCTCTATATTGGCACAAGAATCCTGGAATGTTTCAGAACCGGATTTAGGCGAATCAACCTCACTTTCTTTCACTACCGATGAAGGCACGTGGATAAATTTGGATGTAAGCCCGGATGGGGAAACCATTGTTTTTGATTTGTTAGGTGACATTTATTCCATGCCGGCAACCGGTGGAGTGGCAACACCGCTTCGAACCGGCCACGCATTTGAGGTGCAACCACGATTTAGCCCCGATGGGTCTAAAATTTTATTCACCAGTGATGCTGGCGGTGGAGATAATATTTGGGTGATGGATATAAACGGGAAGAATGCCGCTCAACTCACCAAAGAAAATTTCCGACTGCTAAATAATGCCACTTGGATGCCTGACGGTGAATATTTCATCGCAAAAAAGCATTTCAGTTCTACACGTTCGTTAGGTGCCGGTGAAATCTGGATGTATCATAAATCCGGTGGAGCTGGTATTCAACTCGTAGAAAAGAAAAACGCCCAGCAGGATATTGGTGAACCATCTGTAAGCCCTGACGGGCGCTATGTGTATTACAGCGAAGATAATTACCCGGGTGGATTCTTTCAGTATAATAAAGATCCGAATAGCCAGATTTATGTGATACGTCGGTACGATCGGGAAACAGGCAACTTCGAATTTGTAACCGGAGGAAATGGTGGTGCAGCTCGGCCTCAAGTTTCTCCCGATGGAGAGCATTTAGCTTTTGTTCGCCGTGTTCGAACAAAATCGGTTTTGTATGTACGGGAATTATCTAGTGGTTTAGAGCGACCGATTTATCAGAATTTGAGTAAAGATCAGCAAGAAGCTTGGGCAATTTTTGGAGTGTACACGGGCTTTAATTGGACGCCTGATTCCAAAGAAATCATTATTTGGGCAAATGGCAAAATCAATCGAATAAACGTTGAAACAGGAAATGCACAAGAGATTCCATTTGTGGTTGAATCAAATCACGAAATTGTAAAAGCCGCCCGATTTAAACAGGAAGTTGCTCCCGAAACTTTCCGCGCAAAAGCTATCCGAAACGCCATTACCAGCCCGGATGGTAAAACCCTTGTTTTTAATGCTGCCGGTTACTTGTGGATAAAAGAAATGCCAAATGGCACACCAAAACGCTTAACAAGTGCTTCTCACTTCGAGTTTGATCCCTCATTCAGTAAAGATGGAAGATACCTTACTTACGTAAGCTGGAGTGACCTTGACATGGGTGCTATACATATTGTTGATTTACAGCGCCGTGGGCGACGAGGCAATATCAATGAGCCTGTTAAAATCACATCGAAAAAAGGAATTTACCGGGAGCCTGCATTCTCTCCCGATGGTGAAACGATCGTTTTTCGAAGGGAAAGCGGAAATGGCCAACAAGGATTTGCTTACACCGTTGAGCCCGGTATTTACACCATTCCGGCCTCTGGTGGTGATGAAAATAAAGTAATAAATGGAGGTTCCTTTCCGCGATTTAGTGCAGACGGCACGCGTATTTTTTATCAAGGAGGAGGCTATTTATTTGGCGCCATCAATAAATCGTACAACAGTGTCGATTTAAATGGTAATGATGAAAAAACACACTTTACATCAAGCTATGCACACAAATTTGTGCCAAGCCCCGACAATAAATGGATCGCTTTTTCGAATTTATATAAAGTGTATATCGCACCATTAACCCAAGCGGGCAAAGAAATTTCCTTATCACCAACTACAACTTCCATTCCGGTACAGTTGGTAGCTTCTGAGGGTGGATATCACATGCATTGGTCGGGCGATAGCAAAACACTTCGCTGGACGTTAGGCGACGAATACTTCTCGGTTGATTTAAACGAAGTTTTCTCATTTGCAGAAAATGCACCAGACAGTTTACCTGAACCACCAAAAACAGGAACTGAGATAGGTCTGGATTTACCAACTCATATTCCTGAGGGCTTGATTGCGTTTACGAATGCCAGAATTATCACTATGAATGGAGATGAGGTGATCGAAAATGGCAGCATCTTAGTAGATGGAAATCGAATTAAAGCAATCGGGCAAAATATTGACATTCCATCAACAGCAACGGTTATGGATGTAAGTGGTAAAACTATCATGCCGGGCATTGTTGATGTACATGCACATTTGGGGAATTTCAGGTTGGGTGTAAGTCCACAGCAACAGTGGGAATACATGGCTAATTTGGCTTATGGCGTTACTACCGCCCACGATCCTTCATCAAATACCGAGATGGTGTTTTCCCATTCAGAAGCTATAAAAGCCGGCAATATGGTTGGCCCCCGCATCTACTCAACCGGTATAATTCTCTACGGTGCTGATGGTGATTTTAAAGCAGAAATAAATAGCTATGAAGACGCCTACTTTGCACTAAAACGTACGAAAGCTTTTGGTGCGTTTTCAGTAAAAAGCTACAATCAACCACGCCGTGACCAGCGCCAACAAGTTATGAAAGCAGCAAAGGAACTCGAGATGTTGGTGGTTCCGGAAGGTGGTTCATTCTTTTTCCACAACATGAGCATGATTTTAGATGGCCATACCGGTGTAGAGCATAACGTTCCCGTTGTACCACTTTATAAAGATGTGCGTGAGCTTTGGGGAGCCAGCGAAACCGGATATACACCCACACACATCGTAAACTATGGAAGTATAAGCGGTGAATATTATTTCTATCAAAAATACAATGTTTGGGAGAATGAAAAGCTTCTCACCTTTACCCCGAGAAGTGTTATCGATCCGCGTTCTCGTCATCGTACCATGGTGCCGGATGAAGAGTATGATCACGGACACATTTTAACCGCAGAATCTTCCAAATTGTTGAATGATGCAGGTGTTAAAGTAAATGTTGGGGCACATGGCCAACTTCAAGGCTTGGGAGCACACTGGGAATTATGGATGCTGTCGCAAGGTGGGATGACAAATATGGAGGCTTTACGTGCCGCAACATTAAATGGTGCACATTACCTTGGCCTCGATGATGATATTGGCTCTCTAGAAGTTGGGAAACTCGCTGATTTAATTGTTTTGGATGGCAATCCGTTGGAGGACATCAACAACACTAACACGGTTAGTTATACCATGGTAAATGGTCGATTATTTGATGCAGCAACCATGAACGAAATTGGTAACCAACCTAATGAACGTTTACCATTCTGGTGGGAACGTGATGGATTTGGTGACGAATTCGACTGGCACGCAATTACGTTACAGCCTGCCGGACTTGAGTGCTCTTGCTTTGGACAGAATTAACCAAATTGCTTAATAAAGCTTAACCTAACCCTCACCATTTGGTGAGGGTTTTTTTGTGCTATGTAATTCTCTATTCAACTCTTAATCAAGAATTTAATGCGTTGCATTGCATCTCGTCATATTTATGGATTACTTCGATCAGCAACTAATCAATGAATAAATACTATGAAATTTCTTAGAACCACTTCCACCTGTTTAATTCTATTCTTAACCCTGACTTCATCGTTAGCTATTGCTCAGGATGAATCATTGGATGAAATTTTGGAAGCCCATTTCGAAGTTGTTGGGCAGGAAAATCTGGCTGATGTCCAAACCATCAAGCAAACGGGTACGATCCTTACTCAAGGCTTATCCATTCCAATGACCATGATGCTGAAACGCCCAAATATGATGCGGATAAATGCCAATATTGGTGGAGCAGAAGCTGTATTTATGGCTTACGATGGAACCAATGGCTGGGCAATACAACCTTGGACAGGAACCATCGATCCAATCGATTTACCCGAAGACCAATTAAAAGAAGCGATGCAACAAGCCGACCTAGATGGACCTTTATTCAATTACGAAGAGAAAGGTCATAGCCTTGAATTAGAAGGTACGGAGGAAGTAGAAGGCACAGAAACCTATAAGCTTAAATTGACTATGAAGTCGGGCGATGTGCTTTATTATTTTTTAGATACAGAAGCATATGTACCTATCAAAATTACTTCTAAAACAACCATGGAAGGGCAAGAATTTGAGCAAGAACAATTCTTAAGCAATTATAAAATGGTTGACGGCTTTGCAGTAGCACATAGCATCGAAACTAAAGTGATGGGAAATACAGCACTTCAGATCACCGTTAACGAAGTTATTGTTAATCCCGAAATTGAAGATTCTTACTTCAAAAAACCGGGTACTAATTAATTGAATTTACAGCCGGACTAATCCGGCTTTTCTTTTTTACTATATAGGGTACAATTATGAGCAATCGAATATTTATGGCAGGTATTTTTTGCCTGCTCCTCTCACTTCCGGCACAAGCTCAACAATTTAATTCGAATACATTCGGGGCAATAGAAGCCCGACAAATCGGCCCGGCTGTGATGAGTGGTCGCATAGCTGCGCTTGATGCGGTCGACTCCGACGATCGGATAATTTATATAGGTGCAGCAAGCGGAGGTGTTTGGAAATCAAATAATCGTGGTTTGAGCTTTCAACCGATTTTCGATGACCATATAATGTCGATTGGTGCCATTGATATTGATCAAAATCACCCTGACACCGTTTGGGTTGGAACCGGAGAACCATGGACTCGAAATAGCGTTTCAATCGGTAAAGGTGTATACAAAACTACTGATGGTGGCGAAAGCTGGGAATTTATGGGCCTGGAAAACACCGAAAGAATCAGCCGAATAATTGTTCATCCCGAAAATTCTGACATTGTTTATGTAGCAACATTGGGCACACTATGGGCGCCTAATCAGGAACGTGGAATATTCAGGACAATAGATGGCGGTGAAACTTGGGAGAATATTCTCTTTTTGGATGAAAATACCGGTGCAGCCGATATCAGTATAGATCCAAATAATCCTGATATTCTATATGCCGGAATGTGGGATTTCGAGCGAAAAGCATGGACATTTCGTTCGGGTGGACCCGGCAGCGGATTATATACTTCTGCCGATGGTGGAAATAATTGGACCGAAATTACCGGTAATGGATTACCTGAAGAAGAATTAGGCCGAATTGCTGTTAGCGTTTCCCCTGTCGTTGAAGGCCGGGTTTATGCTTTAATCGAAGCAAAAGAGGAAGGTGGTTTGTATCGATCGGATGATTTTGGCAAATCCTGGGAAAAGACAAACAGTACAGCCGTTGTAAAAGAACGCCCATTCTATTTCTCGAATATTTATTCCGATCCGGTAGACTCAAATACCGTGTACAAACCTAGTTTTAACATTAATGTAAGCACCGATGCTGGTGAAACTTTCCGACTAACCTTTGCTGCCGGCGGGCCAGCAGGTGGAGGAAATATCCATGTTGATCATCATGCATTTTATGTTAGTCCGGTGGATAATCAACGCTTATACCTTGGAACCGATGGCGGGCTATACATATCAAACGATCGTGGAGCAACTTGGCAGTTCAGCCGCGATCTACCTATTTCGCAGTTTTATCACGTAAATGTAGATAATCAGAAACCTTATTGGGTTTATGGTGGATTACAAGACAACGGGTCTTGGGCCGCACCAAACGAAAGTCCCGGCGGTATCGAAAATAAAGACTGGGTAAACTTGGGAGGAGGCGATGGATTTAATGTTTTTACAGCTCCTGATGATCCCAATATTGTATTCTGGCAGAGTCAGGGTGGAAATGTTCGGCGTTCTTATCGTGATACACGCGAATCAAAAGATATCAAACCACTAAAAGACGCCCAAACCGACGAGCTTCGCTTTAACTGGAATACTCCGATTCTATTTAGTCCCGATGGCGATCGTTTATATGTTGGTGCTCAGTATTTGTATGTTTCTGAAGATATGGGAGATAGTTGGACACGCATTTCGGATGATTTAACCACCAACGATCCCGAAAAACAGAAACAAAGCGAAAGTGGTGGAATCACCATAGATAACAGCACGGCCGAAAATAATACTACCATTTTTGATATCAGCGAATCGCCATTGGATAAAAATCTGATTTGGGTGGGTACGGATGATGGTAACATTCAATTTACTCGAAATGGTGGTGAGCAGTGGTCCGAAGTTTCTAAAAATATCGATGGTTACCCCGAGCACGCCTGGGTGAGTAGCATTACCGCAAGTAAATTTGATAAAGCACGTGCGTATGTAACTATCGATGCACATCGTGTAGGTAACATGGGCGTGTATGTGTACAAAACAGAGAATTACGGAAAGGATTGGACGCTTATAACCGACGACAATATCGAAGGCTATTCCCACAAAATTATTGAAGATCTTGAAAACGAAAATCTGCTTTTTTTAGGTACCGAATTTGGCCTGTATGTAAGTTTCGATCGTGGTGAAAACTGGGTTCGCTTTAAAGGGAATTTGCCCAAAGTATCTGTTCGTGATTTAGTTATTCATCCACAAGAAGACGATTTGGTACTTGGTACGCATGGCCGTGGAATTATGATCGTGGACGATATTTCGCCACTTCGAGGAATATCTAATGAACTTCTGCAACAAGATGTGGCTTTTCTCGAGATGAAGCCTTTTCTCATCTCCGGCCCAATTGGTTTTGAGCAAACTTTTGCCGGAGACGGAGAGTTTTCGGGTAATAATCCTCCACAAACAGCCGAAATCACGTACTATTTAAAACGCAGACATATTTTTGGAGATATGTTTATCGAAGTGTACGACGAAGCAGGGAATTTCCTCAAAAAATTGCCTGCAGGTAAGCGAAAAGGCATAAATCGGGTATCGTTTAATATCCGCAAAGATCCGCCAAAAGTACCTCGCTCAAATACACTTACCTTTGGCGCTTTGTTTGGTCCGGCTTATCCGCCCGGTACCTATTCCATAAAATTAGTGAAAGGTGATGAGGTATATGAAAGTGAAATCACTTTACAACTTGATCCGGATTCGAGACATACTGAAGAAGATCGAAAAGTACGATTAGCAGCCGTAAACAAAGCATATGATATGCTTGGCGAACTTGGATTTGTGGATGGAAAAGCGGTACACGTCATGGATCAGATTAAGGAACATTTAGAAGATTCGACTTTAGATTCTTCACTCTCACAAAGTTTAGAAGAACTGCACGCTTCTCTCGATGAGTTACATAAAAAAATGGTTGCTACACAAACCGGTGGTATTACCGTAGAAGAACAGCTCCGTGAAAGGATTTCCAATATTTATGGCTCCATTGTGAATTATCAAGGTCGACCAACCCAAACACAAATCGACGCATTAGAAGTACTCGAAGTCGAAGTTGCAATGAATAACGACGAGGTAAATGCAGTACTGACCTCCGAAGAATTTGCAAACATTCAACAGCAATTAACGGATTCCGGTAACACTCCTTTGACAAAACTAACGAGAGAAGAGTTTTTTGAAGAAGAAGAATAACGTGAAGACTTCATCAACAAATGCTGAACATTTAATTTCTGAACTCGAAGTACACTTGAATCCTGAAAAAGCGCAAAAAATGAAGCGCTACTTTAAAACAGATGAAGGGGAATATGCGGAAGGTGATCAGTTTTGGGGAGTGCCAGTACCTGAGCAACGCAAAATTGCCAAGAAATATCAGCACCTTTAATTAGAAGAGTTGAAAAAATTACTCGTTCATCCTGTTCATGATGTGCGGCACATGGCGCTTTGCTTATTGGTTTATAAATCTGAAAAAGCCGGTACAATAGAACTAGAGAAACTAACTCAATTTTATTTAAATCATATCTCCTATGTAAATAATTGGGATTTGGTGGACACCAGTTGCCGTTTTATTATTGGAAGATATCTTGAGCAAAGAGATCGCTCGTTGCTCTATGATTTTGCGATTTCTGATAATCTCTGGGAACGTAGAATATCCATCATCACCTGCCTGCACTTTATTAAGCAACGAGATTTTGATGACGCTTTGAGAATATCCGATATCCTGTTAACCGATACTCAGGATTTGATCCAAAAAGCCGTTGGCTGGATGTTGCGAGAAATCGGAAAGATCGATTTTGACGCAGAATATGCTTTTTTGGTAGAAGACGATCGCTATCAAAAAATGCCTAGAACCATGTTACGGTATGCCATCGAACAATTCGAACCTGAATTACGCCAAAAGTTCTTGTCCGGCACTGTTTAATGATTTATTCTATGATTGGAAAGCGGATATTGATTTGTTCAGTCTCATTTTCCGATGATCTCTGCTCAGAGTATTCACCATGAATTTGTTTAATCAAGGTTTGAATCAGAGTAAGTCCTAACGACTCTTTAGGATTAGAATCAAACCCTCTGGCATTGCTTCCGCTATGACTTACACTAAGAAAAACATCAGAATCTATTTGCTTTAAATGAACGTTGATGAAGCCTTCCTCTCCCTTTTTAAAAGCATGTTTAATTCGATCTACGATTATCTCATTCAACAGTAATGAACAAGGCACTGCTTTTACCAAATCCAGTTTTACCGGAGAAACATCAGCAGACAACTCAATTCTTTTACCCTGCATGACCTGACTCTTCGACAATTCACGTAATAGATCCTTGATGTAATAGCTATAATCTATATTCGCTAATGTCTCACTTTGATAAAGGCGCTCGTGCACTAACGAGATTGATTGAATTCTCGCCTGACTTTCTGTTAATACCTCTTTAACCTGATTATTCGAGCTCGATTGTTGTTGTAATTGAAGTATTCCTGAAATCACTGCCAGATTATTTTTCACTCGGTGATGAATCTCTGCAAGCAGAATATTTTTTTCATGCAGATTCTTTCTTATCTGCTCATTTGCCATTTTTCTTTGGGTGATATCGGTTGCAACAAGCACTTTACCAACAATTTCATTTTTGGCATTTTTTAAGTCATTTGATGAATATAAAATCGGTACATGCTTGCCATGCGCATCAACAACTTCAGCCTCTAAATTTGCTACGGTATGCGTATTCCCAGAAATATCAGACTGAAATTCTTGTCCAAATACAGATTTTAGTGGTCGATCAATCAGCGCAGATCGTTCAAGTTTAAGCAAATTCAATGCAGCTTTGTTACAGCCAACGATATGCTGATGATCATCCGTAACAAAAAGAGCCTCATTTATCGACTCGATAATACTGTCTAAGTAATCTCTGGCTAAGGTTCGTTTTCGGAGATTTAATGCCATTGTGTTAAAAGAGTTGGCTAATTCCCCAATTTCATCTTCATTTTTAATCTCTACTTGTTGTTCCAAATCTCCGGCACCCAGAGCCTCTGCACTTTTGCTAAGCATACGTAGCGGGTTAGCTATCGAACGGTATAAATAAAATGCTATACCAACACTAATCAGCAATAAAATGGCGGATAGTATAATAATTACATAGCCAGCCATCTGAATTTGAGCATCTAAACGAGCATTTTCAGAGAATTGTCGGTGAATTACTTCTTGGCGTAGTTCGTTTATGATTGGCAATATATTAACCCTAAAATAAGGATTAATCGAAGTGGTAAAGAATGTGGAGTGTGGATCAATTTCCTCTTTTCTCAATTCAAGCCATTCAATACTTAACTGTTCGTACAGTAAAAATCTCTCGGTACTTAATGCAATTAGTTGGTTGATCTCTTCGTACTCAACTTCCTGATTGATTTGGATTACCTGTTCCAATGCATCAAAAGCTTGGTGTACCTGTTTTATGTTGTACTCGAAGCGCTCAATGAGCATTTCGGCATTTGGTTCGTCGAATGTGATTTGATCGTCTCCCACGTCTTCCACTTCATTCAGCGATGACAGTGAAAACAGGGATTGATACAAATAGGATTCTATTGATGCTGTTAATTCTACCATTCGGGTAGCTGTGGAATTCTCAGAAACCAATTGTTTTTGAAGTGAATTGCTGTACTTATTCGAAGTTATCCCAATAGCTGCAATTAGCATACTTATCGAGAAGAAGCTCAAAATTATTTTCTTACCCAGAATCAACGAATTTTTTTAAAAAGAACTTACCACTCAGGCTATGAATTGTCCTGCTTTAATTATTAGAAAATAATCATGTAACAAAGTTGAGTCTAGTAATAAAAATTAATCTCAACTTCACATATACACTCTATTATACTTTTTCTACTCTCAGAATGAACGACTCGCAGTGCTTTAGTTCTGTGACTTTAATTTTTTACTCAACTTTTTGTGCGCGATGAGTTTAAATAAATTTCTCGAAAAGTGGTTTTAAAATGTTCCATCTCTTCTGGGATACCAATCGTAATTCTTATACAGTCCGGTAACCCAAAAGCATTTATTCTTCTTAGGATTACCCCTTTTTTTAACATCTCTGATGTCACAAATTCTGCAGCTTCTCCATCAAGCATTTCTATCATCACAAAATTGGCAGCCGACCTAACATATTTAATAGAATGGTTATCAAAAAATTGATATAAATCCCTTTTTCCTTCTTCAACGATTTGAGTGCTTTTTTTCATGAAATCGTTATCATCGAACGCAGCTAATGCGGCAGCTTGAGCCAGTGTACCCGGCTCAAAGGCTAATCTTGTTTTCATCAAATAAGTGATAATCTCAGGATCTGCAATAGCATATCCTACCCGGAATCCTGCTAAGCCATATCCTTTCGAGAATGTTCGAAGAATAATTACATTTTTTGGTTGATTGCTCATAACATCAGGATAATCAGATACCGAATTAGCATATTCGTAATAAGCCTCATCCATCACTATTAGCACATCTTCAGGAACCTGACCAAGCAACAACGCATATTCATCTTTTGTAATGTATGATCCGGTTGGATTATTCGGATTGGCTATGTAAATCATCTTGGTTTGTTCATCAACGGCATTTACAATCGCCTTCACATCAAACCTATAGCCTTTGGTAAGTGGAATTCGTTTTACTTTGATACCTCGAATTTTGGCTTGCACGTAAATTCCGATAAAAGTAGCATCAGCAGTAATCAAATTTTCCTTGTTGAGAAAAAAAGTACGGCATAATCCTGCAAGCAAACTCTCAGAGCCGGCTCCACACATTATCCGATCAGCTGTAATGGAATATCGCGAAGCAATTGCATTGCGCAGTGCATGTGCGGCCGGGTCTGGATAATCATGAACTATCTCTAACGCTTTATTTACAGCCTCATCTACTTTTTTACTTCTGCCAAGCCTGTTCTCATTCGAGGCAAGCTTGGAAATACGTTCTGGTTTAAACTGCTCTTTCACCTCAGCAATAGTTTTTCCCGGCACGTAAGCTTTAAGTTCGTCGATATTATGTGGTACTAATGATTTTTTATTACTCATGAATTACTCCAACTTTTGTAACAAGATACTGATGTTCTCACTTTCTCTCCGTTGGTTTTTCATTTTGATGCCTTCCATTTTAATTGCCTATTTTCCACCATGAAACACATTGTAGTAACAGGAGCAAGCCGAGGAATCGGATATCAACTTAGCCGTAGGTTGGCTGAGAACGGTCAAAAAGTAATTGCCATTGCGAGAACTTCAACCTCGCTAGAAACACTTGCCAATGAGGACAAGAATATTCTTGCGCTACCGGCAGATTTAACAACCGAAGCAGGTTTAACTAAAGTAGAGCATGAATTACAAAATATTGGACAGATTGATATTCTGATCAACAATGCTGCTATGTTGGTAAACAGCCCCTTTATGGAAACTAGTATAGCAATGTGGAAACAACAATTTGACGTCAATCTTTTTTCGATTGTCGAGTTAATACAGCGTTGTAAACCTTTCATGAAAAGTGGTAGCCATATTGTAAACATTGGCAGCATGGGAGGAGTGCAATCCAGTAAAAAATTCACAGGACTAAGTGCATATAGTGCAAGTAAAGGCGCATTATCTATTTTAACAGAGTGCCTTGCTCTCGAATTTGCTAGGGATGAAATCTCGGTAAACTGTCTTGCATTGGGCGCTGTTTCAACTGAAATGCAGAAGTCAGCATTTCCAGATTTCGATGCTCCTGTGTCAGCCGAAGCTATGAGTAAATTTATTTCTGATTTTGCACTAAATGGTCATACTTTTATGAATGGGAAAATTTTACCTATATCTTTCAGCGACCCGGAATAACTGAGGTATTAACAAACATCTAACTATTACATCAACACCATGAAATTTACTACTACTTTATTGATAGGAGTATGTTGTTTACTTAGCCTAGGCACTGTTAACTCAAATGCACAGTCTGTAAAAATATTTGGCTCAAACAGCTTAAATGGAGCCATTAATGGAGTTGTACTAGGTGGGGCTACCATGTTTGTGACCGATAAAAAAGTAAATGCACCATTCAATAAAAATCTTGAAGACCTCTACGCACTTCAAGTAGGATTGGGAATTGGAACTCTGTATGGTGTTAGTATGGGCGCATATGATGTTGTAACCGGTGAGGGTCGACATATTTTAGTATCCGGTTTTTTTAACGATGGTGACAATAGCTCAATCATTGCCTTGATGGATACTTTTTATGGAGCTGCCGCTGGTGGGATTATTGCCTTATCCGTTAGCCTAGTATCGAACGATCCTATTATAGAAGCTATGCAATACGGAATTGGCTATGGAGCTTTTATTGGTTTCGGTTTTGGTCTGGTTGACATGTTCATGATTGCAGAGCGGTCTACTCAACCTATTGCATTAGGTAATTCAGGTCCTACACTAGCACCCGGAATTGCTTCAATAGATTTTGAAAACGGCAATTCCATAGGCTTCGTTAATCCAACCTTAACTAATATCCTGCAGTTTGATGCTGCTTCATTAAAGTTGAATACTCAGCCAACACTTGAAGTTTTTAATCTCAGAATGGAGTTTTAGGATTATTTATCCCGAACTAATCCTTTCAGAATTTCTCGAGCTGTGTTGATGTGCCCAATAAGTGAGTGGTTTAAGCCATCACTTAAAAAATTCCATGCTTCTGTTTCTTTACCCATTCTATTGCCTTGTGGATCGATTACAATTCCATTTTTTCCAGAAACAACTTCTATCACTTGATCTAAGTCTTTAGGTTCAATCGAAAATTCGTGCAATGGGTGTGTGCTGATTAATTCCTGAACTATCTTTGATGGTGTTATCCAAATTAGCGGGTTAGATACGAATTCCTGTAATACATCCTGAATGGTATTTAGGTTTTCCCAAGTTTCAGACAGTGGAATTAGTGTTCGATTTGGAGCAATATTTAAACGCTGAGCATCAAAAGTACCAACATTTATCAAAACCCAATCCGGCTCATGTAATACCACATCACGATCCAGTCTACGGAGAACGTCTGTCGTTGTATTGGCAGATATTCCTGCGTTTATGAATGTGAAGTCAGCACCTTCAACCGATAGTTCTAATACTTCCTGTATAATAGCAAACCAACCCTGAGCATCTTCTGTATAAGAATCACCTAAGCCAATAATTGTTTCTGAGCCATCAAAAGGAAGTTTATCGATTAAGTCGGTTATTTCATCTTCCTTTAAAAGCTCAAGCGCAGCCTGTTTTACATGATCTGCTAAGTTCTTTCTGCTGGCATTCAATTCTTCTTTCTTTAAACCCAACATATTTGCTTCTGCTGATACAAAATCCACCGCCGGCATTAAGGGAAATCGCTTCTTTAAATGAAAGAATGGCACAATAAATTGTTCAACTATAGTCCGTGTTTCTTCTTTTGAGTTACTCATTTTATTGTTTTAAAATCTTTGTTGATAATTCTACCATTCCAATGGTTGCCGGTTGTTTAATATGATGCCAGCCTTGTAAAGAAAAGGCGTCCATTGGACTTGGATCAATTATATATTTTTGATGTGCGCTAGTTGCATAATTAATTAAGCCCGCGGCCGGATATACGACTAAAGAAGTACCTACTACAACCAAAATATCAGCCTTAGCGATAATTTCTGCAGCGAATTCAATCATCGGCACCAACTCCCCAAACCAAACAACGGCAGGTCGCAATGCACTACCATCACTATGGCAATCTCCTAGAGAAATATCGTTATAACCAATTTCTACTATCGAAGATGTATCGATTGAGCTACAAGCTTTCGTCAGCTCACCGTGTAAGTGTACTACATTAGATGAACCAGCACGTTCGTGTAGATTATCTACGTTTTGAGTAATTACAGTTACATCAAATGCTTTTTCTAGATCTGCAATTGAGTAATGAGCGTTGTTCGGTTTTACTGATTTAAGTTGCCTTCTTCGTTGATTGTAAAAATCAAGAACGAGTTTCTGATTTCGATTCCAACCATCGATACTAGCCACTTCGTACACATCATGACCTTCCCACAATCCACCTGAATCGCGGAAAGTTTTCAATCCACTTTCAGCACTTGCACCTGCCCCTGAAAGTACTACCAGTCTTTTATTTTGCATCCATCAGTTGAAGATTGAACCAAGAACTGTCTAGACTAAAGTCTTCTACTACTTGACTCATAGTATCTGAATTGAAAGACGATAGCAATTCATTCACTTCATCTTGTAACGATTTAAGTGCATTATCCACAAGATCACGATTAAAACCTTGTTCACCTAAATTGATGGTAAACTCCATAGATATAATTCTACCCAGCGCTCTACCTAGTTGAACTAGTTTACGTTGAGGCATTTTTGCATCAATCTCAAAATTGAGATAATCTTTAAAATAGTCTGATGATTGTATGGTGAGCTCATATTCTTTCAGAAAATCATATAAATTTGTGCTTTTGATCTTTCTCATCATTTTCAACACAGATTCACTTATCTGCTGATACAGAATATCATTGGAACCTTCAAAAATTTGGAAAGGCCTACTATCCACTACAGAACGCCCGGCAATATGATCCAACCGGTAACCTTTCGCTCCCGTTAATTGAAGTAAAGATTGAGAAGCTCGTTGCATGTAATCTGTTACTACAGATTTAATCGCATTCGCCTCAACATCCATGCGTGATGTATTTTTTTGAAGTGGAACATGTTGGCTTGTGAAATTGCACATAGCCGAACATACTGTGAAATACGATTGGAGTTTAGAAATTCTGTTTCTCACTTGATCATAATCAATCAGATTTTTACCACCCACAAAGCGAGACTTACAGTGATCAACTGCTTCTTCCATCATTCGCTTCAAAAATCCCATGCCCATACCGGGAAATTGTAATCTACTTCTATGTAGTAGATCTAACATGAGTGTAATTCCAGTCCCTTTACCTTCTAATTTATGATCCTCCGGTACTTCGATATTTACACGATTACGACCATATGGTAACATATACAGACCAAGGTTATTATAATACTCCTCAACTTCTATACCTCCATTTCTGGTATCGTGGATGAAGAAAGAAATATCTCTACCCAAGTCACCTTTAGAATCAACACCACGTGCCGTCATCAACCAATAATCAGCCATACCTGTAAGTCCAGCCCAATGCTTCAAACCCTGAATATTGTAAACACCTTTATTTGGATTGTATGAATAAGAAGTTTGCATTTTTAGTGCTTCAGAACCATAATCGGGTTCTGTTATCATCAAACCGCCCATCTTATTATTCTCAATCACTCGTTTATATATTGATTTTTTTACCGATTCATCTGCATAATTTGCAACCGGTTGAAGAAATAGAGCGCCATTTATTCCCATCATTAAAGAAAGAGGCAATGATTGATAAGAGCTAGCCTCAAGCATGGATAAAGCTTCGGCGGTATTCCCGCCATATCCACCATATTCTGTTGGTATAAATGCAGCCAGTGGAGAAACATCTAAGATTTTGGTTAACGAATCCTCAGAAATACCTCTTTTCAATGCACTTTTACTAGTCTCTTGGTTCTTCTTAAAAATTTCTGATAATCTCTGCTTGTACTCAGATAAGAATGATTCGAAGTCAATCATATAAATCGTGTTTTAAAGTGTTATAAGGCTACAATATACGATTTTATTTTGGAAGTAGTTCCTCGATTATGAGTATAAAAAAACCCCGTCATTCTAGGAATGCGGGGTTAAAGGGGAAGAGGCGGCGACCTACTCTACCGCGTAAGCAGTACCATCGGCGCTGCAGGGCTTAACGGCCGTGTTCGGTATGGGAACGGGTGGGGCCCCTGCGCA
>JAEPQH010000008.1 GCA_017640605.1 Balneolaceae bacterium | reverse complement strand
ATCCAGAGAAGGTAACATTGCCGAATGACCATCATTTACCACTTTTTTTTAACGGCGCATACGCCGTACTGGAAGAAGTGCATCCATGAAGAACGAAAACCACTACATTCTTGACTTTCTCCTAAGAGTAACGCTTGTTATAGCGCGACATATTCATGGCTTAATTTGAAAATTACTGTTCAAATGAGTTTTCCAATCGTCTGTAAATTCTAGGAAGAGTTCACCGCTTTCAGTTGTCAGAACTAAACCTTCCCAACCAGAATAAATGTTTAAATCTTGCCAATAAGAGACAAAATCATTTGTTCTGATTTTAATAATTGGTTCAACATAATTTAGCCAAGTGTATAAAAACTGGAAATCAGTTATTCTACTATTTAGTAACCAATTTGATAGATCTATTTCTTCAACTCTTTCAAAGTTAAACTGAAAGTGTGGGCTTACTTGATTCCAATTCACGATGGAATGATCTATAGACCAATATTCATTTGAAACAGGAATCCCCCTCGCCTTTAAAAACTTTTCAAACCCATCATCTGATCCATCAATATTTATTGTTTCAATCGAAGTTATTTTATCTAAGAGAAAAGATTGAGATTTTGAAAAGGACATTTTGATTAGCGCTATAACACATTATTGAGCGAAAAAGGTAAAGTCGATATTGTTCGGAAAATCTTCTAATAACCCCATCAATAGCCTTGAAAACACTTTTTACCGATAAACCCGAACAGCTGTTCGGATAAAAATTTGTAAGGAGTTCCCCGCTCAATGTTTTCACAAGATAGTACTATCAACAAAAAGATCAACACTATGGGGAGAAGAAATGAATAGCCGAGGTGCGGTGTGGGTAGCTCTTGATTTTCGCTACCTACTGGAGATCACTTCGGGCCTTCGACGGGATCAGGCATCTTGCGGTTACTATAACGCAGCGAATTGGATAAAGTGAAACTCTTCGATCCGCTATGAGTGACCAAAAAGGCATTAGAATTGTTGGCGGAAAAAGTGAGTAGATCCCTGAAGCGTTCTGCTTGCAGAGAATAATTTCACACCGGCACGAACTGTTTCATCTATTTCGTGAGTACATGGACCATTGAAATTATTAGCAAAGGGAGCACGAACCCGCCAAGAATTCTTAGCTTGACCTTTTCGTACTTTTGGGTCAAGCCAAAAGTACTAAGAGAATAAACTACAGTAGCTGAAACAGCTAAAAAAGAATGGAGGCTAGAGCCAAACTAAGCCTAAACGACTACGAGCAGGCATACTTTCCCAAATTCAATACAAAATAAGACGATCAAAAAGAGGTGGAAGTTTAACTTTCCCAAGCTACCCACCACACTTTTTCAATTTCATCTTGATCATCAAAGAATATAATTGCGTAAAAATCATTCCTTGCATCAAAAATTATCTGGTCTGGATGGTGTTTAAGCGAATCCCAATCAGCAATTATGTTTGGAGCGGGGGCTGGTAAATGTACCCTAATAGTTTTACTAGTTGGAATTTCAAAAAGTGCCGGACGCGATGCCTCATTATCCGAAGGCAAATTCATTAAGATAGAGGACGTAACTTTATTTAAATCAGAACTGTGCCTTTCTTTCCACTTAGCGACTGCTTCGATTGTTTGATTAGAGTAGCTTACTAATAATTTGTTTTCTTCCGAATACTTTCCTCTTGTAGGAGATAATTTTGTAACTAGAGAATCAAATGGTTGTTCAAAAACCATGCATGCCCACAACTGATCTAAATTTGAGGAGATATAATCATCTGCACCAGATAATTTTAATGGAGAAATAGCAATTCGATAAGTTTTAACCTTTTCGCTTAATCTATCAGTTTGAAGCTCTCTACAACCATTTAATGGTAATCCCCAATAGGGTTGATGTGTCTGAATATATTCTAAAGCTTTCTCGAATCTAATTTGAAGCCTTTCCACACTTATGAAGCTTGTATCTGCTTGAACCCATTCATCTTTTAACGTTTGAAGTCTTTCTTCCGGTGAATTAGAGCAAGAGAACAGAACAACTAAAATGATGATTAATGCTGAAGTTCTCATATTTTATATAACGGTCCCGCGTTTAAGGTGCGAGCCTGGGGTTTAAAATTATAGTCTGAACTGTGTTTGAGTTCATGTGAAAAGCATGTTTATTGCTCATGCAATTCTATTTGAGTTTGAAATTAAATGGAATAACTAACGATGCATCAATGGGCGAATTTCGAATAATTAATGGTTTAAACTTTTGCTTTTCAATAGCTGAAATTATTGATCCTTTGAAAACTTCATTTTCAAGTTTTATAAAACGAATACATTTAGGGGTTCCCTTTTTCGAAATAAGTATCCAAACCATAGCACTCTCTTCTAAGCCTTCGGAAATAGCTGATTCCGGATACACTAGATTACTATACAGAGACTTAATTCCACCAACTATTTCGGGTCTAGGGTAATCAGCAAAACCGACTGGATTAGACCATTCCATGTAAAGACTGTCGCAGACAGATTCTTCATATTGAGCTAAAGCCAAAAAAGGTATTTGGGACAGAAAAATTAATATGAAGAAAGAGCGATACATTTTTTGGATTTGAAGTATATGCGAATGAGATTAAGTAGATATTGCTTGTTTCATTAGCTAACAACTCCCACATCAAAGCCCCTGAAACCTGTTTTAATGAATAAACCGAGGTCTAATACTGATTAAAAGGTTTATAAGGAATTCTATGTTTTACGAAGATAGTACTATCAATAAAAAGATCAACAGTATGGGGAAAAAATGGATAGCAGAAGTGCGGTGTGGGTAGCTCTTGATTTTCGCCTCCAACCGGAGATCACTTCGGTCCTTCTACAAGCTCAGGCTTCTTGCGGTTACCACAACGCAGAGAATTGGATAAATTGAAACTCTTCGATCCGTTATGAGTGACCAAAAAGGCATTAGAATTGTTGGCGGAAAAAGTGAGTAGATCCCTGAAGCGTTCTGCTTGCAGAGAATAATTTCACACCGGCACGAACTGTTTCATCTATTTCGTGAGTACATGGACCATTGAAATTATTCAGCAAAGGGGGCACGAATCCGCCAAGAATTCTTAGCTTGACCTTTTCGTACTTTTGGGTCAAGCCAAAAGTACAAAGAAAAAAACCTACATAACTGATATAACCAAGAAAGGATGGGAGCAGAAGATTCCGGGCTTCGTTACGCAGGAGACCTACGTAACGAGAACAAACAATCAGCAAGCCAAAATGTAGTTATCCATATCCTTGCATAGCAAAAAGATTTCGAATAACGAGTGCACTAAGCAATAATACTCCGTCCTTTTCAGTATTATATTCAGCATACCCTTCTTTTCTGCTTTTCCCGCTGAGCAGTAAATCACCGGTATGATTAAACATCATCCATCTACGGCTGAAAGAATTTTTGAATTTCCATAGATAGCGATCCGACTTTTCAGTGCTGAATAATGTTATCAAAGCCTTAGAACTGAGGGATTTGAAACGAATCGTTCCTACTTCTTTTCGGTCTGTTAGATCAAAAACATTAATTTTCTTCTTAATAAAACCAGACTTCTCGAAAACATAGTTTTTACCGAGTAAAGAAGCTTTAACTGAACGATTCAAACTGGCATCTTTAATAACACCTACTTGCTCACTCCCGGCAAAAATGCTGTGATTATATTTAAAGGCATCTTTGGTCCAGTACAGCCTGTTTGGAATGTCAGAATCCACAATCATGAGATATTTTGGGTCAGAACACTAAAGTGCAGCATATGCGTTATTCGTCTTCGCCATACTGCTTCAGCTTATTCCGGATCGTTCGATCAGAAATCCCCAGTAATTCCGCAGCTTTTTTCTGATTGCCATTCGTTTTTTCAAGGGCTTTACGGATCAGCTTCATTTCGGCTTCCTCAATCGACATAAGCGGGAGGTCTTCGCTTTCCATGCTCTCATTACTCAGATTTTCATCCACGCTCGAAAACATTTCGTTATTGATGTGCTCAATTTTGATGGAATCACTATCCTGCGCCAGAATAATGCCCCTATGCATTTTGTTATTCAGTTCACGCACGTTGCCTCGCCAATCCTGCGACACCATGTAATCCATCAACTCTTTCGAAATTTCTTTAGGCTCCAATCCATAGTGCTTGGTGTAATGTTCAGCAAAATAGTTTACCAGCAATGGGATATCGCTTTTGCGTTGACGGAGAGGTGGGATTTCAATCGGAAAAACATTCAGACGGTAATATAAATCTTCGCGGAATTCTTTATCCGCAATGGATTCGGCAATATTTCTATTTGAGGTAGCTAAGATGCGCACATTCGCTTTGATAGGCTTTTGACTACCCACGCGGTAAAATTCATTTTCCTGCAGTACACGTAATAATTTCGCCTGTACGTTGATGTCGATTTCAGTGATTTCATCCAACAACAGCGTACCACCATCGGCAGCATCGAAAGCGCCTTTTCGATCAGAAATCGCCCCGGTAAATGCGCCTTTTATGTGCCCGAAAAGTGTGCTTTCAACCAATTCGGAGGGCAGATTTGCACAGTTAATCTTGATGTACGGTCCATCAGCGCGATTACTATGCACATGAATTTGATGAGCAAACACTTCCTTACCCGTCCCGCTTTCTCCTTGAATAAGAACCGGAGCTACATTTTTAGCAATTTGTGGAAGCACACGCATGAGCTTTTTTATCTGAGGATCGTTTCCAATAAACTGATTTTCTCCTTTTTTGGAAGCATCAACCGGACTTACAGCCTCTGCTTTATCGCTTTTAATAGAAGGCGCAGAAGTAGCATTTGCAGCGGATTTTTTCTTTGCGGCTTCCTCTTCAGGATCGGCCTCGAAAAAGCGATTTACTCGAAATAGAATTTCTTTGGCTTTAAATGGCTTGGTGATGTAATCAAACGCACCTTTATGCAATGCTCTTACAGCATGATTGATATTTCCGAAACCGGTAATCATAATAACGCCAATATTCGGATACTCTTTTTTAACCTCGGCCAGCACTTCATCGCCGGTTAATTCATTCATTTTCACATCGGTGATCACTAAATCAACCGTCTCTTTCTTTAAATGATCGAGGGCTTTAACCGGAGAACTGTATGCAGATACCTGATAACCGGTAGCCGTTAATATTTCTTCGATAAACCCAAGAAGTAGTTCGTCGTCGTCGATAACGAGAATAGATCGTTTCATAAATAAATTAGATTAAACAGAGGTAATGTCGCTACAGCTGTTAGCGTTCACTCGTGGATGGTAAACAATGAAATTGCCAGATAAAAAAAAAGAGAGCATTAGGCTCTCTTTTTAAATTCTATAAATAAGTAATTGGCTTAACGAAACATGTTTTCAGCCATTTTCTCCCAAACAGCAGGATCGTTCAGCATCTTGCCAAGTTCGGTTTCGCGAGCGGCTTCGGGAGAAACCTGCCTGGCCTGATCGTATTCCTGAATGCGCGCTTTGTATTCTCTTAGTTTAGTAAACGCAGCTGAGTTCGCTTTTTCTAATTCGATTTTAGCAAACTGATCTTCGTTACTTTGCACTCCGGTGCTGCTTAGGGATACTTTATCGGCGGAATTGCTCGACTCAGTATTACCTTGCACTTTTTGCGCAGAACGGGCTTCGTTGGCTTTTGCGCCATCGATAGGTCCGTTTAGTTGGGTTGATAGGTTATTGATTTCCATGGTGGTGTTTTTTAGTAGATATTAAAAATATGAAATGTTGGGAGTTTTAGAAATCCCATAGCTCTCTTGGACTTTACGCTGTTTGGTTGCCACAGCAAGTTTTTCAAGTTGGTTGTTTAAGAGAGCCGATATTCGTTGTTGTATTTCTTCATTCATGGCTACAAAAGCATCAAAAAGTGGACGAAGAGTTTTTACTTCCTGTTCGCTCAAATCCATTTCCTTCTTATTATTCTGGATAATGGAAAGCACTTTTAGATGTTCCTCGCGTTGATTCATGCCTTCGCGAATGGTTTCGAGTGAGGGCGCATCTTTTTCCAATTCAGATAGGATGCCATCACTTAGTTCATTTAGTCGCGATATGGTATGTTCTAGTCGTTTCATGGTTTTAGATAAATGAAGGTGCGCTTACGCTAACACTTGCAAACTGTACAACCTGATCAAACTGCTGTTGTCCGGCTTCCAGTAAAGCGTCGAGTTCGTTAAAAATTCTGCGTTGTTCTTCCTCATAATCGATCAGATAATCTTCTTCGCGCTCTATCAGTCGATCCAGGTTGCCGATTTTATCATCCAAACTGTCGGTTAGTGATGATAAAATCCCACCTGACTTTGTGTAACTCTCGGCCTGTGCCAGCATGGTAGCAATAGGCGAGGTCGCATCCTGAAAGAAAGCAGCGATCTGTTCCGGTCTTTCCTGCAAAACCTGTTCCAAAAGATCGGAATCATCAATTTTCATTTCTCCATCATTTTCGAAACTAATTCCGAAATCGGTGAAGTTTTTCAAATTTCCATCAGGAATACCGGAGGCGTTAAGTATAGCTGTTTGTCGTAAAGCTGTACTTAAATTTCGAACCGAACGATAGCGTTGAAGTGGGCCTTTGTTACCGGTTTCGGCATTAATGAACGTTCGCTCCCGAATGGTTTCGTTTACTTCATTAAATGCTTTGATGAAGTCTTCGAGATTGGATTTAGATTTTCCAATATCGCGGGAAACCGTCATCTGCTCCTCGGTTCCACTAGCATCTAATAAAGTGAAATCCAGGCCATCGATTGCATCTGTCACATTGTTGGAGCCACGTGTAAACGTAACACCGTCAATAGTAAACTCTGCGTCAAGTTCAGCATCAGGGACCAGTTCAAGCATTCCGCCGGTAATCTCGGCCAATACGCCGGTGGCGCCACTGAACTGAATTCGATTATCAAATCCGGTTTCTAAACTCTGGATGGAAAACTGAACATCCGTGCTGTTAGTATTAAATACATTGGCACTTGCTTCCTCCCCAAATTTATCGGCTATTTCGGCCGTAAAGGCTTCCAAAATTTCCTGGTTGGTCATGCTAACCGGACCGGATCCTTCGTCTTTGGTGGTTGCTACGGTGATGGTTTCCGTTTTATCGCCAATGGTTAAGGTAACTTCGCCATCACCAAATGCTGACAGATCAGTGGCATCAGCAGTGCGGGTTACATCAAGTGCAACATCCCTTTTTGCAAGTCGATCAACGGTAATATTGAAGGTATTTTCTCGATCAAGCGCCGAAATGGAGTTTACTTTAATGACTTGGCTGTCAGAAACCGACGAGCTGAATTGCTCGAACGAATTATTACTGGCATCAGTAAACTCTGCAATTTTTGCTTCCAGATCAGAAATAGCCTTGCTAACTGTGCTAATCGCAGTCTTGCTTTCTTTAACATCGTCTTTGTCGGCCTCGTATTTGAATTTCTTTTGGCTCTCGATCTGAACCAACTGAGATACGAAGGTCTCGTAAGAAGATGTTTGTGCAAATAAACTGGATATGGAAGCCATATTATTGCTGTTGAGTGTTTATACGGATAAGGTGTGAACGTTCACCTGATTGTTAGCTACTTCTTCCCATGTGTTGCGAAGTGGCTCTAAAATTTCTCTGATTTCATCAAAGCGTTGCTTACGAGATAGCTCCTGGCAATAACGATATAATTCGAAAAGTTGTCCTGCCGGCTCGTAGTCAAAATTCAAACCCTGAATCAGCCCGGAAAGAATCTCACGAACTTTTTTGTCGTCCTCGCGGTAACTCGCCTGGATGAGCAAGTCGTACATCTTAACCACCAGCTTTAGGGGCGATGCGTTCATTATTGCTTGTCTTTGATATACTAAAGTTGCGTTCTGCATGACATATATATTGTTTACAACTTATTTAGGTTATCGGAGTGCCAGAGGTTTAGTTAATGCAATCAGAGTAGTATTAAAGAACTCTAATCGTGGCATCCGTTTACCTGCCCAAGTTTGTTAGTATTGATGACAACTATTGTGCCAAGCCACTGATTAAGTGGAATCGACACAGGTTGCGTTATAGGGGTTATCAGCACAGGTAAGCTTTACCTTAAGAGCGGAAAAAAATTCATATAAGGAAAACTTTTCTTCGAAAGCTCAAAAATGGAGCTTTTTGTCAAATAAGATCGCATAACTCGCATTTACAGCCTCTGCTTTATAATCCTGCGAGATAAAACTCTTTTAGAACTAGCGGCTAAAGAAGAAAAAGTGCAATGGCATCATTTTTGGGAAAGAGATCTCGGAATCTAACTAATTGGTAACTTTATGCAGGTAGAAATAGCGCGAGTGCAGGCACTCTTAAGCAAGAAGCATCCAAATCCGGATAAAGCAATCAAAATGCTGCGTCCATTATTAAAGCGTGGTAACTGTCCGTGGATGGTGTATCACTACATGGGTGTGGCATTATTGCAAAAGGGAGATCACAGTAAAGCGCTAGAGTATCTGTTAAGAGCGGTTGATGCAGGTGGAGCAGAGCGCGAATCGTTTCATTTGGTTTCTGTGGCATTCTACAATTTGCAGAATTTTGAGCAAGCCATTCAATATGGGTATCAAGCTATAGCCAAGAATCCGGATTTTCTGGAGGCTTGGATTAATATCGGAGCAGCGCATCGCGCAATGGCGAACTTAGATGAAGCCATGAAAGCCTACACGCAGGCGAATCGAATCGATCCTAAAAATGCAGGAATAGCTTACCGAATTGGATCTATTTATTTCGATCAGGGTGATTTTAAGAAGGCGAGAGAATTATACAAAATATCAGCGCAAATGGAGCCCGAATATATCGAGGCACACCTAGGACAGGCATTAATCGACCTGAAGTTGCAGAAGTACACCGATGCGGAAGCAAAGATCAAAAAGACGTTGGAAATAGCTCCAAATAATCGCCTTTGCCGGATTCAGTTGGCGGTGGTTTACAAAGAATGGGGACATTACAGCGAAGCGATTCGCATCAACGAGCAATTATTGAGAGAAAACCCAAAAGATGGCCGTCTACGTGTAAATTATGCGCTTTGCTTATTAGAAGTAGGACGATTTAACGAGGCGGAACACAATTACATGAAAGCCTTGAAGGATTCGCCCGATGCGCATGAATCGTTGTCGAATTATTTGATGGGAATCCATTACAATCCCGAGCGTACCAAAGAAGAAATTTTTGATGCTCATGCCTTGTGGGATGCACACTTTGCTCCGAAAATCAGAAATGAGCGACCTGTTCCACAGAATCTTGACCCGAATAAAAAACTTCGTGTCGGATTTATTTCAGGTGGATTTAGAAAGCATCCGGTAGGATGGATGATTACCCGAGCACTGGAAAATCTGCCCACCGATTTATTCGAAGTGTATGGGTACAACACGCATTCAGTGCATGATGAATTTACTATGCGCATCCGAAATCGATGCGAAAAATGGACCACTGTGATTGGCTATAATGATGAAATAGTTGCCAAAATTATCCGCGATGATGAAGTGGATATTCTGGTAGAACTCTCCGGTCACTCTGCGTTCAATCGGTTAAAAACAGTGGCTCTCGAACCGGTTCCCATTACCGTAAAATGGGTGGGAGGCTTGTTCAACACCACCGGATTGGAAAGCATGGATTATTTGCTCACCGATAACTACGAATCGCCAAAGGGGGAGGAGCCATTTTACACCGAAAAACTGGTGCGAATGCCCGATGATTACGTGTGCTACGAACCACCGGCATACGATATTAAGGTTGCTGAACTCCCGGCCTCATATAACGGATTTGTTACCTTCGGTTGTTTTAATAACCCATCGAAATTGAATGATCAGTTAATTGCGCAGTGGTCGCAGATTTTGCACGCTGTGGAAGGCAGTAAGCTTTTTCTGAAAAGTAAACAATACGATACTGCTGATTTTGTGCAACAAGTAGTAGATCTGTTTGCAAAGAATGGAATCGAGAAAAACCGACTGCTTTTTGAAGGATATGCGATGCATGAAGATTTACTCGCATCCTATAATCAGGTAGATATTGCGCTAGATCCATGGCCATATTCTGGTGGACTAACAACTTGTGAGGCACTCTGGATGGGCGTACCTGTTGTTACTTGTGCAGGACCAACTTTTGCAGGTCGACACTCGGTTACGCATTTATCAAATACCGGAAACAGCGATTGGGTTACCGAAAACTGGCAAGATTATAAAGCCAAAGTCGTTGAATTGGCTTCCGATTTAGAAAAGCTGGCACAAACGCGTGCAGGACTTCGTAATCAACTGTTGAATTCTCCTTTATGTGATGGCGCACGTTTTGGTGCGCACCTCAGCAATGCGTTTAGAGCAATGTGGAAACAGCGTGTAAACGGCTATGAAAATAATCTGGGCGAAGGCGAGTGGCAAGATCATATTGATGTTAAAGCATTAAGTGAAGAAGAGTTAGAGACATTTTGTAACGCGCATGATTTGAGTATGGAACCTCCCGTTCTTCAAAAATATGAGCTGATCGAGTGGGAAGATGGAATTAAGCTTGCAGTTCCGTCGTCGAAAGAAAATTTTACGCATTACGCTTTGGTCGAACGGAAAGATCGAAATAAGACAATGCGTGAATTACTCAGCGAGATGATTCATCCCGGCGATCGTGTACTGGAAGTGGGAGCAGGATACGGTGAGTTAAGCATGCATCTTGCAAAGTGGGTTGGAAAAACCGGGCAGGTAATCACACTAGAGCCGAATAAAGAGATTTTCCCATATTTAAGTGAGAGTAAAAGACTCAATCGATTTGAGCAGCTGGAAACTTTGCCATTGGCAGCGGATCAAGAAGAAGATTCTTCATACTTAAAAGTTGGTAGTGTCGAAGAATTTGGAGTGATAGATAAAGATAATGGCACACAACCGGTTCAAACATCAACGGTTGATGCTGTTGTAGATCAGCATTTTGAAGAATTCCCGCAGATTCTGGTGGTAGATGTGAATGGAGATCTATCCCAAATTTTAAATGGAGCACAAAGCTGGATTACAGCGGACTCACCTCTGATTTGTTTAGGGAATCAAGGCGCGTTTGATGATGATCAGGTTCAATTCCTTCGAGCCAATGGTTATTCGATCTATGAATTTATCGAAAAAGTGGGCGTACTATCGGCGGTAGAGCCTGAGCACCAATCAACGGCTCGATGGTTATTTGCACTAAGTCCGCAATGGTTGAATCGGTTTGCAGAGAAAGGATTCATCTTTACAGGAGCAGAAACTCAGATTGAGCTTACAAGTAATTACGTTCAGGAAGTTCAGGAACAGCCATGGGCTTCCGCTTTTGTATTAAACTGGATTGGTGATGGAGAATCAGAAGCAGAGAAAAATTATTTCCATGCTCTAAATCAACTTTGGGAAGTAGAGCATAACAGCCTACTTACCAATGCACAAAAAGCTTCACTCTCGGTTGAGGCGGCTATTTCTTTGCTGGATTTATATACGGCAAATCCCGGAATCCTTCCGGTAGCTTGTTCGTTGAGTCGGGCATTTTTGAACATCGGTAAGCAAAAAGATGCCGCAAGCATTTTAAAAAGCACGTTCGAGCGCGCAATGACTTCCAATCAGCCTTTGGATGTAAGCTTACCTTTTATGTTGCCCCTTGTAGAACAGGAAGAGCAAGTTATCACCGGAAATGCAATCGACTGGTTGAAGATTAAAATAGCCGAAGCTTGGTTGTTACTTCAACATTCATCCACTTATTTCTTGGATCAAAGAGAGGTAAAAGTTCTTAAGCAGATTAATGGAAATCCGCATGCATTGCCGATCATAAAAACCATTGCTGAACAGTTATTGATTAAGGGCGAGGTTCAAATTGTACCTGCATCAAACCGTTCGGCCGATGGAAAATTCATTCATATTTGCTTCAATCATACGTATGCCAAAGGCTTAAATGATATGTTGATGAAGGTGGCAGAAGAGTCATCTCAAGAGCATTATTTATTGCTCGAAAGGCATACTGCCATCGATAATTTCTTTGTGGATGTGAGTGACAATCCCAATGCGGAGGTTTTTAATCATAAACACGATTTAGATCGGATAAAAAAGCTTTGTACTGCTGCTGATGTAGATGGAATAATATTTCACGGCATCTTCCAGGATTGGCAGAAAAAACTGGTAAAACATATCGGGTTTAAAAAGCAGATCAGTTGGGTGTTATGGGGTGGAGATCTATACAATCCACTAAAATTTGGGCGACCGATGCGATTTATCGCAGGATTTGTAGACAGTATTTTAACTCCAATTGATGGTGATGTAGAAGTATTTACCTCGAAATATGGTCGGCGTGAGGTATTTGAGTTTGGCTACCCGTATGCCGGATTATATGGCGAAATTACCCTGAACACTGAAAAATCAAATCCACCTCTAATTATAGTTGGTAATTCAGGAGATAAAGGAAACGAGCACTTAGCCGTTTTGAAAGTGCTTTCTGAGAAAAGTGATATTCACAATTATCGAATTGTACTGCCTGTAGCATACAGTTTAAGTGAAGAATATGAATCGCAACTGATCGACGGAATCCAAAAGCTTGGATTAAGCGATATAACTTCGTTACAGAAGGATTTCCTTCCCGCCGAAGAATACGTGCAGATGCTAGCTTCCAGCGCCATGTTTATTGGAGCGCATAACCGTCAGCAAGCCATGGGTAACATTTTGGGCTCGATGTATGGTGGAGGAACTACCGTATTGAGAAAACAAATCATGGTAAATGATCAGGTCATCACCAATCCAAGCTGGGATTTTCTCACGCACAATGAGTTCAAGGTTACGGATTATCAAATTCTGAAAAGCGTAAAAGCTCTGAGCGAACTTGAAAAATTATCGATTGAGCAGGTTAAAAAGCATCAAGAGATTATTGTAACTGAGTTTTCTCTCGAAAAAAGAGCTGATCAGCTAATCAGTGCTTGCGAGCAGATTTTAGAACAAACAAGAGAACGTCAAACGGCAATTTTTATAAACGCTTAGGAGGGAAAAATGGAACGACTAGATATACCATTCAATAAACCATTTATCACCGGAAATGAACTTGAGTACATTAAAGATGCGGTAGAACATGGTCAGATTAGTGGTAACGGTAAGTACACGAAACTAACGCAGCAGTTTTTTGAGCGACAGTTTGGTTTTAAAAAATGCTTATTAACCACCTCATGCACCGATGCTCTCGAAATGTGTGCATTATTACTGAATATTGAGCCGGGTGATGAAATCATTATGCCGTCCTATACTTTTGTGAGCACAGCAAATGCGTTCGAATTGAGAGGTGGAGTCATTCGTTTCGCTGATTCACGCGCTGATCATCCCGGAATTGATGAGGATTCGATCGAAGCACTTATCACCGAAAAAACAAAAGCAATAGTGGTGGTACACTACGCGGGCGTTGCAACCGATATGGACAAAGTGATGGCATTGGCAGAAAAATATGAGTTGAAAGTAGTGGAGGATGCCGCTCAATCTATAAACAGTTTTTATACCCATGCTGATGGAAGTGTAAGTCCGTTAGGTTCTATTGGTCATCTGGGTACATTCTCATTCCACGAGACTAAGAATATCATGGCCGGCGAAGGCGGAATGTTGATTCTGAATGATGATGAGTTTGTAGAACGTGCGGAAATAATTTGGGAAAAAGGTACCAATCGTACCGCTTTTTTCCGCGGCGAAGTAGATAAATATGGCTGGGTGGATATTGGATCTTCTTTTTTGCCTTCCGAATTAAATGCGGCGTTCTTGTATGCTCAGCTAAGTAATTTGATTCGCATTCAGCATAAGCGGATGGCAATTTGGAATAAATATCACAAAGGATTGGAAGAGGCGTGCAAGCGATTAGAGATTAAACAGCCCACTATGCCTGATTTCGCGACCAATAACGGGCATATGTATTATCTGATTTGTAAATCGGAGGCACAACGATCGGGATTGATTGAACATCTTCGAGAGATGGGAATACACAGTGTGTTTCATTATCAATCACTTCATAGCTCAAAATTTTTCGAAAATAAACATGATGGCAGGGTTCTTGCTAATACAGATCGGTATAGTGATCGCTTGGTTCGCTTGCCCTTTTATTATGAGCTGAGTACCACAGATCAGGATTTAATTATTGAAGCCATCAAAAGCTTCGGCGGTAACCGTCAACAGTTAATTAACAACTCGTGGTCGGATACCTATGGTGAGCACGCTGCCACCGGATAACAAGAAACTGTGCAAACAGTACTGGTAGATCGGGACACCGATTTCACCTTTTATTTTAAATATGTTGCTTGAATCGCCTCGACATGGAAATGTGGAGGCGTTTTTTTTTGGAAAAAACGAAGAGTTACGAATAGGCGAATGTAGAATTACGAGGTACGAATTGTAGGCGTCTATTTAACACTTCATATACATCCAACTTATAAGCCTCTTTTTTAAAGTTTATACAACTTAATCTGCTCGATTAATAAATCATCAATGATAAATTTATCAGGACAATAACGGAATATGTGTTCTGAACACTAGAATCGATCTCGAACATAAACAAGCGAGGACTTTAGTCCAGCGTAATGTTGTGGAACAATCGATCAACTACGTTAAAGCTCCGTTGATTAAAAACAATCGAACATCGAAGAATTACGAATATGCGAATGTAAATTTTGCGAATTACGAATGGTTGGTTCTTGCTTTGATCGTCACTTTTATTCGTATAACCAGCCCTTCAAACTTTCGTGATTTCGTGCTTTAGTGGCAGCACAAAAAGTCCCTTGTAATTTCCCATCAAATAAAACTGAAAACCCTTAAAAAAATCCACGCACAGAAATCGATGTTTTCAGCTAAAAAAAATTCAATTCCTTCATTTTTTGAATAAAAAGTGAAATTAAATGTTAGCTAAAATCGCCGGTTATGATATCAAAAACGAAGAAAAAGGGGCTTTAAAAAAATATTCGAAAAAAATTTAAGTCGATGATTTAAGACCGTCCATTCCCGCTCGATAACTCTATCAACTAACGTATGCAATTATCTAACTATTTACACAACAACTAAACTATATTGGTGATTTACTATGGCAAGTTTTGGAGATTTAAACCGAGTAGGAACAAACGTTCAATCAATCGATGCGCAGTTATCTCTTAACCGAATTAACCGCAGCTTAGCAAACAGCCAGGAGCGCTTAACTACTGGCAGCAAGATTAACCGAGCAGAAGACAACGCAGCCGGTTATTCAATCGCAACTAAATTAAAAAGTAGAGTAGCCGGACTCGAGCAGTCTCTACAAAATGTAAGTGATGCGAAGTCGGTATTAGACATCGCAGAATCAAGCTTCGACATTGTTATGGATAGCTTGATCGAAATGAAAGCACTAGCTACTCAAGCTGCTAACGACACTTTAGGATCAACCGAGCGTGGATACATCGGTGATCAAATTCAGGCCATCGGCTCTGACATTAATGAGATCGCAAACCAAACTATTTATCAGGATCAGAACCTTTTAAATGGTGTAGACAACTCAGGAAGTATCTCACTAACCTTCCAAACCGGTGAGCGAGCAGAAGACACTATCACTGCTACTATTAATGCAGTAAATATCGGCGAATTATTCGCAGCATCCGGCGACGCATCACTCGGTGCAACTACAACAGCCGGTGGTGGAGCCGCTTCAGGTGGAGCAATTTCTGTAACATCAGCAACTGCTTCAGATCAAGGTACTTTTACCTTCGCATCAACAGCAACCGGCGCCGATTTCAACGCTTTCATTACTGCTATCGATTCAGCAATCGATTCCATGGCAGAAAATGTGAATCAAATTGGTATTACTCAGTCTTCACTATCTCTTAGAGAAGAAACCCTATCTGAGTCGATCTCGGCTAACGAATCTGCGAAGAGCCGAATCATGGATACCGACTTTGCCAAAGAACAGGCCGAAACTGTAAGACTTCAGATCTTGCAGCAAACTGCGACCTCAGCCTTAGCCCAGGCTAACAACGGTCCGCAGGCGGTACTTGGATTCTTAGGCCAGTAATTCAAGCAACGTAGACTAGAAAATCCATACTTGTCCTGACCGGAGGGTATGGTTTTCTAGACTTTTTATTACCACCCATCCTTTTAAGTGAAAATGCCCGGATTTTTCAATTCGGGCTATTTTTGCGCGCAGGAATTTTACTTTTCTAAAATCTTTTTTTTCTGATTTCGAATTAGCCCACATATTTAACTCCTTGTTAAATTTGAAATACTAGCCCGTGAAATGAATCGAATTATTTTTTTTAGTTCGATTTAAGATCGTTTTTTTCATCCTCGATAAAAATTTCACCAAGCAATGTATTTCAGAAATAAAACAAGAGGTGAAATAATATGGCAAGTTTTGGAGATCTTAACAGGGTGAATACCAACGTGCAGTCGCTAGACGCACAGCTTTCACTCAATAGAGTTAATCGTGATCTCGCCAATAGCCGTGAAAGGCTAACAACAGGTCTACGTATAAATAAAGCTGAAGATAATTCAGCTGGATATTCAATTGCGACTAAGCTTAGCAGTCGCGTTGCAGGATTAGAGCAATCACTACAAAACGTAGGAGATGCTAAATCTGTACTCGATATCGCGGAAGCGAGTAATGATATCGTGATGGATAGTTTGATCGAAATGAAAAGCCTGGCTACTCAGGCTGCCAACGATACGCTGGGTGATACCGAGCGAGGGTACATTGGCGATCAAATTGCTGCCATCGGAAACGATATCAACGAAGTGGCTAATCAAACCATTTATCAGGAAGTTGAACTTCTGAATGGAACGAATAATTCTGGCAGTGTAAGCCTAACCTTTCAGGTAGGTGAACGGGCACAGGATACAATTACCGCAAACATAGCCGCTGTAAATGTCGGTGAGCTATTTGCTGCCTCGGGTGATGCATCGCTAGGTGCAACAACCACCGCCGGTGGTGGAGCCGCTTCAGGTGGTGCCATTTCGGTAACTGCAGCTACGGCATCCGATCAAGGTACCTTTACTTTCGCATCTACGGCTACTTCCGAAGATTTCAATAGCTTTATCAGTGCAGTCGATTCAGCCATCGATACGATGGCGGGTAATGTAAATACGATTGGTATTACTCAGAAATCGCTTTCTTTGAGAGAAGATACGCTGTCTGAATCAATCTCAGCTACCGAATCTGCTAAATCCAGAATTTTAGATACCGATTTTGCTAAGGAGCAATCCGAATCAATTCGACTTCAAATTCTGCAACAAACCGCTACCTCAGCATTAGCTCAGGCGAATAACGGCCCACAATCTGTACTTGGATTTATCTAGTCTACGATACTAAAATAAATCAATTTTATTAATAAAATCCTACGCCATTTATGGTGTGGGATTTTTTTGTTTAATCGTATAATAAAACTTAATAAGTAGTTGATATAATTGATCGAGAAAGTTCAATTATATTTCAAAAAAAATGATGAATTTTAATAGAAAATATTTAAGAATCATTTATTCAGTTCGATAAGCTAATCACCAAAGCAACATATATAAAATAAAAAGGTGAAATAATGGCAAGTTTTGGAGATCTAAACCGAGTGAATACCAACGTGCAGTCGCTTGACGCACAATTATCACTTAACCGAGTAAATCGTGATTTGGCAAACAGCCGAGAGCGTTTAACTACCGGTAAAAAAATCAATAAAGCAGAAGACAATGCAGCAGGTTATTCAATTGCTACAAAATTGAAAAGCCGCGTAGCTGGTCTGGAGCAGTCGTTACAAAACGTAGGCGATGCTAAATCGGTACTGGATATTGCAGAATCAAGTAATGATATCGTAATGGACAGTCTGATCGAAATGAAAAGTTTGGCGACTCAAGCGGCAAACGATACTTTAGGCGATACTGAGCGTGGTTACATTGGTGATCAAATTGCAGCTATTGGTGCAGATATCAATGAAATTGCAAATCAAACTATCTATCAGGATACCGAGTTATTAAACGGTACCAACAATTCAGGTAGTGTAACTCTTACCTTCCAAACCGGTGAGCGTGCAGAAGATACTATTACTGCAACTATTGCTGCGGTTAATGTTGGTGAATTATTTGCTGCCTCTGGCGATGCATCGCTTGGTGCAACAACTACTGCCGGTGGTGGAGCCGCTTCAGGTGGTGCTATCTCTGTAACAGCAGCAACTGCTTCTGATCAGGGAACCTTCACTTTTGCATCTACCGCAACATCCGAAGATTTCAACAGCTTCATCAGCGCGGTTGATTCAGCTATCGATACCATGGCTAATAATGTAAACACCATTGGTATTACCCAATCTTCCCTTTCTTTAAGAGAGGACACGTTGTCAGAGTCTATTTCCGCAACGGAATCTGCTAAATCCAGGATAATGGATACTGACTTCGCAAAAGAACAATCAGAATCAGTACGATTACAGATTCTGCAGCAGACCGCTACCTCAGCATTAGCTCAGGCAAATAACGGTCCACAGTCGGTTCTTGGATTTATCTAAGAGCAACCGATTTAGTTTACAGCCATGCATTGAGTTTCAGTGCATGGCTTTTTTTATACCCATAGTCTTGGCAGAATTAGTGAGTTCAATAAATAGTTTGGGCATCTTAATCATCACAACTTGTGTATTAACAGTTGAAGTGCGATTGCTGATATTTATTTTTCTGAAAGATTAAGAGTGACTTTTTGAGTTCGATAATTAGTGTAACCGAGCAACACATTAATTATAACAAACTATAAAAGGTGAACTCCTATGGCTAGTTTTGGAGATTTAAACCGAGTGAATACCAACGTGCAGTCGCTCGACGCACAACTTTCACTTAACCGTGTAAACCGAGACCTGGCAAACAGCCGAGAACGACTAACTACGGGTAAAAAAATAAATAAAGCAGAAGACAACGCAGCGGGTTACTCAATTGCAACCAAATTGAAAAGCCGTGTGGCAGGTCTGGAACAATCACTGCAGAATGTAGGTGATGCTAAATCAGTACTGGATATTGCAGAATCAAGTTTTGACGTTGTGATGGACAGCCTTATCGAAATGAAAAGTCTGGCTACACAAGCAGCCAATGATACACTTGGTGATACCGAGCGTGGATATATTGGTGATCAGATTGCCGCTATCGGATCTGATATCAATGAAATCGCCAATCAAACCATTTACCAAGATACTGAGTTGTTAAATGGTTCGAATAATAGTGGATCGATTTCACTTACTTTCCAAACCGGTGAGCGAGCTCAAGATACCATAACAGCGACGGTAAATGCGGTTAATGTTGGTGAATTATTTGCGGCCTCAGGCGATGCTTCTCTTGGTGCAACAACTACAGCCGGTGGCGCTTCAGCTAGCGGTGGTGCAATCTCCGTTACTGCAGCAACTGCTTCCGATCAAGGTACCTTTACCTTCGCATCAACAGCAACTGCAGCTGATTTCAATAACTTTATTAGTGCAGTGGATACAGCCATCGACACTATGGCAACCAATGTAAATACCATTGGTATCACGCAATCATCGCTCTCTCTAAGAGAAGATACATTGAGTGAATCGATTTCAGCATCTGAGTCTGCGAAATCCAGGATAATGGATACCGACTTTGCGAAAGAGCAGTCCGAATCCGTGCGACTACAGATCTTGCAGCAGACCGCTACTTCAGCCTTAGCTCAGGCTAATAACGGTCCGCAATCTGTGCTAGGATTTATTGGATAATTTATCTAATAATTAGTTTTACGATTAGCCCTTATCACTTAATTGTGATAAGGGCTTTTTTGTTTTAGCGTATAAAAATAGATGAGTAAAGTTATATAATATTTAGCAATTAGATTATTTCTCTAAGACTATTTAAATCAATTATTAGCATATTTATAAAATATTTTTCTCTTACGATTTAAGACGGCAAATTTGGGTTCGATAACTGATGTAACCAGAGCAACATATATAAATATTAATAATAAAAAGGTGAACCATAATGGCTAGTTTTGGAGATCTAAACCGAGTGAATACCAACGTGCAATCTTTAGATGCACAACTTTCACTTAACCGTGTAAACCGTGACTTGGCAAACAGCCGAGAGCGACTAACAACCGGTAAACAAATCAATAAAGCAGAAGACAACGCTGCGGGTTACTCAATTGCAACAAAATTGAAAAGCCGTGTGGCTGGTCTGGAGCAATCCCTACAAAACGTAGGCGATGCTAAATCAGTACTGGATATTGCAGAATCAAGTTTCGACGTTGTAATGGACAGCCTAATCGAAATGAAAAGCTTAGCAACACAAGCTGCTAACGACACACTTGGTGATACTGAGCGTGGATATATTGGCGATCAGCTTGCTGCGATTGGAACTGATATCAATGAAATTGCAAATCAAACTATTTATCAGGATACCGAGCTGTTAAATGGTGCGAATAATAGTGGATCTATTTCACTTACCTTCCAAACCGGTGAGCGTGCCGAAGACACCATTACTGCTACAATTAATGCGGTAAATGTGGGTGAGTTATTTGCTGCCTCAGGCGATGCTTCTCTTGGTGCTACAACTACAGCAGGTGGTGGAGCCGCTTCCGGTGGAGCCATTTCTGTTACCGCAGCAACCGCTTCCGATCAAGGTACCTTTACATTCGCATCTACAGCAACCGCGGCTGACTTTAATGCATTCATCAGTGCCGTTGATTCAGCTATCGATACAATGGCTACAAATGTAAATACCATTGGTATTACTCAGTCTTCACTTTCTCTAAGAGAGGACACATTAAGTGAGTCGATTTCGGCTACAGAATCAGCGAAATCCAGAATCATGGATACCGATTTTGCGAAGGAACAATCCGAATCGGTGAGACTGCAGATCTTACAGCAGACTGCTACTTCAGCTTTAGCTCAGGCTAACAATGGACCGCAGTCAGTTCTAGGATTTATTGGATAATTTATCTAATAAAATATTCTAAAATAATAACCCTCATTGCTCAAAGTGATGAGGGTTTTTTTATGAAATAAATTCAATATAAAATAAAGTATTACCTGAAATAAATGAATCAAATATCATCCTTATAATAGGTTCAATGGGCTTTAAAAGGTGATTAATTTAAAAAAATTGATTTCAGAATTTAAGACCGGAAAACTCAGATCGATAAACATATCAACCAGAGCAAACTATATAAACAATAACAAAAAAAGGTGAATAAGTATGGCTAGTTTTGGAGATCTAAACCGAGTAAATACTAACGTGCAATCTCTAGATGCACAGTTATCTTTAAACCGTGTAAATCGTGATTTGGCAAACAGCCGAGAGCGTTTAACAACGGGTAAAAAAATCAATAAAGCAGAAGACAACGCTGCGGGCTATTCTATTGCAACTAAATTGAAAAGCCGTGTGGCAGGTCTGGAGCAATCCCTACAAAATGTAGGCGATGCTAAATCAGTGCTTGATATTACAGAATCGAGCTTCGATATCGTAATGGATAGCTTAATCGAAATGAAAAGTTTGGCAACACAAGCTGCCAACGATACGCTGGGTGATACCGAGCGTGGATATATTGGTGATCAGATTGCCGCTATTGGATCCGATATCAATGAGATCGCGAACCAAACCATTTATCAAGATACCGAGTTGTTGAATGGTGCAAATAACAGTGGATCTATCACTCTAACTTTCCAAACCGGTGAGCGTGCCGAAGACACCATTACCGCTACAATTAATGCGGTGAATGTAGGTGAACTATTTGCTGCCTCAGGCGATGCTTCTCTTGGTGCTACAACTACAGCAGGTGGTGGAGCCGCTTCGGGTGGAGCTATTTCAGTTACCGCTGCAACTGCTTCCGATCAAGGTACCTTTACTTTTGCTTCTACGGCAACGGCTGCTGATTTCAACGCATTTATTAGTGCGGTTGATTCAGCCATCGACACTATGGCATCGAATGTAAATACCATTGGAATCACACAATCGTCGCTTTCATTGCGCGAAGATACGCTAAGTGAGTCGATTTCGGCTACTGAATCAGCAAAATCCAGAATCATGGATACCGATTTCGCGAAAGAACAATCCGAATCAGTTAGATTGCAGATTCTGCAGCAGACGGCTACCTCAGCCTTAGCTCAAGCGAATAACGGACCACAGTCTGTTCTAGGATTTATCGGATAATCGATATTTCCATCAAAATTCAACCCATACTACGCATTGTGGTATGGGTTTTTTTTATGTTTAAAATTATAGGAACAATTCCATACGTTTGGTTTTAAAGAAGCTCTTAAATGCATCCTCATTTCAAATAATTATTCAGGTAATGGTATGATGTTGGCACAAATGAAGTCGTTCTTGGTCATTCTCTTCTTGATATTTTGTTCATCTACTTATCTGAATGCACAAACATTTGAGGAATGGAAAAAACAGCAGAAGGAAGAGTTTCAGGCATACAAAGATAAATTTGATGAAGAGTTTATCAAGATGCTTAAAAATACCTGGGAAGAAGTAGGGATATCAAGTGGAGCAGGATTTTACAGCGAGGTAAAGCCCGAAGAAGTGCCGGTATACACTGCACCGGAAAGGACCGAAATGGAAATCCCGGAAGATGTACTGATTGATGAGAAGATTACTATTGATTTAGGATTTGATCTGGATACCAATCCCATCGAACTACCTACACCTAACCCAAATATTGAACTTGAAAGGGAAAGAGAATCAGAACTAGCATTCAGTTTATTCGGAGAAACTGATGCTCGAAGATTCGATCTAAACTACTATTCTAATTCAATACCGTTCAGCTATCCCACGATGATTTCGAGGAAATTAAACCCATCACATTACCGAAACGGAAAGTTAGATAACGATAGGATTGCAAGGTTCTGGGAAGAAGTAAGTAGCGTGAATCATACTGAGTTTGTGAAGTACACTCTTGATTTAAAAGAAGAGCTGGCTCTAAATGATTGGGGTTACATCTTATTAATAAATTCCATTTCGAAGGATATTATTGGAGCACAACATCCGAATTTGGTTCGCTTGATGAATTGGTTTTTGCTAACTAAGGCGGGATATGAAACTAAAGTGGGTTACGATCAAAACGGAGTTTATAACCTATTTGCGGTGAGTGGTAATATTTTTGATCAAAAATATTACATCCTTGACGGCGAAAAATATTTTCCACTCAACTATAACGACGAATTTCAATCTCCTGGATCTATTTTTACCTATGCCGGTGGACATGAAGCTCAGGTTCGCAAGCTAGACTTTTCAATTTATGAATATCCCACTATAACTGATCAGTCAGAATCATTTCAAAAAACACTGCGATTCGAGTTTAAAGATCGTAGATATGAGTTTCCGGTTACGGTTAGCAGCGAACTGATTTCTTATTTCGAATATTACCCAAGAACAGATTTGCCGGTGTTCTTTTCTGCTTCGATGTCGGAGCCTACAAAAAAGCAATTATACACTCAATTGGAACCGATTTTGGAATCGATGAATGAGTTGCAGGCCGTTAATTTTTTACTTCGACTCGTACAAACATCTTTTGAGTATAAAACCGATCAGGAGCAATTTGACCGTGAAAAATATATGCTGCCGGATGAAATATTTTATTATTCGTATTCCGATTGTGATGACCGTGCTATCTTTTTTGCTACACTAGTTCAGGATTTGCTAGGATTGGAGGTAGTTGCATTGCGTTATAGCCGTCATTTAGCCACTGCGGTAAAATTTTCGCACACAGTTCCGGGTGACTTTCACGTCTCGAATGGTCAAAAGTTTGTGGTAGCCGACCCCACTTATGTAAATGCGCCCGTTGGACTAACGATGACTTCTTATCGCAATGAACGACCGAAAATTATTCGGTTCTAACTAAATATTGAATTGGCGTTTGATTGCCCTATTTTCGGGGCAAACAGATAATTTCATATTCAATGATTAAACCCGATTACAACCGAATTCCTTATCGCAAATGTGGGAACTCGGGGCTTTATTTACCCATACTGTCACTAGGACTCTGGCACAATTTCGGAGGGCAACAAACCCTGGAAAAAGTAGATCAAATGTTAACAAGAGCCTTCGAGTTAGGCATTACTCATTTTGATTTAGCCAATAATTATGGTCCGCCACCCGGTAGCGCCGAAGAGCAATTTGGACGAGCTTTAAAAACCATTTTCCACGGGCGTAGAGACGAGTTAATTATTAGCAGTAAAGCAGGCTTCGGGATGTGGGAAGGTCCTTATGGCGATGGAGGTTCTCGAAAATATTTGATTTCGAGCTGTGATCAGAGTTTAAAACGCATGGGGCTGGAATATGTAGATATATTCTACCATCATCGCCCGGATTATGACACACCCTTAGAAGAAAGTATGCGTGCATTAGAACAGATTGTTCGTTCAGGAAAAGCGTTGTATGCCGGTATCTCCAATTACCCGGCCGATCGGGCGCGTGAAGCTATCCAAATGTTAAAGTCTTGGGGAGTTCCGATCATTATCCATCAGCCAAAATACAACATGTTTCATCGTGAGCCGGAGCGTGAGGGGATTTTTGATGTGATTCAGCAAGAAGGTGTGGGTAGCATCCCATTTTCGCCATTAGCGCAAGGTCTATTGACCAATAAATACTTGCATGGAATCCCCGAAAATTCGCGCATCGCCGACCCAGATGGTTTTCTCCAAAAAGGAGATCTTACGGAAGAGCTGTTACAAAAAATCAAAGACTTGAATGCCATTGCAGAATCACGTGGGCAATCGTTAGCGCAACTTGCTTTAGTTTGGATACTACGGCACCAAGCAGTTACTACTGCATTGATTGGCATAAGCAGCATTAAGCAACTCGAAAACAATGTTGAAGCCATCGATAACTTAGAGTTAAGCGACGACGAACAGCATCGTATCGAACAAATCCTTCAAAATTAAATCTATGAAAATTTTCTTGCTTTCAGTGATGCTAATCTGCTGCACAACATCGATATTCGGCCAATATCAAAGCGATACCGAATCCATTCAATCAACCATAGATGCGTTGTACGAAGTTATTTCGGGAGAGGCAGGAGAGGCTAGGGATTGGGATAGATTTAAAAATTTATTTGCCCCCGATGGCCGCTTAATCCCCACTTACACCGATCGCGAAGGAAATATTGGATATCTAAGCTGGACTCCTGAAGAATACATCGAACGTGCCGGCTCTAGCCTAGAGCGAGATGGATTTTTCGAATCTGAAATTGGGCAAGTTGTTGAGCAATTTGGGAATATCGCCCACGTGTTTAGTACCTACGATTCTCGCCGTACAAAAGAAGGAGAGGTTTTTATGCGTGGTATAAACAGTATTCAATTATTTAACGATGGCAATCGATGGTGGATCATTTCGGTATTCTGGTCGTCTGAAAATCCCGCAAATCCAATTCCCGCAAAATATATCAACCGATAAATTTTACAGCATATCCCTGCATATTTAGTTACTCTGTTCTCTCATTTTCGGAGTTCATTTTAACTTAATTAGGTACACTATGCGGAATTTATTCTCGGGGTGCTTCCTGGCACTTTTTATCTTTTTTTCGATTTCTTTAGATGCAGTGGCTCAAGATGAGCCAAGCGATTCAAGATATTCTACTTCGCTATCAGCATTTAAATTCAGAAGTATTGGTCCTGCTTTTACTTCTGGGCGGATTTCTGATTTCGCCGTTAATCCGGATAATCACAGCGAATTTTATGTAGCAACCTCATCAGGTGGAGTTTGGAAAACTACCAATCGAGGCATAACACTAGAGCCCGTTTTTGATGCTCAGGGTTCGTATTCCATTGGCTTTGTAGCCATGGATCCAAATAATCATAATGTAGTTTGGGTTGGAACCGGCGAGAATAACAATCAGCGTTCGGTGGCTTATGGAGATGGTGTTTACAAGACCATTGACGGTGGAAAAAGCTGGAAACACATGGGATTAAAAAATTCTGAGCATATTGGAATGATCGAAATTGATCCACGTGACTCTGATGTGGTTTACGTTGCTGCAACAGGGCCACTTTGGAGTCCAGGTGGAGATCGCGGACTATATAAAACGGTTGATGGAGGTGAAAACTGGGAGAAAATTCTTGATATAAGTGAACACACTGGAATCAACGAAGTGCATCTTGATCCACGCAATCCTGATGTTATTTATGCAACGGCTCATCAACGGCGGCGACATGTATTTACCTACATAAGTGGCGGACCGGAATCTGCTATTTATAAATCAACTGATGGTGGGAATAACTTCCGCAAGATTATGAAAGGCATGCCATCGGGTGATATTGGCCGAATTGGTCTGGATATTTCTCCTGCTAATAATGACGTGATTTATGCCACAGTGGAAGCTCAAACGGGCAAAAGCGGTTTTTATCGATCAACTGATCGAGGCGAAAGCTGGGAGCGACGGAGTAGTTATTCATCCAGCGGAAATTATTATCAAGAAGTAGTGGCCGATCCGGTTGATGTAGATCTTGTATATGTGATGAATACCTTTTCGGGAGTTTCTGAAGATGGTGGGAAGACCTTCTCGAATGTTGGCGAACTCAATAAGCACATCGATAATCACGCACAGTGGATTAATCCGGATAACCCAAATCATTTACTAAACGGAAACGATGGTGGGGTGTATGAAAGCTACGATCGCGGGAAAACCTGGCGTTTCTATACCAATCTGCCGGTAACTCAATTTTATAAAGTTGCGGTAGATAACGACTATCCATTCTACAATGTTTACGGTGGAACTCAGGATAATTTCACAATTGGTGGTCCCACCCGTTCGATTGAACCTACCGGTTTAACCTACAAAGATTGGCAGGTAACGCTGCTTGGTGATGGATTTGAACCTCATGTAGATCCCGAAGATCCGAACATCATCTATAGTCAGGCACAATACGGAAACCTGTATCGTTTTGATCGCCAAAGTGGAGAAACTCAGAATATCATTCCTCAGCCACCTGCCGGCGCCGATTCTGAGTACAATTGGAATTGGGATTCTCCTTTTTTGGTGAGCTCACATGACAATAAACGCCTTTATTACGCATCCGATAGAGTACTTCGCAGCGATGACAGAGGGCAAAGCTGGCGAGAGATTTCCGGAGATTTAACTCGACAGATTGATCGAAATCGTTTGGAGGTGATGGATAAGGTTTGGCCAATGGATGCCGTTGCCAAAAACGCGAGCACCACGCAGTATGGAAATATTGTGGCTTTGGCAGAATCACCACTTGATGAAAACCTGATCTATGCAGGTACCGATGACGGACTCATCCATGTATCTACTGATGGTGGGGAAAACTGGGCGAAGTATGACGAGTTTCAGGGTGTTCCTAGTATGACCTATGTGAATGAAATCATTCCATCTGCGCATGATGTAAATGTAGTATATGCTGCGTTCAATAATCACAAGCGAGGTGATTTTAAGCCTTACTTGTTGAAAAGCTCAAATCAAGGTAAAAGATGGACTTCCATTGCGAGTAACCTTCCGGAAAGAGGTTCAATTTATGCAATTGAAGAAGATCCTGAAGTGGCTGATTTACTGTTTATCGGTACTGAATTCAGCTTATTCATGACCATGGACGGTGGAGACTATTGGAAGAAGTTTGCTAATGGCGTACCAACGATTGCTGTTCGTGATATCAATATTCAAACACGAGAAAACGACCTTGTGTTGGGCACCTTTGGTCGGGGATTCTATATTTTAGATGATTACTCAGCATTGCGCGACTTCACTAAAGAAGTAAAAGAAAGCGAAGCGCATTTGTTTAACGTGCGTGATGCTTTTCAATACATTCCATACAGCCCTATTGCGGCAAGTGCTACCATTTCATGGTTAGGACCAAAAGGATTTCAAGGGGAAGATTTCTATATGGGCGAAAATCCTGAGTTCGGCGCAGCCTTTACGTATTACCTAAAAGAAAGCTTTCAGTCGTTGGAAGATCAACGCAAAAAGGAGGAGAAGGAACAGCGTGATGAAGGAGAAACGGTATATTATCCTACCTATGAACAAATGGAAACAGAATTTGATGATGAGAAAGATTATTTGATGTTCACGATCCGTGATGCAAATAATGAGATCGTAAATGAGCTCCGAACTTTAGGCAGAAAGGGAATCAATAGAATTCATTGGGATCTACGTTATCCTGATACCGATCAGATACGAACAAATTCAGCTAATCCTACACAAAATCTGGAGTCTGGCATTATGGTACTTCCCGGAACTTACACGGTTCAACTTTCCAAAATGGAAGACGGTGAAATGTCGATGTTGTCAGAGCCGGTGTCTTTTGTTGTGAAATCGCTGAGTAATGTAACATTACCGGCAACCAATCCTGATGCAGTGCTTGCTTACCAAAAAGAACTGATGGAGCTTTCTAAAGCAGCTAATAGCGCGAGAAATGCTTTTAGTGAAATCAATGATCGTTTGGAGTATTATCAGGCTGCTTCACGAATGGTTCAGAGTGAACTTCTCGATTCTAAAATCGAAGAGTTAGAAGATAAACTAGAAGAATTGAGGCTTTCAATTTATGGTGATCCGATCAAGCGAACACTTGAAATCAATCAGGCGCCATCGCTTAATAACAGAATTAATACTGCAATTGGATCAGGATTAGGAACAACGCAAGATCCTACCGAAACCTCAGCTATGGTAAAAGCCATTGCTGAAGAGCAATTACGACCAGTGATAGCTTCTCTTAAATCGATTCTGGAAAAAGATATTCCGGCTATTGATGCAGAGTTAACACGACTTGATGCTCCTTGGACTCCGGGCAGAATAATTGACCTGGATTACTAATTTAATTAAAGCTGAACCTGCTTCTTCATTACGTTGAGGAAGCAGGTTTTTTTATATGTTTTTCAAGAAACCAACCTCACGAATTATTCATACTCAAATTGCAGAATTTCAGGTTGAAGTCACCTTCAAGCCCATCAAGAATATCTACCTGAAAGTTTCTCGCTCTACGGGAAAAATTAGAGTGTCGGCGCCTCTTAAAACGTCGAAAAAAGTGGTACATGATTTTGTACAATCTCGAGGTAGTTGGATCAGAAATCACCTGTCAAAGAAAGTAGAACAAAGAGCAAAGCAGCAATTTGTTGATGGTGAGCTACATAAGTATTTTGGCGTTGATATACCTTTAAAGGTCGATTATGTAAATAAAAACATATTCGCATATTTACATAATGATGGCATACTGCTTCGGATTAAAGAGAATTATGACGCAGAAAAAAGAGAGAAAGTACTAGATCAGTTGTATAGAAAAGAGTTGAAAAAACTAGTAGGTGAACTGATAAAAAAATGGGAGCCAATTATGGGAGTGGAGGTGCGAGAGTTTGGCATCAAGAAAATGAAGACTCGATGGGGAACTTGCAATGTTCGTGACCATCGGGTTTGGATAAATCTCCATCTCGCAAAAGAAAAACCTGAAGTAATAGAATTAGTGGTAGTACACGAAATGGTGCATTTACTTGAGCGATTGCACAGCAAAAGATTTTATGCGCTCATGGATAAATATCTACCCAATCACAGAGCTTTAGAACAAGAATTGGATGGTAAAGTATGCTAAGCGCGCTCTGCCAATTCCAACCAACGCATTTCCTTCTCTTCAATCAGTTCTTTGGTCGTTTCAAACTCTTCGGATAATTCCTGAAGTTTTTCATAATCGGTGATGCCTGAACTCATTTCTTGTTGAAGAGCAGATTTCTTTGCTTCTAATTGCTCAATTTCTGATTCGAGTTTGCTGTATTCCTTTCGTTCGTTGTAGCTGAGCTTCTTTACTTCCGGCTCTTTGTTAGATGCTACCGACTCTGTCTGTTTTTTTGTTGAGGATGCCTTCTTTTCCTCTGCTTCTTTGTCTTGAGCTGTTTTCAGGCTCTTATATTCATCGTAGGTGCCGTTAAAGTCTTTGATAACTCCATTGCCTTCAAACACAAAGTAATGTTCAACCAAATTATCCATGAAATAGCGATCGTGAGAAACGATCAATAAGCAACCACCGAAATCAGCTAAAAAAGACTCCAATTTTTCCAGCGTAATAATGTCCAAATCGTTGGTAGGCTCATCCAGAATTAGAAAATTCGGATTTTTTATTAGAACCATCATTAAGCCTAACCGACGTTTTTCTCCACCACTTAATTTTGCTACAGGTGTGTATTGCATCTTGGAATCGAACATGAAATGTTCCAGAAACTGAGATACAGAAATAGTATCGCCATTTGCCAATTGAATAACTTCAGCCACTTCCTTGATTACATCAATCACACGAGCATCTTCTTTAAACTTGTGTCCACTTTGCTTGTAATGACCAAAGATCATGGTTTGCCCGGCAAGAACCTCACCCGAATCTGCCGATTCTTCACCCATGATAATCTTTAAAAACGTACTTTTTCCAACTCCGTTTTTACCAATTATGCCAATCTTTTCACCCTTATTAAAATTGTAATCGAAGCCATCAAGAATAGTTAAGTCCCCATAACTCTTTGACACATTTTTCAATTCTAAAATCTGTCCACCCATTCTGGAAACCCCCACTTCCAGTTTGATTTCCTTTTTAACTTTGCCGGAGTTGGCCTTCTTTTCAGTTTCGTAGTAAGCATCTATTCTGGACTTCGATTTTGTGGTTCGAGCTTTTGGTTGCCGTCGCATCCATTCGAGTTCCTTTTTGGCTAGTTTGCCGGCTTTGGCAACTTCCGTGGCATAAATCTCTTCTCGTTCTTCTTTATTCCGGAGGAACAACTCGTAATTCCCTTTATGGTGATAAAGCTCTCCATCTTCAATTTCGAGAATGTGATTACATACACGATCCAGGAAATATCTGTCGTGCGTGACCATCAATAACGTCATGGTACTTTTACTGAGATATTGCTCCAGCCATTCAATCATCTCTACATCAAGATGATTAGTTGGCTCATCCAGAATCAGTAAATCCGGATCATCTAATAAGGCAAAAGCTAAAGCAACCCGTTTTCGTTGCCCACCCGAAAGAGAGCTTATTCGTTGATCGAGGTCGTGAATGTTAAGGTGACCAAGAATCTGTTGTAAACGTTGTTCGTAATCCCATGCGTTGTTTGCATCCATTTCGGCAAGTGCTTTATCGAATGCTTTCTGAGTGGCCTCGGAATAGTTCTCTGCCTGCGCTTCCACAGCTTGTTCGTAATTTCGAACTACTTTTACCATCTCATTATCACCATGAGTGATAAACTCGTTGATGGTGAGCGCGTCGTCTAGTTCCGGCTCTTGTTCTAATAAACTCACACGGATTCCGTTTCTAACCATCACTTCGCCCGAATCAGGTACTTCAGCTCCGGCTAAAATTCGTAATAACGTTGATTTCCCGGTTCCATTTTGGGCGATCAACGCCGTTTTATCCCCTTTGGAAATACCAAAAGTTATGTTTTCAAATAATGTTTTTAGCCCAAATTTTTTGGAAAGGTTTTCAACCGAGAGATAGGTCATGGAATAGAGAAATCAGAATCTTGATGAAAACTCAATATACGGGGAAGAATTACGAATAGGCGAATTTTGATTTACGAGGTACGAATTGTTGGCTTCTATTCACCACTTCATTTTACACCTCGTAACGAACAACCTGTTCGGTATGCCTCGTTGAACCACTGGTTCAAATTACAATTTTGGTAAAGTTCCATTAATAAATCTGCGATATTGTACCTCGAATAACAATAATGAAGTAAAGGTTTTGAACCTTAGAATCAGTCTCGAACATAAACAAGTGAGGACTTTAGTCCTGCAAGATGTTGTAGAATAATCGGACATTGATCAACTATGCTAAAGCTTCGTTGATTGAAAACAGTTGAAGTACTAATATGGGAATTAAGAAATACGAGTTACGAATTGATAACCTTTAAGCTTACACCTCGTGCCGAACAACTTGTTCAACATACGATTTTGATAAAGTTCCATTAATAAATCAGCTGTATATCGAATAACGATCAAGAAGTAAAGATTTTGAACCTCAGAATCTATCTCGAGCATAAACAAGCAAGGACTTTAGTCCTGCGAGATGTTGTAGAACAATCGAACAGTTGAAGTAGGAATATGGGAATATTGAATTACGAGTTACAAATTGATGACTTTTGCCTTGTGCTAAATAAATGTCTCGAACATAAACAAGCAAGGACTTCAGTCCTGCGAAATATTGTAGAACAATCGAGCATCTAAGATTCTAAGATTTCATCCATTGAAAACACCGAAACCCTCCTTACCTTTAGCGAAACAGCGATCAACACTAATTCCAAATCTAGAATACCTTGAGCGATCAGAAGATTATTTTCTCCATGGTTGGAGTGAGCAAAGTTCACAAACCCAACAAAACGGTTCTAAAAGACATTTACTTATCATTTTTCTATGGCGCCAAAATCGGGGTTCTTGGGTTAAATGGTGCAGGTAAATCTACCTTGCTTAGAATTATTGCCGGCGAGGACAAAGATTATATCGGCGATATCAGTGTGCAAAAAGGGATTACATTTGGATATTTGCCACAAGAGCCGGAACTGGATCAAGATAAGACGGTAAAGGAGATCGTTGAGGAAGGCGTACAAGAAACGGTAGATTTAATCAAAGAATACGAAGCAGTGAACGCTGCTTTTGGGGATCCCGATGCCGATTTCGATGCTCTGATCGCAAAACAAGCAAAACTACAGGAAAAAATTGATCATTTGGATGCCTGGGATCTCGATAGTAAACTTGATCAGGCAATGGATGCTTTACGTTGCCCGCCCGGCGATACTAGTGTGAAAGTGCTGTCTGGTGGTGAAGCTCGCAGAGTTGCACTTTGCCGACTTCTTCTCAGAAAACCGGATGTGCTGTTATTGGATGAGCCAACCAACCATTTGGATGCCGAGTCGGTGGGTTGGTTAGAGCAACATTTGGCGCGCTACGAAGGAACTGTTATCGCTGTAACGCACGATCGCTATTTCTTGGATAACGTGGCAGGTTGGATTCTGGAATTAGATCGTGGAGAAGGGATTCCATTTAAAGGAAATTATACCTCTTGGTTGGAGCAGAAATCAGAGCGACTCAAACAGGAAGAAAAGCAGGAATCCAATCGACAAAAAACATTACAGCAGGAATTGGAATGGATTCGGCAAAATCCTAAAGGTCGCCGTGCAAAAAGTAAAGCACGTATTAACGCTTATGAAGAACTGTTATCGCAAGAGCAGGAAAAGCGCAGCGAAGAAATGCAGATTTTTATTCCGCCGGGACCTCGTCTTGGAACCAAGGTGATCAACGCTAACCACATTGCCAAAGGTTATGATGATCGGTTGTTGGTGGAAGACATGAATTTCGATTTACCTCCGGGTGGAATTGTAGGGGTTATCGGGCCGAACGGAGCAGGTAAAACTACTTTGTTCAAAATGATAATCGGCGAGGAAACACCGGATTCGGGTGAAATGGAAATCGGAGAAACGGTTCAACTTGGTTATATCGACCAAAAGCGTCCGCTTGATCCTTCAAAAACGATTTGGGAGGAAATATCCGGTGGGCATGATATCCTGCAACTGGGCAACCGTGAAGTTAATTCAAGAGCATATGTATCTAGATTCAACTTCAGCGGCTCCGATCAACAAAAGAAAACCGGACAGATATCCGGTGGTGAGCGGAACCGTGTACATTTAGCAAAAATGTTGAAAGAAGGCGCTAATGTGCTGTTATTGGATGAGCCAACCAATGATTTAGACGTGAATACTTTGCGCGCATTAGAAGAAGCGCTATTAAGTTTTGCAGGTTGTGCGGTTGTAATTTCACACGATAGATGGTTTTTAGATCGTGTGGCAACCCACATTTTGGCATTCGAGGGTGATAGTCAGGTTTACTGGTTCGAAGGGAATTATCAAGAGTATGAAGAAAACAGAAAACAACGCCTTGGTATCACCGACGATCAACCGCATCGCATCCATTACAAAAAACTGACGCGATAGTTATTAGGAAAAAAAGATTAAATCACCTCTTCAGAGTTCTCGCCTTGTAAATGGTTTTCGAAACACATATCCAATTCGAATCCATCTTTTGTATTCATCTCATACTTGGCATCTAATTGAATGAGTAAAGATTTAATGATTTGGAATCCTAAACCGGTGGTAAATGAATCGTCATCTGCATTGAATCCAATCCCGTTATCCATATAATGCACCAGGATATTTTTGCCATCGGGATGAATGGATAGTTTGATTCTGCTTTCTTCGGAAATAGTTGGGAAAGCGTATTTGAGTGAATTCGTGATAAGCTCGTTGATCAATAATCCAAGTGGTATAGCCTGATTGATGTTCAAATTTTCAAGCGTAATATCTAATTCGTGTAACACTCCGCGTGTTTGAATCTGCATATTGGTTGCAATACTGTTAATCAATTGATCGTAATAGGCTTTCAAATCTACTTTGCTGAATTCATCGGTCGAATACAGCAGCTCGTGAACCATTGCAATAGACATGACCCTATTTTGGGCATCCATCAACTTACTCTTTTCTGCTTCATTCACAGATCTAAAAACCTGAAGTTGTAGCAGACTAACTACAATGGATAAATTATTCTTTACGCGATGATGAATTTCCTGTAGCAGCGTTTTCTTTTCAGCCAGCGAATCTTGGAGGTGAATTTTTTGAGCTTCTTGCTGGGTGATGTCTAATAATAGAATGATGATTTCTTCAATTTCCCGATCATCGTTGTAAATACAGCCGCTATGTACTTCAATGGCTACTTCCGAGCCATCCTTTATTTCTCGTTTGGCTATACCTTTAAACTGCCCTTGCTCTTTGATTAGCCTGAGATTCTTTTCGAAATCTTCATAGTATTTAGCCGTAGCTAGTGGAGTTATTTTACCTAATACTTCTTCTTTTTTCCATCCAAGAATACGTTCAGCTGCGGGATTCCAAAAATCCTTTACGTGCCCGTTCGTATCTAGTGAATAAATTGGAATTGGAGAAGCATTAATAAGGGATCGAAGTCGGCTATTCGCCTTTTCAAGTTTACGTTCTGCTTTAATTCGATCATCAATATCGGTAGCAATGGCTGTCCATGTAGTGGTTTCATTCTGATCATCATATTGAGGAAACAAAATCACTTGAAACCATTTATAATGACCGTTTTTGTTTTTAATCCTTATGATTTTTTGAACTGGATTTTCCAGCGATGATGCAATATCCCATTCTTTTTCCAGCTCGCGTGCTTCTTCAATATCAAAATGATCTAACCAATTCCAAGCTTCAAAATCATCACTGGTTTTGCCAAAATATTTAAGTGCTACTTTATTCATGTATACGGGTTTGCCCGTTACATCATTGGTCCAGATTATATGAGGTAAGTTCTCGGTTAAACTGCGGTATTTTTCCTCAGATGATTCTGCCAGTCCTTTAGATTCAGTTATTTCGGTATGATCTAAGGCAATAGTTAGCGTATAGTTTTTTCCGTCGATCTTGAGGTTCATTACCTCGATTTTTGCTACCAGTGTTTTTCCATTTTTTCCGGTAACCCGCCAAACGAGTTTCTTATTTTTTCGATACTTGAGAAAATGGAAAAACTCATTAAATGCAGCAGCCATTTTTTTTGGGCCAAGCAGAATGGAAATACTTTTATTTAATAGCTCTTCTTTTGAATACCCAGAAATTTTGCAAAAGGCGTCATTTACAAACACAAAGTGTAATCCCTGTGTTGTAATACAGAAAGGTATATTTTTACTATTGTAGAGCGGACTTCCAATCGCCTGCTCTACAAGTTTTTCGTCAACCATGTCACTCCTTAAACCGACCTAAATCATCTTTTCAATCATCCCTCAATTATTTAATATAGAACAATTCTGCCCATTTTTTTATTAATTAGGGCACTTTTTTGGACGCATAGCTAACAATATGATATTCAGTGGATTAATAATTAAGAGGAAATACTAAAATTGCTAGTGAATTAAAATTAATCGTTTGAAATATAAGTTATCGGGAAAAAGCAGAGAGTATTGAACAACCAAGAATACTCCGTTTGGGGGATAGAGAATAGCAATGCAAGAGGGTACCATTTGGTAAACTAATCGAATAGAATGATGATGAAAAAATACGTTGGCTTACTGAGTGTGTTAATACTTTTTAGTTCCTGTGCTACTATCCAAACAAAAATGGGTGAAGTTGCCATGAAACTAATGACCAAAAAAGAAAAGGATTTTGGTCAAATCGCTGCCTTAGGATTGTATCAATCAAATATGTATTCGCCGGAAACGGGGATTACTCTCGGATCAGGGGCAGATTGGCAGGAAGGACAAACGCTGGTTGGTGTACAACTTTTAAAGCCCGATGGCAGCGTTGGTTTTATTAATCTGGATGGAACGGTTACTGTAGATGGAAAAGAAGCGCCCGGTTATGGTGGTGGCGTTTACATGGCAAAATTTGATGAAGGAGATACATCCCCAAAAACCGTTCGGTTAGAAAATGTAGATGGTGATGTTACTGAATTCACGATTTCTGCTGCTCCATCGGTATCCATTCGAAGTATTAATGGAATGCGTGAGAATGCAACCATTAACATGAACGAAGAGCTGGAACTGGAGCTCGATTTCAACGAAGCTGCGCGTGGCAAGCGAGTACGAATCGCTTTAATTACAAAAGCCGTTGGAGTTAAAGGATTTGCATACTTTCAATCCACTTTAATTGATAATAAAATTACGGTTCCGGCGAATGCTTTCCTTCATAAACATATTGCAGGTGGCGGCCCAACGGGTAAAGATGTCACAAATTGGGCAACCGGGGAGAATCACCTACAAGTTTCAATTGTTGAAGATAACAGAGAAAACGCTAATCAACCGTTTACTTACTTCAAGAGAACTTCAACAGCCTTCGATACGCAACCGGTTACCTTAGAAGGTGACGTTGAAGGTAGAGCCTACATCCGCATAAAAGGAAGTGTGGAGGAAGCCAATGGAAAGTTTTCGTACAACGCGTACAGTTCAAATGCATGGTATGCACGGCCTTTAAATACACAGATAAATAGAATTGGATTAGCCTCGCTCTCCATAAATGGTACGTTGTTCGAGCAAGAAACAGAAACTAGTGAAAGTGAAACGGATTATGGTTCTTATCGGGTAATTACAACAACTACCACAACCACAACTTTCGAATTTCCACAATTGGATGACCGATATTGGAATCAATTTATGGAAAACATGTACGCTGACTTAGTTCAAACGCTTGAAAGTGATTTTGGGGCAAGTGTTGTAGATGTGGATGCAATTACATCGAACCCGATTTATAACGAATTCTATGAGCCCGAAGACGAGAACACTAAAGTATATATCAAGAAGAATTTCAGAGATACTAAACGATTGGTTGCTACATCGTTAGGCGAAATTCTCTCCGATCGAAGTACCGCAATGATTGCAGACGCCGCACCGATGCCATCACTACTACGAGATATGGACTTGGACGCTCTGTTGAATATTTCGATTGATTATCGGGTTGCTGCAAACAGCGATGACAAAATTGTGTTATTGCCTTTAGTGAGCTTTCAAATAACAGGACAAACCCAAGCTTTCGACGGGATGGCGAATACATGGATGCAGGGAAGTTTTGAAGGCCCAGGTGTGCCGTTCTCGAGGGATGAGTTTACGGATCTGAATGCGTTAAATAGAATCGGGCAAAAAAATATGATCATCAATTTGATCAAAAAAACCATGCAGGAGTTGACTGCAGAACAATCGCGATTCGGATACGACGAAGTATGGAATGTAGCGCTGTCAAACTAACCTAGACTGACCATTAATAATCAAAAAAATAAAAAGCGATTTCTGGCGGAATCGCTTTTTTATTTATAAGAAGTTCACATTTCTTCGATATTCTTTGCCCGAAACAAATAATTAATGGAGCGTTAGAAATGGGCGTATACAAATCAGCAGAAGAAGCTGTAAAACTCATCAAGTCGAACGACAGAGTGTTTATTCATGGTGTAAATGCCGTGCCATTCAAGTTAATAGAGGCCATGGTAGGGCGTGCATCGGAATTGCGAAATGTAGAAGTAGTTCATATTCATACCGAGGGCGAAGCACTGTACGCAAAACCCGAGTATGCCGAAAATTTTCGGGCTAATGTGTTTTTCGTTGGGGCAAATATGCGAAAGGCTGTAAACGAAGGCAGAGCAGATTATATACCGGTTTTTCTAAGTGATGTGCCCGGATTAATGCGGAAAGGAATATTGCCCATCGATGTTGCACTCTTAAACCTTTCACCTCCTGATAAACACGGATATTGCTCGATGGGTGTTTCTGTGGTTGGAGCACTTCCAGCTGCGGAAACGGCGAAGTTTGTGATAGCCCAAATCAATCCCAATATGCCGCGTACACACGGTGCAGGTTTCATTCATGTGAATGATATAGATGTGATGGTTGAAAATAACGATCCTCTTCCGGAGCAAATTCTACCCGAACCAAATGATATTGAAATGCGGATTGGGCGCTTTTGTACCGAGTTAGTGGAAGATGGCGCCACACTACAAATGGGAATTGGAGCCATTCCTAATGCAGTACTCAAGAGTTTGGTGAATCATAAAGATCTTGGAATTCACACCGAAATGTTTGCCGATGGTGTGATTGACCTGGTTGAAAAAGGAGTAATAAACGGACGGAAAAAAGTAAAATTCCCAGGTAAAGTAGTTTCGGGATTTGTGATGGGATCAAAAAGAGTGTACGAGTACATCGACGACAATCCTTCCATTGCTATGCTCGATATCGAGTATGTGAACAGCACAAAAGTGATTAAACAAAATCCGAAAGTAACGGCCATTAACAGTGCTGTAGAAATTGACATTACCGGACAGGTTTGTGCTGATTCCATTGGTACCTATCATTACAGTGGTGTAGGCGGACAAATGGATTTTATTCGCGGAGCTGCAAAATCGAAAGGCGGGAAACCAATTATAGCACTGCCATCTCAAACCAATAAAGGCATCAGCAGAATTGTGCCGTTTCTAAAACAAGGGGCCGGCGTGGTTACAACACGAGCTCACGTAAACTACATTGTAACCGAGTATGGAATTGCCAGTTTATACGGTAAAAATTTAAGTCAGCGTGCGAAAGCAATGGTAGAAATTGCGCATCCCGATCACCGCGAAGAACTAGACAAAGCGGTGTTCGAGCGATTCAAAGTATAATTTTTGATTAGTTATAGGTTATAAACGGAGGGGACATTACATCCTCTCCGTTTTTTGTATCTATCAATTGCGCAAATTCTTCTTAGATTCACAGATGATTATTCGCAAGCTCTTATTCTTAATTCTATTTGCAGGGTTGATTGGATGTACGCAAACGACTTCAAAAAATGATTCGAAACTCCCGAATGTTCGAAATTTCGATATTTCAGATGTAACTGAAATTAGCTTAACTCAAGATGATACATTCAGAGGTTCTCAGAATGCTGAAGTTACCAAAATCGGAGACATTGCAACCGATGAGCAAGGAAATGTTTATTTCTCTGATGTCTTCAAAAATAAAATTCATGTAGTTGATTCTTTTGGGCTTCCAATTGCTACGATGGGTAGATCCGGAGGAAGAGCCGGCGAGTTTTATAAACTGGGAGAAATAGAAGTAGAAGGCGATTTGGTATTTGGTTTTGATGAAGAACGAGTTGCTATGAATTTGTATCACACCAATGAATTTGAATTCAGATCTACAGTTACTTTTTCAAGCCAAGGTTTGAACAGAGATTCATTGCAATTGAATCCATATTCAGCACAGGTAGTATCAGAAAACGAATTTTTGGTAGGATTTCAGCAAGTCAATTCTCCAACCGATCGACAACTATATTACTATCGCACTGATAACAATGCTGAAAACTATTCAGAACAACTTCTTACTTATCCCAATAAAAAGCTTTTTGTAGAACAAGGATCCGAAGGCATCACTATTATGATGATGCCATATGAGAGGGAAACACTCTTACAAACGGATTCAGCCGGAAACTTATACACGTTATTTACGGAAGACTTTTTGGTTAGTAAATTTGATCGTGACGGCAATTATCTGGAAGCGTGGCATTATCCTTTTGAGAAACGAAGACTCAACAAATCTGATGCTATTGATATGTACACAGAAACTGATGTTCGAAGAGCTATTCGCGGGGATAACGCTCCCAACACCTGGCCGGCAGTTGCACATTATTTTATTGATAAAAACAACCGCCATTGGGTGGCGACTATTACTCAAAATCTGGAGAATTACACGTGGTATGTACTTAATGCTGATGGTCAATTAAAAGGCAATTTTGAACTCTCTCGCGATTTCGAACTTTTGGCTGTTCGTGATGATCAATTGTATGCCAAAAAGTTTAATCCTCGAACCTACGCCGAAGAAATTATTCGATTCTATGTAGCATGGTAGTAGTGGAAAAAGATGAATATCTACAAGAAGGAAATGAACTATGAGTGATAAACCGCAAAGATTCATATCTGTAGATCTACTACGAGCTATAGCTATTTTAGGCATGATACTCTCCGGTTATATTGCTTTTGGTGGAGTGATGCCGGCGTGGATGTATCATGCACAACTTCCACCACCAACTCATGCGTTTAATCCGGATATACCCGGTTTAACATGGGTTGATCTTGTGTTTCCTATGTTCTTGTTTACCATGGGGATTGCATTTCCATTTTCGCTACTAAAACGGCTAAATCATTCGGCTGGAAACAGACCAATTATTCAGAAAATTTGTATTCGATTTTTTCTTCTTGTCTACTTTGCGATCTATCTGCAACATATAAAACCGTATAATTTATCCTCTTCACCATCAACGATTGATTGGGGGCTTTCACTGCTCGGTTTTATCCTATTGTTGGGAGCATTTGGCGGCTATCAGAAATTTTTCAAAACAAAAATAGCCGGGCAGTATAGTTTTCTGATGGGGAGCCTTCTCTTTCTTGCCATACTCCATGTTAGCAAATCCAATTTCGAGTTCAGTTTATACCGAAGCGATATCATCATTTTAGTTCTTGCGAATGTCGCTTTTTTTGGTGCTTTAGCTTGGATAATCACCAAAGACAATGCTCTCCATAGAGTGTTAATTATTATAGGTGTTTTAGGATTGAAACTTGGAGCAACTATTCCGGATGCATGGACCAACGAGCTTTGGACCTTCGATGCAATTAGCTGGCTTTTTCGAGTTAGTTTCCTGGAATATCTGATTATTGTTTTGGCAGGAAGTATAGTTGGTGATTGGCTTCAGTCATCCGTAGAAAAAAGAAATGATCACTTAAAATCTGAATCGAAAAGTAAATCGGTGCTTAGCCTTTCCATTGTTTTTCTGATCGTAGTTATGAGCTTAATCGGACTTTTTGCCCGATGGGGATTTGAGACAATTGTCATTCAAAGTGTACTGATAATTGCCTTATTTACAATCAAAAAAGTAAATCATACCGAAAGAGAGATCACAATTCTATCTGCCGCACTGTTAATTATCGGAATGTTAATGGAGCCTTTTGAAGGTGGAGTGAAGAAAGATCCAACCACCATCAGTTATTTATTCATAACCGCCGGACTCTCCGGCTCGCTGCTTCTTTTTTGTATGGATTTGCTGAAAGTTGTACCCACTAAAAACTTAAGCTGGCTGATTGATTCTGGGCAAAACCCAATGGTTGCCTATGTTCTGCCCGCACTCTTTTTATTTCCCGTATTCGGGTTATTGGATATACATGATTGGATCAATTATTTGAACGCCAACGAATGGACAGGACTGCTCAAAGGCTTAATCTATACTACGCTGGCAATGATCATCACCTCAATGCTTACAAAACGGGGATTCATCCTGAAAACGTGATTTAAAACGTTCAAAACCTTGGCAAAGGAAGAGCACTCAATCTCGTAGCACATCTATTAAACTCGTGGCAAAAAGCTAATAGTTTCCAATGTTTCTCAAAGGTTGGGAGATATTGGCAGATTTGCGCTTTAATTTGGCAAAAAATCGCTATAAACAGTTAATAAAATTTAACTTAATGAAAAACTATGTTCGTCGATAATGGAATAAACAAATCCACCGATAACCTAAATATTGATTCATCGATGTATAATATTTCACCACCTACTGCAAAAGATGCATACAATGCCATTGTGAAGATAATTGGAGAAGCACAGGCAAAGGAAGCATGGATGCAAGCATGTACTGCATGCAGACTTACAAAAGCGCCTCAAAATTTGATGGAATTAAAAAATGTATTACAGGCCATATCAAGCAAAAATACACTAGCAAGTGTGCCGGCCACTTCATTATTGATCAAAATTCGATCGTATGAAGGAATCACAAAGAAATCTGCATAATAAAAAAGAAGAGATCACTATGAATATTACTCAATCACAAGTAAAAGACGTAATCAAAGACCCTGAAAGATTACAGGAAATCGTAGCGTTAGATTTATTTTCTGAAGAAGTTAAAAATGTATTGGACGATGTAACCCAAAAAGCTGCTGAGCGATTTAACCTACCCATAGGATTAGTTAGCCTTGTTTTGGATGAAGCACAATTCTGGGCCTCAAAATTTGGTATTGATGAAGGCTGGATGAGCGAATCGTTGGGAACGGATGTGGAATGGTCGTTTTGCCAGTACGCCGTTAAAGAAAACAAACCATTTGTTGTTGAAAATGCACTCGAGAATGACCTGGTAAAGGATTCTCCTTTAGTAGAAAATGAAGGCATCCGATGCTACGCCGGTATCCCTATGATCACCTCAAAGGGACAAACTATTGGTTCCTTTTGTGTGGTAGGACCCGAGGAAAGATCATTTAGTGAAGAAGATCTTAACGATCTTAGAGAGCTTGCAAATGAAGCCGTTTTACGGATAGAGCGAAGAGCCGGAAGAGACGTATAACATTTCCAATTTCTTACATTTAATTCTAGGTTAAGCCCATCTTTATGGAAGTGAAGATGGGCTTTTTGTTATTCAATGTGGCTTCAGATTAGAAATTAATTTAATTCGAGTATTTAATGTTCATCTCAAATCATACCTCATAAATGCGAGGACACTTCCACCAAAGCCTAGCACTATGCAAACTCCAAGGAAACCGAAATCAAATAATGCCGCTCCAACTGTATCTTGCAACCTAAGTTCGGGCGATTGGTATTGTGGCATTTCACTGGTATCTAAAGTTTGATCGTTTCGGCCAAAATCAATTTGAACACCTTGCTCTGAATCGATGGAAATATTAAAACCGCCATGTCCACCTTCTTCGGCTTCTTTTTGCTGAATGTATTCGCTGAAGTCATCTTTGTATAAACGCATCGAAGTTTCATAGCGATTTTTTAACCCTACATCGGTTCCTGCTAATTTCATGGCCGCCAATTGAAATGAAGCTACCGGAGAGATACGAGCAATGTTAAAAGCGAGCTGTTCTTGCAGTTTTTTTCGGTTTTGCGATTCTTCGAGTAATCGTCGGTTATTGGTGATAATATCCGATTGAACCTGCTTACGTGAAGCATCATCTTCTTCCAGCCACGTCCATTCCATTTCATCTCGATAAGCAGTTCGCTCTTCGTCACTCATACCCTCCATTTGAGCTTCTCTTTCCTGCCAAACTTCGGTTAATTCAGCGGAATAATCGTCCCAACGCGCTTTTTGAAAAGCTTCCTGTTTGGCTTCAATTTGTGCTACACTTTCAACCTGTACAATTTGTCCGGCTGCCATCACTCCCAAACGTGGCACTATCAATACGCCACTGATCCAGATTACCAGAAGCAGTAAAAAGGAAAGCGAGGAAGACCGAGTGATTGCTGAAACCAATATCCCGATAACAATGAATAAACTGATGTATAGCACCGACAAACCAACCAAACTTATAATCGATAGCCAATCTGTTGACGCCAGTGGAACTTTGAAAGCGATGAGCATCAACATTCCCAATAGAATTGGGATCAGTAGTGGCACGATTAAGCCCAGCCAGATGCCGCTAAATTTTGCGATCAAATACTTCGCTCTGGATATGGAATTTGCGAATGCCAGTTTTAGTGTGCCTTGTTCTCTTTCTCCGTTGATGGCATCGTAAGTAAATAATATGGCAAAAAGTGAGAGTACAATTTGAACGATAAATGCAAAATCGATGACTCTGAAAATAGCGAATAAAGTTTCATCGCTGTAAGGACTTCGAACTAATTTAACATCGTTATAATCAGAGATGTTACTGAGTCGGCCCACATCAAAATGAACTCCGGAAACAAAAATCTGTACCGGATTTGGTTCGCGATGCAATAAATTTCGAACGCGTCCCCAGCTGGTGGCTTCGGCAATATTTTGTCGTGCAATCTCTTGGTTGGCTTGATATTGAGCAACAGCATTTTCGTATTCATTTATGCCGATAAAAACACTGATAAGAATTAGCAGTGAGCACACCAAAAAAGTGGCTGTAAATTTCGGGCTGGTGATGATGTTCTTCAGCTCTTTTTGAAGTAATAAAGAAAACATGGTATAACCTGAGGTCTAGTTAAGATTCTTGGGGAGAATTATCGAAGATCGTAGTTCAGAAATGCACGAAACGCACCTCCAAAAAAGATCAGATTAAATAAAATGAGCAGACTTAGATCGATCATCCCGGCTTGTGCGGCTTCACTAAAACTTTGACCGCTAAATATGAATTGAGGGAGTTCATCCGGATCGAGGGGCTCAGGTTCCTCTTCATCGCCACCGGTTGTAATCATAATCATTCTAAAACCACTGCTTCTGTTCGAGCCTGTTTTTTCCTGCATGAAGTCAGCATAAGCGTTTTGATAGGTATAAGCTTCATCCATAAAATTGTGTTGCAGATTTAAGGATGTGCCCGCTAATTGCGTGGTTACTAAGGTGAATACAGATGTTGGAGATATTCGCGACAATGACAATGCGAGTTGTTCTTGTGCTCGTTTTTTATTCGAATACTCTTCATTCAAACGGGCATTAAATACATCGATTTTTTCTTGGCGAGCAGAGGCTAAATCACTCATAAAGGATTGAAAGGCGGTCATTGCATTTTCAATCTCTGTACCCTCAGGCAATTGAAAGTTCGACATTTTAGGGCGGTCTTCGTCGAATAATTGAGTTCTGTACCGGTTTTTCTGGGCGGTGATTTCATCAATATTTGGCACATCTACAATTCTGCCCGAAATGAGAACTGATGTTCTTGGAATAATGAGCACTGCAAAAATCCAAACCACCAGGCCAATTAAAAAAGCATTTGAAGGCTTTACCGTAGATGCAGAAATTGCAATTGTTATGGCCAAAAACACCCCGAAATAAAGGATTCCTGCGATGAGAATTAAGCTCAGTTTAAGCCATTCGTCGGTGGTTAGTTGAACTCCCAACACCGGCAACAATGCACATCCGATTAAAATAGGAATGAGTAAAGCCACACTTAACCCTACAAACGAGCCTACTAATTTACCGGCAATAAAATTTGCCCGAGAAAGCGGATTGGCAAAACATAGTTTTAGCGTTCCCCGATTTTTTTCCCCATTGATAGCATCATAGGCAAAAATTTTTGCGAACAGCGATAATACAATCCCAAAAATAAATTCGAGATCCATAAAGCGGAATACCGCAAAAATGGGTTCGTCATTGAAGCGGGTATTTTCAGCGCGAAGCTCACCACGCCCACTCATTGCGATATTTCTGCCAATGTCGTTCGAAACACCGGTAACTAAAGTCATCAGCGGCTGGGGCGGTAAAGTTATGGAGTGTTCTACCATCATCCATTCGGTATGAGCAGCAATTTGATTTCGGTTTTCCTGAATGGCCGCATCATATTGAGCTTTACTTGATAGATAATTTTGGGCTCCCATCACAAAAGCAAGAATGATAAGCACAGAACATACCGCAAAGCTGATGGTAAACCTGCTACTTTGGATGATATCACGTAGTTCTTTTATGAAAATAAATTTGAACATGATTTTGTTGATTGATTATTTATTCAGGATTAAATCCTTCACAAATAAGGGTTTAAAATTAGGAGAGATTATTGCTCAGTGAACCCGAAACGGGTGCTTCATCCATATATCCGGCCATATATTCCACGTACAATTCTTCCAGATTTACTCCTTCCAGTTCGGCTTTGGTTTTTTCAGCAACCAGTTCTCCATTGTTTAGGATGCCTACGTAATCCGCAATTTCTTTCGCTCGGAAGATATCGTGCGTACTCATCAAAATGGCCTTGCCTTCATCACGTAATTCTGCAACCAACCGTGTGAATTCTTTGCCAGCTTTAGGGTCAAGTCCTGAGGTTGGTTCGTCGAGGAGGATGGCTGGTGCATCCTTCAGAATAGCAATAGCGATACCGCATTTTTGCCGCATTCCTTTCGAGAAATCTTTCAACTTTCTGTCGAAAGCCTCCGATTGTAAACCTACTCGGTGAAGCGCACGCTCATAATCCAAACGTTCATAGTGACTTTTACCTCCCAATCGGACAAAGAAATCGAGGTTCTGCATAGCGGTAAAATTTGGATATAACTGCACATTTTCGGAGACAAAGGCCACATGTTTTTTTGCCTCTAATGGCAGCGCGTTGGCATCAATACCATTAATCAATGCTTTGCCTGAAGTGGGTTGAATGAAATCCAAAAATGCATTGATGGTTGTAGTTTTTCCGGCGCCATTTCCGCCCAGCATGGCGTAGATTTCTCCTTCTCGCACAACAAGATTCAGGTTGTTGAGTGCTTTAACACCATCTTCGTACACTTTTGTGAGTTCTACTGCTTCGAGTAATGGAGCTGCTTGTATGGTTGAGTTTTGCATGGTTTGTTGATTTTGGGTTTCAATTTCAAAATGGTTTAAGCTCTCTTCGATTCGAGCCTGTTAAGTGGGTTTCCGATGTTCATTTTTTTCAAATCGAGCAATGAAATTTTGTTGGTCATATTTTAGTCTCACATCACTTTCTTGAAAGCTTAATTCCAAAAACTACCAAGCCGCTTACCAACCCGATGATGAGTAATAGGATAAAGGCGGTGCCGAAAACATTGGCTTGTGCAGCAACCTGAACGGTGAATGTTTTATCTTCGGCGTTAATGGGTTGATTATCTGACAATGAAGTAGATCGAAGTCGTGTTTCATATCGGCCAACGCTGATGTCCGTGGGTGGATAAAGAAACATTCTAACCGTTATTTCTTCACGAATTCCCAATTCGGGAATTACATTGGGTTCGATGCGTTTTTCCCACTGAAACGGAGCATTTACTTCGAATTCAATATTGTCTAGTCGGCGCGTACCTTCATTCACTACTTCAAAAGTGAACTCAACCGGACCTTCTGATTCCAGTTCGTTATATAATTGTGGCGCTTTGATTACGAGCCTGCCCACGCCTCGTGGAATCATTTCCAGTCGTACAAATCCTACATCAAGTGCTCGAATGTCTTCTTCCGTCCACATTCCTTGATGACTGGCAAATTTATCGAGTTTTGTAACTGGTACAGCCATCACATAAAAGTCGATGGGTTGATCCATAGGTACATCGGCGGTGGGCCGATCGGGTAAGGAGACTTGTAAATTAGCCCGAATTGTATTTTTTGATTCCGTAAATTTTATTTGGCTGATGCGCCCTTGCTCACCCTGTTCGTTAAAATATCGGGTAACGGAAGCGGGTAGATTAACTACTTCAAGTTTGTAGGTGTCATCTAATCCGCTGAACAACTCTAATCCTAATCCATAAGTGGCAGAATTACCTAGCTCTACTTCCTGCGAAAAGCGTTCCGATTGAATTAATACTTTATTCGCAGAAGCATCTTTTTCGAGGAATACTTTAGGATTGCGTGAGGCCCCATTTCCGTAGATAATATTTACCGTTACTTCATCGAGATCCTGAAGCAGATCAAAATCTACCGTAACAGGTTCGCCACTTTTAAGGCGATCAATTTTGATTTCATATGGCGAGCTGATGATAGCACCATCATCATTGCTAAGCGATACATACACATTGTGAATCACATCCGGTTGCAGCGATCGAAAGAGCTGATCTTCCATATTCACAATTTGAGAAAACTCTTCGGTAGCACTAGTGGTGTTTTCCAGCGTGACAAGTACGCGTTTTACATTGTCGTCGTCTTGAGTTTTCAGCGCTTTTCTGATGCTCACAAATTGCTGTTCGAACAGCAACACCAAAAGCGACTGCTGATAATTTACCTCAGCATCCTGATAGGTATTTATGGCGTTTTCATATTCTTCGGCACTGATCAGCTCTTTTTTCCATAACTCTTTTTTTCGATCTAGTTCATTGGAAGCGCGATCATACGTACTCTTTGCTCTCTTTAATCCTAATAATGGATAAGAATCGTCTCTTGCATTAGGAAAAGGGCTTTGAGCTTGGGAAGCATCCGGCACAAGTACAAGAAAGGCCAGAGCAAATAGCGAAATGTGGAATAGTCTATTCATGTTTGCTTTCAATTGTCGATGTTCATGCGAACATTGCCGCGAGATTCTTGTTTTGTTAACTCAAAAGTCTTAGCCAAGCCATTTTTTTCTATTTCAAGCTCGATGGCCGCCCCAACGTCCAGCGAATTCAAATATGCCTGCACACTTTGAGCTTGCTCAAATGTTTTTTCATTAATGGATACAATCTTGAAATCCGCTATTTCTTGGTCTTGGAGTTCTTCTGGAAGCATTGGCTCAAGAACCGACATTATTTGAATACCGGAATTATTATCAGAAACCAAAACACCAAGTTCTGCTAATAAAGTAGGCGCGTTTTCATCGTCGGTATCAATAGAGAGGACCATCCGTCCTGGTACATTTTCGGGGATGTCTCCTTTAATGGCTCGTACAATGAAGCGAGATTCCCCGCGACGAACACCAATTTTAACTTCATCCCCTTTGTTTAGCTTCTCGTATGTTTCCCGAAGCACCGACACCTCCGAAGCACGTTTGCCGTTCATCATCAGAATTAAATCACCGCGCTGTAGTTCATCTGTTATAGGATTCGAATCTCCTGAAGGTTGCCCCATAATCATTTCAACGTGCAAACCCTCTTCGTTTTGAACGATCATTGCATTTAACTCTCTTAGCATAAAACTGGTGGATGCATCGAAAGTCATAGTTCGTTGCATCTGAGCATGGAGCGGTTGGGCAAGTGATATCCCTATGGTTACAATCAGGATGTGGTGGAGGAATTTCATAGATTTCGATTTAGTTATTGGTTCGGCGCCAATATTCGAAAGCCATTAATGCGAGTTGTTAAGGCCTCGCAAAATGTTTGTTAAGGATGTTAAATCGATGCTAAATCTTTTCACTTAGTGCATAAAGCACCTACTTTTGGGCATGCAAAACCGATGGTTTACATATAGTTTTTTAGTAGTGCTGGTAGGCGCATTATTGACACTTGCCATCCTACAATATCACTGGCTTGGCAGTGTAAGCGATGCCGAACGCCAACGCTTAGAAGAAAGTGTTGAGGCTTCCACCGAGAATTTTATCAGCGATTTCAATGAGTCTTTTTCTCGATTGCATCGTGCATTTCGAATACAAGTCACCAATAATGATAACTCAGCGGAAGAGCTAGAACTTAATGTATTAGAAAGCAGTGATACGTGGTATGCGAGTAATCAACCCTATGCATTAACCAGTGAGATTTATTTGATTAAAAACCGGGAAAACGTTTCTGAAATCAACCGCTATAATTCTGAAACCAACTCACTTGAGCAGATAAACCCAGACTCATCGCTTCAATCCTGGCTGGAAGATCATGTTGATTCTGTAAAGGAGGAAAGGAGTACACCATTACGGAGCCTTCCCGATCTTGGGGATCCAAGCTTTTTGAAAATCCCGGTTCAAGTGCTGGATTTTGTTACGTTAAATCGAAGTGATCAATCTCAAAATTTAGAGGTTCGCTTAAGCATCGATCAACTGGATGACTTTGTGCTCATTCGTTTAAATGATGAGGTTATTCAAAACGAACTAATTCCGGATATTGCTTCGCGTTACTTTGGTGATTCCTATCAGGATCAATATCAAATTTCGATTGTTAATACTGAAAATGGAAGTCGATATGTTACGATAGGTGGTGCGCAGGAAAACCCAGAGTTTTCTAAAAATCTGGATCGATTAAACTTCTCCAGCTTGATGATGATAGAGAACGACCGGAATCCTGTGGATATGGAAGGGGATAGTGTGGTATTCAGTTTTTTCAGCTCGCATAGCGAACGCATAATTACAAGAGAGCGATCTTCTGAGAATGTGGAAGAAGAGCAGGAACAACTAAACTCGAATATTGATGTAGATGCTACCACTCAACTGCAATCACTTAATGTTGAATCAAGTACTCATGATACCAGCATAACTACTGCTTTTGTTGGGAATTTATCGCCCTCTGCATGGCAACTATGGTTATCATTTAAAGCCGGATCGTTAGATGAATTTGTTTCCAAAACCAGAAACAGAAATCTCACTATTAGCTTCGGAATCTTACTTGTTTTAGGGATTAGTGGCTGTATGATTTTAATATTTGCACAACGATCTCGCGAACTTGCCGAGCAACAAATGTTATTTGTGGCAGGCGTTTCTCACGAACTAAGGACACCCATCACTGTAATCCGATCTGCTGCTGAAAACCTTAGTGAGGGAGTGGTTCAAAATGAAGATCGAAAAAAGGAGTATGCCAACTTAATGCTTGCCGAAAGTAAACGGCTTAGCGAAATGGTAGATCAGATTATGGAATTCTCTGGTATTCAATCCGGTAAACGAATATACAGTATTACAGATGTAGCCATCGATCCTTTAATGCAGGATGTTTTGAGAGAAATGGAATCTATGGCTGAACAAAAAAATATTGAAATTCAGTATTCAAACATTTCAAAGTTGCCAACTTTCAGGGCAGATAGAGATGCCATTTTTTTAGCATTGACTAATCTTATTCGTAATGCCATTAAATTTAGTGATGCCGGAAGTCGGGTTATTTTCAGAGTTGATGAAGTAACGTATAAATCTGAATTGGGGTTGCGGATGCAAATCAAAGATGAGGGGATCGGTATTTCTGAAGAAGAACAGAAAAAAATATTCCAACCTTTTTACAGAGCCGAACACGTTGTTTCTGAGCAGATAAAAGGAAATGGCATTGGGCTGAGTTTAGTAGAACGGGTGGCAAAGGCACATAATGGAACAATAACCGTTAAAAGTTCGCCCGGAGTTGGAAGTACGTTCACCCTAATTATCCCGGTAAGTTAGCCGAATACAGCGTATGGAAAGCAAAGGAAAAATTTTACTGGTTGAAGATGAACAAGGGTTGATCATGACTATTCAGGATCGCCTTATCGAAGAGCGATATACCGTTGATAGTGCCTCTGATGGAGCTCTTGGCTTCGAAAAAGCTTTGAATGGAGATTATGATGTAATCATTTTGGATTTGATGCTTCCCAAGAAAGATGGACTGGATATTTGTAAAGATTTGAGGCAGCAGAATGTTCAGACGCCTATCATCATGCTAACGGCAAAAGGACAAGTAATAGATAAAGTACTGGGTTTAAAGCTGGGAGCTGACGATTACATGCAGAAACCCTTTGATATGATGGAGTTACTGGCTCGAATTGAAGTACAACTTCGAAAACGAAAGGCAATCGAAGCTCACCAAAAACCCGATACGTTTTCTTTTTCGGATGTTGAAATCGATTTTAAAAGGATGAGGGTTTTGAAGAACGGAGAGGAACTTATGTTATCGGCAAAAGAATTTCAGTTACTACGATTTTTGGTAGAACATGCCGATATGATTCTGAGCCGTGATCAATTATTGAACGAAGTGTGGGGCTATGATGCCTTGCCTTCTACCCGCACTGTGGATGTGCACATTGCCTGGTTACGGCAAAAACTGGAATCGGATAATCGTTTCCCTAAACATATTGTAACCGTACATGGATTTGGCTATAAATTTGTTAGCGATTAGGCACACTAATGGAAATGTGCCTGCGAGCCATGCAATGCTTCTGTAAACACAAAATCAAGCATAAAACGCCCATTCGTATCCATCGTATAATCCGAATCTAGTTGAACAAGTAGAGTTTCGATCAACTGCCACCCGATGGTGTTTTTATGTTTAATCTCATCGATCACAAATCCGGGGCCATCATCCTCGTAGTAAACATTGATTCGATCGTCGGTTTGGGTAAAATGCAGGGTTAGTTTACCGGTGCCATCCTTAAATGCATGTTTGATGGAATTTGTGAAAAGCTCGTTAATTAAAAGTCCAAGCGGAACTGCGCGATTTATGTTGATTCGGTCGATATCGAATTTTAAATCATACTCGATATCACGGGGATCGGAAATTGTGTTAGCCTGTAATTTTTTAAGCAGTTTACGATAGTATTCGCGCGGATCAATATGGCTGAAATCCATATCCTGATAAAGCTGTTCGTGCACCATTGCTATAGAGTGGATACGATTACGAGCTTCTATAATCATGCTAATGTCATGATCGGTGTCGTTGCGCATGGCTTGCAGTTCCAGTAACCCACTTACAATAGCCAGATTATTTTTAACACGATGGTGAATTTCCTGCAACAAAATGTCTTTTTCTTTTAATGCTGCCTCTAAGGTTTTTCGATATTCTTGCAGCTCGGTGATATCGTTTGCAATAATTAGTAAATCGGTTAGTTCACCATATTCATTAAAAAACGGTCCTACGGTTACCTCAAGAGTAAGTTCTTCGCCAAATTTATTGTTTCGTTTTACGATAAGCTGTCGCGGCGAGTGTTCTTTTTCGATGGATTTAATGATGGAAGCAAACTCAGAATCATTTTCCATATCTACTTGTGGAAGTTCTTTACCAATCACGTCTTTTCGAAGCCAGCCAAAAATATTTTCTGCCGCCGGATTCCAGAAATCAGTAACGATTCCATCCGCATTTATCTGATAGATAGCCAGTGGAGATGCTTTAATAAACGAACGCAATTTTTCGCTGGATCTAACGGCATCCATTTCAGCCATAACACGTTGGGTGCTATCCATAATTACGCTATCCCAAATTACAGAGCCGTCAGGTTGTTTAGTTGGAGTAGCAAAGCCTTGTAAGTATCCAATAGAACCGTCTGGTGTTTTGTATCGATACACGTGATTCCATTTGGTTAGATTTTCTGCCGAATCAGCAATAGATTTTTTAACTAATTCTACATCTTCTGGTACAATTACATCCCAAATAGTTTGTATATCTTCGTAAGCCTGCTCTTTTGTTACACCAAATACTTCTACTACTCTATCTGAAATATAAAGTAGTTCCTCTGATTGGTCGGGATACAACTGATAGCGTAGCACCACACCTGGAATTTGATTGGTTATTCCTTGTAATTGATTTTGCTTTTCAACGATTTCGGTTTCGGCTTGTTTGCGGTCGGTAATATCCAGATTTATCACATTCCAGATTATGGTTTCGTTATCTCCTTTGGTTGGGGCAGCAAAACCATGTACATACTTCAAAGTTCCGTCAGGATGAATGATTCTGAATTGAATATCAAACTTTGTGAGTTTATGAGCTGATTCGATAATCTTATCGATTAATTTTGGTAAATCTTCTGGGTGGATGCGATCCCAAATATGCTGCGGATTTGATAACGCTTTGTCTTTATCGAACCCATACACCTCTTCAAATCCATCACTAATGTTTGAGAAACCATCTGTTCCATCAGGTTTTCTGAAGTAGGTAAATACAACGCCGGGTAGCTGTTCACCAATCACTTCCAGTTGGTGTTGTTTCGTTTCCAGGTCTTTTCTTGCTAAATATTCATCGGTGATATCGATGAATACTACGTCGAATTCAACAATGCCATTCTCAAGTTTTTTGGGTGTTCCAACCCCTTGTAAATATTTTATTTCGCCGGTTTTTGAAATAAATCGCATCAGATTATTCCATACGGATAAATCCTGAACGGATTCATAAATACTTTCCCGAATCGGCTCAATATCTTCTGGAACTACCCGTGCCCATCCAACATTTATGTCTTCGATTACCTCTTCCGCTTCAACTCCCCAATATTCCTTAACCCGCTTACTGATGTACGTTATTCGATCAGAACCATCCGGCAAGTATTGGTATTTTAGTACCACGCCGCTTATCTGATCAGTTATGCTTTGAAGTTGTTCTTTCTGCTCGTTTAATTGTATACGGGCAACTACCTGATCGTGAATATCAAAGGAAATACTACTCCATAATACCGAGCCATTCGATAGTTCGGTGGGCTTCCCAAATCCTTGAAAATATCGGTAAGAACCGTCTTTTACTCTACTACGGAATTGGGTTTCCCAAGGCGTATTGTTTTTTGAGGATTCCAGAATCGAGTTCATAAAATCTTCCACATCATCGGGGTGCATTAACTCCCAAACCTTACTTATATCGTTTAAAGCATCTTCGGTTTTAACACCATGGATGTGTTCGATTCCTTTGCTTAAATAGGTGATTTCGTCCGTTCCGTCGGGGTGACGAACATAGGTATATATCACGCCAGGGAAATTGTCGGAGATGACACTAAGGTGTTTTTTGTTCTCAAGAATTTTCTCTTGTTGCTTAACCTGTTCGGAAATATCCAAGCCAATTGAATACCACTTAATGGTTCCGTTTTTCAATTTAGTTGGTGTACCCGTTCCTTGAATGTGTTTTACATTACCATCAGTATCAAAAATCCTAAATGTAGAAACCCATGGTTTCAGTTCGTTGGCAGATTCCAGAACAGAATCACTCAATTTAGGTACATCGTCAGGGTGAATCTGATTCCATATCAATTGGGAATTTTTGAGGGCTTCATTTTTATCAATCCCAAAAAGTGATTCAATGCCTTTACTTAAATACTCGAAACGATCGGTGCCATCGGGAAGAAGCTCGTAAATATAAACCATGCCCGGAACTTGATTTGTAAGTCGATCGAGCATTCGTTGACTTTCATAAATGGCTCTGTCTTTTATTTTTTGATCGGTGATGTCAATTCCTAAAGTATCCCATGTAATAGTGCCATTTTCATCAGTCTGTGGGGTAGCAAAAATCCGTAAATAACGTTTCCTGCCTACATTGTTGAGTGCACAAATTTCTGTGGTAAGCGATTCCGATTTCTCAATAGCTTCAGCCATTTCTTTTTTAAGCCGAGGCAGATCATCCTCACAAACACTATCCCATAGAACATTGAAGTTACTTTTAGCATGCTCCGGATCAATCCCTAAAATATCACGTATTCCATCGCTTAAGTATTGTAGCTCTTCCTTTCCATCTTTGTCTACCTGAGATCGTACTACAAAACCAGGAAACTGATTGGTAATATTTCTTAATAACTGCTCCCGTTCGGTAATTTCAAATTCGGCTTCAATCAGATCGGTGATGTCATAGTTTACACCATGAATTTTTACTACTTCGCCATCAGCATTAAAAACCGGTGCCGCCGATGCCGAAATATGCTTCGTAGTACCATCGCCTGCATTAATTCTAAATCGAACATTAAAAACAGTCTCACCGGCATAAGCTTTGGCTAATTCATTGTCGGTAGCCTTAAGATCTTCTTCGTGAATAAATTCCCGCCAATCTTCAATGCCAATTGCTGCATTTTCATCTTCAACCCCATACATCTTCATGATTTCAGGATTCCAGATGAGTTCGTCTGCCTGAATATCATACACCCAAATTCCTAATTGGGCAGTTTTAATCGCCAATTCGTACTGTTCGTTAACACTTTGCAGGGATTCAGATTGCTCCTTTATATCGGCTTCTAAGCTTTTCTTACTAGTTCGATCAATAAAAATTCCCAATGCAAATTCTTGCCCGTTAGATTCAAAGAGACTCGCTTCAATATCTACATACAGAAATTCATCCTTTAGTGATAACAGTCTCCATTCCGTTTGAGAGAGTTTGCCATGTTCAAATAAATACTCTACCGCTTCTTGAACACGATCCTTTTCCTGCTCATGCACTACTTCATGAAGTGGTTTCCCGGTTTGCTCCTTAGTTAAAACCGGGAATATGGAAAAAAAGGTGTCGTTGGCTAACACAATCCGGCCAGATCTGTCTACAACCAGGCATCCAAAGTGGGTGCTGTGTAACAGAAAATCACCAACGATTGATTCAATAGTACTGTGATCTATTCCCGAACTGCTCATACATCTCTATTAATGTGGGAAGGCATTTTTTTTGCTTAAGCATAATCGTTTACCCTAAGCTATTTATCAAGTTTAATTACACCTGCATTTTTGGTTTTGAAAGGTGGTGTTAATATGGTAGAATTGGCAATCTAAATAAGTGTCGTCTCAAATTTAAAATTCTATCATTATCGAAGCGAAGAATAAGCGCCCCAAAGGTTTGTTGGCTTGGGCTTTTTACGATTGGGCCAACAGTGCTTTTTTTGTAATGATCCAAACATTCATTTTTGCAGCCTATTTTGCTTCATCGATTGCAGAAAATGAAACTACCGGTGCAGCACAGTGGGGTTTTACTATCGGCTTGGCGGGGTTTGTAATCGCAATTTTTGCACCATTGTTAGGCTCCATTGCGGATGTTGGCGGACCGCGAAAACCTTGGGTGTATGCATTAGCAGGTTTATCGATAATAAGTACTAGCTTGCTTTGGTTTGCCGAGCCCAGCAACGATTTTATTCAATATTCTCTTGTGCTGGCTTTTCTGGGAACAGTAGGCGCTGAACTTTCGCTGATTTTTTACAATGCAATGCTTCCGGATTTAGCGCCACCTTCTAAAATGGGACGCTGGAGCGGTTGGGGGTGGAGTCTTGGTTTTGCAGGCGGAATTGTTTGCTTAGTGATTGGATATTTTGTGTTGTTTTTAAATGGGTCGAACCTACTCGGCCTTGATGAAGCACAAGCAGAACACACCAGAAGTACTTTTCTGTTTACAGGAATTTGGTTTGCTGTATTTATGATTCCATTTATTCTAAAAACTCCGGATATGCCATCCCGAAAAATGGGGTATAAAAAAGCCATTCAAAACGGAGTTTCTACACTTTGGGAAGGGCTAAAATCACTAAAAAACGAATCGAATATTCTTCGTTTTCTAATTGCTCGTTTATTCTATAATGATGCGTTGGTTACCATTTTTGCAATGGGCGGTGTGTACGCTGCTGGTGCCTTTGGCTTTGAGACAGCCGACATTTTTTACTTTGGGATAGCTCTTAATGTAACTGCCGGTTTAGGCTCGTATGGGTTCGCTTGGCTCGATGATAAATCAGGAAGTAAGAAAACGATTCTTTGGTCGCTAATAGGACTTATCATTCCTGTGGTAGCTGTAATTTTTGTGCAATCTGTGTTATGGTTCTGGATTTGGGGATTGTTATTAGGCGTTTTTGTTGGCCCGGTACAAGCTGCAAGTCGAACCTTTATGGGGCGAATGGCTCCGGTGGAAAAAAGGAACCAAATGTATGGACTTTTTGCACTTTCAGGGAAGGTAACTTCTTTTGCCGGACCTATGCTCTTTGGCTGGGTTACTCTAATGATGAGCGATCAGCGATGGGGTATGGGCGTGATTCTGATTATGCTTCTCATCGGATTGATACTTATGTTTGGAGTAACTGAAAAGCGAACTATTCATCATGAACGAGCCTGAATTAACAGTTCAAAAATCACTAACTGAACCTGCTAGTAGAATCAATCAGAATGCAATTAAAGCGTGGCGATTGAGTGCACTATTATTTGGTTCGTTTGTATATGTAATCCCAGGATTATTGTATTTGATATTCACCTTAGATGGTGATATGAGTATGCTATACCCGATTATTTCGGCTCCAAGTGCGGTAATTATTCACTGTTTTTTCATTTTTGTTTTACCCAAAATTCGATGGAAGCGCTGGAAATATGAGGTCGACGATAAAGGGATTGATATGCAACGCGGAATCATTATCACCAAACGCACAATGGTTCCCATCAATAGAATTCAGCATGTTGATACGCGGCAAGGTCCCATCTACCGGAAATATGGTTTGTCATCCATAAGTTTAAGTACCGCTGCTACCACTCACGAAATCCCCGCTTTGGATGAAAATACGGCTTCAGAATTACGAGAGATTATCTCCGACTTGGTAAGAAAAGTTAAAGAAGATGTCTGAATTTCGGCGTCAACATCCAATTGCAGCTGTAACACAGTTATTTGTGGTGATAAGGCAAAATATAGTGCCCTTCATCATTTTTGTGGTGTTGGGTTCACGAAATTCCGGCGAATATTTTTGGTTGATTGTTCTTCTGGGGATTATCGTAACTTTTGTACTCGGTGTAGTTGGTTGGTTTCGTTTTACCTTTAGAGTTCGTGAAGATGAACTACAAATAAACAAGGGTATTTTCGTTCGAAAAAAACTGTACTTATCCAAAGATCGCATACAGGTGATAGATATTACCGAGGGATTGATACAGCGTATGTTTGGCCTGGTGAAAGTCGAAATTAAAACAGCAGGCGGAGGTACCGAAAAAGCCACTATTAGTGCCATCACCCGAAGCGACGCCGTTCAACTTCGTACATTGTTAAGAGAAAAAGAGGTGCAACGTCCTGCGGAATCTGAATCCTTAACTGAGATCTCGGGTGAATTAGAGAACACTGTTGTTTCAAATGAGAGTAATAAAATATGGGTACTCTCAAACAGAGACTTGTTTTATGCCGCGTTAACCTCGGGAAATTTTGGGGTAATCGCTTCCATTTTAGGTGCTCTTTCGGGGCAGCTAGATCAGTTTATTACGGAAGAAAACATGGATTATATTTTCGGTTTATTACCGGGATTTAGTCAGCTTACAGTTATTCTTTGGAGCATTCTTTTCATTTTATTGATCTCTTATCTGTTGTCATTTATAGGGGTAATACTTCGCTATGGCGATTTCAAAATCGAGAAGAAAGAGAAAGAACTTCAAATTACAAGTGGACTTCTGGAGCGAAAGCAATTAACCGTGCCTTTTGACAGAGTTCAAGCGTTTCGCTTTGTTGAAGGAGTGCTTCGCCAACCTTTTGGATACGGGATGCTGTATGTAGAGAGTGCAGGATTTGAACAGAAAGAAAACGATCGCTCAATCGTTGTGCTCCCTTTTGTGAAACGCGCCAAACTATCTTCATTTCTCGAGGAATTTATGGATGAAGCGCCGGATGAAAGTACATGCATCGTTCCGCCAAAAAGATCGCTGTTTCGTTATATCCGCCAACCAAATTATCTACTCCTAATTGTGATTCCAGTTCTTTGGATATTCTTTGATTGGGCCTGGATGCTAAGTGCCTTAGTAATTCCATTTTCTTTATTTGGCTGGCTCGAATATAAAGATGCAAAAATTGAAGTGGCTGAAAACACGGTGCTCATGCAGTTTAGAAATCTGGCACGAACCACTGCTATCGTAAAAATAAATAGAGCGCAAGTTTCAGAGATTTCGATGAATCCTTTTCAACGTCGTAAACATCTAGCAACCGTAAGTATAACGGCAGCATCCGGGGCTGGTGGCAAATCTTTTACTGTAGATGATTTGGATGCAAATGATGCCGAGCGATTGCTAAAATGGCCCATAGCACGTGCATCATGATTAAGGAGCTCACACCAGAAGAAAGAGTTTTTGCAAAAGAATTGTTGAGCGAATACCATCTGCCAACCGATGATATTTTCTCAGAAAACGTTCGGCTATACGGTTACTTCGATAATGATAATTTTTTGGCATGTGTTGGCTTAGAAGAGTTCGATGATGCGATTCTCCTGCGATCTTTGGCTGTGAAAAACCAACAAGCAACCTGCGGTATTGGTACTAAGTTGACAGAATTTATTGGTCGATATGCATATCAACAGGACAAAAAACCCATTTACTTACTCACCGATTCGGCCGATGGGTTCTTTTCCCGGATTGGGTACAAACAATGCGAACGATCGAACGCACCTGAAAGCATTCGAAACACAAAACAATTCTCCGAATTATGTGCAGATGCTTCGCTGCTGATGAAGTTAGAATTTTAGTTTGGTGTTAAAGATATATCATCGTAATATTACGATATGGGAAAATCGAAGTCATTTGCTTTTACTACCACACAAAACAGATTAGCTGCTACGGCAAAAGCGCTTGGGCATCCTGCTCGAATTGCTATTCTACAATATCTTGCTGCTAAGAAAAGCTGCGTTTGCGGTGATATTGTTGATGAACTTCCACTTTCTCAATCAACAGTCAGCCAGCATTTGAAAGCATTAAAAGAGGTTGGATTAATAAAAGGTGAAATTGAAGGAAGTGCAGTGTGCTATTGCATTGATACCGATGCATGGCAAACGCTAACTAAGCAATTACAAAACTTTTTATCTGCCCCAGCAAACGAGAACTGTTGCTGATTTTTTTTAATCAATTAATCGCAATAATACGATAATGTATACATCAGATTTTATATCACGCATCACAAATACCAATAAAGAATTACATTTTGTACTCATGGATGCAGGAACAATTGGGGGTGATTTACACATCACAGAAATCAAAAATGTACAAGTTGATTCAACTGATTGCGGTGGAAATCAACACTCATACAAAGAAACAGTAGTTCAACTGTGGCAAAACGAGCGATCTAAAAAACTCGCAAGCTGGAATACAAAAAAGGTTAGCGACATTTTAGAAGTTGTTCAGAAGAAAATGAAGATAAATGGGGAAACAGAATTGTATATCGAATTTGGGAACTCGAATTACCGAACTTCGGTGCATCGGGTGAATTGGAAAGAAACGGATCAATCGATCACGTTAGAATTGCAGCCAATATACACGCAATGCAAACCTGCATCCCTAACAAAACTAGCATGTTGTTAAGGGCTTTTGGCGATTAATAATCGACGCCGTAAAAGTAATGGATGGCTTCTTTCGAAATTACGTTACGAACATCCTGCGAATTAAAAGGAGTTGGTAAAATATTGGCACTAAAAATATTTAATAAGTGCTTTTGCTTCACTTCTTTGTGGTTTTGCGGCATCATAAATGTTAGTTCAGAGTCTGAAATAGAATGAAAAAACCGACTAATCTTTAACGCTTCCTCTGAGTTTTTTAGCGATTGATAATCGATAAAAACATGAGAGGGAGAGTACTTGACGAGCACATCTTTAGCCTTATTCCAATCGCTGGTTACGGATATTACATCCACACCAACTTTCGAAAGAATATCGCTAAGTGTGGCATTGGTGATAAAATTGTCGGTAAATATTAAGGCAGAGGTCGACATGTTAATTTTAAAATAATAGAGGTTGTTTACCTTGATTACGAATGATAATTGAAATCGGATTGGAGAAAGAATGAAAATATTAGTGTTGTGTACCGGCAATAGTTGTCGCAGCCAAATGATGCATGGTTGGTTGGAGCATTTTGGTGGGTCACAAGTACAAGTTAGAAGCGCAGGAATTGAAACTCATGGAGTAAATCCTACCGCCATAAAAGTAATGGCAGAAGCTGATGTGGATATCAGTGCGCATACTTCAAACCATATTGATGAATATCTTGCTGAGGAATTTGATTTAATTCTTACTGTGTGCGATAACGCCCGAGAAAGCTGTCCGGTTTTTCCTAGTTCAACGGAACAAATTCATCATAATTTCAGCGATCCTGCAAAAGCAGAGGGGACAGAAGAAGAAGTATTAACGGCCTTTAGATTAGTGCGGGATGAAATCAAAGAGTTCTCTAAGAAGCTGCTATCGGACCGATTGGTTTAAACATTAAGTTTGTTAAAGAATATTAATATTAGAGGGAAAGAATTTTGCTTCGATTGAAGTAAATTCCTTCATGAGTATTAATACGATCGTCGAAGAAGCTTTTACAAAACCTATTGCAGACGGCAGAGCACGCATTTTATTGCGGTTCCAAACCATAGAATGCGAAGTTGAAAACAGCGCGCCTGATTTTATTTCGGTAGAGGATGATGAATTATTTCTAAGCGTTCAGCCATCCAATGAAGTTGACGTATCAATTGACGAATTAGAGCAATCCTTTCCTGTAAAATTTATTCGCAATAATCCTGACGGAAAAGGGGTGATACTGAAGCCTGTAGACGAATCTATTTGGTTTGATATTGATGTAGAGCAGGTTACCGATATCTGGATTGCAGATTTGAGTTTCCGGATCGAAAATAAACACAGCCGATATTTAGCTTACTATATAACAAAGCTTGATCATCAATTGGAGTGGTTACAGCCGGAATTACGAAGTGGTGAGATCAAGAGTATGAGTATCTCTACGAAGAAGTTCAAGCCACCGAAAATTACCGGAAAAGAGATGTTCTCGTCGGTCGAAGTGATTCGCTGTGCTGATATGATAGGGCGTTCTGTTCGAAAAATTGATCTTCGAACAGGGGGCGCTCACGTTAAATTTAATACTGATAAAGGTCGACTTGAACCACTAATTATCGGAATTGCCGATAAACTTGGATATGTGATTGATCCATTGGATAAAGAAACAATTGCCGAATTAGACAGGGAAGGGAAGAATGTAAGTCATGCAATCTACTTAAAGCAGACTTAACTTAATTGCTCATTTTCCAGAAGTAGATTCCACCGGCCTGTTTTCCGGTTTCTACATAATCCACTAATTCTCTAGCTTCAATATCGATTACTTCAACCGAGCCGGGTTCTCCACCAATTCCTTCAACCGAAACAAAGGCGTATTTGCTATCCGGACTTATAGTAACACCATGCGAAACTCTTCGTGTATTTGCGATTTTAGCCACTTCCTTCCCGGATTCGAGATCCCAAATACCGGTCGAGCCTTCACCTTTATAAGTTGCAACCAACCACCTTCCATTTTCTGATATTTCAAGATTGTAAGGTGCTTTTCCGGTATTAAATCGTCGCGTTATAGTCCACTTTTGTATATCTACTTCAATGATTTCATCAGAACCATTGGCTGCTACATAAACCAATGGTTTTGTAGGATGCGGATCGACCCAAGTTGGTTTTTCGACCGGATTATGCATCATTTCGCTATGATTCATTCCGGTATTATTCATTGCCGTATGATGCATAGCATGTTCATCACCAGAGGCCATGGTTTCCATACCTTTGGTTAGTTTTAATTTGCGCGTTACTTCCATTGTAACTGCACTAATTTCAATTAATTCATCGCTCATCATCGAAACATGATAATTATAGGCACCGTCCGGTGAAATTCTTGATCCGTGAGGCATCACACCGGTGTCAATTACGTCCAAAACTTCCATATCATTTGGATCAACTACCATCAAATTACTTGGTCGCATTGGTCCGTGTAAATCAAAATTCACTACATACAGCAAACCTGTTTTTGGGGATATTTCCATTGTTGCAGGAAACATTCCCAATTCGGTAGTGCCAACTAGCTTATTGGTTTCAGTTTCATATTTTGCCAATAATCCGAAAGGATTTCCATGAGCAATAGATACAAACCAATGTTTCCCATCCGGTGCTACCGAGATTCCATGTGGGCCATCGATCTCAGTTGGAAATCTACCAACCGTAATTGTTTCAGCAATTTCAGCGGATTCAGAAGCTGCATCAAATCGAACAAGGTGTACTTCATCTTCTGATTCTGCAGCTACATATACGAAGTATTCCTGTGCTGAAAGTATACCCGAGCAACAAATTAGAAATCCGAACAATAGCGCCCACTTTTTCATCTTATTCTGCTCCTGCATCTGTCGCTTCGCCAAGTTTAACGGCCCAGATTCCTGAATTCCAGTCGCTTAAAAATATATGACCTTTGTAAGGTTGAGGACCCCAGGTAAACGGAGAATTCGGAATTGCAGCATTAGGATCGGTTGGTAAAAATAAGGCAATTTCACGATCCTGCTCGTACAAATCACCCATTAACTCACCAGAAATATCAACTACACGTAAGCCTCCGTTGTAGAAAGCTGCATAAAGAATATCGTCTTCAATCCAATAGTTGTGAGAGCCTGCTTCGGGCACTTGATAGCGTGCAACTTCTTCGGGATTGTCCCACCCATCAAATTTCACAAAGTGAACCCAACCGGCAGCACGATTTGGACCATTTGTATCGAGTCCATATGGGAAAGCTTCATCACCAGCAGCAATATAAAAATCACCGGTAGATTTACTTTTAAAAGGAAATGCAGCGTGATTCCAGCCACTTGGGTACGTATAGCTTCCTAAATATTTGGGATTTTCGGGAGATCCGCCGGCGCCGGGCATATCTGCACTACTGTTGCTTCCTATATCCATCGCAACCACTCCGTCGCCCCAGTTAGAAGAATACGCGATTCCATCCTGAATCCAAACATCATGAATGGCATGACCCGGAGTATCCAATTCTACAACGCTAACTGTATAAGGATTAGTTGGATCTTCTATATTAATGATGTCGTACTTCCGGCCGTTATTTACCGCATAAACGTGTTCTTCGTAAATAAACGCATTGTGAACACCACCGGTTAGTCCCTCGGTGTACTCGCTCAGAATTTTAACGTCACTTGGATAAGTAACGTCCAGAATAATAATCCCATTTTTTCGATTCGATGCACCTTCACGTGTGATTACAGCAATGGTTCCATCTTCCGAAACTTTCACATCATTTACAGTACGCGCATCAACCTGTACCGTATCAATGGTGTGGATATTTGTGGGATCGGTTACATCCCAGAAGAAAGCTTCTCCGCGAGCACCCCAGGTTCCTGTCACGGCATAATCGCGGCCATCAACGCCTTCCCAAACCCACAAGTCGGAAGTTTTAACATCAGGTACGATTCCTTTGCCAACTACCTGTAGAGGGCGTCGAACATTTCGGGATTCCACTCGAAAAGTTGTTTCTGAAATTTGACTTCCTGAGCGAGCCATAACTGTATACACACCGGTATGATTGGCTACGAATTTTCCATCCTGTTCGATAAGCGCCGATGCACCCTGACCTAAATCATCATCGGGCTGAACGATATACGAGTAGGTTACGGGGATATCATTTACCGTTCTACCTCTGCGATCTTTTGGAGTAGCCGTAAAACTTATCACATCTCCAGTTCGCACTGTTTTCCCAGCATAATTGTGCGAAAGTTCTAAAGAAGTAACCGGATTTTCTTCTACTTCAATTTCGTATGATTGCGAAATATTCTCAGAAGATAAAGTGAGTGTGGTTTTTCCTTTCTTGAGTAGTTTTAGTTGATCAAAATCGTCCACAAAAGCTACCTCAGGATTTGAAGACAATATCGTGTAATCCACATTGTCACGAACCACTTCGGTTGCGTCAACAATTTTTGGAGTTACATTCAATGAGGTATTGGCATACAAGTTTTCAGGAATTCCTTCGATACCAACAGAAGTTACCGGTGGATATGCAATAGTTATTTCGAAATCCTCACGTAGCGGTGTATCTCCAAAAGTACGTGCGGTTATGCTATAAGTACCGGGTTTATATGCAGTGATAAATCCATCGCGTGTAACACCAACTGCTCGTCGATTTCGCCGGCTTTGTAGAAAAAATAGCACCGTATCTGGCATTACCTCGTTGTTTGCGCTTATGGCGTTTGCGGTGAGCTGCACTTCATCACCAACATTAAGAGTTAGTGCTGTTGGCTCAACCACAATATGCGCTTGCTGCGCCGATGTGTTTTTGGGAACACTAAAAAACGCTAGAAAAAGAAATAGCGAGAGTAAAAATCGTTTCATAAATACCTCATTTGAGACCGGATTACATCTTGCATGCCAGTATGTTGCAATACCACCGATAAGTTTTTGAATATAGATCGCCTAAATAACGGAGTTTTAGCAATCAATGGAAATGATTTTACGCTTATTTAAATCTGATTTTCCCTATTTTTAAGACTGCCTGCAGGAACTGTATTTTCACAAAATTGTTAGCCTGCCTACATACTATAAAACCTACCAAATCAGCATTTAAAATTAGGATTCAATCTTGATGAACATCAACTTTGAGAAAGAGCAATTCGCCCACCGACACCACGGAAACGATGCTACTGCCACCCAAGAAATGTTAGCCACCATAGGCGCCGATTCAATTGAACAATTAATTAATGAGACCATCCCTGATGGTATCAGATTGTCGGAAAAGTTAAATCTTCCGGAGGCTGTAAGTGAATTTGATTTTCTGGTTGAGTTCAAGAAACTGGCTTCTAAAAATAAGATCTTTAAATCATTCATTGGAATGGGTTACTATGACACGCATGTGCCAAAAGTAATTCTGAGGAATATTCTGGAAAATCCTGCTTGGTATACCGCGTATACGCCATATCAGGCAGAGATTGCGCAGGGTAGGCTGGAGGCTCTCATCAACTTTCAAACTATGGTGAGTGATCTTACCGGAATGGAATTGGCAAATGCTTCACTTCTGGATGAGGGAACCGCTGCTGCTGAAGCTATGAGTATGTTTCTTGGACAGCGAAAAGGTGCAAAAAGAAAAGATGCGAATACCTTTTTTGTGAGTGAATTGTGCCATCCTCAAACTATCGATATCCTAAAAACACGAGCAACGCCAATTGGTGTTGAAATCGTAGTGGGTGATCATAAAACGCTGGATGTTACTGATCCTTCACTTTTTGGAATGCTGTTGCAATATCCCGCCACGGATGGTTCAGTAGAAAATTATTCCGACCTGATTGCTGCGGCTCACGAGCATCAGGTATATGCTGTGGTTGCGACTGATTTATTGAGCTTAACGATTTTAACACCTCCAGGAGAGATGGGGGCAGACGCCGTTGTTGGGACCACCCAAAGATTTGGAGTTCCTATGGGTTATGGAGGTCCGCATGCTGCTTATTTTGCAACCAAAGAAGCTTTTAAGCGACAAATTCCGGGCAGAATAATTGGGGTAACGCAAGATGCCGAAGGAAAGCCTGCATATCGAATGGCATTACAAACGAGGGAGCAACATATCCGTCGGGAAAAAGCTACATCCAATATTTGTACTGCTCAGGTTTTACTGGCAGTAATGGCCGGAATGTATGGAGTCTATCACGGGCCGAACGGACTGAAAAAGATTGCTTCAAAAATTCATGGACTTACTAAATTAGCTAAAGCGGGTCTCGAAGAACTTGGCTTAACTATTCAAAACGAGCAGTTTTTTGATACGCTTACTGTTTTAACCGACATTTCAAATCTGAAGCAGATTGCCGAAGAACACGAAATAAACTTCAGATATTTTGAGGATGGGAGAGTAGGTATTGCCTTTGATGAGACAAAGGAACTAGAAGACGTTCAACTTGTGCTTGATGTATTTGCAAAAGCTCTTGGTATTGAAAGTACCTTTGATGTGAAAAGTGCATCTAAAGCCATGGTGTTAGAGTTGCCAGAGGAACTTGAGAGAACGAGTTCATTTATGGAGCATCCGGTATTTCATTTGTATCAAACCGAGCATGAGATGTTGCGATACATGAAGCAGCTCGAGAATAAGGATTTGTCATTGGTGCACTCGATGATTTCACTCGGTTCGTGTACCATGAAGCTAAATGCAACCACCGAAATGATTCCTGTTACCTGGCCGGAATTTGGGCAAATTCATCCATTCGCTCCTGTTGATCAGGCTAAAGGATACTTCGAAATGTTTGAAAATCTAGTTGACTGGCTATCAGAAATTACAGGATTTGATTCTGTTTCACTTCAGCCAAATTCTGGTGCGCAAGGCGAGTATGCCGGTTTAATGACAATTCGTGCATACCATCAAAGTCGCGGTGATCACCATCGAAATGTGGCATTAATTCCATCTTCAGCACACGGAACCAACCCTGCGAGCGCGGTAATGGCCGGAATGGAAGTGGTCGTGGTTGCCACCGACAATCATGGTAATATTTCTAGCGAAGATTTAGCAGAAAAAGCGGAAAAATACAGCGATCGCTTAGCTGCTTTGATGATTACATATCCCTCAACGCATGGGGTGTTCGAGCATCGTGTTAAGGAGTTTTGTGAAATTATTCATAGACATGGTGGGCAAGTTTATATGGATGGCGCCAATATGAATGCTCAGGTTGGGCTTACAAGTCCGGGCGAAATTGGTGCCGATGTTTGTCACCTAAATCTGCATAAAACATTTTGTATTCCGCATGGTGGTGGAGGTCCTGGAATGGGACCAATAGGCGTTGCTAAACATTTAACTCCATTTCTTTCCGGACATACACTAATCCAAACAGGTGGAAACCAAGCAATCTCGGCAATTTCTGCTGCGCCATTCGGTAGCGCTAGTATTTTAACTATTTCCTATGCGTACATCCGAATGATGGGTGAAGCCGGATTAACTGAGGCGACAAAGCGAGCCATTTTAAACGCAAACTATATCAAAGATCGGTTAGATGATCATTATCCGATTTTGTATACCGGTAAAACAGGGCGCTCGGCGCATGAGTTTATCATCGATCTGCGGCCATTCAAGCAATCGGCAGGAATAGAATCGGTTGATGTTGCAAAACGCTTGATGGATTACGGATTTCATGCACCAACTATGAGTTTTCCGGTTCCGGGCACACTAATGATTGAACCTACTGAAAGTGAAAGCAAAGCGGAATTAGATCGATTCTGTGATGCCATGATCGGTATCAGAAACGAAATTCGTGAAATCGAAGAAGGCACGGCGGATCGGCAGGATAATGTGATGAAAAATGCACCACACACTATGCGAGCGGCAGTTACTGATAATTGGAAGCGATCTTATCCGGTAGAAAAAGCAATTTTCCCACTCGAGCATCTGCGATATAATAAATTCTGGCCAAGTGTATCTCGCGTTGATGATGCATACGGCGACCGAAACTTAATGTGTTCATGCATTCCTATTAACGAATATGATGCTGAATCAATATTGGAGGAATAATATGCGAAAAGGGATAGTACTTAATTTTCTTGTTTCCATCTTTATGATGTCTTCGGTAGCGGCACAGCTATCAGATATTGAGCAGAGAATGGTAGAGCATATCGATAAAATCAACGATGAAGGCATGCAGCTGCTTATTGAATCGGTGAATATCAATAGCGGAACCATGAATTTTGATGGAATTCGGGAAACTGCCGAGCACATGCTGCCTCATTTCCGTGAGTTAGGATTCAATGCATACTTCGAAGATGGTGCTGAGTGGAATCGAGCAGGGCATTTAATTGCCGAGCATTATGGATCGGAAGATGCGCCAAAAATCATGCTAATTGGACATTTAGATACTGTTTTTGAACCTGATAGTCCATTTCAGAAATTCGAAATGATAAACGACACCACGGCAAAGGGGCCGGGAATTGCCGACATGAAAGGTGGAAACATCATTATGTTACAAGCTCTAAGGGCATTAAAAGAAGTGGGCGCCTTGGAAGATATGAACATCAGGATTGTAATTACGGGCGATGAAGAGCTTAGTGGCCGCCCGCTGTCTTTATCAAAAAAAGCCTTAATCGATGCTGCAAAATGGGCCGATATTTCGTTAGGATTTGAGAACGGTGATGGAAATCCCAAAACTGCGAACGTATCACGCAGAGGCGCCATGGGGTGGACATTGACAGTTACTGGAACTCCGGCGCATTCCTCTCAGGTATTTCGTGAAGATATTGGTGCCGGAGCAATTTTCGAGGCGTCTCGTATTCTTATCGCATTTTATGAAGAGCTAAGAAGCGAAGAATTTCTGACCTTCAATCCGGGTAGAATTATTGGCGGAACTACCGTAACTCACGACGATGGCTCAAGTAGCGGAACAACGTTTGGTAAAACGAATGTAGTTGCCGAAACCGCGATTGTAGCTGGCGATTTGAGAGCGCTATCTCCAGAGCAGGAGGAACGGGTTAAAAATAAAATGCGAGAAATTGTAAATAGAAATCTCCCTCAAACATCTGCTGTAATTGTATTTGATGAAGGCTATCCTCCAATGGCACCAACCGATGGAAACCGTGAGCTTTTATCCATTTATAGTGCAGTAAGCCAAGATTTGGGATATGGTGAGGTAGTTGCTGTTAATCCATTACGTGCCGGCGCAGCTGATGTCTCGTTTACCGCTACTTATGTAGATATGGCCATTGATGCTTTAGGAATGAGTGGTACCGATGGACACACAGTAAATGAGTTAGGATATATCAATCAATTTCCACGGCAAGCCAAAAGAGCGGCAATCTTGTTGTATAGATTGAGCTTAAATTAAGAGTATTTTTTAACAGATTATTGCTTGCTAGTTCTGAATTATGTGGATTTATTTCGCATCCATTGCAATAAATACCATAATTCATGAAAACTACCTGTACCGTACTTTCCTTAATGTTCGCATTGCTGCTTTCCAGTAATGTGCTGGCCCAATATGGCTATCAGGAACCATCGCAAGCTATGACCGATTTAGTGGATGGCGATGCGACTCCATATATCAGTATTTCACCAGCCGGTGATAAAATGGCGCTTTTACATCGCCCCGGAAGGCCTTCCATCGAAGAAGTTGCTCAACCAGAATTACGATTAGCAGGGATTCGAATCAATCCCAGAACATCTGGTCCATCTAGAGCGCGAACCATGAATGGCATTACTTTTCGTACAATTGATTCGGGTAAAGATGTTGAAGTAACCGGACTACCGGATAATCCTAAAATTACCGACGTAAATTGGTCGCCCGATGGCAAATATGCCGCTTTTTTGTTGCACGGTAGTAATCGCATCGAACTTTGGAGTGCAAGTGTAGCCAGCGGAAAAGCTGCCCGAGTTGGTGATATAGAAATTAACGATACGTATGGTACGCCCATGACGTGGAGCCGTGATTCGAAATCAATATTTGTTCAGGTTGTACCAAAAAACAGAGGAGAGGCTCCTACGGAAAGCATAATCCCATTCGGACCTACTGTTGAGGAAAGTAGTGGCAGTGCTACTCCGGCGCGCACCTATCAAGATTTGTTGCAAAATAAGCACGATGAAGAGCTATTCGATTACTATTTCACTTCACAGATTATGGAAGTAGATCTCAAAGGAAAGGCGAAGGCGGTTAGTGATAGTGGGATTTTTACATGGATGAGCCTTAGCCCAAATAATGAGTATTTGTTACTAACCGAGATTAAAACACCTTATTCATATCGAGTTCCTGCTTTCAGATTTCCAAATCAAACTCGTGTTATTGATCGTAAAGGAAAGTTGGTATCAGTAGTTGCTGATTTGCCACTTAGAGATCAAATCCCGATTGGTTTTTCATCAACTTATGAAGGTCCACGTTCCATTAATTGGCGAGCAGATCAGCCGGCAACCTTGGTATGGGTAGAAGCGTTAGATGGAGGTGATCAATATCGTGAAGTAGAGAAGAGAGATCGTATTTTGATGCAAGAAGTTCCTTTAAATGGCGATCCTACGCAAATCATTGATCTGGAATACCGATATAGAGGCATTACATGGAGTGAGGAAGGATTCGCGCTAGCCAATGAATACTGGAGACCTTCTCGACAAGGCCGAACCTGGATGGTTGATCCTGCTAATAAAACCACAGAACTCATATTTGATAGAAGCACCGAAGATCGATATACCGATCCGGGTACGCCGGAGTTCAAGCAATCAAAATATGGAACCTATGTTCTGCATACAGTTGATAATGGAGCGGCAGTTCTGATGTCGGGACAAGGATACTCACCGGAAGGAAATCAACCATTTCTCACTTCGTTCGATTTAAAATCAGGAGAAACGAAAGAGCTTTGGCGATCACAAGCACCTTATTACGAATATCTAGTTGCTGTTTTAGATGAAGATGGAGACGAGATTATAACTCGTCGGGAATCTGTGACTGAGCAGCCGAACTATTTTATGCGTGATTTAGATGCGGAATCCATGAAGCAACTTACATTTTTTGAGCATCCTACTCCTGATCTTAAAGATGTGAAAAAGGAATTCATCACCTATAAACGATCTGATGGAGTAGATTTGTCAGCTACAGTTTATTTGCCACCCGGATATGATAAAGAACGAGATGGCCGACTTCCAACATTGGTTTGGGCGTATCCTCGAGAGTTTAAAAGTGCTGCAGCAGCGAGTCAGGTAACAACCTCTCCTTATAGATTTACCAGCGTTGGCTATTGGGGACCTCACTTTATGTTAACCGAAGGTTTCGCGGTTGTTGAAAGCGCAGCCATGCCAATTATTGGTGAAGGCGACCAACAGCCAAATGATACCTTTGTAGAACAATTGGTGGCAAATGGACAAGCGATTGTAGATAAAATTGACGAAATGGGAATCGGAGATCCTGAACGTGTAGGTGTTGGTGGGCATAGCTATGGCGCATTTATGACGGCGAACTTACTGGCACATTCCGATATCTTCCGAGCAGGTATTGCCCGAAGTGGAGCTTACAATCGTTCTTTAACCCCATTTGGATTCCAAGCTGAGCCACGCACCTTTTGGGAAGCCCCTGAGATTTATTTTACGATGTCACCTTTTATGAATGCGGAAAAAATCAACGAACCGTTGCTGCTTATTCATGGCGAAGTGGATAACAATTCGGGCACATTTCCTATCCAGAGTAAACGTATGTATGGTGCTGTAAGTGGATTAGGTGGCACCGTTAAATTGGTGATGCTTCCGCATGAAAGTCATGGTTATTCGGCGAGGGAATCTTTACTGCACATGTTGTACGAGCAAACCGAATGGCTTAACAGTTATGTGCGAGATGCCGATCCAAGAGAGCTAGAACAGATTGAAACAGCTGTTGATTAATTTTATAAAAGCCTTCTCCGGAAGGCTTTTTTTGTTTGCTTTGGTTGGGGTAAACTAAATTCCTAGGCACTATTGACCTTGATTTGAAGGATTTAGGGATTTACTTGATTTATTTTGTTGTTGTGGATTCGTTTGTATTGCAAACTTTTTGAGCCAAAATTTATAAGTAACCCAATGGGTAGCTTGTAAGCTTCAAGATAATTCATAGCCTGTGCTAAATGTGCATCTTCAAGCTGAATCAATGCTTTAATTTCTAAAAGGATACTTCCCTCGATAAGAAAATCAGCTCTTCTTTTTCCAACATGTGTAGATTTGTAATATATATCCATTTCGAATTCCCGATGAAAGTTTAATCCCCTGTTTGTAAGTTCGAATGCCAAACATCGTTGATAAATAACTTCCTGAAACCCATTTCCAAGTGTTGAATGGACTTCCATTGCACACCCAATTATTCGATGCGTTAACTCTTTGTATAACATAATCTACCCCTTAAAATATCATATATTATTGGGAAGAAAATGCAATAAAATCAAGCAAATCCCTAAATCCTTCTAATCAAGGTCACTCGATTACTGATTTACAAATATAATCCGGAATTATCCCTTTACTCTGAATTTGTAGCTGTGCTTTATCACCACGGGTATTTCCTGAAAGAACCAGCATAGTTTGTACACCAAATTTATTTCCGCCCAGAATGTCGGTGTCCAAAGTATCTCCAACCATAAGAATGTCTTTTTTTTCGATGAAGCCAATGTCGTCGACCAACTGCTCATAGGCATACATAAACATCTGCGAATCTGGTTTGCCAAAATGGATAAACTTTCTGTTCAGCATATTCTCTACAAGCTTTGCAATTCCTCCGGTTGCAACGGCAACATCATTATTAGAAACAGGATAAAATTTATCTGAATTGGCAAGAATCACCGGCATGGTTTTCTTACGGAGGATATTTACCGTTTTATTAATGTCGCTATTCCAATCAAAGCCTTCATCATCCAGAAAAACAAAGCAGGAGATTTCATCCAGATTTTCGACATCGATATCTCGAACCGCGATGTGCTCTAACCCGGATTGTAAAATATACTCGGCTGAATTTTCGGTTCCTAGGTAAGCAATTTTACCTTCCGTTATTTTCTGCTCCAGAAATTGTTTGGCCATCATTCCGGAAGTGATAATCTCATGCAGCTCAATGTTTTTCAACCCTAATTTTGCCAGACTTTCTTTCTGCTGAACCTGACTACGAGAAGCATCATTAGTGAGCAATCGAAAGGTTTTGCCTTCGCTTTTGATCCAATCGATGGTTTTTTCTACACCCTGAATCAAACCTTTATGATTTTTCACCACTCCATAGGAGTCGAGCATTATGACGCGAAAATCTTTGGCAATTTCGAAGAATGAGGGGTAATCCATGGTTATAAATTCAGAGCTTTGAGTAGAATTGAGGGGTTAAATTTTTTCTCGATGGAAGGTAAGTGCACTTCCAGTGTTTCTTTTTGTAAGCGTGTGGCAAATATTTCATGGAAGAAATAAGTGCCATATTTCACTACATAATTTAGCAGGAAGAAACGATAGCATTCTTTTAAAAACAGAATTTCTCGTTCACTTAAAGGATTTCGTTGATGATACGCTTTTAAATACATCAGAAAACGATCTTGCATGAGCACATCTATATTATAACTGAAAATCGTTTGATCGCCGGCTTCCGAAACTACGCGACTGAAAAAGTAGAAATCCATAATTCGGCTGCTTACTCTAAACCAATCGTAATCCCAGCGAGAAAAGAGCTGAAGGTCATCCGTCACCGAGAAATTGCCGATGTTCCAATCAACAAAAACAGGAATGTCTTCGAGCGTGTTGGCTTCTAGTTCTCTGTAATTCTGTTTAAATATCGCGCACTGTTCCTTTATAAAATCTAAATGCATTCGGTATTGAAAGCGACCTTCATCAGTTTCAAGGATGGCTTCCAATCCTTCGATATCAACCATCATAGTTTTTGAAGAACCGGGTAAGCTGTTTTTTATGGTTAAACAAGCTTCATGAAAGCGGGCAGTTTCCATCCCCAATCGAATAATCTGATTTTCATCAAGTTTTCGAGGCAATTTATTCAGGATTTTTACCGGGCGGTAAAACACCACCCATGCATCGATCAACTCAGTTTGATATCGATGAACAAACAATTCATTCCCTTTAAAAAGTGATCGCGCTAGAAAGTTTTCGAAAGGTTCGGGTAAGTTGTTAGCCATCGCGTTAATGATGGCATGATCTTCCACAAAATGATCAAACAGTCCGAAATACGATAACTTTGCCACCACCGAAAATCCATCTTTAAGCGTAATTCGATATACATGATTGGTGGATACTTTCGCACTTATATCTTCGATGCGAGCGATGGGCCGAGAATTATCGTAAGCTTTCCAGGCATCACTCACTATGGCATTGAAATCGATAAAAGTCATAATTCTGCTCTGATGATGATTTAATTAATTATATGATTTCGAAATAGCGCTTCATTTCCCAATTTGGCTGCGAATGGTCTTGCTGACGAACTTCCCATTCACGGGTTCGAATAAAGTGATCTACAAATTCATACCCAAACAGCTGGTTCGCGACATCAGAATTTTTCATAGCTTCGGTAGCTTTTTCTAAAGAATCGGGGAGTAGTACCGAATCTTTAACCGCATATTGATTTCCAATCGTAGAGGGAATTTTCAGTTCTAGTTCGTTTTTGATGCCATATAATCCCGAAGCCAATGCAGCTGCCATACTTAAATACGGATTCACATCCGCTCCCGATACTCGGTGTTCCACTCGCATCGATTGTTCTTTATGGTTGATAACACGCAGCGCGGTAGTTCTGTTTTCAATACCCCAACTAACAGATGTTGGCGACCACGAGCCTTCAACATATCGATTGTAGCTATTTGTTGTTGGCGCAAACATCGGGAGTATGTGCGGCAGACAGTGCAATTGTCCGGCTACAAAGTGTTGCATCAGTTTACTAATATGGTCAGGTTGGTGTTCATCAAAAAAAAGATTGCTTCCATTTTCGTCCCACAAACTTTGATGAATATGACCGCTACACCCTGGGAGTTCAGGATTCCACTTTGCCATAAAGCTCGGCATAATCTCGTGAGAAGCAGCAATTTCTTTTACCGCAGTTTTAAAGAGAGCGGCTCGATCTGCTGCAATTAAAATATCGTCGTAAGTGATGGCGGCTTCGTACACACCATCACCTGTTTCGGTATGCAATCCTTCCAGAGGAATCCCAAAATCATGAAGTTGATTAAATAATTGGTCTACATATTCAAATTGTTGAGAAAACCGTAGTACAGAATACCCAAACATACCCGGAGTAAGCGGTGTTGGATTTTGATAACCTTTCTCATGAAAAGACTGTGGCGTTTCAGCAAAGTTAAACCACTCGAATTCTGCAGAGAATTTCGGCATAAATCCCATTTCATTGGCTTCATTTCGCACTCGCTTCAATAAAGACCGTGGACAAACTTGATTTACCTGAGGTGCTGATTCAAAATCGGCAAGAAAAAATGGAGTATGATGTTGCCATGGAATAGTTCTGAATGTTTCCGGATCGATCGTGGCAAAAGCATCAGGATATCCGGTGTGCCATCCACTTACTTTGGTGTTATCGTAACATTGATCGTTTATATCCCAGCCAAAAATCACGTTACAAAAACCAACATCAGAATCTAAAGCAGAGAAAAATTTTTCTTTACTGATGAGCTTGCCTCTCAACACTCCATCTATATCAAAAACACCAAATTTTATATATCGTACTTCAAGCTGCTGAAGCCTGCGAATCGTTTCTGCCTTCGTCATTAAATACTTTTTTTGCCGAATATAGAAAAGAGTAGTGCGAAGTGTAGAGATAAATTAGTTGACGACATCATGTATGTATCTCCAACCTAACTCTTCAGCATCATCAAGGTCGGATTTATTGATATAAGCGCGATAATAAATTCCTGTTGGGCAAGAACAAGCTTCGCATACAGGTACTACCAGGGTTTCTTTATCAAATACGTCGATGCCCGAATCTTCGAGCTGTTTGATGGCTTCATCCAACGAGGCATAATCCGGAGGAATACATTGTCGTTCACCAGATGCTACCTCAATCCAGAGGCGTTCGGGCTCCTCGAATAAGCCATCGAACATGGTACAGCTAAAAAGTATAATGGAGAGGAACAATAGTGTTTTAGAAGACTTCATACCCGAATATGTTATTTAAAAGTTCACATTCAGAAACGCTTTAAAGGTTACCAAATTATTACTGATGATCAAGTTGTGGCAAATAGCACGAAAAATGCTCTTATTATTGGAGTGCCTAAAAACTGAGTAGTTTATGTTCGAAAACGACCTTTCACACGAGAAAGTAAAGCAAATTCATCAGCCTCGAGAAAAGCGTAAAACCTTCCATCCCAATAAGAGAGCGAAGGGTTTATCTTCCGGTTTGTCAGAATATATTCCGAGCGAATCCATGCCATGGAATAAAAAACGTGTATTTCATGTGATGCGCCGACTTGGATTCGGAGTTCATTACTCACAAATAGAAAGTCTTTTATCTCAGAATCCAACTACCCTGATAGACACACTTATCGACGAAGCGATTAACGCTCCCATGCCCGAACCACCTAACTGGATTGATACCCGACCGCCTTGGAATCAGGGTGATGAAGCTATTTTGCAATATTTCAATGATAATTATCACCGGTATATCGAATATCAAACTGAATGGACTGAATTGATGAAAGAACATCCATTTCGGGAGAAAATGGTGTTGTTTTGGCATAATCACTTTGTTACTGAAATCGGCAAATATGAACATGCACCCATGGCATATCGCTATGTGACAGCACTACGCACAAATGCATTGGGTAATTTTAAATCCTTTGTACATGATATCGGCCTGGAAGATGCCATGCTTTTTTATCTGGATGGGGTTGAGAACAGAGTGGGGAATCCCAACGAAAATTATGCGCGCGAACTCATGGAGCTCTTTACCATGGGGATTGGAAATTATACCGAAAACGATATTCGTGAAATGGCGCGTGCTCTCACGGGATATTGGTTCAACTGGAATACCTTACGATCAATTTTTGATTCAAATTTACACGACGGCGGAACCAAAGAGTTTTTAGGGAGGCGAGGAAGATTCGATTACAGTGGTACCATCGACATCATTTTTGAAGAGCGTACCCAAGAGATTGCTCAATTTATCTGCACAAAAATCTATAAATATTTTGTGTACGAAACGCCAAATGAAACCATTGTGAATGAGTTAGCTCAGTTGTTCATTCAAGAATCATTTGAACTGGAACCGGTACTTCGCAAACTGCTGAAAAGTGAACATTTCTTTGATACTGACTTTCTGGGGTCCATGATAAAAAGTCCGGTCGATTACATGTTAGGCATGCAAATTGAAACCGGCGAAGATGTAGCAGGAGATTTACGTGGTTGGCAACCCTACCAGTTATTCGAGTTGGGTCAGTTTTTACTAAGTCCGGTAAATGTAGCAGGCTGGCCGGCTTATCGAAGCTGGATTTCTACCACCACTCTGCCCAAACGTTGGAATTTTACCTTGGCTAATTTGTATCACAACGATGACGAATATGGAATCGATCCCATTGCGATTGCAAAAGGTATGAGTAACCCGAATGATCCTTACCAACTAGCCTACGATTTGGCAGAATACATGATTGCCGTAGACATCCCCGAAACAGAGCGAAACCAACTTCCCGGAATATTATTGGCCGGCATCCCGGATTATGAGTGGGACATCAACAACGGCGGAGCTTATTGGCGGGTTTTAGGCTTGATGGCTCACCTTCGCCAACTTCCTGAATATCAGTTAATGTAGAGGAGAGCTATTATGAAAAAGATTAAGGGAAGCAGCTTAGCCGACGGGCATCACCACCACGAGCATCATGATTTATGTAGTCGAAGAGATTTTATTCGCCGATTGGGATTATTTACAGCAGGAAGTGCATTTGTATTAGGAAATACTCCGGTACAAGCGCTGCAAAGTTCCTCTTTATTTCGAAAACTTGCAGGATTGGAATCCGATCGGGTTTTGGTGCTCATCCAATTAAACGGTGGAAATGATGGACTAAACACCGTAGTTCCTGTCGAGAACGATTTGTACTACAACTATCGAGGGGATATTTCGGTAGCAAAAAATGAGGCCATAAGTTTATCAGATACGATGGGATTAAATCCTGCCATGCAGTCGTTGATGCCACTTTGGGAGGAAGGAAAAATGGGTATAATTCAAAGTGTAGGTTACCCAAATGGTGATCTGTCACATTTTCGATCCACCGATATTTGGCTAAGTGCCAGCGACCATGACGAATACTTGCAAACAGGTTGGCTTGGGAGACATTTAGCAAATCAGAATCCTGATTTTGTTGAAAACCCACCTAATAATCCACTTGCGGTACAAATTGGCGGGGCATCATCACTGCTTTTTAAAGGTGATGCTTTGGATATGGGAATGACGCTAAACGATGTTGGAATCCTAGAATATTTGGTTGAGAATGGAGTGATTTACTCGATGGATGGTTTGCCCGAAACCGTGTATGGCGACGAAATGCGATTCATGCGAACACAAGCCAATAATTCATTTCGATATGCAGAGTCGATCAAAAGCGCCTATGACGAAAGCTCAAACCGAGTAGAATTTGATTCCGAAAATTTGGGGAGAAGTCTTTCTATTGTCTCCAGACTGATAAAGGGAAATCTTGGCACTAAAATATTTTTAGTTTCTTTAGATGGATTTGATACCCATGCCAATCAATTGGGGGATCATACCGCATTATTGACCGAGTTGAGTACAGCCGTGAGCGATTTTTATAATGATCTCTCCGCAGATAGCCGATCTGAAGAAGTGCTGATCGCAACGTTTTCGGAATTTGGCCGACGTGTATTTAGCAATGGAGCTGCTGGCACCGATCATGGTACTGCGGCGCCGCTTTTTGTGTTTGGTGATACAGTTCAGGGCGGCTTAATCGGTGAGGACCCTAAATTAGATGCCGAAGATTTAGACGAATTTGATAACATGCAGCATGAGTATGATTTCCGTCAGGTTTACCTCACTCTGCTTTGCGATTGGTTTGGAATAAGTAAAGAGGATGCACAGGAGGCATTAGGAAGTGATCACGAAAAAGTGCCGTTTTTGGATGTCCCGAATACCGTTAATAATGAATCTTCTACCGCTCCTATAAGCTTTAAGCTGCATCAAAATTATCCGAATCCATTTAACCCCGTAACAACGATCTCATTTACTCTACAACAATCGGCTACGGTTCGCCTACAAGTGTTTGATGTGCAAGGAAGACTCATTCAAACAATGATCGATCGACGGATAAATGCAGGAAATCACAGTTTGCGATTTGATGCCTCTGGATTATCGAGTGGAACGTATGTTTACCGACTACAGACCGGAAATCAGATCGAGACTAAAAGCATGACCTTAATCAAATAGAACCAAGGATGGTTTCGATTTTCGTTTCGGTAAGCAGTGTTTTATGAACCGGACATTTCTTCGATATATCGATGAGTTTCTCTATTTGTTCGTCGGTTAAATCGCCTTCCAGAATGATTTCTTTTTCAATCAGGTCAATTTTAGAGGCCGGTTTATCGGGATTTTCGCAATCTTCAACATGATTTTTATGATGGCGCAATTCTACATACGCATCGCCAAGTGCCCAACCTTTTCGGTTAGCGTACATTTTCATGGTCATAACAGTGCAAGATCCCAAAGCCATTAATAAAAGATCGTAGGGATCAGGTCCTGTATCTTCACCTCCATCTACAGTTGTTGGTTCATCGGCAATTAACTGGTGATCACCTGCAGTTAAGTGTGTTTTAAATGGTTCATTCTCGGGCAAATGAATGTGGACTATCTTTTTTGCCGATTCTTCGCTCATAGTAAATTAGGTTAGTTTCTTTGAATGTAAGTGTTTGTTGTGGAGATCAAAAAAAGTGGGTTTATGTAACCATATCGTAACATTGAGTGCATAGTAGGTTAACATTGTAGTGAGATATTTACGAGCAAATCATCTTGCAGATTATGAAAAGACCCATCGATACGGTAGTTATCTCCGATGTGCATTTAGGCACAGTGGGCTGCCATGCCGTTGAATTGATTCAATACTTGAATTCGATTGATCCCAAGCGCGTTATCCTAAATGGCGATTTCGTGGATATGTGGCAATTTAAAAAGTATTACTGGCCGGATTCGCACATGCACGTGATCCGAACTTTGATCAATATGATGACCAATGGAGTAGATATTTACTACCTCACCGGTAATCATGACGAGACGCTACGAAAAGTATCAAGTTTGCAATTAGGTCCTCTTTTTATTCGCGATAAACTAGTACTGGAATTGAATGGCGAAAAAGTATGGTTTTTTCATGGCGATATTTTTGACATCACCATGAAGTATTCGAAATGGTTAGCTAAGCTCGGTGGAAAAGGCTATGAACTTTTGATTTTGCTAAACCGATGGGTAAATAAACTATCAGTAAAGTTTGGTTACGGTAAGATTTCGCTTTCTAAAAAGATCAAAGACAGCGTTAAAACGGCCGTTAATTTCATCGACGATTTTGAAGTAACGGCTATGGAATTGGCGATTGATGAAGGATACGATTATGTAGTGTGTGGGCATATTCATCAACCGAAAATTCGCGGCTACGAAAATGAAGAAGGAAGCGTGATCTACATGAATTCCGGCGATTGGGTGGAGAATCTTACCGCATTAGAGTACGATGGATTTGAATGGAATTTGTATAAATACGAAAACGATGCTGCTCTTAAAGATAATCCAAAAATTACCCAGTTAATGCAGTCGCACCCTTCTAATGCAAAAATGGTAATCGGATGAGAATTCTTTATGGAGTTCAAGGTACCGGACACGGACACATTACCCGTGCCCGTGTAGTGTTACCGGTACTTAGAGAGATTGCTGAAGTGGATGTATTAATAAGCGGCTACAATTTTCACATGGATTTAGATGGCGAAATCCGATACAAAGTTCGTGGCATCAGCTTAACATACGATAGCAATGGCAGTGTGGATTTTTTAGAAACGGCATTGCAGTTAAAACCACTTACTTTTTTGCGGGATTTAAATGCGCTGCCTACCAACGATTACGACTTTGTTGTAAACGATTTTGAGCCGGTAACAGCATGGGCTGCACAACAAGCTGGTATTCCTTGCGTGGCGATTAGTCATCAGGCTGCTTTTGCTTCACCCAATGCGCCAAGACCATTAAGAAAATCACTGGTGGCGGAAGGCGTACTCAAACATTTTGCTCCATTCACTGAGGCACTTGGATCACATTATAAACGATACGACGAATTTATTGAGCCACCGATTATTCGTCAAAAGATCAAAGATTTGCTTCCTACAGATGGTGATCATGTAACGGTATATCTCCCGGCATTTAATCATCAGTTTTTGAGTGAAATTTTCCAGCAAAATCTAGAGATCGAATGGCACATCTTTGCGCCGGGTTGCGAACGGGCATATAAAAAAAATAACGTGTGGGTACGTCCGGTTGGCAAAGATACTTTTTTAAGAAGCATAGAAGACTGTCATGGAGTAGTATCCTCAACAGGATTTGAAACTACTTCTGAAACCATGTTTTTAGGAAAGAAGCTGCTCACAATACCCATCAAGAATCAATACGAGCAGTTGTGTAATGCCGCTGCACTGGAACCGATGGGTGCATGTATTGCCCACTCTATCGATAAAAATTTTAAGCAAACAGTTTCAGATTGGCTAAAGAATGGAAAACCACTTTCGGTGGAAGAGATAACTGATGAAAATGAATTAGTTTCGAAGATTATCAACAAAGGATTACAACGAGAAGCCGAAATTGCAGCTTAATCGGCTAAGTATTTTTCACGAATTACATTCATATGATGCTGTTCATGTCCTGCAATGATAAAGGCTAGTGCTCGAACCGTAAAATCAAAACCACTCGCATTTCCTGTTTGATTGATCATGGCTTTGGTCATGGTACTTAGTAAGTGAATCGTTGAAACCCGAACTGCCAGATATTCATTGGATAGGTTAGCCAAGGTGCGTGAGTTGTAGTTGTTATTGGCCATGTATTCATCCTGATCCATGCCGGGCAAAGGTTGCTTCTCACCCCGGCTGATGGCCATAATTCGAAAACTGAACATTCGCTCCGTTTCAATCATGTGGCCGATTACTTCTTTGATGGTCCACTTTCCGGTTGCATACGCATAAAAAGCTTTATCGCCGGGAATGGTATTGATTAAGGTATAAAGCTCATGCATCTGGGAATTAAGAATGTTGATGATATTCCCTTTTTCCACTAACTCAACATATCCGGTATAAAAATTCACATATTCTGATGAACTTGGATATTCATTCTCCCAAACTTCCATGGTATTATGCTTTAAGTGTGATTGCTAACAACTGTTAAGATAGAATTCGATGCCAAGTATCAAAACTTAAATTTTGGGCAGAATTCTTTTAAAGGCAACCCATCGCGCGAACTACCTTCATCCCCATCAGCTCTGAAAAGCTCCATTTCGTAAGTAATATATTTGGGATTATTGTACCGTGTTTGAAAGTACACTTTCTTCCCGCCATTGGTTCTAGAGCAGCGATTGATTTCAAGTACAGGATCATGTTCGTTCATTCTGAGATAATCGGCAATCTCTTTGGTAGCTAGTGAAGCTGTTATTGAATATCGCCCCGCTTTTATGGGGATGTCATACTCATCTTCAAGAATCTCATAAATAGTACGCTGCTCTAAATCCTGATCTAACAATAGATGCCCGTAGCTCACAGGAAGCCAGGTTCGGTCGAAAGCAACGGGTATATTATTGGCAAATCGTATTCGATCTAAGCGCATTAAAGATTTTTCAGGTGGAATTTCCAAAATGGAATTCACTTTATCATCGCCGGCAACTTTTCCATGCCACAATAATTTTGAAGAACTACTAAGCCCGGCTCGGCGCATATCCTCGTTGAAATCCGTGAGTTGAACGAGATTTGGAGTAGTCGGTTCTTCTCGAACAAAAGCTCCTAATCCTTGCTTTTTGTAGATCAAGCCTTCATTCTCAAGTGCTTTTAACGCCTGCCGAACGGTAATCCGGCTTACTTTAAAGTAATCGCATAATCTCTTTTCTGATGGTAATTTATCACCCGGTGTAAACTCTCCATCACTAATTTCTGTTCTTAAATGATCAGCTATTTGCTGATGCCGTGGAATACTCGATTCTATCATAACGTTCGATATTCTTCTTGTTATAACATGTTGTAACAAGTTTACGCATCTTCTTATCCTTGAGCAACAATAAAATCAAATAACGCATAAACAATGTTAGACTATTTATCACAACCTATGCCTTGGTATGTAGCGGGTCCGCTAATAGGACTTACTCTACCACTGCTTTTAATTGTTGGGAACAAAACCTTTGGAATCTCATCGAGTTTTCAGCACATGTGTGCTGCGGTGTTGCCTAAAAAGTTTCCTTACTTCGATTACGATTGGAAATCAAAAGGGAAATGGCACCTACAGCTTTCACTTGGAATAATTCTGGGTGGAGTATTGGCGTCGTTTTTTACGCCCGAAGGTTACACTATCCAAATCGCGGACAGTACTGTTTCTCACTTACGAGATTTAGGCATCACAAACTTCAGCGGATTTGTACCTGCTGAGCTTTTCAATTGGGAAGTTCTTGGATCCTTCCAAGGAATTGTACTGCTGGTGTTGGGCGGACTTTTAATAGGATTTGGAACTCGTTACGCTTCCGGTTGTACCTCAGGCCATGCTATCACGGGACTTGCCACACTTCAAAAAGCCTCGCTGATTGCAGTAATTGGTTTTTTTGTAGGCGGTATTATCAGTACCTATTTCATTCTACCACTAATTCTAAGTTAAGAGAGACATGAGATTTATAATCGCAGGTATCGTTTTCGGATTTATACTCATCAAGTCAGAAGTAGTATCATGGTTCCGAATTCAGGAAATGTTTTTATTTGATGCATTCCACATGTATGGAGTAATCGGTTCAGCCATTTTGGTGGGATTGATTGGAACTCAAATCATAAAAAGATGGAACATTAAAGATTTGGAAGGCAACGAAATTTCCATCAAACCAAAGGATAATAGCCTAACAACCCGTTATATTGTTGGCGGTACATTATTCGGGCTAGGCTGGGCAATTGTTGGAGCATGTCCCGGGCCATTGTATGCGTTAATCGGCACCGGTTATTTGATTTTTATTGTGCCTCTGTTAGCAGCCATTGTTGGGGCAGGGGTGTACGGGATGTTGCAAAGTAAACTCCCTCACTAACTTTAATTTTATAAGGATAAGAAGATGTTTTTTGAACAAATATTTGAAGAGAAATTAGCACAATATGCATATGTAATCGGTTGCCAACGAAATGGACAAGCCATTGTAGTGGATCCGATGCGAGATATCGAGCGCTACGAACAATTAGCGGCTAAAAACGGACTAAAAATTGTAGCTGTAGCAGAAACTCACATCCACGCAGATTATTTGTCAGGAGTAAGAGAATTCGCCGAAAAAGGTGCTAAGGTATACGTTTCTGACGAAGGTGATGCTGATTGGAAGTACGAATACATCATCGGAAGTGACTACGACTACCAGTTACTCAAAGATGGTGATGAGTTTAATATCGGAAATATAAAATTCACCACCGTTTACAGTCCGGGGCATACCCCAGAGCATGTGAGCTATTTGGTAACTGATGGTGCAGCTACAGACGAACCAATGGGAATTCTTTCAGGAGATTTCGTTTTTGTAGGTGATGTTGGCAGGCCTGATTTGCTGGAAACAGCTGCAGGACAAATAGGAGCCATGGAAGGTTCTGCAAAAGTGTTATATAAAAGCCTTGAAAAATTTAAATCACTCCCTGAGTATTTACAGCTTTGGCCCGGCCACGGAGCAGGTTCAGCATGTGGAAAGGCTCTAGGAGCGGTTCCAAAATCTACGGTGGGTTACGAGCAAAAATTCAATAAATCTATTGCCACAACCATCAACGAGAAGAGCTTTGTAGATTTCATTCTGGATGGACAGCCGGAACCTCCATTATACTTTGCTCGCATGAAGCGCGACAATAAATTGGGGCCAAAAGTACTGGGTGAACTCCCAAAACCGGAGCGTATAGCTGTAAACGAAATTGTTGAAGCAACAAAAAGTGATAATGCTGTGGTGATTGATACCCGTAATCGAACGGAATTTATGTCAGGGCATCTCAAAGGTTCTATTCTTGCAATTATGAACAAGACCTTTAATACCATTGCTGGATCGTATGTGACCGAAGATCAGGATATCTACCTCATTATCGATGAGTCGAAAGTGGATGAAGCTGTTGTTGATCTGATCAGAATAGGATTGGATAACATCAAAGGATTTGCCACTCCTGCGGATTTGATGGACGGTAAGGTTGAGATGGTATCAACCGAGACAATTAATTTTGATCAGGTTGATGAGTTGCTTCAAAAAGGTGGCTACACCTTATTGGATGTGCGCAAAAAATCAGAATATGATGAAGGTCATGGAGAAGGAGCATTAAATATTGCGCACACTCGCTTATTAGAGAGAGTTGAAGAGGTGCCTTCCAATCAACCTGTGATTGTTCATTGTAAATCAGGTGCGAGAGCATCTGCAGCTAGCTCTCTGCTCGAAAATAAAGGCCATACCGTATTTTATGTAGATGATAAGGTTGAGCCTTGGCTAGAACGTACCAACCGATTGGTACAGGCTTAAGATGTTTTGGGCCCTTTTGGGTGCCCTTTTAATTGGAATATCACTGGGGCTGCTTGGCTCCGGTGGTTCTATTTTAACGGTACCTGTTCTCATCTATTTGGTTGGAGAACCTGAAAAGGTTGCGATTGCAGAATCGCTGGGTGTAGTGGCTGCAATTAGTATGGTTGGGATGATTCCTTATGCCATTAGAAAAGAAGTTGACTGGAAAAGTGTGTTCTTTTTTGGGATACCCGGAATGGCAGGAACCTACGGTGGTGCTGCTTTATCAAGCTATTTGAGCGGTACTACTCAACTACTGATTTTCGCCGTTGTAATGATCCTTGCTGCCGGGATGATGATCAAAAACGGAGACGAAGCTAATCCGGAAAAGAAGCTCAATGTTTCGAAGTATCTTTTGATTATTGAAGGACTCGTTGTTGGTGTTATAACCGGATTGGTTGGCGTTGGCGGTGGGTTTTTGATTATTCCTGCACTGGTATTAGTTGCCGGACTTGATATGCGCGTGGCAGTTGGAACAAGTCTGTTCATTATTGCCGCAAAAAGTACACTTGGCTTTTATAAATATCTGGATGTTCTTCGGGCGGAAAGCCTAGATGTAAACTGGGAATTGCTTGGAATATTCACTGTAGTTGGAATTATCGGCAGTTTTGTTGGAGGCAGAGTTGGCCGCTACGTACCTCAGAAAACACTAAAAAAAGGATTCGGCTATTTTCTAGTGGTAATGGGGATCTACATTCTTGGGACTAATATTTTTTAAAGTGATGAGTGATGAGTGATGAGTGAAAATCATTATTTCAATTAACCAGCAACCAGCAACCAGCAACCAGCAACCAGCAACCAGCAACCAGCAATCAGATCCTAACTACCTCGTCGGCCTAGCCAAAACAATATGCTACCGATCAATATAAACAGGATGGTCATCCAAATATTGGTGAAGCTCACTTGAAACATAAGCCATATACAGGCAATAATTCCTAGAACTGGAACAAGAAAACCGCCTTTTAATACGAAGCTATTTTCAGATTTAAACTTCGAACGCAGTTTGGGAATCGCCGCACAAGTTATGATATAGAGGAATAATCTGGACAGGACGGTCATTGCAGCAAGTACAGTAAACGAACTAAATGCAGCACCAAGGAAGGCTATCAAACCAAAAAAGACGACAGAATTTGCCGGGGTTAACAATTTAGGGTGAACTTTACCAAACCAACCCGGTAATGATTTATCGAGTGCTAACGCATAGGTAAGTCGGGGAGAGGAAAACATATTACTCATAAGATTCGCAGTAACTGAGGTCACAATTCCTATCATCAAAATAACTGCGCCAAAATCTCCGAATAAGGCTGAAGAAGCATCTAATAAAGGCGATTCAGAAGAAGCTAAATTTGGAACAGCCGCTTCGGCTACTAATTGAATAAACATATAAAGAATCACGATAGAACCTAATCCAAGGATGAGGGCCTTTGGCATATCTTTTTCCGGGTTTTTGGTTTCACCGGCTGGAACTACTCCACCTTCAAATCCAACAAAAGCATAAATCAGTAACAATGTAGCTGCACCAATATCACTAAAGATTGGAGGAGATTGGTCAATGGAAGGAAGCACTTCCGATCCTAACATTACCAAACCACCGAAAACCAGCAAGATGAGCACCGAAAATTTGATTATGGTAAAGATGGCTAACGAGCGAATAGATTCAACGGATCCGAGGACATTTACGAAAGTCAATCCACCGCAAACCAGGGCAAGAGCAATTAATCGCCCAACGCCTTCCCCAGCTGGCGCAAAAAAGAAGCCGATACTTTCTACTAAAAGCACAGAATTGGCAGAAAAGGAAATAAGTCGCGCCATGTAATACAACCAACCGGCCTGAAATCCGATAAATGGACCAAAAGCTTCTGTTCCGTAACGAACCGGTCCGCCAGTGCCCCGGAAATATGAACCTGCTTCAGCAAAACTAAGAATTACAGGAAGCATAAGTGTGGCGCAAATAACATAAATCCAGACGCTATAATCTCCTGCTAATGCTGAGGCACCGCTTGGAAGACCAAAAATTCCGGCGCCAATTAGTCCGTTAACTACGAGTAACCAAATGCCCCATACACCTAGCTGACGTGGAAGTTTTTCGTTTTCGAGAGTAGAAGGTTGATTTTGCATGGGCGGAATGTAGAGGATTTTAGCGAACCGATGAAGTTTGAGTAGCAAGTAGCGCATTATAATTCATGGCTGTGAACGACCTCCGAATAACGAATAACGAGTAACGAATTACGATTTTAAGATTGAGACTAATACAGCAAAATTCGTGGTTTAGTGCTTTCGTGGCAGAATTTACTCTTCTTCAAATGGCAATGATTCAGAGTGTTTTGCAATCACAAAGTTTTACCGAGACAAGGATCAGAGTTCATTATTTTAGGCGACAATAATTTTGGGACATTTTATGAAAGCTTTTAAAATGATCAGCGCTTTTTTGTTACTGCTATTCTTTTCACTGTTTACTCAAACGGTGATGGCTTTTCAGATAGTGGAGGATTCTGAATCGAAAGTGATTCAATCTATTCGGATGAATGCGCAGGAACAATCCGATTTTAAATTTGATGGCAAGCTTGATGAATCGTTCTGGAACAGTATTCCGGCTGCTTCTGGATTTACGCAACAAGCACCCATAGAAGGTGCAGCTGCAACTGAAAAAACAGAGGTGCGAATCGCCTTCGACGATAAAAACCTTTATATCGGAGTAATTTTATTCGATAGTGAACCCGATCAAATTAAAGCTTTTCAAAAAAGACGGGATCAAAGAATTACCGCAGATGAACGCTTTGTGTGGATTTTTGACACCTTCAACGATCAGCGGAATGCGTATTTCATGGAAATCAACCCAAACGGAATGCGCACGGATGGTTTGGTAAGTACTGGTCAGGGTGGCGGAATCAATCTAAGCTGGGATGGCATCTGGGATGCGCAAACCTACATTGGCGAATTTGGATGGTCGGCCGAAATCAAAATCCCGTTTAGTTCGCTTAATTTTGATGAAAATAGCCAACAATGGGGCGTAAACTTCATGCGAGTAATCCGTCGAAAAAACGAAACGGTTTTATGGACCGGGCATAGACGAAATCAAGGGATTTCACGTCCACAAAACGCTGGTGTGCTTAGCGGATTAACCGGTGTTTCTCAAGGTTTAGGTTTAGAAGTAGTTCCTTTTGGGATTTTACCCGTTTCAAAAGATGCTACGGTTAGCCAATCCGAAGTAGAAATTAATCCTGATGCAGGGCTAGATATCAATTACAGTATCACGCCAAGTTTAAAGGCATCCCTTACGTTTAACACTGATTTTGCAGAAGCCGAAGTAGATCAGCGACAGGTAAACTTAACTCGCTTTGCTATTGCCTTTCCCGAGCGCAGAGATTTCTTTCTGGAGGGAGCAAATATCTATTCTTTTGCACCTAGCAGTGGTATAAATCCATATTTCAGCCGAAGAATTGGCTTAGATCAAGGGAATCCAATCCCAATTACTTTTGGTGCTAGGTTACTGGGAAATGTGGGCTCGAATAATCTGGCTTTAATGCATGTTCAAACCGGCGAAAGTGGTGCTACGCCTGTGGAGAATTTTACCGTTGCCCGTGCCAAGAGAAATATTGGCCAAGAAAGTACCTTCGGTTTGATTTACACTCGAAGAGCAACTGTCGATACTGTCGGTTCTGATATGCAAGACCGTCATACTCTTGGTGCAGATTTGGAACTCGCAACTTCCAGCTTTTTAGGTGATAAAAATCTACAATTTCAGGCCTTTTATGTGTTTCACAATCCTTCAACAGTAAGCGATGACTCTACTACTATTTCCGATCGATCGTCTCGTGGAATTCGATTAAATTTCCCAAACCGACCGTGGTTCGGTCACGTCTCGTACCGCGAATTTGGAGATGCTTTTGATCCTGCGGTTGGTTTTGCGCGTCGGGTTGGTTTTCGCCGATTGCAACCTTCCATTGGCTATGCCCCACAATTCGCAAATAGTAAGGTTATAGATCAAGTGGAATGGGGAATTCGATTTGAACATTTAATGGATTTGGATTTCACCTTGTTAACTCAGGACTTAGTATTTAATCTGGGTGAAGTGCAGTTTTCATCAGGTGAAGAAATCGCACTAAATGTGGGCAGAAACTATGAGTTGCTCGAACAACCTTTTGATATCAAGCGGGATGGAAGCATAATTATCCCGGCTGGTGATTATACAAATTGGGTTGCCGAAGTTGGTGCCGAAACCGCTGAATTTCGTAAAATTTCAGCCGGTTTTGAAGTTGAGTATGGCGGTTTTTGGTCGGGTACGTATACCGAAATTGAAGGAGGATTGCGCCTTCGTCCCATTCCCGGAATTGAGCTAACCCCAAGTTTCGAGCGAACCATGGTTCGATTGCCAGAAGGCGATTTTAATACCAATCTATTCCTATTCGAAGGAATTTGGGATCTTTCTACAGAGCTATTCCTAACCTTGAATGTGCAATATGATAACCTGAGTAATGAAGTGGGGATGAACAATCGATTACGATGGATAATCACTCCGGGCTCCGATTTATTCCTGGTGTATAACCACAATTGGGAAGAAAATCCTCTGGGTAGATATGAAACCATTAATCAAGCCGGGATTATGAAAGTGAGTTACACGTATCGATTTTAGCGGTATCAATATTCAATAGACAACATTAGATATTCAACGTGCAATTTCGCTAAAAGTCCGATTTAAAAATAAGTTCTAATTTCTAGTAGATGACCTTTCAAGATTTTTTTCGTTGGACTTTGTAATGATAATCGATTTCATAATCGATAGAATTAAATAGTTTAATTATTTCCTGCTGTTTTCTGCGTTGGATATATTCGACTAAGGCCTCTATAACAGCGGATTTTTTTGTTTTATGATTTCCGAGTCTTTTAGCTTCGTTAATTAGCTTATCATCGATGGCTAGATTTGTAGGCATAACTTTTTATTTAAAATTACACATTACTGTGTCTAGAAAAAAAGCGTAAAGTTAAGAAGGTGCTTTCGATTGAATCTGGTTAGAAACGGATGATCCTTGATTATTCTTTGTTGAATATTGAATATTGATCAAACCTGATCAAACCTAAAACAGTCAATAGTATGATCATTCACCAATCCACACGCTTGCATGTGAGCGTACATGATGGTGCTGCCTACAAATTTGAATCCTCGCTTTTTTAGGTCTTTGCTTAATGCATCAGATTCGGCGGAAGTAGCCGGAACTTCCTTCATCGATTTCCAATGATTCACGATCGGCTTTCCATTAACGAACTTCCAGATATACTCATCAAATGATCCAAACTCGTTTTGTATCTCCAGAAACTTTTGGGCATTGGTTACGGCACCCCGAACTTTTAATTTATTTCGGATGATCCCCTCAAATTGCAGCAATTCCTGAATCTTGGCTTCATCAAACCGGGCAACTTTTACAGGATCAAAATCAGCAAAAGCTTTTCTATAACCATCACGACGTTTAAGAATAGTTGCCCAGCTTAATCCGGCTTGCGCACCTTCTAATATCAAAAACTCGAAATGTTTTCTATCGTCATGTACCGGAACACCCCATTCTTCATCGTGATATTGAATGTATTGCTCAAAAGTACCTTCGGCCCATTCGCATCGTGTTAGTATCTCATCCATAAATTTCACATTTGGTTAACACAACAAGAATGTACATCATTATTGATAATTGATAATTGATAATTGATAATTGATAATTGATAATTGATAATTGATAATTGATATCCTAATAATCCCCAAACTTTTTGTTTACATTAGATGATCACACTCACAAAACAACACATCGAAGAATAGAGAATAATATGCATTGGGTAGAGACTGTACGCCGTTTAGCCGAAGCCAGCGAAATAAATGAACATCTGGCAAAAAATATAACCACACTTACGCAACTGCTTGAGGTTGTTTGTCGCGAACGATTAGGAGAGGATTTTATCAAAATACTTGGGGAATTACCTCAAAAGTCGATTGATGCCCTGGATAATGGCGATGAAGTAGCACTTGAAGAACTCAAAGGGTTTGTAAAGGATGCATCCGCTAAAGAGTTAAAGGAGTTTTTACGGATTTATACCACATTTTTCCATTTGGTGAATTCACTGGAGCAACACGAAATCAGCCGAATTAACAGAAGCAGAGAACACGCTGAAACGGCTGAAAAGCCAAGGAATGAGAGCATTCTGCAGGCAGTATATAAAATGAAAGAAGCGGGTTTATCGCTTGATGAAGCGCTCGATGTGTTCCGTCAGATGGATATTCAACCCACTATCACGGCTCATCCTACCGAAGCCCGCCGCCGTAGTGTGCTAACCAAGCAGCATGAGATTAGTCGACTAATAGCAAAACTTGGCGATCAACATCTTACGGTTGAAGAAACCAAGATCACGAAAAGCGAAATCGTGAATCAGATGCTTTTGCTGATAATGACCGATGAAGTGCGCGCCGAACGGATGTCGGTAGAGGATGAAGTGGAAAACGGAATGTATTTCTTTACTCACACTATTTGGGATGTAGTTCCAACCCTCTACAAAGATATTCGACTTGCTCTGGAAACATATTACGGCGATTCAGGCGAGCTGCCCATCATTCTAAAATATAGATCATGGATTGGGAGTGATCGTGATGGAAATCCAAATGTGACATCGTCGGTTACTTGGCGAACATTGATGGAGCAGCGCAAAACGGTATTTGCCATGTATCTGAAAAAACTCGATCACTTACGTCGCTATCTCAGTATATCGTACAAAGAAACTAATATTTCAGATGCATTGAGGGAATCGCTACGACACGAAGAGAAAGCAAATCCACTCAGCGATTTGTATGAAAGACGATATCAGCGGGAGCCTTATCGCAGAAAGCTAACGCATATGATGCAGTATATTCGCGAACAGCAGGCAGCGTTGGGATTGGATAAAGATGAAGTAATGAAAATCGGGCAAAAGTATACGGCCACAGACTTTGTGAAGGATCTGGAGCTCATCAAAAATAGCCTCATCGAAAACGGTTTAGAAGGGCTGAGTGAGCAGGGTCGATTGCATGACTTGCTCGTGTGTGCCAAAACTTTTGGTTTCCATCTAACCTCGTTAGATGTACGTCAGCACAGCGCATTACACGAAGAAACCGTTTCAGAATTGTTGACGAAAGGGAAAGTAATCGACAATTACGCTGATCTAACCGAAGAAGAAAAAATTGAGATACTCGAAAAAGAGTTGAGCAACCCTCGACCACTGAGTCCTTTTAACAGCAAGCGTTCTGAAGTGGCGATTAAAGTGATGTCGGTTTTCGAGGAAATTCGGGATATGCTGGCGCTCGATCCAAATTCATTTGGCAGTTACATCATAAGTATGACTCACGGAGTAAGTGATATGCTCGAAGTTCTGCTTATTGCCAAAGAGTTGGGCTTGTGGAGCATTCAGGGCGATGAAATCCATTCCAAACTAGATGTAGTTCCGCTATTTGAAACCATAGAGGATCTGGAAGAAAGCTCCAATCAAATGGCGCACATTTTTGAGCACCCATTGTTTAGTAAGCAGATTAAAGCGCGAGGTAATTTCCAGGAAATCATGTTGGGTTATTCCGATAGTAATAAAGATGGTGGCTATTGGATGGCCAACTGGGCGCTCAATAAAGCTCAATACGATTTGGGCATGGTGTGCCGAGAATATGGCGTCGATTTCAGATTGTTTCACGGAACGGGCGGAACTGTAGGCCGAGGTGGTGGGCAATCGAACAAAGCCATTGCCGCTATGCCACATGTAGCAAATAATGGAAAAATTCGATTTACAGAACAGGGTGAGGTGATTTCTTTCCGATATTCCTTGCCGTCTATTGCGCATCGCCATTTAGAGCAATTGGTTAATGCTATGGCCGGTGCGGTTCGAGCTCAAAAAGATAAACCGGGTTACTTAAGTGATTCCGATTACGAGTGGGATATGATGCAAGATCTAGCTCGCGAGACGATGCAAAGCTACCGATCACTTAAAGATGATGATGAATTTTGGGATTGGTTTGTAAGCCATACACCGGTTGAACACATTGGGAAATTACCAATTGCTTCGCGACCTGTATCGAGAGGAAAAGGTGGGAAATTAAGTTTTGATGGACTTCGGGCTATACCTTGGGTGTTTTCTTGGACACAACTACGTTACAACGTACCGGGTTGGTATGGTATAGGAGACGGATTAGAAAAGGTGCTTGACCGATATCCCGATGCTTTAGAAATAATAAGTCGCTGGCAGAAAGAGTGGAGTTTCTTTTTTACAGTGATGAACAACTCTCAACGCGAAATTGCACGTACACATTTAGCTACTTCTCTGGTTTATAATCGGGAAGAAAATCAACGTTTCCACACCATGATTGCCGATGACTTTGAGAAAGCCTGTAAAAACATTACAAAAATTACAGGCATGGAGAACATTCTGGATCATAATCCGGTAATCCAAAACTCCATTAAATTCAGAAATCCATTTACCTATCCGTTAAATATTCTACAAAGTGAATTGCTACGACAGTGGGATGATGCAGAAGATGAGGAACGTAAACAGGAACTTATGGAATTAATTTTCTTAAATATTAACGGGATAGCAGCTGCAATGCAGAGTACCGGCTAATGAATTAGCGGGCAAAAATTCGTATACTAATAGCCCTGCCAAATCCATGAAAAAGAGTATAGAATTATGAGCGATACACTTACGAAAACACCTATCAAAATTGAACCTGCGGCGTACAGCCGAATCAGTGAAGTTGATTTTTCAAATCTACAATTTGGCCGACTTTTTGGTGATCACATGTTCGAAATGGTTTTCGAGAATGGAGCCTGGGGAGAACCCATGGTTAAGCCTTATGGAACCATCGAAATTGAACCGGCAATGAATGTTTTTCATTATGGTCAGGCTGTATTTGAGGGTATGAAGGCGTTTTATGTGGATGACAAAACGATCAATATCTTTCGCCCGGATGAGCATCATGCACGTTTTAATCGCTCTTGCCGCAGAATGTGTATTCCCGAAACTGATTACGAAACTTTTATATCAGCTCTTGAAACGCTTATCAAATTAGATAAAAAATGGGTTCCGCAATCAGCTGGTACCGCCATGTATATTCGACCTTTCATATTTGCCAGTGAGAATTATCTCGCAGCTCGCATTTCTAGCAGATACAGCTATTATATAATTACAAGTCCTGTTGGCGCTTATTACGCCGAAGGATTTAATCCCGTTTCACTAACCACTCCAAATGGATTTGTTCGTGCGGTTAAAGGCGGAACAGGTGAGGCAAAAACCAGCGGAAATTACGCGGCGAGTTTCTTGCCGGCTCGAGAAGCTAATCAAAAAGGATATACGCAAGTTTTATGGTTGGATGCTCATCACAACGAGTTTATTGAAGAAGTGGGTACAATGAACATTCACTTTTTAATTGATGACACCCTAGTTACTCCGGAACTTTCAGGGTCTGTACTACCGGGAATAACCAGAAAATCGGTAACTGCACTTGCTGAAGAATGGGGCCTTAAGGTAGAAGAACGTAAGATTTCGATTTCTGAAGTTTTTGAAGCTTCGAAAAATGGATCGCTGAAAGAAGTATTTGGTTCCGGAACGGCTGCTGTAATTTCACCGGTAGGATTAATAGAACATAATGGCGAGAAAATCGAAATCGGAACCGGTAAAATTGGTGATTTTGCTAAGCGTTTGTTCGATGAAATCACGGGCATTCAATACGGACGAATTGAAGATCGCCATGGTTGGGTACATTCAGTGAACGTTTAATTTACTTGTTATGGATTCATTACTTATCAAACCAAAGAATAAAGAGGAGTTAGCTTTTTTAACTCAACTGATGAAGAAACTTGGGATTCAAAGTGCATCTTTATCAGATGAAGATTTAGAAGATGCCGGACTAACTTTACTGATGAAGCAGGTTGATCGAAAAGAAACTGTTAGTGAGCAGGAAGTAATGAATAAACTTTCTGCGTAGTGCAGATCGCTTTCTTAAAAAAGTTAGTGGGTTATTCTGATGCCTATCGAATCCTAAAAGGAGACGGGCGGATCGGAGTATTTGTAGTTGATAATACTGTAGAATTTGCCCGAGGCGCTCACAGAAAAGATATCTACAATATATTTCCGTGAAACCTACCTTAATTAATTTATTGGCAATTGGTAGCGGAGGATTCATAGGTTCCATTGCCAGATATCTGCTTTCTACGGCGGTTCAAAATCAGCTGAAACCCGAGCAATTTCCAATCGGGATATTTGTAGTTAACATTTTGGGTTGTTTGTTAATCGGGTTCCTTGCCGGGTTGTTCGAATTGAAGTCATGGATGAATGTCGAACTTCGCCTTTTCGTGTTTGTTGGTTTATTAGGCGGATTCACCACCTTTTCGACCTTCGCTAACGATACTTTTCTACTAGGCAAACAAGGAGAGATGCTTGCCGCACTCATTAATTCTGGCGGACAGGTTCTGGTTGGGCTACTTTGCGTTTGGTTGGGGTATTTGTTAACTAGATTATTGAGCTAATTAAATGGAAAAAGAGATGGCTGAGAATATCAAAGATGAAGTAAAGAAAATGGCAGAGAAGCTCGATGAAAATGCTGAGTGGGAAGATGTCATGTACGCAATCTATGTTCGCGAATCAATTAAGAGAGGAAAAGAGGATATCCGTTCCGGGGAATATTGTGTCACACGATGATATAAAAGCTAAGTATATGTGTGCAAACGATTAATTATTCAACGTTAATCAGATTGGAAATTAAACCATAATCTATAGTGCCCGTTTGCTAAGGGATTTGCATCAATAACCCTTCGTCCGATCTACTTCAAATAACAAATCCATCCCCGAAAGAGAGCGCTTGTAGTTTTCTACAATAAGGGAGGCCGCTTCTTTAGGATCAGTGATGGATGCAACATGTGGGGTAATCATTATCTTAGGTCTATTCCAAAATAAATGATTCGCCGGTAAGGGCTCTTCTTCAAATACATCGAGTGTTGCACCTTCCAATACGCCGGTATCCAATGCATAAATCAAATCTTCCTCAATCAAATGCTGACCTCTAGCCACATTAATCAGATAAGCCGGCTTCTTCAGTTTTTTGAACAATTCAAGATCTAGAATACCATCGGTTTCCTCAGTAAGCGGCAGCAAACAAACCAAGATATTCGTTCGATCAAGAAATTCATCTAATTCATCAGCTGCGAAGGATTCAAATGTATTAACATCTTTCTTAGTTCGAGACCACCCAACTACCGAATAACGATTAACGATTAACGAACTAGCGACAGCCTGACCCATTTCCCCCAAACCCATCACACCAACCACACACTCCGATTTAGGTACAGCGTCGTGAGCGCTCCAAAAGCCTTCACGCTTCTGATCTACATACCTTGCTGTATTGAAACGGTAATTTTGAACGGCATTCAGCACATATTCTGCCATCTGATCTTTTAACGACGGAACCACCACACGCGTAAGAGCTACTTTTTCATCAATGGATGAATCTTTTAGTAGATGATCTACACCTGCACCCAGACTACTCACCACTTTTAAGTTCGGATAGTTCTGGAGCACTTTCTCCGGATGATTCCAACTCACCGCGAAAGTAACTCGCTCTTTATTTTCCACACGAGGCCAGATTTCAACATCCAGATTTGGATCGACAGCAAGCAGCGATTCCTTTAAAGGTTCAAGATCTCGGTTTTTGGCAATGAGAAGTAGGGACATAATTATACTTTTTCTTCAAAATACAGAGGTGTGCGGTTAATTATGAATTAGGAATAGGGGAATTAGGAATATTTTATTCGTTATTTATTGCGCTTTTACCACCATAAGTTCATCCCATCGGGTTGTATAGCGTTTGCTCAGATAATTCTGATTCATCAACCATTTATTCCGGTGATCTCCTTCTTTATGCAATCCCGTAGCAGCAAATGCGGCGTGATTTCTTCCAAATTTTGCATTGATTTTATCCACGCATTCCATCAATTGGTGCTGTTTTTGGGTGTATAACTCTGGGTCGAATAAATCCATCTGTACTTCAGTTTGTGGGATGATGCCCGTTAACATTACCGAGGCTTTCTTGTATTTACGTCCAGGTTCAAAAACTTTCTCGGCCAGTTTTTTAGCGATTTGAATCATGGTAGGAGTATGTGCTGTGGGCACTAGAAGTGGTGAATACGCACTGAATTTATACTTACCGCGAATATTGTCATATTTATCGCCGATGAGTTGAATTTGGATACATGAAGCCACCGAATTCTGAGCCCGTAGTTTTTCAGTTGCTCGGGTGGTAAAAGTAGAAAGTGCTTCCTGAATACTCTCAAGGTCATACAATGGCTTACCAAACATGCGAGAAGACAAAATGCCTTTTCTTGAATCCCGACCAACGCTCAATCCCGAACAAGGCTTTCCGTTTAATTCAAGCACGGTTCTCAAACCGGTAACCGCCATTTGCTTGCGCACCCATTTTTTATTGCTGATGGATTGTTTCAACTGGTTGGCGTTTTGAATGCCAAATCGATTAAGTCGAATGGTTAAACCATGACCAATTCCCCAGATCTTACTTACCGGAAATGATTCTAGCAACTCATCTTTATTTGGAGCAGCTGTAAAATCAAACACGCCATTATATTCGGGATTCTTTTTTGCGATGTGATTAGCAACCTTCGCCAATGTTTTCGTGGATGCAATTCCTACCGAAACCGGCAGACCAGTCCACTTAAAAATAGTCTCTCGAATCAGATTTCCATAATCCGTCAGATTCGGAAAGATATTGGTTGATAATTCAGCAAAGGCTTCATCAATACTATACACTTCGATATCATGCGTTAGGTATCGCAGCGTTTCCATCACTCGATGACTCATATCTCCATACAATGCATAATTCGAAGACCGAATAACCACGCCTTGTTCTTTAAACTGAGTTCGATACTTGAATTCCGGCGCTCCCATTTCGATTCCGGCTTCCTTGGCTTCCTCCGATCGGGCAATCACGCAGCCATCGTTATTCGATAAAATTGCAATGGGCTTTCCAATCAACCGAGGATCAAACACTCGCTCGCACGACGCATAAAAATTATTGCAGTCGATCATGGCGTAGGCGGTTGTTGGTGTTGAATTGGGTTCTGGATTTAGCAAAGTTACAGAGTTACAGAGTTACAGAGTTACAGAGTTACAGAGTTACAGAGTTACAGAGTTATCAACTGCGCTCAATGAGCTTCGTTGATTGAAACAGGGTTTCAGAGGGCTCTCTAGGCAGGCTCGAGAACCGAAGAGAGGCACAGAGTAGATAAGTTTTTGAGTTACTCAAGTTTGAAAATCATGTTGGAGAGTAGGCGTTCAAGTTCACGGCAATCTTCATACAACACATTAAACCACTCTCTTTTCATGTATTCAAGATTTACCGCAATCTCTATTTGAGTTTGAACCGCATATAAATGTCCTATTGCTTGGTTTAGAAACTCTGCAAATTCATCATTTTCCTTCAATCGAAATCCCTCTGCAATTAACGATGGGATTGCAATACAACTTGCTTTTAGTTGATTACTCAATGGGTTTTGATCAGAATCTGGGAAATAGTTAGTAGCATCATGAACTTTATTAACAAGTGTCATCGCTTTTTGCCAAACTTTCAAATCCCTAAACGTTTTAATTCCAAAATCTGAAAATATGGTGATAGCACTTTTGTTCAATTTCTTCCTTTTTATCTCAGTTTTCATACTCATCTATTTTGAAATTTTACTTTGTAACTGTGTCTCTTTGGTACTCTGCTAACTAAACTTGTGAATTAAATACGTAACCACTCCCCAAATCATCCATTGGGTGTTGTGCTCCACAGGGATGGGCGGCATTGAAGCATCATCCGTAACCAGGAATCGACGATCACCTTGTTTGATTAATCTGCGGATGAGCACCTCATCGTCAATCGTAACCACAAGAATGGATCCATTGGTGGCATTCAGCGATCTATCAACTACCAGAATATCTTTATCATGAATGCCTGAGGCCTTCATCGCATCACCTTCCACCCGAACATAAAAAGTAGAAGTTGGCCGACGAACAATCAGCTCTTCCAAATTCAACGCGCGTTCGAGATGATCACCCGCCGGCGACGGAAATCCGGTTTCAATTCGCCTTGAAAGCTGTAGTAAATCATTGTCCTCCCGGTCTTTTTGAACCTGATAGGATGTCCAGTTGCTCATAATTTTTCCTCCACACATAATATATGTATAAAATATGTGTGCGCAATGTAAAAAAACTGCCTTACTGTTCCTAACTAAACTCCGATTCGAGTATTAAATAGGTTCTTTTAAGAATCATAAACAAAGTTAAGAGTAAGTTTATGTAAAGATAATAGGCAATAAAATTTGGAATATGTGAAGCGTCAATACCAAAGTAGGGTATACAAATACCTTTTAAAATTATTCCTAGAAAGACGATGACTAAACTAACTACAGAGATAATTATCGAGTAAGATATATTATTATATAACTCTTGAATTAATACATTTTTTTTAAGTCTGAATTCTAAATCTCTATTTGTTAAATCAGGATTAACTTTTTTTAGAGAAGCTTTAGTTTCTTTCTTCAACTGTGTACTAATTAACACTAACAAATTAAGTAGCAGTCCGATAAATATTGATAATGAAATAGAGATTGAGTTAGTAATCAGTTTATGATTCAGATCAATGAAAATGAATAAAACAACCAAGAGAAGAGGGAAAACATAGAACCAAAAAACATCATGTTTATCAAGTTTTTTTACATCATCGTCTGTTTTATATAATTTATTATTATACAATGTTTTAAGGTGAGCGCGAATGATGTTTGTAACGTTAATTTTATTAGACATGCTAAATCCTAATCAACAATTGTTTCTCCTATTTCCATTAATTCTCTCTGTGAAACTCTTCTAAAGCTATCGAATATAGTGTTATTCGTTTCTAGATTTCTTTCTACTTCGTCGGTAATATCAATACTTCCTCGAATTCTTTCTAACCTACCTAATGTTAAAGTTTTTTCTAAGCCATTTCGCTTAATCTTAATGTTTAAGTCATCATAATCAAATACATCACCACCTGTGCTTATCTCAATGTATCGACTATTTCTGTCACGTATAGCATTCTTCAAATTATTCCTGAATGGATTAAGAGAACCTTCGTTAAATCCTTCAACCTTTAATGATAGTTTTGCTTTAATTGATTCTGGTTGGAGCCCACCAATATTATTAAAAGCATCTCTATCTGCATTATATTTAATAAATGTAAATTCGGAAGCTATACTATCTTCAATTAATTCATCAATAGCTTCACTTGGTAAATACGTATTGAATTCTATATATAATCCTTCATAATTAGCTCGTAAAAATTCTCTAAAAGCTAATTCTAATTGTGTTTTCATTGAGAAGCGACCGTCAATCTGAAGACCTATCAAACCAGTGTGATATCCAGAGTTTATATATACGGAAGCAAATAAAGGGTATGTACTTGCCTGATCTGGAGTCTGGACATGCAAACGAACTCCAGTATTTATATCGTCTAAATTTGAAGAATAACCAAAATCACCCGACCTAAAGGTTCCGTGAAATAGTCTGATGTTTCCATTGTCTTCTTGAACTAGCAATCGTTCAGAATCTTCTGGATCCCGATATTTTAAAAGTTTATTGTAGTTATTAAGGTTTTGAGGGTTCTGTTCTAACCATGTCTCAAACTCCGAAAATAAATCTATAAAATGATCTCCATTTATATCGTCTAAAGGAAAATAGCTATCTTTTTCTCTTTGTTGTCTGATCTTTATTGTATATATGTCGATCTTGGTACGCATGGCAGATATTTCAAAATTAAGTTTTGATTAGTATAGGTAATTGTATTAAAAAACAATAGTCTAACAAAAGACTAGACGAAACTATTTGAAAAGATACAATTACTGTTTAAATGTGATGTTATTGAGGTTTAAATCTTGTGGAAAACTTCATCTGAAATCGGCCGGTTCAACTCCTATATTAAATAGTTAGCAACGAAGTAGATCACGCACGAATTTCCAGCCTGTATGTACCTGATTTTTGATACCGAAACTACCGGTTTACCACGTAATTATTCCGCACCCATCACCGATTTAGACAATTGGCCGAGACTGGTGCAACTTGCGTGGCAGATGCATGATCACACCGGAATGTTGGTTAGTCATGGGAATTACATCATTAAGCCGGAAGGCTTTACCATTCCGTTTAACTCAGAGAAGATTCACGGGATTTCAACCCAACGCGCCATCGACGAAGGCCATGATCTGGAAGAAGTACTTCAAATCTTCCGGAAAGACATCGACAAATCGTATTTCCTGATAGGGCATAACGTAAGTTTTGATGAGTCGGTGATGGGCGCTGAGTTTCTTCGAAAGCGGATTCCATCGGCAATCATGGATAAGCCCAAAATTGACACCAAAGATGAATCCACAGAATTTGTAGGCATTCCGAATGGCCGGGGTGGATTCAAGTGGCCAACGCTCGGAGAGTTGCATCATAAATTGTTCGATAAAGGCTTTGAAGACGCTCACGATGCCGCCGCCGATGTAGAAGCAACAACCCGGGCGTTCCTCGAATTGGTGCGAATGGGAATCATCAAAGTGAATTTCCCGCTGGATGCCCGACTGTATGAACCTGCTCAAAGTTATATCGTTCGGGATCATTACATCGATCTGGTTTCCCCATCAAGGCTGAAAAAAAAAGACAGCGAAATTACGGAGGCCGATTCCGGTAGCGAATTAGACGTCGAACCGGCGGTTGAGCTTTCCGAAGATGTGGTGTTTACCCATCTTCACAATCACTCGAAATTTTCGGTGCTTCAATCCACGGCCGGAGTTAAAGAACTGGTGGCCAAAGCCAAAGAATTTGGAATGCCCGCTGTTGCTCTCACCGATTTGGGGAATATGTACGGGGCGTTTTCGTTCACCTCAGCGGCCTATGCTGAAGGAATTAAGCCAATCATCGGCTGTGAATTGTATCTGGTTGAAGATCGCCTTAAAAAGAAATTTACGCGTGAACATCGCGATCATCGCTTTCAGATTGTGATGCTTGCGAAAAATCAGAATGGATATAAAAACCTGGCCAAAATCTGCTCGATCGGATTCACAGAGGGTTATTATTATAAATTTCCGCGGATTGATAAAGAGGTGATTGAAGCCCACAAAGATGATCTGATTTGCCTGAGCGGTGGTACTCGAGGAGTGCTTGGTGATTTGATTTTGAACAAGGGCGAGCAATTTGCCGAGGAAGAATTGAAATGGTGGATGGAAACTTTCGGCGATGATTTTTATCTGGAGGTGATCAATCACGGATTGGATGAAGAGCAACGGGTCAATCAGGTGTTCCGTGAGTTTTCGCAGAAGTATGGAGTGAAGCTCGTTGCAACCAACAATACCTTTTACATCGATCAGAAGGATGCCGATGCCCACGATGCCCTAATTTGTATCGATGATGGCACGTTGAAAAGCACTCCGATTGGTAGAGGTCGCGAATACCGTTATGGATTCCCAAATCAGGAATTCTGGTTCAAGGATACCGAAGCGATGATTGATCTCTTCCATGATATGCCTGAGGCTATTGCCAATGTGCAGGAAATCGTGGATAAAATCGAGGAAGTAAAACTCGCGCGGGATGTAATTCTTCCCAAATTCGAGATTCCCGAACAATTCGAGACCGAAGATGACTATTTACGTCATCTGACCTACGAAGGAGCCAAACCGCGATATCCGGAAATGTCGCAGGAAGTACGCGATCGAATCGAGCTCGAGTTGGGCATCATTAAAGACATGGGCTTTCCCGGATACTTTTTGATTGTACAGGATTTTATCGCCGCAGCGCGTGATATGGGCGTGTACGTTGGTCCGGGACGTGGATCTGCGGCCGGATCGGTAGTGGCGTATTGTACGGGAATCACCAACATCGACCCATTGAAATACGATCTGCTATTTGAGCGGTTTTTGAATCCGGAACGGGTTTCAATGCCAGATATCGATATCGATTTTGATGATGACGGTCGTGCTCGTGTGATTGATTACGTAGTAGAAAAATACGGGAAAGATCAGGTGGCGCATATCATCACCTTTGGTTCGATGGCAGCTCGATCGTCAGTTCGTGATGTAGCAAGAGTGTTGGATTTACCTTTAGCTGATGCCGATCGTTTAGCGAAATTAGTGCCTGAACGTCCGGGCACTTCGCTGGATGATGCCTTTTCGGAAGTGAAAGAATTGCGCGATATCAAAGCCGGGGAAGGGCTGGAAGCTGAAACCATGAAAATGGCGCATGTTCTGGAAGGTTCGGTTCGAAATACCGGAATTCATGCTGCCGGGGTGATAATCGCTCCCGATGATTTGACGGAATACATCCCCGTTACCACTGCCAAAGATGCCGATCTCACCGTTACACAGTTTGATGGAAGCGTGATCGAAAGCGCTGGAATGTTGAAGATGGATTTTCTAGGATTGAAAACTCTTTCCATTCTGAAAACGGCCATCGGGTACGTGAAAGAAAATCATGGCAAGGAATATGATCTAGATGAAATTCCTTTAGATGATGAAGTGACCTACAAGCTGTATCAAAAAGGGGGAACTCTCGGTACGTTTCAGTTTGAGAGTGAAGGGATGCGGAAGTATCTGAAAGAACTGAAGCCTACCGACATCAACGATTTGATTGCGATGAACGCATTATATCGGCCCGGACCGATGCAGTTCATCCCTGATTACATCCGCAGAAAACATGGTGAGGAAGAAGCAGAATACGATCATGAGTTGATTCGAGATATTCTGGAGCCAACTTATGGAATCATGATCTATCAGGAGCAGATCATGAATGTGGCGCAGAAACTTGCAGGTTACAGTTTAGGACAAGCGGATTTATTACGACGTGCGATGGGTAAGAAAAAGCGCGAAGTAATGGAGAAGGAGAAGCCCAAGTTTGTGGAAGGCGCCAAAGCAAACGGCGTAGATGAAGCCACGGCCAAAGCCATTTTCGAAAAAATGGAAATGTTTGCGAGCTATGGATTCAACAAATCGCACTCAGCGGCCTATTCAGTGGTAGCATATCACACGATGTACTTTAAAGCCAATTATCCAGCTGAATACATGGCTGCGGTGATGAGCCACAACATGAACGACATCAAGAAAGTGGCTGCGTTTATTGAAGAATGTCAAAAAATGGGCATCCCGGTTGATCCACCAAATATCAACACAGCGCGTGGGAAGTTTGTAGCTAAAGAAGGTCGCGTGCAATATGGAATGAGCGCGATCAAAGGCGTGGGATCCAGTGCAATTGCTCACATCGTTCAGGAGCGGGAAGAAAATGGCATCTTCCAAAGTGTGTTTGATTTTGCATCACGTGTGGATTTGCGTACCTGCAACAAAAAAACGCTGGAAAGCTTAATTCAAGCCGGAGCTTTCGACGATTTAAATGACAATCGCGCCGAGCTATTGATGGGTTTGGAAGATATTGTGGCCTACGCACAGCGAAAGCAGGAAGAAGCTCGTCTGAATCAAGGGAATTTGTTTGGTGGAGCCGGAGGCGGTGGAGTGCTACAAGAACCTAAGCTAAAACCGGTTCCGAAGTGGAGTAGCATCGAACGATTGAATAAAGAGCGCGAGTTAATCGGGTTTTATTTGAGTGGGCATCCCCTAAATAGGTACAAAGAAGACATCCGGTTGTTCGGAAAGCAAAATCTGAGTGATGAATTCATAAACCAGCTTCAACATGATTCAGAGCTTCGGTTTATCGCCATCATTACCTCTAAACGTCAGGCTGTGGATAGAAAAGGCCGGCCGATTGCATTTTTGATGGTGGAAGATCTTCATTCTTCCCTTGAAGTAGCCGTATTCAGCAAAGAGTTTGATAAATTTGCTCCGCTGATTGAAGTAGATAACGTGGTGTACATTACGGGGAAGTATGCAAAGCGGGAGCGCGGAAATAGCCTGATTGTAAATAATATGGAGCGGATCGAAAATCTTCGTGAAAAATTTCAGGATAAACTACGCTTGAAACTGAATATTCAAACTGAGCAGATTACCTCGAATGATCTCACTCAAATGGAAACTTTGTTCGAATTGAACAAAGGAAATACCATGGTAAAATTGAATGTGTTTAGTAAAGAGGCGAATGCACCAATCAAAATGAATTTGCGCAATTTTGTGGTAGAACCCTCTGATGAACTACTCTCTGGCTTGCGGGAAGTACTTGGCGAGGAATCAGTTGAGCTCTTTTTAACCGGATGAGTAATACAGAGTTTAATAAGCGAACGCAATGCAATTGATAACGAATACCAATGTGTGTGAGTAAAAAATAATTCTGATATTTGTATCGAATTATAGAAAAAGATTATTTAATCAAATAAAAGGAAAAATCATGTCGAAGACAGTTGAATTAACTGATGGAAATTTTGAACAAGAAGTTTTGAAATCTGATCAACCGGTTTTGGTTGATTTTTGGGCAGAATGGTGCGGACCTTGCCGCATGATCGGTCCGGTTGTAGAAGAGATGGCAGGTGAATACGACGGAAAAGCAAAAATTGGAAAGGTAAATGTAGATTTAAACCCGGAAGTGTCTGTGAAATATGGTATTCGTTCAATTCCGGCATTATTAATTTTCAAAGATGGTGAAGTTGTTGACCAAATCATCGGTGCTGTTCCAAAAACACACCTTACTAAGCAATTAGACGCTCAATTGAATTAATCATTTTGAGTCTTAATTCTGAAGCCGATTCGTTTGCTCGAGTCGGCTTTTTTTGTGTCTTGCAGTTACTGATTCAAATAAATTTTTACAAGTAGAAAAATAAAATCAGGATTTATTAATCGCTTATAACAGTTAACGTTAGCGAAAATCATCAATCTCGAAAATAGTTCATGAAACGAGTCATAAGCATCATTGGTATCGCCGTTGTATTAATGATCATTGCCTATCCAAAAGTAAAGGGTTACTTCAATAATTCGTCCAATGCATCATCATCAGGTAGTAGTAACAGCCCGTTATTGGTGGATGTATTTGTCATAAAAGCGGACACTCTAGACAACAAGATATTTACAACGGGAACACTCATCCCCAACGAAGAAGTGGAATTATCAGCTGAGAGCCCAGGAATTATTCAGGAATTATATTTGAATGAAGGAGCAACTGTCAAAGAAGGGGATTTGCTTGTCAAAATCAACGATAAGGATTTACAAGCTCAGCTGACCAGAGCAGAATTTCGCTTAAAATTAGCTGAAGAAAGAGAACGTCGGCAAGAACAATTGTTATCGAAAGGAGGGATCAGTCAGGAAGAGTATGATGCAACCTTGAACGAGGTAAATGTTTTACGTGCCGAAGTTTCATTAATCAAAGCACAAATTGAAAAAACAGAGGTAAGAGCTCCATTTTCAGGAATACTTGGACTCAAATACGTGAGCGATGGAAGTTATATATCACCTACAACTCGCATTGCAACATTGCAGGATATAGATCCCATAAAGTTGGATTTTTCTGTCCCCGAAAGATACGCGGCACAAGTAAACGTTGGATCCAAAATTACCTTTAGTGTGCAAGGCATCGATGAAGAGCTATCAGCAACCGTATATGCAAAAGAGCCTCGCATCAATACAGAAACGAGAACTTTACAGGTGAGAGCAAGATCCGAAAATTCGAATGGAGCATTGCTGCCCGGCGCATTTGCTGATTTAGAACTCACCCTAGATACTATAAACGGTGCTTTGCTCGTACCCACGGTTTCTTTGGTGCCCGAACTTCAAGGACAAAAAGTATTTCTACTTAAAAATGGAGTTGTTCAACCACAAAGTGTGGAAACGGGAATCCGAACCGATAGAAAAATTCAAATTACTAACGGAGTTCAGGCAGGAGATACGGTGTTAACAACGGGTCTTCTCCAAGTTAGACCGGGTATGAAGGTAATGGTAAACTCAGTGGTGGATTGATATGAGTTTATCGTCAATTAGTATTCGAAGGCCTGTACTGGCAACCGTTTTTTCCATTGTAATTGTACTGTTTGGGATTATCGGATTTAATTATTTACCGGTTCGGGAATATCCGGCGGTTGATCCTCCAATTATTACAGTGAGCACGAGTTACATTGGCGCGAATGCAGATGTAATCGAATCGCAAATTACAGAACCACTCGAAGATCAGATAAATGGAATAGCCGGAATCAAAAATCTGACTTCCGTTAGTCGAGAGGGAAGAAGTACCATCACCGTAGAATTTGAATTGAGTATCGATCTTGAAACAGCGGCGAGTGATGTTCAATCCCGAGTAGGACGAGCAGTTGGTAATTTACCTCCTGATGCCGATCCGCCGGTAGTTACCAAAGCAGATGCAAATTCCTTTCCTATCATTTTCTTCAACATTAAAAGTGATTCTCGAAATCTGCTTCAGTTAACCGATATTGCAGATAATTACTTCAAGGAGCGAGTGCAAACCATACCCGGCGTAAGTAATGTTCAGATCTGGGGTGATAAGACTTATTCGATGCGCTTATGGCTCGATCCTATGAAACTTGCTGCTTACGATCTTACTCCATTGGATGTGAGAAATGCGCTATTGAATGAAAATGTAGAGCTTCCATCAGGTAGAATTGAAGGACAACTTACCGAACTTACGGTTAGAACAATGGGTAGAATGACCTCGGTAGAGGAATTCAATAATCTGATTGTTAAGCAATCGAATGGAAGTACCATCAGACTGCGTGACATTGGATATGCTGAACTAGGGCCACAAAATGAGCGCACTATCTTAAAAAGAGATGGGATTCCGATGGTGGGAGTTGTACTCATTCCTCAGCCCGGTGCCAATCAAATAGAAATTGCTGATGAATTCTACCGTCGTGTTGCCAATATCGAAAAAGACCTTCCTGCTGATATAGAAACAGCCACTGGTTTTGATACTACCACTTATGTTCGGGCTTCCATCAACGAGGTACAACAAACCATATTTATTGCATTCATTCTGGTAATCACCATCATCTTTTTGTTTTTGAGAGATTGGAGAACCACCATTATTCCGGTTGTGGTAATTCCAATTGCTTTGATTGGGGCATTTTTTGTGATGTACATTGCAGGGTTTTCAATTAATGTTTTAACGCTTCTTGCTATTGTATTAGCTATCGGATTGGTGGTGGATGATGCCATCGTTGTGCTGGAAAATATATACAGCAAAATTGAAGCCGGTCAGGAACCTACCATTGCAGGTATTATTGGTTCGAAAGAAATATTCTTTGCAGTTATTGCTACTACCGCCGCTTTGGTTTCGGTATTTATGCCCATCCTGTTTTTAGGGGGAATCACGGGTCGTTTATTTCGGGAATTCGGAATAGTGATTGCCGGCGCAGTTTTGATTTCATCGTTTGTAGCGTTGACTTTAACACCAATGCTATCTACCAAATTGCTGAAGAAAAGAGAAAAGCATAATCGTTTTTACGAATTCACTGAGCCGTTTTTTGTAGCAATCAATAATTCTTACAAGCGCTCACTGGAAAGTTTTATGAAATTCAGATGGGTATCGTTTGTGATTATTATCGGTTCAGGTTTACTCATTTATGGCTTAGCGAATTACATACCGAAAGAAATTGCCCCACTCGAAGATCGTAGCCGCGTTCGCATGTTTTCACAGGCCCCGGAAGGTGCTTCGTACGAATACATGGATAATTACATGGATCGTCTCGTTCAAATGGTTCAAGACAGTGTACCTGAAGCCGAAGCTGTAATCTCAGTGACTTCTCCGGGATTTGGGGCTTCAAGTTCGGTGAATTCCGGTTTTGCATTCGCTATTCTGAAAGATCCGGAAGATCGCGAAAAATCTCAGATGCAGGTAGCCGACGAGCTTTCGGAATTGGTAACCCTGCAAAGCGGTGCGCAAACTTTTGTATCTCAGGAACAGACTATTGGAAGTTCGAGAGGTGGATTGCCGATTCAGTATGTACTTCAAAATCAGAATTTCGAACGCCTGAAAGAGGCTATTCCTACTTTTTTAGAAGCCGTGCGTGAAGATCCTACCTTTGGTTATCAGGATGTGGATTTAAAGTTCAATAAACCCGAACTACAACTTGAAATAGATCGTGATCGTGCACAAGCACTAGGGGTTTCCGTTCGGGACATCGCTTTAACGTTGCAATTATCCCTATCTGGACAGCGCTTCGATTTCTTCATCATGAATAACAAACAATATCAGGTGATCGGGCAAGTTGGGCGAAATGATCGCGACGAACCGGTAGATCTAAGAAGTTTGTACGTGAGAAATAATCAGGGACGGCTCATTCAGCTTGATAATCTTGTAAAACTTGATGAGCAAAGTAGTCCGCCACAATTGTACCGCTTCAACCGCTACGCCTCTGCTACTATTTCTGCGAGTCTTACCCCTGGAAATACAATTGCTGATGGAATTGCAGTGATGGATGAAATTGCCGATCGAGTACTTGACGAAACATTTTCGACCTCATTAAGTGGTCCATCGCGTGATTATGTGGAAAGTTCTTCAAGCTTATTATTCATTTTCTTGCTCGCTTTGGTGCTTGTGTACTTAGTGTTATCCGCACAATTCGAAAGCTTTAGAGATCCATTTACCATCATGTTAACCGTACCATTAGCATTGGCAGGTGCACTGCTTAGTATGTGGTATTTCAATCAGACTTTAAACGTATTTAGCCAGATTGGGATGATTATGTTGATTGGATTGGTTACAAAGAATGGAATCCTGATCGTAGAGTTTGCCAATCAACGACAGCGACAAGGTTTATCGATAAAAGAAGCCATTATGGATGCATCAGCAGCTCGTTTCCGTCCCATTTTGATGACATCCATCTCTACTGTTCTCGGAATATTACCCATTGCGCTTGCATTAGGTGCTGGAGCAGAAAGTAGAACTTCGATGGGTATCGCTGTGATTGGTGGATTGATTATCGGAAGTTTTTTAACGCTGTATGTTATTCCGGCTATGTATTCGATGTTTAGTCCGGTTAAATCGGATGACGACATCATTGATGCAGAAACAATTCGCGAAGCAGAAGAAGAATATAGAAAAGAGGCTCAGCTAGTTTAACATGAGAGTATTTAAACCTTTTTTGATTATCACGATGTTGCTTATTCCGGGTGCACTTTTTGCTCAAAAAGCCGATACCCTTGATATTAATGAAGCAATACGTTTAGGGATCGAAAATAATTTTTCGATTCAAATTGCCAGAAATAATCAGACTATTGCTTCCAATAATAACACACTTGGAAATGCCGGATTTTTGCCTTCGGTAACTGCCGATGCATCGCTAACTAATCGGATTCAGGATAACAGAACGGTATTTGCCGCCGGGACTATCCCCGACCGAGATGACAGAGGTGCAGAAACAACCGTAATAAATTACGGGATCGACGCAAACTGGACCATTTTTGATGGACTCTCTATGTTTGCAGTTGCAGATCGATTGGAAATTGAAAGCGAACGTTCTGAGCTGGAAACTCAACTTCAGATAGAGGCGGTTTTATCTGATATTATCAGCGGATATTTTCAAATTGTAGGGCAACAACAGGCGTATAATGTGCTTGAAAATACTCTGGAAATAAGTAGAGAACGTATTCGAATTGCAGAGACAAAGTTAGATTTAGGTTCGGGTTCCAAATACGATTTATTGCAAGCACAGGCCGATTTTAATGCTGATCAAGCTGCACTAATTAGAACCGGAACCGGGTTGAAACAAGCCAAAGTGCTAGTAAATCAAATATTAGCCATTCCTGTCGACCAAAAACTCAATGTTCAGTCGTTTATTCAATTAGGTGAACCATTAGATTTAGATCAGGTGTTAAGTCTCGCCAACGAACAAAATCTTCAACTAAACGCTGCGCGACTAAGCGAACAGGTTGCTGCAGCAGAAATCAGAGAAATTACTGGTGAATGGTTTCCGCAAATCACTTTAGGTGGTGGCTATCGCTTTAACCGAGTGGAAGCTTCGCAAGGATTTAGTGAATTGAATGAGAGTTCCGGCTTTAGTTATGGCATCACTGCAAGAGTTAATCTTTTTGATGGATTGAACAAAAGCAGAAGAAGGCAAAACGCCAGTGTTGAGTTAAAGAACGAGCAAATCAGAAATGAAGAGCAGCACTTTGAGATAAATGCACGAATTGTACAAACTTTCGAAGCGTATGATGATGCATTAGCTTTGATTCAATTAGAAGAAGAAAACCTCAATATCAATCAGGAGAGTTTGGATATCGCGTTAGAACGTTATCGTTTGGGCACTATCAATTCGGTGGAGTTGCGTGAAGCTCAATTGAGCTTGTTGAATGCAGAAAACAGACTTATATCCGCAAAAATCGAGGCTAAACTGGCAGAAACAGAATTACTTCGATTAAGTGGAGTGCTCGTAAATAGACTAGATTAATCGGTATCTCAGAGATAAAATTTAAGTACTAAAGTCCGCCCATCATTCTTATACTCGGTTTCATCGGCATACTCTTGCATCAGAAACACTCCGCGCCCCGAAGTTTTGAGTAAATTCTCTTCTGCCAGCGGATTTGGGACTTCCTCAGGCACAAAGCCTGAGCCTTCATCGGTGGTTATGATAGTGAGTACTTTTTCGTCCGCTTCGGCTGTAATAGTAGCTTTTTTAGAAGGGTCTAATTTATTTCCATGCACCACAGCATTGGTAGCCGCTTCACTTACAGTAAGCATAAGGCGCGCATAGAATTCATCATCAAAACCAAGTTGTTCCTGCAATTCGTTAAGCAGATGTTCAACTCGCTCTAGTTCCTCGTAGGTTGAGGAAAGTTCATATGTGATTGTTAACTCCATACCGAAATATTATCGGCTCAATACTATCACTTAACAAGGATATAACAAAATGAAAGTAGATGAATATTACTCGATAAGTTAAAGTAACTGCAGCTTTCAACATTTCAATAAAAAGAGCAGTTCTCAGATAATACTCTCTTAATATGCTTTCCTTACTTTTCACTGATATTTGATCAGAAACCTCACAACAGATATTTATCTGACTATTCATCCGAAATTATGGCACAAAACGGCACTAATGGTAACGGTACGGGATTTATAGATTCACTCATCCCAAGTAGCTTTTTCACAATCATCAAACAAGAACGCATCTTTATTGGATTAATAGGTTTGTTCTTTTTTGTTGCAGGAGTTTCATTCCCTTATGCGGAAATAGCAATGTGGGTTGGGTTTGTTTTTGCGGGATATTCGGCCATTGCAAACGACTCTATCCAAACCATTGGCACTTTTCTCGCATCTAATCAGGATAAAAAATGGTGGGCGCTGTGGATTTATATTGGCGGGATATTTTTGGTTACGGTAACGGTAAGCTGGGTCATGTTTGATGGCGATGTTAGCTATCAGCGATTGTCGAGTAAAGGATTTAGCGAAGCCCCAACTTCATTTACATTTTTACAAGTAGCAGCACCGGTCTTTTTGCTGATTCTTACCAGAATGCGCATGCCGGTTTCTACCACATTCCTTTTACTTAGCTGTTTCGCGGCTGATGCAGAAGCCATTACTTCTGTATTGGGTAAAAGTTTAAGCGGGTATTTTTTGGCATTTGCAGCTGGTTTAATTGTTTGGTTAACAGTTACCAAAACACTTGAAAAGAAATTCAATAACAGTGAGCCTGCTAAGTATTGGCTCCCAATCCAGTGGATTACATCCGGATCGTTATGGGCTGTTTGGGTAATGCAGGATGCCGCTAATGTAGCTGTATATTTACCGCGCTCGCTCGATTTAGGCCAATTTTTAGGTTTTGCACTCTTCATTTTCTTCGGATTAGGATTGTTGTTCTACTTACGGGGTGATCGTATTCAGCAAATTGTAACGGAAAAGTCGAGAGTAACCGATATCAGATCAGCAACCATTATTGATTTCATTTACGCCCTATTGTTAGTGTATAAATTAACAGTGAGCACCGTGCCTATGAGTACAACCTGGGTATTTTTAGGATTACTGGCAGGTAGAGAAGTTGGGATGAGCGTTATGGACGCTTTAGGTATTGGTAAACCAATGAAAAAAGTACTCAAAATTGTATTCAAAGATCTATCGTATGCACTATTTGGACTATTGGTTTCGATCTTATTAGCTATTTCAATAAATGATGATGTTAGGGAACAGTTATTAAACGCCATCGGCTATTGAATTTTCAAATAAAATGTATCATACTAAAGGGTACCTGCTATTAGCACGTACCCTTTTTTTATTGATAAATCCTGCGTTCTCTTCGAAAGAAAACATCTACATACTATTAATCTTAACCCTAACAGGTTTTGCTAATGAACGCGACCGTACTTGTGCTGAATCAAGACTATCAACCACTGAGTATTTGCTCGGTGCAACGCTCAATGAAACTTTTATTTCTGGAAAAAGCTGAGTTATTGCACGACGATCCTCATCGTGAACTACGTACCATCAGAGAGGCGTATCAATATCCGTCTGTAATTCGTTTGCGAAATTATATACGTATTCCTTACACAAAGGTGGTTCTTTCTCGAAGAAATATTATGAGAAGAGATAATTTCACCTGTATGTACTGTGGGAAGAAATCTGATCTGACCATCGATCATGTAATTCCTAAAAGTAGAGGCGGAGGCGATGTATGGGAAAATCTAACTACTGCTTGCGAAAAGTGTAATGTGAAAAAAGGAAACAAAACGCCTAAAGAAGCAGAAATGCCACTTAAGAAAAAGCCGTACCGACCGGTTCCGATTACCTTTTTCAGAGATTACAATGGTAGTGTTCAGGAGCCTTGGAAGCCGTACTTGTACATGACCTAGTTGAATACTAGAGGCACATATCCATTGTGCATATAGGTAGTAAATGTGGTTAGCATCGATAAAGCTACAATTACGTCTTCATTCACTTCATTTCGTGCATACTGCCGCGAGAGTAGGGACTGTCCACATACATAGATATTAACGCCAGCTTCTTTAAGCGTAGTAATTAATTCGATATTCGGATTATCCAGCTCATATCGCTTTTGGTAGGCCTCGTTATTTATGATAATATCGGTAGCTCCGCCATGCACAATCACCGCTACATTTAAATTCTCAGCGTTTACTCCGCCCAACCCATGAAGGTTCATCATCCGGGCAACATTATTTAAACCAGGATTGATACTCTCCTTATCCCGTTGAAGCGTTTTAAGATCAATCACAATCTTGTACTCCATTTGAGAATCAAGTGAAGTTGCCCCTTCTATTTCATAAATACCGCCAAAGTTTTCAATGATCGGAAATTGTGCTTCCTGAGCGGTAGTTGGGGTTACAAATAGTATCGCAATAAGAAGTGAGAGGAAAAATTTCATAATAGAAACAGGATGTCGGTTATGGGAAAAGAGAGCTTGAAAACCGGACATAAAAAAAGCCGACTATTGCTGCCAGCTGCTTTTGTTTGAAGTAACTTCTACAAATATACGGTAGACGTGGTACGGTTTCCAAATGAAATTCATTATGTATAACTAATGATAAGTAAAAATGGATAGTGTGATACCTATATCTTAATTATGATAAATTATGTGAGAGAAATAACTCGTTTACATTATTCAAATTGGATGTCATCCAGATAAAAAGTTACAGGTAATCCGGGGCTTGCGAGTCTCCACCAGAAAGGCGTTTTGATTTGAGATAGATCTTCTCCCTTCAAATTGATTGAATATTGTTTCCATTCTTCAGAAAGTTTTACTTCGCTCAGCTCTTTCATCACTGTATCATTGTAAGGCACATCATCAGCTAATATTCCTATTCCAAAACTCACTTTTTCGCCACCTTTTTTACCTCGTGCCCAGAAAGTTAGTTTTTCCGCTCCATTTAAATTAAAACCGCCCGGTAATTGTCCCCAATCGTTTAAAGGGTGTTGCCAGGCAACCCCGGCCCAACCATCAAATCCAAGATATTTTACTTCGAGTGAATGCTTTCCACTATGTGGGTCTGTGGTCGAATTCAGATTCATCTCAATTTTTTCGGTGTTACCCATCCAACCGGAATTAAACCAAGGTTGCGGTGCATCATCCGCATAAACAGCGAGTGGGAGAGCCAATTGAACAGGATTAGTTTTGCCTGTTGTTTTTACCGGAATATTTGCCACCGCAGCTGCGCCATCAGGGTCAAATACCTTAGCATAGATACGATAAACGCCCTCTGTTGGTGCTTTTAGTGTCGCGCTTTCATTATTTGATTCAATAATGATGCCATCCAATTCAAATGGAGTTTGCTGTACATCTCCACCGGTGAAGTATTCAGTGGCCTCTCCGCGAACAATCCATTCTACCCGCAATTCTTTTCCTTCCGGGTCGTATGCATTCAATTGAATTTCAAAAAGATCGCCGGCCTCTAGTTGGTTTGTGCCTTGTAATTCAAAACTTTCAATTACCGGAGAAAGATTCTCAGGTGGATGTCCAGACCAAATTTGAGCCATAGCATCAACAGCTGCTAATTTTTCGCCACTTGGTAAAAACATACCAAACCAGGTGGCTGTTGCTTCCATTTTTGATCCCCAGGTAAACGCTAAACCGCCAAGACATAAATCCGGATGATCAAGGCACCCTTGCTGATATGCTTCCCGATAAACCATTGCTTTTTGCGTGCTGGTTAATTCAATCGGAGCCCCGAAAGAAGTTGTGCCTGTTTCCCAAGTACCGGGCGGACCAAATTCGGTTATGATGATAGGCTTAGTTCCACCTGTAGCTTTATAACGATCAATCATGGAAGGTAAACCACCATAAGTATTTACACCATGGATGTCTACATCGGTGGTTATTTTGTTTACGGCTTGCACACGAGCACCACCAATTTCAGCAGTAACTGTCATAATTGGGTGATCGGGGTCAAGTTCTTTAACCATAGCCGCGAGTTCTTGTACATGATTCCAAATTTTGGGGTTACCTCCATCATCAAAACCTTCCATTTCGTTGCCAAGTGCCCACATTAATACTGCCGGGTGATCTTTAAATCGTAAAACATCGCGCCTTACTTGTTCGCGTTGATCTTTAAGCATTTCCTCATCATCATAATCAAAACCGTGGCGTTCATGTCCTAACCAATGGCCAAGAATTACCGCAAGTCCATACGAATGAGCCTCATCAAGTAATTCTTCGGTATCATCACCAATTCCCCACGTTCTGATAGTATTACCCCCATATTGGGCGAGCAACTCGAGAGAACCACCTCCACCGGCACCTTGTATAAAATAAGGTTCACCGTTTCTTAATAATTGCCAACCGCCATCAGAATTTTGTGTCAGTTGAACCTGAATAGACTGTGCGACTACAGTAGAAGAAAGCGCAAAAAAAGATAAGAGGATGAGTAGTTTTTTCATGAGCGTTAAATTGATGACTAGCTTTTAATCTAGCAGAATAATTGGTTAAAAATCATTAGATAGAAAACTATCCCTTAGATAATCAATAACAATCAACCTATTTCAATCCTAAAATAAAAAAAGCGTATCTTTAAAGGCTAATCAAGAGGTATACAACCATGAGTAAAAAAGGCAGAGTATTGGTTGCAATGAGTGGCGGTGTTGATTCGTCGGTTGCAGCGGTTATGCTACACGAACAAGGTTATGAGGTGATTGGAATCACCATGAAGACTTGGGATTACCACCGAAGTGGTGGTAATAATGGAAAAGAAACAGGTTGCTGCACTGTAGAAAGTATGAATGATGCGCGACACATTGCTGTGAATTTGGGTTTTAAGCATTTTATTGTAGACATCCGCGAAGAATTTGGCGATTGGGTTATTGATCGATTTGTGGATGATTATTTAGGAGGGAGAACCCCAAATCCTTGCGTGCTTTGTAATACACACATCAAATGGGCAGCGCTGCTAAAACGTGCCGATGCTTTAGGTTGTGACTTCATCTCAACCGGACATTATGCAAGGGTTCGGGAAGAGAACAATCGCTTTGTAATTTCACGAGGATTGGATCCGCGCAAAGATCAGTCATATGCACTTTGGGGCGTAGCTCAAGAGCATCTTGCACGCACTATTTTTCCGTTAGGTGGATACTCTAAAACAGAAATTCGCCAAATTGCTGAAGACCACGGCCTGCTCAATGTTGCAAATAAGCCGGATTCATACGAAATCTGTTTTGTCCCTGATGACGACTATCGTCGGTTCCTTAAAGACAAAAAACCGGAAGCTATAGAACAGTTAAAAGGTGGAAAGTTTGTTGATCAGGATGGAAATATTTTGGGAGAACACGAAGGGTATCCTTTTTACACCATTGGCCAACGACGTGGTTTGAACCTCCCAATGGGTCGACCTGTTTACGTTACGCATATCAATCCATTTACGAACACCATCACAATTGGTGATAAAGAAGATTTGATTAGCTCTACATTGATTGCAAGAGAATTAAATCTGATTAAATACGATCGAATTCCTGATGGTGGAATGGACATAATTGGCGCAATTCGCTACAACGATGAAGGCGCGCACGGTACCATCACTCAAACCGCTGATGATGAAGTCAAAGTCCATTTCCCGGCTGGGCGAGAGGCTATAACTCCGGGACAAGCCGTTGTTTGTTACGAAGGAAATGATGTAGTAGCCGGCGGATGGATTAAGAAAGTAAGCGTTGGCTTCGAAGATTTAGTTTCCGCTTGATACGAAACAACTTTAACCTACCGTTCGTTAAAGCACTCGACTATTTATTTAAACCAAACTCAGGATTTATGAAGTTTCCGAAAATTCTAGCGAGTATGACATTTGTTGTTATGCTTGTAATTACCCAACTAGTACATGCTCAGTTTGAAGGGCAAATCAGCATGACCATCTATAATCAGGAAAATGGAGACATCACTGAAGAAAATGTGGTGAATTTATACACAACTCAGGAGCGTATACTTATCAAAGGAGAGGATAAGATCAATATCTCTGATGGCATGATGGAAGCAAGTGGAATACTGATTCGTAGCGACATGCGCGATTTTGTAATTATGATGGGAGAGAAAGAAGCCTTGAGATTTACGAAAGAAGAGTTAGAGGGCATGTTTTCTATGATAAACATGATGAGTGGCGGCGAAATGGATAAAAGCGACTCTGATATGAACTATACGTACACCAACGAAGTGAGAACCATTGAAGGATTGCAAGCCACAGAATTACGCGTGTACGGAAAGGAGCAAAAGAATTACCTATCTATATGGTTAACAAATGATTTAGATATCGATTGGGGAATGCTTTCAGAACCATGGAAGAATGTACCAGGTTCAATGTCGGGACAGGTTAATCAAATGACCCAGGAGTTTAAGTCTAGAAATTTTCCGTTGTTGATTGAGGTAACAGAAAAAGGAAAGACGTCAACTATTTTCGAAGTCACTAAGGTTAAAAAATCACGAATTGCTAAAGATATGGTAGAAATGCCTGCCGGACTTCAACTGGTTAGCCTTCAGGAAATGATCATGAAAGCGATGATTAGCAACTAATTTATTCATCAATAATAAGATTCTCTAAATAAGAAAAGCGACTCCGAACTAACGGAGTCGCTTTTGTTTTATCTGGGAGTGACAACTATTTAATTAGTGTCATTCTCTTGGTGATAGTATTTGTACCGGAGGTTAATCGGTAAATGTAAACACCCGATGCAAGTGCGCTTGCATCAAACTGTACGGTATGAGAACCAGCTGAAAAACGCTCATTTGCGATTGTAGCTACTTCCTGACCAATTAGATTATACACCTTGATCGTTGCATTACCTGCTTCAGCTAAACTGAATGCAATATTTGTAGAAGGATTGAACGGATTAGGATAATTCTGTTCTAGTTCAAAAGATTCTACAGCACCTATTGGTTCATCTTGATTAGAAACTACTTGTCCACGTTCTAAATTTGCAGATCTTGGTTCACTCGCTGTTTGATCGCTTCCATCGCTAACCAATACACGGTGATAAACTTTCGCTGTAGCTCCAATATCTACTCCTAAGTCGGCAAGAATTTCATCTAAAGTGGTGAAATCTGCCATGAATGAAGTTTCAGCACCAACATTTGCGTTTACTATAATATTAGTAAATGCTGAGTCGGTAGCTAATTGCCAAATATAGGCAATGTCATTTTCGTCGATGGCTTCTGTCCACGTTGCTTCAAACATCGTAGTTCCGCTACCGGTAATTGATAGCATCGCACCTTCTTCCGGTGATGTTATTTCCGAAGAATCCGGAAACATATTATCGCCAAATAAAAGCTGACCGCGTAATTCACCGGATGCAAATGCTGTTGAGTGAATATTAGCGTACAACTGCTCATTGTAAAGGGCAGTCATCTGCTCGGTAGTTAATTCAATTGTATTCATGGCAGCGGTGTAAGTACCTGCTGTATCCATGTCAACGGTAGTATTAATAAGTACGGAAACATCGCCATTGGCATTAACTGAACCATTGTGTAAATGAGCTCCACCAGCTATTCCAGTATCAATTGCACCGCTTAACCCAGTGTATCCACCTACTACTGTAGCTACATTACCATTTACCTCAACATTCAATTTACCCATTGCATTAGTTACAATCGGTTGTACTTCGTTTACACCAGAAAGGGTGGTTTTGAAGTAGGCTGTTGCTTCGGCTAATAATTGTCCTCTCAATTCTCCTGCACCATTCTCTTTGGTGTGGATATTCAGATAATAATTACGAGCCATTAACTCGGTTTTTTGCTCTGCAGTAAGTTCAAAAGCATTTTCTGATGCTAAATATGAACCCGATCTTAAATCAGCGGCAACTTCTGCAGTTAACACAAAGTCAACACCACCGTTTGTACCGGCATGTGCATTATGTAAGTGAGATCCACCAGCTACGTTGGCATCAAAATCTGAACTCAAATTTGCAAATGAACCGGATAGGAAAAGTGAATCGCCCTGAATTTCTGCTAAAACAGCACCTGAAGCTTCAGTTTTAACACTTGGCACTTCGGCACTTCCTGATAAAGTTGCATAAAATGCAGCAGTTACCGGAGGAGTTACTTGTCCGCGTAATTCACCGCTTCCGTAAGCTTTTGTATGAATGTTTACATACATCATTCGATTCATTAGCGCAGTTTTCTGCTCTGAAGTAAGTTCGAATCGATTATTTTCAGGAGAATAAGTACCTGAAAGTTTGTCTTCCGATAAAGTTGCGTTCAACGAAATCATTACGCTTCCGTTAGCACCGGCTTCGCCCATATGAAGGTGAGAACCACCTGCAATTTCGGCATCAAATTCGCCGGAAAGATTCGCAAATGAACCTGAGGCGATTAAAGAGTCTCCTTTAAGTTGAAACACCATGCCACCATATGCCATGGTTTTAGCAGCCGGCATTTCGTAAGCACCGGATAAGTTAGTTCGGAAATAAGCATCTGCACTTTGTACTAATTGCCCGCGTAACTCACCGCTTGCAAAAGTAGCACTGTGCACGTTGATATACATTCCCTGCTTTTCAAGCATTGCTTGTTGTTCGGCTGTAAGCTCGAATGTATTACTAGCAGCTACAAAAGTACCGCTTTTGTTATCAGCATTAATGGTTGGAGTTAATGCTACTACAACGCCACCATTTTGGCCGGCCATACCCGAGTGGATATGAGCTGCAGCAAAATCGCCGCTTAAATTTTCGAAGCTACCTTCAACTACAAGCTGGCTGCCATTTAAGGTTGCGGTAACATTACCGCTGGCAGAGGTTACAATGGAAGGTACTTCGCTATTTCCGCTAAGGTGTGCTGTAAATTCAGTTTGAGCTTGTGCATAGGATGTCATTCCTACTAACATCAAGCCTAAAACTGTACAAATAGATAGTATCTGTTTTATCATTTTCATAAGTGTTAGTTTTATTTATAATTAAAACCCAATTGGGGTAGAACTGTGAATGAATACGCAGACTCTTGATGATTGGATTGGTTTTACATCATCCACAAAAAGAAAAAGGCACATATCGTTCGATAGGTGCCTATTAGATAATTACTTATGAAATAGGAAATTGTTCCTGAATGCCTTAAATACTCTTAGTTCATGGCGCCCAACATGAAAATGTCTCCGGTTGGTTGTTGAGAACCCCCGCTTGGTTCTAGCGAAACTGCAAAAGCACCTTCGTTCGCTTCATTAGAAAGATTCTCTATGGTAAAGAAATCATCGCGTTCTGAGTCTCGAACGGCAAATACACCGGCACTGATAGGTTGATTATCTAAAATAAACCAAAGCTGGTAATCGCGAGTTGTGGGTATTTCCGGAAGATTTGCCACCTGGAGCAGTGCACGGCCGTTATTCTTATCCCAAACTACTTTTCCATATCCCTCCGGATTAACATCTAATCCATCCATTAGGATTAAGTCGACATCGCGGGCTTCCAGTATTGTTAGCAGCGCCTCTTTACGTTCAACTTCGGTTTCCAATAGCTGAATTTTAATGGCCTGATCATTAATAACCTGGCTTCTCATTTCAATATCAGAGTTCAAACGGAGGCTGTAGAAAAATAAACCCATCGTAGTTAAAAGTAGAATAAACGAAGCCGCAATACTGAATCTGGAAACAGGAATATTAAAAATCGTGGCTTGTTGTTTTCGCTCTACCGATGCCCATGCCATAGCCATAAGTTCATCTCGAACCGATTGACTTGGTTTTTCGGGATTAGCACCAAGTGCAAGCTCAGCTGCAATTGCTTTCATTTCGTTATGCAACAAAAGTTGAGTTTCGGTAGCGTTCGCCAAGAGTTCTGCAAATTCTTGTTCTTCTTTTGCAGAAAGTGCACCTAACACAGAGGCTGCACAGTATTCTTCAAATTTGTTATCTATATCGCTCATTACACCGCCTCATCTGCCAATAGTGTTCGTAATTTAATCATCGCGTCTCTCATTCTTGTTTTAATAGTGCCTAGTGGAACATCAAATTCTTCGGAAATCTCCGACTGAGTTTTACCTTCGAAATAGGCAACCTCAATCACTTCGCGTTGTTTGTCTGATAATTGTTCCATGGCTTGTTTCACCAATTTTGCACGTTCATTTAATATGGTATCCTCAAGTGGATTATTTTCGGATGAATACAGTGTTACATGTACGTCATCGTCATCCAGACTTGAGCTCTGTTTCTTTTGTTCTTTGTAAACTTTCGATCTTAAGCGATCGATAGCTTTATTTCTTGTGATGGTACAAATCCAGGTATATGCACTACCTGATGCTGTATCGAACTGATCTGCTTTTTCCCAGATTTGAGTAAACACCTCCTGAAGTAAATCTTCAGCTTCGGTTCTCTTTTTTAGGATGGAAAGCAGCAAACCAAACAACAACCGATTGTAATGATCATACAATTCACCTAGTGCCTTTGGTTCTTTGGCAACAATCCGGCGCAATAATGCGCGATCACGTTTATCATTTTTGACCAGGAATTCGCCGGCCAGACTTATAAAAAAATAGAGCATATATGGCTATTTGCTAATGAGTACGAAGTTATTCGTTAGTTGGATTGTTTTCGATGCGACAATAATGCAACCAAATCATCTAAATTGCTAACCGGAGCTTCACAACTATAGTTTTTGCACAGGTATATTGCCTTTTTATTATCAATGCTTGAATAAAACTTAGTAAATGGAGCGATATTCTGAATCGCAGAATCCTCTGATTTCCAAAGTGTAATCATAGAAGGTAAAAATGTAGTGTTTAGGAAATCTTTTATTTCAGAATTATTACCATTTCCTTCAACTACCACAATTTCTCCGGGTTGATGCATCTGAAACTGTAAAGCCATCATGCCCATGGTTATGCTGGAACCCGACCGTATCAATTCACTTGAAAATAATTTTCCTAACTGATCGGCTAAATTTAGCCAATCTTCATTTTCTGTGATTCGACCTAGTTTTAGTAGCAGGTTTAAACCCAACGAATTGGAGGATGGAATGGCCCCATCATAAATCTGTTTTTGCAAGCCTAAAGCCTGATCAGTGAGGTCTTTAGTAAGGTAAAAGCCGCCAAGCTCTGCATCCCAACAATGCTCAATAGCTTGATGAACTAGATCTACAGATTTTTCTAAATACTCAGGCTCAAATGTTGCGTTGTATAATTCCAATGCAGCCCAAGCCAAGTAAATATAATCGTCAGCGAATGCTTTTATATCTGCTTCATCACAACGAAACCGATGCAATAGTTGTCCTTTATGTATTAGCTGGTTTTGAATAAAATCCCAAGAGCTTTTCGCAGCATTTAGGTAATCAGAATTTTTGAACACTGCTCCAGCTTTAGCAAAAGCGGCGATCATCATGGCATTCCAGTCGGTTAGAACCTTATCGTCGAGTAATGGACGAACACGCTTTTCTCTTTCTCTGAATAAACCTGCTCTACATTTATCCCACTTTTCCTGTTGTTCAGCATTGAGGGGAGCGGTTAGATGAAGAATATTAGTCCCATTTTTTTGTTTGGTGGCTTCATCTTCAAAGTTTCCTTCTTCGTCAATATTGAAGTGTGATGCGACGAAATCATACTCTTTTAGAAAAAACTCTTTTAATTCATCAGCGCTCCACACGTAAAACTTTCCTTCTTCGCCTTCACTATCGGCATCTTCAGCTGAATAAAATCCCCCATCAGAATGTGTAAGTTCTCTTAAGACATAGGTCGCAATTTCATCTACCGTTTGCTTAAATAGTGGTTCTTGGGTGAGTTGCCAGGCTTCACTATATGCCATCATCAATAAAGCCTGATCGTAAAGCATTTTTTCGAAATGAGGGAGTAACCAATCGGCATCTGTACTGTACCGATGAAAGCCAAAACCTACATGATCCCATAAACCACCCAATCGCATTGAAATCAGTGTGTCTGAAACCATGTCTAAGAATCGTTGCTCTCCGGTGTGATGATACTGCCGCATCAGAAACATAAGATTATGCGGTGACGGAAATTTTGGTGCTGCACCAAATCCACCATGAGTTTCATCAAAACTTTGGGCAAGTTGTTCGGCGGCATAATCGATGGCTTCGGTACCGGGAAAGTGTCCGTGTTTAAATTCCTGTGTTTGCCCGAATCCTTTTTTGATTTGAGCAATTGCTTTTTGGATACGCTCGGGCTCATTATTCCACATTCCAGTGATCCCTGGAATCAATTGTCGCATTCCAATTCTGCCAAAACGTGCTTCTTTAGGAATGTAGGTTGCTGCAAAAAAAGGCTCTTTGTCGGCATTCATCACAATAGATAGTGGCCAGCCTCCATGCCCATTTATCAGTTGGCATACCGTCATATAGGTTGCATCGATGTCCGGTCGTTCTTCGCGGTCAACTTTTATGTTGATGAAAGCTTCATTCATCAACTCAGCAATGGCATCATCTTCGAAGCTTTCATGCTCCATTACATGGCACCAATGGCAGGTTGCGTATCCAATCGAAAGAAAAATGGGTTTATTTTGAGCTTTTGCAGCTTCAAAAGCTTCATCTCCCCACGGATACCAATCAACAGGATTGTTTTGATGTTGCAGTAAATACGGACTTTTAGCTTTGGCTAATCGGTTAGGCACAATTATTCAATATCTTTATTAAATCTTCGGCTATAATCTACAATAAAGCGATCATACGGAGTTTCCATCAAGGGCGAGCTAATCAGAAAATCTGCCGAACTACGGTTACAGGCGATAGGGATGTTATACACCACACTTATTCGGAGTAGTGCTTTAACGTCTACATCATGCGGTTGAGCTTGCAGTGGATCCCAGAAGAAAATCATGATATCAATTTCATTATCGATGATTGCACTACCGATTTGTAAATCGCCACCTAATGGACCACTTTTGAAGGTGAAAACGGATTGCCCCAACCGTTGAGCAGCTAATGATCCGGTAGTTCCGGTACCAAATAGATTATGTCCTGAGAGTTTTTCTTTATTGTATTCTGCCCAATCCAGTAAATCCATTTTTCGATGGTCGTGGGCAATTAAAGCAATATTTTTTTTAGGTCGCATCGGCAGCGTTGAATCTGCGATAGAAGGATGTTGTTTTTTTACTGACATTATTGGTGAGTTTGTGAACCCATAAGGTACACAGCAAAAAGGAAAAGCGTAATTAACTTGCTGTTATACTACCAATCGAAGAGTTGGGCGCTCTAATCGAATTTGTTTGATGCGGAATTCTTCATCTTTAAAGCCCTTTAATTCGATCTGATTTTCTTTTACAAAGAGATGATCCTTTTTCTTCGCCAGATATAATTGTACGTCAGGATGATCGAAAACGGCTTCAGAGATAATGATTTCTTTTTCTTTTGCGATATCAACCAAACGAGCAGCAATATTTACGGTAGTACCAAAATAATCGGTTCTATCATTTAAATTTACGGTTGTACAATCGCCGTAGTGGATACCGGCTTTAATTTTAAACGAATCTCCAATGCCGGTTGAGCCAGTAAAAATCTGTTGGATTCTTTCCACTGCTTTTAATGCAGAAACCGGTTCACGGAAAACAGCCATCACCGAATCACCAATGGTTTTAACGATTCCTCCGCGCTCCTCAGCAATAATTTGCTGGATTATTTTAAAGTGGCTCATCACTCTGCCAATGGCAAATTCGTCGCCCTCATTTCTGTATAACTCAGTCGAGTTCATCAAATCGGTAAACAACATCGTAACTTCGCTTGCTTTGGCGTTCGTGCCTTCCTTTAGTGTTTCTCGAGGAAAGAGCGAACGAAAGTCATGGGCGGAACCCACCTCGCTGGCATATGTAGCTTCCTGTTTCCAATCTTTCTTTTCGATAAAAGCCACTTGCTTACGAGAAGAATTATTCACTAATGTGATGTTTGGCGTTGTTGAAACCTCAACTTCCTGTCCGTTAAAGTCATCGTCGGTAATTACCAAGGAAAAGGTATCAATACCATCTTCACGGGCATGAAGTATTAAATGTCCTTTATGGTTATTGCTTTTAAAAAGGTAGGTACCTTCTTCGAGCTTCACATCAAGATACTTTTCTTCACCTAAGGTTAGGAAATGCTGCGATAGTTTATGCGGAGTTGAGTTGGGATCGCCAAAAGAGTATTTACGATGTGATATTTTTCGGATAAGAGGATGCGGTGTAAAGACCATGTGTGTGTTCGTATTAAAATCCAGCTCAAAATCCAGATCACATTCTTCACAAAAATGTGCAGTACGAATTTCTTTGAGCTTTCGAACAGTATATTTAGGCGATTTACAGTTTGGGCAGCATACATCCCAATTGAAATCCAGCAGATCCAGTTTAGCGGCGTGTAAGAATACATTTAACACCGAATACTTCTTTTCACCCCAATATTCAGCCAAGTGAAAAGGATGAATTCGTATTAAATCCTCGTCGTCTGCTTTAGTAATGTATTGAATCAAATGGTTGATAATTCGCTTTCTCTTCGTTTCTGCAACAAGAGCTTTGGTAATCCTACTTATTCTGGATTCCGCACCACGAACAAGTGGTTTCTTATTGTTGATTTCATAGCGTAGCAATTGTTGCGTAGCGCATTTATCATATTCTTTGAGAATGCGGAAATACCGAAGCTTTAAAATCTTTTCGATATAAAAATTAGCGAGAAAGAATAAGCGTTCTTTAGCCGGAGTAAGCCAAATACGCGTGTTAAGTAGCGTTCCTTCAGCGTTCGGCTTTAATTCAACCTGATAGCGAAGCTGTTTGATAATCCCCACTTTATAATAACGGGTAGTACCAAATCGATATGGTTTCTCCCAAAAATAAGGTTCTTGCTCCCAGAGCGAATAGGAACTCAAGCGCGAATTTGTTACTTCGATGTAGCCTTTGGGTGCCGAACGAGTGAGTTGCGTACGTTTTACAGAAGGAGCTCCCATCAACCTGAAAATCTGGTTGGTATCAGAAATAAATGGCCACAATTGCTCTGGCGTAGCAGCTAATTGTATCGACCAATTGAATAGCCTTTGTTGTCCTTCGTTTTTCAAAATTGGTTACACTACTTTATGACTTAACCCGTATCTTTGTCGCTGTTTTGAAGAGGGATTCCTCATTTAAGTGTTACAAAATTTTAATATAAGTAAACAATGGCAATAGAAAGAACATTAACTATTCTAAAACCTGATTGTGTTCGCAAAGGGTTGATCGGAGAAGTAACAAAACGTATTCAGGATGCGGGTTTTAAAATCCTGGCCATGAAATTAACTCGACTAACAGCTGATACTGCCGGTGGTTTTTATGCTGTACATAAAGAGCGTCCGTTTTTTGGTGAGTTGGTAGAATTTATGAGCAGTGGTGCATGTGTGCCAATGATTCTCGAAAAAGATAATGCAATTGCAGATTTCAGAACCTTAATTGGAGCTACCAATCCTGCAGATGCCGAGCCGGGTACCATCCGTGCTGATTTTGCTGATTCTGTAGGTGAAAATATCATTCACGGTTCAGATTCTGTGGAAAATGGTAAAATCGAAGCGGCTTACTTTTTTGCCGAATCAGAAGTGGTAGCTAACAACAGCTAATTATTTCACATAAAGCATTTTATCTAAGCCTTGCACTATGTTAGTGTAAGGCTTTTTTTTGAGAATGAATATTCTTCGAGCAATTCTCAGCTTATTGATCATCGTAGTTTTAAACTGCGATTCAAAAACACCAGATACCGTAAAGGTAAAGACCGGTGCAGAAGTGTTAATTGCGCATCATCTCGATGAGCTTCATGGTCAAAAAGTTGGCTTGGTTATGAACCCTACGGCAAGAATTGGTGACGTTCATGTTTTAGATACGTTAATGAGTAAAGGGGTGAACATTACTGCACTTTTTGCGCCCGAACATGGATTTCGGGGGAACTATTCCGACGGTGAGCGCATCGAAAATGGTATAGATATTCAGTCGGGTTTGCCGGTTTTTTCATTGTACGGGGATACGAAAAAGCCAACGACTTCGATGCTCTCAGAAGTTGACATTATCTTATTTGACATGCAGGATGTTGGCGCACGATTTTACACATACAACACCACTCTAAAGAATGTGATCGAAGCTGCCGCAGAAAATGATAAAGAAGTATGGATTCTGGATCGGCCAAATCCAGCTGGTGGTAATTATGTTTCCGGTTGGGTACTAGAAGATGAGTTTGAATCTATGGTTGGTTCTCATCCAATTCCTATTGCGCATGGGATGACACTTGGTGAACTAGCATTGATGGGCATAGGTGAGGATTGGTATAACTTTTCAGATAAGGCCTCGGTTAAAGTGATTAAAATGGAGGGGTGGAAACGAGAGATGCGTTGGCCTGAAACCGGTTTGAAATGGATTCCTCCTTCTCCCAATTTGCCAACTTTTGAACATGCTTATGTGTACTTAGGTACGTGTTTCTTTGAAGGAGTGAGTATTTCTGAGGGTCGGGGAACTGAAAATCCGTTTCTTACAATTGGCGGACCAAATCTTGAAATCCCTTTGCAAACGATCAATGAATTAGTCCAAATGTATCACGTTCAAATAGATAGTATTAGTTTTATTCCACGCTCTATTCCGGGGAAGTCGCTCTACCCAAAGTTCGAGGGTAAAAAGCTAAATGGCTTTACTATAAAAACCACACCAGAGTTCGATAAGCCGGTCGAATTTGGACTATCGTTACTGCATGCTCTTAGAGTATCCAATCCACAAATAACACAGCGAGAGCATTTATATCTGCTAGCCGGTACTAAACAAGTTGACTCCTACTCACCAGAATTCGATTGGGGATTGGAATTTCAGGCGTTCATCGAGAGCAGAAAGAAGTATCTGTTATACTGATCGTTTTCTTTTCCACTCGTAGGCAATTAATGCCGCTGTTACTGAGGCATTTAGCGATTCGACATCGTTCTCCATCGGAAGCATTAATGTGTGATCGGAGTTTTTTAAAATCTTTTTATCGATTCCGCGTCCTTCATTTCCGATCACAAATGCGCTTGGTAAGTTAAATTCTACTTCCCAGAGTGTTGTTTTTGCATTACCATCGAGGGCATAAATTTCAAAGCCCGAGAGTTTCAAGTCTTTGAACGCCTGGTTGCTATCTTGTACACGAATTACCGGAATCCTTCCTGCAGTACCAGCCGAAGTTTTAAATACAGTCGCATTTAGGGGAGCCTGATTATGGGAAGGAACTATAACCGCAGAAATTCCTGCAGCCGCCGCAGTTCTTAAAATTGCACCAAAATTATGTGGATCTTCGATACCATTCAGCAAAAACACAGAAGGGTTAGTTCGTAAATCAATGGTTTCTATCCATTCATAAAAATTTGCATACTCTAACGAGGAGCGTTGTGCAACAAAGCCTTGATGATTAACATTGCCTACTAACGATTCTATTTTTTTCTCAGGAACTGTAACAAACGGTATAGAGTTTGCTTTTAGAGTAGAAGAGAGATTTTTATAGGAATTTGGCGGAATAGAATTCCTGATAAAAACTTTGTTAACCGAGTTGCTGTTATTTTCGGCGAGTTCCTCTACGGGCTTTCGGCCGTAAATGTAAAAATTCTCGGAATTTGACATATTTAATTTCAGATAAAAATCTCTTTTCTGTATAATAGAAATGTTAATGGTCGTATTAGATAAAAATAAAGGACATGCACGAGGAACCAAAAGAAAAATATTCCTTAGTTCAAGAGAACTCGAGTAAAATCGATATACCGACCGGTCGCCTTAGTAGTTTTTCTGTATTTTTTGATAAAGTGCATTCAGTGAATGGATTGCATCTTCTCTCAGCGTTGTTTCAGATTATTTTAGGTTCAACCGTGGTAGCGCTTTCAGTGCTGGATATGGTACAACCTGTATTATTAGCCGCATTGATGTCGGTGATTGGCAGCACTGCAATTGTAACAGGTATTTATTTCACCTATTACGTGTTCAGCCGCACGAATTCATTCGATACCCTTATTAATAGAGCTATCAAACGCGTTATTAATAATCAGAACTAAGAATAGATTATTTATCAGTATTAAAGTGATGTTATGCATCAAATTTGAGTATTTTGATTTTCAAAAATAACTCAAACATTGATGTAATGAGAATTCCTATTTTCACAATAGCGGTATTTCTTTTTTCCGGAACTTTTATTCATACTGTGGCTCAATCCAATTTACCCAAACTCCCAAACTCGAATGACGATAATTTTGTGGTCATTGCCCACCGGGGAGCGAGTGCTTATGCGCCTGAGAATACCCATTCAGCGTTCAAGATGGCGATAGAGATGAAAGCCGAAATGATTGAACTTGATCTATTACTTAGCAAAGATGGTATTCCGGTTATAATACATGATGAACTTCTCAAACGTACAACCGGTGAAAAAGGCAATGTGAGTGATTATACACTGGCAGAATTAAAGGAAATGGAAACGGGTGCTTGGTTTAATGAACAATTTAAAGGCGAACCATTACCAACACTAGAGGAAGTGCTTGCATACACCAAAGATGTAGTCGCAGTAAACATCGAAATAAAACATGACGCCGTAACCGATACAGCACAAGACGGAATTGTTGATAAAGCTTTAGAACTGGTTTACCAAGCCAAAATGCAAGATCAGGTAATTTTTTCCTCATTCGATTACCGAGTTATGGAGCATTTAAATGAACTGGATCCGAATATCCCCAAAGCATTGTTGTACGAAAAACGGCAATCTGGTTCATTATCGCCAAAACAATTGGTTGAAAAATATGCAGTAGATGCCTTCAATTGCAGTTATAAAGAGTTAACAGACGAATGGATAAGCGAGCTAACTTCTAATAACATTCCTTTCTTTATCTATACTGTAAATGAGCCCGAGTTAATGGAAAAAATTACCGAAGCTGGTGCACGTGGAATTTTTTCCGACTATCCCGATGTGCTAAAGGAGGTTGTGGAAAACATGTGAGTAACTAATTTGGCTTTCCCGTGCTCACCGATTGAAGATCGCTTATAAGTGCCCTATATTTTCCATCCATCAACTTCACTCTCTTCTACATGTCCACTAAGTATATTTTTGTTACCGGAGGGGTAACGTCATCATTAGGAAAAGGAATTATTTGTGCTAGTCTTGGCCGCTTATTAGTTGCTCAGGGACTTCGAGTAACGATCCAAAAACTGGATCCATACATAAATGTCGACCCGGGTACAATGAACCCCTACGAACATGGCGAAGTATTTGTAACCGATGATGGTGCCGAAACAGATCTGGATTTAGGGCATTATGAGCGATTCTTAGACATCACCACAAGTCAGTCTAATAACGTAACAACCGGCCGTGTTTATAACGACGTAATCAATAAAGAACGTCAGGGAGCCTACCTTGGTAAAACCGTTCAGGTAATTCCACACATCACCGACGAAATTCAATCTCATGTGCTGAAACTTGGTAAGTCGGGCGATTATGATATCGTAATTGTAGAAATAGGCGGTACAGTGGGCGATATCGAAAGTTTGCCATATATCGAGGCAGTTCGACAATTACGTTATAATGTTGGTCGAAAAAATACGCTAAGTATCCATCTTACTTTAGTTCCGTATTTAGCAGCTGCGGGAGAGCTAAAAACCAAACCAACTCAACATTCAGTTAAGACATTATCTGAAAGTGGCTTGCAGCCGGATATTCTTGTTTGCCGTTCCGAACATCCATTGGATGAATCGATACGAAGCAAAGTAGCTCGATTTTGTAACGTTGAAATCGAAGATGTAATAAGCTCGTTGGATGCGAGAACTATTTATGAGGTCCCGCTATTGATGAAAAAGGAGGGATTAGATCAGCGGGTAATTGAGAAATTAAATCTGGAAACCACCGAGCCCAATCTTGATAATTGGATGGGATTTGTGGAAGCGGTTATAAATCCATCCAAAGAAATCACCATTGCATTGGTGGGTAAATATGTTGAGCACCACGATTCGTATAAATCAATTGTAGAAGCTTTTATCCATGGTGGAGCAGTTAATGATTGTAAGGTTAAGGTACGTTGGGTGCAATCTGATAATCTAACCGATGATAATGTTGCTACTGAGCTGGAATCTGTTTCCGGTATCTTAGTTGCTCCGGGATTCGGTGGGCGTGGAATTGATGGTAAACTAGCGGCTGTAAAATTTGCCAGAACAAATAACATACCCTTCTTTGGAATTTGCCTGGGTATGCAGTGTGCAGTTATCGAATTTGCAAGAAATGCCTGCGGATGGAAAACTGCCAATAGTGCCGAGTTTGATCAGAATACAGAATATCCAATTATTGATTTAATGCCGGATCAAAAAGACATTCAGAACATGGGTGGAACCATGCGGCTTGGTAAATATGCCTGTGAATTAAAGAAAGGATCTAATGCACATAAAGCGTATGGAGATTCTATGGTTTATGAACGTCACCGTCATCGCTACGAAGTGAATAACAACCTGCGATACAAATTGGTTGAAAACGGTATGCAATTAGTGGGGATGAATCCCGAAAGAGATTTGGTAGAAATTATCGAATTGCCGGATCATCCATGGTTTGTAGGTGTTCAGTTTCACCCGGAATTGCGTTCAACGGTTAATAACCCACAGCCACTTTTTGTTGATTTTGTGAAAGCGAGTTTGAAATACGCGAAATCAAATAAATTGGATAAAAAGCTCAAAAAAGGGGCACCTGTAAGCTGATGAACCACTCATCACCTTATGCAGGGTACATTCGTTATCGAGTAGGTGGTATTCTCGAAGAAAACGGAAATCTTCTATTAGTTAAACTACCATCACCTATCACTAACGAAGATATCTGGATTCCGCCAGGTGGCGGTGTTGATTTTGGAGAGTCTGCACCAGAAGCCTTGGTACGAGAATTTAAGGAAGAAACCGGGCTTAGTGTATCAGTACGTGAATTACTTCACATCAATGAAATCATTTTTAAAGATTTCCACGTGATTGAACACTTTTTTAAAGTTCAGCGGGTAGGAGGGAAGTTAGCGTTGGGCTTAGATCCAGAGCATCCCGTTGATGATCAACTTTTATCAGATATTGGTTTTTTTAGTAGAGAAGAAATCGAAAAAATGAATATCAGACCTGGATTTATTAAAGAAGAATATTGGCACAATCCGAAGATGGTATCATTCAATAGCCAAAGGTAGGGTAAACTTAAAAGTACTTCCTTGCTCATAGGTACTTTCAACGGTAATAGTGCCCGCATTTTTTTCAATAAACTCTTTGCATAGCATTAAGCCTAAGCCGGTTCCTTTCTCATCCATAGTTCCTTTAGTAGTAAAGAAAGAATCGCTGAATAATTGAGGGAGATATTTTTCTTTGATCCCCACACCATGATCTTTTACGGAAATCGAAACCATATCACCTTCTCGAGTTGTGTCTATATGAATTGAACCGTTTTGGTGACTAAATTTGATGGCATTGGAAAGAAGATTTTGAACTACAAGATCAATCATGTTCAAATCAGCGAAAACCAAAATTTCGCTTTGAGGTAAGTGGATGTCTAGGTTTTTATCTTCGATATTTGTTTGAAGTAAGGCGTACTTATTTTTGAAAATCAGAGAAATATCAAACACTTCTGAGTTTACTTTGTAACCCTCCATTTGGCTTTGTGCCCACTGCAATAAGTTATTAAGCAGTGTAGATGTGTACTTAAATCTTCGCGCTACATTTGGTATTAACCGGTCGAGTTCTTCTTGCGAGGTTTTATTCATCTCAATTAAACTGATTACCCCATACAACGAGCTAAGTGGTCCGCGTAAATCATGCGCAATCATCGAAAAAATACGATCCTTTACTCGATTGGATTGACGAAGCTTCTCTGCCTGATCCTGAATTTCTTGATTTTTTAAGCTAAGTAAGTAATTGTTTTCTTTCTTTTGTCGATAGTTTCTATACATGCCAATAATCGCCAAAGCGGCTAAAAATATTGCAGTAAGCGAGGCAAATAGTAAAGTTTGCTGCTGTTGAATCTTAGCTGTAGTCATTAGATTTGCCTGCCGGTTTGCAGCCAATAATTCAGCTTCCCTTTGCTTAAACTCATATTCTGTAGTGATGCGGGCAATTTGGGAATTGGTTTCTGAATTCTTCAAAAAGTCACTGATCGCTTTATATTCTTCATGATAAGATAAAGCTTCAGCAGCATTACCCATTTTTTTAGAGATAAGATACAAGCTTTGCAATGTAGCTTGTTTTTCGGGAATAGCATTATATCGATCTGCAATTTCATAGCCTTGTTCGGCATAAGAAATGGCACTTTTTAATTCGCCTGTATCCAAGTAAGCCTGAGCTAATCCATTTAACGATTGAACCGTTTCGAGTTCATTTTTTCTAGACTCAAAAATTTGGATGGAAGCATTAAAAGCATCAATGGCTTCATCATAATTGCCTTCTGCATTGAAAACTTGTCCTAGTTTAAAATTAGATAACCCATAAACCCGAGGGTCGATGTTACCTTCTTGGGCGAGTGCTCGGTAAAGCTGAAGTTTGGCGTTATCAAAATCCCGTAAATCGTAATAAATGTATCCTAAATTAACCGGTATGCTAACCCGAGCGGCAAGATTTGTTGGCATTTCTCCATCGAGTCGGAGAAAAATATTCAGCGCACTTTCAAACAATTCCAATTTCATATACATCACGCCAATATTACTTAGCGTAACATAATAGCCTTCTGGATTTTCCTCCGGATCGTAATAATCCAATATCTCATAAAACTTGCGAAGGCTAAGTTCATACATTCCCATCGCACCGTAAATAGTGCCTTGATCGTGCAATAAATCAATCTTCAGCGTTTCAGCATCAGGATCACTTGAAACAAGACTTAATGCTCTATCCGCACTTTCGAGACTTTTATCGTATTCGCCTCTCATAAAGTGAACCCAGGTTACCAAACCTAATGCTAAAGCTGTTTTTTCTGGAAACTCCTCTTCAGAAATCTGATCAATAGCTAAATTGGCATATCGAAATGTGGAATCCAGATTGGTGTATTTGAACCGTTCGGCTTGTTGGGTGTATGCGTTGAACAGAGTGGTATCACTGCGAGTTGGGGCCGTAACTGATTGCGAAAACCCCGGAATAGAAGACGTAATAAATAAAAGAAATAGAAACGCTCGCATTAGATATATTTTTGCCCAACGAATGTAAACAAACACCGATGCTAATTAAATTAAAATCAATTAAAGCTACGGAATGTAAAAGCTCTCAAATTCATAATTTTGACAACTTATATTCTTTATTTTCAACAAAAAAATTCTATGAGACAAATTCTATTATTACTAACTATCACTTTTTTAATTCAGGGTTGCGATAATCCTGCGAATACCACCATCATCCACAACGTTGAAGGGTACACATTTAGCAATGATCAGCTCACCGAATTTAATACACTTATTATTGAAGATGGTAAAGTTGTTGCAACCGGTGATGAAGCACTTATCTCAATGTACGAGGGCGTTCAGATTGATGGAGAAGGAAAAACATTATTGCCCGGTTTAATCGATGCTCACGGACATGTGATGGGACTTGGTTATCAGGAGCTCCAAGTAAACTTAATGGGAATAAATACCCTTGAGGAAACCTTGCAAACCATTAAAGAATACGCCGATGCCAATCCCGATTTAGAATGGATTTTAGGTAGAGGTTGGAATCAGACGCTATGGCCGGAAAATGAATTTCCAACTGCTGAAGATTTAGATCGTGTAGTCCCTGATCGACCGGTTTGGTTAAGTCGAGTTGATGGACATGCCGGCTGGGGTAATTCATTGGCCATGCAATATGGCGGAGTAAGTAAAGATACTCCCGATCCACAAGGAGGGAAAATCATCAGAAACAACAATGGAGAAGCCACAGGTATTTTTATTGATGCAGCTGAAGGTTACATCAATGCGGTAGTTCCCGAGCCAACTCCGTTAGAGCAATCTTTAGCACTCGAAAAAGCACTAAAACAGCTTGCACGAATGGGATTAACCAGTGTGCATGATGCAGGTGCAGGTGTGCAAACATGGAATTTGTATAAAGACTTTGCGGATAACGAGAAATTAACTTCTCGAATTTATACGATGGTTTCCGGTGCTGGAAGCACTTTCGATACGTTATCTGCTAACGGACCGATTGAATCGTATGCCAATGACCTGCTCTCATTAAGAAGTGTGAAACTATATTCTGATGGCGCTCTAGGAAGTAGAGGTGCAGCGATGATTGAACCTTATTCTGATGATCCCGGTAATTACGGCCTGTTGTTTGTATCACAGGAAGAAATGAATGAGATGGCTGCAAAAGTAGTGGGTAAAGGTTTTCAGGCAAATATTCATGCTATCGGTGATGCGGGTAATCGTCAAGTTTTGGATGCACTGGAATACGCTCAAAATACGCATCAGGCCTTTGATTTAAGAAATCGAATTGAACACGCACAAATTGTAGCTCTAGAGGATATTCCCAGATTTGAAGAGCTTGGATTAATCGCTAGTATGCAACCTACACACGCTACCAGCGACAAAAACATGGCAGAAGATCGAGTTGGGCCAGAGAGAATTAAAGGTGGCTATGCCTGGCAAAAATTTCTGGATCAAGGCACCGTGGTTGCGGCAGGATCTGATTTTCCGGTTGAACATTCTAATCCATTTTTTGGTCTGTATTCTGCGGTAACTCGTATGGATCATGAAGGAGAGCCCGAGGGCGGTTGGTATCCGGAAGAAGCAATGAGCCGTACAGAGGCTCTTAGAGCTTTTACCATTGATGCCGCGTATGCAGCGCATCAGGAAGAAGTATTAGGGAGCTTAGAACCGGGTAAATGGGCAGATTTCATTATCATAGATAAGAATTATTTTGAGGTGGATGCCTCAGAAATCTGGCAAATCGATGTGTTGCAAACTTGGTTAGCCGGTAAAAAGGTTTATCAAAGAATGAATTAAAAAAAAGATGAAGGCACTCACATAGCTTCTACAAAAGTGAGTGCCGCTTCTTCTAACGATTGTAAACACCTATCTAAAAAATTAGCTGCATCTTGCGGCGAATTCACAAACATTTCTATAGCAAGCCAAACGTTTTCACTGTGGATGTATCCTTTCACTACTTTGTGATCTCTGCCAACCTTATCAAGTGCTAGCAAGACTTTATTCCCTTCCAATAAATCCGAAATTGGCCAAATATTAAACATCACTACACGGAAAAATTCAGGATCATTTTCATCCACGCCAATGAAATACGCCTTCTCCTGATATTCAAATTGTATATCACCATCTTCATCCACAAAACCGGTTAAGGCACGGTTTTCGAGAATTTCCAGATACTGCTGTTGTAATTCTTCTTTAGATGTTTGCGCATTCGCGGTAATTGAAATAAACATCAATGGAAGCATTATCAATAAGTGTTTCATTAAGTGAAAACGGGAATAAGACATGGCTGGCTTGAAATATGTATGATATATGTGTATCATTTTGAATGAAAAAAGAACTTCCAATTAGAGGTCGTGGCAGTAGCGATAATCCGATTAATAGGTTTGAAGGAAATTATATTGATTATCACGAAGATGAAAAGCCAAATTACCGAACACAATTATTTAAAGACGATACCAAAAATATCATCAGTTTTAACAGTAGTCCTGATGTGCCTTTCGAAGCAGGGCTGAATCCTTACCGCGGTTGTGAGCATGGATGCGTGTATTGCTTTGCCCGTCCATTTCATGAATATCTTGGTTTTTCATCAGGCTTAGATTTTGAAACCAAGATTATGGTGAAGTACGATGCAGCAGAGTTACTTCGAAAGACTTTTTTATCCCCAAAGTGGAAACCACAAGTTATTGCATTAAGCGGGATAACAGATGTATATCAACCCATTGAACGAAAACTAAAGATTACCCGACAATGCTTAGAAGTATTTGCTGAATTCCGTGCACCGGTAGGTATCATCACTAAAAATTATCTGGTTACTCGCGATATAGATTTATTAAAACAATTAGCAGCCTTTCAATGTGTAAATGTTTTTGTTTCGATAACCACTCTAGATCATAGCTTGGGGCAAAAGATGGAGCCGAGAACTTCATCCCCAAAAAGAAGACTTAAAGCTATTGAGGAACTTGCTGAAGCCGGAATTCAGGTTGGGGTAAATGTTGCGCCCGTTATACCCGGTTTAACCGACCATGAAGTACCAGATATTTTACGAGCTAGTGCAGATGCAGGGGCAACATCAGCAGGTTTTATAATTTTGCGTTTACCTTTTAAGGTGAAAGATCAGTTCGAAACCTGGCTGGAACAGCACTTTCCTGATCGCAAGGAAAAAGTATTGAATAGAATAAAATCTATGAGAAGTGGAAAATTGAATAACACAGAATTTGGCGACCGCATGAAGGGGGAAGGAGAATTTTACCATCAGATAAAATCTGTGTTTGATATTCAAGCTCGCAGACTTGGTTTAAATAGGAAATCAATGGCGTTAAGCACCGATCATTTTATAAAAAAACACGGTGAGCAATTAGGGTTATTTCACTGAACTTGTTTTACAATTATTTAACGTAAACAAGGAAACTATTTGGCTGTTTCTTCGTCTTTAGGGTGTAGCTTCCCGATACCCTCATCGAGATTTTTAATTAGAACATAGATGACCACTATTTCTTCTCACTTGGGTATCGGGTTTTTTTATATCCATACCTTACTAAATATCAAACAACGAAAGACTTAGCCGTCTTTTTTTTGTATATTGTCTTCAAGCATTGGCTTTCATCAAATATGATAATTAGGACATAAGAAAGAGAAAAAATGGCAGCAGTTGAATCAACGATGGTTGAGCTAGGTACAAAAGCCCCATCGTTTACATTACCGAGTGTTACTGGTGGTAATGTAGAATTATATAAATACACAAAGAAATCTAAGGGCACCGTAATATTATTTATTTGCAATCACTGTCCATACGTGAAGCACATAAATGATAAACTAGTTGAGCTTGCAAACTCTTATATACAAAGAGGAATTGCGTTTATAGCGATCAGCTCGAACGATGTAAAGAATTATCCGGCCGACTCACCTGAATTGATGAGGGAAATCTCACAGCAAGAAAACTATCCTTTCCCATACTTATACGATGAAACACAGGAAGTGGCAAAGGCTTATCAAGCAGCTTGCACGCCTGATATCTATCTGTTTGATGCAGATCTATCGTTAGTTTATCGCGGTCAATTCGATGATAGCAGGCCGGGGAATGGTAAAGATGTTACCGGTAAGGATTTGCAGGAAGCGATTGCGGCTCTCATGGAAGGAAAACAACCTGTAGAGCCTCAAATACCAAGTATTGGTTGTAATATTAAATGGAAACCGGGTAATGAGCCCGACTATTTCGGATGAAATGAAAGAACAAGAACTACAAGAACTCCGTCTCGATTATACCAAGCATAGTTTGGATGAATCAGATGTAAAAGCAGATCCTTTTGCCCAATTCGAGATTTGGTTTGAAGAGGCATTAAAAGCTGAAGTTAGCGAAGCCAATGCATTCACGCTTTCTACAGTTGATGGTGAGTCGAAACCGCATTCGAGAATTGTTCTCCTAAAAGGTTTAGAAGGTAAAGCATTTAAATTTTATACCAACTACGGCAGTGATAAAGGCGCTGAAATCGAGGCTAACCCTAATGTTTCGATGTGCTTTTTTTGGGGTGAATTGGAGCGACAAGTTCGAATTGATGGCGTTGCTACAAAGCTTCCGATAGAAGAAAGCGAAGCATACTTTAAATCTCGTCCACATATGAGTCAGATTGGAGCGCATGCATCTCATCAAAGTAAAGAAGTGCCAAATCGGGAATTTTTGGATGAAACTTTTCAGAAAATGAAAGCATCTTTTGAAGAAGGAAATGTGCCAAAGCCAAGTTTCTGGGGTGGTTATGGTATTTCCCCAACGTATTTCGAGTTCTGGCAAGGCAGACCATCTCGTTTACACGATCGGATTGCATATTCATTTAGTGAAGGAAGCTGGAAGATTAAACGCTTATCCCCATAAATGCCGAAGATAAAAGAAGAAAGGATGAAGGCATTGGAACACATGGATAATGTGTTTTTATGGAAGCAATATAACAGTGCCAATCCTTTTCCAAAAGGAACCTGGAATTCCGAAATCTTTAAAAATGATCACCCAATTGTTTTGGAATTGGCCTGCGGTAAAGGTGAGTATTCCGTAGGTATGGGATCAATGTATCCAAATAAAAATTTTGTAGGTTTTGATCTTAAAGGCAATCGTTTGTGGGTGGGAGCAACAAAAGCACTTGAGGAAAATTTAGAAAATGTGAGATTCTTCAGGGCTTATATCGATCATTTGTACGATTATTTTGCTCCAAATGAGGTTGATGAGATATGGATCATCTTTCCGGATCCTCAACTCAAAAAAGACCGAAAAAAACTAACTTCCCCAAAGTTTCTAGACATTTATCGACCTTTATTAAAACCGGGCGGTACAATCAATCTAAAAACGGATAGTCCTGAGCTTTATGTTTATACCTTAGAAATGATTGAGGAACATGGATTAACCTTACATCGAAATGTTGAAGATGTACATCGCGACTGCCCGAATGATTCACTCTTACAAATCAGAACTTACTACGAAGGGCTGCACCTAGAAAGAGGACGAACGATTCGATTTCTATCATTCTCCTTATCTTAATCAACCGGTTGATACTCGTAAAGGGTGGATACTTTTCCCTCTACATCAACTTTGCGAATACGAGGGATTAATAAGTCATCGTTGCGCTGCCAAAATTTCCACCACGCTCCATCTCCAATAGTTGATTCCAATATGTACAATTCGCCGTTGTAAATATCGATTCCGCTCGGCGACCAAGGCCCTTCAGCAGTTACAAAAGAGGATATTTCACCACTTTGCTCTACTTTTAATATTTCTCGATTCCCGTAATAGGCGAGATAAACCGTACCATTTTCATCAACACACATATCAAACAAAATATTTGCACCATGAAATGGGATGTTAGGTGGGTTTTCTTTTCTCAATGATTGTGTGATTAGTTCAAACTCGTTATCGATTTGTTTGTATAAGTTATTGTCGGCTACGAGATATAAACTTCCATTACTATCGAATGAAAGCAAATCAATTCTTCTGAAAGAGTAACCGGTTTCAATCTCATTTACCGTCGATTGGTTATTAGTTTTGTATAGATTTCCATCGCGTGCAAAATAAAGTGTAGCACTATCCGCAACAGCGTAGGTTTGTATGTGAAAATTATCTGAGGAGTTTACGCGGTCGAAGTAAGGAGGGTCAACTTTGGCATCTAATCTCCAAAGAATATTTCTGTAGTTGGGTGATTGTCCTGATCGCTCAGCTGCATAAATCTGATTATTAAGAGAACGGGCAAGGATAATATCAGATGGCGAGTTTTGAGATTTTAAAACTTGAGTTAAGTTTCCATCCGTATCAAGTTTCCACACACAGGCGTAATGATGTTCGTCAACAATGGGGCACGTAAAGGTGAAATAGATGTTCCCGTCTTCATCAACAACTAAACCGCCCCAAGGATGAGCTATTGCGATTTGCTGAATGCTAATCAAGCTAAATAGAATCGTAAGTGAACTTATTAGAAGTTTGGTTCGCATTGTTTATTTCTGTCTCACGTTTAGGAGTGATTAAGATTCAGAGGATAATATTTTTTTACCAATCAGTTTTAGCGTCTTGATTTTCTCCTTCAATAGCGTAACTTAACAGTGTTAACCAAATGTACAGATGTCGAAAAATCAATCAACTTTAAGAGATCGAATTCTCGAAGCTAGTCGTAATGTGCTTTTTTCGAAGGGATATGATTCCCTGTCGATGCGCAAAATTGGAAAAGATATTGGTGTTTCTGCCACGAGTATTTACTTGTATTTCAAAAACAAAGATCACTTGGTGCATACTATTATCGAAGAATCGGTTGAAGAACTGAGTGCATCAATAGAACAAGGTGCGGCACGAGTGAGCGGAACCATAGCCAAGTTTGAGGCCATCATTCGTAGCTATGTTGATTTCGCATTAGACCAACCGGAAAAATATCAGGTGATCTATATGGTTCGTCCCGAAGCAATGGGACGCTATCCAAAAGAGAAATTTAGAAAAGCCCGTCGAGGTTACGCATTACTTGAGTCGGTAATTCGACAAGGTGTGGATGAAGGTGTAATGGAATTGGATCATCCAATGATTGCTGCCTATTCGATCTGGGCTCAACTTCATGGAATAATTGACGTGGTTTATAATCAACGCTTAGATAGCCGAATTGATAGAAATGAGTTTATTGAAGAGTCAATCGATCACATTGTACAAGGGTTTTTAATACGCATTACTACAAACTAATCTTATCATCATGAATTCACTTATAGAAAGCTTTGGGTTTTTATATCAATTTCCCATTGTAGCAGTAGTTGTTTCTGCCATTGTTTTGGCAATGGTATTCGCCTATACCGGAAGTCCGCTTTGGATTTGGGCAATAGCCGGTTACAGCCTGTTATTTGGTTTAGATGCTCCAGTGTGGCTTACTATCACCTACACGGTACTAGCCATTGTATTTAATGTGCCGCCAATTCGAAGAACACTGGTAAGCGTACCGATTATGAAACTCATGGACGCACTCAATTTTCTTCCAACCATTTCGGAAACAGAGCGCACTGCCATTGATGCGGGTACCGTTTGGGTAGATGGCGAACTTTTTTCGGGTAAACCGGATTTTAAACGAATACTCGATGAACCATATCCTGAGTTAACAAAAGATGAACAAGATTTTTTAGATAATCAGGTGGAAGCGCTTTGCGCGAAAGTAAATGACTGGGATATTTTTGTGGATAAGGATTTTCCTGATGAAGCCTGGGAGTATATGCGTAAAGAGGGATTCTTCGGTCTAATTATCCCCAAAAAATTTGGCGGACATGAATTTTCTGCTACCGCCCATAGTGCAATTGTAGCGAAATTAGCATCACGATCAGGGCCACTAGCTACCACCGTGATGGTTCCAAATTCTTTAGGTCCGGCCGAATTGTTGATGCACTACGGAACCGATGAGCAAAAAGAATATTACCTGCCTCGACTTGCTGCCGGAGTAGAAATGCCATGTTTCGCACTCACGGAACCAAATGCGGGTTCTGATGCGGGCGGGATGGAAGCGCATGGAATCGTAATTAAAGGTGATGATGGTGAACTTTATCTTAAACTTAATTGGAACAAACGGTACATCACTCTTGCTGCAATTTCAACCGTTTTGGGCTTAGCTTTTAAGTTATCCGATCCGGAAAATCTATTAGGAAGAGGAAAAGATCTTGGTATCACTTGTGCTTTAATTCCTAGCAATACAAAAGGTGTTGTTATTGGTCGACGCCATGATCCTCTTGGTGTGCCTTTTTATAACTGTCCAACACAAGGGCATGATGTAGTGGTGCCTATTGATGCTATTATAGGCGGAAAAGAAGGTGCCGGTAACGGATGGCGAATGTTGATGGAATCCTTAGCCGTTGGGCGAGGAATTTCTCTTCCTGCTCAAGGTTTAGGAGGAGCAAAATTAGCTTCCAGAGTAGTTGGTGCATATACGCTAATCCGTAAACAGTTCGGTTTAAATATCGGAAAATTCGAAGGGATTGAAGAGCCGATGGCTCGAATTGGTGGCTATACCTACATGATGGAAGCTGCCCGAAAATACACAACGGGCGGACTCGATAAAGGAGCTAAACCAGCTGTAATTACGGCAATTGCTAAATATAACTTTACTGAGCGAACTCGGGAGATCATCAACGATGCAATGGATATTGTAGGTGGTTCAGGAATTTCCAGAGGACCTCGAAACGTATTTGCAAATGGCTACATATCTTTGCCAATAGCAATTACTGTAGAAGGGGCTAACATTCTCACTCGTACGCTTATGATTTTCGGGCAGGGAGCAATTCGATGTCATCCTTACGCGCTTAACGAAATTAATGCCTTAACCTCCGGTGACGCCAAAGCGTTTGATAAAAATTTCTGGGCACACATCGGTCATGTTGGTAGAAATAAAGCTCGAGCATTTCTGCTTAGTCTCACTAGGGGTCGCTTGGCCGGTTCACCGGTAAGTGGTCCATCAGCTAAGTATTTCCGTCGGTTAGCGTGGGCTTCTGCCTCCTTCGCATTTTTGGCTGATATCGCTTTAGGATCTTATGGAGGCGCTCTCAAAATGAAAGAAAAGATTGCCGGCCGTTATGCAGATATTCTGAGTAATATGTATCTGGCTGCATCAACACTCCGAAGATTTGAAGCAGAAGGCCGAAGAAAAGAAGATGAAGCTTTCTTTCATTGGAGCATGAACTACATGTTCTATCAAATGCAGTTGGCTTTTGAAGGCATTTTAAGTGAGATCAAAGTACCGGGATTAAGTTGGGTATTCCGGCTAGCCGGGGTTTGGGGAAGATTAAATCCGATTGGAACCTATCCGTCAGATAAATTGGGCCATCAGGTGGCACAGGCAATGCAAACAGTGGGCGAACAACGCGATCATCTAACGAGTGGAATTTACCTTGCTGATGACCCAACCGATGCAGTTGGGCGCTACGAACATACCATGCGTTTAATTCATGATGCAGATGCCATTTACAAAAAACTCTACAAAGCAGTTAAAAAGCGTGAACTTCCAAAAGGCAAAGTCATAGATATGATTGATCCTGCATTAGAAAAGAAGATCATCACCAGCGAAGAGGCCGAAAAAGTTAGAAAAGCTGAGATTGCTCGAAACGATGCTATTCAAGTTGATGACTTTAGCCAGCAAGAGTTTATGGCTGAAACTGTGCAATCCCCGCACGGAAAAGGGCTTTTATCGGAAGATGTAGTCGGTTAAAAAGAACCTGATTAAGTACGAAAGCAGAATCATCTGCTGTCTCAAAGCATTTAAGGGTGTAGAGATAGTTAGATATTCTGCTTTTTTGTTTTATATAGTGTTTTTATCTAAAATATGGCTGATCATTGGATGATCTATCTTTTGATTATCACATTTATTAGTATAATTACATATAGTTAGCAATGAGTACAGTACGATTAGACGACGTAGACAAAGAGATTCTAAGGATTCTTCAAAAAGAAGGAAGGATTTCCAATAAAGATCTTGCTGAACGAATAAATCTTACAACCACTCCAACGCTTGAGCGGGTTCGTCGCCTCGAAAGAGAAGGAGTGATTAGTGGGTATGAAGCGAAAGTAAATCCGGAGACAATTGACCTGGGTTTAAATGCATTCGTTACTATTACGTTAAGTGCACACCGGCTTCGTTTGTTGGATGAATTTACCAACGAAGTTAAAGCGATTCCGGAAATACTAGCCTGTTACAACACTACAGGTGATGGCGATTTTCTACTGCACATTGTTGCTAAAGATGTGGAAGACTACGAGAGAATCATGCGAACTAAACTGGCAACCTTGCCCGATGTTCAACGCATGTATACCAGCATTGTGCTAAATGTGATAAAAGAACAAACAAACATTCCGATACCATGATTACATCCAAAGAAAAGCAAGCTACCTTCGCAACTGCCGCAGTTCATGCCGGTGAGCGTGATTTTGATCAATATGGATCTCATATTAATCCGATTTATCAAACGTCGACTTTTGTATTCAGAGATGTTGATGCAGGTGCCAAAGCTTTTCAGGGTGAAGAGGGTGGAGCTTCGCATATTTATTCGCGGCTGGGAAATCCAACGGTAGAAAAATTAGAGCGTGCTATTGCTGAGCTAGAGTCTTTTGGTTTGCCAAATCAGGATGCATACACCGGAATGGCTTTTGGAAGTGGAATGGCGGCCATTACAACGGGGATTATCGCTGCAGCCAGAGGTGGACATATAATTGCACAAGATGCACTATATGGCTGTACCAGTCAGTTTTTGGATTTAGAGGCACCAGAGTTAGGTATGAGTCGCTCGTTTGTAGATATGAGCGATTTGTTTTTATTGGAAATGGAATTGAAGCAAAATCCATCTACCAAACTTGTATACATTGAGAGTATCGCTAATCCTACTATGACGATTGCTGATATCGAACAAATTTCTGCGCTGGCACATCAACATGGTGCGCTGTTGATGGTTGATAATACGTTTGCAACGCCATTTCACATACAACCAATAAAATATGGTGCTGATATTGTTGCCCATTCTACCACCAAATATTTAGGCGGACATGGTTCTGTGATTGGTGGGGCGTTGGTTCTTAAATCAGAGTTGATCGAGGAAACACACTTGCACAAATTTCGCAAGAATTTAGGTGGAATCGCTGCTCCTATGGATGCATGGTTACTGAGTAATGGCATTAAAACCTTGCCACTTCGCATGCAAAAACATGCCGAAAATGGAATGAAAGTGGCACAATTTCTTGAAATGCACCCGGCGGTAGAATGCGTTTGGTATCCGGGATTGAAATCACATCCTCAAAACGAATTGGCCTGCGAAATGATGAGTAATGGGTTTGGTGGAGTACTTTCTTTTGAACTTAAAGGCGGATTTGAAGCCGGAAAGGCGCTTATGAATGCTGTTAAGCTATGTACGCTGGCTGTTAGCTTAGGTACAGTTGATACATTGATTCAACATCCTGCTTCCATGACTCATTCGGTGATGGATCCCGAAATACGTTTAGAAGCCGGAATTACTGATGGAATGGTTCGCTTGGCAGTTGGAATCGAAGATGCCGAAGACATCATCCACGACTTAGAGCAAGCGTTGAGTAATTAAAAATTCAAGATTTAAAATTAAAAATGGTGAGCTGTCAAAGTCACGGTCACATCCTGAAATAGGTTTACACAAAACATGATAGCAATGAACAGTAAACCACGACGAATTACCCATCGATACAGTGAAGCATTTAAACTTCAAGTGATTGAACAAATAGAGCGAGGGCGTTATACTGCCTATGAAATTGCGAAACTTTACGGGTGTAGTCCATCAAGCATTCATGGGTGGAAGAAGAAGTATGGTAAAGCACATT
>JAEPQH010000024.1 GCA_017640605.1 Balneolaceae bacterium | reverse complement strand
GTAAGCAGTAAGCAGTTAGCAGTAAGCAGTAAGCAGTTAGCAGTTAGCAGTTAGCAGTTAGCAGTTAGCAGTTAGCAGTTAGCAGTTAGCAGTTAGCAGTTAGCAGTTAGCAGTTAGCAGTTAGCAGTTAGCAGTTAGCAAAATAAAATTAGTAGAATGGAATAAATAAATAATAAACTGTTTAAAAGTTAATTCTTAATTGATAATTGAACCATTCTTTATTAATCATACCGCTTCAAATTGTTGATGAACTTTTCGCTCGATTCACGTATAGCTTTTTTCTCTTCATCATCCTTCTTATCGAACATGTTTACCATAAAGTTTGCTCTACCATTTTCCAGGAATGTTTCACGCTGCTGATCGATGAAATTCCAGTATAAATAATTAAATGGACAGGCTTTGTCGCCTGTCTTTTCTTTGATCGAGTAAGAGCAACTTTTGCAGTAATCGCTCATCTTATTAATGTAATTCCCACCTGCTACATACGGTTTTGAAGCTAAAACTCCTCCATCGGCAAAGGTACTCATACCCAATACGTTTGGCAGCACCACCCATTCGTAGGCATCCAAATATCCAAACCAAAACCATTCGTTCAGCTTTCTTGGATCGGTATGTGTTAGATTGGAGAAGTTACTCAGCACCATCAATCTTGGAATATGATGAGAATAACCATCTTTAATTACCGGACGTACACATTCGCTCATGCAGTGCATTTTGGTTTCACCAGACCAGTATAAATCGGGCAATGCCTTATTGAAACCAAAGTAATTCTTATCTCTTACATCCGGCATCATTGCCTCATAATACACTCGAACAAATTCACGCCAACCAATAATTTGTCGGATAAAACCCTCTACTGAATTTAATCGAGCATTACCGGCGTCGTAGGCTTCTTGTGCTTTATCACATACTTCTTTGGGATGAAGAAGCCCATTATTCATATAGATGGATAATTGAGAATGGAAAATCACATCTTTCCCTGTGGCCATAGCATCCTCATATGGACCAAATTCATCCAGCCGTTCATCAATAAATTCATTGAGCCTGTAAAGAGCTTGTCTACGAGTTACAGCAAGATCAAAACCATCAATCTCTCCAAAATGATCGCTGTAGTTCGCTGCGATCAACTCTATAACTTCCTCTGTTATCTCGTCGGTTTCGGTGCTTGCAATACTTGGAATGTTGATTTTTCTTGGGAGTTTCTTCCGATTTTCCTCATCGTAATTCCATTCACCGCCCTCAGGTTCAGTCCCATCCATTAAATAGCCGGTCATTCGTCGCATATCTCGATAGAAATACTCCATTCGATAGCCGGGGGCAATTTTGTCTTTATACTCATTGGCATTAGCCAGAAAGAAATTATTGGGAATGACTTCTATTCTTCTCTCGAACTCATTTTTAATCCTATGTTGTTGCTCCCTAGTATCCCATTCGGATGCTTCCATCATGAAAAGTGAGAGATGATCTTGCTGTTCCAAAATTTCAGTTAATGCATCCTCATACCACTTTTCTGTAGAATGATAGTACACCGGAAATCCGGCTTCCGCACATTCGATTGCAAAATGCCTCATACTACTTAGTACATACACTAACTTCTTTTTGTGATAAGGCAAGCTGCTCCCTTTCGCTTTCGATTCAATAAAAATCAGCAGCGGTTTTTCTTCTTTCACCCAGTCAGGCCAATAATCAAGATTTAACTGATCGTGAAGTATAAATACAGCTTTTTTAGCATTTCCAAGTTCTGGTTTTTCTATGTGTTGGTCAATTTGGGATAAAAAAGGTCGTTTACTCATACCCCATCAAAAAGCATCCGTCATCAAAGCGTTCCAAAAAAGAGGTTGCAAACTAGGATTAAATTAAATACTATGTTCATAGTATTAACTCAATAGTAGAAAATGAAAGCGATCCCCTTAGGCAAAACCGAACTTGAAGTCCTTCAAATTGTGTGGGAATTAGAAGAAGCCACCGTAAATGATGTTAGAAACCGAATACTAGAAAAAAGGCAGGTGGCTTATACCACCATAATGACGGTAATGAAAAACCTTACTGAAAAAGGGGCTTTAAAGTATCGTAAAGAAGGGAATGCCTATGTGTATAGTGCAACGCGCAAACAAGATCCGGAAAAAGTAAAAAGTAAATTATTAAACCTCACGCTTGAGAAAGTGTTTAATGGCTCTGCGGCAGCGCTGGTGCAAACACTGGTTCAAAACGAACAGGTATCTAAAGAGGAATTGGCAGAGATAAAGAAACTGATTGATAATATGGAGGAGAGATAATGGGTTTAGATTTTTCTGCTTTATCAAACTTTGGAGAGCAAGCCTTTCATCAATTTTGGATTCCTTTTTTATGGTGGACAACTCTAGTCGGTATCGTTTTATATCTGGTACAAATGCGAAAATCCAATCAACCATTTTTTGATTATTACCTCCGAGTAGCTCTATTGATATCTTTCCCTACTGCTATATTTCTAAATTGGATTATTACACCAATAACAAGCCTATTTGCCGGTAGTATTACTGAATCTAGCTCTGTCTTCGCAGTGCTAACGGTTCCTGTACCCGACTTATCATTTAGTGCTTATTCGACAGGTGCTTCTTATGCCACCTCATTTAACTTTTATAGTTTTGTTGCACTAACTACCTATTTTGTGATGATTCTGTCTTGTTATCGAATCATTCAGTTAATGGTAAATTTGGAGAATCTTAGAAGGTTACGGCAAAAGCTGAAGCTAGATTTATTATCGGATCACAATCAACTGAACTCTGCTAACTTCCGATCAGCTTCGAATTATCACTCTCAAATTTTTATTGGATCAGCTGATGTTAGCACTCCATTTACATTTGGATGGGAAACTCCAATCATTGTAGTACCGAAATTTCTACAAGACGATCATACTACCTTTAATATGATAGTTGCTCATGAACTGATTCATATTCACCGAAGAGATTATAAATTGAATGTGTTCATAAGCTTTATCAGAAGTTTAATTGGGTTTAATCCTCTGATCAACCATTTGATTACTCAAATTAATGACTTTCGCGAAACATCCTGTGATCAGGAGGTTATCACTGAATTTCATGCTTCGCCTACACAATATGCGAAGCTGATTTTCAGTGTTTCACAATCTTCGGATCACCAACCCAACCTCCAGATCGCTTTAACCGAACAAAGTTCAAATCTAAAAAAGCGAATACAAAACATGTCTATGATTAAAAGTAAACCACAAAAAGCTCTGAATTTAGCAAGTATTACCCTTATTGCTCTTACAATAACGGTTGCAACGGCTTGTACCGAAACATCCTCACAATCAGATTTTCCTGAGATGGAAACCAAAAGCCCTCCTTTTTTAAATCTGGAACAGGTACAACCACAAGAGTACAAGATTTATATCGATGGCACACTTACCGAAGTTGAAAATCTAAACGAAGCCATCTTAACCGAAAACATCGGCTCATTACGGGTGGATAATTCCGGGACAACTAAAGCAATTTATATAACCTCTAAAACTGCTGAAAAAGCGGATAACAAAAACAGTGATGCGGAATTCTTTAGTAAAGTTGAACAAATGCCCGAACCTAGTGGTGGAATTAGTAGCTTAATAAAGCAAATTAACTATCCAGAAGAAGCTCGAAAAACTGGTATTGAAGGACGAGTTGTTGTGCAATTCGTAGTCGACAAAGACGGAAATGTTCAAAATCCTCAGGTGATTAAAGGTATAGGTGGCGGTTGCGACGAAGAGGCACTACGTGTGATTAAAAACACGAAGTTTACTCCTGGTTTACAAAGAGGTCAAAAAGTAAATGTTCAGATGAGTATGCCAATAGTTTTCAGGCTACAAAAGTAGTGACACCCATTCTTTTTGTAAGTGAAAAGCGAAATAAAAAATATTTCGCTTTTTTTGTAACCATTTCTATTTAGTGTCGTATCCTGCCGTTGATTTATGACATAAATTCAAAAAACTATGCCTGCAAAGTTAAAAAAATCAAGAAAGGACAAAATGCTCGCCGGGGTTTGTGGTGGATTGGCTGAGTATTTGGGATGGGATCCAACAATTGTACGAATACTATTCATCATATTCGCTTTTTTATACGGCTCCACCATCCTTATGTATTTTATTCTCGCAATTGTAATGCCCGACTAATCTCGTAGTTGGAAAATAGCATCTCCATTTGCATTTTAGCCAAAATTAATGGCTATAAACATGAAAGTTGGAATTGTAGGAGATGCAACACGAGCAGTTGCCTGGGAGCAACATTTACGCCCACACAATATTGTAAGCGAGGTTGAATTGTGCCCCACCATTCAGGATCTGAATTCAGTGGACGCATGTTTTATTTTGGATGAAAGTCCTGAAAACCTACAAGTATTATTGGAAGGAGTACGTAAAGGATTTCATTGCTTTTTCATTGCGAAGCAACCCACCGACATTAAAATGTTGGAAAAAATCCATCGGTCGGCTAAAGAATCGGGGTGCAGAGTTCAATTTTCGCAGTGGCCATCGTTAGCACCGGCTACACGATGGATGATGGATAAATTACCCAGGCCTTCCTACCTCCATATCGATAAAGAAATTGAAAAGAACACGATTGTAAATCTTCAGCCGTCTTTTAAAAGTTACTGGATTGATGAAATCGGACTTTGCATGAAATGGCTCGATTCCGGCATTCACCATATTGAAGCTAAATCAGTTTTCCTATCGGGCAGCTACCCTATTGCCATTCACTTATTTCTGAGATTTGACAATGGATCAACGGCAACCATAAATATTTATTCAGGCTCGGGATCGAACAGACACCAGCGGCTTGCTGCCAACAAGCATGAAGTATTGGAATGTAATGTACTTGAACAAACAGTTCGAATTGGGAGAGTAAACGATTCACAACGAATTTACTTTGAAAAGCAAGAGTTTGATGCATCCAAAGCAGCCGAAAAAGCGGCTCTATTATTTTTGAAGTCCATTCAAATGGGTAAAGAAACAGGGTACAACAGTTACGATGCTCTTCAGCTAGCAATACAAACTGAACGTGTTGAGGCGCGATTGAATCAGTTTTCTTAACAGTGTGTTAAATTTATGTTAACATCTGCTTTACTTTATGTTAACAATTTGGTAACATTGGATAGCAACTAATTAGAGAGGTATTGCTATGAAAACATTATTACTTACCCTTGTTTTTATCCTTTTTACCGGATTAACAAACTCAACAGCACAGAACACCATTGAACAAGTTGAGAATCAGAAAATTGTTACTCATTTGATCGGAGACCATTACTCGATGACCATGTATAGCGCAGAGGGCGGTGTTTTACAGGAAGGATTTTATTTCAAAACTGATGAAAGTTTCCTTGAGCACGGAATCTGGAAACTGTACGATCACAACACTTACGAATTGGTAACAAAAGTAAAGTTCGATAAAGGCGAAAAAATTTGGATTGAAACCAATATTGATGGTGAATTCGTGAGAATTACTCAACAAGATATTGAAGTTAATCGACTTAAAAACAGAATCTCAGCTCTTGAAAAACAATTAGCTGACTCGGATTATAAATAAGCTTTAGAGAGTAACCTGGAGGTAATTATGAAAACAGGTATATATAACAAGTATTATAAACTTGGACTTGAACACACTATAAATAAGCATTACTTACATCTACATCGACCAGATGTACAAACTGATATATTCTACTTAACAGTAATAGGTGCAGTAATTCTTACATCAATCCTACTCGGATAATCACTTTTTTGGCTTCATTGCCTTAAATGCCATCTTCAGTTTTTTGCGCGACATCATATCGGTAACAAAATTGAACTGTCCGGCTTTCAGACTTTCTCCGCCGTCGATAACAACAGATTCACCTGTAATATAAGGTGCGAGGTCAGACATCAGGAATACCGCCAAATTGGCTAATTCCTGATGATCGCCTAAACGCTTTGAGGGATTTTGTTTAATCATCATTTTTTCCAGCATAGAATCCGGAACCAATCTTGCCCATGCTCCTTTAGTTGGAAATGGTCCTGGAGCAATTGCGTTCACTCTGATACTATATTCTGCCCATTCATAAGCCAAAGATTTTGTCATGGCGAGCACACCGGCTTTAGCACAAGCTGAAGGCAGCACAAAAGCTGAACCATGCTCGGCGTAAGTGGTTACAATATTTAGAATACTACCGGCCTGTTTTTTTTCAATTAGATAATTGCCAAAAGCATGCGTACAATTAAAAGTTCCATGCAAAACAATATCAACAATGGCTTTAAACCCACCAGGTGATAAATCCTCCGACGCCGACAAGAAGTTGCCCCCAGCATTATTAATTAAACCATCCAGCGACCCAATCTCATTCTTTATAGAATTGAACATTTGATCAACCTGCTCATGATCTCTAACATCCACAGAGTAAAACTTGACTAGGGCATCTTTGCGCTGTTCCCCTATTTCAATCGAAGCTTTTTCTAGCTTTTCAAGGGTTCTTCCGCAAATTACAATATCAGCGCCGGCACGACATAAACCTTTTGCCATTGCTAAACCTAAACCGCTTCCACCTCCCGTAATAAGAATGGTTTTACCATTCATTGTGTCGGCTGTAAACATAGTTAGTTTTTTAAATTTTCGAATATTCCTGCTGCGCCCATTCCACCACCAATACACATAGTTACCATTCCATATTTTTTCTTTTGGGCAATCAATTCGTGTAGAATTTGTGTAGTCAATTTCGCTCCGGTACACCCAAGTGGATGCCCCATTGCAATAGCTCCACCATTTACATTCACCATTGATTCATCCAACTCTAACTCTCTGATTACCGCGAGTGATTGGGCTGCAAATGCTTCATTCAGCTCTATTAAATCAATTCTTTTTTGCTCTAATCCAGCTTGATTTAGTGCCTTTGGAATAGCTTCAACGGGTCCAATTCCCATAAGCTCCGGAGCAACTCCTGCGGTTTGAAAAGAAACATACCGTGCCATTGGTTCGAGATTGTGTTCCTTTAAGAAATCACTTGAAACCAACAAAACAGCTGCTGCTGCATCATTCATTTGGGATGAATTCCCGGCCGTTACACTTCCGTTTTGTTTAAATACAGGTCGTAATTTGGCAAGAACTTCTACTGATGTGTCTGCTCGCGGACCTTCATCCTGATCGAATTGTTTTCTATTCTCAATAATTTCACCTTCCGCGGTAATGAGCTGCTCAACTACTTCCACCTTTGTAATTTGAGATTTAAAGCGCTCATTCTGCCACGCATTAATTGCTTTTTGATGACTTTGATAAGCAAACTCGTCCTGATCTTCACGACTGATCTTATATTTCGAAGCTACATTCTCGGCTGTAAGTCCCATGCTAATGTATATTTCGGGTCGTTGATCAGCAATCTCAGGGTTTGGTTGAAAGGATAATCCTCCCATCGGCACCAAACTCATACTTTCTACTCCACCGGCAACGATGGCATCAGTTCCACCAACCATAATTCGCTCAGCGGCCAATGCAATGGTCTGCAAACCTGAGGAGCAAAACCTGTTAATAGTCATTCCCGGAACTGAATCCGGCAACCCGCCTAGCAAAGCAATTTGTCTGGCTATATTTAACCCCTGAGAGGCTTCCGGAAAAGCACATCCCATAATTACATCGTCTATTGCTTCAGGATCAACAGTATTATTTCTTGCCAATAGATCTTTTACTACTGTTGCGCCCAGCGTATCCGGATAGGTAAATCGCAATGATCCTTTATTGGCTTTCCCGCAAGGAGTTCGAACTGCATCGATTATATAAGCTTCTCTCATGGTTAATTTCTTAGTGGTTTACCGGTTTTAAGCATGTGCTCGATGCGTGCTTGGGTTCGCTCATCGTGCAAGCACTCGAATATCGCTTCTCGTTCAAGTTTGAGGAGAAAATCCTCACTAACTTCCTGTGGTTCAGATATATTTCCACCTGATAGTACACGAGCTACTCGTTGAGCAACTACTTTATCGTAGTCGGTTGCGTGCCCCGCTTCATTCATCACATAAAGCATAATTTTCATTACACTTTCTGCTTTTTTCCCTAATACTTTAATGGTTGATTTTGCAGGCGGGGTGTATCCTGATTCAGCCAATGTTTTAGCTTCCTGCTTTGCCGTTTCAAGAAGATTATTCCGATTCATTACGATCACTGAGTCATTCGGAATCATTCCCATTTTTTTAGCTTTCAATGCTGAATCAGAAACTTTAGCTAATCCGATAGTTTTAAATACTTCTCTAACAAAAGGCAGTGGATCGGCATCTTCAGGCAGATTCGTCATTGCTCTACGAAGTAGTTCTGTAGTTCCCCCACCGGCTGGAATTAATCCAACACCAACTTCAACTAACCCCATGTATAATTCATGATGAGCCACAACTTTATCGGAATACAACACAAATTCTGCGCCTCCGCCTAAAGTCATCCCAAATGGAGCAGCCACAACGGGAAATGGTGCATATCGCAAAGCCACAGCGGTTCGCTGAAAGTTGTTTACCGTGTCATAAACTTTTTCAGTTTGCCCATTTTTATAGAAGGTGATTGCTTCCATCAAATCGGCGCCATAAGCAAAATTACCCCCCCAATGAGATAATACTAAACCATCGAAATGGTCTTTTACATGAGAAAGACAAGATTCGAGATTGTTTACCAATTCACCATTCAAGGTTGCATTCTTAGTTCTGAACTCAAACTGAGCAATACCATCACCTAAATCGATAATTGCAGATGATTTTGAGGCGGTCACTACTCGATTATTAAGGGCAATAGCACTTTTGGAGATATCCTTAACCGACCTTGAAGAAGCTTTTGTATAAATCTTTTGAGTTGGGTCGTAAACTGTTTGGTTTTGGTAGAACCTATCAAAACCGTCATCGAGCATTTGAGAAATCAGCGCAGGAACATCAAATCCGTCTTTTTTTGCATGATCTACAACATAGTGTAAACCAAGTGCATCCCAACGCTCAAAGGGACCTAATTCCCAATTAAAACCCCATTTCATAGCCCGGTCAATGGCTTCGATCGAGTCGGATATTTCAGGAACTCGATTGGCGGCATATAACAATAAATTTCGCTGAACCTGCCAGATGAAATTTCCTTCTTCAGAATCAGATTCTACCAAAAACTTAAGCCTTTCCTTCGAATCAGTAATTTTCTTGGCCTCTTTGATGACCTCAGATTTTAACTCTGTTTGAGGCTCATATTCGAAAGTCTTTGGATTTATTATATGAAACTCTCTGCCATTTTTGGTTTGAACTTTCTTATAAAAACCTTCTCCTGCCTTATTTCCAACCCGACCTTGTTCTACCATTTTTCCAAATCCTGCAGGTAGCTTAAACACTTCTCTTTGTTCATCATTAGGGATGGATGGGTAAATATTATTCGCTACATGATGCAGAACATCCAATCCGGCTAAGTCGGCTGTTCTAAAGGATGCTGCTTTTGAATAACCGGTGAGTGTGCCGCACATTGCGTCAATTTCTTCGGCTCTAAAATCACCTCCAAAAAAATAAGGAAGCAGGCTAGCCATCGAATACACACCAATTCTATTCGCAATAAAATTCGGGGTGTCTTTACAATCCACTACTCCTTTTCCAAGAACTTCATCAAAAAACAGACGCATAGTGCTCAGGGTCTGATCAGAAGTTTCCTCAATGGGAATCAACTCCAACAAATGCATGTATCTTGGGGGATTAAAGAAATGAGTTCCTAAAAAATGAGCTTTAAAATTATCTGAACAGTTTTTACTAATCTCCTGAATGGGGAGTCCAGAAGTATTACTACTCACAATGGCCGAATCTGATCGAACTGCATCAATTTTTGATAAAAGCTCCTGCTTGATATCCATCCGCTCCACTACCACTTCACAAATCCAATCATAAGAGGATAAATCGGCGAGATTATCCTCAAAATTCCCGGTTTTTATTTGGGAAGCCAGTGATGGATCCGCCAACGGTGCCGGTTTCATTTTTAGGAGTTTCTTCGCATTATCATCAGCAATACTATTGGGATTCTTTGAATCCTCATTCTTCAAATCCAAGAGTAGCACTTCCAGGCCTGCATTTGCGCAATGAGCAGCGATTTGACTCCCCATAACTCCACTTCCGAGTACGGCTACTTTTCGAATTTTTCGATGTGATTTCATAGTGCTGATGAATTGGTATCGGCATATAAGCCGGATATTTCTTCTTTAAAGTTATTTTTTACCACAGACCTTCGGATACTCATTTTGGGAGTAAGCTCACCTTTTTCGATGGTGAAGGCATCTTTTATGAGGATAAACTTCTTCACCTTTTCCCAGTGTGGCAGCTTCCGATTTACTTTATCCACTTCGCGTTGAAGTTTTGTAATCACGCGTTCGTCTGTTACTAATTCGTTCTCGTTGTAGCTTAGTTCTTTTTGATCGAATCGCTTTTTGATATTCGTCCAATCCGGTACAATAAGAGCTGCACAGAATTTTTGTTGATCGCCAATTACTAAGGCTTGATCAATAAACCCGCTATTCATTAGTGCATTTTCGATCGGTTGTGGGGCTACATATTTACCTGTCGACAACTTAAACATCGATTTTTTTCGATCAGTGATAAACAACCATCCTTCATCATCGATATGGCCAATATCTCCGGTGCAGAACCAGCCATCAGCAGTCATAACTTCGGCTGTTTTTTCGGGAAGTTTATAATAGCCTTTCATCACATTTGGCCCTATGGTTTGAATCTCGCCATCTTCAGCGATTCGAATTTCTACATCAACTAAAGGCATACCTGCAGAACCAATTCTAATTTGATCGGGTAAACTTGATGTCATCACCGGAGAGGTTTCGGTTAATCCGTATCCCATACCAACTTTAAAACCGATTCCATTAAAAAAACGCATCACATTGGGAGCGAGTGCAGCTCCTCCAACCGTCGTTCCGATCAAGTTTCCTCCCATACCATCTCTGATTTTTGAATACACCATTTTATCTGCAACTTTCCAGCGAATGGCATCTAAACCTGATGGTGGATTCTCCGGATCGTACTGCTCGGCAAAATGTATGGCCCAATAGTAAATGTTCTTTTTCAAGCCGGATAATTCCTGACCGCGAACCTTTAGACCCGTCATTATTTTCTCCAGTAATCTTGGTACGGTGGCAAAATAAATCGGCTTAATTGTCACCAGGTCCGACTTAAACTCGTTGATATCCTCCACATAATACACGGATGCCCCTTCGTGGATGTACAGATAAGAGGCAATGCGTTCGAGCATGTGCGCTAGCGGCAAGTATGAAAGTACCTTAGGGTGATCAATTTTGGAAGTGTCGAAAGGCATTCTCATTGCAGAAGCGATCGTATTTGATGCTAGATTCATATGAGTCAACATCACTCCTTTCGGTACACCGGTTGTCCCTGATGTATAATTAATGTTTGCCAGATCTTCGGGTTCAATTGCATTTCTGAGCTCATCAAATAACGCTGGTTGCTCTTTATCCAGCACTTCACCTTGTGCCATCACACCCTCAAAACTCAACAGTTTTTCGTGCTTAGATGGCAAAATGGAGATAATAGACGTAATCGTTTTTATTTTTTTGATCAGAGGTTTTGTTTCTCCAAAAAGTTCATCATTTGAAACAATGTGTACTTTTGCTTCAGAATTTTCGAGGATATAAGTGATTTGATCCGCAGGCTGTGTAGTGTAAATGGCTACGTTCACAGCTCCAATCGAGAGTACGGCTTGATCGCAAATAAGCCATTCTGTTGAATTTTCTGAGTGGATAGATACACGATCTCCTTTTCTCACGCCCAGGTGATATAACCCAAGCGCAAGGTTTTTTACTTTTTTCCGAAACTCATCAACAGTAGTTTCTTTCCACTCGCCATTACGCTTTACAGCAGCGGCAATACCCAGTTTGTTTTTATTTAAACACTGGTCTATTAATATTGGTACTACAGCTGGTTCATATTTCATACTTTCATAACGTTAGGTTTACGAATCTGGCTATTGCCGAATGTACATAAGAAAGCGGTTCCAACAAATAATTACACAACTTAACAGTGTTAAGCAAATAAAAAATGCAGATAGACAAAAGTATCGAAGAAAAAGTAAAATGGTTCCTTGAGCAACGAAAAGTAGACATGGGCTCTACGCTAGGCATGAAATTCCTTAAAATCGGTAAGGAAGAAATGATTGCTGAGATGCCGGTTGATGAGCGTACGGTTCAACCTTTTCGAATTTTGCACGGAGGAGCATCCGTTGCATTAGCAGAAACGTTATGTTCGGTTGGAGCATGGGCAAATATCCCGGAAGGTAAAACAGCAGTTGGCATCGAAATCAATGCCAATCATCATCGATCAGTAGCTGAAGGCGGAAAAGTAACTGCAACTTCTACCCCCGTCCAAATTGGGCGAACCATTCATGTTTGGGAAACCAAAATCACCGACGAACGAGGGAAACTTGTGTGTACTTCGCGATGTACCCTAGCTATCGTTGATAGGAAATAGGTAGAACAATCGAACTTCAAACATTGAACAATCGAACATTGAAATTGAACATTGAACTTCGAAGTTCATAATGGAAGTTCAATGTTCAAATGTTCTACAACGGCAAATTATCGTGCTTTTTCTTTGGCACTGAATCCACTTTATATTGGGAAACTTCCATTGCTCTGATCAACTTCTCGCGAGTTTCGGATGGTAGAATAACATCATCGATAAACCCACGCGCGGCTGCTTTATATGGATGCGCAAACTCTTCGGCATATTGTGCTTCGAGTTCTGCCTGCTTTGCAGCGGGATCTTCAGCAGCAGCAATTTCACGTCGGAATATAATTTCTACGGCACCTTTCGTTCCCATTACTGCAATTTCGGCTGTTGGCCAGGCTACATTATAATCGGCTCGAATGTGTTTCGAGTTCATCACATCATATGCCCCGCCATAAGCTTTACGGGTAATAACTGTCATTTTTGGAACCGTTGCTTCGCAGAAAGCATACAGTAATTTTGCACCATGCTTAATAATGCCTCCCCACTCTTGATCGGTACCGGGCAAAAATCCGGGAACATCTTCAAATACAACTAGCGGAATATTAAAAGCATCACAGAAGCGCACAAACCGAGCGCCTTTTAACGACGAATTAATCCCCAAAACTCCCGCAAGTGCTAAAGGTTGATTTGCCACAATTCCCACGCTTCTTCCGCCCAAACGCGCAAAACCTACAATAATATTTTCTGCATAGTCTTTATGAACTTCATAAAACGAGTCCTCATCCACGATGCCCTGAATAACATCATGCATATCGTAGGGTTTATTCGGATTCAATGGCACAATGTCTTCAAGCGCTTTAGCCTTTGCAGAATTAGGAGCTTTCGCCGGAATCATCGGAACTTTTTCCTCACAATTTTGAGGAATGTAGCTCATCAATCTTCTTATGTCTTGTAAACAAGCCGCATCGTTAGGTACTGCAAAATGTGCTACACCAGATTTAGAATTATGTGTAGAAGCTCCCCCAAGTTCTTCGGAAGTAACCTCTTCATGTGTAACTGTTTTAACCACATTTGGTCCGGTTACGAACATATAACTCGTGTTCTCAACCATGTAAATAAAATCAGTGAGTGCAGGACTGTAAACGGCACCGCCTGCGCATGGCCCCATAATTGCTGAAATTTGAGGAATCACCCCAGATGCCATACTATTACGCCAAAATACCTCGGCATACCCGCCAAGCGATGAAACTCCTTCTTGAATTCGAGCGCCACCAGAATCGTTTAATCCAATAACCGGAATGCCATTCTTCATGGCTAGATCCATGATTTTGCACATTTTCTCGGCAAATGTTTCGGATAGTGATCCACCAAAAACAGTAAAATCCTGACTAAAAACATACACTGGTCGACCATTAATTTTGCCGTAACCGGTAATAATTCCATCTCCCAAAATTTTCTGACTGCCCAGCCCAAATGCATCGCTTCGATGTGTTACAAATGCGTCGATCTCTTCGAACGAGCCTTTATCTAGTAACAGATTAACACGCTCTCTTGCGGTTAATTTTCCTTTTTGATGCTGTTTTTCAATACGTTTTTCGCCTCCGCCTTTTAAAGCTTCAGCCCGCATTTCCATTAGCCGTTGTACTTTTTCGTTTGCTTCCATGTTCGCTCCTTATGAATGTGTGCGTTCGTTAAAAAAGCGATGCATCCGATCAGTGAAATCTACTGTTGCCCCCGATAACAGATTTACATCATTCTTTTTGAAAATATCTTTTTGGATGTAAGCCGATGCTTCTTGCCAGGTATTAAACTCTTTAAGGCGTAGCAAAGCCTGCTGCATTTCAGCTTCAGAGGAATTAAATATTTCTTTTCTGAATTCATCTACCCGATCCACCAACAACTCCTGAATTTCATTCTCTAATGCATGTTCCTTCTTATTCTGCGGCTCATCACCAAATACATCATCCGGATCAAAGGAGTCATTAACATCTATAATTTCGTCTTCTTCATCTGAATCCAATTCAATAGATTCTTGCTCATCAAAATCATCAGTTCGTTGCTCGCTACGCTTTCCACCCATCAACACATCCATTTGATCGTTGCTCAAAAACTGAGCCCACATTGGCTTTTCTTCTTCATCTGTTGAGGTAGGTTGGTCGGATTCTAATTCTGATCCTTGCTCTACAACAGGATCCTCATTTTCCACTTCATCTAAATTGTCTTCCTCGTCAGATTCGTCAAGCTGAATAGATAATGTTGGTTGCTCCTTTTCGGAAATACTTGATGCCTCTTCTCCGGAAATATCTTCAAACGAATGTTTTGCCTGATCTAAAATGGAAATGAGATTAACTCTGAATTCTTTGATGTCTTCATGTCCTTCCAGATTTTGGCTCTTTATTTTTTCGGCAATTTCTTCTGATGTCTCTGAAGCTACGTCTTCTTCATCCTCACCTTCACTTTGAAACAGCTCATTTAAAGATGCAACGTGATCAGAATCTACCTCGATTACACCATCGGCTGCAATATCTTGCAATAGTTCGTTCATTTCATCATCCGACAAACTGCCTTCAAGGAATTTTCCGGCTAATGTGTCATCAAACAGTTTTGAGTTGGCCGGATCATCAGAATATTCCCCAAAAAATGATTCAATAAGCGATTGTTCTTCATTTTTTCGCTCTTCAGGTTCGGTAGCATCAATCTCTTTGGCCGAAATGATATAAATAAAATCTGTTTTATTAACCAGCTTTCTCTTTGCGCTGAATTTCCTTGCCATGGCAGGAAGCCCTTTATCCTCGAAAAAGATAGCTAATAACTTTGGCTCTACTTTTCCACCGAAAAGCACAAATAATTGCTCAAGTTTTTGGGCCCAGTCTTCGGCGGTATAAGCTGCCACCAATTTGGCGTCAATTTTTTGGATAAGAAACTTACATCGTTCTTTCGTGAGTGAATTCAGTCCGCGTTTTTTCATATACAGCGGAATTGCTGTACCAAAATGTTTATACACGGTAAGCCTTGAGCAGCGATATTCTACCTCTTCGAACGCCAGTTCTTCATCATCTCGAAAAATATAATTCGCCATATTTTTTCTCGGTTCAATGAATACATGCACAATGTCAGATACTACACTATTTAGCAGATTGTAAAGTTCAGTCTTTGGGATATGTGATGTACTTACCGCCGCATTTTGAAAATCTTGCCAGGCTTGTTGCACTAATTTTGATGAGCTATCAAACCATTTAGACTCCAATTCCCTAAGCTCTTCCCGAACTTTATCTTCCAACGCCATTCGGATTCGTTCTACCACAAAAGATGGAATTTTTACCCTTAACAACTCTTTTGGAGTATAGAATGGCTTATCTGCGGTAACTAGCCCTGCGAGGTTGTCTGTAATTTGATTTATAGTTTTTTGCATATGTGCCCAGAAATACTGCCCAATTTAACGCGTGTAGTCAGGCAATCCAATAAAATAACGTTAAGAATTATTCAGATTAAATGAAGAAATAACCATTCCTAATGTTCTATCTCATTACTACCTTTAGATATGATTTCTTTGAGCGTACAAGCACTGACAAAAACTTACAATAGAAAGCCCATTTTTACGGATTTAAGCTTCGAGCACACCGACGGAATTTTAGGCGTTTCGGGAGCCAATGGTAGTGGAAAATCTACGCTATTGCGATGTCTTGCCTATCTTACCCGGGCTCAAAAAGGTTCGTTCAAGTGGATCGATAAGGAAATTGAAATCCCAAAAGATGAAATTAAAAAAACCATTGGCTATGCCGCTCCTTACATCAATTTGTATGATGAGTTAACCGTGTATGAAAATTTGGAGTTTATATTACAAACTGCGGGGTTACCTACTCAACTTACTCACATAAACAGTCAGATTGATCAGGTTCAAATGAAAGATCATCGAAAGAAACTGTTTAAGTCTTTATCTACCGGACAGCGCCAGCGCGTTAAAATTGCTGCGGCATTAATTCGAAAACCGGATGTGATTTTTTTGGACGAACCCGGTTCTAATCTTGATAAAGCAGGGCATGAACTCATCAAAAAAATCGTAAACATGCAAAAGGCTAAAAACAAACTGGTGATCATCGCTTCTAACGATCCAAAAGAAATCAAACTCTGCGATCAGGTGATTAAGCTTTAGTTTAGTATTCGGTAAGCTAATCCGAAATTTTTACTTTTCGACAAACGAATAAATCAATAAATAAAAGGTCAGAATACAGTGATTTCAGAAAACGATTATAAAATGGCAGCTCTTATTTTAGAGCACAGCACTCAAGTTCAAGAGAACGAAAATGTAATGGTTCAATTAATTGGATTGAATGGGATTAATCTTTTGCGTGCACTCGTAGAGCAGATTCGGGAAAAAGGAGCACATCCTTTTGTACAAATTGAAGATACCGAAACACAAAAGCTACTGGTTCAAAAAGGTGATGAAGCGTTTTGGAAAAATCAGGCTACAGTAGATCAGCTTCCAAAAATGGAGCAAATGGATGTTTTTATCGGTATCCGCGCTTCAGAAAATATCTATGAAAATTCGTTAGCAAGTAAACAAGCAAACGAAGCTTACTCCAAGCATTTCTTGCATCCGGTTCATTTCGAAGAGCGTGTGAATAATACAAAGTGGTGCATCATGCGCTATCCATCACCGGCCTTTGCGATGAATGCCAAAATGCCTACTCGTGAGTTTACCGAGTTTTATTATAAAGCCTGTCTTGTTGATTACGGAAAACTTAAAGCTGCGATGGAACCGCTCGAAAAGCGACTTCGAGCAACTGATATCATCCATCTTAAAGGAGAAGGAACTGACATTAAATTTTCGGTAAAAGGGCAAAATTGGGTGCCTTGCTTCGGTGCACACAATATTCCTGATGGGGAGATTTTTACTTCTCCGATTCTTGATTCTGTACATGGACATATCACTTACGCTCCTTCTGTATATCAAGGTAAACCATTTGAATTTGTGAAGCTGGTTGTGGAAAATGGCGTTGTTGTAGATTTTGATTCTTCCAATAATGAAGCACTCAAGGATATTTTGGATACTGACGAAGGTGCCCGTCGATTTGGGGAATTCAGCTTTGGAACAAATCCGGTTATAAAAAGCCCGATGTACGACATTCTTTTTGATGAGAAGATATACGGCTCCAATCATCTTACACTAGGTAAAGATTACGAAATTGCGCCCAATGGAAATTCGAGTAACATCCACTGGGATTTGGTGTGCATTGGCGCAGATGTTTATCTCGATGGCGAACTTATCCGCAAAGGGCGCGAATATGTAGTGGATGATTTAAAGGGATTGAATCCTGAAAATCTGCTTGATTGATAATTAGGGGAGTTTCGGCTCCCTTTTTTTAGCAAAACCGATGAAAAAAACCATCCTGATTTATGGTCTGGCTATGGCGATGCTTGTATTTTTACTCGAGTACTTTGAGTATAAATATTTGGTACGTGATTTATCGGTAGAGATTTTAATTCTGATCATAGCTTCTGTGTTCGCAGCACTTGGACTTTGGGTAGGCAGTAAGCTATTGGCACCAAAGGCAAGCCAATCTGATTTCACTCGAAATGATAAAGCTCTCCATTTTTTGCAAATCAGCGATCGTGAACTGGAAGTACTTGAGCAAGTTGCAAAAGGCTTATCCAATCAACAAATAGCGGATACCTTATTTGTTTCAGTAAACACGGTAAAAACTCATCTTAAAAATTTGTACGAAAAGCTGGAAGTAAAACGACGCACCCAGGCAGTGGAAAAAGCGAGGGAGTTGAAATTGATTCGGTGATTCGGTGATTCGGTGATTGGGTGATGTGACTAAAATTATTTAATAACTCATTTTTGTAAGGAGTTTCTTTGAATTTGATCTAACAAAGAAATGAAACAAAATTCTAATATGACTTTTACAGAATGGGAAAAACAGGTTCCAGAAGATTTGAAAATGGATGTAGTTTGGCGGATTGAGGGGTATAGACTTTCTCTATTTTTGTCGGATGCTTGCTGGTATGATACTCAACAATTAATTGATAATAAACGCTTTGCCTTAGCCGATCAGCTGTATCGATCAGTTGGTTCTATTTCAGCAAATATCATTGAGGGGTATTCAAGGTTGTCAAATAAAGAAAAAGCAAGATTTTATGAGATTGCTTTAGGTTCGGCCAGAGAGGCAAGGGATTGGTATTTTAAAAGCCGACACATCCTAAGTATTGATAAAACCGAGAAACGAATCAAAAAGCTAACTTCCATCATCAAATTATTACATGTAATGATTATTGATCAAAGAAAACGTAATTAATAGGCTCATCACCGAATCACCCAATCACCGAATCAATTAATCACCACATCACCCTACCGAAATATCACTTTTATCAACTTTTCGGTGAAAATCATACTTTCGGGTGATTGTTCTCATCAAGAAATTCGCCACTTTTGCGCCGAGTTATTAATTAAAAGACATACACTATGCGCAAAATTATTCTTACCTATGGAGCTATAACCGGCGCTGTAATTATTCTTAGCATGACACTAGGAATTTACGCCGCGCAAGCCGGAGCCGATTCATTCTTTGCTTCCGAAGCATTGGGCTATACCATAATGCTTATCGGATTTTCGATGATATTTGTAGCTACAAAAAAATATCGCGACGATGAACTTGGGGGTGTAATAAACTTCGGAACGGCTTTTAAAGTGGGTTTGGGAATCTCTTTAATAGCTGGTGTGGTGTACGTAATCACTTGGGAAATAAATTTACTTCTAACAGATTATGCGTTTATTGATGAATACACTGCTACCATCATAGAAAATGCTCGCAACAATGGCGCAACGGAAGAACAAATTCAGCAAACCATTCAGGAAATGGAAGTGATGAAAGAACGATATGGCAAAGTGCTTTTTCGTTTACCGATGACCTTCACAGAAATCTTTCCGGTTGGGTTATTAGTGTCTTTGATTAGTGCTTTCCTATTTAAAAACCCGCGTTTTCTTGCAAATCCTAATTTAAAAACTACAGAGGCATAACATGTCGAACTTTGGAACACACTCCCTTTCACTAGCGGTAAAAGATATTAAAGCATCAAAAACATTCTACGAGAAGCTCGGCTTTGAAGCCCTATCAGAATTTGGCTCCGTTGAAGATAAGTGGCTGATTATGCAAAAAGGCACCGTTAAGATTGGGCTATTTCAGGATATGTTTGAAGAAAATATTATCACTTTTAACCCAACAGATGCCAGAAACATCTACAAAAAACTAAAAGAAGAATCAGACATCAACTGGCTGATGGAGTCACCAACTATTCAAGATGAAAAGGGTCCTTGCCATTTCTGTATCGCTGATCCGGACGGCAATCAGATTTTATTTGATCAACACAATGACTAAATAATGAAAACCCAACTACTGATTACAATCCTAATTACATTATTTGTAAAAACTACAAACGCACAATCTATTCATGATCTTGAATGGATGTCGGGTTTGTGGATTGGAAATCAAAATGGGGTTGTGATGGAGGAATACTGGACAGAACCGGCAGGTGGAAGTCTTATTGGTTTGCATCGTGATACATTTTCGGAATCGAGCTCCTTCTTTGAATTCCTTCGCATCGAAGAAAACGAAGAAGACCTCATTTATTTTGCACAACCAAAAGGTGGTCCTGCTACTCGGTTTCGAGTTTCGGAAATGGGAATTAACAAAATTACCTTTTCGAACCCCAATCATGACTTCCCCCAACACTTGCATTATCACTTAATCCATCCTGATACCATTAAAGTTGGAATTAGTGGATTAGATAATGGGGAATTAAAACAAATAGAATGGAATTGGGTTCGATCAACTATTAACTATGGTGATAAATAATGGAACGACGAGTAAAAGGAATAGGCGGAGTATTTTTAAAAGCGGATAATCCTGAAGAAACGCGAGAGTGGTATTTTAAACATCTTGGCATAAAATCGGGACAATGGGGTGGTACTTTTCGATGGCGAACTGATCAAGTAAAAGAAAAGCATGGATTTACTGCATGGAGTATTTTTAAAAGTGATACCACTTACACCGATCCAAGCACGAAGGATGCCATGATAAATTATCGTGTAGAAAATCTCGAAGAATTGTTGAAAACATTGAAGCAAGAAGGTGTTGAAGTGATCGGCGAAATGGAAAGCTATGAGTACGGTAAATTCGGCTGGATCATGGATCCCAACGGATACAAAATTGAACTTTGGGAACCCAACGATACTGAATATGAAAAAATAGCTTCCGATGATGATGTGAACAGCATGGGATGAAGAACACCCAAACACCCGAACACCCAAACACCTGAACACCTGAACACCCGAACACCCGAACACCCGAACACCTGAACACCTGAACACCTGAACACCTGAAAATAGTAACACCTTGTAAAAAGCGGATCGTGATGTAAACTTTTTTTCTCAAGCTGCGTCTTAGCAACAGGTCATCTGAGAAACTAAAATGAACATCATCATGGAAATCGCAAAACCAATTTTTATCATCGTAGCCAGTATCACATTATTTGGAATACTTGGAGGACTTGATCCTTCTAACACAATTTTTGAAATGGGATTAACCGCCGTAGTTGTCGGTTTAATCTTCGCAGGCGTTGCAGTTCTTAGAGAGGTAAAAGATCAAGTACTTGCACGCTTATAAGTTTACTTCGTTAGTTAGTATATAAGAAGACTTAAGGTTTCGGTTCCGGAAGGTGCCGAAACCTTTTTTATTTGATCACGTGAGTTTAGAATATCCAATAACAAACTCAAGAGATATGAAAACTTCACAACAGTTCTTTTTAATCGGTGCTTCTCTTTTCTTCTTCTGGATCATTGGAGGATTTAGTTCGCACATCAGTTGGGAGCATCGTCTTTTTAAAATCGCAGTTGTAGGTACATTTGCTACCCTCGCGTGGATATTGAAAAAGTCTAAGAAACAAGATCAAAAAAAGACGGCACTAATCGTTGTACTTTTATTAGCTGCGGGTGCCGCTTATGCTGAACCCATAGCAAGTGACTTTATATTCGGGCATCATCACCATCATATATTTTGTGGAAAATAATAAAAAACATATTCGCACATTTACATATTTATACCAATAATCTGTGTTTATGAACTCAAAAGTACATTTTCGAAAAGCGACCATCGAAGATCAGAAACTTCTGGAGTACTGGGATACACAAGATCATGTTATTCAATCAGACCCTAATGAAAGCTGGAATTGGGAAGAGGATTTGATGAATAACTCTGAATTTGTTCAACAGTATATCGCCATGATTGATGATGAACCATTGGGATATGTCATGATCATTGATCCGGCGAATGAACCCACTCACTACTGGGGAGAAGTTGAGCAAAAGTTAAGAGCCATTGATATTTGGATTGGTGAAGAAAAAAACCTGGGAAAGGGTTACGGCACTAAGATGATGCATACAGCCTTAAAGCTTTGTTTCGAAAATTCTGATGTTCAGGCAGTACTCATCGACCCATTAACTGCTAACAAGCGAGCAATACAATTTTACGAACGAATCGGATTCCGTCATATCGAAACAAAAATGTTCGGCGATGACGAATGTTATGTGATGCGAATAGATCGTCAAGATTTTCAGTATTCTTAGATCAAAAAACATGGAACATTCATACTGGCTGAATCGATGGAAGAATCGTCAAATCGGGTTTGACCAGCCTTCACCCAATCAATTACTACTTTCCCATTTCAACAAACTTAAACTAGAGAGAGGTGACACTGTTTTTGTGCCCTTAACTGGGAAAACTGTGGACGTAGCTTGGTTATTGGGTCAAGGTTTAAATGTTATAGGAAGTGAACTCAGTGAATCCGCTACCATTGAATTATTTGCCATGCTAGAGATATCACCGACAATTTTTGAATGGGAATCAGGAAAGGTTTATAGTAGCGATTCACTCTCTGTATTTGTGGGCGTTTTTTTTGAACTAGCCACTGAGGAGATCGGAAGCATAAACGCAGTGTACGATCGTGCCGCGCTGGTTGCTTTGCCTGAAGAAATGCGATTTCGATATACCCATCACTTGATTGAAATCACAAAAGCTGCCCCACAACTATTAATTGTTTTCGATTACGATCAGGAGTTGGTTCCTGGTCCACCTTTTTCCATCTCAAGAAAAGAGATATTGGAACATTATTCTGCCAAGTATTCTATATCGCATGTAGCACAAAAAGAAGTTCCGGGTGGAATTAAAGGCATAGCTCCTGCTCAAGAATGTGCTTGGCTACTAGAAAACAAATAAATGGCTGACAACCGAATTAAAAACATAGCTCTGATTACCGTAATAGCTTGGTCTGTTTTGCAGTGCGGACATGAATTAATTGGCCACGGACTTGCAACAATATTAGTTGGTGGTACTCCAATTGCTGTTGACGCCATGTATTTTCATCACGACTTAAGTGAAGTATCTTATGCCGGAGTTAAAATTGTTCAAGCCTCCGGTTCTCTTTTCAATATTCTATTCGCTTTTTCATGTTTACTGGTGTTGAAATTCAAGCCTACATTACGCTATTGGGCACGTGCTTTTCTCTGGATTTCTACCATGATAAACTTGATGCAATCCGGCAGTTACATTGCATTCGGAAGATTCATACATGATGGAATGGATTGGGCAAAGATCATTGCCGATCTCGAGCCTTATGCGCTTTGGGCTACTTTGCAGGTTCTGCTCGGAATATCTTTAATCGTCTTTGCGATGTATGTAGGCAAAAGATATCAGGCGGAATTTTTTGGTCAAACTCATCGCTCAGGTTATCTATCTGTTTTAGCCACAACCACCATCATTTCTACACTTTCATCATTTATTATTCCAACCGACGATCGATTCATGATGGTTATGGGAGGCATCGGTAATGGCTTCACTTTTTTATTCCCACTACTAATCCTTGCCTTTTGGAAGTCTGAGCAAAATGAAATGGAACCTATAACTGCACCCAATCTTTCAATCCCTTGGAAAGTTGCAGCGCTCATATTCATTTTATTTTATCTTGGTTTTATGAGCCCTGGAATTAGTTTTTGATTCAGTAATTGCAAAAAAGCGAACCCTGTATTACATTTTGTAATACAAATTTGATTAATCATGTTAACTCTACGCTTAGATAAAGAAACAGAAAAGGAACTCGAAAGAAGATCACAAGCAACCGGTGTTTCCAAATCAGAGATCGTTAGAAAGAGTTTAAAGCAATATTTACGCGTTGAAGAAGCACCTACCCCCTACGATTTAGGTAAAGATATATTCGGAAAATTTGATAGTGGTGATGGCACTCTCTCTCAAAATAAACGCAGTAAAGTTTCTCAAAAAATACGATCTAAAAAGGGATGAGATTCTGCCTCATCGATACAGGACCTATTGTTGCTCTTTTTGATAAATCGGACCAATATCACGAAAAAGCTATTAAGTTTATAAGTAGCTACAAAGGCTCACTTATAACTTCTTTGGCAACAATAACTGAAACCTTATATCTATTAGATTTCGATCAAAATGCTCAGATTGCTTTTCTAAAATGGGTCGAATCGGGGGCAATCCAGATTGAACCAATTAACCAAGAAGATTTTGATTCACTGATTTCAAACTTTGAAAAGTATGCTGATCGCCCCATCGATTTTGCGGATGGATGCCTGATAATAATCGCTGAACGATTAGGAATTCGAGATATCGCAACCATCGATAGTGATTTTGAAATTTATCGACTTAGTAAAAACCGGACCTTTAGAATTCACGTCAAATCATAATTCTTTAATCCAGAAATCGTACTTCGAATTTCCTTAATCCTCCACCCATTCTTCCACGTCGTTTACCACTTCCACAAAGGTAATTCCATCGCCGGATTCATTGATAGTTGCTTCGTATTCCACAGGAGTATCGCTATCGCGTTTTAAAAGCTGAGTAGCTAAAACATTGGTGATATTCTGCTGAATCACTCGCTTCAAAGGTCGAGCCCCATACACCGGATCATAGCCTCGCTCGGCCAGCCAATCCTTCACTGTATCAGGAACGGAAAGAGATACTTTGCTCTTCGAAAGCAGTTGATGCACTCGTTTTAGCTGAATATCTACAATTAAACGGATATGCTGCTTACCTAATGGATGGAATACTGTAATATCATCCACACGGTTTAGAAATTCCGGTCGGATGGTTCGTTTCAACTGATCAATCAGCTGATTTTGTAAATCCACATATTGCTCATCACTAAGTTCTCCGCCAGATTTCTCCATCTCGTTTACAATTAAATGCGAACCAATATTGCTGGTCATGATGATGATCGTATTTTTGAAATCAACGGTGGTTCCCTTGTTGTCGGTTAGTCGACCTTCATCCAGTACTTGCAACAGAATATTGAAAACATCGGGATGTGCTTTCTCGATTTCATCCAACAAAATAACCGAATATGGATGTCGTCGTGCGGCCTCGGTGAGCTGTCCGCCTTCATCATAGCCCACATAACCCGGAGGCGCTCCTACCAATCGACTTACCGAGTGTTTTTCCATGTATTCACTCATGTCGATGCGAATCATTGCACTCGAATCATTGAACAAAAACTCAGCCAGCGTTCGGGCCAATTCAGTTTTCCCAACACCAGTGGATCCAAGGAAAAAGAACGAGCCAATCGGACGGTCTTCATCTTGTAAACCTGCACGAGAACGTCGTACCGCATTGGCCACCGCTTCGATGGCGTTATCTTGACCAATCACTCGTTTATGTAGCTCTTCTTCGAGTAAAAGCAGTTTTTGTCGTTCTGATTGCAGCATTTTCTTAACAGGTACTCCGGTCCATCGCGCAACTATATCAGCGATGTCTTCGGCATCCACTTCTTCCTTAAGCAAGGATTTCTTTTGCTGCATCTCATCCAGTTTTTCCTGGGCAGATTTCAAATCTTTCTCCAACTGGGTGATGGTGCCATATCGTAATTCCGCCACTTTTTCATAATTCCCTTCACGCTCGGCTTTTTCAGCTTGATTGCGGGTCGTTTCAATGGCTTTCTTTAATTCCTGCGCTTTTTGGATGAGATCCCGTTCTTGCTCCCACTGCACACGCATCCCTTTCCGCGTTTCATCCAAATCAGCGATTTCCTTCTCGATGCCTTGAATTTTTGAATCATCTTTTTCGCGTTTTAAAGCTTCTCGTTCAATCTCAAGCTGACGGATTTGTCGCTCAACGGCATCCAATTCTTCGGGAAGAGAATCGATCTGCAAACGTAATCTCGAGGCAGCCTCATCAATCAAATCGATGGCTTTATCGGGCAGAAAACGATCGGCGATGTATCGATGAGATAATTCTGCTGCGGCTACAATCGCCGAGTCGGTAATTCGAACTCCATGATGTACTTCGTATCGCTCTTGCAATCCTCGGAGGATAGAAACAGTATCTTCAATAGTCGGCTCGCCTACTAAAACAGTTTGCAAACGACGCTCCAGGGCTTTGTCTTTTTCGATGTACTTTCGATACTCATCCAGCGTGGTAGCCCCAATTGCATGCATTTCGCCACGAGCAAGTGCCGGTTTTAGAATGTTAGCGGCGTCCATTGCGCCTTCCGAAGCGCCGGCACCAACCAAAGTGTGGATTTCATCAATAAATAAAATGATTTCGCCGTCTGATTCGGTCACTTCTTTCACTACGGCTTTCAAGCGTTCTTCAAACTCCCCTCTAAACTTAGTTCCCGCAACTAACGCGCCCATATCTAGGGCTAGAATTCGTTTTGATTTGAGTCCTTCTGGCACATCTCCTCGTACGATCCGAAGTGCCATTCCTTCTGCGATGGCAGTTTTTCCAACTCCAGGCTCTCCGATCAAAACAGGATTATTTTTGGTGCGACGAGTAAGAATCTGCATCACGCGCCGGATTTCCTGATCTCGCCCGATGACCGGATCGAGTTTATTTTTCTCGGCTAATTCATTTAAGTCACGGGCATATTTATCCAGCGAAGCAAATCGGCTTTCGGCGTTTGGGTCATCCACTTTATGCCCGCCTCGCACATCATCCAAAATCTTCAGGATATTCTCTTTATTCACGCCCTGATCTTTCAGTACCGTGGTGATTTCATCTTTCACTTGAACAAGTCCCAGCAACACATGTTCGCTGCTGATGTACTGATCGCCCAATGCAGTAGCTTCTTTTTGAGCTGTATCCAACGCAGATTTCAAATTCGGTGATAAATACTGCCCGGAAACGGATGCCCCTTCTACTCTCGGTAATCTTGATAGCGAAATATCCACTACTTTTTCGATGCCGGAAGTATTCGCTCCCAGCTTGCTAAACAAGGTATGCACGATATTATCGCTGTCCATCAGAAAAGCTTTCATCACGTGGGCAGGTTCCATCGCCTGATTATTCCCGGACTGCGCCAACTCCAGCGATTGCTGGATGACTTCCTGTGCTTTTAAGGTGTATTTATTCAGATTCATAAGTTCCTCTTGGTTTTATTTTCTGATGAAATATTGTCCAAAATCATGCCCGAATTTTGGTACTGACGGAATTGCAGAATTGTTGAAATCATCAACTTTATCCTATCCATATTCATATAATTTCATTACTCTTCAATCATCTAATATTTATTTCATGCGCATATTATTTCTCGCTTTTACCTTATTACAAGTATCGAGTTTAGGACTTAAGGGTCAAGAGAGTATCGGCTTTTCGGATTCATCGAATTTTCAACAACTAATTGATTATCGGCTTCCGAGTTGGGGGTATTCTCAGTTTAGTATTAATAGCGGTGGCTTAAATGTAAGTGGACAAAAAACGAATAGAAGTAATACTCAAGGTCGGTACGACATAAACAGAGAAACCCAAGATCAAACGAGTTCAAGTTTAAGCGAACGGTTTTCGATTTCACCATCGTATTTCCGATATGAAGAGAGTGAACAACGAATTCTTCAACTATCAACGAGTGCAAATTTTACCCATCGCTTTCAGGAAAGCAATAGTACGACATTTGAAGAGGAGGAGGAAGATCGAGATTCTGAAACACGCTCATTCGATAATAATTTTTCCTACGCATTCAATGCAAATTACTCCCGATACTTAAGCGATCGTATATTTCTGAATGGAAGTTTATATGGCAATATCGGCTACCGATTCGGTCGGTATAAGTCAGACAATTACAATAATGGGTTACAAAAAAGTAACACCAATAGAAGAAATATATCCTTTGATCCATCCATCGGGATTGGATTTGGGCGAATTCGAAATGTAACCACGGTTTTAAGAGCGATTAGGCTCAAAGAAAGATATCAGGTAGTAACAGGTCAATCGTTGTCAGATGCAGAGATTCTTAAAACTGCTGAACAATTCACCAAATATCCCGCCTACACTCAAACCTATGATCGACCGGAAAAATACTTTTGGGGAGATTTGTCTTCGATCATAAATAATAAGCTCGATCAACTCGGTGCCTATGATTTATTTTATTTCGAAGATGTGTTTGATGAACAATTAGGGGCACGATTTGAAGGTGCTGAAGTCTTATTAACGGTTGGATATCGATACGACAACAGTCTACAAAATAGAGACGTTAAAGTAGAAGAAAATAGAAATGAAATGAGGCAATTTTCTATACAAAGAGTTGCTGACCTCGCAATTGATGCGAATATCTACAAAAACCTGGATCTGAAGAATCAGGTTCATATTGGTTTTAGAAACGCTGGGCTTTTTCCTCTTGAGAAGAAGGATAATTTCGCTTGGCAATTTCGGAGTGAAATTGGGCTAAGTTGGCTGTATATCTTAACAGATCGATGGAATATTAATAACACACTTGCTTCTTCTTTTTACACTTTCGGCCCAAAAGAAAGACTGAATACAGGAGACATTAAATCACATGATCTCAATACTCGCCTAATTTCCAGTATCACATACTTTATCGAAAATAGAATGGGAATAACAGGATCGGTTGGCCTCACTAATGATTATCAGTACGACCGACAGCATCTAATTAATTCAAACGTGAATACAACTCATCGATTTATTTGGAATTTCCAACTCGGAATTGTGTACTACTTCAATCGAAATCTTTTTTAACAAGGTTGGGCTGAAGATTTTTAGTATCCTCAATTATGCCACAAAAACTTCAAGAAATACCCTCTATTTTTCATAATTCGGAAACCGGAGCGCCCATTGAGCGCTGTTTGATGTGCGACACCTATTTACTCGATGACAAAGAGTATATCATCGAAAAAGCGATGGTGAATTATCCCGGTACCGGCACTACAGATTTGATCTGGGAATTTGCGATGTGCATGAGTTGTATGGATTCGGTGATGAGCGAATATTCCAAAGAATCGCATCAGGCGATGAATGAATATTTCATGGACAACATGGATTTTGCAAGACAAAGAGCATTGATCAAGTCAGAAAATTTTGATCCTGAAGAGTGGATGTCTTCCTGTATGATCACCGGCAAGCCAAAAAACGATTGTTCGCAGTTTCAACTAACTGTGCAATGCAAAGGTGATAAAGCCATCTTTGATCGTACTCCCTTTCTCATTTCGGATGAAGCCATGGATGCAGTTACAGAATTGCTTAGCAATGCCACCATTGATGCGATGAATAAATTCCGAGATGAGCACTTCCCGCCCCCCGAAGACCTCAGCCCCCTACTCCGCGATCGTGATTTTGTGTTGATTTGATTTTTGACACTAATTCACGAAATCACAAAAAATGTAACTTTAAACCGGCTTAGAAACTACCTCGGTTAATTCTAAAATTAGTGCTTTTGTGTTTCCGTGGCTGTTCAAGTACACAAAAAAAGCTAAGACCGTATCAGGGCCTTAGCTTTGGCTTTTTCGGGGTACAATAAATAGGTCAACAGTATCTTAAAGCTCGAAAGCGATAAATTGTTTCACATTATTCCTTTCGATGGTTAGCAGTATTGCTTTGTCTCCATCATCTACAGAACGCTGAATTTCATTAAAAAATTCACTCGGACTTTCCACTCTATTACGTTTCACGGCGGTTATAACATCGCCTCTTCTTAGTCCGCGTTCGAAGGCATTACTGCTTTGTTCTATGCTATTAACAACCACACCTTCAGTATCGTTTCCAAGATTTAATTGTCTTTTTAAATCGTTGGTTAGCTCAGAAACGTTGAATCCAAGTCGCTCATTTATATCACGTGCAGATTCTGTATTAACAGTAGCTAATTCGTTAGGTCGTTCGCCCAATTCAATGGAAAGTTCCATCTCATCATCACCACGAATTATTCCAAGTTTTACGTTATCTCCGGGCTTATAGGATGCAATTTTTGTGCGAAATGCGTCCCAGTCGCGCACGGGTTCGTTGTTCAGGCTGATGATTATATCACTTTCACGGAGTCCGGCTTTATCGGAAGGACCATCCTCTACCACTTCACCTACAATAATACCGCGCGCATTATCTAAGCCCATTGCAAGCGCCATTGTTTGATCAACTTCGCCACCAAAGTTCATTCCTAAATATCCTCTCGAAACTTCTCCGTCGTCAATCAAATCGTCCATAATACGTTTGGCAAGATTGATCGGTATTGCAAATCCAATACCATCGTTTCCACCAGAACGAGAAGCAATGGCAGAATTAATTCCAACCAACTCACCATTTAGATCGATAAGTGCTCCGCCAGAATTTCCGGGATTAATGGCTGCATCCGTTTGAATGTAATCACCAAATAAAGTCAAATTGTTTAACGAACGTCCACGTGCACTCACTATTCCAAAAGAAACAGTATGTGCCAGGTCATTGCTTAGCGGACTTCCAATTGCCAGAACAAAAGATCCTACTTTTGCATCGTCGCTGTTACCAAGTTCAATGGCCGGTAAGTTTTTGCCATTAATCTTCAATACTGCGATATCGGTTTGAGGATCGGCGCCAATTAGCTCTGCGGTAACTTCATCCCCATTAAACAGAGTAATTTTGATTTCATCGGTATCATCAATAACGTGATTGTTTGTTATGATATAACCATCCTCAGAAACAATTACGCCGGATCCAAGTCCACGCTGAACTCGCTCTCGTGTTTCACCTTCCGGTTGCCCCCAAGGGTTCCCAAAAAAGGAAAATGGATTAACAACTCGTACTTCTTGCGTCTTCTCGGTATTAACCGTTACAACGGCAGGGTTTGTTTTTTCAGCGATGTCTACGATCGCATCGTTAAAATCTTTAAGTGTTGCAACGGGTTTACTTTCCGCCGGAACAACTTCGGTATCATAAAAAGGTAAATCTACTTTTGAGAAGTCGGTGGTTGCATTCACACCTAGTAAAAGTAGAATGGCGGCGGCAATCCCAAAAGCATTTTTCATTGTTGTACTCATGTTGATGTATAGTTTGTAATTAAAATTCGTTGCCCTAACGGACGGCTACTTTCGTTTTGTACACAGCTTTACATCTTGTAACTAAAAAAGAGCCGAGACCCTATCCACAGGCCTCGGCATGCCTTAACCTAATGATCGAGATTATGCGATCTCGATTTGCTTCTTCACTTTGTCTTCGCTCTTATCGATGGTGATATTTAGGATACCATCGGTATATTTTGCGGCGATTGTGTCTTCATCGATTGAGTCCGGTAGATGAAACGTTCTGGTAAATGTTCCAAATCTGGATTCTACACGATGATAGTTTTTTTCATTTTCTTCGTTTTTGAATTTACGCTCACCTGAAATTGTGAGTCGTCCGTTCTCAAGATCAATCTTAATGTCTTCTTTCTTCATGCCGGGTAATTCTACTGAAAGCTCAAATTGTTTTTCGCTTTCTGAAATGTCTACGCTTGGCATAAATCCATCTCTCTTGTAGGATGGAGTGTTAGAGAAAAACTCGTTAAAAAGATCGTCGAATGATCTTGATAGAATGTCTGAGTCTGGTCTTGAATATTTAATAAGTCCCATAATGAACCTCTCGTTGTCTTTATTATTAGTTAGAATGTTTGTGAATCAAATTCACTACTAATAATGCAACGGACGTGCCATTTGGTGTGTGAGCGAAGCGTATGACATCCCGACAATCTGAAAATGAATTTTTTTCAGACTCGTAATTTATTGTTTGAAAGGTTGACAGCGGGGATTGCCGAGGCGACAGAGTACCGTGTCAGATTTGGCAGAGTTGAAGTTGTGAGGTCAACTCAACCATGTCGACATACTTCAGTAAGGGCGCAATGCCTTGCGCCCTTACTGAGTGTCAACTTAAAAAATCTGTGACATTACAAGTAGCTTTGCTTCCACTCTTTGGAAACGAGAAAGGCCATCTCAAGCGATTGTTCATAATTCAGGCGTGGGTCGCAGAAGGTTTCGTAATTCATATCCAGATCAGTTTCTCCTAATCCGTTTGCACCACCAACACATTCGGTAACGTTATCGCCGGTGAGTTCTAAGTGAACACTACCTAAATAACTACCTTCAGCTCTATGAATGGCAAAAGCCGATTTTATCTCAGATAAGATGTGATCAAAATTTCGGGTTTTGTAGTCATTGTGCGACGAAAATGTATTTCCGTGCATCGGATCTGAACTCCATACTACAGGCAGTCCAGCTTTGCGAACGGCACGGATCAGTTCGGGAAGCTCTTTTTCAATGTTATCTTTCCCAAAACGCGTGATTAACACAATTTTGCCGGCTTCGTGGGTTGGATTAATGGTTTCAATCAAACGAAGAGTTTCGTCAATGGTGTAAGGAGGACCAATCTTAATACCTATCGGATTTTCGATTCCCCTTAAATACTCAACATGAGCTTCATCCAAATTTCGGGTGCGATTGCCCAGCCAGACCATGTGTGCGCTTAAATTGTAGAACCCTGATTTACGGGGAACTTGCCGAGTTTGTGCTGAATCGTAATAAAGATTCAATGCTTCGTGGGAAGTGTACAGATCCACTTTTTGCAATGTCGTTGCTTTTTCCGGAGCGATGGCATCCATGAATCGAACTGCTTTTTTAATCGACTCTACCATGGCTTCGTACTCATTGTAGTAGTCGTTGTTCTTCATGAAGTTTAGTTCCCACTGTTCCGGGTGGTGCAAATCAGCAAAGCCTTCATCCGCTAATGCGCGCAAAAAATTGAGGGTAAGTCCTGCTTTGTGATATCCTTCAATCAGTCGCTGTGGGTCCGGCAAACGTGCGGCTTCTGTTGGTTGGAAACCATTGATTAAATCACCGCGATAGTTATGAATTTCAGTTCCATTTACGGTTTCGAAATTTTTGGAACGTGGTTTTGCGTATTGCCCGGCAATTCTACCTAATCGAACAACGGGAACGCCCATTTCGTGAATCAGAATAAAACTGGTTTGCAGTAACACCTTTACCATATTCACGATTTTCGGTGATTTGGTAAGATTAAAACTTTCGGCGCAATCGCCCCCTTGCAACAAGAAAGCTTTTCCTGCGGCTACATCAGCGAGTTTTTCTTTCAGTTTTTCGATTTCCCACGAAGTTACCAACGGCGGCAAACTTCTGAGTGTTTCGAAGCTTTCCTCTAGTTCTTGTTTGTTTGGATACTCCGGTAATTGTTGCACCGGTTTGTTCATCCAGGAAGTCGGGGTCCAGTTTTTTTGAATAGTGTCTTGCATGTCGATGAGTTTTGTAGGGCGTCAAACTTACATTTTTTTGAACTAAGCTTTTATAAAAAAACCAAATACTAATCCTATCTCTAATATCCTATATTTGGCATCAAATAACCTTGGCCATGTTACAAACCACACCTCGCATTTTAATTGTAGATGATTATCCGGCACTGGTAACCATCACCCGGCATAAATTATTGAAAAAAGGCTATGAAGTGCTTACCGCACAAAATGGTGCCGATGCCTGGGACATCCTACAAGATGAGTACCCTGATCTTGTTATTAGTGATGTTGAAATGCCCGTGATGGACGGCTACGAATTGTGCCAGAAAATAAAGAGCGACAAAAAATTTCGGAAGATTCCCGTGATCTTGGTCACTTCGCGCATTCAAACCGAGAGTTTGTTAAAAGGAATTGAAGTTGGAGCCGACAATTACATCACCAAACCTTACGACGATGAAACGCTTTTTGCTAAAGTAGACGAATTGCTCCATAATCCTGTGGCGGTCTCGGATGTGAAAGAAACAGTTCCTGTTCGAATTGAAGGGAAAACATATCAGATTAAAGCCGATTATTCGCACCTTGTAAATCTCTTAGTTTCGACGTATAAAAACGCGCTAGGCCAAAATGCACAGCTCGAACGAGTACAGCATGGGTTAAATGCTTCCAATCAGGAATTGGAGATTACCAAACGCGAGTATGAAGATCTGTTGCAGAATATCTTCCCCAAAAAAGTGGCCGAAAGTTTGTTGGCGTATGGCACGGTAACTCCCGAGCGGTATGAAGACGCTACCTTTATGTTTACCGACTTCCACGACTTCAGCCGCATTGTGCCCGATTTAAACCCGGAAAAACTCATTGAAAGTCTCTCCTTTTACTTCGACAAATTTGATCTTTTTGTAGAGCAACACGGGATTATTAAAATCAAAACCATTGGCGACAGTTATATGGCGGCCGGAGGTATTCCTGAGCGGAATAAAACACATCCCATCGACACGGTGTTAGCTGCTCTAAAAATGCGCTCGTTTGTGGAGCAATTGGAACGTGCTTTGCCGGAATCTATCCCCTATTTCCCGCTACGCATAGGCATCAATACCGGCGAATCGGTAGTTGGAGTGATTGGTAAAAAACGCTTTGCCTATGATGTTTGGGGAACTGCTGTAAATCTTGCGGCAAGGATGGAGCAGAACTCTGCCAATAACTCCATCAACATTTCACAATCGACCTATGAGCGCGTGAAAGACTTTTTTGAGTGCGAACCACGAGGCGAAATTGAAGCCAGAAACATTGGTAAGGTCGAGATGTATTTTCTGAAGCGCATCAAACCGGAATATTCTGATGATGAAGACGGCGTAATTCCGAACCGTCAGTTTATCCGCGATTATAACTTTATTGCCAAGACGTAGTCCGTTTTTTTAATAGTGCGGAATTAAGACTTTCTCTGATGCGTTTGGTACCTTTAAGATTCTCTTGAACTCAAAACGGTACTTTCTTTGCAGCACCATATTATTGTACGAGGCGCACGCGAACACAATCTCAAAAATTTCGATATCGATATTCCACGAGAACAACTTGTGGTGCTAACCGGACTTTCTGGCTCGGGAAAATCCTCGCTCGCTTTCGACACGATTTATGCGGAAGGCCAACGCCGTTTTCTGGAATCACTTTCGGCTTATGCGCGGCAGTTTTTGGGAATGATGGAGCGCCCTGAAGTTGATTTTATCGACGGACTTTCTCCCGTGATTTCCATCGACCAAAAAACAACCAATCGGAATCCACGCTCTACCGTTGGTACGGTTACCGAGATTTATGATTTTCTACGGCTATTGTACGCCCGAGTAGGAATCCCATACTCCTACAAAACCGGAAATAAAATGGAGAAGCAAACTGCCGATCAGGTAGTGGCTTCAGTGATGGCGTTGCCCAAAGGAACCAAAGCTTATTGTTTGGCACCTGTTGTGCGTGGACGAAAAGGGCATTATCGCGAGTTGTTCGAGCAAACCATAAAGCAGGGATTTGTTTCTGCCCGCATCGACGGAGAGTTCACCGAGCTGGAAGAAGGAATGATGGTGGATCGCTACAAAACGCATAATATCGAAGTGGTTGTCGATCGCTTTGTCATTTCTCCAAAGAGTGAAAAGCGCATCGCCGATAGCATCCGTTTAGCACTAGAAATGGCCGATGGAAATGTGATTTTGGCGGTTCAGACAGAAGATGGTGTTCAGGATCGTTTGTTTTCTCAAAAACTCTTCGATTTGGAAAGTGGACTAGCTTATGAAGATCCGGCTCCAAATATGTTTTCGTTCAATTCGCCGTATGGTGCTTGCCAAACCTGCGATGGACTTGGTAGCACGTATGATGTCAGCTGGGATTTACTCGTTCCAAATGAATCCCAATCGGTAAATGACGGGGCAATTCGATTCCTGGGAGCGCCGCGCGATGTTTTTGCTTTCAAGCAATTAAAAGCAGTGCTTGATGATCATAAAGTTGATTTCGATACACCGTTTAAGAAGTTTTCTGATGAACTCCGAACTATTTTAATGCACGGTAGTGGGGATAAAAAATACGCTGTCAGTTATGATTTTAAAGACAATTCGGTCACCTATCAGCATAAATATGATGGACTTCGCAAAACTATCATCGATCAGTACGAAAATTCAAAATCGCCTAAACAACGTGAGAAAGCCAAAGCATACATGAGCAAAGTTGCCTGCCCAAGTTGTGGTGGTGGGCGGTTAAATAAAGAAGCACTTTCCTACAAAATTGATGGATATAATATCCACGACTTAGTGAAAATGGATGTGAGTGATTTGCGAGACACACTATACGGACTTACACTTTCTGAGCGACAGCAATTGATTGGAAATCAGGTGCTCAAAGAGATACGTGATCGTCTGGATTTTCTGTTAAATGTAGGATTGGATTATTTGAACCTCGATCGGGAAGCCCAAACGCTTTCCGGTGGTGAAGCTCAACGTATACGATTAGCAACCCAAATTGGAACGCAGTTGGTTGGTGTGCTTTATATTTTGGATGAACCCAGTATTGGATTACATCAGAGGGATAACATCAAATTGATAAAATCGCTGGAAACTTTACGCGATTTAGGCAACTCGGTGATTGTAGTAGAGCACGATCGAGAAACCATTGAACATGCTGATTTCGTGGTGGATTTAGGTCCGGGCGCCGGAGTTAACGGCGGTGAAATCGTTTCTGCAGGAAAACCTGAAGAACTTACCCATGATTCGATGACGGCTCGGTTTTTACGTGATGAAGAAATCATACCCATTCCAAAGTCCTATCGAACAGGAAACAAGAAATCCATCACCATAAAAAATGCGCGCGGGCATAATCTCCAGAATGTAGATTTAAAAATCCCATTAGGGAAATTCATTTCTGTTACCGGCGTGAGTGGCAGTGGCAAAAGCTCTTTGATCAATCAAACGTTGGTTCCGATTCTTTCCAATCATTTTTATAAATCGAAAAGTGTGCCGCTTCCCTACGATACAGTTACAGGATTAGATAACGTGGATAAGATTATTTCCATTGATCAGAGTCCGATTGGCCGAACTCCCCGTTCTAACCCGGGAACTTATACCAAAGCGTTTGACCACATTCGCAGGTTATTTGCCGAAATGCCCGAAGCTAAAATTCGAGGCTATGATCAAGGTCGTTTTTCCTTTAATGTGAAGGGCGGTAGATGTGAAACCTGTCAGGGTGATGGCGTTCGTAAAATCGAAATGAACTTCCTGCCGGATGTGTACGTGACCTGCGAAACCTGTAATGGCAAGCGATACAATCGCGAAACGCTGGAGATTTACTATCGTGGCAAAAACATTTCCGAAGTTTTGAATATGCCGATTTGTGATGCTGCTGAATTTTTTGATGCCCAACCTGCTATTTCCCGAATTTTATCCACGCTAACGTCGGTTGGATTAGGATATTTAACTCTTGGGCAATCAAGCACTACGCTTTCGGGTGGAGAAGCCCAGCGAATTAAACTGGCTCGCGAATTATCGAAAGTTGGAACCGGTGATACCTTGTATGTGATGGACGAACCCACAACCGGTTTGCACTTTCAGGATGTGAAGATGCTGGTCGATGTAATCCAGCAATTGGTGGATAAAGGCAACACGGTGATGGTGATCGAGCACAATCTCGATTTAATTAAAGCCGCCGATTGGATCATTGATTTAGGTCCGGAAGGCGGTAAAGGCGGTGGTGAAATTATCGCTCAGGGAACACCCAAGCAGGTAGCCAAAAAAGATAAATCTCACACCGGTCGGTTTTTAAAGCAGGAATTTGATCGGTTGGAAAAGGTTGCCACAAAATCACTAAATCACTAAATCACTAAAAATTATAGTCATACCCGTGGAAATGGGGATCTAAAATTGCTTTCCCTCGTAAGGACTTGAAGTCCTTCGCTTAGGGAAAAATGGATTCGACACAATAGCACAAAACCACTAAAAGGCTATCGTCATCCCCGTGAAGACGGGGATCTAAAGCTTTAACAAAGCTCCGCACTCATACACACTTCAGATTCCATCGAAGGTATACCTTTGACTCCACCTTCGATGGAATGACTTCTTTTTTTAAAAAATACGGCTAGAAACTATAGATCTGCCACGATCATAACCCAGAAGGGACTTTAGTCCCGTGTTGATGGCGAAAATCCTGCCTCTCCCTCGTAAGGACTTGAAGTCCTTCTCTTGGAGAAAAGATTCGAGACAAAAGCACAAAACCACTAAAAGGCTACAGTCATCCCCGTGAAGACGGGGATCTAAAAAGTTAACAACGTCCGATACTCATACACATTTCAGATTCTATCGAAGGTATAGCTATGGCATCACCTTCGATGGAATGACTTCTTATTTTAAAAAATAAGGCTAGAAACAATAGATCTGCCACGTTCATAACCAAGAAGGGACTTTAGTCCCGCGTTGATGGCGAAATTCCTACCTGTCCTCGTAAGGACTTGAAGTCCTTCGCTTGGAGAAAAGATTCGACACAAAAGCACAAAACCACTTAAAGGCTATAGTCATCCCAGTTTCTCTCGTGCCGAACCACCGGTTCAAAAATGTTAGACCCGGGATATTAGCGCAAAACAAGTAGTGGAACCAGTGGTTCCGGGTTGGCTTCACCAACCGGTGGTTCGTGACAAGGGGAAAACGCAACTTTATCTAATCCATCTTTATCTCTTCACTATGTTTACGGGAAGTGGATTATTTTCCAAACTCCAGAGATTACCAAACCCATTGAGTGTTATTTATAAACGTTTCTCGATCGCTAATAGGTAGGTAAGAAGAGTTATGCAGTTTTACCCAGAATTAATTTCAAATCCAATCTCCGTTTATTATACTCCCCTAAATTTGAATTGACTAGTTGGCAGGGAATGGGGAAAAAAGTACTTCTATTTATTTTATTGGGATTTTTGTGTCTGCCTGTTCTTGGGCAAGCACAATCGGTTGTAAATTATGAGTCCTATTTTGATAATTATTTGATCAGAACATTGGATATTGAGGATGGTATGCCTGGTCAACAAGTTCACTATGCTCACGAAGATTCATTAGGCTTTATTTGGATTGCAAATATTGGCGGACTAGTTCGGTACGATGGTCATAGTCTCAGACTATTTAACAAGGGTAACAGGGGCGGTACATTTTACGAGATATACGAAGACAAAAATGGCGACTTTTATATTCCTACAATCGGACAAGGATTATATAAGTTTAATGGTGATTCGCTTATTCAATACAAAGATGAGCTACCCACTGATAATGGCTTCGTAAAATCAATGGTACTAGCACAAACCGAATTACTCTATTTAGGGTTGTATGGCGTTGGTTTATCTGTATTTGATGAAGAAAAAGTCCTAAAGACTTACACTCAAGAAGACGGCCTCGTAAGTTCTGAGATTTGGAAAATCATTGAGGATAAAGATGGCAGAATTTGGATTGGCACTAACGATGGTCTAAGTATTCTCGAGGAAGGAACATTTACTAATTACACGGTGGATAATGGGTTGCCCTACAATACTATTAGGGGTTTAACAGAAATGAGTAATGGGGATGTATGGGTAGGTACGGATAGAGAGGGAATAGTCATTTTTAGAGATTTAAAACCTATCAAATATATTCACACTAAAGACGGGTTAAGTGGTTCGTTTCCACAGTATTTTGCAGAAAATCCAATCGATGGTTCTATTTGGATTGCACATCATGGGAATGGACTAGACCGGTATCAGGATGGAAACATTGATAACATTTCGCAAGATGAAGGCTTGCATACCGATTACCTCACCTTTGTTGGATTTTCTAAAGATGGAACTGCCTTCGTTGGTCACGAAACCGGAATGTCGGTACTTACAAAACGTAAAGTAGACGTAATCAATGAGGATACACCGGGAATTGATCAACAAGGTATTGTTACCGTAATTGAAGATAGTAAAGGTACAACTTGGCTTGGATCTGACGGTGGGGGCTTTTATTACAGTACCGATTCTGGATGGAAAACCTTGGAGTTTCCTGCCAAAATCACCAATGGCTATGCTTCTGTTGCAACGGTCGACCGCACCGGTAATTTATGGATGACTACCCAAGGTACAGGTGTGGTTAAAATCGTTAATAACGAAATTATTTTGCACATCAACTCAGACGATGGCTTAATTGATGACTTTGCTAGAGGTATTGCCGTAGACAACAACAATAATTTATGGATTGGAACCAATCTTGGCATTTCTGTTATCGATCAACAAGGTAAAGTCATTGACGAGTATACCACTTCAAATGGGCTAGCAAATAACTTTACCATTACTATGATATCAGACTCGAGCGGTAGAATATGGCACGGCTCTTATGGAGGCGGGATAACTGTTTTTGATGAGGATAGTATATTCACATTTAATACAACAAATGGTTTACAAAATGATCAGGTTTTCAGTTTCTTTGAATATTCTGACAACAAGATTTTTATAGGAACTATCGGATCGGGTATTCATTATTTCGATGGCGATGAACTCCATTATTTTGGGCTCGACCAGGGATTCCCTTTCGGTACCGTGTCAGGGATGGCAAAAGATGATAATGGCTACCTATGGTGTGCAAGTGGGAATGGCATTTACCGAATTCATCCATCACAAATCGAAGAAATAATTGCAGGTAAAAGACAAACAATAGAATTCCTGCTCTTAAACACTGAAGATGGACTACCAATTAATGAAATGGAACCTGCTAATGGACAAACAGTTGATCGGTTATCTACAGGTGAACTAATTTTTGCCAGTTCAAAAGGAGTTTCTGTATTAAACCCATCATCTATTCATGTAAATAATGAGGTGTTTTTCCCATATATCGATCAGTTGATCGTTGATGAAAACAGTTTAGACTTGAATAGCCCTAGAGATTTAACCCCGGAAGACAAGAAAATAGAAATCTCTTACTCCGCTCTAAACATCAGAACGCCTAAAAAAACAAAATTTAGAGTTCGTTTGGATGGCATCGATGATGAATGGGTTTATGTAGAAAATCGTACTACTGCCTATTACGATTATTTACCGGATGGTGATTACACTTTCCATGTTTCTGCAATAGGTCCAGATGGGCAATGGAGTGATAAAACCGCCTCACTCGAATTTACCGTGCTCCCACCCTTTTATAAAACCTGGTGGTTTATTGGGCTGTGTTTTATTGGTTTTGCAAGCTTAAGCGCCGGTGGTGTTTACTGGCGTTCTAATCAGAAACTAAAAGCTTTGAATCGCGAACTTGAAATGCAGCAGAAAATCCAACTAGAGCGTGAACGTATTTCTCGGGAATTACACGATAATGTTGGCTCGCAGATATCCAACCTCATTACCGGTATTGAGATCAGTAATCTCCATGTAAAAAATAATCAGCAAGACCAAGCCTTATCGCTGTTAGACAATCTAGACAACGATGCCCGCGGAGCCATGACCGATCTTCGTGAGACGATTTGGTTATTGGATAAAGAGAAAGTGGAGTTTGGAATTTTTCTGGATCATTTGAATGGATATTTAAAACGGCAACAGCGCTACCTTAAAGAACTTAAGGTTGAGGTTTCTTCATCAGTAAACCCACAGCTAATTCTCTCTCCCGATCGATCGCTTAATCTTACCCGTATTGTGCAAGAAGCCCTAAATAATACCAACAAATATGCAAAGGCTTCAGTATTTAGTATTACTTGTTCCGAAACGAATG
>JAEPQH010000027.1 GCA_017640605.1 Balneolaceae bacterium | reverse complement strand
AGCCAGACAGGCAGTGAAAGCTGCCATCAAACTTTATAATGAAGAACGCCCACACCTGAGTCTGAACTATCAGTTTCCAGACCAAGTGCATCGGGCAGCTTAACAAAACAAAAACTGTAAACCTATTCTAGGACTAGACCCGTAATTCGAAATTCTTTAATCGTACTTCGTAATTCCTTAGATCTCTCTCTTTCCTGCAAGGCTCATCAGCATTCCATTAAAAACAAAGCCATGCGCCGGAAAAACGGCGTACCAATAGAGTCGACCCAAGATTCCTTTCGGGCGAAAAGTAGCTCTTTGATGCAAAGTCTTTCCTTTAATCTCAAATTCCAGCCAAGCTTCGCCGGGTACTTTCATTTCAGCAAAAAGGAGCAATCTTTTTTTATCACGATCGGCATACAGCACTCGCCAAAAATCGAGGGCATCACCGGCCTCTATATGATCGGGATTTGTTCGTCCTCTTCGTAAACCAACTCCACCCCAAAGCTTATCCAGAAATCCACGAATTTGCCATAACCAATCGGCGTAGTACCAGCCTGTTGTGCCCCCGATCGACCAGATGCGTTCTAAACTTCCTTCCACATCATCTATTTCCGTTTCCCGATAATCACGAAAACAGCCATATTCAGGCACCTTCACATATTCAGAAATATTCTCGTTAAATCGCCCGCTAATCAACGAATCTTTCCAGCTTGAGATCACCGCATTTTGCTCAATTTTAGTAAAAGCTCGTTCTAAGGAAGTTTTGTAATCCGCCGGTTGGTGATCTAAGATCGCATTTATTTCGGTGGATGAAGCTACCACATTCACTTTCATGCTGTTTACTAAGGCAACGGCTAAATTGTAGGAAGTGGAAGTAACAAAAAAGAGCCAATACGATGATAATCTGGGCGTCATCACCGGAACTGTGAAAATCCAACGCTTCAGATCCCGTGTTTTGGCAAAGCCCATCAACATTTCTTTGTAGGTAAGCACATCAGGGCCGGCGATATCGAAATGCGAATTATACGTTGCTTTGTTTAAAAGCGTGCATTCTAAAAAAGTAATCACATCCCGAATACCAATGGGTTGGCATTTAGTATTCAACCACCGCGGTGCAATCATAACCGGGAGTTTTTCCACCAAATCACGAATAATCTCAAACGAAGCGCTGCCCGATCCCACAATGATTCCAGCCCGAAGCGCGGTAAAATTAAATGCTGCATCGCCCAATATTTCTTCTACTCTTTTTCTCGATTGTAGATGTTTGGATAACTCTTCGTCATTAACAATCCCACTTAAATAAATCACATGCTCCACAGAGGTAGATTTCATCACTTCCACAAAATTTTCAGCAACCTGTATTTCGAGTGATTCATAATCAGCCGTAGCCGACATCGAATGCATTAAATAATAGGCGGCGTCAATATTTTTCGGGATTTTAGAGAGGCTTTCCGCTTCCAGAAAATCAACTTCCAGCAAGCTTACCTGATCTTCGTAATCCTCAGGAATAACCATCCTGTTTTTATCCCGAACGCAGCAAAACACATGATGTCCGGCACGTAATAAGACCGGTAGCAAACGCTTGCCAATGTAACCGGTTGCGCCTGTGAGTAGAATTCTTTTTGTAGTTTCCATAGTTGTGTTTACACTAAAGCTTTGTGAACTGCAGACGTTCCAACGTACAAATTAAAGCATCAATTTATCCTATGACAAAACGTGTACTTACAATTACGATGAATCCCTCGGTAGACATCGGAACTGAAGCTGAAAAAGTAATCACCGATCAAAAAACACGATGCGCTGCTCCAACCATTGATCCGGGTGGAGGAGGAATAAATGTAGCCCGAGTTCTTACACGATTGGGCATTCATAGCGATGCGCTCTTCATTAGCGGCGGTTACACCGGAAATCTACTCAAGCAAATGATGGCAGAAGAGGAAATAAAGTCCATTCCAATCGAATCGCTGGATGTAACCCGACAGAATATCGCCATCATCGATAATAGCATTGGCAAGCAATATCGTTTTGTTTTACCCGGATTAGTTACCGACCCCACAACTTGGCAAAGTGTATTAACTCGCATCGAGCAGACAATTGCTAATTATGATTTTGTGGTTGCAAGCGGAAGTTTACCCAAAGGTGTCCCCTCCGACTTTTACAGCAAAGTTTCTCTTATCACTCAAAAAGCAGAGAAACAATTCGTGCTCGATACTTCAGGTGAGGCACTGTTTGAAGGCATAAAAAACGGAGCGGCCTACATCAAACCCAATCAAGAAGAATTTGCAGAAATGAAAAAAATCTTTGGTGCTGACTCAGACGAAGCACTTTGCACGATGTTATTTGACCGAGGCATCAAACATATCGTACACACTTTAGGCAAAGAAAAAACATTGCTCATTACTGCAGACGGAACAGAGGAGTTCATCCCGCCAAGCATTAAAGTGAGAAGTACCATCGGCGCCGGCGACAGTTTTATTGGTGGATTGGTTGCCGGACTCATGCAAGGTTTAGATCAGACACAAGCGGTAGGTTACGGCATATCTGCAGCTGCAAGCACACTGCAAAGTGAGGGTACCGATTTATGTGATGCTGATGAAGTGGTTAAGATTTTCGAAGAAAATTTCAGGTAAAAATACTTTGCAAACCTGATTCATTTTATTGGTGGGATAGCTACCTTTGGCGCCGAATAATTATCCCCATAAAAAATTAATGCGCAAAAAACTTATTGCACTCATCGTGCTGATACTTAGCTTCACGACAGTACTAATTGCTCAAAACACCTCAATCATTACTACAAAGTTTTTAGCAGAAGCAGGGCTGCATTACGGCGGCGAAGAAATAGCAATTATTGAATTCGAGGATGGTGATGAACAAGAAATGTTGGCGGGTCAGGGCCTTACAATTGCATTGGGTGGTGAATTCTCGTTACCATCTTTTCGATACGCCTTACTGAGAACAACCATTGGCTTTAAATACAGTACTACCGCCGCCGACAACGCCAATATCATGTTTTTGCGATATCCACTAAATGTGATGGTTTACGCTGCCCCTACTACGGATATCAGAATTGGAATAGGAACAACCAAACATTTAAACGCCACACTAAAAGGTGATGATTTCTTCCCCGATGTGGATTTCGAAAGTTCGCCGGGAACACGTGTAGAATTTGGGTACAAATGGGCTGCGTTAGTAATTAATTCGCTTACTTTTACCGATGATTTTGGTTTTGAGTATGATGGCGGATCGATTGGAATTACATTTTCCGGGACTTTTTAAATCTGCACTTTATCCCAGAAAGGTATTATAAACGGTTTGGTAATTTAGTGATGGTGTTGCTCCATCACTTCCGGCCACAAACGCACCCATGGCATTGGCAAAGCGTAAGGTTTCCTTCGATGTTTTTTGTTGAATCATGCTGTAAATCGCTCCGCTAAGAAAAGCATCACCAGCACCTACGGTATCTTTTACCTCAACATTAAATCTGGGGTGATGTACAAATTCACCCTCGAAATAGATTGAAGATCCAGCTTCTCCCAGTGTAATAATTGCTCTATCTATTCCGTACATATAGCATAATTTGGGAATTGCTTGTTGGTAATCACTACTCAACCCAAACCACTCAGCCATTTCTTCAATTTCTTCGTCATTCACTTTCAGTATATCGGTGTAGCCGAGTAACTCTTCAATCAAAATTTTTGAATAAAACGGTTTTCGGAAGTTCACATCAAGAATTCTTTCCCCTTTTGCCCCTTTCAGCATTGCTTTTATGGCGGTTGCCGATTCATTATTTCGAAATGCCAAGCTCCCGAATACTACAAAATCAGCGGTAGTTACCAAGGCTCGTGCTGATTCTGTAGCCGAAATAAAATCCCATGCCCGCTGTTCATGAATCACATAAGATGGGATTCCTTTTTCAGATAGCTCAACTTCTACTAAGCCGGTTTCAAACTTATTTTTTTGGATGTGGTTAGTATCTAATCCTCGCTCTTTAATTTCTGAAAGCGCTTGAGCTCCCAGATCATCCTCTCCTACTGCACTAATAATAGAACTATCGACACCCAGATGGTTTAGATTTATTGCGACATTTAATGGCGCTCCCCCTAAAAACTTCCCATGTGGAAGTGAATCCCATAAAACTTCTCCAATACAAACAACTTTACTCATGATAACTCAATTTTCATTTTGTCATTTCTTGTGCTAATTCTTCCAATGATTTTCCTTTGGTTTCTGGAAGCATTTTTATGGCAAACAGCAATTGCAGCACCATCATAAACGCAAAAAATGCGAATAACGGACCGGGATTATCCCCTAACAAATCCATAAAAAACAGTGTGAATAATGTAATCAGAGCCGCAAACACCCAATGCACGCCAGAGCCAAAGGCCTGCCCATACGCCCGCACATGATTTGGAAAAATTTCGGAAATAAATACCCAAATAATTGCTCCTTGCCCAGCGGCGTGAGATGCGATAAATCCAAAAACACCGAGCACCACAACTATACCGCCTGCTCCGGTGTAAAACGCCCACGATACAATGCTTAATGTTGTGATGTATCCGATGGAGCCATAAATCAATAACGTTTTTCTACCTGCTTTGTCGATGAGGTAAATACCCAGCATGGTGAATACCAAATTTACAGCACCAATTCCCACCGAAGATAGTAACGCTGTGCTAGCTGCTAATCCTGCCGCTTCGAAAATGCGTGGGGCGTAATAAATCACAAAATTTATACCCGACAGTTGATTGAAAAAGGCCAATAAAAAAGCTAGTAATATCGGCCATTTATATCGCCCTGAGAAAAAGCCGTTTCCGGAATCTGCACGCTCTGTTTGTTGGATTTCTACCAGTTCAACATCCGGATCAATAGTATGATCAAGTTGCTGAATTAACTTTCGTGCTGTTTCAATATCGTTTTTTTGGATGACCAACCAGCGCGGACTGTTGGGGATTCTTGCAACTAAAATCACATAAATAAGAGCGGGAATGGCTTCGATGCCGAGCATCCATCGCCAGGCATGTTCTCCGAGACCGCTGCCCACCAACCAGTTTGACAGGAACGCCACTAAAATCCCCAACACAATCATAAACTGGTATAAAATCACCAGCCTTCCTCTTTTGTGCGCCGGGGCAATTTCCGAGATATAGGTTGGTGCAGCCACAGAGGATGCCCCAACTCCCAATCCACCGATAAACCGAAAGAATGAAAACAAATATGGCTCAGGGGCGAGCGCTGAACCTAATGCCGAAACCAGATAGAGAATACCAATCCAGAAAAGGGTTTTTTTGCGACCGAATTTATCACAAGGAATTCCACCAAATAATGCCCCGATTACGGTTCCCCACAATGCCATCGACATGATGAATGTTCCATGAAATAGTGGAGAGGTTTGCCATAAATCCTGAATAGGTTTATCAGCGCCAGAAATAACAGCAGTGTCAAATCCAAATAGCAGGCCTGCTAGTGCTGCAACAATGGAGGCAAAAAGTAATGAAGAGGTGTTTTTCATTCCCGAATTTTAGATCGCATATTAGACAATCTCATAGAGAATAAAAAAGCATCTAAATTCAATTAGATGCTTTATCGATCGGGTAGCAAGCTACCGGGTCATCCCCCCGAGGTTTACTTAATCAGAGTCATTCGCTTTAACTCTGTAAATCCATTTGATCCACTTATTTTATACAAATAAATCCCTGAACTTAAGTTGGTGGCATCAAATTGATAGCTATGCGTACCTGCAGAATGTGTTTTATTATTGATGACAGTTGCTACTTTTCTTCCCGTTAAATCAAACACTTCTAGTGTTACCGATGTTGTAAATGGCAAGCTAAAACCAATTTGTGTGCTGGGATTAAATGGATTGGGGTAGTTCTGATGAAGAGTAAACTTTTCGGCGGTTGTCACTTCATTTTCTGCGGAGGTTGGCATCACTTTATTGATAGATAAATGATCGAATAGTATTATCGAATTGTCGTTTGGGGCAAAGTTTAGTAAGGTGCCGAAACGAATACCGATCTCTTCATCTTTTGAATTTGCTGTATGGTAAACTTTATAATTGACCCATTCTGTAGATAGAGTAACATGAGTTTCTCCATATCTGCCCCAGTTACCAGCCGCAGGTAAGCCAAAATAGAAAGCAGCGAGTCGTGTATCGGTATCTGCTTTTAACCAAACAGAAGCTTCGTACTGATCTCCACTTTGTACTCGTAATGCTTCGGCAGCCACTTCTACATGCCATTCATCATCAGGACTTACTCGGTTATTAAATGTTCCGAAATCAATTCTCAGGGCTTTATCATCATCATCTTGAGAATCAGAAACTATCTCGTATAATGCATTTGCACCATTGGCATTATTCAGAGTAAATGCTGGTAATGTTTCTACTGTTCCTAAGTCGAATTCATCAAAGCTACCAAAAGCATTTATCTGTTCATCAAATTCATAGGGCGGGCTTGGCAATGCTATTACATTGATATAAATCATAGCCTGATCTATTTCCAACCCGTCAGATATCTCGTATTTAATACTATCTAAACCTGAAAAATTAGTATTTGGTGTATAGTAAAACCCTCCCTCAGTTCCATTAAAAGTGAATGTTCCATTGGATGCTTCCCCTATTGTACCGTTAAGAAACAAGGTGTCGTTTTGCGGGTCTGAATCATTTGCTAGTACTCCTGGCGCATCAACTGCAAGGGTGGTACCGTCGAACATTTCGTAAGAATCGCTGTTAGCGATTGGTGGTGTATTTACAACAAAATTTTCCAAGTCATTTTCGTACCAAACCAATTTTGTTGAGCTTTTAGCGAGAATATCTAAGTCGCCGTCTGCATCCATATCTGCTAATTCAAATTGTCTGATTGTAGCAGACTCGGCGATTTGATACTCATTGTAACCAGATAAATTATTCTCGATCCATGAAATTTTACCCCCCGAAAAGAATACAATGTCTTTAAAAATATCATCGTTTAAAGCACCTACTGCAAACTGCCGAACAAAGGCTGCGCTATCGGTTACTACAATCGGTCCATTAAACGTACCTGAGCCTTGGTTTTGATACCATCGAATTTCGCCAGTTAATGGTACTGAAAAAATAATATCTCGCACCTGATCGCCATCCATGTCAACTGGAAGCACCTTAGTTGGGTCGTTTGTTTCAGAATACAGTACTATTTCGTTGTTAAATCCGCCATTCCCATCATTTGGGTAATAGGCTATTTTATCGATAATTGGATCAGCAAGGGTAAGATCCAAATCACCATCAAAGTCCATATCTGCTAGTTCAATGTCTAAGTTGTTGCCAACGTTTTCAGTAATTACAATTTGATTACTGAATTCCTCTTCCCCACCACTTTGATCTTCGAAAGTACCATCACCGTTATTTTTGTACCAAGATATTTTATTTATTGAGGCAAGTACCACATCCATATCATCATCGCCATCTAAATCGGCTACAATTAAATCGTAAACAAAACTAAAATCATTTTTTTGAATAAAGTTATTTATCTCTTCAAAAAAGAAATCTCCCTGATTTTCATACCACATTATTTCTGAAAAATTATCTGAAGCAGCAACAACATCTACATCACCATCGCCATCCATATCTGCTAAGGCAATTTTTGTTTTCGTTTTACCTCCATTTTGAACATTCCACAATGCGATAGGTTCATCAAAGTTACCATTCCCGTCATTTTTACTATAGTAGATCACTACTCCTGTACTGTAAACGATATCGTTATCTCCATCTCCATCGATATCATATATAACGAAATCTCGTACGTTGCTTCCTTCAACTAAAACTTGCTCAGGATTGAAGCCGCTATTTTGAGCTTCTGCATTTATCGCTATTAAGCTCAATAATAGCAGGTTTAATAATTGGTATCTATACTTCATAAAATAGGTGTTTTTATTTGGTCTTTGTATTTGTTGGCTTCTTCGGCTTACTAGTTTGTTCTATGTTATTTACATATCCTAGGCCTAAGGTTGCACGCAAAGCGTTTGCTTCTTTTTGGGAGTAACTCCGGTTATCTGCTTTATTAGCAGAATGCTGGATAAGCGATTTTTTTTTATCAGAAATTGAAGGTGAATCCATGTGTTGCAAGGCTTTGTTCTTCGAAGTATACATTTAGGCTGCTACTTTGGCTTTCGATTATGATGCAAATGTTTTAGAAATGGATGAATAATTAGCTATAATCGTGCTGTTTCCGCGATTTCTGCGGATTCAAGGATTTTCATTTCTTGTAATTTTGGTGGGTGATGCATAGGGTTTCAATTGGTTTTACGAACATAGTACTGGGTGTTTTTTGTCTCTTCTTGCTCACTTTTAATAGCTTGTTGCAAGCCCAAAATCCAGAGATAACCAACGGATATTTATTAGATCGCTGGGATATTGAAAATGGGTTACCCGCTAACAACGTTGTTGATCTTCTTCAATCTTATAACGGTTATTTATGGCTTGTTACCTTTAATGGGCTAGTTCGTTTTGATGGCATTCGAATGAAAATCTTTCAAACCGACGAATACCCCACCATGCCTTCTAATCGATTGAACAAAATTGAAGAATCCGACGATGGCATTCTTTGGTTAACTTCAGAGCAAGGTTACTTGATTAGGTTTAAGGACAATCAGTTTAGCCGGATCGACGATAGCAATGGCTTAAATTCAGATTTAGTTAATGCAATTACCAAAGACCGAAACGGAACAATTTGGTTTGCAACAGACGAAGGAATTGTTAGCTATAGTAATGAAACGTTTAAAGAGATTGGGGAGGATGACATTCACATTCCGGTGGGTAAAATTTTTCCGCTTTCAGATAATGAACTTTGGTTTCTCAATAAAGATTACACCCGGATTTATCGCTATTCGGATGGCAACTTAACCACATTCGATCAACTTTTTTCAAATTCGATTCCCATCGAAAGTGTAACAATGTCGCCCGATGGTATAATTTATTTATCAGTAGGCGACAACATCTATTATTTCAAAAACAACGAACTACACCTTCACAGTACGGTAGAAAAAAATATTGGTAATAGTTCGGCTATCTCATTTCAAAAAGATGGCACTTTATGGGTATATACTACCTCGGCTGGGGTATTTAATCACAAAAAAGGGTCTTGGTCTTCTTTACCTAATAGTAATCACCACCGGATGAACTCCCGCGAGTTCTTTTTTGAAAGAGATGATGATTTCTGGATAATTTCTGAACGTGCTATTTGGAGAAATGAAGAATTGGTAGCATCTATCCCTGGAGGGATTTATAACTTTTTGTTCGATTATGAAGGAAATTTATGGATAGGAACCGTAGCTGACGGCATACTGCGTATTAAAGCAAACCCTTTCAAAACCATTACTACCGCTGATGGTTTACCATCAAATAACGTATATGGAATTTTTGAAGACTCAGAAAATCATATTTGGATAGGTACCCATGGGGCCGGTACTGCCCGGCTAAAAAACTTTGGCGTTGTAAATACACCTGTTGTTTTAAGCAGTACAACCGGCGGCTATATGAAAGGTTTTTACCAAGTAAATGACAGTACTTTGTATGCTGGTTCGCTTGGCACAAGTGTCTTGGAGATGAAGCTAGACGCCCCTGATTTTCCTTATTCTAAATACAGCGAAGAAGGTATACCGCTCGATATTAATGCTTTTTATGCTGACAATTCCGGCACTCTTTGGGCCGGTGGAAGTAATGGATTGTTTACCTTAAATAATTGGAAGTGGACTCAAATTACCGAGTATGAAGGGTTCGATTTTGGAATCAAATATTTTCAACCATCTCCCGATAGTCAATCACATTGGGTTGCTACAAATGGTACAGGTTTACTTCACATTAAAAATGACACCATTGCAGTATATAACACAAACAATGGTTTTCTCACCAATCATATTCGCTCACTTTATATTCAAGAAAATTCAACTGAAAACAACTATACCCTTTGGGTCGGTAGCCAAGATGTAGGTTTACTTCGTTTGCCGGTTGACAATGGTGTACCCTTGCTTGAGCAAGTTTCCGGAATTTCGACCAAAGACGGACTTATCGATCATACCATTCATATCATCCTCGAAGATGATTATGAAAATCTCTGGATGAACACAAATCAGGGGATCTTTCGAGTACAAATTCCACATTTAGAAGCCTATCTCTCAGGCGAAGCAGAAAAACTTAAAGGTGTTGGCTATAACGAAAAAGATGGCCTGCTAAACAGAGAAGGTAATGGTGGTGTGCAACCTGCCGGCATTGTAGCGTCAGACGGGAATATTTGGATGGCTAGCCAGGAAGGTGCAGTCGTATTTCATCCCGAAAACCTGATCTCAGAATCTTACCCAAATGTATGGATAGAAGAAGTCTCAACGAATGAACGAATTATTATTAATAGCACTAATGATGTGATTCTATCAAACAGTGAAAGAGATTTTGAAATCACATTTACTGCATTAAGCTTAGTTAACCCCGAAAAAAACGAGTATAAATACCGATTAGTCGGTTATAACGACACTTGGCAAATACCCGATATTCTTCGCAAGGCTAGTTATACGAACATCCCAAATGGCACTTATACATTTGAAGTACTTGCCTCGAACTATGCGGGTAATTGGACACCTACTCCTACAAGATTAACGATTGTAGTTGAGCCGTTTTTCTATGAAACAACATGGTTTCTCTTCTTCTGTATAGCATTATTTGGAGCATTTATTTTCAGCTTTATTCAATGGAGATTATCAACTCTTCGAAAAAATGAAATCCAATTAAAAGAGTTAGTTAACGAAAAAACCAAAGCGCTTCAGGAAGAGAAAAAAATTACCGAGGAGCAAGCTGCACGGCTATTGGAACTAGATAAAGCCAAGACTCGATTTTTCACCAATATCAGCCACGAATTACGTACTCCGTTAACACTTATAATTGGCCCTTTAAAGCAGCTCACAAAATCAAAAGAAGATTTCAGTGAAAAAAACAGACTGGAATTAGAGCGCATGTTAAGAAATAGCGATCGATTATTACGATTAGTAGATCAAACGCTTGAACTAACAAAACTTGAACATGGAAACGTAAAATTGAACATTCAAAAAATTGAATTATTCCCATTCATAGAACAGCTGATTGATGATTTTAAAGATGTAGCCTCCTCAAAAAATATTGAGCTAAATCTGCGTTCTGAAATTAAAGATCCTGTGTTGTTTGCAGATGTTGACAAAGTTGAAAAAATTGTTGCAAACCTTGTCTCTAACGCGCTGAAGTTTACTCCCGAAGGTGGAACTATTTCCGTTACAATTTTTGAGCGTAATGGTTACTACAATATTTCAGTTTCTGATACAGGAATAGGCATTAGTAATAAGGACTTAGATCGGGTTTTTGAGCGTTTTTATCAGGTTGATTCCTCTCAAACACGTGCTCACGAAGGCTCGGGAATTGGACTATCATTAGCCAAGGACTTTGCAAAACTCCATAAAGGCGATTTAGTGGTAGAATCGGAATTTGGCGTAGGGAGTACATTTACAATACTATTACCAATTGGTAAAAAGCATTTTACAATTGCCGAAACAGATGAACTTCGGTTGAACCAAACCGATCCTAATATTCAGCCTGATTACTCAGTTCAAACAATCACAAATAGTTATAATGGAGCTCATAAAGATGATCATCCGGTATTATTGATTGTAGAAGATAATCCTGATTTGAGAAGCTTTTTAAGAGAATTATTCGAATCCGATTTTAACATTATTGCTGCACCTAATGGCGAGGAAGGCTTGAAACAGGTTCGTATCACCCTACCCGATCTAATTATCGCAGATATCATGATGCCGGTGATGGATGGTTTTTCATTTAATCAGAAATTAAAAATGGATCCACAAACGGCAGGAATTCCTCTCATCTTTCTGACTGCTAAAAACCATAAAGAAAGTGAGATTCAAGGGTTGAAAGAAGGCGCTGATGCATACATTTCAAAACCTTTCGACCCTGACATTCTTAAAAACCGTGTATACAATTTGTTAGAATCGCGGCTTAGATTACGAAATCTACTCCTAACTAAGTCATCGAATAACGAACGTACTGAAAGGAAAGATCTACATCCATTCTTACGAAAAATTGACCCGATCATTGAAACACACTACTCCAACCCTGAATTTAAAGTAACTCAATTGGCAGAGATGTTGTTCATGAGTAGAAGTCAATTGCTTCGGAATATGAAAGATGCCTGTGGGGAATCACCCAGTGAATACTTAAAAAGTGTTCGAATTCGAAAAGCAAAAGAACTACTTAATAATGGTGAGCAGAATATTTCAGAAATCGCATACGCTACAGGATTTAACAGCCTCTCTTATTTCAGCTTCTCATTTAAAGAAAATACCGGTTCTTCACCTACTGAATATTTAAGTGAGTTGATTAGTGCCTGAGTTATCAAGCCCAGACTTCCAATATTTTATGAAAATCTAAATATTTTGGGAGTGTTTTAATTTCATTTTTGGTTTGGCAGGCAACGACTTATCAAGAGCCAATCTATTCATGATCAAAAGAATTCATTTACTGATACTATTTTTATTGCCAATTACAGCGGTCGCTCAAACAGGCACATTAACAGGCGTAGTTACCGATGCTAAAACCGGTGAACCACTTATTGGTGCCACGGTAATTTTAGAGGGCACATCATTAGGTGATGCCACCGACGAAAATGGCAAATATTTCATCAATCGCATACCTACAAAATCATACAATATTATTTTTTCTTTTGTTGGCTATACACAAATTACCAAGTTTAATGTGGTAATTCGTTCGGAAGGTAATCCGGATTTGAATGTAACATTAGAAGAGGATGCCCAACAACTTGGCGAAGTAGTTGTAACTCCAAATCCATTCGAAAAACTGCAAACTACTCCATTATCTATCCAAAAATTCAGCCAGGAAGAAGTGGCTTCTTATCCCGGTGGCAATAACGACATCGCTAAAGTTGTACAATCGCTTCCAGGTGTTGGGGGCAGCGTTGGAGGTTTCCGAAACGACGTAATTATTCGCGGCGGAGCCCCTAACGAAAACGTTTATTATCTGGATGGAATTGAGATTCCAAACATAAATCATTTTGCTACTCAAGGAAGCGCAGGCGGACCGGTTGGCCTACTTAATGTTTCCTTTTTTGAAGGGGTCACTTTATCTGCATCTTCTTTTGATGCGCAATACGATAATGCCTTATCCGGTGTACTTCAATTTGATCAACGTAACGGAAATGCCCGTGAATTTACCGGCAATTTTCGATTAGGCTCTAGTGAATCTGCACTAACGGTAGAAGGTCCACTATTTAAGGGAGATGCGACTGAAGCTAACACTACTTTTATAGCATCGGTAAGGCGCTCTTATCTGCAATTACTATTTGAAGCCATTGGGCTACCTTTTCTTCCTGATTATTGGGATTACCAGTATAAAGTGAATCATCAGATCGACGACTTTAACAGCATTTTGATAACCGGAGTGGGTTCAATCGACAATTTTGCCATTAATGAGCTCGAAGAATTCGATGCTGAGCAAAAAGCCATTCAGGAACAGGTTCCCATCATCAAACAACAAACGAATACTGTTGGAGCAACGTGGAATCGCAGGTTCAAAGATCGTTCAGGAAGTCTGCGATTAACTCTAAGCACAAACAGGCTGGAAAATGAGTTTTCGCAATTCGAAGACAATGTCGCTAAGGAAGATCTCTATTTCAGAAATGATGCCGTTGAACAGGAAATAAAGCTAAGAGCCAATATCACTAAATTTATGGGAGATTGGATCACCAACTATGGAGGCTCTGTTCAAAATGCACTGTATTCGAATGAAACTACCGATGTTGTAAACACTTCAACCTTCAGTTCCGACATTAACTTTTACCGCTATGGACTGTTTGCGCATTCATCGAGAAGCTTTAGCGACCGTAACACCTTTTCGTTTGGAGTTCGGTTTGATGGAAACACATTTACAGATTCAGGCAATGAACTCTGGCGAACATTTAGTCCGCGTATTTCTAAATCGTTTAAATTAACGCCCGATGGAACATGGACGCTAAACTCATCGCTTGGCCGCTATTTCAAGATTCCACCATACACCATTTTAGGCTTTGAGAATAATAACGGGAATTTCATCAATCGAGACGCAGAGTATATTCGTACTGATCATGCTGTTCTCGGAATCGAATATTTGGTGAACGATCGCTCAAGAATCACACTAGAAGCTTTTTATAAAGATTATAGTAATTACCCGATTTCCTCCCGTGATTCGGTTTCCTTAGCTAACAAGGGAGGCGGATTTGAAGTGTTGGGCAGCGAACCTATTCAAAGTATTGGCGATGGCCGAACTTATGGAGCAGAACTATTATTCCAACAAAAATTTACCGGTAGTTGGTATGCCATAGCTGCATTTACTTTATATAAAAGTGAGTTCACAAATGGATTTTCTGATCAATACCGCCCATCCGTTTGGGACAACAACCTGTTGATTTCACTGTTGGGTGGATACAAACTTGGCAACAATTGGGAAGTTAGTGCGCGTTACCGATATCTCGGTGCATCACCATATCCACCTGTAAACCGAACAGCTACCTTGCAAAATTATCCGGCTGTTATTCGCGATTTTAATCGGATTGGAGAAGTAGAGCTTTCAGCTTTTAGCCAAATGGATATTCGAATCGATAAAAAATGGAGTTTCCAGCGCTGGAGCCTCGACATATTTTTAGAAGTTCAGAACGCATTAGCTCAAAAAAATCCGGAAGAACCCCAATTTGGTCTTGCTCGTAATGAAGCCGGCGAAATCGAAGAACCAAGACGATTGGTTCAGGTTAACCTCGAAAATGAAGCCTCTGTCCTACCATCAATAGGCTTAGTGGTTAATTTCTGATTAATTATTTCTAGTCAAAGAAGGACAAAATCACGGAACTACAATTCGCCAAGGCTAAAGCCTTTGCTTGCTTATGATCGTGGCTTTACCAAAACCATAAGCAAGTAGGGAGTTTACTCCCGGATATCAGAATCCCGTGCCAATCTAGCTCAGATCGCCATTCATAATTTGCAAACCGCTTATCAAGCCTAAGATCCCGGCTTTCGTTGTGGGATGACGTAGGTTCTTGCACACTAAGCTTAAAACGCTAAGGCTAAAGCCTTTGTTTGCTTATGATCGTGGATTTACCAAAACCATAAGCAAGTGGGGAGTTTGCTCAAGGTTAATTGATATCCCGTGCCAATCGAGCTCAGATCGCCTTTCATAATTTGCAAACCGTTAATCAAGCCTAAGATCCCGGCTTTCGCTGCGGGATGACGTGAGATCGTGCTTACTGAAATTCAAACACCAAGATTAAAGCCTTTTCTTGCATATGATCGTGGCTTTACCAAAACCATAAGCAAGTAGGGAGTTTACTCCCGGATATCAGAATCCCGTACCAATCTAGCTCAGATCGCCTTTCAAAATTTGCAAACCGTTAATCAAGCCTAAGATCCCGGCTTTCGCTGCGGGATGACGTAGGTTCTTGAAAACTGAGCTTCAAACACCAAGGCTAAAGCCTCTGCTTGTTTATGATCGTGGTCTTACCAAAACCATAAGCAAGTAGGGAGTTTACTCCCGGGTAACAGAATCCAGTGGCAATCTAGCTCAGATCACCTTTCATAATTTGCAAACCGATAATCTAACCTAAGATCCCGGCTTTCGCTGCGGGATGACGTGAGATCGTGCTTACTGAAATTCAAAGTTCAATTGTTCAAAGTCGGAAGTTCAACTTTACGATTGTTTTCAATCAACAGAGCTTCAGCGTAGTTGATCAACTGCTCCCCCATTTTTCCAGAAACTCTTCCTTATAACTTGCCCCAATCGGAATTTTAGAATCATTAATTTGAATCATATTCCCTTCAACAAAATCAATGGACGAAATATTTACGGCAAACGATTTATGCACTCGCACTATTCGACCTTGGGATAATTCCATCAATTTTTTCATCGTCATATACACCATTATTTTCTGATCAGAAAGATGAAACTGCAAGTAATCCGCTTTTGATTCTACAAATCGTATGGAAGAACATTCAATCCGATAACTCTTGCCATCCGTTTTTACAGTGAAACTTATATCCTTTTGATCGGCCGCTTGCCTCACTTTTTCTACAGCTTGCAAAAATCTTGGAAATCCAATGGGCTTGAGCAGGTAATCAACTACATTCAATTCAAAGCCTTCCAGCGCGTATTCCGGATAGGCCGTCGTCAAAATTACATTGGTTTGCACATTTTGGGTTCTAAGAAAATCGATCCCTGATAATTTGGGCATATTAACATCAAGAAAAATCAGATCTACTCTTTTTTTCTTTAACACTTCCATCAATTCGAGAGCATTTGTGCATTCGCCAACAGAGGTTAACCCCGGAGTATCATCAACGAACTGCCGGAGTATATCTCGTGCAATTGGCTCGTCGTCAACGATTAAACAGCGTAGCTCAGACATCGCGTAGCCTCACCGAAACTACAAATTCATACTCATTTTGAGAAATCTCTAAATCATGGTTTTCAGGATATTGAAGATGCAATCGTTTGCGGATATTCTCTAAACCTACACCGGTAGAAACCGACGATTTGCTAGCCTGTTTTTCGATGCTATTCGAACAAATCATTTCTAATGATCCACCATTGAGTGTTAATTTCAAATTCACAAATGCACCTTCCTGTTGGATGTTTCCATGTTTCAAAGCATTTTCGAGTAGTTCGATAAATATAAGCGAGGGTACTTTTTGATCTGAAATATCTCCCAGAATTACCATTCTCAACTGCTCCGGATAATCTAAACGGGCTTTTTGTAACTCGATATAGTCATTCAAATAATTGATCTCATCCTTTAATGGAGCTAGTTCATCGTTAGATTGCTCTAGATTGTACCTTAATATTTGTGAAAGCGAGAGAATACGTTCCGGCGTTTCGGGCGCTTTTTTGATACTGAGTCCATAAATAGTATTTAAGCTATTAAACAGAAAATGTGGACTAATTTGAGCTCTCAACGCCTTTAATTCGTTATTCGAATTTAGCTCGCGTAATTCAGCTACTTCTTTTTTTAACTCCAATGCCTCAAACCACGATCTCGAAAGAAACAGCAAGGTGGTTATTACATAATAGATAAGCAGTATACTTAGTGATTCGATGGGCTCATAAACTGCTACAAAGTAAAAATCGGGAAAAAGCCAATCTGCTATAGAATTAAATGTGAATTGATACAGAAAATATCCAAATCCAAATAGGCCCACCGATGTCATTGCAAATGGTATAAACTGGGATTTATTGAGATGTCGCGGGATCAATAGAAATAACAAAGTGTATACAAAACACACCAAGTGTATATGAAATAAGCCCGTGTAAATAACATCAAGCAAGGTCGTTTCCCCATCTTGATCCATCACTCGCAATAAAACGGAGAAAGAAATCACCCAAAACAGTATATGCTGTATCAGGTGATTTAACATCGTTTTTGTTCTATCAGTCATGGCTAAAACCTTTAAACGTTAGCTCAGTAGCACCTTCAAAAGCTTCCTCTTCATGGGCGTATTTTTCAACAAATTTTCTCAGTTCATTGGTAGAAGCTGTAATTAAAATAGTATCGTCGGTTTCCTCATGCTTTATTCGCACGCGGTTAGCGCTAATCAAATCTCGGATAAAAGAAGATTTAAACATTTTTATGGACAATTCATCATCTTCAACCGCAATTTTCGAAAATGTATGAACCGGAAAGAAATGCGAATCTACAAAGGTTGACTCACTTTCCTCCAACTCCGATATAGATTTTGCCAGCACATACAAATCGAGAAAATATGCCTCGTTTAGCTCGGTAACGGAACCTACAAATAATGCTGTGTCCGCCGATAGATCCTGTAAATTTTCGAATAAGATTAGGTACATATTACCCATCCCTAAACCTTCATCTTCATCGGCTTCATAGCCCATTTCACCATCAAGAAAATAAGACTCCAGATTAGGGAAATTGGATATATCGTTGATGAAGGTCCAGCGTTGGTCGTCCGTTTCCCAAATCCCTTCAAGTCCTTCATAGAGAATAGCGTCTTCCTCTTCCACCAATGGATGTACAGATTTCAGAAAGCATCCGGTTTGCAGCAGATAAATAATAACTAGTACTAGAATGTAGAGTATGCGTTTCATGGCATTTTTCTTTGATTAAAGGTTCGTCTCAAAGAAAAGGAGACTAAAAATCTGCAAAAAACTTATTCGATCAACACAGTCTTTCACACGATGAACATACTATTTAGCACCGTTATAAATCGAACGAAAAGCCGAAGAGAATTTTTTGATCCGCTTTTTCGATGCCGGCTATATACGGCGTACTGTGGTAACGATCGCGATACATTACAAAAAACGCACTTTTCCCGATTGTGTATCGAATGGTTGATTCCAGAAACAAGCGTGCATCCTTGGTGTTTTCTGCCGAAACCTGATAATAGAGCGTTGTTAAAAACTGTGTGCGTTGCGTTAACATCAATCGATTAAACACATTTACATTTACTCGAAATTGCTGAACTGCTGTTCTGTTGTTATTGGCATTAGGATCGTTGTAAATCTCTGATTCATAAAACCCGCCAATGGCAACATCTACATATTCTTTCTTTTTTTGATACAAATTAAATCGAAAACCGCCACCGGCAAGCTGTCTGTTTTTAAGCTTCAGCGCTTTTGCATTTTGTATTTGATAAAAGCCATATAACGAATGCCTGTTTACAAAATAGTTGTAGCGGAACTGATGAAATAAATCTGCAGAAAGTGTACTGCCATCACTTCGTAAAAAATCGTACCCGAAAAGAGCGCGATATAAATGGTTCCCTTTTCGAATGCCTGAAGAAAGCTGAGTATCTACCTGCAATAAACTCACATTTCCCAAACTTAAATCTCCTGCAATCTCTAACGATAGCGTCAATGAATCGCCGGCATTTGTAAGCATACGCTCGGTATTTACAATTCCCTGTGCATTTCCAAAACTTGTGCCGATGAACATCACCAACACCAAAGCAAAACTATTACGCATCTAATTTAACCCACATCCCTTGATAGCCCGATAATTGAACTACACCGTTCAAATCAACAGTATTATTGGTTAACACGTCAGTTCCAGAGCGTAACCAACATCGTATCTCTTGCTTTTTTTCGCTAAAGTTTTGTATCACAATAACCTGTTCGTTTTCGTCTTTTTTTGAGAATCCAAGTACATGCTCATTATGGGTTTCTACAAGTTCAATATTGTTATTTCCGAATGCTGAATGTTGCTTTCTAAGATGAATGCGGTGTTTCAGTGCTTGAAAAATAGTTCCTTCAATACCCTGTCCTTTTTGAGCAACGCTTACTTTATCCCAATCCATCGCAACACGATGGACCCACCGCGAATCTTCTTTTTTTGCCGGATTATGTTGATAGGAGTAATCGTTCATTAATCCGATTTCATCCCCCAAATATAACAGTGGAATACCACCAATGGTAAGTGCCATCGAATACAAAGCAATGATTCTATTGATAGCATCTGAAGTTCTTCCTTCATCATTCCATTCCAGCGCCTGCTCAAGTCCAGCTAGCGATGCAGTGGTACCACAAACTCGTAAATCGCCATTTTTGGGATTGTATTGGAAAGGCTCCCCTTTGGCAAACGAGCCGGAAAAATCCTTTGCATAAAAGTGGTTTAGAAAAAAACGATGCCCATCGGGAAAAATACCAAGCGATTGGGCGTCATCGTCAGAGAATGTCCAGCCAATATCGTCGTGACTGCGTACATAATTTATCCAAGCACAGTCTTCTGGGATATAAAATCTGTTTTCTATAGATTTCTTCAACAGTTTTACCTGTCGAGTTGCCATACTTTCCCAAATAAGTGCCATCACTGTTGGATTGTACGAAAGCTGACATTCATCCTGATGCACATATTTTGCTACATCATCGGGATGCACAATGGCTTCAGATTTAAAAGTTAGCGCTGGAGCACCCATTCTGGCAGCCGCATTTAAAGCTCGGATTAACGCATGAGCCTGTGGTAGATTTTCACAGTTGGTGCCTTTTTGTTTCCAGGTAAAGGGCACAGCATCAAGTCGGAGAACATCAATTCCTTGATTTGCCAAAAACAACATCTCTTTGGCTATCGCAATCAATACTTCAGGGTTTCGGTAATTTAAATCCCATTGAAAGTTGTGAAAGGTACTCCACACCCATTCACCGGTTTCTTCATTTTGATGGAAGTTTCCACGCCGAATTTCCGGGAAGATTTCCCTCAAATTCACTTCATATTGATTTGGCTCACTCTGATCAGGAAAAAAGAAGTAGAAATCTTTATAAAATGGATCCCCTTTTTTGGCTTTCATTGCCCATTCATGCTCATCCGAAGTATGATTATTGATGAAATCGACAACCAGGCTAATTCCTTCTTTTCGAAACTTTTTCGTCAGTTTTTTTAACCCAGACATAGTGCCAAGCGAAGGCTCAATTTTACGATAGCTACTTACCGCATAGCCACCATCACTTTCAGGATGAGGGCGATCGAAGAGCGGCATCAGATGTAAATATGTAATGCCCAACTCTTTAAAATAGGGCAGTTTTTCTTCCACTCCCTTCAGGTCACCAGCAAATAAATCAACATAGCAAACGGCTCCCATCATCTCGTGTGAAGCAAACCAGGTTGGATTTGCTTCTCGCTCTGCATCTACTTTTTGGAGATATTTTGGTCGCTTTTTCCAGCTCTTTCCGGCTTCCAACACCATTTTTTCGCCGTAAAAATACCAATCCGGCTGATCGTTATATAAATAATGCAGTTCACGTAACAGCTTTTCTAAATGATCCTGAACTCTTGTGTAAAAGATGGTTAGATCGGAGACTTCCCAATCAGAAAATTCGGAAGCAACCGAATTAAGGATGCGCTGCTTTGTTCGTTTGAGGGCTTTTTCGTTTATCATAAATGCTAACAATCTTCTATAGGTGAGCTAAAACTATCTTTATCACCAAAGTTTAATGAACTCCAACAAGGTAATATCTCTTGGTTTCAGATAAAATGAATCTGCTGATTTAAATATTAGTGAAGAGTTATCATTATATCGTTGCACAAGCTGCCGATAATGGAACTTAAGCCAACAAATTTGTTTTTTTTAAATGCTATTTTCAAAGGCTCTCAAAAATGTGTAATATTTAACGTTCAACCATCTGCTAGAAGGGGTAAAAACGTCTTAGTAATTGTAATTCATGGACAATAATAAAAGAAAAACAGTAATGATCGTTGAGGATGATTTAATCCTTAATCTACTGTATGAAAGTTATCTCGAAAAATTAGGCTACGATGCAGAAGGCGAACTCGTATATGGAAAAACAGCCATAGAAGTAGCACGCCGTATCAGTCCGGATTTAATATTGATGGACATCTCTTTAGAAGGCGATATGGATGGTATCGATGCCATGAAAGAAATACGAACTTTCTCTGATGTACCGGTTATTTATATAACCGGAAATTCCGATCCCTATCATGTACAACGTGCAAAGGAAACCAACTACGTAGATTACCTCGTTAAGCCCATCGAATTTAACGATATTAAAGAGTCGCTTGAACGAAATTTCAAGTAATTCTAACTCTCAGATTCACGTTTTTTTACCACTTCTGCATTGAATCAATCTGCGTTTGTGATAAATTTATATCATGAACTCACTCAATAAAGTACTTCGCAATAAAGCGATCCGATATTTACTTCTCGGCTTAGGATTTGCAGCCGTGATTGCCCTTACCGGAATGAACGTGTACTCCCTGTACGATATCAGGGATAAAATGACCTTAGGAGTTGAAGAACGGCAAATTGCATTGGTTGAAGATCTAATGCAGGATGTTCGTCGTGAAATCTACTCCCCGTTTTTAGGGCTTAATAAAATTGAACTCGAACCTGTTGAATATTCTATTTCACAATCAGGTCAGTTTCCTCCTCAAATTCAGGAAAAAATTGAATTAGCTGCCAGAAGCCCAATGTTTACAGGTATTTATTATACACCGGCTGATATAGATCCTTGTGCAGATGATTCTCAGATTTATGCCTACAATTATTCTGAAAACCAACTCGAACGTACCGAAGACTATCCCACTATTTTATGTGATGGTGTCGGTTTAGCTAGAACGAAAGCTCGGATTGAGCTGAACAGTTTTAACTATCGTTGGAATAATAATATCGAGTTTGATGCGCACCGTACGATGAACATAGGATTCATCAACCTGAAAGAAAATCGGGTGATTGGGTACCTAACAACAACGTTAAATAAAGATTACATCGTTAATGAAACGATACAGCCATTAATGATGAAATACTTTAACCCTGATTCGGCGGGTGGCACGGTATTGTGGTTGCATGATTGGGCTAACGATGTGGTACTCGCGACCAATGATCCTACCGTAAACTATGATATTGAACTGGTTGATAAACGACAGCGTTTCGGTACCAGTATGTTCGAAAACTGGAACATAAAAGTAGCATTTCTGGACAATCCACTTGCTACGGCTTACAACGACACACTTGTAAAGAATTTAGTAGTTCTCGGTTTTGCAGTGTTATTTTTGGTTGGTGCACTTTTATTTATGTTCTATACCGCACAAAGAGAACGAGCCCTTGCATTACGCCAGGCCGGATTTTTAGCTAATGTCACCCATGAGCTGAAGACCCCGCTTGCAGTTATGCAAGCTGCCGGAGAAAATATATCAGACGGTAGAGTAAAAGATACTGCTCGACTAAAGCAGTACGGTGATCACATTTATAGCGAAGCGATCAGGCTTCGAAAGATGATCGAAAAATTACTCGATGTGGCAAAAACAGATTCAGGCCAAACGCTGATTCAGGCTACTGCAGTAAACGTAAATGAAGCTCTAAAAGCATTTGTGGCAGAAAACAGAGGCTTTATAGAAGGCAAGGGATTTAATATAGGTTTGAAACTAACTGCACGTCCTGCTTTGGTGATGTTAGATCCCGATCACTTCGAAAATGTAATTAGCAACCTTACCGAGAATGCTATCAAATACAGTCAAGACAATAAAAACATCTTGTACACCACTAGTTCTACCGATAAAGAAGTGATCATCAATGTTTCTGATACCGGAATTGGGATTCCAAGAAAGCACCTGCGAAATATTTTCAAGAAATTTTACCGGGTAGAAGACACCTTAGTAGCCAAAACGAAAGGACATGGACTAGGCCTTAGTATTGTTAAAAATTTGATTGAATTAAATGGTGGTAAAATTGATGTTCAAAGTGAGGTGGGAATTGGAACCACCTTTTCACTGAAATTTCCAATTTTGGTGAAAGAAGAACATTCGTTAACATCCAAGCCGGAAAATAATACTGCATCAGCAAACGCACCTGACACAAAAGAATATGCCTAATAAGACTTTAAAAATATTGGTCGTAGAAGACGAACCTAGCTTAATTTTCACACTTCGCGACACCCTTGAAAGTGAAGGATATGATGTAATTGTAAGTGAAGATGGCGAACAAGCTGTTGAACTTGTTAAAGAACACTCGCCCGACTTAATGATTCTGGACATCATGTTACCCGGCAAAAGCGGATACGATATTTGCAAAGAAGTACGTGATTTAAAGTACACTTTCCCGATTATTATGCTCACGGCCAAAGATCAGGAAATTGATAAAGTTAAAGGCTTAAATCTTGGTGCCGACGATTACCTAACCAAACCATTTGGTGTAAAAGAATTACTTGCTCGAATTCAGGCTCGACTTCGTCGTGCAAGCGCCTATTCAAGCTCAAGCCAAGTAGAAGTACTTAAATTAGGCGATATCGTTATCGATTTATTGGAATCGGAAGTTACCCTGCCTGATGGGACGGTTAATGAACTTACCGCTCGTGAAGTTGAATTAATACGCTACCTATTATCCGCAGGCGGTGAACCCGTTTCCCGCGATGAACTTCTTGAAAAAGTGTGGCGCTACGAATTTAGCACCAATACACGTACGGTAGATGTTCACATCTCTAAATTACGTGCTAAAATTGAAGTTCAACCCGACGATCCGCGATATCTAATTACGCTACATGGCGTTGGATACTTACTTAAAACAGCCTAAGCTACCGGCTGTTTTAAGTTTTTCACGAATTCGATAAATCCTGAAACTTTCGACTCCAACAATTCTTGCTGAAGCGGTACATTCAGTCCCTTTTCTGGATCAAAGACCGAATTTACTCGCTGTATAAATACACGTTCCGGATAAAGTTGGGCGTTTCTATAGTTAGCCACCATCTGGAATTGCTCTACGGCTCGCAATCCACCAAACGCACCTGAAGCCACTCCAATAAAAGCCATAGGAGTTTTTACGAATGCTTCAGGAAAAGGTAAATAATCGATAAATAGTTTAAGAATACCGGGAAAACTTCCATTGTATTCGGGAATCACCCAAACGATGGCATCAGCTTCAAGTATTGGTGATCTAAACTTTTCTATGGATGGTATACTTTTGCCATACTTCCCACCCTCTACATCAGCTGTTGGAAAATTTTCCAAAGAAACTACATCGGCATTGATTCCTTCTTTTTGATACAAACCTGCTACATAATTTGATACCGCAAGCGACATAGAATTTGGCCGATCGGTTGAGCTGATAATTTTTAAATCCATGGTAATTTTTAATTTTTGATGCTCAAAATTAACACTATTCCATTTTTATTAATTCGTGAATTCTTTTCTTTTTTAGTTAACACTGTTAATAAAAGCGCTTTTCCAATTAATACGATATAATTTAAGCTTAACAATAATTTAACCTAATTATTTTAGTACAAATTAGATTATCAATATATTTAAGGCGATTAAGTTAGTGTTTATTCCGCCTAATACTTATTGCAGACCGGTTGGTTAGGTCGGTCTCTTTAAATGTATTAGTGACTCCAACAACAACAGGCGAAGTATTGATCTACTTCGCCTGTTTTCTTTTCTTCTTTTTTTAAATCTAACTATTCACATGCGATCACTACTTTTTGCTATTCTTGTATTCCTTTTTTCTTCGAAATGTGATTTACCGAAAGAGCGCTATCAACAGTTCAGCATCACTAAAGAAATTACCACCGATTCTACTGAACATTCTGTGTTTCTTGATAATCCTACCGCTGCTCCACTTCGTGTTAGATCCAATTCAAGAGAAACCGAAAGTTCGGTTGATTTTCGATTTATACTCTCCGCATTTTCTGATACTACGTTAACATTCAGCAAGCCAGAATATGACAGCAGTACGATTTATGATCTAAAGTTTTCCATTTCTCTTGGCAACCATTTCAACTCGGAACCCGATACCTCTTATAGATACAGATGGCCTTTTCCTAAGGGAAAAAGTTATAAAGTCATGCAAGCCTATTACGGCAGTTATTCACACAACACGGATTATTCCAAATATGCGATAGACTTTAGAATGGAGGAAGGCGACACTATTACCGCTGCACGCGATGGAATTGTAGTAGGTGTAATTGAAGATTATAACGTTGGTGGCAGAAATAAAAAGTATCGCGATTTTGCGAACTATATCACACTTATTCATGCAGATGGGACCATGAGCCAATATGCTCACATCATGTATAAAGGTGCACTAGTTGAAGTAGGTGATACCGTGCAATCACTTCAACCAATTGGCCTTGCCGGCAATACCGGTTTTAGTAGTGTTCCTCACTTACACTTTAATACTATTCGAGCAACTAGTTGGACCACAACCGTAGGGTTCCCAATTCAATTTGAAACTAAACGCGGTACAGAGTTAAAAAAAGGGATGGTCATTACTCATTGATTAATTAACTCATTTATTCTTGAGTGCATCCTTAATCTCATTCAATCGCCGAATCAACAATCCTTCTCTACCCTCTTGACCGGGTTCGTAGAACTTCTTATCAAACATTGATTCCGGCAGATACCTTTGATCTACCCAATTTCGTGGATGAGCGTGCGGATATTTATAATCTTCTGATGCATTCTCAACATCCATATATTTTGATGAAAGTCTGTTTGCCGTACGATCTTTCAAATAAACAGGAATGTCTTTCACCCCTTTAGTACGAATTTCAGAAACGGCCTTAAATATAGCTCCGGCGCTATTACTTTTTGGACAAATACTCAGATACAAACAAGCATGAGACAAAAAATACATTCCTTCAGGCATTCCACATTTCATAAAAGCTTCGTGGCACGATTGTACTACCGTTATCGCATTTGGTTCAGCCAATCCTATATCTTCTGATGCCAGAATAAATAAACGCCTGAACAAAAAATTTGGGTCTTCTCCACCTTCTAACATGGCCGTCATCCAATATAAAGCACCATCCGGATCGGAACCTCGAACCGATTTTATAAAGGCAGAGATATAATGATAATGCTCATCGCCGGTACGATCGTAGCGAACATTTCTACGTTGTATACTCTCTTTGGCAATATCCAAGGTAATTTCAATTACACCTTCCTGATTTTGTTTGCTGGATAAAACCGCCACTTCGAGTGCATTAAGCGCGTTACGAACATCACCACCTGCATATTCGGCAAAGTGTTGGATGGCATCTTCATCGATGTGAATCTTTTGTTTACCAATACCTCGTTCTTCATCAGAAATTGCTCGCTCTAGCATGGAACGTACATCCAATACAGTAAGTGGATGAAGCTCGAATAACTGACATCGAGATAACAACGGATTAACCAGCGAATAGAACGGATTTTCTGTAGTTGCTCCTACCAAAGTGATGATACCCGACTCAAGATGAGGGAGCAAAGCATCTTGCTGTGCTTTATTCCAGCGATGAATTTCATCAACAAACAAGATCGTTTTCCGACCATTTAGTTTTCGAAGCTTTTCGGCTTTTTCTACCACCGAACGAAGTTCTTTAATTCCATCCAACACGGCATTTATGACAGCGAAAGAAGCTTTAATTTCTCGTGAAATTACATGAGCAAGCGTGGTTTTCCCTGAACTTGGCGGACCAAAAAAGATGAGCGATCCTATCACTCCGCTTTCAATCATTCGTCGAAGCATTTTTCCTTCCCCAACTAAATGTTCCTGCCCGGCAAATTCAGACAGCGATTGCGGACGCATTCTCGTTGCGAGAGGTTCATCAAAATTAGTTGATGAAGATGTTTCGTTTACTTGATTTGATGAGGTGGATTTAGGATCCTGAAACAAATCCATGGATTGGAATTAGTGAAATATGTGCAATTAATGTGAATGTAAGAGCCTTTGCACTAAAACCAAACTTGAAATCACTAGAGCAATTTTTTCTGACTGCCGTAGGTTGCTAGATAATTACTCAACTTCACTTTTTTTCGGGTACTGTCGCTGGTCATGTAACGCAGTTTCCCAAATACATCCCGTTCTTGCCAGGCGCGGTCGAAGCGTCCCAGGCACCAAAATATTCCTGAATACGAATTTGGGTCTCTACCGTCCAGCGCATACTTATTGTTCAGTTCGATCAGGTAATCCAGCGACGTGCGATAATCCGGAGTCCATTCAATCACTTTTTTGCCCCAGAGCATTCTTAAATAATTATGGATAATTCCTTCCTCTCGAAGTTGAGTTTGTGCAGCATTCCACAACTCATCATGCGTTTTGGATTGTTCAAACTCTTCTAGTGAATACACATGTTCGCGTTTATCATCACGATGTTCATCCATCGTTTTTTTCACCCAATCGGGTAAGCTATCAAACTCGTCATAATCCGGGCGATGATGGGCAAAATGAAATCCAACTTCGCGCCATGTAATCACTTCATCTAAAAACCCCTCAATGTTTGGATCACCATTAAAAAATCCTGAATTCTTTCCACCATTAGGTGTTATATCGTCGAGTGACCAGCCTTCCGGTTGATGTTTAAGTACAGTATCAACAATTTCGTACTCGCTGATTTTTCCGAAATGTAGCCACGGACTTAGCCCGCTTGTCTTCTTCTCATCAGGGTGATTTCTTTTTTCGTCATAATCGAACAAACTGTGAGCTACAAAATGTCCGAGTTTTCCAAGGGCTGCTTGCCGAGTACCGGAAACATCAACAGCGGGCACACTATGGTCGATTTCAAGCTCCGCAATGGTTTTCTGTATATCCTCAAATTGATTCGTTGCTGAAGGATATTCATCTACAAATCCATCCAGTAAATCTACTCTGGAGTTATTCTTTAGATCTTTGATAGGGTCTTTTTTCGGAGGATTTGAAAAAGCTTCGATAAAATGTTTTTGCATTTCTTTCCGAAACAAATAGGCCGAATATGGATCTTTATCCGTTATTCCAAGAGGGATAATTCCATTGGAATCGATGGTGGTATAGGGCACATCTATTCGTTCAGCAACCCGTTCGTTATGTTTGCGAATGATGAATACTGGATATTCGTCAGATATCACACAACAAGCATTTTCAGCAAGCTTATAGAATAATCCTTTGCCGGCTTCACTTTTCGGTTCTACATAGCTGAAATAGTTTAAATTATGATCTTGTGCAAATTCAAGGTTTTCTTTCATACCCTCCATCATAAAGGTATGAATGCGATCACTAGCCCAAGGGTAATCAATGTTTAATCCTTCATAGATGAGAAGCGGCTTATCCAGTTTATTAGCCCATGCTACCGCATATTCCAAAGCGTAATTGTAGTGGAAGCGACGATTGATCTGCATCCAATACAGTACATACTCCCCGTTTTGTTTTACTTCGTTCTTATTTCGTTCAAATTTGCGGTACGAATTGATGTTTTGCATGTAGAAATTTGTTCTTTAGTATCACAAACCGAATTGCAGTTTTACTAATTCCGAATTAGTAGAAAATCCTCTTCATACGGTTGTACATCCACCTGAACGCTCAGATCAGATTTACCACTTTTTGTAATTATTCGATAGAGTGAGTCTTTAACCACTTCATCAAATTGAATCTCTAAATTTTGCTCTTTTGGATACGTTTTTTCAAATGAAGTGAGTGAAAAATCAGACATCTGTTTCACTTTTTCTTGAGCTAGTTTAAAACCTACATCAAACGCTTCCTCCCTGAGCTTGTCAGTTTCTCTACTTTTATCAGCACTTATTGCCGTATTTCCCATCACTATCATTGTAACTGAAGTCGTAGGAAGGATGCTCATTGATCCAATACAAATAATAGCACCCACATACCATTGCCAGGGTTTCTTGTACTCTTCATTTTTTCTGGAGCTTATAAATCCATGATACAGAAGCCAAGGACCTAAAATCAGGTATATGACTACACCTATAAATGTGATGAAGTAGGTTTGTATTGGAATAGGATCTAAAGCATCACCGGCAAATAACGCAATTGCATTTTGATATCCATGGCTTAAAAATAGTTGTGTGCTTACCGGACTAAATAAGTTATTCCAACTCATCGGACTTTTTACATATGTGCCAATAATGTATCCCATTGCCATAGATACAAGCAGAAATAAGCCAATAACAATCAGCCACTCGTTGGTTCTTCTAGTTAAGAATTTCATAAGTCACTCCCTCTCTTGATACTAGAAACTCCATTTCCATTCTTCCTCTATTCCCGTTTCGGTTTTCGTACTCCGGATTTGCTCCGGGTGGAATATTTGCCACTACAATAAATGTTAGCAAGTCCTCTTCTTCATTTAAGGAGTAGAAAAAGTCTGCATCGTCATCATTACTTGTAGGCCACTCAATTTGTGACTTATCGAAATCAGATAAGTAGACATTATTTTCCAGTAGACGATCTCCAATAATCGCCTTGGAGGCATCTATAATACTTTCATGTTCACCCATTTCTACACTTCGGTAGATATAAAATCCTTTTTCCATGATATCGGATTTAGCAACACCTCGCTCGATGGTTGACCGTATTTCAAGGAGGATTTCTTTCTGTGAGTTTCTCCGATCATAATCCACAGCAAAGCGTAAAGCATGACCAACAATTAATAGCAACGCTGCTAAAGTTATTACCCGATATGTACTTATACTTACTGTGTATGCTTTACTTTTTCCAACCAATAGAGCTACAAAAATGATGGCACAAATCAGTAAAAAACCAAGCGCCATCCATTCAAACCCGGTAAAAGAAAGAGCAAAGAACCCTATGGCTCCCACACCAATTACCCCAAATTCTTTTAGTTTCATCTTATTTATTTTATTTATGATGTAAGCACATCAATAAACAAAAAAAGCCACTTTCAGAAAAGTGGCTTAATACATTGTAATACTTCAGATTAGAAATTAAACACAAGCCCAATGTTGAAGGTTGTAAGATCTGTTCGTGATTGGCTAACGACATAATCCAAGTTATTACCATTGGGGATTAAATCACCCTCCTTTAGATAAAGCGCTTCACCACCTAACATATATTTAGTTTTTAGAATAAGATGAAGTCCAACAAAGTCTCCTTCATCATTGAAGCCTTCCCATAATCGAAATTTAGCCCCTGCACCAATCCCGGAATTCGAAGTAAAATAATCATAATTCACAGTGCTTGCGATCTCTTCATCGTCGTACAAATCAGTAATGGAAGATTGAGTGTACAAATAGTTGAACCCTACGGAACCTTCTATAAATGGCGAGAAGCTCCCTAAATTTGGCTCAATTCGCATGATTAGCTGGGGAGTTATCATATTATTGGTTGTACGCACATTAATATCTACTTCAGGAACACCATCGATAAATTGAGTTTCTCGCTCGCGCCAGCCATAGTTTTGATACATCATTCCTGCCCCAATGTGTATGGGAATATCGCGCCCAATTTGATAGGTAAAAGCAAAATCAACTCCGTAAGAATCACGTTCGAGAGATTGCTGAAAAGCACCTTGTGGAGTACCCATTGCAAAACTGATATCGAAATTGAAGGGCTGCGCTGTTGCTGAAGTGGCAACTAAAGAAACCAGAAAAAAGAGATGTGTAGTTTTCATAGCAGTGTAGTTAGGTTCTGCTACGAATGTATTTTCATCGCATGACTTACTCTATAACATATAGATGTGAGACGTGCAGTAAGCAGTAAGCAGTTAGCAGTAAGCAGTAAGCAGTTAGCAGTTAGCAGTTAGCAGTTAGCAGTTAGCAGTTAGCAGTTAGCAGTTAGCAGTTAGCAGTTAGCAGT
>JAEPQH010000022.1 GCA_017640605.1 Balneolaceae bacterium | reverse complement strand
GTTTCTTTGCTTTAATTAGTTCGTATTCGGAAAACAGAAATTGGTACTTCTGTAAGTAATTCCGAACTAGAGTCATGTCTTGAGTATTTATTCGCATGGACAAAGGTAATTTTTGTCCTCGAATTATCTAACATCTACAATCACGAGGAGTATCTAAACAAGGTCAAGGCGAACAACCTCATCGACGACGTGATCTCCGGTTCGTGGCGTTGCTTTGGAGATTGCCGCGTCGAGTTCTATTGAAGCAGAGCTACACAGTCCCATACTCCTCGCAATGACCCATATAACATTTTTAATTTTAAATCTTTCATTTTGAATTAAAATAGAGATTGCTTCGCGACAAGTTGAATGAATAGATTAAAATTTCCCATACTCCTCACAAATGGCTCAGCAGCTGAACACTGATTATTCCTTGTTGGTTATTGAATATTGATATAAAATGCCTCCTCGCAATGACCCTAAAATTAACTAACTACCCGTCATCACGAGGAGAAACATAACTATTTGAAGATTTCAGTTCTCATCGACGACGTGATCTCCGGTTCGTGGCGTTGCTTTGGAGATTGCCGCGTCGAGTTCTTTTGAAGCAGAGCTACACAGTCCCATACTCCTCGCAATGACCCCAAAAAGAACATTTTTAATTTTAAATCTTTCATTTTGAATTAAAATAGAGATTGCTTCGCTACAAGTTGAATGAATAGATTAAAATTTCCCATACTCCTCCCAAATGGCTCAGCAGTTGAACACTGATTATTCCTTGTTGGTTATTGAATATTGAAATAAAATGCCTCCTCGCAACGACCCTAAAATTAACTAACTACCCGTCATCACGAGGAGAAACATAACTATTTGAAGATTTCAGTTCTCATCGACGACGTGATCTCCCATTAAAGGCGTTGATCAGGAGATTGCTTCGTCGACATCATAGCTCAATGGATTCATAATTCCCATACTCCTCGCAATGACCCCAAAAAGAACATTTTTAATTATAAATCTTTCATTTTGAATTAAAAATAGCCATTGCTTTCCATCCAATTTTGTGATTTTTTGAATTCAGAAAAGTAAGCACCTGATTAATACCCTATCTAACTGATTTAAAATAAAAAAGAGGAAAATATGGCCGCAGAATTCATCAAACTATACGAAGAGAATACCGATCAAAAAATTGTACGTCACGTTGTAGAAGTCCTAAAAAAGGGAGGACTGGTAATATTCCCAACCGACACCGTGTATAGTCTGGGTTGCGATATCATGAATAAAAAAGCGGTAGAACGAGTAGCTCAGATAAAAGGCGAAAAAGTCGAAAAAACGAAACTCTCATTTATTTGCTCCGATTTTAAACAAGTGTCGGACCACATCTCCCAAATCGAAACTAGTACGTTCAAAATTCTAAAACGCTCACTACCGGGACCTTATACGTTCATACTTCCGCACAGTAATATTTTGCCCAATGTGTTCAGAAAAAAGAAAACCGTAGGTATCCGAATTCCGGACAATGCCATTATTCAACAAATCACAGAAATGCTTGGTAATCCGGTGGTTTCAACCTCCATCAAAAAAGACGACGACATTTTGGAGTATCCAACCAACCCCGAATTGATTTGGGAAGAGTGGCAACATCAGGTGGATGTGGTGATTGACGGCGGTATGGGTGAAATAGAACCAACTACAGTAATCGATTTAACTTCCGGCGATCCTGTGCTGGTTCGCGAAGGCAAAGGCGGCTTGAAAGTGTAATTGAAAATTATGGATTTAAGATTTCGGATTACCTGATTCCTATTTCCTTAATTCTTCATTTTAAATTTTTAATCACCGTGTTTGTATAGTGATTCATGTCGAATGGAACCATAGGCTCGGTTTTTCGAAGATAAAGCGGATGATGTGGATGTCCGGCTTTGCTGATTGCTCCGCGACGAAAGTACGAGCATCCTGCGTTCTCCAGAATTTCGTACATCTCTTGCATACATTGGCTTAGATAAGGTCTCTTTTCAATGAGAGTTCCCCATGCGCACCAAACATCCAGCGGTTTATACACCAACCGCTCTACCGCCTCCATATTTTTTTGATGAAGCTGTTTTTGAAATCGCTTGTGCATGTTATTTGGGTTGGTGGCTCGTTGCGGATAAACGTTCAACATAATCCAGCCATCATAACCTTGTTCTGCAGCACATCGAGCTACTCCTGCAACGGTAGGATCTAAATTCCCCGGAACGGCTGTACTCGGGTTTACTCCAATCCCAATGAGTGGATTATCACCTGTTTGTCCTAACGAATAGCGTGCTTTTGGTTCGTCGTGGTCGTAGATCCAGTTCTTTGACAACTCAGTATCAGAATCCGTATCAATTTCTAAAGTCATAGACATTTTTAGTTAAGCAAATCGATCTGCCAAACGATTAATCAAATACCCGGATTCTTCCAGCGCCTGTGTAGCAAACTTCCCGAAGAAATCGGTCACTCCTTCAAACTCCCGAATAAAGCCTTCTCTATCATTCTGTTGTACTAATTCCGCTAGTTTTTGATGATGCTCGAAAAAGTTAATCAACAGTTTTCTGCGTTCTTCGTTGGCAAAAACGATATCGGCGTAAAGTTCTGCGCTTTGTGCGAAAATCCGGCCGGTCATCATCAATTCTGCACGATAAATGGGCGATGAATAATCCACCATATCGGCGGGTTTGAGATCGTACTTCTTCATGAACGAGCCATGTAGCAAAGCCACAAAGTGTCGCAACCCTTGAACCAAATGCATCACATGATCGTGCTTTTCCGGATCAGCTTGAATGATGCGCATTCCCCAAAGCTCACACTGTTTCACAAACCATTCGGCTTTTTCGGCATCCCGCGCCGGACAAACAACCATCAATTGTTTCGACAAATTTTCAACATCCGGGCCATGCATCGGGTGTAATCCTAAAACCGGACCGACATGTGCTTCCAACATCGCCTGAATGGGCTTTGATTTATTGGAGGTAAAATCAGCCAAAATAGTGTTTTCATTCAGCCGGCCTTTCAATCGCTCAATCACGTTTTCGGTTACATTAATCGGAACCGTAATAATCACCAAATCAAGCGTTTCTCCCCATTCATCTAATTCGTACCAGTTACTTTTGTCGATGGAATACGCTATATGCCCCGTTTGCTCGGTGATTCTCTTGTACAATTTCCCCATCCCTCCTTCGCCACCGATATAAAGAATATGCTTAGGTTCTTCGGTAGCAATGGGAAACTTCGCCCGAGACTGACTATCCCTAGATGAACTCATAATCAGGCGCAGAAAATCTTCGGCCCACTCCGGTTTAATTCCACGTTCGGCAGCAAGCGCTTTAAAAGCCTCCGATTTTTCCTGTTCTCTTTGAGGAACAAATACCGGCAATTGATTCTCGACTTTCGTCTTTATCACCTGCTGAACGGTCTTTGCTCGTTCAGCCAGCAAATCTAAAATTTGAGTATCGATTTCGTCGATTCGTTTACGGGAATCCTGTAATTCCTTGTGTCGGTGCGGCATAATATATGACATTGAGTGAGGCGAGAATCTACGAATATTCAGATACTGATTTTTGAGGAATTCCGAGCTTTCTGTTTTCCTGCTAATCCGCCATTCTTGCTTACTCGATGATCTTTTCTCCCTTAATTATTTTCTTTTTACTCGCCTAAACCAACTACCTTTGAGGTAATTAACTAAACCTCATATTACTCGCTTGAAACCAGTTTATTCTTTTCTATTACTATTCTTCGTTACCTGCCATCTCTCAACAAATGCACAACAAGTATTTATCGATGAATCCAAAACCGATTGGGACACCATCGATCCTCTTTATGTAGATGGTGAAGATGCGTTCAGTTCCGTTAATTTTGGAGCATTGAAAGTGCATAACGATGATCGCTTTCTTTATTTGTATCTGGAAGTAGGCGCTGAAATCACCCTGCAAGAAAATAACAATGTTACGCTATACATCGACACTGATAACGACACCGGTACCGGAAATACTCGCGATGAAATCGGTGCGGATCTTGAATATAACTTGGGACAGCGCAGAGGTTCTGTTCATCGAAGTACAAGCACAACCATCAATTCGTATTCCATTGGTCTGGTTTCTGCACCCACTGTAACATCCACCTGGTTTGAGCTTAAAATTGATTTGAATGCCTCCGTTAATGGATCTCCACTTTTTATTGGCAATACCATCGCTATTGTTATTACGAGTGCATCCGGAGATCAAATTCCTGAAAAGAACGAAGTGCTTACCTATCAACTTAATTCGGAACGAAGTTTTTCCCCCTCGCCCTATCAAATCAAAAAACCTGCTTTCTCTGATCTTCGTGTTCTCTCGTACAATGTGCGAAGAGATGACCTGTTCGATCCTGCAAAACAAGCCGCTTTCAAACGTATTATTTCTGCCATTGAGCCGGATATCATCGGCTTTCAGGAGATTTATGATAACAGTGGGCAACAAACAGCGGAGTTGATGGAACAGTTTTTACCATCAGGCGAAGGCGAACAATGGTTTTATGGAGATACAGGTAATGATAATCTCATTGTAAGTCGTTTTCCGGTGCTTAGGCAGCAATCTGTAGATGGAAACGCGGCCTATTTACTCGACTTGGGCGACAAAGAACTGTTAGCGCTTGTGGCGCATCCACCTTGTTGCAGTTCGGGAGATGAAGGTCGTCAACGAGAAATTAATGCGATGATGGCTTTTGTTCGAAAATCAAAAAATGGAGAGGCTTTCGATATTGCTGCAAATACTCCGATTATGATTATGGGAGATATGAATCTGGTTGGGCTCGCTCAACAACAGCGAACATTGATCACCGGAGATATTACCAACAATACCATTCATGGTCCCGATTTTGATCCCGATTGGGATGGAAGCGCCTTTGAAGATGCCAAGCCCATGAATCCGGAATTGCCTACAAGTTTCACCTGGTACAGCTCGGGAAGTTCTTTCAGCGCCGGCCGATTGGATTATATTGTCTATTCAGGCTCTGTGCTAACTCTGGATAATTCCTACGCTCTATTTACACCATCACTTCCGGCCGATTCCTTAACTCAATATGGAATGGATCCCAACGATGCCACTTCAGCATCCGATCACCTGCCACTAGTTGCTGATTTCACGTTCAAAGAACCAAGTTCAACATCGTTTAATGAAGAAATCCCACTCGAAATTGATTTGATGCAGAACTACCCAAACCCGTTTAATCCCGGAACAACGCTCACGTTTCGATTACAGAAATCTTCGAATGTACGTCTTAGTGTGTTTAGTATAACCGGACAACAAATCGCTGTTTTAATTGATAATAAGCAAATGTCGGCAGGAACTCATTCTCACTATTTTGACGCGTCTTTGTTGTCGTCGGGCATGTATTTGTATCGGTTGGAAGTCGCAAAGCAAGTGATTTCGAAAAAGATGTTGTTGGTGAAGTGAGTTACCTCACCCCTGTCCCTCTCCTTGGTAAGTAGAGGGGACTTAAATATCAGAAATTTCGTTAGATATTAACGCTAAAGCGAAATCAAGCTCCTCCATTATTATCTTATTTTTGATTCTAAGCACCTTAATTCCGTTTCTATTTAGAAATTTATCTCTGTTTAAGTCATGAACGATTTGTTCTGGTTGATCATGGATTGACCCATCAAGTTCTATACAAAAATTCTTTTCAGGGCAATAGAAATCCAGCACATAAGGCCCTACACCAAACTGTCTTTTAAATTTAAGCCCATTAAACTTCCTATTTCGTAGTTCCTGCCACAAAGCACGCTCAGGAATTGTGCTTTTTTGACGAAGCTTCCTTCTAAACTCCTTCGTTGAATATGGGTTTTTAATACTCATTTACTTCTGATTTGATCAATTACTTTTAAACAGTATGATCCTTTTCAACACAACTCCTTACATAGTAAAATTACTTTCGTTGATTCTGGCACAATTTTACTAAATGAGTCCCCTCTCCTGCCGCAGGAGAGGGACAGGGTGAGGTCATTTATTTGCCCCATATTTTTATTCCGAACTATCCCCCCACACTTTTCGGTTTTAATTCAATTCAAAAGCATGCTGCAAAAGCAGTATCTTTCCGATTGATCAAAAATCACTCCTCATAGAATTAATTTATGTCCGATTTCAAACTTCAGTCTCCTTTCTCTCCAGCCGGCGATCAACCCACAGCCATCGCAGATTTAACCGAAGGCGTGGAAGCAGGAGATCGTTTTCAGACTTTGCTTGGAATAACGGGCTCAGGTAAAACACGGACTATCGCCAGTGTCATCGAAAATGTGCAACGACCTACTTTGGTGATGAGTCATAACAAAACCCTGGCTGCACAGCTTTTCCGTGAGTTAAGTGATTTCTTCCCAGATAATCGCGTTGAATTCTTTATTTCTTACTACGATTACTATCAGCCGGAAGCCTACATCTCTGCGCAGGATAAATACATCGAAAAAGATTTATCCATCAACGAAGAAATTCAGCGACTTAGATTACGAGCAACAAGTTCATTGCTTTCCGGTCGTCGGGATGTGGTGATCGTTTCATCGGTGAGTTGTATTTACGGCATTGGCTCACCCAGTGAATATGCAAAATTGATTGTTTCCTTACGTACCGGGATGGAAATCCCACGTAGAAAACTCTTGTACGATATGGTGGATTTGCACTATACACGTAACGACCATGAATTCAAACGCGGAGTGTTTCGGGTTCGTGGCGATGTTACCGATGTGTATCCGGCGTATTCTGATGAAGGCCTGCGTATCACTCAATGGGGCGATGAAATTGAGAAGCTTCAGCTGTTTGATGTAAATACCGGAAATATCATTGAAGAAGTTCAGGAGTTTAAAATCTATCCTGCCTCCCATTATGTAACTACCAAATCCCGGCTTGAAGATTCCATCAAACAAATACGCGAAGAGCTTCAATGGCGAACCAAAGTGTTGATTGATGAAGAAAAGTTTTTAGAAGCTAAACGCTTAGAGCAGCGCACATTGTTCGATCTCGAAATGATACAGGAAATTGGATACTGCTCCGGTATCGAAAATTACAGCCGTTACTTATCCGCCAGAAAACCGGGTGAACGACCGTTTTGTCTGCTCGATTATTTTCCTGATGATTTCCTCTGTGTGGTGGATGAAAGCCATCAAACCATCCCACAAATTTCAGCCATGTACGGCGGTGATCGATCCCGAAAAGTTCAATTGGTGGATCATGGTTTTCGACTTCCATCCGCCATGGATAACCGTCCGCTTACTTTTGACGAATGGGAGGAAATTGTAAACCAAACCATTTTTGTTAGTGCCACGCCGGGTGATTATGAGCTGGAGCAGAGTGGCGGTGTGTATGCCGAGCAGATTATTCGTCCAACCGGCTTGATGGAGCCCGAACTGGAAGTTCGTCCACTTGCGAATCAGGTGGATGATTTGATGGAGGAAATCCGAAAACGAGTTGAAAAGAAAGAACGTGTATTGGTAATTACGCTTACCAAACGACTTTCGGAAGAACTCAGTGAATATCTTAAAAATGTGGGGGTATCTGCTGCTTACATGCACAGCGAATTGGATGCGTTGGAGCGTATCGAAGTGCTGTACAAATACCGTCGTGGGGATTTTGATGTGTTGGTTGGAATCAATCTATTGCGTGAGGGAATTGATATCCCTGAACTGAGTTTGGTTGCAATTATGGACGCCGACAAAGAAGGTTTCCTACGATCAGAAACTTCCTTATTTCAGATTGTGGGTCGTGCCGCAAGAAATGTACAAGGAAAGGCCATTATGTATGCGGATAAGATTACTGACTCTATGAAAAAAGTAATCGATGAAACCGAGCGCCGACGAAAAATTCAGGCAGAGTATAATGAGAAACATGGCATTACTCCGCAAACGGTAACCAAAGAACTTAAACCGTTGGTAGATCCCGCGCTTATCAGTAAAGACAAATTCGATTACAGCGCTGAGGCAGAGAAACTGGCCGAACAAGATTATCTGGAGTCCATCAAAGTTGCGGAAGACGGCATTGCCTATAAAGCTTCTCCGGCTATGAATGAAGTCACCTTCGAAAGCAAAGAAAAACTCATCGACCATCTGCGAGCTACTATGGTAAACGCCGCGAAAAATATGGAGTTTGAAGAGGCCGCAAGAATCCGCGATCAAATCGGGAAGTTGGAGAAAGAGCTTTAGGCCTGTTTCTTAGTTAACTCCCTCCCCCAGTCTGCCAATTGTTCAAAAATCGGGACCAGTTCTATTGCTCTTTCAGTGAGCTGATACTCTACTCTAGGCGGGCTCTCAGCATAGGAATGACGGGTTATTAGCTTATCCTCCACTAACTCATTTAAATGCGTTGTCAGCACTTTCCTAGAAATATCCGGTATGGAATAGTCTAGTTGTCCAAATCGCTTGGGTGACTTGCTCAGATTCAAAATAATTATGGGCTTCCATTTGCCTCCCACTACCTTTATAGCCGCTGTTAACGGGCACTCACTAATGTCCATAGCTGGATTGTTTTCATATTTGTAACCTTATGGTAACCACTTTTTAAGCTCCATTATACCATTTAGCGCAATAATTACTTAAAGTAACAAAAGATAGTTACTACAAGTAACTAATTAAGTTAATTCGTAATCAAATAGCGAACTCTTTTATGTTGAAAGATTCTCCCATTCCCATTTGGATAAACATTCTGATGATGATGCTTATCCTTTTTATGGTTCCGCAAGTTTACATGTTTTATTTCGACCATCAAATGTTACTAGACTCCGGAATTACTATTGATGGTGCCCCTGATTTAAATATTATCTATACAACTGCAGGGCGTTTAGTGGCCATGATAGCTGCAACTGTGTTTGTTTTGGTTACTCAAAACCCAAATCAATTTCTCGTGGTTTTGACCTTAAGCATTTTCCGGTAAGGTCAGGAAACATTTATTGATCCAAGTTTTCCCTATGCAAACGCCGGACCTATGTTTATAGACATCGGAATGCACTTGGTTATCGTTGCGCTTGAAATCTGGGCCTTTGTAACTGTTTATCGTATTTCAAAAAATAAACAGTTGCTCAACGATTAGCTTTGATTCAAATCATCATTATTCACCCACAATGAAATAATATAAACGATTAATTATTAATAACTAACATATTTATAATGTCAAAACAATTTGATAAAAAAACAGAAAAACATTGTACAAATCCACCAGAAAAATACGATGACCTAAATGTTTTATTTTTAAACTGCACATTAAACAGAACCCCCGTTCTTTCCCACACCGAAGGACTGATCAAAAAAGCACAGGCAATTTTTGAATCGGTGGGAGCATCGAGTAAAATCATTCGCCCCGTTGATTATGATATTCCGGCAGGACTGGGACTTGATATGTCCGAAACCCCAGAATGGGATAAGGACGATTGGCCTATCATCCAAAAAGAAGTCGATGCCTGTGATATCCTCATCTTTTGTACTTCTGTATGGCTTGGTGAAAAATCATCCGTAGCTAATAGAACTCTTGAAAGAATGTACGGGTACACTCATCAATTCAATTCTAAAGGCCAGTATCGGGATTATGGTAAGGTTGGTGCAACTCTAATTACCGGAAACGAAGATGGAGTAAAACATTGTGCGATGAATATTCTATTCTCTTTATCCCACATTGGTTACACCATCCCCCCACAAGCTGATGCGGGTTGGATGGGCGAAGCTGGCCCTGGACCTTCTTATATGGATGAAGGCTCCGGCGGACCTCAAAACGATTTCACTAATCGAAATACAACCTTTTTAGTATGGAACTGTTTACATCTGGCCCGAATGCTAAAAAATCAGGGAGGAGTTCCAGCCTACGGAAACTTGCCGGATGAATGGGATGCTGGTTGTACTACAGGAATGGCCAGCCCAGAACATAAACGTTAAACTGAATTTCCTACTTAAACCATTCGCGCATTTTAAGTTCACTACCAAGCAAAACTGTTAACAATTATCGCTTTGGTATGACTGATTAAATCTAATCCATTATTCTAAAACCACTTTAAACATGAACTTTAAATTATTAATCATCCTTTTTTTAGCCATGATCACATCTACTAGTTCAAATGCACAAGACATCCAATCCCTTGGCAAACTTCATTTTAATAGCGATGGTATTTTATTTGCTGGAGATAATGTATCTGGGGCAGTACTAGCATTTAATTTTACTTCGGAGATTACTCCATCGGAGACCTTCGAAATTAACATATATAACGTTGATGCCCAGGTAGCAGCCATATTGGGTACTTTGCAAGATCAAATACAGATTAATGATATTGCTGTACACCCCACAAGCCGGGAAGTTTTTATATCAGTTACCCGGGGACATGGTGATAATGCTTTACCAGCACTATTAAAGGTTGATGCTGAAAATAACATTCATACTATTGATTTATCGAAGGTAGAGTTTACATCTCAATCTCTTTTGAGCGTTCCCCACAGTAGTCATAAACTAGCATTAAGGGGAAGTATGGGCTCTCCTCCTACAAAAAAAGATATCGCTAAATCTAAGCAATCGTTACGAATACTTACTGTAGTTGATATGGAATTCTACAAAGGCGAACTGATTGTGGCAGGCTTAAGCAATGAAGACTTTAATTCTGTACTTAGAAGATTACCCTATCCTTTCGAAGGGGAAGAAAGCATAAGCAGTGTAGAAATGTATCATATCGCCCACGATCAATACGAGTCTCGCGCTCCTATACGGTCGATGGTTATTAAAAATATTAATGGTCGCGACCAACTTGTGGCGGCTTACACTTGTAGCCCGTTGGTTTTAATTCCGCTAGAGGATATTACACATAATACCAAAGTTAAAGCCAGAACCATTGGCGATATGGGTAATGGTCAACCGATAGACATAGTACCATTTAAATTAGAGGGCGAAGAAATGTTATTTGTAACCAATAATAGCAGAAGTCCCAGAGTTATTCCCGTTAAAGGACTTCACAATGCCAAAGTAGTATCAAAGGAAGATTTTGAACGAGGTCCAAAACTAGATCTGGGACCTATCATTCCTTATGGCCCAATGGGACAATCAATCATGTTTACGGGAGCTTCTTTACGCATCGATCTACTAAATGATCATCAATTTGTTTCTTTAAACAGAGATATTGAAACAGGTAGTCTGGACTTAGTAACCTTTAATACCAAGATGCCTTTCAAAATGCATAATATAGTTGGTGAATTCGATATCCCCACTCCCAGCAGTAATTAGCTAAGAGGATGGCACGAACCTTCATATATTCGATAATGCTGATGATCTTATCGCAGAATTTAGCTTCCCAAACTAATTCAGCTCTACTTACACCAACCGAGCCTGACGGTAGTGTTTCTCTTGAACTTTCTGAACTTCTGCCCGAGAATGTTAAAACTCATCCAGAGCGATTTTTTCAAGTATATGTAAATCATGATCACAACGCGCATTTGGAACTTGCTATACAAGGAACATATAGTCTAAATGGCAACGCTCTTTCCTTTTCCCCTATCTATCCTTTCGATTTAGGCATCTCATATACTGTCAAATATAGAAGTAGTCTGGCGACGGAAGAATTTCTTATACAATCTTTCATAATTGGGGAAAATCAAATCGTAACTTCTCCTGAAGTATTGAATATCTACCCTACTGGCGAGTTTTTGCCAGAGAATCTTTTACGATTCTATATATATTTCAACAATCCCATGGAAAAGGGATATGCTAATACTTTTATTCAACTAACGAATGCCGAAGGAGATGTTGATTCAAATGCCTTTATGGAATTCAAGGACGAGCTCTGGAGCGCAAACGGGAAACGACTTACACTTTTATTCGATCCGGGTAGAATAAAACAGGGAGTATCAACCCATAGTGAACTTGGCCCTCCACTGCTAGAAGGAAATAATTATAAATTAACGATTTCAGCAAGTTGGCAAGATGTATATGGGCAGAAACTATCTGTAAATACAATAAAGAAAATCGAAGCAGTACACGCCTATCGTGATAAAATCAACTACAATGATTGGACAATCCTTGAACCGGAGGCTAATAGTAAATTACCCTTAGAGATACATTTTGACCGAATGATGGATCATGCACTTATTCGGTCAATGATTCGAATTTCTAAAAAGGATGAAACCAGCATTTGCGGATTTTGGGACTTTTCAGATCATGAACATAGCGCTTATTTTATCCCAGAAGAGAATTGGGTAACCGGCGATTATATAATAACAATTGATCGAAATTTGGAAGATATAACCGGCAATAACCTACATGGACTGATGGATACTTTCGGAAAAGAAAAAACCCAGAAAAGTATTTCTGATCTTAAAATCCCCTTTAGTATCCAGTAACTACTTAACATTAGAGAGGTCGGTTATTAAAGATTTCTATTTAAAAATCAGGTAAACACTTTATTAGTTACTTTAGTACTCAACTCGTTCCGATACATCTTTCTTCGTAATTCCACCCTTGAACTTCTACTACAACAGAAGATCAGAATTTCTTGATGTTACTTAGATTAACACTTTCAAGATTTTGCTTTTTCAGATTATGAAATGATTATCGCGCTTTTACACTAACTTCGCTGTTTGTATTATCTCCGAATTATTTGAATAGTATATCTTAATAACGAATTAGGGATATAATGAATCGCGTTCATCATATTCTTACTTAATAAAAGAAATGTATGATGAATCGTTTTTTCGCAACTCTATTTATATGCCTGTTTGGTATTAATGCCTCCGCACAACGTGTAGTCCAAGATCTATATTTATCTAATCAGGAAGGAAACGGACCAAGCTGGTTTGTCGCTTATGCTAACGGTGATTACGAAACGACATTTAATACATTGGCCGAACAAAAAATTAAACCACCCAAGAATCAGTTTTTTACGAATGCATATCTTTATGCGAATCGAACCTCTAACATACTTGATTCTATTCCAAAAACTTGGGGTGATGATTTCTACAAAAACTTTCCTAAAAGTACGGTTCAGTTTAATGGTGCGCAGTCAGTAACTCTGCCCCTAGATCGAAATCTATTTAAAGCTACTATTGGAGATGACACGCTTAATGTGGTTTTAGATACTGGTGGTCACGGAATTTCGATCTCCAAAAAGCTCGTAGAAAAATATAATCTGCCAACAGACACTTCCATTACCGGTACTTCTTATATGCCGGCCTTCAGAAGGGTTTCTACTAACAGCCCTACCATTATCGAGCGTTTAAATTTCGGAAACCTTGAATTAAATAACTTAAGAGGCGAATTTACTATCTCGGTAGACGATGACGGGCAATTTCAATCCCAGCAACAGTATGACGTTTTCATGGGATTGGATGTTTTAATTGGGTTGGTCGACTATGTAAGATTTGACTGGACGAAAGGTGAAATCACATTTTCAAATGAAGTGCTTGTAATGGATAACCCTCAACCATTTCTATTTTTTGATTCTAAAGCTATTACCGTTCTGCAATTAGCAAACACATCGTTAACCACCGTAATTGATACAGGTTCTCCCGTTGATATTTTGAATTACGAGTTTTACAAAGATCATTATTCGAAAAAGGAAGAAAAGAAGTATGGGGATTATGGCTACAATCTTTACACGGTTCCAATAGCCATACAAAATTCTGAATTCGAATTAGGAGTGGCTGACTATATGGAAGGCTTCAATCTCAAATTAGACGAAGAAATGATTGACCTAATCATTGGAACGGCTCATCAACAGTTAACGATCGATATGAAGAACAATCGGTTTGAAATAAAATGAGTATTCATTAATTATGAAGCCCGGATTTTGTAACAGAGTTTATTCTTCAGAACCCTTGAAGATTTCTCGCTTTCTAAATTCTATCCGAATGAAATATTGGGTTTTTCAATTCTAGCGAATAAAGCTACCTGATATAGTAATTGTTATGGCAAAAACAAACGTTACTCATCTCTCCGACGATGAACTGATCCATGAATTTAAGAGTATCACTGTTTCACCATTAACCGATGCTTTTCTGATCGGGTTTCTGATTGGTATTATCATATTTAGCGTGATATATAATACTGTTGGTTTTCTAACTTTGATCCCGCTTTATCTGATATATCTCTTCCTAAAAAAACCAAAAAGATATAAGGCATTAAAAGATGAAATCTCCCGACGCAAGCTATCTACGTAATCAATGCTAAATCGGATAGGTATGTTATAGCTTGTTATTACTTATTTCTTCTTATCTTGTAACCATTCCGAACGCAATCATTCGCCGGTAAAGCTGAGTTAAAATTCTTCGCCCCTCTAATTCTTGTGTTCCCTTTTTATAATTAATACTACGTGCGATACGGGGCATTTGCAGAGAGCAATACATTTCCTTTTCCGTACTTTTTTACACCAATAATGACTTTTAAAGACCTTAACCTCATTCAGCCAATATTAAAAGCGCTGAACGATGAAAACTATACCACACCTACTGATATTCAAGCTAAATCGATTCCGCTTATTTTGGATCGAAAAGATGTCCTAGGAAGTGCCCAAACTGGAACTGGTAAAACAGCAGCCTTTGCTATACCAATTATTCAGCACATTGTCCGCGATAAGGATGCGAATACTAATCCCCGCTCTCGAAAAATTACGACGTTGGTAGTTACTCCTACACGCGAACTCGCCATCCAAATCGGGGAAAGCTTTTCGGCTTATGGTAAAAACACAGACATCGAAAACACCGTAATTTTTGGTGGTGTAAAACAAGGTCGGCAAGTTAAACGAATCCAGCGTGGTGTGGATGTACTGGTAGCAACCCCCGGTCGCCTACTTGATTTGATGAACCAACGCTTGGTATCACTAAAAGACATCAAATATTTTGTGTTGGATGAAGCGGATCGAATGCTGGATATGGGCTTCATCAACGATATAAAGAAGATCATTGCTCAGTTGCCGAAGCGCCGTCAATCGTTGTTTTTCTCAGCTACCATGCCTCAAAATATTGTAGAACTTTCGCGATCAATTTTGCATAAGCCTGTAAAAGTGGCGGTGAATCCGGTTTCATCCACTGCAGAAACAATCCAGCAGTACGTGTATCCCACGAATAAAAATTTGAAAGGTAAATTGCTGCTTCACATCCTTAAAAATGATGACATAGAGCAAGTGTTGCTCTTCTCGCGCACCAAACATGGTGCTGATCGGATAGTGAGAAATCTGAAAAAAGAAGGCATTCAAGCTGCAGCTATTCATGGTAATAAAGCACAAAATCAACGCCAAAAAGTACTGGGTGATTTTAAAGACGGAATTATTCGGGTGCTGGTAGCCACCGATATAGCAGCCCGCGGCATCGACATAGATAAACTGAGATTTGTAATTAATTACGACATCCCCAATGAACCCGAAACCTATGTGCATCGCATTGGCCGATGCGGTCGTGCCGGAGAAGAAGGAATTGCCATTTCGATGTGTGAACCGGAAGAAAATTTGTTTTTGAGGGATATAGAAAAGCTCACTAAGCAAAAGCTTCAAGTGTTTGCAGATAATCCATTTCCCCAAACGGATAAGCCCATGACTTCCTCAGAAAAGAAAGAGGCTGAGAAAGAAAAGCAAAAGCGTAAGCAAGAATTTTTTTCCAATCGCGCGAAGAAGAAAAACGGAAATCAGTCGAATAATAACAGGCCCAAAAAACGACGTTAATAATTTTAATAATTAACTCACCTCTTCAATCCAGTTAGATCCTTCGGAAGTATCCTCAGGAGGACTTTAATGTCTTTTTCCCTATCACCTTCCGTGCCTTATTGCTTTTGAGTCGATGATTTGTCCATTCCCAAAGTCAACTTCAAAAAAAGAGGGAGTAAGCGGATCAAGCCTACCCCCTGAGGGATTTATGGAGTTTTATTGAAATACACTCAGTAAACCGATACCTCGGCCTTTTATTTTGTCTGCATTCCAACTTTTTTTGCAAGCTGTCCCAGCTGCTCCAACTCCTCAGGGTTTAAAACTTCGAACTCAGCAACTATTCGCTCCAAGTGTTTGGGGAAAAACTCTTTGATAAAACGCTCGCCATCTTTTGTTAAACTAATAATCATTGCCCGGCGATCTTTAGGGTTTTTCGTTCGTTCTACCCAACCATTCTTTTCCAGATTATCAATTACCATCGTGATGTTGCCTCCACTTTTCAGCAATCGTTCGCCCAATTCTTTCTGATTTTGTGGCCCAACATGAAGCAATGCTTCTAAAACCCCAAACTGACTAATGGTTAGATTATTCTCGTTCAGATGCTGTAGAAGTCTGTTATTTAAACTCTCTGTTGATCGCATCAACTTAATAAACGTATTCAGCACCTGAACTTCTTTTTCAGTGCCTTTAAAATGGGTGGGCATAAATAGTTAAATTATTGGCCTTACATATAACAAACTATTCTGATCTTTGTCAATATCAGAGATCGTAAGTTATTGTAACGGGTGCGTGGTCAGAAATATCCCATTCTTTCTCGATTACAGCTTCATTGGCTTTTGCAGCAAGCGCAGGTGTTGCCATCTGATAATCGATCCGCCAACCTTTATTTTTTCCTTTTGAACCGGCACGATAACTCCACCAGCTATATAAATCTTTTTCTCCCGGATGCAGATTTCTAAATACATCTTCAAAACCGGTGGCTAGAAAATCGGTAACCCATGCGCGTTCTTCCGGCAAAAAGCCCGATGTTTTATGCTGTTTGTCAGGATTGTGAATGTCGATGGCTTCGTGACAAATATTAAAATCTCCACAAATCACCGTTGGCTTGTTATCAGAGACAAACTGTTTCGCCCATGAGTGAAAATCCGCCAAAAACTTCATCTTCATTTCCTGTCGGACATCTCCTGTAGTTCCACTTGGGAAATATGCAGAAACAACACGGAAAGCTTCATATTCGGCAGTTATCACACGTCCTTCTCCATCAATCCATTCAATGCCCATCCCGTGTTTAATTTCAGGCACTTCGTTTTTACTGAAGATTGCAACCCCGGAGTATCCTTTTTTCTCTGCCGAAAAGATATGTTGGTGATACTTCAATTCTCCGATTTCCGGTGGAATCTGTGTTTCGTCAGCTCTTAATTCCTGAATACAAATTATGTCCGGATTTGATTGTTCAACCCAATCAACAAAACCCTTTCTGTGTGCTGCGCGTACACCGTTAATGTTATAGGAACTGATTTTGATCATCACACTCCTTTTAGTGTCGCGAATTTTCGCTTGCCTACTTTCAATACTTTTTCGTCACCACTTTTGAGGGTAATCTCAAGATGAACGTCTTGCACCTTATCTCCATCTAGACTTACTCCACCTTGTTTAATAAGTCTACGAGTTTCTCCGTTACTTGGCGAAAACTTTAGCTCCGAAATTATATCCATCAGTTTGGTTTCTTCCCCGGCTTTCACTTCAAATTCCGGGGCATCATCAGGAACCTGCTTATTAATCACCGTTTGTTCGAAGTGATTACGTGCTTCTTTTGCCGCTTCATCACCATGATATAATGCAGTAATGGCAAAGGCCAGATCATGTTTAGCATTACGGGGATCTCGTTCCGCCTTTATTTTGATGGCAGGTAAATCCGCTACGGGTACGTCGGTAACTAACTCGAAGTAGGTATAAATCAGATCATCCGGAATAGATAAAGATTTGCCATACATGTCGTTAGGGTTTTCATCAATCCCAATGTAATTGTCGTATGATTTCGACATTTTTGCCGATCCGTCGGTACCAACTAGTAGTGGCATCATCAAACAAACCTGCGGCTCCAAGTCCATATCCTTCTGAAGCTGACGACCAACTAAGAGATTAAATTTCTGGTCGGTTCCACCCAACTCAACATCCGATTTTAAATACACTGAATCCTGTCCTTGAGCAAGCGGATACAAAAACTCGTGCAAAGAGATGGGCTCGTTGTTGTTAAAGCGTTTAGAAAAGTCATCCCGCTCAATCATTCGGGCAACGGTCATTTTCGATGTGAGTCGAATCACATCCATAAAATCCATACCGCCCAGCCAGTCGTTGTTATTCACTAACGTAAGTTTTTCAGAATCGAGAATTTTCGCCGCTTGCTCGATATATGTTTTGGCATTTTCCTCAACTTCTTCAATCGTAAGAGGCGGCCGCGTTGTGTTCTGACCGGTAGGATCCCCAATCATTGCCGTAAAACCTCCTATAATCAAGATGGCTTCGTGTCCAAGATCCTGAAACTGTCTTAGTTTTCTAAGAATTACGGAATGCCCGAGATGTAAATCCGGACGGGTTGGGTCAACACCCAATTTAATTTTTAGCGGTCTGTTTTCTTTACTTGATTGTTTGAGCTTCTCAACGAGTTCGTTTTCAGGAACAATTTCTACGGTTCCTCTTTTGATGATCTCCAGCTGTTCTTCTACTGGTAGAAATGCCATGCGCGTACTTAATTATCGTTTAAGATTGGTAGGTTTTCAATCGGGTTGTATTTACTCAGATTCTCTTGAATCGTCTCGGTATAATTTTCTGCTCCGGGGTAGATAAGAGCCACGGCATCGTAAGCCCAAGGTCCCATGTAAATAATGTATGGATAAAGAATTGATTCGTTTCTCACTTCTTCTTTGGGGATGTTAAAACCCGCAGCTAATAATAAAATGGTGCTTACAACGAGTCCACTTTTCACAAATCCAAAAATAGCCCCCAACACTCGATTTACCGTACTCAACTTTACCGCTTTAAGCAGCTCTTTAGTTAGATATCCAATAACTGCGACTATCGTTAACGTGCCCAAAAAAATCAGTGCGGATGAGATAAACGGAATGTATGGGGAGGCGTTTTCTTCAAAAAATGGAGTAATGATTACTGCTAATGCATCCATGTATTTGAAGGTGAGAAAAATAGCGAGCGTAATGCCTACAATATTCAAAATCTCTTTTACAATTCCGTTTACTGCACCTTTATAAATAAAGTACAGTAATGGAACCGCAATTATGAGATCAAGAATGTGCATATCAGCCGTTTAGCTCCTCTTTCACAAGTTGACTTACTAACGCGCCATCTGCTTTACCACGTAACTGTCCCATGAGTGGCCCCATCACTTTTCCCATGTCCTGTGGACCGGCAGCTCCAATGGCTTCAATTTTTTGCTTAACAATGGCGCGAACTTCGTCTTCACTCATCATTTCGGGCAAGTATGCTTCAATGATTTCGAGTTCTACTTTTTCATTGGCTGCTAAATCTTCACGCCCACCTTTTTCGAATTGATCGATGGACTCTTTCCGCTGTTTTGCCGCCTTAGTTATCACTTGAATAGCCGTAGCGTCTGACAGACTTGCATCCCCACCTTTGCGTTCTGCAATTTCTGCCTCCATAAGTTTAGCTTTTAACGATCGAAGCACACGCAGTTTATCCGCGTCTTTGGCTTTCATTGCCTCTTTCAGGTCCGAAAATATTTGATCTTTTACCGACATAATCATTGTATTAGGAGTTGGAAAATAAGCAAAAAAAAAGGCTACACAATCAACTTGTGTAACCTTAAAATCTTCAGGAAGTTACTTAAGCTTTATTTTTTTGGATAAAGTCTTTTACGTTGTCCTGATCAACCATTGTTTCCTGGTAAGAAAATTTACCATTCGCATTTTTAGTCGAAATCACCACTTTTGCCATTCTGCGAGCGGATGCTTTAGCCTGTAATGCTTCTGAACCGAATACTTGTTTCTTAGCCATATCTCAGTTACTTAATTTCTTTATGTACAGTATGCTTGCGAAGCACAGAGTTGTACTTTTTCAGTTGCATACGTTCTGTTTGTGTACGGCGATTTTTAGTAGTCACATAACGAGAAGAACCCGGTTTTTCTGTGCACTCTAAAATCACTTGTACTCTATTACCTTTTGCCATGGTTTATACGTGTTTTAAAAGGGTTCCTTTCTTACGCGCTTCCTTCAACACTTCGGTAATACCTTTTTTGTTGATGGTCTTCAACGTTTTGGCAGATACCTTTAACGTAATCCACTTATCCTCTTCAGGAACGTAGAAACGTCTTTTTTGTAAATTTAAATGGAAACGGTGTTTCGTCTTGTTGTTGGACTTCGAAGAACGGTAACCGTTCATCGCTTTTCTGCCCGTAATATCGTCTCTTCGCGACATTTGCTTACACTTTTCGTTTTTCAGATAGACACCAAAGATAAGGGAATTTTATCTTAATTCAATCCCATGAAGCACGAAAAGTTCTAAAAAGTTAAGTTTTCCACCAAAACCCCAAATTATCCACATTAAAAACTGATTTAATTTTCATCAAATTTCGCCTTAGCCATTCAATCTTTACTTTTTTTGATATAAGGGCTGTCTATTTTTGTTTTTGCACGTAATAGCCCTATTTTCTGGCGTTAAAATACTCATCTAACAAAGCTATCACCCTTCTTATATGGCAGATATTAATAAATCCGACTACAAGGCGTCCAATATACAGGTTTTAGAGGGTCTTGAAGCGGTAAGAAAGCGACCGGCAATGTACATTGGAGATACCGGCCAACGCGGACTCCACCACTTAATTAACGAAGTTGTAGACAATAGTATTGATGAAGCGCTTGCGGGGCACTGCGATCACATTATTGTAAGAATCGAAGAAAACGGTTCTATGACCATCGAGGATAATGGTCGTGGTATTCCAGTTGATATGCATCCGAAATTGGGGATTCCTGCTGTTGAGGTTGTGCTTACGAAACTTCATGCCGGTGGTAAATTCGATAAAGACACTTATAAGGTATCCGGTGGTTTGCACGGGGTAGGTGTAAGTTGTGTGAATGCACTGGCAACCCGATTCGAAGCTGAAATTCATCGTGATGGGAAAATTCACATAATGGCTTTCGAAAGAGGGATTACTACGCAGCCCTTAGAAGTAAAAGGAAAAACGGACAAGCGCGGTACGATTATCCGCTTTACTCCAGATCCAACCATTTTCACGCAAACAGTGGAATTTAAGTTCAATATTATTGCTGAGCGTATGCGTGAGCTTGCGTTCCTAAATCCTGAAGTAACCATTGAGCTGATCGATGAGCGTGAAGAAGACGAGGACCTAGGGAAAGAAATTTATCACTACGAAGGTGGCTTACGTGATTTCGTGAGCTATCTGGATGAAGCCCGTGAAACCACCATGCCAACTCCTATTTATATAGAAGGAGAAATTGAAGGTGTGCCCGTTGCTTTAGCAATGCAGTACAACAATTCGTACTCAGAAAATGTGCATTCCTATGTGAACAACATTAACACCCGAGAAGGAGGAACGCACGTTTCAGGATTTAGAAGAGCTCTAACCAGATCACTAAAAAGCTACGCTGATAAAAACAATATCATCAAATCGAACAGTAAGGTGTCCATTTCGGGGGAAGATTTCCGGGAAGGGTTAACTGCTGTATTATCGGTTAAAGTAGCTGAGCCTCAGTTCGAAGGTCAGACAAAAACGAAACTTGGTAACTCAGAAGTACAAAGTGCGGTTGAAGTAACCGTTTACGATCAATTGAACGAGTACTTGGAGCAGAATCCAAAGATTGCCAAAAAAGTAATCGAAAAAGTAGTGTTGGCGGCCGAAGCGCGTGAAGCTGCTCGTAAAGCTCGTCAACTTGTGCAGCGTAAAAGTGTGATGAGCGGTGGTGGACTTCCGGGTAAACTGGCTGATTGCTCCATCAAAGATCCTGAGCATTGCGAAATTTACCTGGTGGAGGGTGACTCTGCCGGTGGATCTGCTAAAATGGGTCGAAACCGCTCTTTTCAGGCAATTCTTCCATTGCGTGGTAAAATCCTGAATGTGGAAAAAGCCAAGATCAATAAGATTCTTGAGAACAAAGAGATTCAGGCGATGATCACCGCACTTGGCTCTGGAATCGGACATAGCGAAGAAGAATTCGAAATGGAAAAACTTCGCTATCATAAAATCATCATCATGACGGATGCCGATGTGGACGGTTCTCACATCCGAACGTTATTACTTACTTTTTTCTACCGTTATATGCGTCCGCTTGTGGAAGCAGGTTACGTTTATGTGGCAACTCCTCCACTTTACAGAATTACTGCCGGCAAAAAGATTGATTATGCCTGGGATGAAGACAGTCGCGAGAAAATTGTGCAGGAATTGAAAAAAGGTCGCCGCAAGTTTGATGTATCTCGTTACAAAGGTTTGGGTGAGATGAACCCGGATCAACTTTGGGAAACTACCATGGATCCTGAAACGCGCACCTTGCAGCAAATCACGATTGAAAGTGCTGCCGGCGCCGACAAAATGTTCTCAACCCTAATGGGTGGCGATGTAGAACCACGTCGGGAATTCATCGAGCGTAATGCTAAATACGCAAAACTAGATATCTAACATGTGTTCCGTTAATTCGATGCTGAATGATCTGAATGTAGTGTCATTCCGCAGCGAATGCCGGAATCCGGAGTTCAATATCTACATCAATTTTAATAACAATCCAGATTCTTCCGTAGGAATGCGAAATGCACTACCTGCGCGGGAATGACTAAGACAACTTTATGGCTAGAGAAAAAATTATTCCAATAACCATCGAAGATGAAATGCAATCGTCCTACATCGATTATTCGATGTCGGTTATTGTATCACGTGCGCTTCCGGATGTTCGGGACGGTTTAAAACCTGTGCATCGCCGGGCCTTGTATGGAATGAGTGAATTGGGAATGTTGCACAACCGGGGCTATAAGAAAAGTGCCCGTATTGTGGGTGAGGTTTTGGGTAAGTATCACCCGCACGGTGATACTGCCGTGTATGATACCATTGTTCGAATGGTGCAGGATTTTTCCCTGCGATATCCACTGGTAGACGGACAAGGTAATTTTGGTTCGGTGGATGGCGATTCCGCAGCAGCTATGCGTTACACAGAGGTGCGCATGGATCGAATTGCGGAAGAATTGTTGACCGACATCAACAAAGAAACCGTTGATTACCAACCCAACTTCGATGATACTTTACAAGAGCCGGTAGTTTTACCGGGCGCTCTTCCCAATTTATTGGTAAATGGTGCTTCCGGTATCGCCGTAGGTATGGCTACAAACATGGCGCCACATAACTTAACCGAAGTTGTGGATGGGATTGTAGCTTATGTTAAAGATCCGGAAATCGAAACGAAAGCTTTAATGGAGCACATTACCGCTCCCGATTTCCCAACCGGCGGCATCATTTATGGATATGAAGGCGTAAAAGAAGCCTACGAAACCGGGCGTGGAAAAGTAACTTTACGAGCTCGTGCAAACACCGAAGAATTACGTGGTGGCCGGGAGCAAATCGTGGTTACAGAAATTCCTTATCAGGTGAACAAGAGTACCTTGGTACAAAAAATTGCCGAGCTTGTTCGCGATGAGAAGATCACTGAGATTTCTGAAGTACGTGACGAGTCGGATCGTGAAGGAATGCGCTTAGTCATCATTTTAAAGCGATCTGCCAATGCCGGTGTGGTTCTGAATCAGTTGTATAAGTACACGCAGATGCAAACTACTTTTGGTATCATCAACCTTGCTTTGGTTCAAGGTCGCCCGAAAGTGATGCAGCTCAAAGAGTTGATTCATCATTATGTGGAGCATCGTATCGAAATTATTATTCGACGTACGATTTATGATTTAGAAGCTGCCGAAGCTCGCGCTCACATTTTAGAGGGACTAAAGATTGCGCTCGACAATCTGGATGAAGTAATCAAAACCATCCGTGAGTCGAAAAATCCGCAGGTAGCGAATGTTGAACTTCGTAAGAAATTTGCTCTGACCGACATTCAGGCTAAAGCGATTTTGGAGATGCGTCTGCAGAAGCTTACCGGACTTGAGCGGGACAAAATCGACACCGAGTACCGCGAAATCGTTGACAAAATTCAGGAATTCCGCGTGATTTTATCTGATCGTGATCGTCAGACAGAAATTGTTGTTGCTGAACTACAAGATCTTAAAGAGCGATATGGCGATGAGCGTCGTACCCAAATTGTGTACTCTGCAGAAGATTTCAATGTGGAAGATATGATAGCCGATGAAGATGTGGTGGTAACCATATCGAACAAAGGCTTCATCAAACGAATGCCGGTGAGTGGATATCGCCGACAACGTCGTGGTGGAAAAGGAATGAAAGGTACTACCACTCGTGATGAGGAATATGTAGAACATTTATTTGTGGCCACTAACCACAATTACATCCTGTTCTTTACGGAAAAAGGTAAATGTTACTGGCTAAAAGTATATGAAATTCCGGAAGGTGGGCGATTAGCGCGTGGACGTGCCATCGTAAACCTAATCGAAATTGATAAAGATGACGCCATCAAAGCTTTTGTTCCTGTTAAAACATTGGATGATGAAGAGTACGTAAAAGGCCACTCTATTGTGATGAGCACCATTGAAGGCCAGATTAAGAAGACTTCACTCGAAGCTTATAGCCGACCTCGTCGTGATGGAATCATTGCCATCAACATTAAGGAAGGCGATAGTTTATTAGGCGCTGAACTTACCGATGGTGATTCTAACATCATTCTTGCCAATAAAAACGGACGAGCTATTCGTTTCCACGAAAGCGATGTGCGCGAAATGGGACGAAATACTTCCGGTGTTCGCGGCATGACGCTAGGCAAAGACGACGAAATCGTAGACATGGTTGTAATCAAAAATTCTCATGAAGCTACCGTTCTTGCGATCTCCGAAAATGGCTATGGTAAACGTTCGTTGGTGGATGATTACCGAGAGCAAAGTCGTGGTGGAAAAGGAGTTATCACGCTAAAAGTAACTCCGAAAACCGGTGATTTGATAGCCCTGAAAGAAGTAACCGATCAAGATGATTTGATGATTATTACCGAACGCGGTAAAGTAATTCGAATGAGCTGCTCGGGAATCAGAACCATGGGTAGAAATACACAAGGTGTTCGCATTATGCGCTTGGATAGCGACGGTGCCATTGCAGCGGTAACCCGTGTAGTGAATGAAGATGAAGACGAAGGTGATGAGATTTAGGATATAATGAAGGCAAAAGAACCTCAGCTTAGACTTTATTCTCCTGTTCTAGATACTCAAAACGTTCACGAAGAGAGTCAAATAGATGTAATATCTTTATTCTCAGGTTGTGGTGGAATGGATTTAGCATTTCACCAAAATGGTTTCAATATTAAATGGGCCAATGATATAGACCCAAAAGCGTGTAGTACATATGCTAAAAATATTGGTGATCACATCATCTGCGATGATATTACTAAACTAGATTATTCTTTAATTCCAGAAGCTGATTTAATACTTGGTGGATTTCCTTGTCAAGATTTTTCAATGATTTGGAAACGTGGCGGTATAGAAACAGATAGAGGAAATCTATATTTAAATTTTGTTGATGTAGTTCACCAGAAAAATCCTCTAATGTTTGTCGCTGAAAATGTAAAAGGGCTTTTAACTGCCAATAAAGGAAAAGCCATTAAGCAAATAATACATGACTTTTCGCAAACTGGTGAATGTGGCTATCAAACAGAAGCTCATTTAGTAAATTTTGCTGATTATGGTGTCGCGCAGCTACGGGAAAGAGTACTAATTATTGGTGTTAGAAAAGACATTGGTAAATATTTTGATATTCCTGCACCTACAAGAGATCCTGATAACTATCTCACTGCTAAAGAAGCTCTACTTAATGTTCGGGAAGTTCCATTTAATAATGAACACCAAAATATTAAACAGAAAACAGTAGAAAAACTAAAGCTTATACCTCCAGGCGGAAACTATTCGGATATACCTAAATCGTCACCCCATTATGTAAAAGGAATGATTTCACATGTTTATAGAAGATTACATCCAGATAAGCCCGCTAAAACAATTATAGCCGCTGGTGGTGGTGGGACTTGGGGATATCATTTTGAGGAGCCAAGGCCCTTAACAAATCGTGAAAGAGCTCGTTTATTTGGATATCCAGATTATTTTATTTTTGATGGCACAATTACTGAAGTGAGAAGACAAATTGGAAACTCTGTACCCCCTTCTGGAATAACCCCGTTTGCAAAGCATATCAAATTATTCTTACAGCAAATAAAATCCAATGTTCACTAATGTTAATAAATACGGTGGAAATTTTATTGAGGTTCTCAGTACTGAGTTCCAAAACGCTAGTAATGTAAAAATAGCAACTGGCTACAGTTCAATTGATACTATTCAACAATTTCAGAACGATTTTCTCAGAATCGCTGAAAATGGTGGTGAGTCAAAGTTACTACTTGGAATGGCCTTTTATGAAGGACTAAGTCAAAGAAAACATGAGATTGTTAGTAACCTCCATAATGAATTAAAGCAAAGATCGGAAAGCTCAGGTGTGTTTGTAGCGAATGGTAGACGTTTTCATGGTAAAGTTTATCATTTTACCAATGACAATATTTCTAACATTTATGTTGGATCATCTAATTTCTCTACCAGTGGCACTAAAGGTAATATTGAGTGTACTTTACCTATCTCTTCAAAGGAACAAGAAACTTTACTGATCAATTTCCTTACTGATATTTTTTCAGGTGAGTATTCAGTACCATTTGATTTAGCAGAAATAACGATACCTGGTCAAAAGAAAGTTGTTCTTAATACAGTAGAAAGGCTATGGAATTCACTAAAAAAATATGATCCAAACGCTATTTCTTTGGATAAGTTACCCAGATTTATTTTCCCATTACAGAGAATAGCTGAAAAAGAAAAATCAAATTTAAATGTTTATTTTGGTAAAGGTCGCTGGAATAGAGCGACAGGTAAGACTAGACCAAGACCATGGTATGAGATTGAGCTTATAGCTAACAGGGAACTAACAGAGCAAGAGAATTATCCAAAAGGAGATTTTTTGGCGTACACTGATGATGGTTTAATAATTCCAATGAGAACACAAGGTGATTATTTCAAAAATATCCGCTCTAGAAATAGTTTACAACTATTTGGTATTTGGTTAAAAGGCAAACTTGAAAAAAAAGGTGTTCTTAAAAGGTATGAGCCTGTAACATATGAAGTCCTGTTAGAATATGGATCAACAGAAATCATTTTCTATAAGTTCGAAGAAGGACATTACTATATGCATTTCTAAATTCCATTCATTTGAACTACGCTATCTAGATATTATGCCAACCACCACGCCCGAACACGATGCCCGAATTGCCGCGTTAACTTTTGCCGGTGTTTATCCCCATTATGTTACTAAAATCGAAAAGAAGGGAAAAACGAAGGAAGAATTACATCAAGTAATTGAATGGCTCACCGGTTTTGATGAGCAAAAGCTATCAGATCTCATTGAACAGAAAGTCACTTTTAAAGAGTTTTTCGAGCAAGCCGACCTCAATCCTAATGCTGACTTGATCAAAGGAGTGATATGTGGGTATCGGATTGAAGACATCGAAATACCATTAACCCGCCATTGCCGTTACTTGGACAAAGTGGTGGATGAATTAGCAAAGGGGAAATAGATCGAAAAGATTATGAGAGCGCCTACCTAGAAAGCTTTTATATTTATTCGAACTAAATCGCTTATATGCTTTCCCCGTCTTTATTTCTTGCTCTCGGCATTGTATTGTTGATTGGTGGTGCAAATTGGTTAGTAAGTGGCGCCTCATCTCTAGCCAATCGTTATAATGTTTCTAATCTTACCATTGGCCTTACTATTGTAGCTTTTGGTACATCTTCGCCAGAACTCATTGTAAATGTAATCGCATCTTTGCAGGGTCATCAAGACATTTTGCTTGGAAATATCATTGGTAGCAATAATTTCAATTTATTCTTCATCCTCGGATTAGCCGGATTAATTACTCCGCTTGCTGTGCACTCCAATACTGTATGGAGAGAAATACCAATTTCCTTATTTGCTGCCATTTTACTTTTCATTCTTGGGAATGGATTCTTTTCTGATGCACCCACTTCATTATCTCGTTTAGATGGTGTTTTGCTTTTATTCTGTTTTGCGGGTTTTATGTACTATGTCTTTTTAGAGCTTAAAACTGTATCTGAAGAAAAGACCTCTACCAACAAGCATTCTCCAATTTGGAAATCTTCGGCTAAGGTAATTTCCGGTTTAGCCGGTCTTATCATTGGAGGAAATCTTGTAATGCAAAATGCCATTACCATTGCAAGCGAGTTGGGGGTCAGCGAAAAAGTAATTGGACTTACTATCGTAGCTGCAGGCACCTCACTTCCGGAACTTGCAACTACTGTAATTGCAGCCATTAAGAAAAATATTGACCTGGCCGTAGGTAATGTAATCGGCTCGAACATCTTCAATATATTCTTTATTCTGGCAACCAGCGTTACCATCCATCCAATAGCATTTGATCCATCATTTAATATGGATTTGATACTTTTGATGGTCGGCACACTTCTTCTTTTTATCGCTATGTTTACGGGTGTTAAAAAGAAATTAGAAAGATGGGAAGCATTTATTTTACTTATGCTCTTTATCGCTTATACATTCTATATGATTACACAGACCTAACTATTATGATTCTTAAAAAGGCAATTTTAACCTGTTCTGTTCTAACACTTACGCTTTTTTCAAACTCTTGCACATCCAGTAAGCACTCAACCGAAACGAATTCTCAACTTGGGTTTAATACGTTAATTCCAAAACCATTGTCTGTTTCTTCCACTGATTCTCACTTCACGATCGACGAAGCCATTCGAATTCAACTGGATAACAATAGTACAGAACTATCAGAAGTTGGCCTTTTTCTAAAGACAGAATTGGAAAAAAGGACGGGTATCTCTGCATCTATAAAGTCTTTTGAAGTTGGTCCCTCTTCGATGTACATCATTATTAAAAATCTAGATTCTGATAACCCTGAAGCCTATGAGTTAGACATCACCGAAAACGCACTGTATCTATCTTCAAATACATCCGAAGGTGCATTTCGTGGCATTCAAACTATCCTTCAACTCATTCATCACACTGATACCGGAGATTGGATTATTCCGACAGGCATGATTAAAGATGAACCGCAATATGCATACCGTGGAACCATGCTGGACGTCTCCCGTCATTTTTTTGGCGTGGATTATCTAAAGAAATACATCGATATATTGGCATATTACAAGATCAATCACTTGCACCTTCATTTATCCGATGATCAAGGCTGGCGCATAGAAATTAAATCGTGGCCATTACTTACAGAAATTGGTGGAAGCACAGATGTGGGTGGCGGTCCGGGTGGGTTTTACACTCAAGAAGATTTTAAAGAATTGGTTGAATATGCTGCTCAGCGTTTTATCACCATTGTACCGGAAATTGACATGCCCGGACATTCCAATGCAGCAACTGCTTCTTATCCCATTTTAAACGGAACTGACACCACTCCAGAACTGTACACCGGTAAAAAAGTAGGGTTCTCTACCTTTGATACGCGTAGTGATACGGTGTATGCGTTTGTTGATGACGTTATTCGAGAAATTTCTGCTATTTCACCCGGACCTTATTTTCATGTTGGCGGGGATGAAAGTCATGTTACAGAAGATGCTGATTACATCTACTTCATAAATCGAGTTGAAAAGATAGTACAAAAATACGGCAAACGAATGATCGGCTGGACCGAAGTGGCACAAGCTGATTTGGATTCCACCTCTATAGCTCAATATTGGGTACATCCGGAAAAAGCAGCAATGGCCATTCAGAAAAATATGCAACTGATACTATCACCGGCCGAGAGAACCTATTTGGATATGAAATACGATTCACTATCTCCATTTGGATATAATTGGATTGGATACATCTCTGTTGAACATGCCTACGATTGGAATCCGGAAGAGTATTTTGAAGATGGAGATGTTATTGGAATTGAAGCTCCCTTATGGTCAGAGAATTTCAGTACCGCTGATTCGCTAGAGTTCATGGCTTTCCCCAGACTGATTGGAATTGCAGAACTAGGTTGGACTACTAAATCTAATCGTAATTGGATGGAGTATAAAGAAAGGCTCGCTCATCAGGCATATTATCTTCGTAGAAACAATATTAATTTTTTCGCCTCGCCTGATATTGATTGGCCGAAATAGTGCTCCTGAAATATAATTAAGTACAAATAAATCAATCAGATGGATTATAAAAAAATAATCTATAAATCCTTTCGGGTTACCGAGCAGTTAAAGGATCGCGGACAATTGGCAACCTACATTCCTGAACTTGCCCGAGTTGACCCGTCTATGTTTGGAGTGCATATGATTACGATGGATGGCAAACACTATGGACTTGGTGATCATCAACAAAAATTTTCTATTCAAAGTATCGCGAAAGTTCTTTCACTCACATTAGCCTACCATTTGTTGGGCGAAAAAATTTGGAAGCGCTTGGGAGTTGAACCATCCGGAACAAAATTCGATTCTTTGATTCTTCTGGAAACGTTTGAAGGAATTCCTCGCAATCCGTTTGTTAATTCAGGTGCCTTAGTAATTTGCGATATATTGATTTCTGAACTTGATGATGCACCCGCGGAGTTTCTTAACTTTGTTCGGGAGTTAAGCGGCTTATCTACCTTAAGTTATTCCGATCACATCGCAGACTCAGAAAAAGCTACGGGTTATCGAAATATAGCTATGTGTAATTTTATTAAGTCTTTTGGAAATATCGATAATGAACCGGAAGAAGTACTCGATTTTTATTTCGATCTTTGTTCGCTTGAACTCAATTGTGAGCAGGTAGCCAAAACGTTTGGATACTTAGCAAATGGAGGTTGCAAAATAAACGATGGAAAACGTGTGATCACCAAAAGCCAAGCCAAACGTTTGAATGCGTTAATGCTCACCTGCGGTTTTTATGATGAATCCGGTGAGTTTGCATTCAAGGTTGGGTTACCCGGAAAAAGTGGCGTAGGTGGTGGAATTGTTGCCGTGTATCCTAACAATTACTCCATTGCTGTGTGGAGCCCGGGTTTAAACAAAAAAGGAAACTCTTACATCGGAATGAAATTTCTCGAAGAACTTACGACTCATTCTGAGTTATCCATTTTCTAGTTGTCGATTTAGCTGTTCAGCATTTTCTTTAAAAGCGCCGTTCTTTTTTCTACTAACTCTTGTGGTGCTTCAACTCGTAGTTCATCACCAAATTGTAGCAGCCACTGGTTGATAAAGTCTAAGTTATCGAAGAAAAACTCTACCTTTAATTTTTTAGATTTTTTCTTCGTTTCCTTAAATATTTTAGCCGGCAGATTGGCTTTAAATCGATTAACAGCCGCACCATCGAGTACTACTATTATTTTTTGCTCAAACTCGTTAGAGCGAAAAATTAAGCCCTCTATGTCGATTTTTGATTTTAGCTCATATTTCTCGTTCAAAATTCTTACCTCTTTCATCCGATCGAGCCTAAAATTTCTTACGTCCCCTCTAAGATGCGATCGTCCGATCATATTCCAATGATCTTCGAAATATACAATGATGTATGGATCTACTTTTCTGGTTTTCGATTCCCCCTTACTCGACTCATAAACAAACTCTACTCTTAACTGTTGAGAAATCGCGCTGGCCAAGACATACCAATCACCGCCTTCTCTTTTGATACCACTATATTTCTGAAATGGATCGACAATAGTTTTACTACTCAGTGAATTCATAAAATCTTTGAGTTCCACCGGAAGTACATTTTTTATTTTGAGCTCAACCCCTTCCGCATCTTCCGTCAAACCATTGTCAATTTGAGTTTTAACAAAGTTAAGTCCAACAATAATAGTAGCTAACTCTTTCTCGGAGAACATCAATGGTGGAATTTTGTACCCCTTCATCATTCCATAGCCTGCATACTTATCCCAAGTTACCGGCACATTTATTTCTTGCAAAGCATTGAAATCTCTAAATATAGTACGCCTGCTTACTCCAAATTTTTTTGCTATCTCGTCAACTGTCAGTTTATCTCCCGGCTTTTGAAGCAGAAGCATCAACTTTAATCTACGTTCAGAGCTTTTCATCTTTTCTCCTCACTTTAACAATAGCTTTTCTTGTGTAGAAAGGATCAGATATGGTGGGATCAAGCCGTAAAATCTCAGTATCAAGCGCAATAGAAACTTCTTCAATTTCCTCTTTCGCTTCATTTTCTCCTTTTAGAAATATTATTTGTCTCCAGCTTTTCCCCTCTAAATATGCAATTAATTCACCCACCTTGAAAGCATACTTGCTAACGATCAACTCATTGGTACTTAGTTCATAGTTTTTTATCGAAGTAGTAATAGTATCAAAATTAGTACATCCTAGTTTTCTACCAATTTGTTTTATCGCCATCATTTTTTTTGAAACGATATCATTAGCTACTACTTTCTTATCTCTGAAATGAATGCTTAAAGGAATTGCCGGCAACCCACCCCCCGAACCTGTATCAAGAATATATTCTGCTTTTTTAACTTCCTCTAGGGTTGTAAGCAACAAGGAATGCTGAACATGCCTCACCATTGTTTCATGTGAAACATCTCTACTTATCAGGTTTACTCTTTTATTCCACCAAAAAAGCTGACTTATATATTCTAGATACTGCCCTCGCTGATCATGATAATTCTCTTGAGCTTGTTTAAATGCCTCGTGAGTTAAGTCAGATATTGTTATAGAGTGTTTCACGTGAAACCTAATTTTTCAGGTATACCATCAGAACAGCTACATCACTTGCAGACACGCCGCTTATTCTTGAAGCTTGCCCAATAGTTTCCGGCCTGATTTTAGATAATTTCACCATCCCCTCGGTGGATAGACTTTTCAATTTAGCGTAATCAATCTTCTCTGGGATAGGCGAGTTTTCCTTTTTACTGAGCTCATCCACCATTTCGTACTCTTTTTGAATATAGCCTGAATACTTAACCTGAATCTCAACCTGTTCAACTACATATTTTTTACTCGTAATAGCCTCCACTTTCGACTTAAATATGTCATCAGCTAGAAGCATCTCTTGAAGGTTTACCTCCGGTCGCATTAAAACTGTGTGCGCTTTTACAGGCTGTGTCAATTTAGAAGTGCCTAGCTTTTTAAGCATAGGATCCATTTGCTCAGGCCTAACAGTGTATTTTGAAACTAGCGTGTGTAGTCGATCTATCTCTTCTTTCTTTTGAAGATATTGCTCGTATCGCTCTTTTGTAGCTAAACCAATTTTATATCCAAGCTCGGTGAGCCTTAAATCGGCGTTGTCTTGGCGCAATAAAATTCGATGCTCTGCTCTTGAGGTAAACATTCGGTAAGGCTCTTCTGTGCCTTTATTAATCAGATCGTCGATAAGTACTCCGATATAAGCTTCGCTTCGCTTTAGGACAAACGGATCTTTGTTTTGAACTTTTAGCGCGGCATTAATCCCGGCCATCAAACCTTGACATGCAGCCTCTTCGTATCCGGTGGTACCATTAATCTGACCCGCAAAGAAAAGTCCTTCAACGTTTTTTGTCTCAAGGCTTCTTTTTACCTGATGTGGTGGAAAGTAATCGTATTCAATGGCATATCCGGGACGAATCATTACTACATTCTCAAATCCCGGAATTGTTCGGAGAGCTTCAATTTGTGTTTCCTCTGGTAAAGAAGTTGAAAAACCGTTAAGATACATTTCGTAGGTGTTCCAACCTTCGGGCTCTAGAAATAATTGATGACGATCCTTATCTGCAAACCTATTAATCTTATCCTCAATACTTGGACAGTACCTCGGGCCAATAGATTTTATGCGGCCGTTAAACATGGGGCTTCTATCGAAACCGGTTCTTAACACATCATGAACTTGCTCGTTTGTGTATCCAATCCAACAAGTAAGTTGGTCTTTCGCTTTGGGTAATTCTCCTTCCGTCATAAAAGAAAACGGAGACGCGTCATCATCTCCATACTGTATTTCAAGCTTAGAATAATCAACAGATCTACCATCAACTCGTGGTGGTGTTCCGGTTTTGAGCCTGCCAATTTCAAAGCCAAGATTCTCTAATGCAGCTGATATTCCTACTGAAGCGCGTTCACCTGATCGTCCTCCACCATAGTTACTCTCCCCAATATGAATCAAGCCATTTAAAAACGTGCCACTTGTGAGCACCACTGATTTTGCGAAAAACTTTTGCCCTGTTTGGGTAACGATTCCTTTTACTTCAAAGTCCTCCGTAATTAAATCGACTACATTATCTTGCCGAAAAGTTAGTAATGGTATGCTCTCTAACTTCTCTCTCATCTTTTGTGCATAAAGCATTCGATCACTTTGGCACCGAGGACTCCACATTGCAGGGCCTTTACTACGATTAAGCATTCGGAATTGTACCGATGACTCATCGCTTACAATACCACTTAACCCACCTAACGCATCAATCTCTCTGACAAGCTGTCCTTTTGCTACTCCACCCATTGCAGGATTACAACTCATTTTTGCAATGGCTTCAAGATTCATCGTTATAAGTAACGTTTTTGCTCCTAAGCGTGCAGCAGCACCTGCGGCTTCGCTACCGGCATGACCAGCGCCAACAACAATTACATCGTATGTCTCTTTGTTATACATTGTTTTTATTTGCTTTAGAGAGGATTAAGAAGAGTAAACTTGTCTTAAAATAAAAAAAGCTCTGAACTAGTAGTAAGTTCAGAGCTTTGTGCGATCCGGAAGGGACTCGAACCCTCGACCTCCTGCGTGACAGGCAGGCGTTCTAACCAACTGAACTACCGGACCATCTCTTTGAGAGCATCAAATATAAAGAGGTATTGAAGGCATAGTCAACACCTCTTTCATTTTTTTTAAAGAAGTTCCTTTATTGCTGAAACTAGCTCTTCACTTTCAGGTTTTACACTGCTTCTGAATCTTCGTTGCAAATTTCCTTCTCGATCAATCAAAAACTTTTCGAAGTTCCACTTTATATCACCTTCAAAATCCTTATTAGGTTGAGAAGTTAAATAGCTAAATAAGGCTGCTTGATCATCACCAACAACAGATACTTTTTCTGTCATTGGGAAAGTTACCCCATAATTAAGCGTGCAAAATTGTTTGATATCTTCTTCGGTACCGGGTTCCTGTCCTGCAAAGTTATTCGCTGGAAAGCCGATAATCACCAAGCCTTCATCACTGTATTCTTCATAAATAGCTTGTAAGCCTTCATACTGTGGGGTGTATCCACACTTAGAAGCCACATTTACTAAGAGTAACACTTTACCTTCGAATTGTTCGAGACTCATTTTGTTGCCATCGATATCGGCTAGATTAAAGTCGTAAATTGAATCGTTGATGTTCGCCATGCCAGAGAATAAAACTGTTATCAGAATAGTTAGTATAATCTTCATCATGTAAAATTTGAATGATTTGTTACTCATCAAAGTTAATCTGTTTTCTATTCATTCCCATGCAGAAAAAATTTACCCCCTTTTTACTTCTTATTATTCTAATTGCCTCGGAAACTATTAGCGCTCAGATGTTTTCTGTTTCCGATCGCCGAGCTGAAATTACAGAACCTACCACCATTATCAGGATTGGTACTTCACTAACACAATTTGAATATGTGGGTGAATCCTCACAAAATGGGCCCGAACTTTTAAATATAGATCAGCCCCTTTTAGCCGCATCTTTTGAAACTTTGGGGCTTTCCGCAAATGCACTTATCGGAAACAGAATTTCGGGCGTTAAAGATGGGTCGTTTTTCGATTTGAATTTAAAATTTACAAATGGGATCAGAATTATAAGACGCCAAAAGTTTCAATTAGGTATCCCAATAGAACTTAGTACCGGGTTAACTACATCGAATGATGATTTTTACGAAGATCGTTTTAATCAATCCTATTTCTCGGGGGGAACAGGTTTATCCATCAATTCTAGAATCAATCGAAAACTCCGTGCTTCTGTAGATGGAATTATTGGATATGGCTTCAGTAATTCTAATGGCGGTTTTTTTGGTGGTAATCTGACCTATTATACAATTAGTTCACGCGTCAATGTTTTGAATTTTATTGGAAACAAAACACTAAGCGTTGGCTACGATTTTTTCTACAAGGGATATGATATTGATGTTAGCTTATACGATTATGATCTTTCAGGTCATCAGTTCACAATTGGAATATCACTTTGAAACCAGATAAACTACTACTTGAGCTAGAACAGTTATTAGAACAATCGGGATATACGCTGCGAAAAGAGCGCGGTTCATTTCGCGGTGCTGATTGTGTTATTGAAGGTGATAAATTAGTGATGGTGAACAAGAACAAACCGGTTGAATCACAACTTGGAACCATCGCAAAAGTTTTAGGTCAGGTTGATTTATCAGAAACTTACATAAAACCGGCAGTTCGCAAAGAACTTGATAAATTATGGGATCGGCTTGCTGTAACGCCCGTAGCTGACGATAGTGATTGGGAGATGGGTTAAATGACACTCACTTTTTTAGGTACAGGCACATCGATGGGAGTTCCGGTTGCCGGTGGATTTATGAGAGAAGAGCTTTTTCATGATCCCAGAAATGAGAGAACACGATGTTCAGCCTGGATACAAACCGAGGAACTGTCTTTTCTGATTGATGTTGGACCGGAATACCGAATTCAAAGCATAAGAAGTGGGATTAAAAGCGTTGATTTTGTTTTAGTTACACACGAACATATGGATCATATTGGTGGTTTGGATGAGTTGCGTATGTACAACTATAAAAAGAAAGGACCAATTGATGTATATACCACTGAAACAGCATGCGCATCTATCAAAAGCCGTTTCGATTATATGTTCGGCGAAAACAAATATCCCGGTTCAACATCACTTGATTTACACGTGATCAAGAATGTGATAGAAATTGGCGATGTAAAAATTACCCCGTTACCCATAAAACATGGTAAGTTAGAAATTCTAGGTTTTCGAATTAATGACACCGCATATCTAACCGATGTAAAAGACATTTCAAAATCTACACTGTCGTTATTAAGTGGTTGTAAAACCATTGTATTGAGTGCACTTCGATGGGAACCGGAACACCCAACGCATCTAACTATCCCCCAAGCTGTGGATATCATTGAACAACTTGGAATTCCCGAGGCTTATCTGATCCACATGAATAGCTATGTGGATCATGAAAAAACAAATCGAAATTTACCTCCTCACATCAAACTGGCGTTTGACATGCAGACCATCCCTCTTCGTTAGAGAAACTTGTTTAAGTCTTCAGCAGCTTTAAGATGCTCAACGATTTGTTTAACGCCTTGCGCTGTTTGTAGATTACAAACCAAAATTGCAGAATCGGTTTCAACAACGGCAATATTATCTACACCCACCAGCGATATCATTTTCTCTGAGCTTGATAGCACAAGATTATTTTCTGACGCAGCAAAACTTGCAAACATGGTTTGAACAGCATTCCCAAGCTTGTCTTTATCAGCTAAGTCGTACACCGCCGACCAACTTCCAACATCGTTCCAGCCGAATTCACCCGGAACCACAAATACCGATTCTGAACGCTCCATAATTCCGTAATCAATCGAGATGGATTCACAACCGTGATAGAAGTCTTTGATAGCCGGTATATGATAATCTGTGTATAACTCTTCACTCGATTTTTTTAGTTCATCGAACATATTTGGCAAGTGAGCTTCGATTTCACCCAAAACGGTAGATGCTTTCCAAACAAACATGCCGCTGTTCCAGAAATATTCACCTGATTCAAGAAATTTTTCGGCCGTCGATAGATCCGGTTTTTCGGTAAATGCACGAACCGGGTGAACCGCATGATGACCGTATGTTTCTTCTGAGTTTTTATCCGCGTGGATGTATCCAAACCCTGTTTCCGGTTTGTCTGGATTTATACCAATAGTTACCAAATGCTTACCTGATTTTGCTTTTTCGATCGCCGCATTTAAGATCGACAAAAAACCATCGGTGTTGGTGATATGATGATCTGCAGGCAAGACCACCATGGTAGCATCGGTATCTTTTTTGTGCAATAACTCAGCTGCAATAGCTACACAGGGAGCGGTGTTTTTAGCAACGGGCTCGCCAACTATGTTTTCATTCGGCACCTTTGGAAGTTGCTCTTTAACAATTGAAACGTAACTCTCGTTAGTTACAACCATTATTCTTTCTTGAGGAATAATAGACTCTATTCTTTTTGCAGTGTTTTGAATCATGGTGCCTTCTCCAAATAAATTCAAAAACTGTTTTGGAAGAGACTTTGTGGATTTTGGCCAAAAACGAGTGCCAGAGCCACCCGCCATAATTACTGCATATACCATAAAATGTTTTATTTAAGTCGACAATTGTTTATTAAAATCAGGAGGCAATTTTAGACAAACTTACAGAGAAAACCGAACCTTTATTTGGTTCACTGGTTATGGTAAGTTTTTCGCCGTGTGCTTCGATGATGTGCTTTACGATGGCAAGCCCAAGCCCGGTTCCCCCTCTTTCTCTTGATCTTGATTTATCCACTCGGAAGAAACGCTCGGTTACTCTTGGAATATCTGTTTTGTCGATACCCATTCCGGTATCCTTTACGAATAGATCAATTTTATCAGCGCGTTGTTTGTTAGGTTCAATCCCAACTTCAACCTTGCCACCCTTAATGTTATACTTAATTCCATTCTCGATAATATTGACCAGTACTTGACGAATCTGATTCTTATCCGCTCTGATCTGAATGTTTCTATCAAAGGGATGGATTATCAAATCAACTTCTTCCTTATCCGCTTTATACATCAGGTTTTCCACCACGTCATGGACAATCTCATACAGATAAATACTTTCGATATCTGACTTAAGCTCACCTGTTTCTAGCTTCGAGATTTCCATCAAATCTTTCGTTAAGAAGATCAAGCGGTTTACGTTACGCATCGCTTTCTGCAGAAACTTCTTATTTACCTCTTCATCTTCTAATGCACCGTTCAATAGCGTTTCGATAAAACCCTGTATCGCAAAAATTGGCGTTTTTAACTCATGCGAAATATCCCCAATAAATTCCTTTCGATAATTTTCTATGCGATTCAATCGCTGAATTTCGCGTTCAACGGTTCGGCTGGATTTGATCAGATGTTTGATGATGTAATCCAGTTCATCATCGTATTGAGTTCTTAGATCTTCAATCTCTTCAAATCTTTTTTTAGAGATGTTTTTGGATACTCGCTCTAGAACTTTAATGCGTCGATACTGAAGTTTGTATCCAACAACGTAGGAGGTTAGCGCAGTTGCAGCCATCACCATGGCAGAAATAAGCAGCGACTCTTCCCAACCGTGATCAAACGTGTAAATGATGATAAAGGTGAGAACTGCGGAAATTAAACCGGTGTAAATCGCAATTCTAAGCCCCAGCTTGTAAATGGCTTTATCTCTTCTGCGGTTTCTACTCATTCTTTAAAACGATAACCTACACCTTTAACCGTCTCGATGTAATGGTCACCTAATTTTTCTCTTATTTTGCGAACGTGAACATCTACTGTTCTATCTACTACGTAAATGTTATCGCCCCACACTTTATTTAATAGCGTCTGCCGATCCATCACTTTTCCTTTTCTACTTGCCAGATAAAAAAGTAATTCAAACTCTTTGCGTGGAAGTTGAAACTCTTGCTCTTCCCGCTTCACGATGTACCGATCTTTATCAATTTCTAGGTCATGCACTTCAAGTTTATTTACAGCTTCTGCCGTGTCATCAAACCGGCGCATAACTGCTTTAATGCGAGAAACTAACTTTGTTGTGCTTATTGGCTTAGTGATGAAATCATCGCCACCCTTGTTCAGGCCTTCGATTTCTGTGTTTTCATCACTTCTTGCCGTTAAAAAGATGATAGGGATACGTTTCAGATCATCATCTTTACGCATGATTTCGACGGCTTCAAGTCCATCCATCTTCGGCATCATGATATCGAGAAGCACAAGATCCGGTTTGTGTTCTTTGGCTACTTCAATTCCTTCTTTCCCGTTTTCTGCTTTAAGAACTTTAAAGCCTTCTTTTTTTAAGTTGTATTCAATTAGATCTAAGAGATCTTTTTCGTCATCAACTACAAGAATCGTTTTTTTTGCCACGATTTATCCGGTTTGTTATAAATGAAACAATTTGGCAATGATACTAATCATAGCGTGGAAAGTATAATGAAGAAATTGTTACCTACTAAGCGGTAAACAAAGCGTCGCTACTTATTCAGCAAACTAAGTGACTTCCGAATTACTGCGGATGAATCAGAAACTTCTCCGGCATTAATAACCGACATAGCCGCCTGCTCCGATTCTTTCTGTTTAAATCCGAGGGCTTGTAATGCCTGAACCGCTTCTTCAAATACACCGGACTTTGCTCCTGATATTTCAACAGAATCGCCGGTATCAAAAGCTTTTAGTTTTTCTCTCAGTTCAACAATTATACGTTCTGCTGTTTTCTTACCAATTCCCGGCACTCTGGAAAGAGCAACGGCATCTCCCCCGGTGATGGCGCCTATCAAGTTTGAAGCCGGAAGCCCACTTAATATCGTTAAACCCAACTTTGGACCAACCCCTTTTACGGTAATCAATTGCTCGAAAAGATTTTTTTCATCTTTAGTAAAGAACCCGAATAATCGTTGATCACTATCTGTAATATGATGATAGACCAGCAGTTTTATATCCTTGCCCGCGCCTTTTAGCTGATCGATGGTTTGGGTTGACACTTCTACTTTATACCCAACTCCGTTTACATCCAAAAAAATGGTGTCTTCGGTACTTTCTTCAATATGTCCTTTAAGAAATGCGATCATGCTAAAACTGGGTTATTTTCTTACTCGATCAGGATTCTGTTCTACGAAACTAGCCCAATCACCTTTTTTGTTATTCTGATGTGTCTGCTTTTTTGATGTAGGAATTGCTCTTCCATTCATCATATGGCACCATGCAACAGCTAATGCATCGGTTGCATCGTTTGATAATTTCTCATCCGGAAGTCGAACCATCTTTTTTAACATAAATGCAACCTGATCCTTGCTGGCATTACCATTTCCGGTGATGGATTTCTTTACCACTTTAGGGAAATACTCGAAGGCTTCCAATCCGCATTGCTTTATTGCCAAGATAGCCGCAGCCTGTGCGCGTCCCAACTTGAGCATCGCCTGTGGATCAACTCCATAAATCGGAGTTTCTACCGCGCATTGTGTGGGCTTAATGGATTTAATGATGCCTGAAATCTGCTCAAAAATGTAATTCAGCCGGTCTGAATGATTTTCAATCTTTGCCATCCTGATCACATCACAGCGAAGGGCAATTAACTTGCCCTGTTCCTCGGTAAGAACAGCGTATCCGGTTACGCGCGAACCGGGATCGATACCAAGGATGATTTCAGGCATTGGTTTTTCTTTTTTTGTCATTTCTGCGAAGGCAGAAATCTTGAGCTTATAGATAGCATAAGATTCCGGCTTACGCTGCGGAATGACTTTTAAGGTTACTCTTCTCCTTCCGCATAAAGCTTAGCAAGGTCGTTCATCATTTCTTCCGAAATCCCGTTGGTCACAAATCCACCATCGTGGAATAAGTTCTGCATGGTAACTTTTCGAGTAAGATCAGAGAATAAAGTCAGGCAGTAATCCGCACATTCATCCGCCGATGGATTCCCTAATGGTGCTAACTTCTCGGCAAAAGTATACATGCCGTCAAAACCTTTGATTCCAGAACCGGCAGAAGTTTTAGTTGGCGCCTGTGAAACTGTGTTCACTCGAATTCCACGAGGAGCGAGTCTGCTACCGTAATTTCTCGCGATGCTCTCTAACAACGCCTTAGCATCGTTCATATCCGAATACTTGCTGAAAATTCGCTGTGCACCAATGTAAGATAACGCCACAATAGAACCGCCGTCATTCAATAATCCACCTTCATCGGCATGGTGTAAAATACGGTGTAAAGAAATGGCCGAAATATCCAGCGATTGCTGAAACCACTTATAATTAATATCTGTGTATTCTTTTTTCTTGCGAATATTTGGAGACATTCCGATGGCGTGAAGGATAAAGTCTACGCCACCACCAAAGTGTTCTTTGGTTTTGTTCACCAAATCAACGATTTCTTCATCGCTGGTTACATCACATGGAATAATTGGCGCGCCTGTTTCTTCGCCGAGTGCATCAAGTGCTCCAAGTCGCAGTGCTATGGGTGCGTTTGATAATACAAATTCAGCGCCTTCGCGTTTGCAAGCCAATGCAATTCTCCAGGCAATACTGCGCTCATCTAAAGCGCCAAAAATAATTCCTTTTTTCCCTTTTAGTAATCCGTAACCTTCGCTCATAATATTGTTTTGTGTGATGATTTGAACTCGACCTAAAATAGTAAACAATGTCGGTATCCTGCACTAATCAATTTCTGATTCTGATTAATACAGTGCAGCCTCAAAAATCACACTAAATCTATTAAAATGACAGAAGGTTTATAAGCGCTTAGTTTACGGTATCTTCATCTACAATTAATCCGTCTTCAATCGAAAACACGAACCATTCGTCCCCACGTTGATTAGGTTCGATGCTATACGTTCTTAACAAGCGGTTATCACCATACACACGAACGGTAGCCCGAGATCTGTTCGAAAGTTCAGATGTTCGGCGCTTATCACGATTAGAGTAATCGTGTACTTTATAAGTGTACACAGCGTCGGAGTCGATTCTATTTACTGTGATGGTTTCCGGGCCATTTCCGTTTCTATCATCTCTATCTAAGCGGGCAACGCCGTCATCGCTGGTTTTTTTGTGGCGATAAGAGATATGATATCCGTCCTCTTTTATAAGGTGAGCATCCAAATCACGGGGGCGATTCGCCCAATCCAATACAATGCGATATTGTTCCGGCAATAGTTCGGGTGAAACAGAGATCTGATTTTGAAAGACTGACCCGGCCATAATTTCGATATTAAAATCTGAGGTGATGAACCCTGATTTTCCGAATCTAACTTGTATCGTCCCATTTTTGATTTCAGTTTTAAACCGAACTTTTCCCTCACCATCTGATCGGAAAGATTGCTCACCAATGCCAATAAATGCATTGCTTACATATTCCCCGGTTAACGCGTTAACAAACCTAAGGGTAAGTTCGCCGGTGTTCAGTTCGTTAAAAGCATCATCCGCCCTATCCTGCACACCTGAAGAGCCGGTTTGGGCAAATGCAAAAGCGCAATTCAAAAGAATGAGTAAAGTAAATACACTAATTTTTTTCATGATTGCGTGCATACTATTTTAGATGATTATTGTTCCCGACCATGCTTAAAATGAGTTTCATTTAATTCTGAATATTAAAAAAAATTACAGCAGTGCAAGAAGTTCTTCGGGAGTAAATATTGCAAATGATGCTTTAGAGAAGTCCTTCTTATTTCGAGTCAAAATACCATCAAGATTATTGAAAATTGCAGATTGATGAAGCACCGCATCTTCATAATCAGAAAAACCAAGTGTTAAAGCGCCCTCAAGAACGGCTCGATTAACAGTTGAAACATTGAAGATCTTAAGTGTCGATTCAATGATTTTATTTGCTGCTTTTTTGTCCCGCCACTTCCCAACTAAATAGTGTATAGTTGTAATACTTGTTGAGCTTACCCAGCCTGTAATAATTCCTTGTTCTGCGTTTGCCATTAACAGAGATGAATGTTCAAAAAAGGGTTCTCTGCGAATGTAAACATCCAGTAGAATATTAGTATCAAACAGGATATTCATTACTGATGCTTCTTTTCTAAATACTCTTGATAGTCTTCTTTTGTGATATCAGTAACCTCAAGAACTCCTGCTAAAGATTGGGTTATTGGTGGTAGTTTTTTATTGGAACCATCTCTCGGTGTGCTATCAATGGCTTCAAAATAATTAGCCACTAATTTCGAAACGGAAGTACCTTGTTGTTTTGCGTGCTTTTTTGCCCGATCTATCAATTCCTTATCGAGCCTTAGTGTTAATTTATTACTCATGACGTGCTTTTTTAATTTTAATGTACGTCAAAAGTGCTAAAAGATAAAGTTCATGTAGTTTTTACTCGAATCAACTCTCGTAAGGATTCGAATCTAGTAAGTAAGCGACTAATTGATTTTTATTGGAATTAGCATAAATCCATTTTCTGATTTCTTGAATTTTATTGTAGTCATCTTCGCCAAATCTCTCCAAATACATGGCACTAAATCGTGATGCCATCTCTTCTTTTTTTAGCTTTTGCTGCCACTCGTCGGTAAAAAACATATTCAGGTTCTTAACCGACCAATGTTCATTGAACACTTCCCATTCATGTTGATCAAACCAAATTCCATTACAACCACCGCATCGGTCTAAATAAAACTCTAAGTTAGGCCAAATTTTAAAGCGTCTAACAATTCTTCCACAATCGGGACATAACAACGGTTTTCTTGCTCCAAGAACCGGTATATTTACAGATTCTTTTGAAATCTCTTCCTTAACCGGAACTGATGATTGCCCTTCAACCCAATCGGCAAATTCGCTTGATGAAACCCAGGTTCCCGCACATGAAACACATCGGTAAACCGGCACACGGTCTTCCATAAGTTCTCGTTTCATCTTTGATTGGCAATGGGGGCATTTCATAGAATCATTGTTTAATTAATAAAGCAATGATAGTAATTACTTTATCTCTGAAAATACAATAGAATTTAAGACGAATTATTAAATATAGTAGCCAAATATTGTTACGTGGAACCAGCAATCGTCTTCATCAGTTTTTACTCATAAATAAATATCCGAGCGAACGCTCGAACTAGTTTTCATAACATCTGTCAGGCAGATTATGGAAAAAGGGAGTACCAATTTATATCACCCCTCTCACTTTTTCACCTAATCACTTTATCACATCCAATTCTTAATTCCCGCAGCGATGCAAGGGGCTAAAATAATTATCCACATTGCTGTTGATAAGCCCGCATTTTAACCTTATTTTTGTAGGCTCTGAAACTGACGATAAATCCTGTTTAGAAAGAATTAAAGATTCATGTTTGAGAATCTATCCTCCAATTTAGATAAAGCATTCCAAAGCCTGAAAGGCGAATCGCGTATTACCGAGGTAAATATTGCCGAGACGATACGTGAAATCCGCCGTGCGCTATTGGATGCCGATGTGAATCTGGAGGTTGCTCGTCAGTTTACCGCGGACGTTAAAGACAAAGTGCTTGGCTCCGATGTTCTCACCTCAGTAAATCCCGGTCAGCAGTTCACTAAAATTGTGTACGACGAACTGGTTGCTACTTTTGGTGGAGAAAAATCGGACATCGCCACTGCACATGTTCCGCCAACCGTAATTTTAATCGCAGGTTTACAAGGTTCGGGTAAAACCACTTTCTCCGGAAAGCTTGCCCGATATCTCAAGCAGGAGCATAAAAGGAATCCTCTTCTTGCTGCCGCCGATGTTTATCGCCCTGCTGCCGTAAACCAGTTAAAAACGCTCGCTACGTCTGTTGATGTGCCGGTGTATTCGATTGAACAAAAAGATCCTATCCGTGTAGCTAAAGAAGCCGTTTCGATGGCAAAGAGTTTAGCAATGGATACGGTGATCATCGATACCGCCGGACGTTTATCTGTAGATGAGCAAATGATGGACGAGATTGCGAACATTAAAGACGCAATCAAGCCCGATGAAATCCTGTTTGTTGTAGATTCTATGACAGGTCAGGATGCTGTAAATACAGCAAAAGCATTCAACGATCGTATCGATTTTGACGGCGTGGTTCTTACCAAGCTGGATGGTGACACCCGAGGTGGTGCTGCCCTTTCAATCAAATCGGTAGTTGATAAACCCATCAAATTTGTAAGCACCGGCGAAAAGCTGGATGCACTATCGCCGTTCTACCCTGACCGTATGGCTCAGCGTATCTTGGGGATGGGTGATGTGGTTTCACTCGTTGAAAAAGCTCAAAAAGAATTTGATGCCAAAGAAGCAGATCGCCTGCAGAAACGCATCAGCTCTGAAAAATTCGATCTGGAAGATTTTCTGGATCAAATTCAAAAGATCAAAAAGATGGGGAACTTTACCGACCTCGTCTCGATGATCCCCGGCGCCAGCAAAGCAATAGAAAATGCAGATCTCAGTGATGACGCTTTTAAGCCCATCGAAGCCATAATCTATTCTATGACGCCGGAAGAGCGTCAGAACCCAAGCATACTCAACGGAAGCAGACGCCGACGAATAGCCCAAGGTTCTGGCACCACTGTTCGTGAGATTAACGATCTCATCAAACAGTTTGAACAAATGAAAAAGATGATGAAGACCATGTCCAAAATGGGCAAAATGGGTAGAGCCATGCAAGGTCTTAAGAGTCTGCCATTTGGCAAGTAGAAATTGACATACTGAGAGCGTGGTTTTGTAAAAGTCACTCAGAGCGTAGCGATGAGTCTTCACAACCAAAATCTAAGCTGATTTAAGTTTGTGCAGATCCTTCTGCCTTGTTTGTTCGGTAAACCGGACGCAAACAAGACTCAGGATGACATGACTATGAATTACCAGGCTCACAAAGAATAGATATAGACAACAACATAACTCACTGGAGATAACCATTGATTAAAATCAGACTTCAACGTAAAGGGCGTATTCGTCGTCCTATTTATCATATCGTAGTTGCCGATAGCCGTTCACCGCGTGATGGACGTATTATTGAGCAAGTTGGACGATTTGATGGCGTTACCGAAAAGAAAGAGACCATACTGAACGAAGATCGTATCATGTATTGGTTAGATACCGGCGCTCAGCCAACCGACTCTGTTCGTAAAATTCTACGTACCGAGGGAATCTTATACAAGCGTCACCTTAAAATGTGGGGCAAAAGCGACGAAGAAATCGAAGCTGCAATGGAAGAGTGGAAAGCATACCGCGATTCTAAAAAAGGTGACGAAGTAACTCGCCGCGATCAGGTTAAAGCTGCTCTTGCTGTCGAAGAAAAAGAATACAAAAAACAGGTTGAGAAAAAAGCTGCTACTGCCGCTGCCGAAGTTGCATCAGAACAAGAAGATGTTGCCGAAGCAGAAGAAGTAGAAGCAGAAGTTGCTGAAGAAGTAACCGAAGAAGCGCCTGCAGCCGAAGAAGTAGTAGAAGAAACTACCGAAGAGCCTGCCGCAGAAGAGGAAACTACTGAAGATGAGGCGCCTGCTGAAGAAGAAGCTAAGGAAGAGCCAAAAGAAGAAGCGCCAGTAGAAGAAGCTCCTGCAGAAGAAACGAAAGAAGAAGAAGTTGCAGAAGAGCCGGCTGAGGAAGCTAAAGAAGAAGAAGCGGCTAAAACTTCTGTAGATATGACTGCAAAAGAAGCAGCTGATCACATTTCCAACACCGATCTTGCCGATCTTGAAGGATTTGTAACCGATGCTGAGGAGCGCAAAACTGTGCTTGCAGCCTGGGAAGCCAAAAAAGCAGACTAAAAAATTAAGGCTCCTATGGTTGCAGGTGCCGGTACATCACCTTTTACATCGATTGGCTTTGTTGCTAAATCGCACGGACTTAAAGGCGAGCTGAAGATTCAGACAGAAGCGATAGCTCCCGAAGAGTTCACGAAACTTGATTTGGTGTATTTGCAAAACAACCGTGGAGATTACTATCCGTGTCGTATTTCTCATGTGAGAAGCGAAGGTGCGGATGGCCGTTTTTCGTTCTTTGTACATTTTGACCATATCGCTGATCGTAGTGCTGCCGAAGCCCTTCGAGGTAAGTCGATTTATGTAGAGCATAATATCGCCGAGCAATTACAACTCATCCTTGAAGCAGAAGCAAGCTACATTGATTTCGAAGTCATAGACTCAAATAATCAATCAAAAGGATTAGTTATAGATGAACTTGATAATGGGGCACAAATAGTTATTGTTGTGGCTACTACTTCAGGTTCTTTAATGATTCCTGTAGTTGATCAATTTGTGGAATCGATCGATGAAGCATCAACCACGATACGGTGTAGAAACTTAGACCTGCTGGAGGATTAACATCATGCGAATTGACATTATTTCCTCAGTTCCGGCATTGCTTGAAGGTCCACTCAACCACAGCATTGTACAACGTGCACGTGATAATAACTTAGTGGAAATTCATATTCACGATTTAAGAGACTACACTGAAAACAAGCACAAAAAAGTGGATGATTACCCCTACGGCGGAGATGCCGGTATGGTGTTAACACCACAACCCATTTTTAGTTGTATCGAGCATCTAACTTCTCAAAGAAAGTATGATGAACTCATTTTTACAGCTGCTGATGGCAAAGTGTTTGATCAGGGTGATGCTAATGAGCTTTCGTTAAAAACAAATCTCATAATCCTTTGTGGACATTATAAAGGAGTGGATCAGCGAGTAAGAGATGCCTTAATCACTAAAGAATATTCAATTGGTGATGTGGTGCTTTCAGGTGGTGAGTTACCCGCAATGGTTATTACTGATGCTATTGTGCGATTACTACCAGGAGCTATTGGCGATGCAGAAAGTGCACTCAAAGATTCCTTTCAAGACGGAATGTTGGAAGCACCTGTGTATACACGGCCAGCCCGTTTTAAAGGAATGGATGTACCGGAGGTATTACGCTCGGGAAATTTCAAAAAAATTGAAGCCTGGCAACAAGAGCAATCTCTTAAGAAAACAAAAGAACGACGACCGGATTTATTTAATCAGATTAAGAAAGAATATTAACACATCAATCCTGCATGGGCAGGATTAAACAATAAGAACCATGGATAAGCTAAAATTAGTTGAACAATCGCTCGTAGGTGAAAGCCTACCTGAATTCATCGCCGGCGATACAGTGAATATTCACTATCGGGTAAAGGAAGGTGAAAAGGAAAGAATTCAGCAATATCAGGGTGTTGTTATTGCCATGCGTGGCAGTGGCCCAAACCGCACATTTACTGTACGTAAAATGAGTGGTAACATTGGTGTTGAGCGTATTTTTCCGTTCAATTCCCCTTTTATTGCACAAGTAGAAGTTAAACGTCGTGGTAAAGTACGTCGTGCAAAATTATTCTACTTACGTGAATTGCGCGGTAAAGCAGCTCGTATTAAGGAGCGCGATACCAAAGGCAAGAAGAAGTAATCTTACGATTACATTAGAATGTTAGATTAGCTCAAAACCTGTAATCAGGTTTTGGGCTACTTGCATTTTATTCCCTCACACTTACTTACCAAGAGAATTTACCATGAATATTATACTATTCGGGCCTCCCGGCGCCGGAAAAGGTACTCAAGCCGCCAAATTGGTTGAGGAATACAAACTCCCTCACCTTTCTACCGGAAATATTTTTAGGGCTGCTATTAAAAACGAAACTCCCGTTGGCTTAAAAGCAAAATCTTACATCGATGCCGGTGAACTTGTTCCTGATCAGGTAGTAGTGGATATAGTTGCAGAGGCTCTCGAAGACGATATCTATGCTAATGGCTGTATTTTTGATGGTTTTCCCCGCACTGTTTTTCAAGCCGAATCGCTTGATAAAATACTTGAAAAACACGGAACCGGAGATGCTCAAGTAATTGCCCTTACGGTCCCTGAAGAGGAACTCATCCGCCGTGTGCTTTCCAGAGGAGAAGGCAGAAGCGACGATACCGAAGAAGGAATCAAAAATCGTTTGGCTGTATATCAGAAAGAAACCGCACCAGTTTTGGCACATTATGCTAATCGCGGACAAGCAAAAATTATTGAAGGAACCGGAGATGTTAACGACATCTTCAATCGCATAAAAGCAGTCCTTTCATAACACATTCCAAGCCCTCATAATGAGGGCTTTTTTATTTCAGTTCTTCCAATAAATTTCGAGTTGCAGGAACTGCGCCCTGATTTACAGCCTGATCCAGCGCCCTAAGTAAATTTGAGATCGCCTGTAATTCGTTTATATACCAACTCTTGAATGCTTCCTTATCTATCTGATTGGAAAATACATATTCCTGAGTCCGTAGTTCGAGCGTGTTTAACCGGCGTTGTACTCTTGTGATTAAATTTGAACCTTCATCAAGATTTCTAAGATACTGCGGAGTAATTACCGAGAAATTTTGTTCTTCAAATCCTGCCCTGATAATCAGCTGATTGTTCACAAAATTCAGATTACGGCGAACTCGGATTTCAAAGTCCTCCTCCGTTTTGGCTTGTACAATTAAGGTATCAATTTGGGTTTGTAAACGAGCAATTTTGGCTGACCCGACTTCCAAATTCATCAGAAAGGTTTCGTAGTATCTGATTTGGTTTTCCTTGAGTTTTCGATCTTCTTTTACTGTATCTAAATAGAAAGCACCGGATACACTTATGAAAACTACCAGAAATTCAGCCACCAAAAACGGCCATGCACGTTGTTGCCTGCGTCTCATGTCAACCAATCAAAAAGGTAGTTGAAGAAATAATAAGGCTGCTAAGGCTCCGCCGATAATTGGTCCGGCAACCGGAATCCAACTGTACGACCAATCGCTGCTCCCTTTCCCTTTTATAGGTAATAAAAAGTGTGCAATTCTTGGGCCTAAATCACGAGCAGGATTTATCGCATACCCGGTTGTGCCACCTAACGACATCCCAATAACCACAACAAGTAACGCTACAGGAAGAGCATCTAAAGCTCCTAAGCCAACTTCTGGTGCAGCCATATACAACACTCCTAAAACCAATACGAATGTACCGAGCGCTTCCGAAATCAAGTTGGAAATAGTATTTCGAATGGCTGGAGCGGTGCTAAAGGTGGCTAATTTTAGATCCGCTTCTTCAGTCACATCATAATGATCTTTGTAATGCAGCCAAACGAAAGCGCCGCCTAAAATAGCTCCGAGCATTTGTGCTAAGATGTAGCCGAGTACCAAATCCCACGAAAATTTTCCTGCCAGCGCCAACCCAATAGTTACTGCAGGATTTATATGCGCTCCACTAATTCCGGCAACTACAAATACAGCTACAAATACCGAAAAGCCCCAGGCTAAGGTTATAACTACCCATCCGGCGCCGTTACCTTTTGTATCTTTTAATAGCACGTTGGCTACCACGCCATTTCCTAAAAAAATGAGTAAGAATGTGCCTAATATTTCACCTAAATATGCTTCCATTTTATTCTGTTAAGTTAGTGTATACTCTTTAGCAAGTGCTTTAAATTCTGATACTTCCTGATCAATCCACGCCTGATCTTTGTCTAATTCCCGCGCAAGATACTGAGCTACTAATTCAGCTGAATCCAAAGCAGCTTGGGCATCTAGCAGTAACATTCGGGTTCTTCGCGATAAAATGTCATCAATAGTAATGGCCATTTCGTTATTTATAGCCCACACAATTTCTGCTTTCATATAGGGTAAGTTTGGATGGATACGTTCGCCCAATTCCGGCTCTTCTTTTATTAATCGATCAATACCAACACGATCTGATCCATACACATGCAGATGATTGTTCATATCTACATTTTTAAGCCACCCATGGATTCTTAGATTTTCTGTAACACAGGGCGATTCCTGCAAGCCAGCGACCAATACAGCCTGATCAATAGTATCTTCGGCCATTTTGCGATAGGTAGTCCATTTTCCACCGGTTATAGTAACCAATCCAGATTCATTAACTTGCAGATGGTGACTGCGTGAAATTTGAGCAGTGGATTTAGATTCATCAGGTTTTACCAAGGGACGTAATCCTGCAAATACACTTTTCACATCCTCTCTGGTTGGATCTTTTGATAAATACCTTGCCGCATGACGTAGCACAAATTCTATTTCCTCTTCTAAAGCACGAGGCTCTAAATCAGGTTTATCAATGGGGGTGTCGGTAGTACCAACTAAAGCTTTACCATGCCAAGGAACGGCAAAAAGAACTCGCCCATCATCGGTGTGCGGAACCATTATGGCCGCATCGCCGGGCAGAAATTCTTTATCCAATACTAAGTGAATCCCCTGTGCGCATTGTATGATATTGGTATGCTCTTCGTCATCCATTTTCATAATGGAATCAGTAAAAATCCCAGTCGCATTTATCACTACACGTGCATTGATGTTTAGTTTTTCACCATCGATCATATCCATTGCTTCAACTCCGGTTACTAAGCCTGAAGTGTTTTTCAGCAGATTGGTCACTTTCATATAATTGATAGGCAATGCTCCATGATCTGCAGCAGTTTGAGCAAGATTTAACGCCAGGCGCGCATCATCAAATTGTCCATCATAGTACATTGTGCCACCAAGTAAGCCATCTGTTTCCAGCGTGGGGATTTTCTCTAACGTTTCCTTCTCCGAAAGACTTTTCGACTTTTTGATGTTCAGCTTACCCGCTAATACATCGTACACTTTCATTCCAACCCCGTAAAATGGTCCGCTCCACCACTTATAACTTGGCACAATAAAAGATTGGTGACTCACTAAATGAGGGGCATTTTGAATAAGCAACCCCCGTTCTTTCAACGCTTCTATCACCAACGAAACATCACCTTGCTGAAGATAGCGAACCCCACCATGAACCAGTTTTGTGCTCCGGCTGGAAGTTCCTTTAGCAAAGTCATGCATATCTAACAACACGGTTGAATAACCCCGAGAAGCTGCATCAACAGCACAACCTAATCCGGTAGCACCTCCACCAATAATTACTACATCCCAGTATTCATTTTTCTTTTTAAGTGTTTGTAAATAAGTAGTTCTATTCATGGTTTGGCTGTTTTTGCCTATTTATTTTAGTCACCTCTAACTTTAAAAAGAGGAATCGTTGATAAAGTTACGTTGTCGCTGTCATCCCGCTGCGAAAGCCGGGATCTAAGATTTTATCAAAGCCATAAAATCGTAATTCGTAACTCACTCAATCACAAATTGCTAATTCATTTCAATCACTCAATCCAACCTTTGCTTTTTTCAACGGCTTTATTCCATTTGTGTAATAAAGCTTTTGCTTGATCTTCGCTCATCTTTGGTTCAAAGCGAGTGTCTTCTTGCCATTGTTGGCTGGTTTCGTCGGTATCTTTCCAGAATCCGACAGCTAATCCTGCCAGATATGCCGCACCTAATGCCGTGGTTTCCAATACTTTTGGTCGAACAATTGGAATTTGTAAAATATCAGACTGAAATTGCATTAAGGTATCGTTAACCGTTGCGCCGCCATCAACACGGAGTTCTTTGATAGTGATTCCGGAATCGGCCTCCATCGCCGAAAGTACATCTTTTACTTGGTAAGCTATTCCTTCGAGAGCAGCACGGGCGATATGTCCGGCAGTAGTACCTCGAGTTAATCCAAACATTGATCCCCGGGCACGTTGATCCCAGTGTGGAGCTCCTAATCCAGCAAAGGCCGGCACTAAATACACGCCTCCGTTATCTTTTTCTGATAAAGCCAGTTTTTCAATATCACTGGATGATTTTATGATACCCAAACCATCTCGTAACCATTGCACCACTGCGCCGGCGATAAAAATACTGCCTTCGAGTGCGTACGTAGTTTTACCGTTAATTCCATAACCAATGGTGGTTAATAAATTATTTTCAGATGGAATTGCTTCCTCACCGGTGTTAAACATGATAAATGATCCGGTTCCATAGGTATTTTTTAGCATTCCAGGATCTAAACACATCTGCCCAAACATAGCCGCTTGTTGATCTCCTGCAATTCCGGCTATGGGTACTTCGTGTGCAAAAATTGTGGTTTTGGTATGTCCATATACCTCACTGGAGCTTTTCACTTCGGGTAACATACTTTCCGGAATATTCATTAAATCCAGCAATTCTGTATCCCACTTTCCCTCACGAATGTTATAAAGCATGGTGCGTGAAGCATTGGTTACATCGGTAACATGTGTTTCACCATCGGTAAAATTCCAAACCACCCACGAATCAATGGTACCGAAAGCTAGTTTGCCCTGTTCTGCTTTTTCGCGAGCTCCATCCACATTTTCTAGAATCCATCGAACTTTTGTGCCCGAAAAATAACTATCGATGATGAGTCCGGTTTTCGCCTTTACTTTTTCTGTCCACCCTTGCTCGCGAAGTGAGTCGCAATAATCTGAAGTTCTACGATCTTGCCAAACAATAGCATTATATACAGGTTTCCCGGTTTCCCGATCCCAAACTACGGTGGTTTCCCGCTGATTGGTTATTCCAATAGCGGCAATATTTTTGCCATTTGCTCCAACAGCAGAAATAGCTTCGGCCACCACACCGGCTTGGGTTTTCCAGATTTCTCTTGGGTCGTGTTCTACCCATCCATCGTGTGGAAAGTGCTGCTTAAATTCTTTTTGAGCAACGGATTGGATGTTGCCGGAATGATCGAACACAATAGCACGTGAACTGGTTGTGCCTTGATCGATTGCTAGGATAAACTCTTTACTCATTGATGACTCCATTAATTTTACCCCGAGAATATGATCTAAATTGGAGTCATTCTCAAATTATGTCTGTAAATACAACAAGTTAGTTTTTTAACTCTTCCAACGCTTTACGAAAGGCTTCTGCACCACAATTATAAACATACTCAGCTTTCCAAAATTCGAAGGTTCCACAGGTTCTACGCGGAATATTCACCAAAATATCAGGTGGATAGACCTGAATCATGAGCTCTTTTAATCGATCTTGAGTTAATGTGAACGTGCTTTCCATCAGTTCGAATACAGAAAGCGAATCTCCTTTTTTAGTCTGAATCTGTGTTTTTTGCAGGATATTATCCGGAATAAGCTGCTCGTACCATTTCTGTGATTCTTCCTCATCTTTTACGATTTCATCAATCAATGGAGTACCAAGTGCGTTTAAATCTACCGCAATTAACGTGGCGTCTTCTCTTTTTTTCATGATGTTTAGCGGCAGTGGATTTACGATTCCTCCATCTACCAACAATCGTTTCGAATCCTCTACTGGTACAAATACTCCGGGAATAGATACCGAGGCTCTAAGTGCTTTGTATAAATCTCCCTTATTGAATTTCACTTCTTTTCCTGACCGGACATCGGTGGCTATGGCTGTGAATGGAATGCTAAAATCCTGAATGTTTAAATCGCCGGTCATTTCGCGGTGTTTAGCGAATATTTTTTCCCCTTTAACAAATCCTTCTTTCTTAAAAGTGAAATCAGTGAGATCAAATACCTGATTTCTATCCAGGGTAAATAGCCAATCTTTATATTCTTTAAGCTGTCCCGCAGCATAAATCCCACCAATTACAGCGCCCATCGAACAGCCAACAATTTCTACAATTTCATGACCGGTTTTTTCGAGTTCATCGATTACTGCGATATGCCCGATTCCACGAGCCCCGCCACTTCCCAGAACTAATTGAATCTTCTTCTTCATTGATTTTCGTCTTTTTCTATTCCAAAAACTTTTCACTTACTACACATTGTACACCAATTTCTTGGTGGACCCAATCCTTCTGCTTCATCTGTTAAACAAGTTTCATTGGGGCAATTGGTTGTATAAGCCACCGGTAATGTATTCATGTATTCTTTCTCGCAAAAGGTGTTAACCGTGTATGTATTAATGGATATATCTCTTTTTTGCCATTTATCTACAAAGCCGGGCGTAACCAAGCATAAGTTCGGTTCAATAATACTTGCCCCATTCTTCTTGATGATATAATGTGCTCCCAGCAACGCGGCTCGGGCTGCCCACTTACTTTTTGGTGAATCGCTATGCACTCCAAATGCAGTTACAATGTGATCTGATCTCGATCGAAGTTCTGATAACATTTCCGGGAAAAAGGTAGAAACAAAGAAGAAGTCGTAAATCATTGCGCCAATTTCTTGTTCCTGAGCTTTAACAATAGCCATAAGTGCATCTGCTGCTGCTTCCGTTTGATCCCCGCTTGGTTTAAAATCTAATTCTACTAGAAATGAATAGCTTTCATCAAACGCCAATGTTTTTAAAGAATCAACAAGTTGTGCAAGGGATGTAAGTCCAATCCTACCAAACGTGGTATCTCTTAATGTTAAGCTCGATAGTTCAGTTGAAGTAAAATCTGAAAACAATCTCTTCTCGGGATAATCTAACACCCGATTTACATAATCATCGTGAAAGAGATACAACTTACCATCTTTACTCATCATCACATCCACTTCAATGGCGGTAACCTCATTGTTTCTGATGTTATGAAGCACTGTTTCTACTGTGTTTTCAGGACCAAAAGCATAGCCTCCACGATGGGCAAATCGAAGTTCTTTAAAATTAGATGGATGAAATAAGCTGCTTGGTTCAAATTGGCGAACAGGTTTTTTAACCTGTTGTTGGTAATGGATAAATCCGAAGAGTATTACCGTTGAAACTAATAAAAGGATGATCACCCAAGTTTTTTTCATAGATCGAAGGTAGTAATAAGCCAAAGTGGATGCATGGGTTTCGGATTATAAACCATACTTAACATTCAATAAGTGCCATTGGTGTTTCTTAGGTCTCTTTATGAACTTTATAGAAGCTCTAACTTTTATTTTCATCAATATTATATCGGCAAATATCAATCAAGTCTAATATTCAAATCAGAAAACCTAGTTACATTCGCAATTTCCTTATAAATCAAGTAGGCTTCTTCAATTTCAATATCTAAACCGAAGTTGTAATTAATGCCTTTATGTTGGAATTGAAATATTCCATTCGTATTAAACATCGATGTATTAGGTATATCTTTACCATCTTTATCTTTCTTTCTAACCCCTATTGTTAGATGATCTAATTCATCTAGAGAAAAAGTCAGTGTTGACTGTAAATATGAGATACTTCTTATAATTTTTAATTCATTCGTATCAAAAAGTACTGTTTCCTTCCCCATTAGTGACCAACTACTATTAATAAACACCCCAATTATTAGAACAAAAATCACAAATAAGGTCTTTAGAGGATATAATTGAAGAAAACCTAAGATAAAAAAAGCAGCTAGTAATATACTTTTTATCGACTTAGATTTAATTTTAGCTTTACCCATTTTAGGGAAGAATTCCAGCTTTAATTTATTTGATTGATTATCTAGCGTATATAGTTTAGATCTACTCATAAAAAATTGAAAATCGTTCCCATTGCCTTCAATGGAAGTGCATACCTGAAGTTATGCTTCTATTTATTTTAACTTCAGAATAATCTCAAAATCATGAAAGTTTGTTCTCGTTACAAACTTGTTTATAGTTCAATAGGTCTTGTGGGCTTAACCTATTCCAATATTTCCGAACTCTCTATTCGTAATTCTACAGCGTTTTTAAAATGGCATTCTTCACATCGATCAAACTCTCAACTTGTGCAAACTGATCCGCATTTTGTCCATAAACCATCAATGGCACCGCATTTCGTGTATGGGTTTTTACTGAAAGATCTTCCAGATTTCCATGATCGCTGGTGATTACGAGGGTATCCCTACTTTTCATGTGCTTTAAAATATGAACTAAGAATTCATCCAGAGGTTTAAGCACACGTTCAGCATCTTCTTCACTTTTGTTATGACCAGCTTTATCGGTGAGATAATACTCATACAATACTAGATCGTAATCCGGCACAATATTTAATAAACGTTGAGCAGCATCGGTTGCTGTGATTTTTGGGATGTCGATATTTAACCGATCTCGCCAGGCATTTTGCACAATTTCTGCAGTAAGCGCTTCTTCATTTTCTATTTCTTTGATGGAGTTAAGTCGAAGATTCGCCGCTTTTGTCATTAAAGTGGTGCAACTCCATCGATTTCTCTTTTTGGCGAATTCGAAAAAAATAGGCGGATATGCATTCATGAAATACGGAGTTTTTCCTGCATCCTGCACCGCATGAAAAATGCTCTGCTTTTTTAACAAAGGCTTTATACCCGAATGCGGATATGGCCCAAAATGTTTTCCGATTTCTTTACTGGCATTCACTCCGGTGAATAAGGTGGTCTGACCGGTTCCACTTTGGGGCAATCCTTCCACATCAAGATTTGCATCAATGGGCTTAAACAGATGATTATGTTGTATGATTACTTTCGGATCCTCATAAAAATCTCCATCCGATAGTATTTGGAAACTCTCATACGTTGATTCAAAAAAAGGATTTTCAGCTCCTTGTTTTCCTAATCCAACTCCATCAACAAATAGAAAAATTACCGCCAATTTACTTCTCCAGAATCAGTGTAACCGGGCCATCATTTACGAGATGTACATCCATCATAGCACCAAATTTTCCGCCTTGTATATTTAACGATGAGTTTGATTGAAAGTACTCGATCATCTGATCATACATAGGTTCTGCTTTCTCAGGTCGTGCTGCTGCTATAAAACTAGGACGGGTTCCCTTTCTAGCATCGCCATACAAAGTGAATTGGGAAACAACCAGAATTCCACCTTCCACATCACTCACCGATCGATTCATTTTCCCCTCATCATCTTCAAAAATCCTAAGTTTCAGAATCTTTTCACACATCCATTTCAATTGATCGTCGGTATCATCTTCGTGGATGCCCACCAGTAAAAGAAGTCCTTGCTCGATGGCACCGGTTATCTCGTTACCCACGGTAACACTTGCTTCTTTCACGCGCTGAACTACAATTTTCATAGGGGATATTTATGTGGATTACTTTGTGGATAGCTGTCGAATAACATTGGGATAATTCAAACTGCCAAAAGTTCTGAACAAGTTTCCACAAAGTTCTGATCTAATCAACATCCAAAAAGAATAACTTTTGATGTTAACAGAATTTCTGTGCCGATTATGTGCAATGCGTGTGTGTATGTGGAGAACATTTTTAAAATTTCTGTAAGTAGTTAAAAATAAGCGTTCACTTTTCAACAATAGTATCCACAAGATGCTGTCAAGTTTTGTTCAAAAAAATGAAAAGTTTGTTATCCACAAATCCACACTACCTAATACTATATACTAAATTTAAAAATCTCATCATGTTTGTAAGAAAGGGTGTGGAAAAGATTTAAAAATTCATCCCTTTACACTCTTTGAAGAATCTTATATTTCTGAGAAGAAATTTTTGAATGAATGGACAGAAAATTCCCAATCGGTACTTTTGATCTCAAAGCAGTTTTTACCCAGCAAAACGTTCCTGAATTAATTGAGGAGATAAAAGCACTTCCTAAAAAAATTCAGAATGAGCTGTACTACGCAGAAGTTGATCAATTAAACTCACCTTATCGCGAAGGTGGTTGGACGGTTAAGCAAGTGGTTCATCATATCGGCGACAGCCACATGAATGCATTGATGCGATTTAAGTTAGCGTTGACGGAAGATAATCCCACGATTAAACCTTACGATGAACTCGCCTGGTCGAAAACGGCTGATTATGTAAAAGTTCCCATTCAGGATTCAGTAGATTTTATTTCGATCATACACAAAAAGTGGGGAGCAATTTTAGACGATATGACTGATGCTGATTTTGCCAGAACCTTTGTTCATCCCGAAGGAAATTATCCTACTGATTTACTCCACACATTAGCCATGTATGTTTGGCATGGCAATCATCACTTAGCTCATATAAAATTAGTTACCAATCCACAATGACAAAGAAATCGATTACCTACAAAGACGCCGGCGTTGACATTAAAGCCGGAGAAGAACTTGTGAATTCCATCAAAGGGATGGTAAAAGAAACCCACAGCGATGCTGTTTTGTCCAATATTGGCGGATTTGGAGGTTTCTTTAAACCTGATTTAGGTGCTTTTAAAAATCCCGTGTTTGTGAGTTCGGTGGATGGTGTGGGCACTAAGTTGATCGTAGCCTTTAAAGCCGGAAAATATGATACCGTAGGACAGTGTTTGGTAAACCATTGCATTAACGACATTGCCGTGTGTGGAGCTACTCCTCTTTTCTTTTTGGATTACTTTTCTACCGGAAAACTGGAGCAACATGTAGGCGTTGAAGTGATTCGCGGATTTGCCACTGCGTGTAAAGAAAACGGTGTAGCTTTGATTGGAGGCGAAACCGCCGAGATGCCCGATATTTATGGCGAAGGAGAATTCGATCTGGCCGGAACCATTGTAGGCATTGTAGATGAAGACCAAGTAATTAATGGAACCGGAATTACCGAAGGCAATGTGTTGATCGGTTTTAAAAGCTCGGGGTTACACACCAATGGCTACTCGCTAGCTCGAAAAGTGTTGTTTAGTGAATACGGTGTAAACGATTATGTAGAAGAACTAGGCAGCACCGTGGCTGAAGAATTACTGCAAGTTCACCGCTCCTATTTACCGATCATTTCTGCCCTAAAAGTTATGGATGGCGTAAATGGATTTTCCCACATTACCGGTGGTGGGATGGTTGGCAACACCAAGCGAATTTTACCCGAAGGTTTAGCCTTGGATATAAACTGGGATGCCTGGGAACGTCCACCCGTGTACAAACTCATTCAGGAAATCGGCAACGTCCCCGAAGAAGACATGCAAGCTACCTTCAATCTTGGGATTGGCTTAGTAGCCGTTGTTGCCGCCGATCAGGTGGATGCGGTAAAAGCCAAAGCTGCTGAGCTAGGTGAAGAGGTTTTTGAGGTGGGGAAGGTTGTTTAAAGCTACATAATCAATTAGTAACCATATTTTGGTATTGGATTGTAATACTAAGCACTTTTTAGTACTGTTTAGGAACTGTTATTTTGAATTATGATCACCAAAGAAAAACTAAAGAAACATATAGAGAGTTTTCCGGATGAGTTGTCTATTGATGAATTAATAGACAGATTGGTTTTTATTGAAAAACTCGAGGAAAGAATAGCACAATCTGAGTTAGGTGAAACTATATCGGAAGATGTTGTTAAAGAAGAAATGAAATCGTGGTTCGATTAAATTGGGTTTTAACAGTCTAGGTAGCCGCCAATTAAGTATATGTGGTTAAAGCTTAAGCCGCTGAGCTGGGGAAGAGGTATTTGAGATGGTGAGGGTTATTAAGACTTGTCAATTAAGAATAGGGTAACGGATCCGTATAAGCCCAGTGGAGACTGTTTATTTAAGTGTGTCATAATTACTATAGACACATGACTAAGAAAAAAAGTAAAGAAACCCCATTAGATGCCTTGGTTGCTCAGATGTCGCAGCAATTATTGCAAGGCAAACCGATCACGGGCAAAGACGGGGTGTTAACCCCCTTGCTCAAACGTGTGATTGAGGCCAGTTTAGAGGCAGAAATGGATGCCCATTTACAGGAGGCTTCCTCTGAGGGTAATCGTCGTAATGGCCGAACGCCAAAGCAAGTACAAAGCTCGGTGGGCGGGTTTGAGATTTTCTCCCCGCGTGATCGCCAGGCAAGCTTCACCCCGCAGACCTTGCCCAAACGTCAGCGCCGATTAAGCAGCGATATTGACGCAAAAATCCTGTCCCTATACAGCCGAGGCATGAGTTACCGGGATATTCAAGCGCACTTGGAAGACATGTACGGAGCGCAGGTAAGCCCGGCCACGATTAGTGCGATCACCGATCGGATCCTTCCCGATATTCTGGAGTGGCAGGCTCGCCCATTGGATTCGGTCTACCCTGTGGTGTGGTTGGATGCGATGCACTTTAAAGTACGCGAGGCAGGCAAGGTCCTCACCAAGGCGGTATACAGTGTGCTAGGCGTATCCACCGAAGGCGTCAAAGAAGTGCTGGGTATTTACTTTGGCGAGCATGAATCGGCGAGCTTTTGGCGCGGGGTACTGCATGAGCTTAAAACGCGGGGG
>JAEPQH010000013.1 GCA_017640605.1 Balneolaceae bacterium | reverse complement strand
TTTGAAAGTATGGTGCAATTACAGCAAGAACTCACCGAATATATTTACTATTACAACCACCATCGTCCTCATCAGGGTATTGGTGGAGAAAAGCCCGCTAATTTTAACCAAAACTGTCCTCGAATTACCTGACATCTACAGTGATGACGTGTGGAATGACAGTTTTTGTGGTCATTGCGAGGAGTTTAGGAATATTAAACTCAGCTCCTTAAGAACTCGACGCGGCAATCTCCAGAACAGCGCCACGAACCGGAAATCACGTTCTCAATGATATTTTCAACTTTAACTTGGTATGAGCCCCTCGGTATCACGGGTGGAGCGTTTTGTTTGGCAAAGCTTAGGTACGTGAGTTCAAACTGAAATAATCAATGCACTCTAAGTATAAAGCAGTAAGCAAATTTTCTATTTATAGCTAAACCCACTTTCATAAAATCTGGATTTGAATCCCCAATGAAATAATACGCATAGTTTGCAGCTGATCACTAAAATCATCATCATAGATAAAGGACATTTCGAGTGAGGATGTCATGAAATTATTAATTTTACCGGTGAAGATATTAGTCATAATCACATCGGTACTGGTAATGGGAATGAGCAGATTCGTAAAGGTTGAGAGCTCGGTTTCGTAAGTGAAGTTTTTGAAAATCTCTTTTTTATAATCCAGCGCAAAGGTAATACCGCCTTCAGATCGGATATCCTCATCTTCGCCCAGGCCATAGAATTGATCGAGGCCATCGGTTTGTACGAACGTTTGTTTAAGTCCAACCCCTAATTGGGTGGAGAAATAATCAACAGGCTGGTAAGATAAACCAAGTGACTCAGTAATATAACCTGGTGACATAAAGTCCGAAATGATCTCTCCGGTTTCTTCATCGAAACCTTCTGTAAATTGAGTGCGGAACGCGATCTCAGCAAAGGCACTCCAAACGGTTGTGGAAAGGAAGTAATCAGTTTTATTACTAATTCGAATCATGTCTTCTGTCTTCTCCACGCCCTGACCTTCCTGATTGATTTGACCAAAACGAAGGTTCACACGCGTAGTATTCGAGTAATCACTTCCGGTATATTTCGCACGAAAAAGGGTAGAGGCTGTAAAAGCGGTAGAATTTACTCCGCCTCGACTCCAGTTGTTGTATTCAGCCTGATTTCCGGTTAAGCTAAACACCCAAGATTTAGTCCACGGATTTACTTCTTCCTCTGTTTGTGTACTGTCTGCTGTGTTTTGTGCCATTATACTAGTTGAGAAGAACCCTAATAAAAGCATCCACTTAATATTTTTCATTGCCACCCCGTATTTTTTATAATTAAAGGAAAGTAGATTATGTAGGCTTTAATACAAAACAGCGGAAACATTTTTCCACTAGCGGTTGAAATAGTTCTTGGGTTGGGGATTAAATGTTAAGGGTTAAATTATGAATGATAAATTTTTTGAGGCAAAGGGATGAGTCTCAATTTATCGTGCTATTTAAAGAGTAATTGATGAAGCAATGGCTATTTTTAATTCAAAATGAAAGATTTAAAATTAAAAATGTTCTTTTAGGGTCATTGCGAGGAGGCGTTATCCTAATTTCCATATCGAAACTGACTCGACGCGGCAATCTCCAAAGCAACGCCACGAACCGGAGATCACGTCGTCGATGAGGTTGTTCGCCTTGACCTTGTTTAGATACTCCTTGTGATGACGGTCGATATCAATACCAAAACTTCAAACTAAAATTTGAGCTACAAATCGAATGACTAAATTCTATATTCGTAGCTCGTTATTCGAAACTCCTAATTCAACACATCCAATATTCATGCGCCTACTCACCATTCTTGCGATTGCACTTATCGTTACATCCTGCACCAATCCTCCAAACAACGAAGAGCCTATAGAATGGGGACCAAGTCCTTGGCCCGAAATACGTATCGAGCGCATTAACACACTGTTGCCGCTGGCAATGGAAGCCGCTGATGTGGATGCATGGCTTATCATCTGTCGCGAAAACGATAACGACCCAATGGCAGATCACATCGGAGGAGAAAATGCCGGTGGTACTGCTGTATTCATGTTTTATTTTGATGAAGAGGGTTTTCACACTCTTGCATTTTCGCCGGAAGGAGAGGCCACAGCGTTGGATGAACTCGATATCCACGATAAAGTGGTGGCTGTAGAGCGAGGATATTCGACTTTAGAGCAAGCTGCGCAGTTTATCCAAACCATGGACTTCGATCGAATTGCCATCAACACATCCCAACAGAACAAATTAGCCGATGGACTTTCGCACAGTCAGTATCTGGCGCTGGTGGATGCCGTTGGCAACGAAGAAGCCGCGAAGTTTGTGTCGTCGGAAAAAGTGATTTACGAATGGCTGAGTGTGAAAACTCCCGCCGAAGTGGAGATTATGCGTCAGGCCGCCGAACTTACAGCAGCCTGGCAACTCGAAGCTTATGAAATTATTGAGCCGGGTGTTACTACCGATGCCGAAGTAGCTGCTTTTTTGGATGCAAAGATGGAAGAATACGGAGTGGGCGAGGCGTGGAATCCAACTCAGAATCCCAATGTAAATTCCGGCGCGGATCGCGGTCATTCACACGCCACCGACAAAGTGATTATGCCGGGGGATGTGATCCAAACGGATTTCGGTATCAAACTATACGACCGTTGGGTGAGTGATATCCAGCGATTTGCTTATGTGCTTCACCCGGGTGAAACGGAAGCTCCTGAAGAGATACAATATTACTGGGAATCGGCGCGTGATGGTGGGTTTGCGGCATTTAATGCAATGAAGCCAGGAGTTCGTGGCGAAGATGTGGACGCTGCCCAACGAGCGTTGATGTACGAAAATGGAAGTGAATATGTAATGTGGAGCACCGGACATCCTGTGGGCTATGTTGCCCATGATGCCGGACCTAACCTCGGCGGATCTCATATGCCCGGTCAACGCCCGGCCGCCCAACTCCGACTCAAACCCGGAATGGTGTTCGCCTTCGATGGCTTCCATGCGTGGACACTCCCCGATGGTGGTACCAAAACGATCAGTGTGGAGGAAATGGCGGTGATTACAGAATCCGGTGCTGAATATTTGATTCCTCCTCAGCAGGAATTGGTTTTGGTTGGGAATTAGAGGGTTTCAATATTCAATATCCAACAAGCAATAATCAGTGTTCAAGTGCTGAGTCTTTAGTGAGGAGTGTGGGAATATTGAATCTATTTATTCAACTTGACGCGAAGCAAACTTTATTTTAATTCAAAATGAAAGATTTAAAATTAAAAATGCTCTATGGGTCATTGCGAGGAGGCTGGAATCATGAATCCATCATTTTGTTGTGTCGACGAAGCAATCTCCTGATCAACGCCCTTAATGGGAGATCACGTCGTCGAAGAGAACTGAAATCTTCAAATAGTTATGTTTCTCCTCGTGATGACGGGTAGTTAGTTAATTTTAGGGTCGTTGCGAAGAGGTATTTTTTTTCAATATTCAATAATCAACAAGAAATAATCAGTGTTCAACTGATGAGTCTTTTGTGAGGAGTGTGGGAAATTTGAATCTATTCATTCAACGTGTCGCGAAGCAATCTCTATTTTTAATTCAAAATGAAAGATTTAAAATTAAAAATGCTTTATAGGTCATTGCGAGGAGTATGGGAATTATGAATGCATTGAGCTATGATGTCGACGAAGCAATCTCCTGATCAACGCCCTTAATGGGAGATCACGTCGTCGACTGGGTTGGTCAACTTTAACTTAATAGGATTCTCCTCGTGATGACGGTTAGTTAGTTAATTTTAGGAGCTTTGCGAGGAGGCTTTTTTCAATATTCAATATCCAACAAGAAATAATCAGTGTTCAATTGCTGAGTCTTTTGTGAGGAGTGTGGGAAATTTGAATCTATTTATTCAACTTGACGCGAAGCAAACTCTATTTTTAATTCAAATTGAAAGATTTAAAATTAAAAATGCTTTATAGGTCATTGCGAGGAGGTTAGAAACATGAAAGCATCATTTTATTTTGTCGACGAAGCAATCTCCTGATCAACGCCCTTTACCGGAGATCACGTCGTCGACTGGGTTGGTCAACTTTAACTTAATAGGATTCTCCTCGTGAAAACGGTTGAAAGGTTTATTCACGGGTCAAGGCGCGGTTATTCAAAAAAATGTAATTCGTAATTTTGAATAAATGAAGCTCTTCGAGCGTAGTTGATTACTACTCACTATTCTAAATTCAATTGCTCCATACATCCATTTTATCCTTAATCACGGCGTAAATCTGTTCGGTATCCAGCATCTCGTGTTTGATGGGATAGCGTTTAAAGCCGGGATCTTCAGGATAATAGCTGGGATCATAATCCGGCCGGTCATAAAATACATTTCCGCAGTAGCCCACATAGCCACCTTCCCCTTCGGTATGGTAATGCATGATATTCAGCAGTTTGATCTCCCAGAAATTCGGAGCATAAACGTCGGTGAAAACCCCGTGAATAATCCTAGGCATTACCCATTCGGGCACCTCTTGTTTTGGCGTATAATTGATTTCCAGAAACATAATTCCACAAGTGATTTCCCGAACCTGAACAATAAAACTAAAAGGAATGCGCAGCTCATAGCTTACCGTCTCGATCACGCTTTGGCGATATTGATAGCATTCATACTTGGTGTACGTGATTCCCTGAATCAGAGCGTTTGAATCATTTTTCATAGGTATAAGTGTAACAATGGGTTTTAGGTGATATTGATTGTTACACCAAGACAAGAGAACCGTGGAGAGAAAAAGAACACAGTCTCAATTAACTCTATTCGTTTGAATCCGGATAAACATCCGGTTCCACATCCCTGAACCACCGTGCCTGAGTTATAAATAGATTTATTTAAGGTCGGTTGGTAACCTGCTGTAATCAGCGGGTTTCTTGATGTGTGGGGAAGCTAGGGGTTTGAGTGACTAGTTTCAATATGGGTTGTTTGATGGTTAACTAAGCAGATATTATTACAAAGAGTAGAAACTGCATTAGTAAGCCCGCAATCCTTAATGTATTTCTTATATCACATCTTTAAGCATTCTATATCCCATTAATACTTCTGATTTTGGGGTGTAATCGACGATTCATTTATAAGGATCGGGTACATTTCATAATTATGGATAACAGATATTTATATCTATGAAGTGTTTTATATCTATACTCTCTATTTTCGGTAGGTAGAAAAAGAAGATAATTAATGATTGATATACTTTTTATTGATATAGAGACGGATCGATCGGGGAAAATTCGGGATTATGGCGCACTTTATCGCGATAAAGAGCTTCATGAACGAAATCCCGGTAGACTGGCCGAATGGATTAAAGTAGCTAATACCATATGTGGCCATAATATTATTAAACATGATATACCGGAACTAAAGAAAATTTTTGGTAATGAGATATTTAAAGGAAAAAAATACATAGACACTCTTCTCTGGTCTCCATTAATTTTTTCAGAAAACCCTTACCATCATCTTGTGAAGGGATATAAAATTGTCAATGATTCTGAGGTAAATAATCCTTTATCCGATTGTAAATTAACAAAGGACCTATTACTTGAAGAACTGGTTGCCTTTAGAAAACTTGATAAAGATTACCGAAAAATTCTCTCCGCACTTCTTTCTGATAAAAATGAATTTAATAGCTTTCTTGAACTTGCTTCTGAATTAAGCATTAGTTCTGCGACAAGTGAATTGGTATATCCGTTTGTTGAAGGTAAGCTCTGTCACAAAGTTAACCTTGATAGATTTATACACCAGCATCCAATTGAGTTGGCTTATGCACTGTCTATTATTCGCTTAGATAATAACGAATCAATTTTACCATTCTGGGTTAGAAAGCAATTTCCTGAAACGGATCAAGTTATGGATGCGCTCCGCTTTTCCTCCTGTTCAGATCAAACGTGTGAGTATTGCACTACAAAATTAAATCCCAAAAAAGCATTAAAGACATATTTCGGATATCCAGATTTTCGAAAGTTTGACGAGACAAGGAAAATAAGCCTTCAAGAAGAGACAGTGCAAGCAGGTTTACAGGAGCACTCTTTTGTAGCAGTTTTCCCAACAGGTGGTGGAAAGTCTCTCACATTTCAACTACCTGCTTTAATCCGTGGAGATTGTACTCGTCATTTAACGGTAGTTATTTCTCCCTTGCAATCTTTGATGAAAGATCAGGTGGATAACCTGCAGGATCGGTTTCATATCACAAACGCAGTAGCAATCAATGGATTGTTATCACCTCTTGAACGGCAAGAAGCATTTGAGCGTGTTGAGAAAGGGAATGCTCATATTTTATATCTCTCTCCAGAATCACTTAGATCACCGAGTATTTTGCGGTTAATATCATCCCGATCAATTGCACGATTTGTCATTGACGAAGCACATTGTTTTTCAAGTTGGGGACAGGATTTTAGAGTTGACTATCTGTATATAGCTGAGTTTATAAAAAAAATTCAGGAAAGAAATTTCAACAAACCTATTCCAATCTCATGTTTTACTGCAACAGCTAAACTACAGGTTATAAGTGATATTAAATCTTACTTCAGATCACGCCTTGGACTCGAATTAAAAGAATTTATAACTCAAAAAAGGCGTGACAATTTATCGTTCGAAGTTTTAAAAACTGAAACTCCCGAAAGCAAAAAACAGCAACTGTTTGACTTAGTACAAAAATCTGAGAAACCGATCATAATCTATGCTTCAAGAACGAAAGCTGTTGAGGGTGTAGCCAACGATCTTGCAAAATCTGGATTTAAGACTACATTTTTTCATGGTCAGCTTGATAGGGATGTAAAAAAGAAAAATATGGAAGATTTTATGTCAGGTAAATCTCCCATTATAGTTGCAACATCTGCGTTTGGAATGGGGGTTGATAAAGAGGACGTACGAACAGTTATTCATTATAACATTTCTGATTCCTTAGAGAATTACATTCAAGAAGCTGGACGTGCAGGAAGAAATGAGCACATCAAAGCAAAGTGTTTTATCCTTTATAATGATTCGGATTTGAACAAGCATTTTAGCTTACTACAGCAGACCAAGCTCAACAAAAAAGAAATTGATGAAATATGGAAGTCTTTAAAAAGCCAAGCGAAACGTAGATCGAAAATAAGTCATTCAGCTTTGGAAATTGCAAAGTCAGCAGGCTGGGATATTGAACTCAAAGATTTAGAAACAAAGGTAAAAACAGCTATTTCATGTTTAGAAGATCGAGGGTTTTTGAAGCGTGAACAAAACTCATCAATGGTATACGCCGATAGTTTGCTAGTTAAAAACTTTATGAGAGGTCAGTCACTTATTCAGCAATCAGACTTACTAACTGAAAAGGATAAACAAGACTGCGAAAGGGTATTGCAGCGAATTATTAAAGATGAAGAAACTAGACTTGAATATCTGTCAGATAGCACTCAGTTAACAATAGAAAAAGTACAGGAAAGTATTCGTACGTTACGTGATTTGAATATTCTGGGTGATGCCAAAGATTTAACTGCTTTTCTAAATCTTAATAATTCAAAAAATGGTTCTGCAACTATTACAAAACATTTTCTGGAAATAGAAAGGTTTTTGCATCAATGGCTAGATAAAAAGGATCGTATCAAAATCTCCCTTCGGCAATTAAATCAGATTGTCATTGATTCAGGCCAGGTCGATTCTACAGTTGATTCTATTCATAGAATTTTAGCCTATTGGGAGGTTCGCAGGTTTATTACCAAAAAGAGAATAGACCGAGAAAAAGAGATTTATGAAATTGTGGTTAAGAGTAAAGTAGATCTGGATAATGATGTAGAATGGCGACACAAATTATCTGGGTCAATCATTAAAATTTTAACAGATTTTGCGATTACTCAAAATAATCCCATTAAACAAAAAGATCAGGTACCGGTTGGATTCTCATTAATTGAATTGAGAGATAATAATCTGTTTATGGGAAAAGTAGTTGAGGGAGGCACCGGTAAATATGAGAAAACTTTATTGTTTCTAAACCAAATCAACGCTATAAAACTCGAAGGTGGTTTTATGGTATCCTATAATCGTCTAAACATTGATGATATAAAAGGAAAAGAGAAGCCAAGCTTTAAAGTAGAAGATTATGCAAAAATGGAGATGCACTATCAACACAAAACGGAGCAAATACATATTGTTGGCGAATATGCAAAGAAATGTGTTGATAACTATGAGTCTGCTCTATCTTATGTAAACGATTATTTTACTTTGGAGTATGAAGAGTTTTTAGCTAGATATTTTCCCAGAAGAAAATCAGAAATCAGACGGCCACTCACCCCCGATAAATTTAAGGAAGTTATAAAAGATCTTGATACAGATCAGACCCAGGTCTTAAATGATAATAAGTCAGATCATATTCTTGTACTTGCTGGTCCTGGCTCAGGAAAGACAAAAGTATTGGTTCATAAAATTGCTAGTTTATTGCTTTTAGAAGACATAAAGCCGGAACAGTTTTTAATGCTGACATTTTCAAAATCAGCAGCATTGGAATTTCGGCAAAGGATTAGAAAGCTTGTTCCAGAGTTCGCCGGTTTAATTAAAATCACAACTTTTCATGGCTTTTGTTTTGAATTGATGGGGCAATTAGGTGATTTGGTAAAATCTCAAAACATTATTTCTGAATGCCTAGAAGGAATAAAGAATGAAGATGTAGATACGACGATTATTTCAAATAAAAGTGTCTTACTTCTCGATGAGTTTCAGGATATTAATCAACAAGAATGGAACTTAATTAAGAAAATCATTGAAATTGCAGGAAATATTAGGGTGATAGCAGTTGGTGATGACGATCAGAACATTTATGAATTTAGAGGGGCTTCCAACAGATTCATGAAAGAATACCAACTGACTTATCAATCAGTCCAATATAGCTTAATAAAGAATTATCGTAGTAGAGAAGGGATTATTCAATTTAATAATCAATTGTTGTCGACTATACCAAATCGTCTGAAGTTGGAAAAATTGATTCCTGCTAAAAAAACTAAACAGGCAAGGATAAGCATTACAAAATATTTAACTAAAGATCTGGTGCAACCTTTAGTTAATTCTATTTCCAGTGCTGAAACTAACGGAACACAAGCGGTGCTAGTTCATACCAATAGAGAAGCGCTGATGCTAAGTTCTTTACTTGAGATGAGAGGATATAAAACTAGATTACTTGCTGGGTTTGATGGATTTAATTTAAATCAATTAGATGAAATAAGATCATTTACTAATGTTTTAAAAAATAATGTTGATGATACCGGTTTGATCTACGAAGAAAACTGGAAAAACAGTCTTGAATGGTTTAAAAAGAAATATACAGGTACTCTTCACTTTACAACTTGCCTAAGTGTTTTACATCAATTTGAAAAAGCATATCCAGAGAAAAAATTACTAGTAGAGTGGTATGAATACAGCCGTGAAATAAAAATGGAGGATGCAATACGCAGTGACTCTTCGTTAATAGTCGTTTCGACTATGCATAAAGCAAAAGGGAAGGAATTCGATCATGTTTGGCTACTTTTAGAGGACTTCAATTTTTCTACTGATGCAGCTAAAAGGCAAGTTTATGTAGCATGTTCCAGGGCAAAAGAATCTTTACATATTCATACTAATACTTCTTTTTTTGATAACATTAAAGTAGATGAGCAAAAGGTATTTCATTATTCCCAGCCTACAGCTCCGCCAGCTTTTTATGATTTAGTATTGAACCATAAAGATGTAAATCTGGGTGATCAGAAATATCACTCAAATTCAATAAGCATCAATACCTTAAATACTGGTGATTCTCTAAAAATAGATTCCGTAAATTTTGGTGAAAATCAAGCTTTTGGCTTTCGTTGTGATAAGTCTAAAAATGTAATGCTTTTTTCTAAAGCCTTTGTAAACAAAGAGCTTAAAGAATTAGAAAAGTCAGGGTATTACCTAAGAAAAGCCAGAGTAGAATATCTAGTGCACTGGTATGATAAAGACGAAGAAAAGGAATATAAGATTGTATTGCCCAAGTTGAGGTTTTTGAAGCGTAAATAGCGGCAATAGAATCAATAATCACCCATCCCGGGAATTACATTTCTTATGCCACCACGCGGGTTTTCAACATCTCCGTCGTACCTTGGAATAATATGAATATGAGTATGAAATATCGTTTGTCCAGCCGATTCATTCATATTGAAGCCAACATTATATCCATCGGGATTATACTTCTTATCTAAGATACCTTTCACACGTTCTAGCATAATCTGACAAGCAGTTTTCTCTTTATCAGTCAGTTGAAAATAATTTGATGATTTACGTTTGGGTATCACTAAAGCATGGCCAGGACTTACAGGATACTTATCATAAATACTATAAACCGTTGCTAATTCTGATATCAACTTTGAATCTCTAGACGGGTTTTCAAAAACTCCTTCTTTCCCGTTTTCTAATTGAGTGAAATGTTGATATTCATAGATTTCACAAAAATCATTTTTAAACATTGATTTGTAGGGCAATATCACGTTGCATTGGTAGGTGTTTACTTTGTGTACATAATGATTGCGAAAACCCTGCCTTTTTAAATCTCTTCTAACTGTAAAATAAGCCTTTCCTGATGGCTTAAGAAGCTCACTTACAGACATTAAAACTAAAGCTTGTTCCTCTGGGAGTAATACATTTAGAACGTACTGACAAATAATGGTATCGAATTTTTTATCAGGATACTCGGGCGCATAATGTGGGTCATACGCCGTGCAGTTAAGTCCTTTTTTGCGTAAAAACTCAACATCTTTTCCAAACCCAGAGCCAAAATCAAGCACGTCTCCTTTAATAACTCCTAAATTGTATAGCTTTCGCGTTGGGAAGGAAACTTTGTCTCGTTCCTTAGCAGTGAGATGGGAGTTGGGGTTTTCTTTCATTACAAATTGAATGCTTCAAATCCCCTGGTTTCAATTAAATATCGACTTTTCTCTTTCAACGAATCAAAGGCTAGGTTTTCCCAATTGCTTTGATCATAATTATTTTTTGAGATAAGATTGACAAACATCTCATTTTCAAACCCCTTCTGTTCCTCTCCTTTTATAAATTTCCAATAAGTAATTATCTGATCTTTTCGTTTATTCAACAATTCTAGTGAAGGAATTTTGTTACTCTTTGTATTATTAATTTTTGCCTTTGCTGGTAGCAAATTCCACAAGTCGTTATTACGCCATATTGAAAATGGTAAAACATGATCAATATTTAAGTCATTTGAAATTATATTGCCAGACCAAACACATTCCAACCCATCGTTTTTCTTCTTAAGGTGTTTAAAGATCTTTTCAGAAAACAAAACATTTCTAGCTTCTTGTGGTGCCTTTAGAATAGTTTCTAACACAAAGCCTTTATTCAATTTCTTGTCCCTTTCTACTGTGAATTCAGCCCAATTAATTAGAATAGAATGCATTCCTGTTACAAAACTACCAAGTATGTCCATTGCTTCGTAGTATTCTTGAGTGATTGAAAATTCAGAATAATTTTCGATAAGAAAATTAATATCAATCTTCTTTGGCTGTCGTAATTGTTGCGTGGAGGGTAATAAATTATAGATACCATATTCAGTTCCAGTAACTGACTTTCCAATGTATCGCATTGGTTGATTTCTGATTGTATCACGTAGTTTTTTACTGAGAAGGAATACTGTCTCTTCAATTTCATCAGGTAAATTACCTCGGATAAGTTCCGAGTAAAAAACGGAAAGCCCTCCCCTAGTTAGATAATAATCAGTTACTTTTTTGAACAATTTTCGAAAAGAAAGTGTGAAAGAGCGAAGATTGTCTCCATTTTTCTGTGGGAGATCATTCTCAATAATTGGGTAGTAATACTCCAACCATTTAAGAATTAGTAAACCAACCGGTAGGATTACACGACCATCACCCAATCTCATGTAAGGAGATCGCCCTTGAATAATCTCTATCGTAGAACGAAGTAAAGCAAATTTATAAGTAGTGTCTTTACTATCTCGCTCTATTATTTGATTGATATTTTTTAAGACCTCATACAAAGTGAAGTAACATCAAAAAGGCAAATCGTCATCGATATCATCAAAACTCGTGGTGTCGATTTCGAAGCCTTCGGTGCTTGGGGGTGGAGGTCCTTGTTGGGCACTCGGCGCGTTTTGCTGTCCGGTTCCCTGTTCAATCTTCCAGGCTTTTACGTCGGTGTACCAATTGCCGTTGTATTCCCGGCTTTGGATGTCTACCGAGGCGGTAACATCCATGCCTTCCTGCACCGCCTGCTGATCGATGTTATCGCCCCACTGCGTGATGCATACTTTCTTCGGGTATTTGCCCGGTATTTCGAGGATGAAATCGCGTTTTCTCCAAGGTCCGTTTTTCCCTTGCCCGCCTTGCTCTTTTAATACCTGAACGACTTTTCCTCTCAGCTGTATGTCCATCTTATGTCTTGTTTTGTTTGTCTTTATGGAAACGTAAAGAATTAACGAAGAGAATTAAAGATTTAAAATGAAAAATTTAAAATTGTATGTGAGCCATTTTAAATTTTGAATCTTTCATTTTGAATTTTTTCGGCTATAGCCGAAAAACAGTCTTCCCAATATTCTTTCGTTCTTCGAGGTAGCGATGGGCGAGCTCGGCTTCTTCGAGGGTGAAGGTTTTATCTACATACGGTTGTACCCAGCCGTCTTCTACGCCCTGGAGAATGGCTTTCATCCATCGCGCTGCTTTTTCGGGCTCGTGCCATAAATGTCCCAGATTCACGCCAAAAACGCCGCGGTTTTTATCCAGCAAGGAAAGAGGCGAAAACTTCGGCATCGAAAGCACTGTTTTAATTAGACTGAGTTTTGCGGCCAATCCACCGGAGGTATTCGTACTGGCTACCGAGATCCCGAACATCCCTAACCGTCCAGTTGCCCGAAGCGCTTTGTAGCTTCGTTTCCATTCTTTTCCGCCCAATGGATCTATAATTAAATCAACGCCTTTACTATTAGTCAGCGACATGATTTCTTCGTACCAATCCTTGTTTCGATAGTCGATGGCGTGGTCAAGTCCGCGTTCGGCAAGAAATTCATGTTTTCGTGAACTAGCCGTTCCATACGTTTTGGCGCCAATGTGCTTGGCGATATCTAAGGCAGCAATTCCCACGCCACCGCCGGCATTGTGTATCAGAATCGATTCATCTGCTGATAAACTGCCCATGGTTACCATCAACACCCACGCCGTGAGATAATTTACCGGAATGGCTGCGGCTTCTTCGAAGGTTAGTCGCTTCGGTTTTTTGTACACCTGGAGCTCTTTTAACGTCACCATCTCGGCCTGACCTTTAAACCGACACAATCCGATTACTTCCTGTCCAATCCAGTCTTCCGAAACCAATTCTCCCACTTTCTCCACGATTCCACTTACCTCATAGCCCATCACGCAGGGCGTTTTTGGTCCATCCGGATATTGACCTTTTCGGGCGAGGATATCGGCAAAATTAAGTCCCGCCGCTTTTACGCGAATAAGCAATTCATCTTTAGCAGGAACCGGATCAGCAACTTCCTGCACGGCGAGGACTTCGTACCCGCCGGTTTTGGTATAAACGAGGTGTTTCATTGGGATAGGTTTGGAGTTGGTGGATAGGAGTGGATGATAATGATTTGATGAATCCCGTGTTGTATTGAAGTTGATGGGCAGGGTTCGCCACCCCTCCACGCGCTTTCGCGCGGTACTCCCCTCGAGGGGAGATTTATATGGGGCGCTTTTTTGGAAAAGGGTTTCAAATAAAGTTATTGCCCCACATAAATCCTCCCTTGAGGGAGGTGTCAAGCGTAAGCTTGACGGAGGGTGGCGGACACCCGGAACCGAGCAACACACTAAATTTCCAACTTAAATATCGCTTTCACCTCATTTACGAACATCGAACATCGAACAAGGGAACATTGAACTTTGAACTGCTGACGCAGATTGCTATATCATTTTTTTAGGATTTTTTTAGCGCTCTCGGATATTAGAAATTGCTATACAAAAAAATCCTCCCTTGACGGAGGGTGGACGGCACCTGTAAACTTGCTCGAGTTGAGAAAAGGAGACAGTGGGTGGCGGGCACTCGGAAAGGCAAACAAACTCGATTTACAACCTCTTCATCTCTTGCTTATCCACCCAATACTGAATATATCGGATCACAGAATCCATATTCTTTTTCACATCCCGGTCGTCAATTCTAAGCACTTGAATTCCCAGCTGATTCAGTTCGTAATCCTTTTTTTGGTCTTTCTCTCGCTGCTCCTTTGTACCGTGAATACTTCTATCAACCTCGATAGCCAGAAATATCTCATGACAATAAAAATCAGTGATGTAATTAAGAATGGGTACTTGCCGATGAAATTGAACCCCCAATTTCCGCCCTTTGATTTGTTGCCAAAGCAGAATCTCTCCAAAGGTTGAGTTATTCCGTAATTCACGGGCAAATTTACGTAGAGCAGGGTTGTAAGGAAAAATTGTATTTCGTGCCATACCCATTAGATCGGTTTCAGAGCTATTCCTTACAAAAAATATGGAAATAGATCCGCCACCCCTCCCCGCGCTTATGCGCGGTACTCCCCTCAAGGGGAGATTTATTTGGGGCGTTGATTTGGAAAAAGGTTCCAAATAAAGATATTGCCCCACATAAATCCTCCCTTGAGGGAGGTGTCAAGCGCAGCTTGACGGAGGGTGGCGGACACCCGGAATCGAGCAACACACTCAATTTTCAACATATTTTAGCTTTCCCCTCAATTATGAACAGAAGAACATCGAACATTGAGCAAGGAACATTGAACTTCGAATTTCTGAAGTAGATTGCTTTATCATTCTTTCAAGATTTTTTTAGCGCTCTCGAATAGCCGAAATGCTATCCAAAAAAATCCTCCTTCGAGGGATGTGTCAAGCGAAGCTTGACGGAGTGTGGCGGACACCCGCAACCAAGCAAGCAACCCTCCAAAAATTGCATAAACTACATTCTAATTTAGAAATTCAATTTATAAATACAGCTTCCCTCACTCCTCACTCCTCACTCCTCACTCCTCACTCCTCACTCCTCACTCCTCACTCCTCACTCCTCACTCCTCATTAACCATTAAACATTTCTAAAGGCAATCATGTGGTTTAAAAAAGGCAATTTCAGTATATATAAGCCAAATAAGTGCATGTCGGAATTATGTTGGAAGGTCGTAAAAATTGGTTGGTCGTTATAGTAGTTGCCGTAGGGTCGATACTTCCCCTTGCATTAGTCCAAGCACAAACGTTTAGTTCGGTTGCTTATAACACCGAAAACTCCGGCCTATCTCATAACACCGTGCTAAACATGTACCAAGATTCACGGGGTTTTATCTGGATTGGTACCATGGACGGCTTGAATCGGTTCGATGGAACTAATTTCAAAATATACCGGCATAATCCGGCCGAATCAACCACGCTAACCGACAGTTTTATCCATGGAATCTTTGAGCGTTCGAATGGCGATTTATGGATTGGAACGCGTGATGGCGGCTTCAATATTCTCGATCCGGTAACAGATACGATTAAAAGGATCAATCATCGAACAGATAACCTGTACAACATTCCCGATAAGCCCGCGAACCTCATGTTCGAAGACTCAAAAGGCTTTTTTTGGATGGGATTCTTTACCTCATCGATAGGAACCTTCGACGAAGAACTTCAAAAATTTATACCGGCAAACATCATCCAAGTAGTAACTGAAATTCCGATTTTTTCGATTAATCATGTGCTGGAAATGAACGATGGTGCCTTTATTTTTTCGGGCATGGATGGACTATTCTATTTGCCTTCCGATGAAGTACATCGTTTTAGAAGTGGTCCTGCAAAGGAACAATCATTAACTGCTACGCCATTAATTTTCAAAAAGGAAAATCCGGCGCCCGAAATTAACACGCTTTATCTCGATTCGAATGGTAAACTTTGGGCTGAACTTGTGGGAGCAGGGTTTCAAACGGCTGATGTGATCGGCTTTCCTGATAAAGTGCGTCAAAGTTTGATAAGTGGCGTAGCTAAGTCATCGTCTCCCAATGTAGTGGAAGAAAGAGAAAACACATTATTGATTGGTGGTGGCGGAGGATATTTGCACAGCATTGATAAAGAAAGCGGGGCTTATTCTTCAGTATTAGTCACAGAAAAAGAAGTAACTGGTTCGGCGCGCTTATTCATAGATCAAAATGAAGAGCGATGGTTTGGTACATGGGGAGCAGGATTTTATTTGCTGGAAGAAAAGCGAGGAATTGAACTTTATACCGAAGAGGATGGATTGCCGGCCGATTTCATTCTTGGATTTGCTGAAGAGAAAAACGGAATCTGGGTTGCTACCAATCGTGGACTCGCTTTTATGGATGAAAACGGAGAAATAACGCCGTATGATAACGGAATTTCAGGCTTGGAAGAGGCTAGTATTTGGTCTTTATGGCGGGATGATCTGGGTTTATGGGTGTCAACGCGCTTTAATGGCTTATTTTTAATTTCGGCAACGTCAATTAGCGCCGGAGATCCGATCGCACAAAATTTTAATACTTCGAACAGTTTAGTTGCTTCAGAAAGTGTGCATCAGGTGATGCGTGATTCACGTGGTTGGCTATGGCTTGGTTATCAGGGCGAGGGAGTGCAAATTATTCAGAATGTTGAAGAGTGGGTCGAAGGCGCTCCGGCACAGACACTTGAGCTGAATAACCCAAATTCAGAGTTATCTATAAATAGTGTAAGCATTCGAAAATTTTATGAAGATGACGATGGTAACGTGTGGATCGCTACCACCGATAATGGCTACAATTATGTACAATTTTCCGGTAATCAGATGACAGGTATAGAGACTTTTGAAAACGATCCGGAAGAAGAGCGCTCATTGTCGCATCGCGATGGGCGAAGTATTTATCAACAGAATGATAGTACTTTTTGGTTCGCATCCTACGGAGGAGGAATTACACGCTGGAGATCCGATTCTGATGAGCTCCTTAATCTGAGAACCAATGATGGATTGGCTAACAACAGTACGTATGGTATTCTTCCCGATAAAAACTCAAGGTACCTTTGGGTAAGTACCAATAATGGCTTATCACGCTTAGACACTGAAAGCCTGCGCTTTACGACGTTTACCGTAGCCGATGGTTTGCAAAATAATGAGTTCAATACGGGGGCTTTTTTCGAGTTATCGGAAGGGAGACTGCTATTCGGCGGAGTGGGTGGGTTTAATATAATTGATACAGAACAGCTATCCACCGACACTCTTTCCCCACCGGTTTATATTACAGGAATCAATGTATTTAATGAGCCGCTAAGCTCCGATACATCCGCTATTTATACGAATCACATTACGCTTCCTTATGATGAGAATTTTGTCTCCTTCGAATATGCCGCTCTCGATTTTACACAGCCGCAGTACATTCAATATGCATACTTGATGGAAGGCGTTGACGAACAATGGGTACAAAGCGGAAGCCGAAATTTTGCTGATTATCCGAACCTTGAACCGGGCTCATATACCTTTCACGTGAAGGCAGCCAATAGTGATGGATATTGGAATGAACGAGGCGCCACATTATCAATTACTATTCTCCCGCCTTGGTGGCAAACCTGGTGGTTTAGAATTATTGCAGTATTATCGCTATTCAGTTCTTTGGTGTTGATTATTCGGCACTATTCCCAGCGCAGACTCAAAGAGCAAATTCGAAAAATGGAAGTAGAGCAGAAACTAAGAGATGAACGTGAGCGAATTTCCCGAGATTTACACGATCATGTAGGTGCTCAACTAGCGAATATAATGTCGGGACTTAGTTTGGTGGATAAATACAACGAGTTTGACGAGAAGGAAAAATCAGCTGAACTGATGACCTCACTCAAAGGCGATGCCGAAGTTACTATTAAGCAATTGAGGGAAACCATTTGGGCGCTAAATCAGAACGCGTTGAACCTCAGTGAGTTCGCGGAACATCTTAATACTTATTTTAGGCATCAAAGCGCGTTAACGGCGTCGTTAAATGTTCAAATTGATGTGGATGAAAAATCGAACATGTTGCTATCGTCTACGCAGGCACTCAATGTTTTTCGCATCATACAAGAGGCATCTCAAAATACGCTTAAATACGCCGAGGCTAAAAACCTTTGGATTTCCATGACCAACGGAAATAATGAATTGAACATATCGGTGAAGGATGATGGAGCATTCAAAGGGGAAAAAAGCGGTTTTAATGGGGGATACGGAATGAAGAATATGCAAAAACGTGCACGGGAAATTGATGGAAATATTGTCATAAACACCGACTCAGGCACAGAGGTGTTAATTAAAATCCCAATCAACCCTTCATAAAATACTGCGTTTGGGGGATTGGTACTCTCAACTTTTTACTGCATGTTTGGGCAAATAATTGAATCTATGGAATCTGAAGCACCAAAAATTAATGTAGCTATTGTCGAAGATCACGACATTTTCAGGAAAAGACTAAGCGAACTCCTCTATTTCTATAAAGAACTGAATTTGACGCTGGTTGCAGATTCTGCCGAGAGCTTTTTCGAAAAATTGGAGCGATCTCAGGATGAAGAAGTGCCGGATGTTGTGCTGATGGATATTGAATTACCGGGCATGAATGGTATTGAAGCCACCTTCGAGCTTAAGCGAAATGAACCTGAAATGGATATCATCATGTTTACGGTGTTCGAAGATGATGAACGGATTTTTGACTCCATCCAGGTTGGAGCTACCGGTTATCTGCTTAAAGACACACCTATTGATGATGTGGTAAATGCGATCAAAGACATGAAAGAGGGTGGATCACCCATATCGCCAAGTATTGCCCGGCGCGTGTTTGATATGATGCGCAATCAAAAAGAAAAAGCAGATACCGATGAAGTGCCCTTTAATTTGACACCGGCTGAGATTAAAATCCTGGAACAGGTGATTGACGGGAAAACGAACAAAGAGATTGCCGAAGTGGTATTTTTAAGCCCATGGACGGTTAAAACACACATCAAAAATATCTACAAAAAAATGCATGTTAACTCACGTGCAGCTGCCGTTCGACTGGCATTAAAGCGGAATATTGTGTGATTTTTGGTGGATCATCCCAATAAATACTCCATTTGGGTGATTTATAAACACACACAAAGCTAGCATCTTGGCACTATTAATTTCTCGCAAAAGAGAAGTGCAGAATTTAACTCAAGGTGAAGCTTATGAAAAAAGGTATCAGCGTGATATTGGCTCTGTTAATGTGTTCTACAATCAGTTGGGCACAATCAGGTCAACAGCAAATCAAGAAACAAATCGACAAACAGTATGTGAATAATGCGCATCAGCAGTTTATGTACACGGTATCTCCATTAAACAAGGAGTTGGACGACCGTTTACTGGATCAGCGCGCGGCGTTTGAAGCCGCTTTGGCTAAACAACCCAATTTGATTCAAAATTTACCGAAGGATACTACATGGTCATATTCCGAAAACAAAGGGTTTTATGACGATGCCTTCACTCCTGCCAGTTATACTCATTATTTTCAAAAGGGAGACACGAACAGCAGCTCGGTTCATTATTATCAGCATAATTGGTATGCCGATAGTATGCGATGGACGCCAAACAGGATCCAAACCAGTTACGTAAATGAGAATCATTTTGATAGTGTAATCACCTATTTCTATCAGGGATTCAGCGAAGAACCGTATACCGGAAATCGAAGTAGCTATCCCAGAACACCGGCTGAAAACGCAGATTATGAAGAATTTTGGGATTATTACGAGCCCGGCACAGGGTGGATTCCCAGCAGTCGCCGGTTGGCCTATCGAAATGAAATGGGTTGGGATACGCTTTCGCTTGATTATTCCTACGATCGCGATTCTCTGGATTACTATCTGAGTTATCAATACAGAAATCAGCAAAGCGAAGATTATAGTTTCTACGAGTACACCTACTTTAATCAGAGTGGGATGACATCTCAAAATCGATCGGAGGACACTCCAGACTTTTCGCTGTCCGAAAATAAAAGCTTCGATTGGGAAGGAAATCTCTCGTATTGGTCGTGGGATTATCTAAAAAAACTGGCGAATGGAGCCTGGGATTATCAGCTCAAAAAAGTGTATAGCTTTCAGACCATGGAGCTGATGAATGAAGACAGTACCGCATACATTTACAACAACGATAACACCGTAATTGAAAGTGAATCGTATTACTGGGACTCATTATGGGTATATGATCAGTTGTATAAGAGTTTTCAAACGGAAATAGAAAACGGCTTTCGGGTTGATTCTATCCATATTTATGATGTGGACTTAAATGAAGAAACCATGCTGCGTGAACCAAGCCGAATTTTAGCTAAAAATCATTTGATCTACGATGCCATGGGTAATCAGGTTGAAGTGAAAAACTTCACCATTATCAATGACTCGCTGCAAGTGTCGAATAAAATTGTGCGGGAATATTCGTTAGTGAATGATTATTACACCATTACATCTCAGGAATCCTATGCCTACGATTTTAACTCAAAAATGCTATTTAAAAGCAGTGTTTCGAAAACAAATTATGTGGGGAATGAATACCGAGGATTTTCTTACTTCAATTTGAACGCGGCCGGTGATACTACCTACGGGTACATCAATCAATACGAGCGCTTACCGGATGGCTCTACGGCTGATGTACGCTTCGATTGGGATTGGCAAACTCAAAAATTGGTGCTTCGTTCGTATCGCATAAATGGCCGACAAATAACCGGCGATGACGGCAGAAAATATAACCAATATATTTCGGCTACGATAAATCCGGTGGATGGAAGTCAGGCCATTAACCGAAGTATGAATGGATATAATGCTTATCCCGGAGTATTTAGTGATGGACCGATTTACATTGAAATGGGCGACACGTTGAATTTGTACGTGAGTGCCCGAAGCCCGGATATGAGTATTCCTGAAGTGGAAGTTTCAAACTTACCGGCAACAGCTACTTACGACCCTGAAACCAGACATATTTTCTGGGTAGTAGATGATTTGAATCCCGGCGCAATGACCTACAAAGCAACACGTGGTGATAAATATGTGACGGCAGAAGTAGAGTTCATCAACGAGAATTTCTCGGTTGAGAATGAAGAAAATTCATCGCCGTACGAATTTGCGTTGAATCAAAACTACCCGAATCCATTTAACCCGAGTACGAACATAAGTTTTACGCTGCCTGAGGCCGGAATCGTGAGCTTGAAAGTGTACAATGTGCTGGGGCAAGAAGTGGCAACGCTGGCCAATCAGCGATTTGGTTCGGGAAATCATTCTCTTTCGTTTGATGCAAGCCGATTATCAAGCGGAGTGTATATCTACCGCTTACAAGCCGGTAACAAAGTGCAAACCAAGAAAATGTTGCTGGTTAAATAGTGCGTAATTGTTAAGGGTGGATGGGTGTAGTAAGGGCGTATGGCCATACGCCCTTACTACACCCATCCGAGCCTATAAAAAAAGCGAGTTACGCCTTCATCCTATTCACAGCAAACAGGCGCAACAGCCAGCCGGGTAACGACTTCTTTGGGTCTCTTTTCGTCATGTTGATGAAGAGGCCCAATTTTTTTGCGATGGGGACTTTATGCGTTTCCACAAATTCAATCCACGTTCCGTCTGGGTCATCGATGTAGGTAAAGCGTCCCGCAGCTTCGCCCATGTCAAAAGAGTCGGCGCTATCTACTGTAAATGGAAAGCCCGCGGCTTCGCATTCTTGTTTGAGTGCATCCATGCCCTGCACATCGAAACACAAATGGATAAAGCCAAGATCACCCCAATAACGATTTTCGAAGATCTTTTTGGGCTTACGACGGCCGTCTAGGCACTGAATTAATTCAATTTCTGTAGGACCGAACAGTTTCACGAATGCACCTTCTCGTGGTTTGCTTTCACGAAGTAACACTCGGCGATATTTCATTTCTCCACCGGGAAGTGCTGCGAAATCCTCAAAATTATCGCTGATGTCGTACACTATTTCATCGTATCCCAGAATATCAGAATAGAGTTTGAGGGATTGTTCTACATCAGAAACTCCCATGATAGTCCCGGAAACGCCCCCGGTGGTTTTAGGTTCCCTTTTTTTGAACCAGCCAAGTCCTTCTACCACTTCGAACATATTGCCGTTCAAATCTTTCACAAAAAAGTGAAGATCGCCAGCCGGATTTTTATGTAGCGAAGTAATCACATTTAAACCGGCAGCATTAAATTGCTCATAGGTTTCCTTTACATCAATAGATTTGATCTTAGCCACGTTAATGCCGTAATCACCCAATCGAAGATCAAAATCGGCAGCAACCGGAGTTCGACTCGTGTATTGCCAGATTTCGAATCCGCCACCACCGCGCATGCTGAGCGTAAGAATGGCGCGACGTTCATGAGGTTGCCCTCCGGTGTATGGTAGCATCAGATCAGCAACAGCGGCGTCATCAAACACTTTGATGTCCATACCGAAATACTTGCGATACCAATCGGTGGCTTCCTCTACATTAGGATTGCCGATTCCGATTTGCTGAATGCCCGAGATTACTTTTTCCATGCGTTTTTATCTATAAGTTAGACAAAAGATTTAGGAATTAGGAATAGGAGAATTAGGAATAAGAGGAGCGCGGTAAGGGTTCAAAAATTAAACTTAGTACTGCCTTTGTCGGGGTCCCAAAATGGACCAATTAGAAAATCAGCAGATGTCTTTTGTTCAATGCTCTCATTGCGATGTACCATATTGTGCGGATAAAGCAATGATCGTGGCCAGTTGCCGGGGTTAGGTGATCTAGCCGGCTGCAAGTTGTCGTCGCGATCAGGGAATCCGGTTCGTCGCATTAAATTGTAGGCTTCATATCCATTTCCCCAAAGCGCAAAATAGTATTCGCGGGCGATAACGCGCAGTTTTTCAAGTTGATTGGGAGCGTTATCAAAGCGTTCCATAACAACCGATTTGTAAGCATTTATCGTAGAATCAGTGATTTCAAAACCTGATCCGGCAGCCAGCTCAGCACCAAAATCGGCTACTTTTTGGAAGGAGTGCTCAATTGCAGTTGCCAGAGCAGTTCTGGCTTTAACGGGATCGTTATTCAGTGTTAACTCGGACTCGGCGATCATAAAATAAGTAAACGAAGAAAGTAGCATCGGTTCGATGCCGGCGCCACCGAGACCATCACCATCTTCAACAGAATCAAAACCTTCAATGGATCCATCGAACTTGCCACCAGCTGGATAAACCCCATAGGTAGTACCACTGCTATTACAATTTATGCCAAGACCTTCATCTAAATGGTTCTGCCCGGTATAACCAAATGGCAAACAAGTTCTGGGGTCATCTGCATCAAAATGCGAAGGATACCATGTCCATTTAATGCATTCATCATCATTTCCATCAGTTACGTATTGCCGATGGAAATAGTAGTTCATTCTGGGATCTATGAACTCTTTATCAGTGAGCAACATGTTGAGATAGCTTATGGATAAATAATCCACATATCCATGACCTACATAATTGTATTTATAATTAGGATGTCGGGAATCCGGATCGTCGGCATTGGAACTGTAGTTAAATTGGAAATCAAAAGAGGTGTCGGTGATCAACTTATTTTCTGTGATCAGTGAATTTACTTCTTGAGTATTCCCCATATTCAGTTGTGCCTTTAGCTGGATGGTGTTTGCAATACGTTTCCAGGATTCTATATAATCAGCGCTTCCGGTATCCACATAAAAATCGAACTGTGGGGTAGTTCTGTTTAATGGATTTTCCAGATCTGCGATTGCTTCATTCAACAAATCAATGGCTTTTTGGTAGATGAGTTCGTCGTCTTCCAGTGGCGGATTAAGCTCGGTACCATCAAAATCTTCGGTGTAAGGCATGTCTCCGAAGAAGTCCACCAGGGTAATCATGGTGTAAGCTTTTAAGGTTTTTGCGATGCCTGAATGAATATAAAAGTTTCGGTCTTCGGCAATTTTGATGAGCATGTTTGAATCCACTAAAATCTCGGAATAGGCATAGTTGTACATACGATTATAATCCCCTGGAGAAATGGCATTTGCATAAGTATCACCATACATATAATTCATTCGAGTGTATTCGCCACCAAAAAATGAAGCCTCGTAAAACAACGATTTAGTTTGTAGCTGAATGTTGTTCAATAACTGAGTGGGATCAGCTTGAGTAACATCGACTGTGCCATCTTGTGTGTCGCTTTTTAGTAAACTATCGCAGTGAATAAATCCGAAAACCGATACAAAGAGAAGTAGCTTTTTGATCATGCCCATAAACAAATTAAGTACCCAAGATTTTATTTAGTAACCCGATGTTAAGCGTAACTAATATAAAGTTAATTTATTGTGAAGAGTTTACAGATTGCTTAAAAAACCCCGAAAGGCATTGGTATTGTAATTAGCCATTCCCCGTTTTTCCATTACGATATTACCCTCCGGCGAAATTACATAGGTGGTTGGAACCACAGTGCTGTCGTATACGCCGGGTTTTCCTCTTGTTAAGAAATAAACAGGCATGGTGTATTCTTTGCGTTCCATGAACGCCCGGGCTTTTTCAGGATCTTCATCTAAAGAAAGCATCACAAAAACGATGTCCTCGTTTTGTACGAAATCTTCATAAAGCTTTTGAATGTTGGGCATTTCGGCGATACAAGGTGGACACCAGGTTGCCCAGAAATTCAAAAAGATGGTTTTTCCTTCGAAATCCTGCAAGCTCATATGTTCGCCATCTAGCGAAATCAACGGCATGTTGTAGTTTGCTCGCTTAAACTCAGATTCATCTACGGTAATATCAGGTCGAATAATCCCCGTAGCCAACAATCCTCTTTGAAGCGTACCAATTACTTCTGTGTGCCATCCCATCACATATAAAAATGCGGCAAGCCCGGCAATTACGCCAAACTCTACCAGATCGCGTTTGCTGAAAAATGATTTCTTTTTTTGATCAGACATCCCGCAAAGTTAAACAAAAAAAAGCCCTCATTCGATGAATGAAGGCTTCGAAAATCTGTATATGAGTTTAAACTGAATTAGTTGTAACTCAATTCAATTTCAACGCGACGGTTTCTGTGTTGGCCGTCGTCGGTTGTGTTTGATGCAATCGGTTTAGTTTCACCTAAGCCTTTCGTAGAAATACGATCTGCATCAATTCCTTGATTCATTAGATAGCTTTTTACCGCTTCTGCACGGTCGATCGAAAGCTCTTTATTGTACTCTTTCGTATCTCTGCTATCGGCATGACCGGTTAGCATTACATGAAGCTCTTGGTCGTCTTCTAAAATGTTGGCCAGCTTATCTAGTGCTTCGGTTGATGAAGCATGAATAGAATCGGTATCGGTTGCAAAATAGATGTTATTGAAAATCAAAGTTACTTCTTTTTCAATATCCGCGGCTACTACGGGGCATCCGTTATTTGAAACGAGTCCTGCAGTAGTTGGGCAATCATCCATTGAATTACGAACAGCATCACCATCGGTATCGGCACATCCTTTAGCCGCAGTAGTTCCTGCAACGGTTGGACATTCATCAAAACGATTATCAATTCCGTCGTTATCGGTGTCTGCACATCCGTTCATTGCAGCCGTTCCTGGAATTTCCGGACATTTATCTTCATAATTCGGAATTCCATCAGCGTCGGTATCAGGACATCCTGCAAATTCAGCAAGTCCGGCTTGGTTTGGGCATCGATCCTGACTGTCTACAATGGAGTCAAAGTCTCTATCTGCACATCCATTTGTTCTAAAATCTCCGGCAACTTCTGGGCATTCGTCTTTAGAATCGCGCAGTCCGTCATTATCGGTATCCTGTACCTTTCCTAAGCGAAGTTTAACACCGGCAGTGTGAATAAACTGATTATCAGAAGCACTGTTTGATGTTAATCCGTCAATCTCATCAGAGAAGTTTTTGGTATAGGTTGATTTGAACGTCAACTCAACATTTTTGGAAAGTGGTATATCAAAACCGGCTCCAAATGGAATTTGAAAGGTATTCAGCTTATCCAGCTGTCTGATTGAATTACTTTCTTTAAAATGGGCAAATCCAACACCTGCATGTATAAAAGGTTGAACCGCGGAATTAGCATCGAAAATGTATCCATTTGCGAATTTATAATTCAGGGTAGTAGACACATTAAACATTCTTCGGCTGAAGTTGTTTGAATAATCGCTATCTACACGCGTACCAAATGTGTTTAGGGAAACATCAAAAGAAGGATTGATGTAACGATTAATGCTTAATCCGGCACCCATGTCGCGTGGGATATCGAACTTACCAAGCTCGTTGATATTTTCACCGTTGATTTCGCTGTGACCAAGGTAAATACTAAACCATGTTTTGTCGTCTACACTTTGCGCTTCTGTTGCAGGGTTATAAAGACCGATACAACACAGCATAAGTAATAAACTGAGTATCTTCGTTTTCATAATGTTTGATTTTGAGTTAGAATTAACTTGTCTAAGTGTTAGTTAATTATATAACCTACGATCAGTATTGTTCCAAATTAAACGGCGAGATGGGTTTATAAATACTATGAGTAACTCTAAACAGTTGTTATAAAATAAAAAAGCCCAACCTTTCAACGTTGGGCTTCTAAATGATTTTAGGGGTTTCTTTAAAAAAATTGGGGGAATACCATTACGAATTAAGAGGGTTCAAGATAGTATGGCAGTGGTTGAAAAAGACTAGTATTAATCGCGATGTATAATCATACTGCTGGAAAAGATTGTGCGGCGAAAGATATAGTCAGATTCATTTTTTATTTGTACACCTAAATCGACCGTATGATAAACCGAATAATACACCCGCACCATTATGGTGTATTAATTACATGTGCTTGTTAGTAGGTAAACATTAAGCAGCCTTTAATAAAGATTAGAGAAATGTAGAAATCTCAGCCAACGACTTTTTTTGAATATTAGGAACTTCTACTCCTTCCGCCGGAAAACCCACTACAAGCAACAGGAAAGCTTTTTCGTGGGCAGGGCGTTGCATGATTTCGTTCAAAAAACCCATAGGACTTGGAGTATGCGTGAGGGTTGCAAGTCCGGCATTATGCAAGGCAGTTATTAACATTCCCGTGGCTATACCCACGGATTCTTTCACATAATAATGTTTTTCCTTCTCGCCGTTTTCTGTGAGATGATAGCTTTGGGCAAAAATACCAATCAATGCTGGGGCTGTTTCGAGGAAAGGCTTGTGTTCGTTTGTGCCAAAAGGAACCAGATCTTCGAGCCAGTCTTCGGGCGCTCTTCTATTATAAAATTCGTGCTCCTCTTCTTCGGCCGCTACGCGGATTTTCTTTTTGATGTCGGCATCCTGAACAACAACAAAATGCCACGGCTGTTTATTTGCCCCATTTGGTGCGGTGCCCGCAGCCAGTAAACAATGTTCTAATACGCCCTCCGGAATGGGCTCATCTGAAAACTCCCGAACTGTTCGTCGCTCTTTTATCAATTTATAAAAAGATTCCGCTCGTTCTTTCATTTCTTCAGGAGAACGATTGGTAAAATTAAGAGGAATAAACTCTGCTTTTTTCATGTAACTATATAATTTTCAACACTCAACACTCAACACTCAACACTCAACACTCAAAACATAGCCCACTCTTCCATTTCATCAATTCGTTCCTGATAACGTGCCCTTAGGTTTAGTTCAGAAAGTGAATCAATCCATTGCTTGGCAAGCTGTTCTTGCTGATAATATACGAGCAAATACACCAATCTTTCCTGTGTATCAAACCAAGTAGGATCTGGTGTTTCATCAACAAGAAGTTGAGCAAATTGCGTAATCGCTGCTTGATCATAATTTCGAAGTGCCCGATCAACCAATAACCATTGTAACGGCCTACTGTAATTTTGAAATAACTCCGGATCAGATAGCTCACTATTATAGCGGGCGTTGTAAAAAGCTTTCCAGCTTAAGGAATCAGAACGTACTTCAAGCGATTGATTCAGCATAAGATCTTCATCGGGAAAGTGATGTTCACTCATTCTTTTTAGGTAAGAAGTTGATGCTTGAAAGCCGCTGGTTTGAAACATTGCATCCGCTTTTAGCAAGTGAAAAGATGGAATGGTGTCCGATTCAGAAAATGCCTCCAGCAATAATGAGGGAGTTCCAACTTCGAGTTGTTTACGTGCCCAAAGTTGCCGGATGGCAATCAACTCTGAATAGTTTTTATGCAGCTCGTTGATAACTTCGAGGGATTTAAGGGGCTCTTGATTGGCTTCATGAAATTGGTAGCGATCAAGTCCTCGCAAAACGGGATGCGTTTTACGCGGGCAACTAACCTGAAAAAGTGATTGCTGAGAAAATACGAATTGAGAAACTTGCTGATCCACCGAATCTACTTCATTTAACGGCAGCTGATTTTTCCAGCGAGCTACGAGTGTATCAAAAGGGACTGAATAGCTTGATTCGAAATCAGAAGTTGGATATGCAGCTTTAAACTGATCAATCGGGTAATTATCTAATAAATAGCTTACAAATGAACCGGTTGTGGTATAACTGATGGCGGATGCGCTGCCATAAAAACCAAATATAGAAAGCGCCGATCGCATTTGATCGGCGGTAGGTAAAGGTTGCTCTGCAGCAATAATTTGATCGAGAGTGGAAACATCGGAGGCATCTCGTGCGATAGCTTCGGCTACGCCTTCAATCAATCCAATGCTCCAACTTGCATTCATTAAATCATTTCCAAATTGCTTAGCAATTACATGCACCAACTCGTGCTTTAAAACACCTTCCAAATGCTCTTTGGCAATATGCAATTGATCCTTTTCTAACCAAACCGGAACATAACTGGTGAATTTTGCACCAACTAATTCCTTTTTGTGCCAGGCATGATTGTACAAGTAAGATTCAATTTTACGATTTGTTGGCCAATCGATTTGGAGCTGCTCAACAATTTGATCAAAGTGAAATTCGTGCCGTTGAGCCCAATATTGTATTTCGTCCTCGGAGTAGAATTTCGGATCGTAATACAAAATAAAATGACTCGTTTTTTTTACCCCGTTTAATTGAAGTTGTAATTCTGATCGAGGTGTGGAAATGCCAAGCGTTGGATGAAAAAAGATGATCAGCAAAACCGCAGTTGCCGAAGTGAGCGAAAGAATTTTATGCAAAGTGGACTTAGTGAATGATGGCAACACCCAAAGAAGTAACACCCACAACATGGTGGAAGCTCTAAACCAAAATAATGCCGCTGTTACTTTGATTTCTTCATCATAAATAGGTCCGGGCCAATATCCCCAAACATGATTGAAATAATACACCTGAGGAAGTTGAAAAAATTCAATCAGCCAAACACCAAGTGCAATAAAAAATAGGGTGAAAATGGTCAGAAACAGCTTTGCGGGGATTTTTAAGATTCGGTAAAAGCGACCAATCGCAATTCCAAAAAAGAGAGAGGGAATAGGCAATAACGCCCAAATCATAAGACCATCTAGCGTGAGGCAATCATTAATTAATCCATGAAGAAGAAGTGGAAGAACAATCATCAATAGATAAATGAAACCCTTGCAAAGAAGCTTTAGATCTTTATTTCGCGTAAGTCGGGCACTTTTCCATCCACCCCAAAAAGTAATGAGTATGGAAACCAGAAAGGCGGATTCGAGGTGCACATCACGCAATAAGGGAATCAGCAAAAGGAGTACTCCAAATGCTAAGGAAAGTAAATAAGAGAAAACCCATTTTTTCTTACGCACAGAAACAAGATTTGCGACTACACCGGTATATATAACAATTCAGGCTAACTATAAACCAAGTTCAGCTGCCATAAACACCCAATACATTAGCCAAAATTGTAGCGGTAAACGTAAGAATAAGAGTAAAGTTAGGATAGGGCGTTTCTTACTTCTATAAGTTTTTACAAACATCTCTATGTTTGCGGGAAAAACAGCGAGGAGTAAAGCAAAAAGTCCCCAACCTGAGATTGTTTGCAAGGCTGGAATCATAATTCCTACACCACCTGCCACCTCAGCAATTCCACTCCAAAAAACCATTGCGGTATGATTTGGAATGTACTCGGGCATCACTTTGATATACTTATCCGGATAGATGAAGTGCAAAATACCGGCGAGAATAAAAATTGGGCCGATAACAAACACACGGTTCGATATATCGGCAAAAAACTCCAATCTACTTCTTAAACATCGTACTTAATACGAACCAGATATTTTCTTTGCGTTCCATGAGTCGGCGGCTAAAGTAGGGGAACCAATCCGTACCAAAAGGCACATAAACACGCGTGAGATAACCAAGTTTGGTAAGATCTACCATGGTTTCTTCTCGTAAACCATATAACATCTGAAACTCAAACCGATCTTTGGCAATATTTTCGGCCGCGGTGTACTCGCGTAGCCAATTAACCAACTCATCGTCGTGCGTGCCAAAACGGGGGCGTTCAGTTTTTGCAAGTAACACTTTTGCATATTCTTTATAGGCTTCCCGAATAGCCGGCATATTTTGTAGGGCAATATCTGAAGACTCACCATAAGCGCCTTTTACCAATCGAATATTAGCACCCATCTCGGCAAGTTCATCAATATCATCTTTAGTACGATGTAGCATAGCCTGAATTACCGTTCCAACGGTTTGGCCATAGCTTTCAAATGCCTCTTTAAAAATATCGATGGTTACCTGTGTGTAATCGCTGCCTTCCATATCGATATTCACAAACTGATCGTGTTTTTGAGCAACTTCAAGCAGTTTAAATAAATTATCTACACAGTATTGCTTGTCGATATCCAAGCCCATCATGGTAAGCTTGATGGAAATACTACTGACTAAACCATGTTCTCGGATGCCGTGCAATAAATCGATGTACGCTTGAACGGTGGCGTCACAAGTTTCCCTATCGCTTACATTCTCGCCCAATAAATCGAGCGTAAGCTTTAGATTTTGATGATTCAGATATTTTGCTTTCGGGATAGACTCTTCAAAAGTCTCGCCGGCTACAAAGCGTTTTGCAAGTACAAATGGAAGTTTCATTCAGTGTGATAAAAATTGTTGCCAAAGGTAGTAATTCCGCTATTTATCGACACTATATAAAATAAGGTAACCTTTTTTGGTTGGTGCCGTGTAAATACAGAACGTGAGAATCCAAACCATTTATGAAATGCTAACCGTTTCAAAATAAAAAAGGGAAAACCATGAATAGAAGAATTTCACAAATCGCCGCAGGAATAGGAATGTGTATGATGGCCGTTATCTTAAGTACCGGCCTAATTTATGCTCAAGAGCCCTACATGGAGCAAAGCTTTTCAGTTAACGATAACGCTCGCTTAGAAGTAGAAACCTCTGGCGGCAGTATTGATGTGCAAGGTTCAAATACCGATGCAGTTCGCGTTGAGATGTACGTAAAACGTCGTGGAAAACATGTTGAGCCCGGCGAGGCAGATCTGGATAACTGGGATATAACCGTAGAAAAAAACGGTAACACCGTGTATGCCAAAGCAAAAAGAAGAGGCCGTGGAGGTTGGGGAAATAACAGCTATAATGTTTCTTTTGTAGTGTATACGCCCGTAAGCACCACTACTGATCTTCGTACGTCAGGTGGAAGTATTTCCTTAGAAAACCTGACGGGCAATCAAGATGCTAAAACAAGTGGCGGGAGAATAACCGCACGCCAAATAGGTGGCGACTTGGAAGTAAACACTTCTGGCGGTTCCATCACCATCGAAGAAATTGAAGGTTATGTAGATGCAAAAACTTCGGGCGGTAGAATCTCTGCAGCTAACGTAACCGGTGGCATTACCGCTAGAACAAGCGGCGGCAGTATTAATCTGGATAATATTTCAGGAAATGTAGAGGCTAAAACCTCAGGCGGATCGATTGATGCCGAAGTTATTGAGCCCATGGATTACATCGAATTACGAACCTCCGGAGGAAGTATTTCGATCACTGTTCCAAAAGATGCAGGCTACGATCTTGATCTGGATGGAAACAGAGTACGTGCCGACTTAGTAGACTTTAGAGGTGATTACGATAAAGATGAAATGCAAGGCACCATGAATGGTGGTGGAACTCGAGTGAAAGCAAAAACTTCTGGCGGATCTGTGACTTTACGCTATATGTAGCCCCAAAAGATTATATAACAAACCCTTCAAAAGGCTTGGGAGGAATCCCCGGCCTTTTTTTTGTTTGGGATGATTTCGAATAATCGCTCCAGCCGGTTCCCAAACTCATCAACTAATACAAGTCGGTGCCGGCCACTGCTTGGCGATAGGGCAAGTTGGTGGATGTGTGTAGTTTCGCCAACAAATTCGTCGTTTAAATGCCAGAATATTTTTGCATCAGAAATACGATGAGCTACTTCAAACACGGTTTTGCCCGTTTTTCCGTCCAACTCAACCGGCACATAAATATCTGCTTCTGTGGTTGGATAAATCAGTTGAATTGGGCCACTCAAATCCTCACCACAATTTTTTGCCATAGGTGGAAGCGAAGTGTAAGAGGCATTTCTTTGTTGATAGTACCACTCCTGATCAGCGGGCAATACAAAGCGGGACTCACTAATTATGGTGTTAATATCCGCACATTTTGAAGTGACTTGCAGCGTTTTACTTTCGTTCAAGTGCACCAGTTTATGATATGGGCAAACCTGCGTTTTTAATCCTACTTTGGGCACCCATTCCCGAGTAGTTTTTTCGCAATATGCACCCGCTCGATGACCACTTTTTGAGCATACTTCAATTTCATCCAGTTCAAACCAAGGGGTGGCAAACCATTCAGTAGTTGGGAGTGCGTTAAACACGTCGAACAAAATTGGTCCGGCAGTTTTTACACCGGTTAACTCGGGTCGGCCTTCCCCATCAGCATTACCTACCCAAATTCCCACCACGTAATCCGGGGTGACCCCAATGGCCCAGCCGTCTCGGTTTCCAAAGCTGGTTCCTGTTTTCCAAGCAACTTTTCGGGCACCATCAAATCGCCGCCAAAACACTTCGTCTTCCGGGCGTTGTACATCTGTCATCGCTTCGAAGGTGGCCCAAATAGCGCCGGCGCTTAATGATATGTTCGAGGCAACTCTTGACGAATTTGGGTTCAGTAAATGTGGGTTAAAATCTTTCGCATGATCAGAGTGACCATCATATGTATTTAGGTGATTTGCGAGCGAAGAATAGACCGCAGAAATTTCCCATAATGTAGTTTCTGCACCGCCTAGAACCAACGTTAGCCCGTAGTGTTCGGGTGCATTGGTGATAGTTGAAATACCCATTTCGTTTAGATAATGATGGAATTTCGGAACACCATATTGTTGAAGCATGTGAACAGATGGAACATTTAACGAGCGTGCAATAACTTGCGAAGCTGGCACAGCTCCATCATAACTTCTGGAAAAATTCTTGGGCGAATACTCCGAAAATGTAGAAGGCAAATCAGGAACCAACGTGTTTGGAAGTATCTGACCTTCGTTCAACATCATCAGGTAGAGCAAGGGCTTTAGAATACTTCCCGAGCTTCGGGGGGCGTCGATAATGTTTACAAATTGATCGTGATTTACTCCTGCCTTTGTATTTCCAACGTAACTCAACACTTCTTGGCTTTTAACGTCAATCACCACAACGGCAGCGTTTTCGATTCCATTTGCTGATAATTGCTGATGATGATAACCCAGAATTTCGTTCACTTTTTGCTGAATCGGCTGTTGAATGGTGCTTTTTATCCGAGTTCCTTTTTGGGATGTTAGTACTTGCTTCGCCAAATAATGGGGAGCATCTTGAGGGAGCGGCAGGGGTTTACTTGGCAAAGCTTCCATCAGAGATAAATGGTAAGTTAGAGAATCAAGCGAATCATTTTCATACAATCGTTTAAGCAGCCGGTCTCGTTTTGCCTTTAACTCTGAGCGATTTCGTGCCGGATGGATAAGAGCCGGGCTATTTGGTAAAACAGCTAGTGTAGCAGTTTCGGCCCACGAAAGTTGAGAAGCTTCTCTGCCAAAATAACGCCAAGCGGCGGTTTCCAGGCCCACAACATTTCCACCAAAAGGAGCATGGGCTGTATATAAAGCTAAAATTTCATCTTTGGATGCAGAAAACTCCAATCGAGTGGCAAGCACCATTTCTTTAAGCTTTTGAAGCACGGTTCGCTCTGGGTTTTCTTGCGCTAAGCGAATTACCTGCATAGTTAGCGTGCTGGCACCACTTACAATTCGCCCAGATTCGTAGTTTTGCTTAGCGGCTCGAATGATTGCCCTAGCATCCACACCTGCATGATCATAAAAGCGCCGATCTTCAAATTCGATAATGGCCGTTTTGAATTTATCAGGAATCGAGTGAGAAATAGGAAAACGCCACTGACTATCATCGGCAACTTTAGCACCTAATAATTCTCCATTGGCCGACTCAAGTACGGTTGAGTAGGGAGTATTAAAAAGAGGATCAGGTAACGAATTCCAGTAAACATATCCCATCAAACCAAAGATTAGTGCTCCAATCATAAACCGCGGCTTTAGCTTAACGAGGGACCGCAATGGATCAGCCTGACCTGAATAATATGTGGTTTTCTTACTCAAACTAGTTTCCAGGAGCTTCAATAGTTATCCATTGTCCGGGCGTACGAGCATTAATTGTTTCATCGTACATGGCACTGGTTGAAACCGCCGGCAAATAGAATCGACCTTGATAGCTTGCATTCAGTTGGAAACGAAAAACCTTGGTAGAATTCGCCGATAAATTAAAGTAGGTATACACGCGATCATCTCGGATATCTTGATAATCGAAATTTGAAACCGGTTCTTGAAAAGCCTCACTATCCATACGTGTATTTCGAAGCTCCCATCCCGATGGAAAAACTGTGGTTAATGCCATTTCCTGATAATTACCTCGAAGCCCTGGATTCTGAACAGCAATTTCCATCACAATGTCGGAGCCCTGCTCAATGGAAGCGGGATTCACAGGCTCCCCGTTAAGCGATAGATAGCGAACACGCTGTACAAGATTCGATGAAGTTGAAATGTTATCACCGATAAGTGGGGTGCCTTCTAAAATGATGCGAGCAAATAAAGTTCCCGAGCTTTTATTGGACAGAGAAATGGTGTTTTCAGCCTGCTCGTCAATACTTAAGGGAAGTTGACGCACAAATGCATTGGTAGAGATACTGCCGCTTGAACCGGTGTTTAACGAATAAGAAGCATTAATTTCGCCGGCAACATCGTAACTATTCAGATACTTCGAAATGGCGATGAGGCTGTAAGCGGTAGTTTGTGTGCTGTACCAATTGTTGGTGCTTAATGAGGTAGCAATGGTTCGCATTAAGTCAGTGGCTTCATCTTGCCGATCAAGTAAAGCAAGAGTTTCCAAAATCATCGCCTGATCGCGAAGTGAAGAGCCAAAACTACCGGATAATTCTTGATATTCTTCTACAGTGGTTGATGCACCGTTTACGATGTCATTTGCTGCTTCAGGCTGGCCAATAAGAGCATATGTGGCGGCAATTCTCCAACGAGCTTGAGCACTCAGATTTGTACGCTCCCGAAAGCGATTCATAGCCCCGAGCTCGGGGGCTCCCGCCAAGGCAAGTGTATATAAACGATAAGCTTGTTGTAAATCGGACCGGCGATATTCGGTGGTGGTCCAACGGCGAGCAATTCTATTTTGATACGCATTTATTGAATTCAACAGAGTTGAAGGGACGTAGTATCCACGTTTTTGTGCTTCGAGCAAAAAGTGATACGCATAGGTGGTACCCCATGAGTGTGCATCTTCAGAACCCGGCCAATAGCTCAGCCCACCACCCGGCGCCAAAAATTTACTAATGCGATCGATGCCTTCCTCTACATTAAGCTGAATCGTTTTTTTCTGTTCAGCATCGAGTTCAACAACATCTGAAGCAAGCATCTGTGCAAAAACTGCCGAGGTTGTTTGCTCAATACACCCGTGTGGATATCGAATTAAATATTTCAATCGCTTACTTACGTTGATCGGCGGGATGCGTGAAAGCTCCAGTGTAGCAGAATTGGTACCGGTCATGCCCTGAAGTTCCAGGGGTAGTTGCCAGTTAGTTCCAGCATCTAAATTTTTTGCGAGTACCTGCGTAAAGGGTTGATTTGGATTACGAATGGCAATTTCGATTTCATGATAAGCGGTTTCTCTGCCACTACGTGCCTCAACCCGAACTTTGCCAACACCAATGGCGGCTTTTGTTTTAAGTGAAAATGTCACCACTTCATCACCGGGCTCCTCAAAACGAAGGGTAGTTTCCGTTTGATCCGTTTCTTCAAACAACTCGTTGGTTTCGATGCTGATTTCTACGTTGTTGATAGATTCCTGCATTGCAAACACACTAATGGGTAACTCAACATTTTCAGCAGGACCCAACACTCGAGGCAAGGTAGCAAGTACCATTACCGGTTTTCGTACAGGGGTAGTTTTTTGAGCGGATCCATAGCTTCCATCTCGCCCGGCAACTATCATAGTTCTCACTGAGCCTACATAATTTGGAATAGAAATTTTGTGAGTATGAGTATCTCCCGCCTCCAAATGAAAAGGTCCTTCGAAGCGAACCATTGGCTTAAACCGATTGGCCTCATTCAGTGGATCAGCGGCAAGTGCCTCGCCATCACCACCCACCGAAAGTACACGCGAAACAGCACCGGTGAATCCACTGGTTACAAAGTCATACAAATCCCAGGTTTTTATTCCCAGCGCTTCACGCGCATAAAAATTTGGGTGTGGATCTGGGGTAGTAAAATTGGTGAGATCAAGTAAACCATCATCCACAATGGCAATCGTGTAGCTCATTGGTTTACCGCCGGCTTCGGTAACCTGAATTGTGGTTGTAGTTTCGGGTTTTAATTCATCCGGCATTGCAAGCTGCGGCTCCAACATCGTTTCGGGGTTAAAAACGTTAATTGGAATCACACCGTACATCCGCATCGGTAAATCGTTATCGGTTTGGCCATGAGGTTGAATGTGCATCACATGAGCATACACATTTGGACTCATTCTCTCGTCGGTGGTAAACGAATAGGTGGTTTCGCCGTCGTTGCCATCCAGCCAAATAGTTTCCAAGATTTTAGAACCCGTTTCTAAGCTGAGCAACAATCTGGAATCAGCACTACTTGGAATGGTAAGTGTGACCTGTTCTCCCGTTTCATATTCTTCTTTATCGGATGAAAAACTGAGTTGAGCCGGACTTACGGCGTTGGAGCGACCACTCCCCCAACTAAAATATACAATGGTACTGGCTGAGTGATTTCCGCGCGGATCTTTTACACGGATTAGATATCTGCCACCATCTGCGCTGTTAGGTAATTTAAATTCTAAAGTGTTTTTCCCATCCGATTGAGTTTGCAAGTTGCCGGATGCTACTTTTCGCACATTTTCGCGTTCGAAGTAATTGCTTAAATCTTCCCGGGCACGTTCCCACCACCAACGCCAGCGGATGTGATAAACTTCATACTCTAAATTTCGGCCACCGACAGGTGTTCCTTCTGCATCAATAGTGGCGATTTCGAAAGTGTGAGTTTCGGATCTGTTTAACCAGTTTCCATACCTGCGAGCATTTCCTTCCGGCGCTTTAATGCCCACCAGCGTTCGGTATGGATATACAAATATAGAAGCTCTCCCTATAGAAAAGCTGCCTGAGGGTTCGAATACACGCAAACTGAAATCGGCACGTAATCTTGGGGGCGCTTTCTCAACGGCCGGGAACGTGTGGGTAACATCCACGGTGCCATCAGCACTAAGTGAGCCATCAAATATGAACTCGGGTTTAGCATCAAAGGAAATGGTTTCATCAGTAAAACTATAACCTCGAAAGTTGTCGAAAACAGGAGGTGAAGGCTTCAACATCATTTCTACATCGGCCTTTAGATTACGAGCAGTTGCGCCATGCAACCATTGCGATGAAAGAGTAGCATTCAAGGTACGGTCGTTTGCAAAAACGGCATCTTCATCAAAATCCAAATCCACTTTCAAACGGTTAGGTTTTACCGTTTCGATTTTGACCGTTTTAGAAAAAGTCTGACCACCAACCATAGCAGAAAGTCTCCAATTGCCGGTTGGTGCTTGCTTATCGGTAAAGCCTTTGTAGACAAAAAAGCCGGATGGGTTATTTAACTGTGTCTCTCGATCAATAACTTGTCCGGACGGATCGCGGAATTCAAAAATGATGGGGTGATCGTCGGGAAGTACCTTGTTCTTATCTTCCAGCAATAGTGTAACAAACAGCGAATCGCCAGGCCGCCAAACTCCTCGCTCGCCATACATAAATCCTTTAATGCCTTTTTGAACCCGAGCGCCACTTACATCAAAATTACTTAGTGATAGTGAGGTGCCGTCGTCGGTTCGCAGATATCCTTTTTGATCTCCTTGCTCAGCAATAATGTAATATGCACTTTGATCTGCATCCAAAACCACTTTTCCTTGCACATCGGAAACCCCGTTGGCTATGGGTTGCTGCTGATAGCTAAATAACTGCACTTTTACCCCAGAAAGAGGTTCTGTAGTTCTTAAGTCCGTTACAAAAACAGTGCTAACGTTTTGAGCATCGGTTTTTGCAATAAGACCTAAATCGGATGCAAACACATTTTTGCGAATTCGCCGATTGCTGGAGAAATAGCTGGATGTGCATGGATTATCACGATCTCTCCAATTGTAATTTCGAGGTCGATAATAATCGCCAAAACTATTCCAATACTGAGTTTCTAAATCGGTATCGAGTTCCCAACTTTGAGCCATGTTACCGGATAATGATTGGGTATTTTCGCCGCAAGGATACAGTGCCTGATGCTGCCGAAAACCTATTTCTACTTGATAAATTGCACCCGGCTCAGGTTCAATAAAATTGGATAAATCAAGTGCATAATTATTCCACTCACCGGCATCAACATTTCCAAGGGTAGAAAGAGGCACCACGCCTTGGAATACCGGCCGGGCAACCCTGCGCAAATTCCATGTATTTGTTCCATCCAGCTGTTGATCCTGCAAAAACTGGCCTACATTATTTTCAAAGATTCGCGAAACCTGAACGTCTACTGCACCCAGACTAACTGCTTTAAAAGGGACAAACAAATCATTGGAACGAGGTAGTATCGTTCCTTTTCCAAGAAATTGTACCGAAGGTTTAGGCTGAAAAAAATTAACAGTACGCTGAGTGATAACCCCCAAAGATTTATTGGTGCTGCTTTTTAACGCACTATCAATGATGAGTGTTTGTGCCCCATTTACTCGCCGGCGCGGATACACAGTTACTATGTTATTAGCTGCGATCACATTTACAGGATTTCCATTGCCGAGAGCTATCAAGCCCGTAAAATTTTGGGTGCTTTTTACGTTATCGGAAAAAATGAGCTCGATACGTGGGTTTTCATCTCGGAATATTGTAGACTCAATTAACTCAAAAGCACCCTTAGGTGGAATATTCACAGTTGCCATTCCGGTAGCTGTTGCTCCGATGGGTTTGCCGCTCCAAAGGACTTTCAGCGAAGATGCAGTATTGCCTCGAGCAATATCCTGCAGTAAAAACCGATGCGTTTTTTGTAAGCCGTCACTTAACCAAACGAGTTCTAAAGCTTGCCCGTCTAGATTTGCCCGAATACTTTTCTTGATGGCATTAAGATCGGCTAGGTCGGCTGTAAATACCGAGCCTTCGAGCTGTAGCATATCGCGGTTTTGTGGTGATGGTGTAAGAGCTCCTAAAGAAACCTCTAGATCTTGTGAGATCGTGGTTACTGAGAACTGGTAAGTATTGGTTGGTGCGGCTTCAGGAAATAGTTGTGCCAGATCTAAGGAAGCACTGTATGAAGTTCCGTTTTTAAGCGGTCGACTAGGAGTAAAAACTAGGGTTCGATCGTTTACCCATTCGATGCTTCCTCCCACAGAAGGCGAAAAACTCAAAAGTCCACTTCGTAATTGCTTCTCGGGAGTTACCGGTTTTGCTAAGGTTATGCCAATTTCTCCATGGGCACTGATTTCGCCCGAGGTAATCGCCGAAATATAGCTATTGGTTTGTGAATTAGAGGAGAGTTCAAGTTCAGGAGATTGAGAACAGGATAATAATACTGTGAGGCAAAACAGGAGAGCAACCCTAAAGTAAATGTGGAGCATTCGTGAAGCAGATTAAAAGTGAAAAGTAATTGGTATATACCCGAACTTCAATTTTCCGAAAAAGTTCTGAAAGGAATAAATTTACAATATAATTAATAGTTTAACTTTACCGATTTATTATATCCAATAACAGCTTTGTTGAATTGAGCCATTATAACTTTAGCCCAGAAACCCGTAAATTTCCAAGCTATTTAAATCAAAGTATTACCACCGGCACACATTCTAATGGAAGAAAAGGAACGGCTTAGCTTCGAAGATGCTTTAAAACAACTGGAATCTATTGTGGAACAACTGGAAAGCCCAGAGATTACACTGGAGGATTCTGTGAAGTTGTACGAAAAAGGCATGGAGCTATCAAAACAGTGCAATCAAGTACTTCATCAGGCAGAGTTAAAAATACAGCAGGTAAACAGCCAGCAAGATCAAGATTAGGTATCACTATGGAAATCAGCGAATACATCCCAAAAGCAGGTCCGCTTCTATCAAAAATAGATTCCCCCGCCGATTTGAAGAAATTATCTCCCACGCAATTGCAAGATGTATGCGATGAGCTCAGAGATTTTATCGTGGATGTAGTTTCGGTGCATGGTGGCCACTTTGGCGCCTCTCTCGGAGTTGTCGAACTTACAACGGCACTCCATTATGTGTATGATTCGCCCAACGATCGCATTATTTGGGATGTTGGACATCAAGCTTATGGTCATAAAATTCTAACCGGTCGACGTGATAATTTTCATACCAATCGTAAGTATGGTGGAATTTCCGGCTTCCCGAAACGAAGCGAGAATATCCACGATGCTTTTGGTGTAGGGCATTCTTCTACATCTATTTCTGCGGCACTTGGTATGGCCGTTGCCAACGACCTCGACAAGAAAGACGATAAAGTAGTAGCTATTATTGGTGATGGTGCCATGACGGGCGGACAAGCTTTTGAAGCCTTGAACAACGCCGGTGCAATGAAAAGTGATGTATTGGTTGTATTAAATGATAACAACATGTCGATCGACCCAAATGTGGGAGCACTTAAAGAATATTTAGCAGAAGTAACTACCAGCCGCCGATTTAACAAAATGCGGGATGAAGTGTATGATTTACTCGGTCACTTTAAATCAGCCGGAACAAAAATGCGCAAAGTGGCTTCGCGACTGGAATCCGCGATGATGGCCGCATTAACGCCCGGTTCACTTTTCCGTTCATTTGGCTTTAAATACTACGGACCGATTGATGGTCATGATGTGAACCTTCTTAGAAAAACCCTGGAAGATTTACGCGAAGTAAAAGGACCGAAGTTATTGCACATTGTTACGGTGAAAGGCAAAGGCTTTGCTCCGGCAGAAAAAGAACAAACAAAGTGGCACGCACAAAGCAGCCCATTTGACAAGATTACCGGCGCTTCGTTGAAGCCGAAATCAACCAAGAAATCGGCACCGAAATATCAGGATGTATTTGGTGATGCTTTGGTAGAGCTGGCTGCAGAAAACGAAAACATCGTAAGTATGACGCCCGCTATGCCAAGTGGTTCAAGTTTATGGCCGATGATGAATACATTCCCTGATAGAGCGTTTGATGTGGGTATTGCCGAGCAACATGCGGTTACATTTGCAGCAGGATTAGCTGCCCAGGGGAAAAAAGCATTTTGCGCTATTTACTCAACTTTTCTACAGCGCGGTTTTGATCAGTTTGTACATGATGTAGCCATCCAAAATTTGCCGGTAGTTTTCTGTATCGATAGAGCCGGAGTAGTTGGCGCTGATGGCCCGACTCATCATGGAGCTTATGATATTTCGTATATGCGTTCAATCCCGAACGTGATTATTTCCTCACCACTGAACGAGCAGGATTTACGCGATATGATGTTTACTGCCAGTGAATATGATGGAGCAAGCTGGGCGATTCGCTATCCACGTGGAGCTTCTACCGGCATGGAAGTAAGAGAGCATTTCGAGGCAATGGAAATCGGGAAAGGAATCTGCATTCAAGAAGGCGAAGATGTAGCAGTATTGAGCTTTGGTCCGATTGGAAAATATGTTACAGAAGCATCCGCCGAACTTGAGCAAGAAGATATCCATGTTGGTCATTACGATATGCGTTTTGCCAAGCCGTTGGATACCGAATTAATCGACGAAATCTGCCAAAAGTATCAGCACATCATTACTCTGGAAGATGGCGCAAAGTTAGGTGGATTTGGATCCGCAGTTGCAGAATACATCGCCGAAAAAGCGGACAAGCCAACCCTAACCATTATGGGCTTACCCGATAGAATCATCGAGCATGGTACGCAGGAGGAACTTCATGCCGAAGTGGGTATTGATGCAAAGGCATTGGTGGAAAAAGTGAAGCAACAATTAGTGAAGGCTTAAAATCTTTGAGGGATGAACTACATCCTCTCCCATTTCAAATACCGTTATTGCAAAAAATAGTCTTTTTAGTACACCCGCTATTGCGTAATTGTACGCCCTACCATTGGTCTAATCTGAAAACTTGTTAAGTCTCTGTTGCCCTATACAATAGTAGTAAAATTTTGCCCAAGGAGACGCGAACGGTTGAGTTGATCAATAAATCATTATTATTTATGAGCAAGAACAATAACATTGCAATGAGTAAGTTATGGCTTAAATTAATGTAACATAAATAGGTACTTGTAATAGGTGCCACATATGAAGGGTGAACATAAATGGGTAGAATTGTTTTTAGATCAGTGCTGGTAATCGGAATGCTATTTCCATTGTTGAATTGCAGCACAACAAATAAAATGGAAAGCAGATTTTCGAACGAATATGATCGATCGCAGCTGGATGAAATAACACTAGTTTATACGGCGATAGAAAACGATAAACGGTTCTTTTTGAGTAAGGAGGAGATGAGAGCTCGTCAGGCAAAGATTTCAGAACTGGCCATAGAATTGCCGCTTCATCTAGTGAGTGAAATTGGAGAAGAGGTAAAGATTAAATCCATCAGTGAAACCTTTTATACCCCGGAAAGCTCTGAAATAATGCAGAGTGAAATTAAACGAATCGACCAATATCTTAACGATATAAATACCCTAGGTGCGAGTGCGTTGGATTATACTTCTAATTTAGACTATACACGTATTAGTGATGAAGTTAACACCCCGTTTGTTTTGGTTGTAAAAATTGAGCCCGACGCCGAAGAAATTAATTACGATTGGGGCACCGAATATGTAGAGCATTCCGCAGTATTTGCCTATCTCATTGATACTAAAACCGGAAAATTAGTGTGGGTGCTGGATCATTTTGAAAAAGTAAATATAAATGATTTAAATGCTGAAGATTTCGCTCAAACCATCGCGCATTCTTTGTTATACAATCGCAAAACCAGTTTAAATACCTCTGCCGTTGCAAAGAGATAAATCTAGTTTGATTATCTACTAAAGCAAAAATCCTACTAGTAAATTATAATTGTTTAGATAGTTTTGTTTTTATTTATTTAGGCAGATAAATAAATGAATTAGAAAATGTCTGACAGAATTGGGGTATTGGGACAAATCAAGTCCCCATTAATTTTTTTCGCCTTAGCATTACTAATTATTGAAGGGATTTTGCTTGCGGTATTAGGTTTAACAGAATTCAGCGAAACATTGCAATTTACCCTCATTTTATTAATGTTTATATCATTCATAGCAATAGTTGGGAGTGTGACTTACCTAACAATTAAGTACCCAACTCACTTGAACGATAAATTATCAAAAGAACTTTCTGAATTAAACGACGTTAAAGAATTTGTTGAAAGTCCTGCATTTAAGGAGTTAATAGATCAACAGGTGATGCTGATAGTAAATAATAAAGAAAAAGCCGATGAGTAAAGAGACAAACCATTCTACAGAAAACGTTTCTGAAATAATAAATCAGAGCTTTGAAAAAACGGGTAACAATTGGCGCACTATCCATGGAATTGCAAGAGAAACAGGTTTATCAGAAGTTGATATTCAATCTTATATCATGAACCACTCAAACGAGTTTATAGAATCTGAAATTAAGCCTGGTGGCGATGTTCATCTTTTCAAAAAAGTAAAAAGCTAATCCAGTATCTTTGAGAATCTGATCATTATTTCTTGATTATTCTCAAATGTACACCCTCTCCGATTTCGATTATCATCTCCCTGAAGAACTTATTGCTCAATCACCCGCACATCCGCGCGATCATGCCAAATTACTGGTTTATAATCGGGAAACCGGTGAAATCACCGACGATGTGTTTTACAACTTGGGTAAGTATCTGCCAAAAGATACCAAGTTGGTGGTAAACAATAGTAAGGTGGAAAAATGCCGCTTGATGTTCGAGGGCGGTAAGCGAGAACTGTTTGTGACTTCTGTTCGAAATAATAACACCATCGAAGCACTAGTACGGCCTGGCCGAAAGTTTAAACTGGGCAAAACCGTTGAGTTGATCGAAGGCATCACAGCAGAAGTCACACATGTTGCCGAAGACGGTTTACGTACCATGATTCTAAGTTGTGATTTGGACGATCCAAGACTCGAGTCCTATAAATACACCCCTTTTCCGCCATACATTGAGCAAAACGAAACACTGGCCAGTGAATATCAAACGGTGTATGCCAAAGATCTGGGGAGTAAAGCTGCACCAACGGCCGGACTTCATTTCACGGAAGAGTTACTCGAATCGCTGAAAAAGCAAGGCATCCAGAAAGAAGAAGTAACCCTGCATGTTGGATTAGGAACTTTCGCTCCGGTTAAGGTAGAAAACATTCTGGAGCACGACATCCACAGCGAATGGTATCACATCAACGACGAAACGGCTTCAAGTCTTAATCAAACAAAACACGTTACTGCGGTGGGAACAACGTCGGTTCGGGTGCTGGAATCGGTAGCGAATGATCAAGGAATTCTTTCACCCGGATTGGGCGAAACCGATATTTATATAACTCCCGGCTATCGCTACAAAAGAGTGGACGCACTCATTACAAATTTCCATTTGCCGAAAAGTACACTGCTCATGCTGGTTGCTGCTTTTATGGGTTTTAACGAAATGAAGCGCCTTTACAAACATGCAATCGAAAAAAAATATCGCTTTTACTCCTTTGGCGATGCCATGCTCATTTTGTGATTGATGTCGGTAAGAAACTCATACCGTTGAACTTATCCACATCGCTGTGGAAAACGTTGTAAGCGCTTTTCTGATTTGTACAATTTTTCATTTTTAAATGAAAGGATAGAGTTCCAAATCACTTGTTTTTTTTAGTATCTTTGTGGCCTTGAAAGTTTCTGATTCATAGCTATCGGGATATTAAGAAATCATGCAAATTCCCGATAAAACTCCAAATTGAAATATTCTTACATGTCAGAAGTAATTAAAATCAAACGCGGTGTTGATATTAAGTTGGTAGGGGAAGCCGACAAAGAGTTTGCACCTGTTACATCCGTAGAAACAGTAGCTATTAAACCCGACGATTTTCACGGCGCTCGCTTTAAACTTGTTGTAAAGGAAGGTGACGAAGTGAAAGCCGGAAGCACACTGATGTACAACAAAGACGATGAAGCAGTTAAACTAACAGCTCCTGTTAGTGGCGAAATCGCTCAGGTTGTGCGTGGTGCAAAACGAAGAATACTCGAAATCAGAATCCTTGCTGACAAAGAAGTTGTCTACGAAGATTTCGGGAAAGCAGATCCTGTAAGCCTTGATCGTGATGCTATTGTAGAAAAGATGGCAACCTCAGGATGCTTTGCATTCTTCAAGCAACGTCCATACAACGTAGTTGCACAAACTTCTAAAACGCCAAAAGCGATATTTATTTCAGGGTTTGATTCTGCACCATTGGCTCCGGATATGTCGCTGCTTCTGGATGGCAATGAGAAGGAATTCCAGGCAGGAATTGATGCGCTTGCGCAACTCACCGATGGCAAAGTTCATCTAGGTTTAAATGCAGATGCGCCATCAGGTCGTGTGCTTTCCAGTGTAAAAGGTGTGCAAATTAATAAGTATTCCGGTCCACACCCGGCGGGATTAGTTGGCGTACAAATCGCACAAATCGACCCAATCAACAAAGGAGAAACCGTTTGGACGATCACTCCCGAGCATGTGGTAATTATCGGGCGATTATTTTTAACCGGTACGTTTGATGCTCGCATCAACATTGCAGTTACCGGAGCAGAAGTATTAGATAGAAAATATCATTCAACGGTAATTGGCGCAGCTGTAAAGCCATTTATTAAAGAGAATGTATCAGATAAGAAAAACCGAATCATCACTGGAAATGTGTTGACCGGTACAAAAATTGAAGAAGACGGGTACCTGAGTTTCTACGAACGACAAGTTACGGTGATTGAAGAGGGAATAGAGCCTGAAATGTTTGGCTGGTTAATTCCAAAGCCCGACAAGTTCAGCATCTCTCGCGCTCTTCCTTCATTTTTCCAGCGTCAGGTTGCAAATCTAACGAACCAAGAAGTGGTTTATGAGTTAGATACCAATCAGCATGGAGAAGAACGAGCATTTGTTGTAAGTGGACAGTATGAAGAAGTTTTCCCATTCGATATTTATCCGGTACAGCTAATTAAAGCGATTATGACCAACGATATCGAGCTGATGGAAAATTTAGGTATCTACGAAGTTGTAGAGGAAGATTTCGCGCTGTGCGAAGTTGTATGTACATCAAAAATTGAAGTTCAGAAACATGTTCGTCAAGGTCTCGACTTGATGAAACAAGAACTAGGGTAAGAAATCAACACTGTTTATTAAGATAGATGAAAGCTATACACGATTTTCTTGAAGCAAACATAAAGCCGAATTTCGAAAAAGGAGCGAAATACGAAAAGCTGTGGCCAGTATTTGATGGGTTTTACACTTTTCTGTTTGTGCCCGGCCACACTACCCCGGCCAAAGGCGCACACATTCGCGATGGAATCGATTTGAAGCGTACGATGAATACAGTAATCATGGCTCTTGTACCGTGCTTATTGTTTGGTATGTGGAATGTGGGATATCACCACTACAATGCACTTGGTATTGATGCGTCTTTTGTTGACCAATTTATTTTTGGTGCCATCAAAGTAATTCCAATGGTAATTGTTTCCTACGGTGTAGGACTTGGTCTTGAATTCCTTTTCTGTGTGATAAAAGGACACCAAATTGAGGAAGGCTATCTGGTTAGCGGAATGTTGATTCCTCTGATAATGCCGGTTGATATTCCACTTTGGATGGTGGCAATTTCGGTAGCATTTGCTGTAGTAATTGGTAAAGAAGTATTCGGCGGAACCGGAATGAATATTTTCAACCCGGCGCTGTTAGCACGAGCTTTTGCCTTCTTTGCATACCCAACCTACATGTCGGGCGACAAAGTTTGGATTAACACTTCGGTACAAGAAGGTCAGGCTGTAGTTGATGGTTGGTCTGGTGCAACCGTACTTGGTGAGCTGGCAACTACAGGAACCACTCAGTATTCAGCGTTTGATGCATTTTTAGGATTGATTCCCGGCTCGATTGGAGAGACTTCAACGTTACTTATCTTATTGGGTGCTGGATTGTTGATTTTCACCGGAATTGGAAGCTGGAGAATCATGCTAAGCGCAGTAATTGGTGGCGCAGTAATGGGCTTGATTTTCAACGCATTTGCAGGTTACGCAATTAGCCCGGAGCAACAAGCGTTTATGGCGGTTCCATTCTGGCAGCAACTCATTTTTGGTGGATTTGCCTTTGGTGTAGTATTCATGGCCACCGATCCTGTGTCCGGTTCACAAACCGAGATGGGTAAATATTATTACGGATTCTTTATCGGATTCTTCGCCATCATGATTCGTGTATTTAACCCGGCGTATCCGGAAGGAATCATGCTTGCCATCTTATTTATGAACACAATGGCGCCGTTGATTGATCATTACGTAATTCAGGCGAACATCAAAAAACGCCAAAAACGACTAGCCCTTAAAACTGCCGGAGCATAATAATGAATGTAAATAGTAACGGTTATACGTTTGGATTTGCAGCAATTATGGTAGTAGTGGTAGCAGCCTCGCTTTCAGCGGTAGCTACTTCACTAAAGCCAATGCAAGACAAAAATGTTGAGCTCGAAAAAATGCAGAATATTTTGAGCTCAATTCAAATTGAAGTGACCCGCGATGAAGCTGCTGAAGTGTATCAGGATTATATCCTCGAAGAACTTGTAGTGAGCGAAGGTTCCTTAGTACAAGGTGTGGATGCATTTAACGTTGATATGGCAAAGGAAATCAGGCTAGAAAATGACGAGCGAAATGCGCCTCTTTATGTAGCAGAAAAAGATGGGAAAACCTTTTATGTGATTCCACTTCGTGGTGCCGGACTTTGGGGCCCGATCTGGGGATATATCTCATTGGAAGAAGATTTGAACACCGTTTACGGTGCGGTTTTCGATCACAAAGCGGAAACACCCGGTCTTGGTGCAGAAATCAAATATCCAATTTTTACAGAACAATTTAGAGGTAAGAAGATTCTTGATGATCAAGGCAATTTCCTAGGAATTGATGTTCGTAAAGGTGGGTCCTCTACCGATTATGAAGTAGATGGAATTAGTGGTGGAACCATCACTTCAGATGGTGTGGAATTGATGATTTTGGATTGCTTGAAATCTTATTTCCCATTCTTGAAAGAATATGCCGGAACTACGGCAACAGCTCAACTCAATAACTAATCGCCAGCATTAACACACAATACAATGGCAGAAGTTTTAGAAAAAGAAGTAGTTGAAAAGAAGCCGGTTGCAAAGCCGAAAGAGCCTCTTTTCAGTAAAAAGAATAAGAAATTATTAACCGATCCATTCGACGACAATAACCCGATTACTGTACAGGTTTTGGGAATTTGTTCGGCACTAGCGATCACCGTTAAACTCCAACCTGCTATCGTATTAGCGCTTTCGGTTGTATTCGTGATGGCTGCCGGAAACGTAATCGTTTCTTTGATGCGTAATTTGGTGCCAAATCGAATTCGTATCATCGTGCAGCTTGTAGTAGTAGCATCGTTGGTAGTATTGGTTGATCAGGTACTTAAAGCGTTTGTATACGATGTAAGTAAAGAACTTGCGGTATTCGTAGGGCTGATTATCACCAACTGTATCATCATGGGTCGCCTCGAAGCATTTGCATTGGGTAACAAGCCTTGGAAATCGCTGCTTGATGGAATCGGTAACGCTGCCGGTTACGGAATTATCCTGATCATCGTAGCATTTTTCCGTGAGCTTTTAGGTTCAGGCCAGTTAATGGGTGCTCAAATTATTCCGGAATCTTGGTATCTCGCAAACGGCGGTTTCTACAGCAACAATGGTTTCATGCTGTTACCTCCTATGGCGTTAATTACCGTAGGTATTTTGATTTGGGTACAACGCGCACGTAATACTAAATTGATTGAGGACTAATCCATGCAAGAGTTAGTAAACATTTTTGTTAAATCGATCTTTGTTGACAATATGGTATTTGCCTATTTCTTAGGCATGTGTTCATATTTGGCAGTATCCAAAAAAGTATCAACCGCCGTTGGTCTTGGTATAGCAGTTATCTTTGTACTATCGGTAACGGTACCTGCAAACTACCTGCTTCAAAACTATGTGTTGGCAGAAGGCGCATTATCATGGATGGGCGAAAGCTTCGCTACCGTTGATTTAAGCTTCCTTTCTTTCATTTTGTTCATTGCCATCATCGCTTCCATGGTACAATTGGTTGAGATGTTAGTAGAAAAGTTTTCTCCTGCATTGTATGGCGCACTTGGAATCTTCTTACCACTGATTGCGGTTAACTGTGCAATCTTGGGTGGTTCGTTGTTCATGCAAGAAAGAAATTATGCAAACATTACCGAGGCAACCGTGTTTGGTTTCGGTAGTGGTATCGGATGGTTTTTAGCAATTGTAGCAATTGCCGCTATCCGCGAAAAAATTCAATATTCAAATGTGCCTGCACCGCTCAAAGGTTTGGGAATTACATTTATCGTAACCGGCTTGATGGGCATTGGCTTCATGTCGTTTATGGGAATCAAATTATAATCATCAAGAAGATATAACTATGATTTTTGGAGCAACAACGCTTGTAATAGTTGGTATCAGTATCCTAATATTCTTCGCCGTAATTATTTTATTGGTGTCGATATTATTAGGTGCTAAAGCCGCACTTACCCCTTCAGGTCCGGTTAAAATTACCATCAATGGTGAGAAGGTAATTGAAGTTGAATCCGGTGGAACTCTATTGAGTACCTTAGGTGACAACAAGATTTTCTTACCATCAGCATGTGGTGGTGGTGGAACATGTGTTCAATGCGAATGTCAGGTTCACAGTGGCGGTGGCGAAATACTACCAACCGAAACACCTCACTTTACCCGAAAAGAACAGGCCGAAAATTACCGTTTGGGCTGTCAGGTAAAAGTGAAAGAAGACATGGAAATCACGATTCCTGAGGAAGTATTCGGAATCAAAAAATGGGAAGCTAAAGTTGTGTCAAATTACAACGTAGCCTCTTTCATTAAAGAATTTATTGTTGAGATTCCGGAAGATATGGATTACAAAGCTGGTGGTTATATCCAGATCGAAATTCCTGAATGTACTGTAGATTACAAAGATATCGACATTACTGCGCATCCCGAAGAACATGATGAGCCGGATAAATTCCAACTTGAGTGGGATAAGTTTGGCCTCTGGGATCTTAAAATGAAAAACGATGACGTAATCGAACGTGCCTACTCGATGGCTAGCTATCCAGCCGAAGGTCGTCGCATTATGTTAAACGTTCGAATCGCAACTCCACCGTGGGATCGCGCTAAGAACACTTGGATGGATGTAAATCCTGGTATTGCTTCGTCATACATTTTTGCGAGAAAACCAGGCGATACTGTAACAATTTCAGGTCCGTATGGCGAATTCTTTATCAATGAAGAGTCTGATTCTGAGATGCTTTACATTGGTGGTGGTGCCGGAATGGCGCCAATGCGTTCGCACTTGTACCATTTGTTTAAAACATTGGAAACCGGACGTAAAGTTACGTATTGGTACGGTGGTCGATCTAAGCGAGAATTGTTCTACTTAGATCACTTTAAGCAGTTAGAAGACAAATTCGACAACTTTAAGTTTTACGTTGTTCTTTCTGAGCCTTTGGAAGAAGACAATTGGAAAGAGAAGAAAGACATCAACGACGAAGAAGGTGATGGCTTCTTAGGATTTGTTCACCAGGCTGTAATTGATCAGTACTTGACAAATCACCCTGAACCAGAAGAAATTGAGTTCTACTTCTGTGGACCTCCATTAATGAATCAAGCCGTACTTAAAATGTGCGACGAATGGGGCGTACCGGAAGAGAATGTAGCCTTTGATGATTTTGGTGGATAATCATCCAACTTTTAAGTTAATCCCGCGCATTTATGTGCGGGATTTTTTTTGCCTGATATTATGAGAAAAACTACGCTATTTGTACTACTTACGCTCCTTTCATGTTCGAGTAAAACTCCACAATTAGTGGAAAACACCGGGAATGCTCAGGGATCTACCTACCAGATAAAATACATCACCACTGAAAATGTAGATTATTCCAATGAGTTCGAGGAAATCTTCGAAGATATTGATAACTCTATGAGTACTTGGGTGCCTAAATCATTGATTTCTCAAGTAAATGAGACAGGTGACTGGGTTGAGGTTGATGAATACTTTTTAGAAGTACTAAAGCGATCTTTAGAAATCGCAGAAGAAAGTAATGGAGATTTTGATCCCACTGTAGGCCCCTTAGTTCAATTGTGGGGGTTTTGGTTTGATGAGATTCGTGGACAAGTTACCGACGAACAAGTGAATAATACATTGAATCTGATCGGTTACAATAAAGTTGAACTGGATGGAAACAGAGTGAGAATTCCTGAAAACAGTACCATAGATTTCAACGCCATTGCACAGGGCTATACGGTTGATGTACTCGCTGAATTCTTAGAAGAAAAAGGAATCAGTAGTTATATGGTTGAAGTTGGAGGCGAGATTCGCACCCGTGGTGAGAACTTAAAAAATGAAACGTGGGTGATTGGGGTTGATAAACCACAGGAAAATATTGATGTAGCAGATCGCTTTCAGTTTATACTTAAGCTGGAAAATGCCGCGCTGGCAACGTCAGGCAATTATCGGAAGTTTTGGGTTGATGAACAGACGGGACTGAAATACTCACACACTATTAATCCGAAAACCGGTTATCCTGCAAAAAACAATCTACTCAGTGCGTCAATTATTGCACCAACCGCTATGGACGCCGATGCTTACGCCACACTTTGCATGGTAATAGGATTGGAAGAGTGCAAAAACTTTCTTGAATCAAAAAATGAGCTCGAAGGGTATTTGATCTATGCAGATGAAGGTGGCAACTGGCAAGAGCACATAACCGATGGCTTCCAGAGTTTTATTTTAGAGTAAATCTACACCCAACATAGTCATTCCTGCGAAAGCAGGAATCTTAAATTAAAGTAGAGGCACAGATTTTTCTATTTAATAAGTAGGGGAGTAACCTAGAATTATTGCGAATTAAGCCACAAACGGACTAAACTCCTTTTCATCCCTCTTAGGCTGGTCATCACTTTTACATTTCTCACTCGGAAGGGCACCACACATGCTGCATGCTTCACCTTCTTTATTTAGAAAAGGACTTTGACTGGCACACGTGCCAGAAAACTCTCCATTTTTCTTAAGAAGAATTTTAACAGCAATACCGGCAAATCCAATGCCTATAAAAACAACTGCAAGTCCGAGTGTGAGTAAAAAGGTATTCATAGTATCATCTCTTGTTAGCCTGTAAAGATCGGGATTTAATACTGCAACCTCAATAAATGCCGTAGAATTTCCTATGCGATGAAGTGCAAATGTACGTATATTTGCCATCCTTTGATCTTAAGATTATTTGCGCCCGTTATCACAACAGATATTATGTGAAGGCGAGCCAAAGTTATTATTGAATTATTTGCAAGATGCGTTGAGAAGAATCGAATTATAGATTTAGATTCTCGCCTCAAAGCAATTTTTCTAAATAACGTGCTTTTTGTTTTTGGACATGAAGAACAACTTAGCGCAGATCATTTACTGAACTGTAACAATGCTTAATCAGAAAAAGAAGTAAGATTTCGGCTCCTGAATCTAAAGCATTTTTGCAAAAAAATGCGCCCGTAGCTCAACTGGATAGAGTACCAGATTTCGGCTCTGGGGGTTGGGGGTTCGAACCCTCCCGGGCGTACAAGTTGAAAAGCCACTTCATTTTATGGAGTGGCTTTTTTTTGTTAAATCAACTGCTGTTCTATCAATGCTAAACTCCAGGGTATTTACATCGTTTGTATAGTTTGAGTTCTCAGAGAATTTTAGTTAGTTCGTTGCTGATCGAATATCATTGATCAATTCGAAGAACTGTTTGATATTCGATACGGTTATTTCGTTAACAACTATATCAAATGTGATAGCAATGGACGTTTCTCCTTCTATATTTACACTTCTTTTTGTCTCCTTACTTTTTATACCGGCAGCATTATTCGCCCAAATAGACCGCGAAGCGGGCAGCTTGATTCAAACCCGTTCGGAAGTAATCGGTCAGCGCGGAATGGTAGCTACCAGTCAGCCGCTGGCGACTCAGGTTGGACTGCAAATTCTTAAAAATGGGGGAAACGCTATTGATGCGGCTATTGGAGCAAATGCAGCTATGGGTTTGATGGAGCCCACCGGAAATGGAATCGGTGGAGATCTTTTTGCAATCATCTATCATGCAGAAAGTGAACAAGTGTATGCTTTGAACGCTAGTGGCAGATCACCACTTGGACTTTCCTACGATGATTTAATGGAGATTTTGGAAGAACAAAGGGTTGACTCAATACCGGCGTTGGATTTGCTATCAGTATCTGTTCCGGGAGCCATCGATGGTTGGTTCGAAATGCATGATCAATTTGGCTCGATATCAATGGCTGAAATTTTGGAAGAGCCTATTTGGTATGCCGAAAACGGGTTCCCCGTGAGTGAAGCGATCTCAGCAAGCTGGAAAAGAAGTGCTCCGCGGTTAAGCCAACAAGTCGGTGCGTTTAAAGAGACGTTCACCTTTGATGGTCGTGGACCGGAAAAAGGGGAAATCTTTAAGAATCCTGATTTAGGAAATACATTTAGGTTATTGGCAAGTGAAGGACGAGATGCTTTCTATCGTGGTGAAATCACCAGAAAAATTGACCGCTGGATGAAAGAAAACGGAGGGTATTTACGGTTTGAGGATTTCGACAAGCACACATCAACTTGGGTAAAGCCTCAAACGGTGAATTATCGCGGATACGATGTGTATCAAGTAGGTGGAAATGTGCAAGGAACTGCAGTTTTGCAAATGCTGAATATTTTGGAAGGTTACGATTTGAGTAAAACGGGTTTTGCGACAGCAGAGACTTTTCACCTGATGATCGAAGCGAAAAAGCTTACGTTCGAAGATCGCGCAAAACACTATGTAGATGAAGATTTTTATGACATCCCGTACGAAACATTACTATCGAAAGAATATGCTGAACAGCGTAGAGCTTTGATCACAAGTAAGGCAAGTGATGATTTAACCTCGGGAGTAGAAGTTCTCGAAGAAGGGGATACTATTTACTTAACTACGGCCGATAAAGACGGAAATATGGTTTCGTTGATTCAAAGTAATTTTCGTGGAATGGGTTCAGGGTTTGTGGTGCCCGGAACGGGTTTTAGTTTTCAAAATAGAGGGGAATTGTTTTCACTCGATCCCAATCACCCAAATGTGTATGAACCCGGAAAACGTCCATTTCATACAATAATTCCCGGCTTCGTAATGAAAGATGGTGAGCCATTTATGACTTTAGGAAATATGGGAGGAGCTTATCAGCCGATGGGACATGTAAGTTTGATTACAAATGTGATCGATTTTGGGATGAACATGCAGCAGGCCGGTGATGCTTTACGCTGGAACCACCGGGGTTCAACACAACCGACTGATGGTTTAGATGATACATTAACCAATGTTGGTTTGGTGAGTATCGAGACTTCAATTCCTCCACAAGTAGTTCGTGATCTCCGTGCAATGGGACACCGCGTGCAGGTTGGAAATAGTTTCTTTGGTCGGTTTCAAGCTATTATGCGTGATCTGGAAAATGGAGTATATTACGGAGCTTCAGAAGCAAGAGTAGATGGACAAGCGGCAGGTTACTAGCTAATTAAAATAGGTATTCCTTTTTAGATAAAATTTTATTGAACGTGGGGAATGGTATACGCAGGTAAATAGTTTAATGTTGAACTATTTCAAACTTATAATTTATTTATTACTATGGAAACCGCCGTAAAAACTATTTGGAAAGTTGATCCTACTCACTCAGAAATTACGTTTAAAGTAAAGCACTTAGTTATCTCAACCGTAACCGGAAAATTCAAGTCCTTTGATGCAACTCTTGAAACAGAGAATGAATCTTTTGAAGGTGCACAAATTACATTTAAAGCCGATATCGACAGTATTGATACCGGAGTAGCCGATCGTGATGGGCACTTAAAATCTGATGATTTCTTTAATGCAGAGAAATATCCTGAAATGACCTTTACTTCTACCGAATTTACTAAAACAGGAGAAGGAACATTTGCACTTAAAGGAAACCTTACCATTCGTGATATTACAAAAGAGATCACTTTAGATGTAGATCATGGTGGAACAGTTGTGGATCCTTATGGTCAGAAAAAAGCCGGTTTTGAAATCTCCGGTGCTATAAACCGAAAAGAATTTGGTTTAAAATGGAATGCAATTACCGAAGCAGGTAGCGTTGTTGTAGCCGACACTGTTAAACTTGATCTCAATGTTCAAGTAGTTCAACAATAAGAGTAGAATCTTTAAAAAATGATAAAAGGTGCTTCAGGCACCTTTTTTTGTGTACTTTATTGAAATAGGGGAAACTAAAAAGGTACATATGAAAAACTATCTAACTCTTTTATTGATCCTTCTTATTGGAGGATTTATTCACGAAACGAACGCTCAGGAAACAAAGAAATGGGCCATAGCTCTGCACGGTGGGGCTGGTTATTATCCTAAAGATTCACCTTCTGAGCGTACTCAAGCATATATGGAATCGCTCGAGGAAGCGCTGGCTGTTGGGACAGAAATATTAGAAAATGGGGGTTCAGCGTTAGATGCCGTAGAAGCAACTATTCAATATCTGGAGAATAACGAATTATATAATGCCGGAAGAGGAGCTGTTTTTACAGCTGAAGGTAAGAATGAATTGGATGCTGCATTTATGCATGGTAATACTTTAAACGCCGGAGCAATTACCGGAGTAACTACCGTTAAAAATCCAATATCCCTTGCAAGGAAAGTAATGGAAGAATCCAATCATGTATTCTTTGCTACTGATGGAGCGGAAACCTTCGCCGATCAAACGGATGTAGAGCGAGTGGACCCACTGTACTTTAGAGTGGAAGAAAAATACGAACGCTGGAAACGAAGAAATGCCGGACAGGGATATAACCATGATGATACAAGTAGTGAGAATTCATGGAAAATGGGCACGGTAGGTTGTGTAGCAGTTGATAGCGACGGAAATATCGTTGCCGGTACATCTACAGGAGGAATGACGAACAAGCAATTCGGTAGAGTTGGTGATGTTCCGATTATTGGTTCCGGAACGTATGCTAACGATCTGGTTGCGGTATCAGCAACGGGTTGGGGTGAACGGATTATGTTAAACGTTTCTGCGCATGCACTAGCCATGCACATGAAATTCACGGAATCTACGCTCGAAGAATCTATGAGTTATTTAGTAGATGATTTATTGAATCCAAAAGAAGCAGGTTTTATCGCAGTCGATAAATATGGCAACATATCGATGCGTACCAATACCGGTTCGATGTTTAGAGCGGCAGCAGATTCAGAAGGAATGAAAGAAATTGGAATCTGGGAGGATTAATTAATCCATTCGATTATAGAATCGATCTCTCAATTCCTGAACGTAAACGCCCACATCGTTACGGAGCTCGAAAATACGCTCGTGGAAGTCGCCATAATCAGAAGCGTTAAAATATTCCTCAGAACGTTGGGCTTGCAATAGTGCTAAGGCCAAATTGGAGCATTTAAGAGCTTTTTTGGTATAAGCTATGTTGGCACCAATGTATTCCGGTTCGAAACCAAAGGAGTAGCCACCGGCTAACTTTGCGCCAATTTTGAGCGTTTCACCAACAAATTCCTGAAAGGATTTGGTCTGATATTTTTCGTCTACAGATTCCGCCCATTTCAAAACGTCAACGGCTAATTCTCTGGAGCGATTAAAAATGAGAAGGTTATCTAACGATCCGTAATCAGAACTGGCAAAATCTTCACTTAACGCTTTCCATTCCTCACCGGAATCAAAATCATCCATTTCCTCGAGTTCATCAAATTCATCCTGAGCTCCGAAAAGAAAATCTTCATCATCGTAATCATCTTCATCGTCCCAGTCGTCTTCTTCCTCGGGAAAATAAGCTTCGTCAAGCAACAGCTCTTCCTCTACGTATGCCTCAAAGGCATCATCCTCGTCCTGACTTTCTTGTAGCAATGTGATCCAGCGGGGAATATTGCCTTTAGGATCAGAGGAGATGAAACGGCGGAGTTGATCGCTTTTTCGTTCTACTTCATCAAGATGAGCTTCCCACTTGTGTTCGTCCCAAAGCTCGTCGTCGAATCCATCAAAATTCATATATGCAGATACCTACTATCGATGGTTGTTAGTTTACCATAGAAAAACAATTCTACGGTAGATTGCAATACTACGTGGAAAAATAACGCTTTTTGTGGAAAAATAGTCTTAGAATTCAATTATAATCGTTCTAGTACGCCAATAATAACCTGAGTCATTTTTGGTTCTGCCATTCCGGCCGCTTCTAGAACATCATCCAAACTTACCGGTTCAAGCGCATCGGGGAAACATTCGTCGGTAATAACAGAAATACCAAGAACTTCGAGACCCATGTGCACAGCACTTATAACTTCAGGTACCGTGCTCATGCCTACAACATCTGCACCAAGTTGACGCATGTATCTATATTCGGCTTTGGTTTCAAGCATTGGGCCGGAGATTGCCAAATAAACACCTTCGTGCATTTTTATGGAAAGGTCGAGCGCTACGTTTTCTGCAGTTTCGATCAATCGCTCGGTATAAGGTTCGCTCATATCAGGAAATCGAGGACCAAGTTCGTCATCATTTGGACCGATCAAAGGATTATCACCCAAAAAATTAATATGGTCGTTAATGAGCATGATGTCGCCACGCTGGAAATTTGGATTCAAACCTCCACAAGCGTTACTAACTATTAAGGTTTGCACACCTAAATTCCGAGCCACACGAACCGGGAAAACAATTTCCTGCATGGTATATCCCTCGTAATAATGGAAGCGACCTTGCATAGCTACTACAGGCTTTCCGCCCAAGTGACCAAAGAGTAAACGGCCGTGATGACTTTCTACAGTGGAAACAGGAAAATGCGGAATTTGATCGTACTCAATAGCCTTAAGTACATCTATTTCTTCGGCGAGTTGACCTAAACCTGTCCCCAAAATGAGTAAGTATTCAGGTTTAAAATCTCCAATTTCTTGCGATAAATATTCAACAGCTTCATCGCGTTTTTTTCTAAACTCTGCTACAGTATCCAATGGCTAATTCGTTTTAATCGATTTCGTCTAAAATATCATCTAAGCGCTCTGATCCCGGAGGAAAGGAGTCGTCGTCTGAATTCATGAAACTAGTATCAATATCAGAAGATGTCTGATCGGCTTCATCGTCAAAGGTAAAGCGCGAGTTGGTAGAATTTTCTTCTGCTTTGTTTTTATCTGCTTCAATCACGTCAACATTCTTATCAGCGCTTTTTTGAATTGGTTCTTCTTCTTTTTCATTAAATGAGAAGATCTTCATTTCGTCATCCTTAAACTTAGAGATGGTAGAAGATGCATTTTCGAGATAGGATGAGATTCCCACAATAATTTCTTCTCTTTTATCTAATAATCGCAGAATACTTTGGCGGATGTGCGCTTTTTCATGATGCGCTTCTTTCACAATAGTTTCTGCTTCCAAATGGGCTTTATCAACAAGGTTTTTTGCCTCTAAACGAGCATTATCCATTTTTTGAGCAACCGACTCTTTGGTAGTTTGTAACGTTTCATGTAGCGCTTCCTCAACACGTTCATAGTGTTTAACACGATCAGTCAATTTCTCAATTTGATCTTCGAGTTCCTGATTTTTGGTAATCAGGTTTTCATATTCGTTAGAAACTAGAGTTAAAAAAGATTGTACCTCGGCAACATCAAAGCCACGTAAAGATTTTTCAAACTGTTGCTGTTTAATCTCAATCGGTGTGATCTTCATATTCTGTAGATTATTTGATGAACGAAAAGCGCTTTAAAGTACTATTTATTCATTTAACATGTTCCGCAGATTACTGTCGCTCGATTTTTTTACTTCTTCTCGTTGCTCCTCATCTTCAATCTCAATATCCCCGGTAGACTCGTTTTTTTCGGGGATCAAAATACGCTCTTCTTCCAGATCGGTAATTATTGCTTCAACATTATTTAATCGACGTTCAGTAGTCTTTTTGAAATCAGCAAGGGCTCTAAAAAACTGAGGATTAAGATCACTGCTTGATGGATTTTTACGTTCGATAGCCGCTCTTATTAAACTGAAAATATTATACATGATAAAAGCGGCAAAACCGGTACCAAATACTATGGCTACAACAGATATAATTAATTCTTCTTCCGACATGTGTTAACCTCTCACTCGGGATGAGTTCTTGTTGTCATCATCAAGATCATTTTTAATCTCTATATCGTCAAGGGTAATTTCGGGTTGTTTTTCTTCTAAATCAGCAACAATGGTTTCCAAATGTTCTACCCTGGATTTCAGGTTGAAAATCATCTTTCGCAGTTCTTGTGCTTCTTTAGAACTGGTAAGCCGTTTTTCTTCCAATTTCATTTCCTTTTCTCTGATTGAAGTGTACATGCCACCAACAATAGCAACGATTGCGATAATGGCCCACCATGGAAGTCCGAATAACATAATGCCCTTGATTTAGATTTTTGAAATAAAGTGGTAACGGCTACGCAAATAATCAACCTTAGTTTCGTGCTCCAAATATGGCACTTCCAATGCGAACCATGGTAGAGCCTTCTTCTATGGCAACTTCAAAATCGTTGCTCATTCCCATCGATAATTCGGTTAGGTCGATGTTGCCTCCGTTCAAATGTTGATGCGCATCAAAAGCAGACTTCAGCAGTTTAAACTCATCGCGTACCTCTTCAGGGTCATCTACAAAGCGCGCCATCCCCATAAGCCCTTTTACAGTGATATTTGAGTAATCTTTGGCTTTACTTAAAATGGCCTCGAGATCCGTTATCTCACAGCCACTTTTTTGATCTTCATCACTAATGTTAACCTGAATAAGTACATTTACATGATGATTGTTCTGATTAGCGCGCTTATCAATTTCTTTCAGATATTTTGCTTTACCCACCGAATGAATCCAGTTTACTCGATGTGCAATGTATTTGATTTTATTCGATTGCATCGTGCCGATCATATGCCATTGAGCCCCTGAATGATCAATTTCATCCATTTTTGATTGGAGTTCTTGCATACGGTTTTCCCCAAAGTGAAGTTGTCCGGCATTTATAGCTTCTAAAATTGCCTCATTTGGTTTGGTTTTGCTTACTGCAATCAACGTAATCTCTTTAGGATCTCGACCTGATCGTTCAGCTGCAGCTGTAATTCGATTTCTAATTTCCTCTAAGTTCGTTTTAATATCGTCAGTTACCATCGTTTTTAGGTTTAATGCGTGCATTTATTTATTCAACCATAAGTTAGCCTTTTAAAATTCGCGTTTTAATCGTATTTTTTGTGGTTCAAAAGAATGTGTAATTATTCTAGATTTTTTGGTACAAATTAATCACTCCAACATAGGCCGTTTGTCGGGCCGCTTTTCTAAACATAATACATCAGAGGATAGATAAAGTGGCAACCCAAATCCGACATATATCTACCTTTTTGAATCAGTGGGCACCGCCCAAAATAAAGATGGATTACGATAATGTCGGGCTATTGGTAGGAGACCCAAACACAGAAGTATACGCCATCCTCACTTGTCTTGATGTTACTGATGCTGTTGTAGAAGAAGCCATTTCTAAAAAAGTACAACTCATTGTAGCACATCATCCACTAATCTTTAGCAAAATTGGATCGATTACCCCAACCAACGAACAAGGGAAAATCATCTATAAGTTGATAAAGAATGATATTGGACTATTAGTTGCTCATACAAATTTAGATGCTGCCCTTGATGGGGTATCATTTGTTTTAGCCAACATTCTTGGGCTAGATAACCTCAGATTTTTGGATAAAAGTTATCGAATCAGTCGCAAAATTAGGTTGGTAACGGCACACGACGATGCTGAAGCCGTATTAAAATTGCTGAATTATTACTCAGCGGAAGAAGCGCACTATTTTACGGTAGAAAATCGTGAACATGGGTTGAAATGTTTTGAGGCAATCATCGATCAACACCATGTTGCTGAATTGCGTGCAGGCTTAGAAAAAGAGGGTTTGTTAAAAGCTGGCTCGTTTCAAGTAACAGAGCTGTCTTCGCCTTCACAGAATTTTGGTTTGGGTGTTATAGGAGAATATCCCGAAGGTGGAGTAGGTAAAAATGAATTCCTACACCTCATTTCCAAAGCGTTAAACTTACGCGCCGTACGCTTTTCCGGTGATGTTGACCGAATTAAAAAAGTGGCGGTATGCGGTGGCGCGGGTATCTCACTAAAAAATAAAGCGCTGAACTCAGGCGCTCAGGCATTTATCACCGCAGACATTAAGTACCACGATTTTTTTACGGAGTCGGATAATTTTTTACTGGTTGATGTGGGGCATTACGAGAGTGAGTTTCCGATTGTTGAAGAGTTGAAAAATGAACTTTCGGATGCATTCGATGACTTGAAAGTGTTTGCCACGAAGACGGTTACCAATCCTATGAATATTTACGTTTCTGATATTGAACCACAATCCATTCATCAAAGCTGATTAACAATTATACATGAAAGAAGTACTGCAACAACTCGCGAATCTTCAATATATAGATAGTAGAATCGATGAGATCAAGCAACTAAGAGGCGATCTTCCGGAAGAAATACTGGATATCGAAACCGATATTGCACGAGGAGAGTCGAAGCTGAATAAGCTTAAAGAAGAGGAAAAAAACCTGATGGTTGAGTATGATAACCTTAAACTGGAAGTCACATCTTCTGAGGAAAAGGTTAAAAAATACGAAGACCAACAACTAACAGTTCGCAATAACCGCGAATACGATGCGCTTACCAAAGAAATTGAAGTGCAGAAACAAATCATTGAAAATAATAAAGCGCGTTTAATAGAGATTGAAAAACGCCAGGAGTCAATCGGCCCGGAAATTGAGGTAGCCGAAAAAAATCTTGCTGAAATAAAGACCCTATACAATGCCAAGCAAAATAGCCTTGAGCAAGTGATGAAGTCTACACAGGAAGAAGAAGATGTGCTTGAAGCAAAACGCGACGAAGTTGAGAAAGAAATTGATCAACGATATATCCGTAATTATAAGCGTTTACGAAATGGTTTAAATAACGGTATTGCAGTTGTTGCCATGGATAGAGGTGCTGCTTTAGGTATGGCACTACCCCCGCAAACGCAGGTAGAAGTTCGCCGAATGAATAAGATTATCACCGACGAAAATAGTGGCCGTATTGTAGTAGATCAGTCATTTTTTGATAATGCAAAGAAGAATCTGTCGCTCTAAGCGATAGTGATCAGCATAGTGGTTGAAAGGGAGGCAGTATTGCTTCCCTTTTTTATTTGTATCTTTATTGCCGGAAAAGCCGGGCAATCACTTCGAATTTTTAATTCGGGGAGGAAAGTCCGGACACCAACAAGCACCACGCTCAGCGATCCTTAGGGCGTAGCTGAGGCGCTTATTTGGCGACGAATAAGCGACAGAGAGTGCAACAGAAAAGAAACAGCCCCAGCGCAGAGCGCTGGAAAATTCCAAATTCCAAAAAATCAATTAACAAACAATGTTTAAACTATTTAAGGTTTAAAAATTGAAGTTTGTTTGAATTTTGGAATTTAAAAATTGGAATTTCCAACGCTCTGCGTTGGTGGTGATGGTGAAAAGGTGAGGTAAGAGCTCACCGTGTGTTACCGTGAGGTACACAGCTAGGTAAACCTCGTGGGGTGCAAGTTCACGTAGGGCAGTATTCGCCGCTTGTCGAGACGCTGTCGGGTAGAATGCACCAGATAAATGATTGCCGAATCCGCCATCTGGCGGAGGAACAGAATCCGGCTTACAGGCTTTTCCGCAGAATATCAAAACCCCGACTGAATAAGTTGGGGTTTTGTTTTTTTATTAATACGTTAGATAAAATGCGGGTCTAGCAGAGATAACATGAAATTTCTCATAATTGTCATTTCCCTTCTATTACTAACTATAGCTCAAGCACAAGTTGTATCAGAAGTGATTACTTCTAAAAGCGAGTATGAATATGGGGAGCCGATTGAAATTACTTACAGGTTATCCAACCAATCGAACACATTTCATGCATATCAGGGAACAAGTACTTACGCAGTATACTTCGAAGATTTTTCCGGGATCTCTTTATTTCCAACTTATACTACGACAGATGATTACAGAGATACACTGTGGCCCGGAGAATATCTACAATATACCTGGAGCTTAGATCCAAAATTAATTGGTTTGCCTCCAATATCAGGTGAGCAAACAGTTTCTATTTCGGTTTTGGGAGTACATGATTCAGTTAGTTTTCAAGCGCCTCAATATCGGGGAGGTCCAATGAGTGTGTACTTTAATGAGGACTTGGTTGATTCTGCTTCAGCAGATTCAATTTTAGCACACTATAACATTGAAATTATGAGAGCTGATTATCCTTCATTCAAATTGGAAGTTAACGGCTATCCCATCGATAGCTTAAGCCAAGCGTGGCAGGATAACAACTATATACTTGAAGCCTATTTTAGTCAAAGAGATATGATTGAATCTATTGACGTAATTAGAACTAATACTGAACAAATAGACTCAAGGCAAGTTTTTAGATTAGATCAAAATTATCCCAATCCATTTAATCCATCAACGAATATACCTTTAAGTCTTGATAGACCCGGTCAAACCAATATTTCTGTTTACAAGATCACCGGTGAATTTGTGTACGAAATTTATGACGGATGGCTAGGTACCGGACAGCATTATTTTTCTTTTACTGCGTCTGATTTGGCTTCAGGTACTTATATGTATAAAGTCAGAGTTGGAGATCAGGAAATGGTAAAAACTATGACACTTATTAAATAAGTTAGATACTCACTTTACCACGTTTAATGGCGCGATCGATATCTCGTTTTGTATCAGAAGCTTTGATACTATCTCTTTTATCAAACCGCTTTTTACCTTTGGCTAAACCGATCTGAACTTTCACAAAGCCATTTTTAAAAAAGATTTTTAGCGGAACAATAGTATTTCCTTTCTGCTGTGTACCCTTTTCAAGTTCACGAATTTCTTTTTTGTTGAGTAGGAGCTTTCGTTCTCGTCGCGGATCATGATTATTGTAAGAACCATGTTCAAACGGCTTGATATAAAACTCTTTTAGCCAAACTTCTCCATCTCTAATAAAAGCATAAGAATCGGTAAAACTTGCGTTTCCTTGACGAATAGATTTCACCTCGGTGCCCTGTAAAGCAATCCCGGCATCGAAGGTTTCTTCGATGGAATAGTCGTGATAAGCTTTTCTGTTTTTGATGGTTGGGCTACTCATGGTGATTATAAATGACGGACGACGATTGACGAAAGACGAAGGACTTCGGTGGTCATTCGTCGTCCGTCCTTGGTCTTTAGTTCTCGGTCGTTAAATATTAAAGCCTAATTCTTTTAGCTCGGCCATTACATCTTCATCAGGCGAACGATCAGGGAAGGTGGAATAAATCCCCAAAATTTGCTCTATCTCTGTGATGGCTTTTTCATTATCTGGATTAATCCGTAGCACTTTCACATATTGGCGTAGTGCATTGTTCATTTTATCCCGCATATTGGTGACATTAGAATCGCGGTATTCCAGAAAAAGACCATAATTGAGATAGGTTTTCTCTTTTAATCGCAAAACCTCTTCACTTTCTGTTTCCGCATCCAGCAATTCAAGCGCTGTGGTGTATTGATCGGCATCAATAAGTGCGTTGATTCTAGTTTCGAGATCGGCGCTTTCAGCTACAGCAGTTTGAGCTTCATTTTGATTATTTGAGCAGGCTGAAATAAGCAATAGCGTAGATAGAATGAATAGTTTTTTCATGAACATGTTATCTGAATGACAATGGATTGAAACTTATACAGAGAACAAATATAAGCATACTTATCCATCCTAACACTTTTCTGGTGGGAGTTAATTCGCGCTCAATAATTACGGGTGGATGTTCGACTCGCACAAAAAAGGTGATAAAGAATATCCAGAAGAGCCAAATCAAAGACGATTCCATACCGTCATCACTGGCAAAAAATGTGCTGTAACCGAAGGAAAGAATCAACGAAGAAGCCAAACCACCGGCTACCCAAGGCTGATTTCTTCGAAATGCACGCTGAAACATCAAGAACAGAAATCCGGCCCAGATCATCCAGGAAAGCAGAAATATGGAACTATCGAAATCGCTCACAAAACTATTGATGATGGGAATGGCTTCGAAACTGGCAAAGATGGTGATCAGAATAAAGAACAAGCGGGCAACCAGGCGATGTTTTTCAAAACCGATGAGCGAATACAAAATATGTCCACCATCAAGTTGTCCGACGGGCATCAAGTTTAGCGCGGTAAAAAATAACCCAAACCAACCGGCTAAAAGAAATGGATAATGCATGATTTCCCACAAAGGCGGAGCATTTTCGAATAAGCTTGAAAGCGCATTATAGAGAGGGGTTCCACCAAAATAAAAGGCAATTTGCCCTTCAGTCAATTTTGGAGCTTCGGGATATTCCCCATTTTCCTGATAGTATTCGATCACGTAGTTATGATCACCAAACTCGTTTAAGAAAGTGACATCAGGCAACGTAAAAAATCCGATAAACAAGATTATTATTGATACAATGAAACCAGCAATTGGTCCTGCTGCGCCCACATCAAAAAGCTTGTTAGTTTCATGAATCTGTTCCCGTATTCGAATTACAGCACCCAGTGTTCCTATACCCAATGGGATTGGAATGTAGTAAGGCAGGGAGACTGCAATTTTGTGATAAACAGCCGCGAAGTAATGTCCGAACTCATGAGCTGTTAAAAAAGAGAGCAATAAAGTGGCAAAAAGCACACCGCGAAGCAAATCCGCTTGGCCGGGATAAGGAACCATCACGCCCCAAAGTGTAGCTATTTGTAACTCTTTACCTACTAAAAAGGTGCTAACTAAAGACACCGAGATAAAGGTGAGAACAAACAATAGTAAATGCTTAAGAAGTGTTTTAGCATCCGGTTTGTTCTTGCCGTAAAGGGGAAGAAAATCCCTTAGTTTTTTAGGCTTTCGCTCGTCTTCAATTTGAATCTGTATCGGGCTTTGTTGGTTTTCCAATCAATCAGTGGTTTATCAATTCTCTTGAAATAGGCATAGTCATACAGCGTGCACCACCACGACCGCGGCAAAGCTCATGACCTTGAAAACTAATCGCGATTTTTAATTCATCGTTCAAAGGTAATGGAGCATTTCCGTATTCCTCAACAAACTCGAATTGGTTCATAAATGCATAGCCATGATCAACCAAAGTGTTGAATGTTCGTGTGTTTCGTTCGTAGCCAACTGCAACGCCTGGGGCTAGGGCAAACATGTTCGCACCATCGGTCCATTGCTCCCGAAACTGACTGGTTAAATCTTCACCACCGCACTTGATAAAGGTGTAATCAACTCCTGAAAACTCGTTGAGTGCGCTTTGTAAACTCGAGCGTTGTTCTGCTACAATTTTATCTCCATTCTTTTGCAGGGCTACAACATTATCTTTTTGATCAAGAATTGCCGGGGGGAAGGCCACACATTCGTTTTTTGAAATAAAGGTGAAAACAGTATCCAAATGCATGCTTGCCCGTTGCTTGGGAATATCAACAGCGAGCACAGTTTCAACGCCGTGATTAAGTAACCCTTCGGCGGCTTTCATTAATCCGGTAAAGGAAGTCCGTTCACTCATCCCTATCAAGACCAGCTTATTCGATTGAACCAAAACATCACCACCTTCAATACTTTGGTGACCAGAAATTCGGATCGCATTATTTTTTACTTCGTTGAAAAGTGGGTGATGCTGAACCACCGTTTCCATAATCAAAGATTCACGAAGTCGGGCTTTTGTAGCTGCTCGGGATAACAAAATACTATCTCCGCAAACAGCGGCAAGATCGCGGGTAAACAATAAATTCGGGGAAGGCAACATGTTGAAATCCTTAGAACCATGTAACACACCTTGCACACTAAATTTTAGCAGGTCATCAGGATCGAGCGACCTTAACTCATCCTCAATAACCTGTAAATTTTCCTCAGGATATTCTTTAATCAGCTGCTCGATGAAATAGGCGGCGGCATCTTCGTTCTGAATAGTTTCCAGAAAAATGTCAGCTATTTCAATCACCTTTCCATCAGGATTCATCGCGGCTTTAAACACTTCCAGCATGTCGAGATGTTCGCCACGGGCGTCATCCTCAAAAATGATGTCATCGAAAAGTAATTGCTCGGCAATTTCTGGGTTAACAAGAGAAACTTCGTGTCCCGGAGTGTGAACGATTACCCCGTTTAGATGTCCAATTTCGGAAGAAACGTTGATTTTCATATGGTGGTTTTTGACTCTGTTTGAATGGAATATAGGAACTCAGGCAACCATTTTTTGAGATATTGTACATATGATTAGCTATTTTGAAGGGCCTTACAAGAAAGCATGACTACCAAATCTGAAATAGAGTCTTTATTACTGTTGATGGATGATCCCGATCCATTTATCCAGGAGAGTGTGCAAAACCGATTTAAACAACTTGGTGAAAATGCTGTTCCGTTGTTAGACGAGTTTCGAATCGAAACTGACAATAAAGACGACAAAAAGCGTGTAAGCCAGATTATTCATAACATCACGTTTCCTGTGTTAAAGGCTGATTTTCAGGAGCTACTTGATCGGGGTGTTCGAAATAGAAAAGACCTTGAGTACGCGGTTCTCACCTTATCCCGGTTTGGGAATCCCACGTTGCGGATTGAGGAGTATCAAAAGAAACTCGATCATTTTGCGGAAATGGTAGAGCCTACTATTCGCTACAGACTGGATGAGCGTCGAAAGATGAAACAGCTCATAAAATTTGTGTTTGAAGATTTAAATTTCAAAGGGGACACTGAAGACTATCACAATCCTGATAATTGTTTTATTGATCAGGTTATTCGTCGTAGGAGAGGATTGCCCATCACTTTAAGCATGGTGGTTATGTTTTTGGCACGTCGACTTGAGATGCCTTTCTTTGGCGTGAATATGCCTATTCACTTTATGTTGAATTATGTAAGTGATAAAGAAGAAGTGCTCATCGATCCATACGATAACGGCGCTATTGTTTCGTACGATCAGTGCTATTTTTTCCTGAAAAAGAATAATATCGAACCCAAACCGGATCACTTTAAAATTGCCTCCGACATTGAAGTGCTCATTCGTTGCATAAGAAATTTGATCCACAGCTATGAACGGTTAGAACAGCCTCGAAGGGTGGAAGATTTAAAAGAATTACTTGGGTTGATCGAATTATATGAGTAATCCGAGTATGGATTAACTATTGGATAAACGTTCCTCGATTTTAGTGGGTTATAACGTCAGATATTGATTGAAAGAAGATTCAATTGATGCTCATAGATTCTAATCAGGGTTGGGCTTATCAGCATACAAAGAAAATATCACCTCGGATTAACCGGCTGGAGTGTATCGGATTGGGTAGGTTCGTTTTATAAGCAAGGGACAAAGCCAGATCAGTTCTTGGCTCAATATTCGTCGGTGTTTAACACGATTGAGGGTAACACCACTTTCTATAATACACCAAGCGCGGAAACACTTGCCAAGTGGAATGATCAAACGCCGGATAATTTCAAGTTTTGCTTTAAGTTACCTCGGCAAATCACACATATAAATCGGCTTGCGAATATAGGTAATGAGGTAGAACGCTTTTTATCGCTGTTCGAAAATATGCGAACAAAGTTGGGACCATTCATGATTCAGCTTCCGGAATCATTTAGCCCGAAAGATTTATACAAGCTTGAAAAGCTCTTCGAAAGTTTACCTAAAATCTATGCGTATGGAATTGAAGTGAGACATCCTGATTTTTATAATCGCGGCAAAGAAGAGCATAATTTTGTGAGCTTGATTGAAAGTTATGGCATCGAGCGCATCATTTTTGACACACGCAAGCTACATGCTATGCAATCAAGAGAAGCATCCATTGTAGAAGCACAACGAAAAAAACCTAAAAATCCGGTTCGATTCAATATGGAAGGAAATCGCCCGATGGTTCGCTATGTTGGCAGCAATGATATATTGAATAACGAAGCGTATTTAAAAGAATGGGCGATAGTTGTAGCTGATTGGATTCGGGAGGGCAAACATCCGTATGTGTTCATTCACACACCGGATATTATTTCGCAGCCAGTAGTTGCTACGCACTTTCATAAGTTGTTGTCAGAATTGATTGAAGTCCCTCCTCTACCGGCATGGCCGGCAAATCGAATACAACAACTTGGGCTATTTTAGCTTAATTGGTTTCATTAACCGATAACTGTTCCTTAGAATCCGGTTCTAAATTACCTTGCTTCGATTCAAAAGCATGCATGGTGTACGGAATGGCCTCTAACCGTTCTTTCTGAATTTGCTTTCCTGTTGCAAGGCAGATTCCATAATTCCCGGTTTCGATACGGTCGAGGGCCATCGCGATTTTCTCTAGCTTATCTTTTTGTTTTTCGATGAGCGTGTAATTCGTTTGCCGTAGCTCTTCATTCGAACCGACATTGCCTTGGTGATGAGCCGCCGATGAACTTGTGTCGTTCATTTTGTTTTCAATCTGATCGATAGAAGTTTGTAGAATAGATATTTCCTTTTCGGCAGATTGTTTTTCTTCTATCAATAAGTTTTTAAAATGATCGAGTTCTTTGTCGGATAAATAGGTGTTATTAATAATTGCTTGATTACTCATAGTTTTGAACACTTAAGTATTTAATATTATTATTTCTAATATTAACTAAATACTGATGGATATGTTCCAAAATCGATTAAGTAAATGCCAAGCATGGCTTTGCGTATGTACTATTCTTCTATAATACCAATCAATGCGGTGTATTGAACAAAAGGAAGCTGTTCTACTTTAAGCATTTGTTCATTTTCAGTGCCGGGTTCAACAAGAATGTTTACAGTTCGGGGGAAATCGGAGATAATTTCATAGGCTACCGATCGGTAGTTTGCCATAAAAGCTTTTACGGCACCTTCATTCATCGGGTATTGAAAACGAATAAAAAGCCGCTCACTCCTTTGTGATTCTAAAACACGTTTGAAAGCAGCATCAGTTTCTTCTTTCGATAATCCCTGAGCATCTACTAATTCCCGAAAATAAGCACTATCCACTAAGTCCGGTTGATACACAAACTCCAATATCTCGGGTTGTGAAGTCATTTTTTCAATCACCTCAGACTCAGGCTGATTCACAATGGCAATGGTGAAAGGCTGAATGTCGATATAACCAAGTTCAAAGCCCAATGCTTCTAATTGAGTAATCGCATAATCGGGTGAAACAGTATCTGCAAGATAGGCGATAAACTCTCCCTCAACGGTGGTTGATTGGCCGCGCTGTAATTTTTGCAGTGCCTCATCGCCGATTATTTGGGCATAGACGCCTGAAGGAAGCCAAAACAAAGTGATGAGCAGAATATGTTTCAAATGAATGTTCAATATGTTCTTGTTAATCGTTATTCGTTAATGGATGTGCTTAAAATAACAATTAACGATTAACGAACATCAGATAACAATTCTGAATTAACGAATAACCAAAAATCATCGTATTTTGCACAGCTTTCAAATCAATTAATTCATCACTCTATGTCGCAGGCGGCTACCGCAAATAACGAAATTTTAGAAGAAGCGAAAAAGAGACGCACCTTTGCCATTATCTCACACCCCGATGCCGGTAAAACGACCCTCACCGAGAAATTACTACTCTATGGTGGAGCTATTCACGAGGCAGGATCAGTACGAGCTAGAAAAGCCGCTCATCATGCAGCATCTGATTGGATGGCCATCGAGAAAGAACGTGGAATTTCGGTGACTTCTTCCGTGATGCGCTTCGAAAAAGAAGGCATCAAATACAATTTACTGGATACTCCGGGTCACAAAGATTTCTCCGAAGATACCCTTCGAACTTTGGTTGCTGCCGACTCGGGCTTGATGGTAATTGACGTTGCCAAAGGCGTTGAGGAACAAACCGAAAAATTATTCGAAGTATGTAAGCTTCGCGAAGTGCCGGTAATCACCTTTGTTAATAAGTGCGACCGCCCCGGTATGGACCCTCTGGAAGTTTTGAGTAATGTAGAAAGCAAACTTGGAATTGAAGCATTACCCGCAAGCTGGCCGTTAGGGTACGGACAAAAGTTCCAGGGGATTTACGATGTGCTTTCCAAAAAAGTGCACGTCTATGAAAAAGCAGATCATGGTGCGAAAAAAGCAGTAACCGAGGTTTTAGAGGTGGATGACGCACTTGATAAAAGCAACTTATCCGATGCTGAAAAAGAGGCATTTCTGGAAGAGTTGATGTTGATCGAAGACATGTACCCAAATATGGACAAAGACCTGTACAACTCAGGTAAAGTTACGCCTGTATTCTTTGGATCGGCATTGAACAACTTTGGTTTGGATGTATTTTTGAACTATTTCCATCAACTTGCGCCACCACCACAAGGTTACGAGCATTCTGAAGGAAACGAACGAGATTTAGGAGATTCATTTTCAGGCTTCATCTTTAAGATGCAGGCGAATATGAATCCGGGTCATCGCGATTGTGCGGCATTTATTCGAGTTGCTTCGGGGAAATTCCAGCGCGGACAACAAGTGGTGGTTTCGCATACCGGTAAGAAACTGAAGCTGGCTACTCCTCACACGTTAATGGGTGATGAGCGACAACTAATGGAAGAGGCTTTTCCCGGTGATATTGTATCGATCTTTAATCCGGGCGATTTCCGAATCGGCACCACGATTTACGAAAAGAATAAAGTTCGCTTTGATGTAATTCCGCTGTTCACGCCGGAGCACTTCCAAAAAGTAGCCACCAAAGATCCATTTAAACGAAAGCAACTTCGTGAAGGCTTGAAGCAGCTATCGGAAGAAGGTGTGGTTCACGTATTTGAGGTTCCGAATGGTGTTGGAAATGAATTGCTTCTCGGAACAGTGGGCGTACTTCAGTTTGAGGTGGTGCACCATCGAATGAAAGAAGAATACGGCGTTGAATTGGTAATTACTCCGGTTGCTTATTACACAGCCCGTTGGTTACCAAATAATAACGATGCAGTGATTGCCAAGCTCGAATCGAGTTATTCAACCCACGTAACCAAAGATTTGGACGAAAACCCAATCGTGCTCTTCGATTCGATGTACGCCCTCAATCAAGCTGAAGAAAAAGTAGGTGCTGAACACTTATTCAAGTTCAAGCAAGGCTAGGCAATATTTTTAATCTACGGAGTCAGTGACGTAGTAGATCAACAAGCAATAACCAACATTCAAGTTGTTGGTTATTTGCCGCCGTTGGCTTGGAGGTCTTGGATGCAGGCTTGATCAAGACCCGGCGCTGAGCTACCCAGTAAATTGCCCATAAATCCTGCCGATTGTACCGCGAAATACATTAAACAAGCATCGTTTGTGCAATGTGCTCCGTTTTCTTCATCATGGTGATCGGAAGTTGCCGGTGTACCATTAGCTACTAAGCCAAGCAAATGTCCGATTTCGTGATTCATAACCGCGGTTTCTACCACAGAGGTTGATGGTTCCCCAAAACCGCCCGAAATCTGTCTGATGCGCTCTTCAAGAATGGCAACCGATGTGTTGTAATAAGCAAAGCCCAATACATTCTCTCGTTCAAAAACTCCATCTGGAATAATCATATAAACTCCGAGATCTGAGCCACTAGTGAAAGTTGAGCGGTACTGATTTTCCATATCAACAACATCCTGAACGGTAAGAGTGTCTTTCCCAGATAAGGGAATTGGCTCATCCAGATTAATGGTGATTCCATCAGGTTTGTTCAGGTAAGTTTCCAGAAAGTTCTGCAAAGCTGAAATTGCTTGAGAAGTGGGTTTAAAGCCTTCAACATAATCTACTTCCAGTGTGAGAGAGGTGAACTCTGAATCGGATAAAAAATCAACAGCTGCGCTACCGGTTCGTTGGGTATGTGAATAAGTTTCCGGTTCCGGGTTATTAGGATTGCCGTTATCGGGATTTGATGAGGTTGGTGAGTTATCCGAACATTGTATCAAAAACACGATAGATAGAAGAGCAAAATAATGAGTAAACTTCATCTTTTTGAGTATGTATAGGCCGTTTATAACAAGATTGTTCCACTTATCACTTTAGCTAAAGAGCGGTGTTAACTATTAGTTTATATTTAATGCTGATGTTAAGTAAATAATATTATTACACAATGTTGGCGATAAAGGAACAATTCGCCTTTAGGATGGTTTAAATAAAGGCTATTTTTGAGCGCTGAATTTTAAACCAAAAACCAACTCAAGTGAGTATCACTAAAAGCGTCGCCAACGACGTAAAAATAATAAAAGCAGATCTAGAAAATCCTAAACACGCCGCCGACATTGTAAATATTGTCGATTTATTTTCCCGCGATCCTATGGGACAAGATGAGCCTTTGGGCGAAGAAATCCGCGTAGATATGATTGCGGAAATGAAGAAGATTCCAACTACCATGACTTACATCGCGTACGCTGGCGAAAAAGCGCTTGGGATTGTAACTTGCTTTATTGGCTTTTCGACCTTTACGGCAAGCAAAACGTTTAAAATTCATGATGTAGCCGTTCACCCCGATGCACGTGGGATGGGAATTGGCACCAAAATGCTGGAAACGGTTAAAGAAGAAGCTGAAGAAATGGGCTGCTCCAAAATCACGCTCGAAGTTCGGGAAGACAATCCCGCCAAAAAACTCTACGAACGCGAAGGCTTCGAATTCGGTGAGCCCAAATGGTACTTTATGTCGCACGAGCTAAATTAATAGCTCGTAGCGAGGTATAAAATTAAGGCGCTGAGTTTGTTACCGACTTAGCATCATCAGCTAACGCTAATACAGCACCAACATAGAGTGAGCTTGGATTATAGCGCAATACCGCTGTTTCCAGGCTTCCTGTTTTGTTTTTGAAGTGAGCCAGATAGTTAGCCACCGAATTTATATTATCCGGCATGTGATACAATTGATCACCTACCCACCAGCGGTTTAGCGAATAAGGAATAAACTGCGCGTAACTCATCGCTCCGGCATAGCTTGATTTCATCGAAAGCACATCCATGTTTTTCTTTTCCACGAATTCGAGCAATTCCTCAAGTTGAGCGAGCGCCCATTCTGCGCGGTGATCTTCTACATACATGCTCACATACACATTAAATGGATTGTAACGACCTTTATTCTTACCGAAATCAGATTCCACCGCAATGATCCCTATTATTACTTCTTTGGGGATTCCATATTCCTTTTCAGCGGCTTGAAGTTCGGCGCTGTATTGAGCGTAAAAGGTATCGATGGCACGTTTTTTGGCATCGTAGCCGATCACTTTTTTGTAATCATCGAGATTTTCGATTCTGCGTTCGGCCGAACGCGTAAACTTTTTGGTGATTCGTTCTACCAACTCAAATCGCTCGTCGTTCAGCAGTGGTTTGATGTCCACTCCTTTAGCATCAAAATACTTAACAAGCTGTTGGATGCGTTCGTCATCTGTGGTGTTGACGGGTTGATCCGAAGTGATGGTCTCCGGGATTAAAAATAGCGATAGTAGTAAAAGTAGGATTTTCATAGCCAAACGATCTCTTGTGATGATTTCTCAACTCGTAAGAACGATTATTTTTTGATATCGATCAAGATGTGAGAAGAATATTAATTTGAGTTTCATTCGTTGAATTTGGTAATTACAAGTATGAAACAAGATTTAGAAAGAATATTGAAGCCGTTAAGTGCCGATGAAAAATTGGATGTTATTGAGTATCTAACGGCTAGTTTGCGTGAAAGCGACGTTCCGTTAACAGAAGCACAAAGAAAAATTGTTCGAGAGCGTGAAGTGATTTATAAAACCGGCAACACTGAATTACATTCTTGGGAGGATGTAAAAAAATCTATTCGAAGTGATCAATGAAGTCAGGTTTTCTACCGAAGCGCTTAATGATTTTAAAGAAGCTATGCTATGGTATGCAGAAATTGATGCTCAACTTGCTGGTGAATTTGAATCAGAAATAGAAATTGCGTTGAATCTAATTCAGAAAGATCCTCTCATATTTCAAGTGATTGAAGGAAATACTCGACGCATGATACTTCGAAGATTTCCTTATGGTATTTTTTATTTGATTGATGATGGTTTAATCATTGTTACAGCTTTAATGCATCATCGTAGGGCGCCTAGAATTAGCTAATTTCACAGATCACTCTTCCAATTCAACGATGGTTTCAACGATCTCTCCTTTTTCATAAAGTCGTTGTCCGATAATCGTACCTGACTCATCGTAAATGGTAGCTAATCCATCAAGACCGAGTGCAGGTTTAATCTGAAACTCCTGAGCAACTTGACCATTGGGATGGTATATAACATAAGTTGAAAGAGAATCTGATTCCGTTTTGATATCACTTAAAACAAGCTGTACGTGTTCCATTGAAGGGCAATCCATTCAGACCGAGTAGTGTGCCCGTTCGTTCATCATTTGGATGATAAAGCCCCACATTACCTTCTGAATCAAGCTCAATATCGTAATACATGGATTTGTTCAAAGCCGACAATTCGATATGAGTCATATTTTCGTGCAGGTTTTCAGAATCTGCACAAAACATAAATGTGAGTATCGAAAAGACAGGAACTAGAAACAGTACTTTTTTCATACCATTAATTTTAATAAGAATATTGGTAAGCAATGTTAAATCAAACGTCAATTAAATCCAAGCTTCTCAGACAAGTTGTATTCTTTCCCCTTCCTGTCACTCGAACTTCTAATGTAAAACCCGTACCTTAAGCCGCCTTGAACGTGCTGCTTCTTTCCTGTTTGAAGCAGGCACTCCCGAAATGCTAAAACGCATGTGAATGAAAAGAGGTTACTATTCGTGTTTTGGTGATTTTATGGCAACAAGACAATCAAAAACTATTATCAAAAGGAAATCATGGCAAAAGAATTTGATGTATGCGTAATTGGCTCAGGACCTGGTGGCTACGTGGCTGCAATCCGGGCATCGCAACTGGGTTTTAAAACAGCAATTGTAGAGAAAAGACACTTAGGTGGCGTTTGTTTGAATATTGGCTGTATCCCAACCAAAGCATTATTGCGTTCGGCAGAAGTATTAGAATCTATTCAACATGCTGATGATTACGGGATTTCAGTAAGTGACGTTAAAGCTGATTTCGAAGGCATGGTAAAACGTAGCCGTGGTGTTGCCAACAAAATGAGCAAGGGTGTTCAGTTCCTGATGAAAGCCAATAAGATTGAGGTATTCATGGGAGCGGGTAAGTTCAAATCGAAAAGCGAGCTTGCTGTGAACGACGAAAACGGCAAAGAGAAAGAAAGTATCAAAGCCAAGCATTTTATCATTGCAACGGGTGCGCGTCCGCGTGAGCTGCCAAGCTTGAAGATTGATGGCGAAATGATCATCGATTCGGAAAAGGCTATGACCATGGAAAAGCAGCCAAAGAAAATGGTGATTGTGGGAGCTGGCGCCATTGGTGTTGAGTTTGCTTACTTCTACAACACCATCGGCACTGAAGTAACTCTGGTTGAACTGCAAAAAACCTTGGTTCCTGTTGAAGACAAAGATGTTGGCCGTGAGCTCGGTAAAATCTACAAGAAGAAAGGCATCAACGTACTTACCGAAAGCACCGTTGAGAATGTGAAGAAGAAAGGCAAAGGTGTTGAAGTAACTGTTAAGACCAAAAAAGGCGAAGAGAAAATCGAAGCTGATGTAGTTCTTTCTGCAGTTGGTGTAACAGGAAACGTTGAAAACCTTGGTTTGGAAGACATCGGCGTAAAAGTTGAGCGTGGCGCAATCGTTGCGGATAAATCGGATTACTCGACCGGAGTAGATGGCATTTACGCTATTGGAGACATTATCGGAGCCCCTTGGTTAGCGCATAAAGCATCGCACGAAGCGGTTGTTCTTGCTGAGCAGTTAGCCGGAATGAGTCCGAAGCCGATCAACTACGAAAACATCCCTGGTTGTACCTATTGCGAGCCTCAAATTGCATCGGTTGGTTTAACTGAAGAAGCGGCTAAAGAAGAAGGCTACGAAATCAAAGTTGGGAAATTCCCGCTTTCAGCTTCCGGAAAAGCGACTGCTCTTGGTCATGAAGAAGGTTTCGTAAAAGTAGTATTCGATGCAAAATACGGCGAGTGGTTAGGTTGCCACATGATCGGATTCGGTGTAACCGAAATGATTGCAGAAGCAGTAGTTGCCCGTGATTTGGAAACAACCGGACATGAAATCATCAGTGCGGTTCACCCACACCCGACCTTATCTGAGGCGGTGATGGAAGCAGTGGCTGAAGCCTATAACGAAGGTGTTCATTTAGGAACGCCGGTTAAGAAATAACCTGATTTGTCTTTTCGACCATAGGGAGAAATCTAATAATTGGCATAAAAGCATCCGGTTAGATTTCTTGCTTTCGCTTGAAATGACAATAGTATTGGATTAATAAAACGTAAGGACGTATCGAGATACGTCCTTACGTGTATATAGCAATTATATTTTGGTGTTTCGAAACGCCCATAGGTGTTTGTATAAATGAAATCAAAACAAACGATCAACCTTTACGATTTAGAAGCAGGATCCTACCAACCGGTTTGGGAACTCCAACGATCGGTGCAGGAAAAGTTGATCGAAGAAAAGCGTGCAGAATCGAAGGGAGAGTTTGAGGGTGATCGGAAAAATGATGCCCTGCTGTTTGTTGAGCATCCTCATGTGTATACCTTGGGAAAATCCGGTGCCGAAGAAAATATGCTTCGATCTATGCTGGAGCTCCAAAAACTGGAAGCCGAATTCGTAAAAATCGATCGTGGCGGCGATATCACTTATCATGGTCCGGGACAAATTGTAGGCTACCCGATTATGGATTTAGATCGGCACTTCACCGATATCCATAAATACCTGCGCTTTCTGGAAGAAGTGATCATTCGCGTTTGTGGAGATTATGGTCTGGAAGCAGGGCGCATCGACGGACTAACCGGCGTTTGGATTGGCGAAGAGAAAATTGCAGCGCTCGGGATTCGATCATCACGTTGGGTGACCATGCACGGTTTTGCTTTCAATGTGAATAGCGATCTTAGCTACTTTGGACACATTGTACCCTGCGGAATTACCGATAAAGCTGTAACCAGTTTGCAGGCACAATTAGGGCGAGAAGTTGAGTTATCAGAAGTTAAAGAAAGGATCGTTTCTCACTTTGAAGATGTTTTTGATGTTCGTGTTTCTGTATCCGGTGGATGGCAGGAACTAGAGCAATATTTTTTGTAATTTTATAAAGTCATTCTGAGTCCCGCTTGTCGGGGCGAAGAATCTGCAAAACGCTATTACCTATACCAACATTTTGCAGATCCTTCTCCGCCGGATGGCGAATCAGGATGACATCAAATAAAGAAATTATTCCATGATTAAAGAACTACAGATAGTAGAAAAGAAATCGAAGCAACGCCGACCGGATTGGTTGCGCGTAAAGCTTCCATCAGGAGAGAAATTCAAGGAAGTGCTAGACACCATTAATGAGCACAAATTGAATACCGTTTGTTCTGAAGCACGCTGCCCGAATATGGGAGAATGCTGGGGCGCGGGAACAGCAACCTTTATGTTATTAGGCGATGTATGTACGCGTTCTTGCTCATTTTGTGCAGTAAAAACAGGTCGACCACCCAAAGATTTAGATTGGGATGAACCACGCCGTGTTGCTGATGCCGCTGCTAAAATGAATCTTAAACACGTGGTATTAACCTCCATCAACAGAGACGACCGCAAAGATGGTGGAGCTCCTATTTTTGCAGCAACGCATACAGCCTTGCGTGAAGCTATTCCCGGTGTAACCATCGAGTCATTGATTCCGGATTTTAAGGGCGATTGGGAAACGTTACAGATTGTATTAGATACTCCACCGGAAGTATTAAGTCATAACTTGGAAACTGTGCCCAATAAATACCGAAGAGTTCGTCCGCAGGCACGTTATGAGCGTTCGTTAGAGTTATTATTGAGAACCAAAAAAGCCGGTGTTAAATCGAAAACCGGTATCATGGTTGGTTTAGGGGAAACTCGCGAAGAGGTGATTGAATTGATGCAAGATTGTGTAGATCACGAAGTGGATGTTCTTACCATTGGGCAGTACATGCAGCCTACAAAAATGCATCATCCGGTGTTAGAATGGGTACACCCTGATCAGTTTGCTGAATACAAGGAAATTGGAGAAAAACTAGGAATAGGCCACGTAGAAAGTGGTCCGTTGGTGCGTTCATCGTATCATGCTGAACGTCACGTTTAAGCTCTGCTAAACGTTAACTTAACTTACAAACATGCTATCTACGCTTACCGTACTATTGATCAGTTACGTACTGGGATCGATACCTTCTGCCATTTGGGTCGGAAAGGTATACAAAGGAGTTGATGTACGAGAGCATGGAAGCGGAAATGCAGGAACAACCAACACATTCCGAGTTCTGGGTGTACCGGCGGGAATAACGGTATTTGCAATGGACTTTATGAAGGGCTTTGTACCTTCATTTTGGTTAAGCGCCATTGCGTTTGATTTATTTGCAGGTCCCCTTGCCCCACCGAATTGGGATGTAGAAGCCTTTTTGAAAATCGCCTGTGGGTTGTTTGCTGTAATCGGGCACATGTTTCCTTTGTTTGCGCGCTTCAAAGGTGGAAAAGGCGCTGCAACTGCGTGCGGAATGCTGTTTGGCGTAGAACCGATTTCCATCGCAATTTCTTTTGTGATGTTCGGTCTCATCATTTTTATCACTAAATATGTTTCGTTGGCCTCAATAACTGCCACCTTACTTTACCCGATTAATTTATTGGTGATGCGCTACGGTTTAGACATTGATATTGATGGAAGCATCATCGTTTTTGCAATAATTGTAGCCACAGGAATTATATACAAGCACAAATCAAACATACAACGGTTGATCGACGGCACTGAAAATCGAGTAGGTAAAAGTAAACCGAAGGAAACAGAGGCAGAAGTTCAAACAGAGAAGGTGCCATCATGAGAAATGTAACCGTTGTTGGTGCCGGTAGTTTTGGAACTGCTCTAGCTAAAGTGCTGGATACTGCCGGAAATAAAGTTCAAATCTGGGCCCGCGAAAAAGACGTGGTGGAATCGATTAATTCCACACATAAAAACTCATCATACTTAAGCGATTTAGAATTACCGAAGTCAATCGTTGCTTACAACGACATCGAGCACTGTTTGCGATCACAGGATATGGTGGTTTTTGCGACGCCATCACATACACTTCGCGAAATTGCGGCCAAAATAAAGCCCTGTTTAGATGGCCATGAAATCTTGGTAACGGTTTCGAAAGGGATAGAAAACGACACCTTCAAAACCATGTCACAGATTCTGATTGAAGTGATGGACGGTGTTACCTACGAAGATAATATTGGCGTACTCTATGGCCCATCTCACGCCGAAGAAGTGGCACGACTTCGACCTACTACGGTGGTAGCGGCAGCTTATTCCAGCCGAACTGCGAGGGTGATTCAGGAAACATTTATGACCACCATGTTTCGAGTGTATGCAAACAACGATGTAATTGGTGTGGAGATTGGTGGATCGGTAAAAAATATTATGGCGATCGCTGCCGGTGTGATTGATGGTGCAGAATTAGGCGATAATGCTAAAGCCGCTCTTATCACCCGAGGCTTGCACGAAATGAAGCGAATGGGGCAAATGATGGGCGCTCATACCGATACTTTTTCCGGATTAACAGGGATGGGCGATTTGATTGTTACTTGTACATCTGCGCATAGTCGAAATCGTTACGTTGGGCAACAAATTGGGAAAGGTTTCAAGTTGGATGAAATTATCAAGAGTATGAATATGGTTGCAGAGGGTATAAAGACCACAAAATCGGTGCACGATTGGGCCAAAAAGAACAAGGTGGAAATGCCAATTACAGAAGCAGTATACCATGTGTTGTTTGATGGCGTTGACCCAAAAGATGCTTTGAACAGATTGATGAACAGAGATCCCAAAGACGAAAAAATCATCTAAATAGGATCGGTCGATGGAGGAGAATCATGGACGACGAAATGAATTTTTATTTGCAGCATACCGGCAATATGCCGCTGAGTACAATGTCTCGCCAAGATCTGAAAAACCTGGTTGCAACCGGTGAAAGCTCCTTTCTCGAATTCAAACATAAAGTAGCATCACCCGAAAAAATTGCCCGCGAAATAGCCGCATTCGCAAACACCACAGGCGGCACTATTTTAATTGGGGTGAGTGATAACGGCGAACTTGTTGGCACAGAAAGTTATATGGAAGAAGAGTTCTGGCTGGATGAAGCAACAAAACTTTGTGTGCCCGAAATCGACATTCACATGGAACTATTGAATATCGGTAATAAAGATATAATCATCGTAAACGTGCCTGAAGCGGAGAAAAAGCCGATTTATTTGAAAGGAAAGAAACGGCGAAAAGTGTTTGTTCGTCAGGCAGATGAGAGCGTTCTGGCAAACGAAGAACTTATTGAAGTAATGAAATTGGGGAGTCAGGAAGAAGGAATTACCTTTGAGTTTGGTGAAAACGAACAGCTTCTATTTCGATTCCTCAACGAATACAGCGAGATTACTGTAGAACGTTTCAGTACCATAATAAACACTACAACCTACACGGCCGCTAAAATATTGGTAAATCTGGTAAGCGTAGGCGTGTTAGATTTGTTTGAAAAGGACGGAGTAGCGCATTATACATTTTCGCGGAAAAGTGCTTAATTTATGAATTCAGATTAGTAATTGATCTGTAATGGGTCATTTAGAGTGAAGCGATGAATCTTCACAATTAATAAATTGGCAAATTATAGTTGTGTAGATCCTTCGGCAATTGCCTCTGGATGACTAAAAAAAGAAGAGAAAATGAACCAAGACGAACAATTAGACGATGTAATAGCTTCACTGCTAGACGACTTTGATGAAGAAGAGTCTACTGCGGAAGATGAGCAGGTGTTAACCGGTGAACCGGTGCGTATTACCGAGAGAGCAGCCAAGCAAGTGGCTAAGATTAAAGCACAACAAAGCGACCACGAAAACCTGTATCTACGAGTAGCAGTAGAAGGTGGTGGATGTTCGGGATTGAGTTATAAACTTGGGTTAGATAATCGTACTGAAGAAGATGTAGTGTTTGAAAATTTCGGCATCGAGTTAATTGTAGATTCTAAACATTTAATGTACTTGGAAGGGATTGAAATTGATTACCCGGATGGCCTGGATGCTCGTGGTTTTACCTTCGATAACCCAAATGCCGTAGATAACTGCGGATGTGGAACAAGCTTTGCTATTTGATTTTCTTTTTTAACCCGTCAAGGGTTTTAAAAACTTGACTGGTTAAGGGAAATGTTCATTACTCGCGATTCTCTTTATGAGCAATTAATCGCACGCCACGTTTAAACGTGATGTAGTGCCAAATCCACTCACCGAATACTCTAAAACGGTTTCGGAAGCCAATCAAAAAGAAAATGTGGATTACACCCCAAATCAGCCATGCAAAAAAGCCGGTAAGTTTAAAACCACGGATATCGGCTACTGCTTTAGCACGTCCAATGGTTGCCATCGTACCTTTATCGAGATATTTAAAAGGCTTTCGGGCTGAATTAGATAAGGCATTTTTTAGCAGATTTCCCACATATTTTCCTTGCTGCATAGCTACAGGAGCAACGCCCGGTAATGGATTCCCTTTCTCATCCTCAAAATAGGCCGCATCTCCAATCACAAAAATATTGGGATGATCCGGAATGGATAAATCCTCATTCACCTTAACGCGGCCAATGCGGTCGGTTTCCTCTCCCAGATTATTGGTTAAATCGGTTCCGGCAACTCCGGCTGCCCACATGATATTCGGTGTTTCAATATACTGATTTTTTAGTTTTACTCCGTTGTCCCGAATTTCCTCAACCGGAGTATTAAGCAGAACACGAACTCCCATTTCAGTTAGCGTATCAAGTGCGTTATCGGAAAGACTTTCTGAAAATCCATTTAGAATACCCCCTGCAGCTTCCACCAAATACACCGTGGTTTCATTACGGTGAAAATTTCGATAATCGCGCATCATGTTTCGTTTTGCGATCTCAGCAATAGAACCCGCCATTTCCACTCCGGTTGGTCCGCCGCCAATTACCACAAACGTGAGATAAGGTTTACGATCTTCGAGTTCGGGCGTTTTCTCAGCTTTCTCAAGCGAAACCAAAATGCGCTCCCGAATTTTGAGGGCATCATCGAGCGATTTTAACCCCGGTGCATGTTTCTTCCAATCCTCATTTCCGAAATAATTGTATTCTGCACCGGTTGCAATCACTAAATAATCGAACGGGATGAGATCACCTTCAGCAAGCTGAACCACCTGATCCGTTTTGCTCACTTCCACAACTTCCCCCAAAACCACTTTCACATTTGCCTGTTTAGTAAATACAGATCGAATTGGTGTTGCAATATCCCCCGGTGAAAGAGCAGCAGTTGCTACTTGATACAGCAAAGGCTGGAATAAGTGGTGATTTGCTTTGTCGATAATAGTGATGTCGTAGTTGGTGTTTGAAAGTGTTTTGGCCACATTCATTCCGCCAAAGCCACCGCCAATTATTACCACCTTTTTATTTGGCATAATTGCGCCTATGATTTAATCTTTTCTTCCGGCCGGATTTCTATTTCTTCCTGATCGTTTAAAACCTCATCAAAATCTTCCATTTCTATTTCCGGCTTGGGTTCCTCTTTAAAGCGTCCTGCGCGGAATCTGCGTTCCATTATTTGCTGAATTGTTTCAACTAACTCTTTGAGCTTCCGCTTCTTCTTTAGCTTTCGGGATCGAATAAATCTGGCAAAACCCATACTCCCCAGAATGAATAAGCTTCCAAAAATAAACATTGGCTCAGTGTCATTTCCCGCAATGTCATACATCAAAGCAGCCAGCATCATAAATCCACCAAAACCAAAGCCCATCGCCGGTAAAAATAATTTATTGTAGGTTTTTAGATTCTGTCTCAAGGTGAGTTTTATCCTGCCGGTTGCTTCTTCTTTTATTTCTAGTTCGGGGCTTCTTGTAGTAGCAAAAAGTTTGGCGGGAAAAGCAGGCATCGCATTCCAGTAAATGTTGCCTTTTCGGCGTGAAACTGCACCTACGGTATTAAAATGATACTCAAGTTGAGCCCGAATTTCGTTGAGTAGAGCGCCATCCATTGGCCCGTTTGCATAACCTTGTATTTCAGCTTCGGTAAATGATTGGGTATCTACAATAACTGGCTCATCGATGGGAATGCCTTCATATTCAATCAAAGCCTGTTTTATGAAATGACGTTTGATATCAAGATTATGCCCGATTTCAAAAACCGGTTCTATATCTTCGGGTTCAGGAACTTGGCTTCCTGAAAGTGATTGTTCGTGATAGCGTTGAAGGATGGAGGCTCGTTTGATGATTTGTTTCAGTTCGTCGTTGGTGAGCCTGCCCATATTTGTACCCGTTGATTAATTAAGTTTTGCCTGCGCCTCGCTGATAAGTTTGGCGATATCCTCTTTCGAGATTTCCTCGCGATTGTTGCAGTAATGGCACACAATTTCCTGCGATTCGCCTTCCATTTCTTTCAAATCATTTATGTTCAACATCGATAAAGCATCCAAAAAACGCTCGCGTGAACATCGGCAAAAGAAATCAACCGGTTGACGATTCAATTCTTTCACTTCAATTGGCGAAACCGACTTCTTCATGATTTCATCGATATACTGCCCATCTGCTAATAATTGATCGATGGGAGGAAAAGAAGCAAGGCGTTCCTGCAACATATCAATCTGGCCTTCGGGCGCATCCGGCAGGCGTTGGAGTAGAAGTCCACCGGCCTGAGTGATGATCCCTTCTTCGTCAATGCCCACATCCAACAAAACCGCAGACGGAATTTGCTCTGATTGCGCCAAATATCGGGCTACATCGGTGGTAACATCGCCATTCACAATTTCGATGGCCGAAGTGCGCGGCTCAGCTTCGTTGTATAAAACTTTTGTAAGGGATAAGACGCCTAATCCGATTCCATCGCCCAAACTTACGCCTTTCGAGGTATAATCAAGCTCAGCGGTTGGATCTGCAACATAACCGCGAACTTCACCCAAACTATTTGCTTCTGCAATCACCGATTTTAGCGGTCCGTTTCCATCCATTCTAAGCTGAATGCGCTCTTCTTTTTTTAATTCGGATGCTAGCAGCATAGTAGCAGTCATAGCTTTACCCAAAACCACTTTTGCTAATAACGATAGCTGATGCCGTTCGGCCGCTTCGCGTACCACATCGGTCGTTTTTACAACCGCTATTTTAAAATGGCCGTCGCTGGTAATACCCTTGATTATTCGGTCTTTAAATTGAAATTCTTCGATATTCATGTGTGAAATTCTGTTTGGCGTAATGGGCAAAAAAAATCCCGCTCAGATTACTGAACGGGAGTCAAAGATAAGGATTAAATTGCTTAATTAGCGATTATCAAGGCGATACATCTCGCCCAATCTTCCGGAGATTTTGCTTTGTGAGGTATACATGCTTTTCAGCTTACTCACTTCAGCAATGCGCTTTTCAGCTAATTCATTAGATGCTTTATGCGTAGGGATTCTGTGCTCTTCTGAATAGTTCAACACATTGAGTGTAGTGTCGTAAATACGCTCGGTCTGATTCATCGCTTGCTGTCGATTATATCCTTCCAACTCGCTCGAAATATTGATGATACCACCGGCATTAATTACGTAATCAGGTGCATATAAGATGCCTTTTTCGAGCAACATTTGTCCATGCACATCTTCATTATCCAGTATGTTATTCGCTCCACCAGCAATAATATCACATTTAAATTGATCCATGGTTTGATCATTCACAACTCCACCTAATGCGCATGGTGTGAAAATATCTACATCTAGGCCATAAATTTCGTCTGGCTCAACCAAGGTTCCGCCCACTTTGTTGGCTAATGCTTGCGCCTTTTCGGTATAAATATCAGTAACAAAAAGTTTAGCGCCTTCTTTTGCGGCGTAATCTGCAAAGGTAGAGGCTACATTTCCGGCACCTTGCAGAGCAATGCGTTTTCCGGCTAATGAATCGGAGCCATAAGCCTTTTTTGCGGCAGCTTTGGCGCCCATGTAAACTCCAAATGCAGTTACGGGAGATGGATTTCCACTTCCGCCCAATGTTTCGGGAATTCCGGTTACAAATTTGGTTTCTGAATAGATCCATTCCATATCCTGCACACTCATTCCAACATCTTCGGCAGTTATGTATCGGCCACCGAGTGAATCCACGAAACGACCAAAAGATCGGAATAACGCTTCGTTTTTATCGGTGTGTGGATCTCCAATGATCACGGCTTTTCCACCGCCCAAATTTAGCCCGGAGATTGCAGCTTTGTACGTCATGCCACGACTTAAGCGTAATACATCTTTCAGAGCTTCTTGTTCATTTTTATACGTCCACATTCGAGTTCCGCCTAAGGCCGGACCAAGTGTAGTGTTATGAATGGCAATGATTGCCTTTAGATTTGTGTCAGGATTTGAGCAAACAACAACTTGTTCGTGCCCCATGTTTTGCAAGGCATTAAAGATGCTCAATTCGGTGTCTGCTTGTTTGGTTATTTTTTTTTCTGCAGATGGAGTATCAATCATGTTAAAGGATATTTTTATTGGTTGGAACCGCTTCCAAAAATCTCGTTTTTCTGTTTCAAATACTAGTAAAAAGTTCCCTCTCAGTATTTATGCACAGATTCCAAAATTACGGAATTCATTTGTACATAATGAGCTTAATTGCACAAAAAACTTAGAGTGAGGCCTCAAAAGGGAATGATGAAAGTTATTAGCAAAAGTGTATTTTAAAGACTAGAAATTGCCGAAAGGCATGGTGTGTAGGTTTGGTCGCCGGCTCGCCTCTTATGTATAAAAGTAAAAATAAAGGTAAAGTAAACAATGTCATTCCGCTGGGTATATCCGCAGCCGGAACGAGAGGAGAGCGTGTCCGAAATAAAGCAGGCTCTTGGCGTACCGGACATTATAGCCCAATTGTTGGCTATTCGTGGCATAAAAACATATGATGATGCAAAATCTTTTTTCCGCCCAACTATAGATCTGTTGTACGACCCATTCCTGATGAAGGACATGGAAGAAGGTGCTGAGCGCCTCGCGTTGGCTATACGTAAAAGCGAAAAAGTTGTGGTTTACGGCGACTACGACGTAGACGGTACCACTGCTACGGCTTGTGTGTACACGTTTTTAAAAGAATTTGGTGTAGACGCCGACTATTACATTCCGCATCGGTTTAAAGAAGGGTATGGAATTAATCCCGAGGGCATACAATATGCTCATGATATAGGAGCTCATCTGATTGTATCCGTCGATTGTGGGATTACAGCCATCGAAGAAGCCAAAGAGATTAAAGCAAAAGGCATGGAATTGATCATTTGTGATCATCATACGGTAGGAGATGGGATTCCTGACGCCGTAGCCGTGCTCGATCCTAAGCGCCCGGATTGCAACTATCCTTTTGATGGATTATCAGGTGCAGGTGTGGGATTTAAACTGGTACAAGCAACGCTGAAAAAGCTTGGTTTACCGGATTCAATCGCTTACAAATTTTTAGATCTCATAGCTATTTCTATCGCTTCTGATATAGTGCCGATTATCAGTGAAAACAGAATTCTGATGCGTGCAGGGCTTCAAATGTTGCAAAATAATCCACGTGTTGGAATCAAAACATTAATGGATTTAATTCGGATGCCGGTTAGTGACATCACAACTAGCAAGATTGTGTTTTCGATTGGGCCACGAATTAATGCTGCGGGCAGGATGGGGGATGCATCTACCGCTGTTAAGTTGATGATTGCAGAATCAGCGGGGGAGGCAAAATCGTTGGCCAAAGAATTAGAGTCGATCAATTTACGCCGTCGCGACAAAGACAGTAAAACGATGGAAGAGGCTTTGGCTCAAATCGATGACGAGCTCGACATCGACGATGTAAGCACCTTAGTGCTATACAAACCCGATTGGCATTTGGGTGTGATTGGAATTGTAGCATCTCGTTTAGTGGATATGTTTCATCGCCCGGCCATTATGTTGAGTAATGTGGAAGGTAAAATCAAAGGCTCGGCGCGTAGCATTCGTGGCTTTAATATTTACGATGCCATGAAAGAATGCGAAGATTTGCTGGAGCAATTTGGTGGACATGAATTCGCTGCCGGTTTAACCTTGGAGGAAAAAAACCTGACTGAATTCCGTCGTCGAATAAATCAAATTGCTTATAACGGACTAGCTAATTCCAGTTTTGAACCTGAATTGATGGTTGATGCCAAGCTAGAACTTGCAGAAATCGACATGAAATTTTGGAAGTTACTGGCACAGTTTAAACCCTTTGGTCCGGCCAACCTTCGCCCTATTTTTGTGAGCGAAGGAGTGCAAGTAGTAGGCATACCAACCGTAGTAGGAAATGGCCATTTAAAAATGAAGATTAAGCAAGGTAATTCTGGAGTGTTTGATGCGATTGGATTCAATATGCATGAGTTTTTGCCTATGGTAAGAAATGGGGAATCGTTTAGTATTGCCTATGTACTGGAAGAAAATAACTGGAACGGCAGGCGGACGTTACAAATGCGATTGAAAGACATTCATTAAGCAGAAGTTGCATAAATTTGAAATCGGTTATTGTATCTGGGTAGATAACCCACTATCTTTGCCGTCCTCTTAAACAAGGGACTGTAGCTCAGTTGGTAGAGCAACGGACTGAAAATCCGTGTGTCGGCGGTTCAATTCCGCCCGGTCCCACGTTTCAAACCCCGATCGGTTTTCCGGTTGGGGTTTTTTTGTGGATTGAAATTCCCATTGAACTCGTAGTTTTTCTTTAGAGTGTACTTTTCTCCCAATCACTGTTTGGCAATAGTTTTAAAAAGGCAGGACTAAAGTCCCTGCTTGGTTATGACTAAGCCAGAGATGTATCACGAAGTCGATATTTCGAGATAATCAGAATTCAAATAACCAGACTTGGCTTCTTTAAAAGTCATCCAGATAAAGGAGCTTGCGACGACTGAAGGATCTGCCAAATACTTTTTTATTTCGAATTATAGTTCTGAAGACTCATCGCTGCGCTCTGAGTGTCTAGGCTAAATATTTTCATTGTAAACAGAGATGCATACTAGATTTCTCTCTCGCATTCGCTCATTCGAAATGAAAAAGTAATAGGCTAATCAGTATTTTTTGTGCCTCAAACCTCAGTCCTCAAACCTCACCCACCAACAATCCCATCCACATTGGCTTTAAACATTTTGCCGATGGGAATTTGAGTTTCGCCAATGAAAATGCGATTGCCGACGATACTGGAAATGTGAGATTTTGAAACCGCGAAAGAGCGGTGGACTTGCAGAAAATCGTCGGAGCTGAACTCATCCAAAAGTTCGGAGATCTTTTCGCGGACGGAGATAGTTTGAGCGGTGGTTATCACCTTGGTATAGTTACCCGATGCTTCGAGATATTGAATGCTGTCGAGCTCAATCTGAATGAAGCGTTTGTCTTGCCTTAGGAAGATAGTGCGGGATGCCTGTGTAGTTTCGGGTGTACTTGTGGGATTTGGTTTCGGAACATTTAGCGTGGTTTTATTCACAGCCTTTAAAAAACGCTCGAAACTGAAGGGTTTCAGCAAATAGTCCACCACATTTAGCTCGTAGCCTTCTAATGCATACTCCTGATAGGCGGTGGTTACGATCACTTTCGGTGGGTTTTGCAAGGTGCGCAAAAACTCGAAGCCTTTAAGCGTGGGCATGTTCAAATCCAGAAAAATCAAATCCACCGCATGTTGGTTCAAATACTCGATGGCCTCCAGCGCATCGTAACAACTTTTCGCCAACTGCATATTGGGCAGCAAATCACAATAGCCCTTGATGATATCGTGAGCAACGTATTCGTCGTCGATGATGAGATAATTGATCATTTTGGTTGAATCGTTAGTGTGGCGTGGTATTCATTGTTTTGCACCTCGAAACTCATGGTGTGCCGTTTTGGGTATTCGAGTTGAAGTCGCCGGCGGAGATTTTTTAATCCGATACCCGACGATTCGTTGATCCGACTCACATCGAAATTGTTCTTCACAGTAAAGAAGATTGCCTGTTCTTTCACTTCCAAATGAATATGAATGAAGGCATCCTTTCGAAGATTCTCGACCCCATGCTTGAAGGCGTTTTCAATCAAATTGATGAAAATGAGCGGCATCACCTCAAACTCGGGATCATCCACATCCACCTTAAAGCGGACATCCAATGGATTGCGGTAACGCATTTGATGCAGCTCGATAAACGCTTGGATGTAATCGATCTCATCCTGAATAGCCACCCGTTCCTGTTCACCTTCGTAAATGCTGTATCGCATCAAATCAGACAGTTTTAACACCAATTGTTTTGCTTTTTGGGGGTCAGAATCGATGGTGCCATACAAGTTATTCAGCATATTGAAAAAGAAGTGTGGACTCACCTGACTTTTGAGGTGCTGAAGCTCGGTATTTTGTTGTACCGTTTTCAAACTAAGTAATTCGCGGCGTTGTTTTATGATCCAGCGGGTGGCCCAGAATATCATCAGTACGCAATAAATAAATACCGAAAACGAATAATACGGCTCGATGGCTTCGTCTTCGGTGTACATGAACACGAGGGCGCCGCCAATCAAAATAATCCAAAAGGCATATTTCTGGAGCCAGGGAAATCGGGGAAAAAGGGAGTCGATCATCGGGCAAAGTTAGTGAAGCCTCCCGCCGCTAACAAAGAAGTTGATGAACAATCCATATGGCGATATAAAAGTCGTGTTTTGAGGGATGAAATGATTTCATCACACTCAGTAAATAGTTCATAGCTCACTTAGGGCTTTCCACATCAAAAGCTGTATCGAACAAAAAGAGTGGGATACCTTGGGTGCAAAATCAACTTACAAGAACTAATGAATACCCTTACGATTTCAACTATTTCAAAAACTTATTCCAACGGCGTTTCTGCATTGAGTAACGTTTCGTTGGAACTAGGCAACGGGCTTTTCGGCCTGCTTGGTCCCAACGGTGCCGGAAAATCTACACTGATGCGTACCATCGCAACACTACAATCTCCGGATACAGGCACCATCCATCTAAACGGAATAAATGTGCTGGAGAAACCGCTGGAAATTCAAAAACAGTTGGGATATTTACCGCAAGAGTTTGGAATGTATCCCACCTTAACCGCAGAAACGGTGTTGAATCATTTTGCGGTGCTAAAAGGAATCAAAAATGCAAAACAGCGAAAAGAGCGCGTGCACTATTTATTGGAGCAAACGAATTTGTTTGTGCATCGGTCTAAAAAAGTGGGCGGATTTTCGGGCGGGATGAAACGCCGGTTGGGCATCGCGCAGGCGTTGCTTACTAATCCTTCGCTCATCATTGTGGATGAGCCCACGGCCGGACTCGATCCTACCGAGCGTAATCGATTTCACAATTTGTTGAGTGCGTTAGGCGAGGAGGCGATCGTGATATTTTCGACACATTTAGTGGATGACGTGAAAGAGTTGTGCACCAACATGGCCATTTTGAGCGAAGGGAAGGTGCTTTGGAGCGGCATCCCTGAGGACGCTATCGAGGAAATGGGCGGACGAATTTATGGGAAACACATTCATCGCGCCGACCTGCCTTTTTACCGATCCAATTTTGAAGTGATTGCCGAGCTATTGTTTCGTGGAAAGCCTCAAATCATCGTGCATGCTCATACGAAACCGGGCCACGATTTCGAACCGTTGGAGCCCAATCTTCAGCATGTGTATTTCTCAAAAATCCATGCCCACCAAGCGTAATTCCTCACTGTATTTTTATGATTAAAGCATTCATCCTTTTCGAACTTCAATATCGGGCAAAGCGCATCGATACCTATGCGTACTTTTTGGTGCTGTTTCTTTTTTCGGTCATCAGCATCGATTTTATTTTCCAAGGCCAGCTCCAGGCCATTCCTGTGCATTCGCCCAGCTTAATCGCCCGAACGATGGGCATCATTTCTGCGCTATTTCTACTCGTGGTTTCGATGATTGTGGGCACCCCAATTCTTCGCGATTTTAAACATGAAGTGCATCAACTTCTATTTAGCTTTCCGATTCAAAAGTCGCACTATGTGTTGGGACGATTCATCGGCTCTTTGATCGTAGTTTTTGTGGTTTTTCTTGCCGTACCTCTCGGCTTGATGATCTCACCGTTTCTTCCATGGCACGAATTAGATGCCGAGTACTCCGTCAATATTTGGTCGTATGTACAGCCCTATTTAGGACTCACAATCCCTACGCTTTTCTTTAGCAGCGCACTATTTTTTGTAACGGGATTGCTCACCCGAAAACTGCTACTGGTGTACATTCAGGGCTTTTTCTTTATGCTGATATATTTGTTTGCCCTGAATCTTGCAACGGGTAGCGACTCACTTTTCCTCACCAGTTTAATCGAGCCGTTTACTTTTCAAACCATTCGCATTGAAACAGCTACCTGGAGTGCTGCTGAGCTTGCCACTCAACATGTGCCGCTCGAAGGCGTGCTGCTTGCTAATCGTTTGCTGTGGATAAGCATTGGGTTGGCAGTTTTGTTGTTCGGCTATGTTCGATTTTCGATGGGGATGCCAACTAATCGTAAAAGAAAAAAAGCGCCGAGCGAAGAGGTAGAAGACTCATCGAAGCTGGAGGTGGTGAACCTGCAAATCAATCCAATTAAGGTGTCGTTTTCGTGGATGCATCAATTGGTGCAGCACACTGTGTTTAACCTTCGGCTAATCGTTTCCGACATCGCGTTTTGGGCTATTTTGGTCTGTGCGATTGGCGTATTGGTGATCAATGGTTTCAGCCTGGGTACTCCGTTCGGCATCGACAGTTTGCCCACTACGTATTTGATCATTGGCGAGTTGGTGGAGCTCACCTTTTTCTTTTTTCTGGGGATCACCTTGTTCTACTCCGGCGAGCTGATGTGGAGAGAGCGAGATGTGGACGTCCACTCGTTTTTGGATGCATATCCCACCCAGCCTTGGCTAGTAATTGCCGGAAAGTTCTTGGGCTTACATTCGTTGTTTGCAATTCTTTTTATGTTGATGATTGGCACAGGCATGACCTATCAGGCTGTAAACGGCTATTACGATTTTGAAGTCGGGTTGTACTTGAGTGCTTTTTACCTCGAGATTTTTCCTTACCTGGTGCTCATCAGCTTGGTGTGTTTTATCTCGCAAGTGATAATCCATCATAAGTATTTGGCGCATATCGTAACTCTGATTTTTTTGATGATTACTACCGCAGGTTTTATGGAATTTGGTATAACCCACGATCTCCTCTTTTTTGGGGGATCAACATTGCCCACCTATTCCGACATGAATGGATTTTCGTACCTGATGGAATCCTACTTATGGACTAAAGCATACTGGATTCTACTTTTTTCGATGTGTTTAACCATCGCCGTGCCATTTGTTGGCAGAGGGTCAGAAACGAGTTTTAAGCAACGATTAAAAATCTACAAAACTCGATTCTCAAAAAGCTTGAGACGTGCAACACTGATTCTGCTGGTAATGACTAGCACAATTGGAGGATTCATCTTTTATCAAACTAACATCAAACATTCGTATTACTCCAGCGATGATGAACTTGAATTACGCGCCGAGTACGAACGGAGCTTCAGTTATCTGAAAGTACTTCCTCAGCCCGAAATGCATTCGGTATTTATAGAATTGGACGTGTTTCCATCGGAGTTAACCTACGCCATGCGTGGTAAGCTGGGCTTGGTGAATTGGACGGATCAAACCATCAAAACGCTGTACTTACAAAAGCTACCCACAGAACAGGCGAAGCTACTTTTTCCAAATCAAGTAATAGTTGCATCGGTGGATTCTTCATCGGCAACTTTTGGGATGTATAAACTCGAACTAACCAGCGAAATGGCTCCGGGAGATACCCTCGAGCTTTTATTCGAGCAGCAGTTTAGAACCCAAAAGATCGGAGCAGATTTCAACACTCATTTGGTTCGCAACGGAACGCTCATCAACGATTACCACGTACCGTCTTTAGGGTACTTGTCCGACATCGAGATCGAAGATCCCAAACTTAGAGCAGAGTTCGGGTTGCCGGTCAACTTAGAAGAAAGTACTCGTTTTGATTCGTTGTCGCTTCGCATCGGGAAAGCAAACGGAAACGGGGAATATATCCACTTGGAAATGTTGATTAGTACCGATTCAAATCAGATAGCAGTTGCGCCCGGGTATTTGGTGAACAGTTGGCAAGAGTCGGATCGGGCTTATTTTCACTACAAAACCGAAGAGACCATTTCGAATATGTTTAGCGTTGCAATAGCTGATTACGAAGTGATGCGCTCGGAGATTAGTTTGGGTGATTTGCCCAATCCCGTTGACCTCGAAATTTACCACCATCTCGGTCACGGCTATAATAACGCGAACATGATGGACGGTATGAAACAAGCTTTGGAATACCTAACCACGCATATTTCGCCCTATCAGTTTGATCACCTCAACATTGTGGAAGTGCCCATTTATCATGGGCGAGCGCAATCGATTCCGGGGATGATAACCGTAGCTGAAGATATGGGCTTTACCTTCGATACGATGGCTGACGGCGCACTCGATATCCCGTTTTACATAACTGCCCATGAAGTGGCGCATCAGTGGTGGGGTGACCAACTGAATGCTGCCGATTTACCGGGACAAATGATGATTGCAGAAACGCTGGCTCAATATTCGGCGCTGATGGTGTTCAGAAATCGGTATGGAGAAGAAATGACTAACGAACTTTTGAAATGGAATATGAGGCAGTATTTCAAAAAGCGAGCAGGAAAGGATAAAAATGAGTCTGCGCTAATTTCGGTGAAATCCGGCGAGGATTATATCTACTATCAAAAAGGGTTAATTGCGATGAATGCCTTAGTGCATTTGACGTCCGAGGAGTCCGTGAATCAAGCATTGTCGGATTTTATTAACGATTGGAATTCCAGAACGGGTAAAAAACATCTTCAATCAGGACGATATCCCACCACCGATGATCTTATGGGCTATATCTACGCGATTTCGCCGCTGGAACAAGTTGAGCAGATCAGAGCCTTATTCGAAGAAGTGATGATTTACAAAAACTCGATGGTTGAAGTACTGGCTCAAAAACATTCATCCTCTAAGTATGAGATAGAAGTTAGCCTTGAGTTGGGAAAAATCGATGCATCGGAATGGAGTAAAGAAAAACTACTCCCATTTGATGAAAAGATGCAGCTAGGCTTTTATTCGCAGGATGAACAAGGAGAAAACACACTCATCAAACTTTTGGAAATTCAACCGGAGAATGGGGTCAATGCCATTACTTTCGAGTTTTCCCAAAAACCAGAGCTCTTGGTCATCGATCCAAATATGCTACTGTTAGACAAAGATATAAGTGATAATAGGGCAGAAGTTCAGTTGTAGCGTTTTGTACATCGAAAACCTTGTACAAGTACTATCATTTAGTGCAGGTAAGTATCTGTTAGATATTAGGAAATAGTTCGGTCTATTTCTGAATCTCTGGTTTGGTTCATTGTCCCGTCCTAAAATAAGTTGACGGTTTTTGTTTACTCTTACTCATAATGGCTGGGCGTTAGCTCAGCCATTTTTGTGTGTGCCTGCTGAGGCGTCTTTAAATTGAGGCTCCAGTGAGGGCGTTGGGTATTATAAGTTTT
>JAEPQH010000032.1 GCA_017640605.1 Balneolaceae bacterium | reverse complement strand
GTTCGTCCTGAGCCAGGATCAAACTCTCCATTGTAAATTATAAAATATATATACTCTGTGAGCTCGACCCTACGCTTCCTCAATCTTCAAAAGAATATCAAGCTTATTTAAGCTCGCACAAACAATCTGTTTTATGCTTCAAAATTTCAAAAAACAACTGTCTCAGAATTTCCGTGACAGATTCCAAAGATAAGGCACTTTGGTGGCCGTTGTCAAGAGAAAAATGAAATTATTTTCTCATTTTGCAAAAAAATTGGTGCCAGCTATAAAAGCTGACACCAAATCAATAAATCAAATACAATTACTCAGCTGATTTAGCTGAATCTTCTTTCTCTTCGCTAGTAGTTTCTTCTGCTTTCGGAGACGTTGCTTCCGAACTAGTAGGTGTGTTCGACTTACCCGCACGTCTGGTACGTTTCTTCTTCGTTGTTTTACCCTCTGGCTTAACATCGTTGAAATCTACAAGCTCAATTAATGCCATCTCAGCACCATCACCTTGACGGAAGCCTAGTTTAATCACTCTAGTGTATCCACCGTTTCGATCGGCACTCTTGGGACCTACTTCTGAGAATAACTTCTTCACAGTTTCTTTGTTCTGCAAGGAAGAGAAAACCATTCGTCTGTTCAAAAGATTATCTTCTTTTGCCCGAGTTATAATGGGCTCAACAAAACGACGTAGCTCTTTAGCTTTTGCTACTGTAGTAGTTATTCGATGCTCTTTCACCAGCGCCATTGTAAGCGCTCGCATCGTTGCTTTTCTGTGAGAAGCAGTTCTACTTAATTTTCTGCCTTTTACTCTATGGCGCATATCAAATTTCCTTCTTAGTCTAGATATTTAGATACATCCATTCCGAACTGAAGATTTTTTTCTTCAATCACTTCAATCAACTCAGTAAGAGACTTCTTACCAAAGTTTCGGAATTTCAATAAATCTTGTTCATCACGTGCTACCAGCTCTCCAATAGAATTGATGTTGGCAGACTTCAAACAGTTGTAAGCACGAACACTTAAATTTAAATCTTCAATGCTAGTTCGCAACAAGTTAGCAACACGCTGCTTTTCAGCATCCACTTCCTCTTCTTCTTGAGTAAATGGTTCTTCGATTTTTTCTGTAATGAATTTCTCGATGTGTTCTTTCAGGATTTTGCCTGCAAGCGTTAACGCTTCTTTAGCATTAACTGATCCATCAGTTTCAACGTCCATTACTAATTTTTCGTAATCAGTACGTTGACCAACGCGTACGTTCTCAACGTTAAACTTTACTGATTTGATCGGAGTGAAGATTGCATCGATTGGAATTAGATTTATATCCTCATCCTCGAACGACATTTCTTCTGCAGGAACATATCCCCGACCTCTACCAACACGTAACTCGATTTCTAACTCAGCATCATCTGCTAGATTAGCAATTACTAGATCCGTATTAAGTACATCATATTCAGCAGTGGCCGCATCAATATCAGCTGCTGTTAGTGTTCCACCACCTTTTTTAGTGAGGTGAATCACACCGCCAGACTGCTCGATTTGCTTAAAACGAACTTGCTTAAAGTTAAGAATGATCTCGTAAACGTCTTCCTTTACTCCGGTAATGCTTGAGTACTCATGATCAACACCATTAATTTTGATTGCAGTAATTGCAATACCTGGTAATGATGACAAAAGAACTCGGCGAAATGAATTACCGATGGTAACCCCGAAACCTCTTTCAAGTGGTTGCAAAACGAATGTACCAAAGCTATCGTCGTCTTTGACTACATCCAGGCTTTCGGGCATTTGAATGCTATAATTACTCATAATAATACGGTAAATCTTTAAAATTACTTAGAATAAAGCTCGATGATGAGCTGAACGTTAATGTTCTCTGGAATTTCTTCCATCGGAGGAACATATAGGAATTTTCCACTACGGGATTTTGCATCAATTTCAACCCACTTGTACTTACTTCTAGGAGCTGAACTTAAAGAGTCATCAACAACTTCAAGATTTCTTGATTTCGGACGCAACGAAATAACATCACCAGGCTTAACAACATAAGATGGAATGTTAACCGTTTGCCCGTTCACTGTAATGTGTTTGTGACTTACAAGTTGACGCGCTTGTCGTCTGGTTTTGGCAAAACCTAATCTAAATACGGTATTGTCTAATCTAGACTCCAAAGCTTGAAGTAAGTTCTCACCAGTTACACCTTCTTGCGCAGTTGCTGCTTCGTACAAATTACGGAACTGCTTTTCTAGCAATCCATAGGTATACTTTGCTTTCTGCTTTTCTTCAAGCTGGATAGCATATTCTGATTTTCTTTGAAATCTAGACCGTCCGTGCTGTCCGGGACCGTAAGGCTTTCTTTCTAATGCTTTGCTTGCACCAAAAATTGGCTCTCTGAAACGTCTAGCTTTCTTTTGTTTTGGGCCTCTGTATCTTGCCATTGCTTATAATATAACTGGTTAAACTCTTCTTCTTTTTGGTGGTCTGCACCCGTTGTGCGGAATCGGTGTGCGATCGATAATCTGGGTAACTTCAAGACCTGCATTCGCCATTGCGCGAACTGCAGCTTCACGACCAGATCCAGGACCTTTCACAAATACTTCCACTCTGCGCAATCCCATATCATATGCACTTTTAGAAGCTGTTTCAGCACTTAACTGAGCAGCGTATGGAGTATTTTTTCTAGAACCTTTGAACCCTTCTTTTCCTGCAGATGACCAAGATAGCACATTACCATTACCATCTGTAATGGTTACAATCACATTGTTGAAAGTAGCCTTAACAAAAGCCATTCCACTTGGGTCGCTAACCTGATTTTTCTTTTTTCTCTTAGCTGCCGCTTTAGGTTGTTTCTTTGCCATGTTATTTACTTAGAATTACTTAGTTACCTTCTTTTTACCGGCCACCGTACGTTTCTTACCCTTACGAGTACGAGCGTTGGTTTGTGTTCGCTGCCCTCTTACTGGCAAACCTTTTCTATGACGAACACCACGGTAACTTCCGATTTCAATCAATCGACGAATATTTCCGTTTACTTCGCTGCGAAGTGCACCTTCAACTTTATATTCTTCTTCTATAAAATTACGGATTGCGCTTACTTGATCGTCTGACCAATCTACCACTTTGATATTCTCATCAATTTCTAGAGAATTTAAAATGCGGGCAGACTGAGTGCGTCCGATACCGTGAATATAAGTAAGACCAATCAGGCCTCTTTTTTGTTTAGGTAAATCAATTCCTGCTATACGTGCCATATAAATGTATGCTTATCCCTGACGTTGTTTATGCCGAGGGTTCTTTTTGTTGATTACATAAAGACGTCCTTTCCGACGAACGATTTTGTCGTCTGAACTACGCTTTTTTACAGAAGATCTAGTTTTCATCTTGATTGAAGTTATTTATAACGATAAGTAATTCTACCTTTGGTCAAATCATACGGCGACATTTCTACAGCTACTCTATCGCCCGGTAAAATTTTGATGTAATACATACGCATTTTACCGGATACATGAGCGAGTATTTCATGTCCGTTGTCTAGCTGTACCCTGAACTGTGCGTTCGGTAAAGCTTCTAAAATTTCTCCGTCTTGTTTAATAGGCTCTTGTTTAGCCATATAGAATTACGTTATCAGGATTTTTTGATAGCTCGGCAATATAATCAAAAGTACTTAAAATGTCAGCCTTTCCTTCACGAACTACGACATCGTGTTCGTAATGTGCTGAGTACTTTTTATCTGCTGTAATAATTGTCCAGCCATCATTAAGTGTTTTAACTTTCCACGTCCCCATATTTATCATGGGTTCGATTGCTAAGGTCATTCCAGAGCGTAAACGCTCACCACGACCTCTTTTACCATAATTTGGTACGCTTGGATCTTCGTGTAAAGATCTACCCAATCCATGCCCAACCAAATCTCGAACTACGCCAAATCCTTCTGCTTCGCAGTGAGATTGAACAGCGTATCCAATATCTCCAGTCCGTTTACCGTGTACTGCTTCTTCAATACCTTTGTAAAGTGATGCAAGTGTCGTTTTTAACAGATGCCAAGTCTCTTCATCACATTCACCAACTGCAAATGTGTAGGCGTGGTCACCAAAATATCCATCTAGCTCCACACCGCAATCAACCGAAACAATGTCGCCTTCTTGCAAAACTCTATTACCCGGTATTCCATGTACAACTTCTTCGTTTACAGAAATACATAACGTTCCAGGAAACGGATTGTCTGCCGGACCATACCCTTTAAAAGCTGGTCTGGCATTATGCTTTTTTATAAAATCTTCAGCAATCACATCTAGTTTTCCGGTTTCGATACCCGGTTCGATGTATTTGCTCACTTCCCCAAGAGTTTGTGAAACTAATTGTGCACTAGCACGCATTTTTTCTATTTCACGGTCACTCTTAAGATAAATCATATCAGGCTCGTCTTCGCCCTTTGATTTTCCCAGTCTTCATAAATCCATCATAATGTCTCATCATCAAATGGCTTTCAATCTGCTGAAGCGTATCTAGAGCTACACCTACAATAATCAACAAACTTGTACCACCATAAAACAGTGCAAAGCCTGGTGTAACTCCAAAATTAATTACGATCGCAGGTAGAATCGCCACAAAAGACAGGAATAATGAACCCGGAAGTGTGATTTTAGTTAAAATATTGTCAATGAACTCAACGGTTGCTTTACCCGGGCGTACACCTGGAATAAAACCGCCTTGTCTTTTCATAGTATCAGCCATCTCTTTTGGATTAATAGCAATGGCTGTGTAGAAAAATGTGAAAAACACACAGATCACAAAAAATACGATTGAGTATAGTAGTCCTGAGTAATCAACCGACCAAGCTGTTAACATTTGAATGGTCTCATTCTCTGGGAAAAATGATCCAATTGTGCTTGGGATAAACATGATTGATTGCGCGAAGATAATTGGCATTACACCCGCAGCATTTACTCGCAATGGTAAATACTGTGTAGTTCCGCCGTAAACTTTACGCCCTACAACACGCTTTGCATACTGAACAGGAATTTTACGAGTCCCTTGAGTCAATAATACTACAGCTGCTATAATCAATACTAATACTGCAATCTCAATTAAAACAATGATTGCATTACTCTTTGTAGTTACTTCGTTTATCAAGTTTGCAGGTAATACAGCAATAATACCAATCATAATGATCAACGAAATACCATTTCCAATACCGCGATCGGTTATTCGTTCACCCAACCACATCACAAAGGTAGTTCCCGCAGTTAAAACAATAACAGAAGTAATTGTAAATGCAAGGTGATTTACCACTATCGCCTGTGGCGCAGTTGCAATCAAATTGATAGAAAACGCAATAGATTGTAATGCAGTAATACCAACCGTTCCGTAGCGTGTTAATCTTGTAATCTTACGTCTACCTTCTTCACCTTCTCTTTGTAATTTCTGGAAGTAAGGTACCACAGCTCCCATCAACTGAATGATAATAGATGCTGTGATATACGGCATAATACCTAATGCAAAAACACCGGCCCTAGAAAAGGCTCCACCTACAAACATATCAAACAAACCTAAAAGGCTGTTTGATGCACCTGAAGTTATGTCTAATAATGCATTAGCATCTACACCGGGCAGAGTTATATAGCTACCCACTCGATAAACCATCAGGATTCCTATTGTATAGAAAATCCTGTTCTTCAGGTCTTCGATTTTGAAAATGTTCCGGAAATTTTCGATCAGACTCATTCGCTGCGAGATCTGTTAGATGGTTATTTGATAATAGTTAATGTACCGCCTGCTTTCTCAATTTTGTCCGCAGCAGATTTACTTGCAGCATGTGCTTCAAGTTCAATTTTTGTGTCAAAGTCACCGCTTCCGAGTACTTTAACCAATTGGTTTTTCTTTACCAAACCAGCTTCAACTAGATTATCAAAAGTGATAGTTGCTTCTAGTTTACCAGCTTCAATGTAGTTGGCAATCTTTTCAAGGTTAACCGGACGATATTCAACACGATTCGGATTTGTAAAGCCGAATTTTGGAACTCTTCGTTGCAGTGGCATCTGACCACCTTCGAACCAAGGACGTCTGGAGTAGCCTGAACGTGACTTCGCACCATTCATACCACGGCCTGATTCCTGACCTTTGCCAGAACCTTCACCACGTCCTACACGCTTGGTATTTTTCTTATTTGGAGCCGGAGCTTTTAGGTTACTTAATTTCATTATTCAATTCCGTTAGAGGGATTAACCTTCAAATACTTTATTTAATGGTACACCGCGACGTTGCGCTACTTCCACTGGATCAGTCAACTCTTTCAAAGCTTGAAAAGCAGCTTTAACCATGTTGTGTGGATTAGAAGAACCTTGAGATTTTGACAGAATGTTATGTACACCTGCAACGTCTAAGAGGTTTTTCACAGCACCACCGGCAATTACCCCGGTACCTTCTGAGGCAGGGCGAAGTAATACTTTACCTGCACCCGCTTTACCAACTACAGGATGATAAATACTTTTGGTTTTGGTAAGTGGAATTCTAATTAAATTCTTTTTTGCGTTGTCGAAGCCCTTTTGGATTGCATCAGAAACTTCATTTGCTTTTCCAAGACCGTGGCCAACTACACCGTTACCATCACCAACAACAACAATAGCATTAAAGCTGAACCGGCGACCACCCTTTACTACTTTAGCAACACGGTTTACGTGAACCAATTTTTCCTCGAGATTGAGGTTGGCTGCTGGTATAGATTGTTTTCTTCTTACTTTAGGCATTTGCTACTCAACTTTAATTTAAAACTGCAATCCGCCGTCACGGGCGCCTTCTGCAGCTGCTTTTACAATTCCGTGATAGTTATAACCACTGCGATCGAAAACGGCTTGTGTAATGCCCTTATCAATAGCAGATTTTGCTAATTCTGAGCCAGCTTCTTTAGCTGATTCTACTCCAGCTTTTCCTTTTACAGATGCCAATGTTACACCGGCAACATCATCGATTAACTGAAGGTAAGTGTACTTATTACTTTTGTACACGGTAAGTCTCGGACGTTCTGCATTTCCACTGATTGTTGAACGAATACGTCGTTTGATCTTATTTCTGCGTTCTGTTTTCGCTTGATTCTTATTCATGATCCTACAAATTATTTAGCTGCAGATTTACCGGCTTTTCGTCTGATCTGTTCGCCTTCGTAACGAATACCTTTTCCTTTGTAAGGCTCAGGTTTTCTGAAAGAGCGAATCTTAGCAGCTACTTGTCCAACTAATTCTTTGTCAATTCCTGAAATTACTACGATCGGATTTTTCTTCGATTTAGTATCAACTTCGATCGAGATACCCTGAGGCGCTACAAAAAATATCGGGTGAGAATAACCAAGGTTTAACTCAAGTACATCACCATTGATTGCTGCACGAAAACCTACACCGATAATCTCTAATTTCTTAGTATAGCCTTCGGTTACTCCAACTACCATGTTGTTGATTAAAGCACGGTACAAACCATGTAAGGCGCGATCTTGCTTAATTTCAGAGTTTCTTTTAACAAGAATCTCATTTTCACCCTTTTCAACAGTTAAGTTTGGATGAATCTGTAGTGTACTTGTACCCTTGTCACCCTTTAATGTAATCACATTATCAGCGTCGATACTAAAATCAACTTTATCTGAAAGAGGTACTGGTAATTTTCCTATACGAGACATAGTTAAAACTCTATTTTAATATACAGTGCACAGAACTTCGCCACCCACATTCAACTTACGGGCTTCTTTGTCTGTCATTACACCTTTTGAGGTGGAAAGTATTACAACACCAAGTCCGTTTTGTGAACGCGGTACAGTATCTGAACTCGCGTATGAGCGTAAACCTGGTTTTGATACTCGGTTAATATTTTTGATTACTGGCAAACCGTATGAATCGTATTTCAAAAACATACGAATCACGCCTTGTTTACCATCCTGAATGTCGATGTATTTAGAGATGTATCCTTTATCAACAAGGATTTTTGCCATCGCGCGCTTCAATTTAGAAGCAGGCACATCAACTTTTCTATGCCCTGCAGTTTGGGCATTTCTGATACGTGTTAAAAAATCTGCTATTGGGTCGTTCATACTATTTTACCAGCTTGCTTTTCTTACGCCAGGGATTTTACCATCCAATGCTAATTCACGAAATTTGATACGAGAAACGCCATATTTACCAATGTAACCACGGCTTCTGCCGGTAATGCTACATCTGTTACGCACCCGTGTAGGGCTGGCATTTCTAGGTAGTTTTTGTAATGCTTCATAATCGCCTGCTTCTTTTAATGCAGCGCGTTTTTCAGCATACTTTTCTACTGTTTTCTTTCTTTTCTCGTTACGTGCTATCCAGGATTTCTTAGCCATGTGTAATAAATCTTAATTTCTTCTTTTGAATGGCATTCCGAAGTGCTTAAGCAGAGCAAAAGCTTCTTCATCAGTTTGAGCAGAAGTCACAAAAGTGATGTCCATTCCGTGCATCTTTGAGACTTTATCAGTATCGATTTCAGGGAAAATCGTGTGTTCTTTAACACCCATAGTATAATTACCACGTCCGTCAAAGCTTTTATCAGGAATTCCTTGAAAGTCTCTGGTTCTTGGTAGTGCCAGATTGATAAATCGATCTAAAAATTCGTACATGATTCTACCGCGTAAAGTAACTTTACATCCGATAGGCATTCCATCACGAAGTTTGAAGTTAGAAATCGATTTCTTAGCCTTAGTTGTAATTGGTTGTTGACCGGTGATTAATGCAACATTCTGCACAACGGTATCGAGAACTTTTTTGTCCTGAATCGCCTCACCAACTCCAACGTTGATTACAATTTTATTAAGCTTAGGGATTTCCATTACGTTAGTGTAATTGAATTCCTCTTTTAGCTTACCAGCTATTTCTTCTTTATATATAGTGTGTAGTCTTGCTTCTGCCATTGGTTATCACACCTTACTTATCAATAATTTCGCCACTGGCCTTCGCATAGCGTACCCATCGGGTTTTGCCATTTTCTTCGATCTGCTTGCGGCCAATTCTTGTTGGTTCGTTAGTTGATGGATCTACTACCATCACATTAGAAATGTGAATCGGAGCTTCTTTATGAACTCGCCCACCTTGTTGGTTTTCTTGAGATGGTTTTTCGTGGTGCGTACGAATGTTAACACCTTCAACCAATACTCTTTCATCGTTAGGGAAAACCATTAACACTCGAGACTGATATCCCTTCTCGCGCGATGGTTGACCTTTAGAGCTTGTAATAGCTTTTGTAAGGGCAACGGTATCGCCTTTCTTTACATTAAGTTTGTTTTGTTTATTGAACCTGCGTGGCATAACTCAATTCCTATTAAAGTACTTCAGGTGCCAGTGATACAATCTTCATGTAGCTCTTTTCGCGGAGCTCACGGGCAACCGGCCCGAAAATACGTGTACCTACTGGTTCTCTGTCTTTATTAATTACTACCGCAGCATTCTCGTCAAAGCGGATGTAAGATCCGTCTCGTCTGCGATATTCTTTCTTAGTTCGAACAATTACGGCCTTAATTACATCACCCTTCTTCACGTTACCGCCTGGGATAGCAGCTTTTACGGAAGCTGAGATAATGTCACCTACACGTGCATATCTTCTTCGGGAATCACCCAAAACCTTAATACACATGATTTTCTTTGCGCCGCTATTATCGGCTGTATTTAAAACTGTTTGTGTTTGTACCATCGTATTATCCTAAACCTATTATTTAGCTCGTTCTACGATTTCAACTAAACGCCAAGACTTTCGCTTTGAAAGTGGACGTGTAGACATGATTCGTACGATATCGCCTTCGTTTGCGTCGTTAGTTTCATCATGTGCCATGTATTTTGTTGTCTTGGTGATGAACTTCCCGTAAATAGGGTGCTTCACCTGACGATCAACCGCAACAGAAATACTTTTTTCCATTTTGTTGCTTACCACGCGGCCAACACGCTCGCGTCGGGTAGCTCTTTCTACATTTTGTGCTTTATCTGCCATAATTATGCTTGCTCTGCGCTTAATTTCTCGTTAAGAATTGTTTTTAATCGAGCTATTTCGCGACGATGTGTTTTAATACGTGCCGGATTTTCCAATTGTCCGGTTACAGACTTTGTAAAATGCATGTTTTGTAGTGCCGACTCTTCATCTTTTAGTCGTGCTTCTAGTTCTGCAGTACTTAAATCTCTTAATTCGTGTGCTTTCATTTCTCAATCCTATCCTTTTAAATCGCGGCGAACCACAAATTTAGTTTTGATTGGAAGTTTGTGAGCAGCGCGTCTCATTGCCTCGCGTGCCTGAGCTTCAGTTACACCGGCAATTTCAAATAATATTCTACCAGGCTTTACAACTGCTACCCAATGATCCAAAGCACCTTTACCTTTACCCATACGAGTTTCAGCAGGTTTAGAAGTCATTGGACGATCAGGGAAAATTCGGATGAAAGTCTGACCTTCACGTTGTAATGAACGCGAAATTGCGATACGGCAAGCTTCAATTTGGCGAGATGTAATGAACTTAGGTTCTAATGCTTTAAGAGCAAAATCTCCGAAATTGATAAGATGGCCGCGTTGAGCGTTACCTTTTAACTTATCGCGATGTACTCGACGTCGCTTAACTCTTTTTGGTTCTAGCATGATATCCTAAAAAATTATTTTTTCTGGTTGTTAGCCCGATTGCGGTTTCTATTGTTTCGGCGGCGTGGTCGACGATCTTTTTTATCGCCTCTTCTTCCACGTGAAGAATCTGCTTCTTGCTTAGTCTGTGCGCCTGGTGATAAATCAACATCGCCGATAATTTCACCTTTAAAAATCCATACACTTACTCCAATCGAACCATAAATAGTGTTTGAGGTTGAAGTAGAGTAATCGATATCAGCACGCAAAGTGTGAAGAGGAATCTGACCTTCTTTATACTGTTCGGTACGAGCCATTTCTGCACCACCCAATCGGCCGGCACATCTCACTTTAATACCTTTAGCGCCCATTCGCATTGCAGATGCAATAGCGGTTTTCATAGCTCTTCTGAAAGAAACACGAGCTTGAAGTTGTTGCGCGATGTTCTGTGCAACTAAACTAGCATCAAGTTCCGGACGTTTAATTTCGCTTACGTTAATTTGAACTTCTTTATTCGTGATTTTCTTTAACTCTTCACGTAAAAGTTCAATCTGCTCTCCACCTTTACCGATAATTACACCAGGTCGACTGGTTCTAAGTGTAAGAAGAATTCTCTTAGGTGTACGTTCAATAATTACGCTTGATAATCCACCGTTACGTAAACGTGTTTGCAGATATTCGCGAAGTTTAGTGTCTTCAAGTACTAGGTTAGGCTGATTATCTTCAGAGTACCAGTTCGAGTCCCAACCGCGAATAATGCCTAATCTAAAACCAATTGGATGTGTTTTTTGTCCCAAGGTATTGCCTCGTTTATTCGTTTACTAATTCTTCTTCACGCTTTGCAACCACCACTGTGATATGGCAAGAACGCTTATTGATTCGATGAGCTCGCCCTTGTGGAGCTGGCTGAATACGCTTAAGCGTTACGCCCTCATCCACGAAGATTGTTTTGATGATCAAATCATCATTATCAAAACGCTCTTCCTGAAACTTATCACGAAGGTTTGCTGCGGCTGATTTAATTACTTTTGCAACATCACCTGCAGAACCTTTGTTAGTGAACTCAAGTCGCTTTAATGCTTTACTAACCTGAGAGCCTCTAACCGCATCAGCTACCAAGCGAACTTTGCGCGGAGCTCTTCTCAAATGTCGTTGTATGGCGCGAGCCTCAAATACTGGAGTATCCATCTATTACTCTACCTTATTTAGCTTTTTTCATTGGGTGACCACGGAAAGTACGCGTTGGCGCAAACTCACCTAGTTTGTGACCTACCATGTTCTCAGTAATAAATACCGGAATAAATTGCTTTCCATTATGTACAGCTACTGTTAAACCGATAAAATCGGGTGTAATCAATGAGCTTCTGGACCAAGTTTTAATCACTTTTTTACTTCCGCTTTCTTGAGCAGCATCAACTTTTCGTTGAAGTTTGTAATGAATAAATGGCCCTTTTTTTAATGAGCGTGGCATACTTTAATTACTTATTTCTTAGCGTTTCTTCTTCTGATGATGTACTTACTAGACAGCTTCTTACGATTACGTGTCTTTTTACCTTTAGCCATCTGGCCCCAAGGCGAACGTGGATGCCCTCCAGAAGACTTACCTTCACCACCACCCATCGGGTGATCTACCGGGTTCATCGCAACACCACGAGTTTGAGGGCGACGACCTAACCAACGGCTACGTCCTGCCTTACCAATCGTAGTATTCATGTGATCAGGATTACTTGTTGATCCAACTGTTGCCATACAAGTACCTAAAATCAATCTAACTTCACCTGAAGGAAGTTTCACACTTACGTAGCGATCTTGCTTACCTAACAACTGAGCGCCCGTACCTGCACTTCTACAAATGATAGCACCTTTTCCAGGCTTCAACTCGATAGCGTGAATGAACGTACCCGGAGGCATATTCCTAAGCTGAAGAGCATTACCTAAATCTGGAGATACTTTTTCACCGGAAATGATAGTGTCGCCTACTTTTAGTCCGTTAGGAGCTAAAATGTAGCGTTTTTCACCATCAGCATAAGCTAATAAAGCTATACGTGCTGTTCTGTTCGGATCGTACTCAATCGTTTTAACAACTGCAGGTATATTGAACTTATCACGCTTAAAATCAATGATTCTATAACGGCGCTTGTGTCCACCACCTCTATGACGAGATGTTTTTCGTCCGTGATGGTTTCTTCCACCTGATTTATGTAAACCTACTGTAAGTGATTTCTCCGGGGTATTTGTAGTAACGTCGTCAAATACCGGTGCGATTCTATGTCGCGTTCCTGGAGTTGTTGGTTTTAATTTCTTTGTAGCCATTGGTCTTTAATCCTAAATTTCGCTGAAGAAATCTATTTCGCCTTCTTTCAAGGTTATGATTGCTTTTTTCCAAGTGGAAGTTCTACCAGCTTGAAAGCCGCTTCTTGTATATCTGCCTTTTGGTTTAGAAGGCATGATTAGTGTATTCACTTTAGCAACTTTAACACCAGGATAATGAGCTTCAACAGCAGCTTTAATTTCTGGCTTGGTTGCTGATTTAGTTACTTCAAATGTGAACTTGCCTTCAACTTCCTGAAGACGGCTTAATTTTTCAGTAATAACTGGTCTGATTAATACGCTCATACTTCAACCTCCGCAGTTTTTGGAGTCAATGAATTTTCTAACACTTCAATAGCTCCTTCTTGAATCAACACAACATCTGCGTGCAATATTTGATAAGTATTTGGCTTATTAGCCTCTACTACAAACACATTCTGTAGATTTCTAGCTGACTTGAAAATATTTTTATCAGTCTCTTTTGTAAGTAGAAGCACTTTCTTTTCTGCTAATTCAAATGCAGATAGTAAATCTACAACTTGCTTAGTTTTAGGAGCTTCGAAAGTGAAATCGTTTACTACAGTAATCGCTTCTTCAGTTGCTTTGAGCGACAATGCAGACTTACGAGCTAACTGAATAACTTTTTTATTTAGCTTGAACGAATAATCACGTGGCTGAGGTCCGAATACAGTACCACCTTTTCTTAAAAGAGGAGATTTGATATCGCCACGTCGTGCGTTACCAGTTCCCTTTTGTCGATAAAGCTTTTTAGTACTTCCTGTAACTTCAGAACGCCCTTTTGTTTTAGCAGTTCCTTGACGCTTGTTCGCTAAATGGCGACGTACATCTTCGTATAAAGCAGTTTCATTAGGCTCGATTGCAAAGATATCATCGCTTAACTCAGCAGTAGATCCAGCTTTTGAACCGTCTATTTTAAATACATCTAATTTCATATCAATTATCCTTCACTGCTTTTGTTAAGGATTTCTACATACCCGCCATTTGGTCCCGGAACACTTCCAGTAAGAAGAATTACGCTAGACTCTGGCAATATTTTGGCAATACTCAGATTTTTCACTTTTACTCGAGTGTTACCGTATTGACCTGCCATTCGCATTCCTTTGAATACACGTGCAGGATCAGATGCACCACCAATTGAACCGGGTGCTCTTAATCTGTTATGCTGACCGTGAGTTTCGTCGCCTACACCACTAAAGTTGTGACGCTTTATTACACCAGAGAAACCACGACCTTTAGATGTACCGGCAACATCAACAATGTCACCTACACTAAATACGTCTTCCAGAGTCAATTCATCGCCTTCGGCTAAACCCTCAGGGATGTAGTTTCTAAACTCAGTAATAACAGCTTTAGCTTCAGAACCAGCTTTGTCTAAGTGACCCTTCACTGATTTTGATATATTTTTTTCTTTTTTATCAAAACTAGCAAGTTGAACAGCGTTGTAGCCATCCTTTTCTTCTGTTTTGATTTGGGTAATAACAGCGGTTGGTACTTCAACAACAGTCACAGGTATACTGCGGCCGATCTCATCGAAGACACTTGTCATCCCAACTTTTTTTCCAACCAATCCACGCATTGTGTTCTTGATCCTACTCGTTAAACTTTAATTTCTACATCAACGCCGGAAGGTAATTCCAGCTTCATTAATGCATCTACTGTTTGCGAACCAGTTGAGAGAATATCGATTAATCGCTTGTGCGCACGATACTCAAACTGCTCACGAGACTTTTTGTCTACGAACACTGATTTGTTAACAGTAATAATGCTTTTTCTTGTAGGTAATGGAATCGGTCCTGATACCACTGCCCCAGTTGACTTTACAGTCTGTATAATCTTCTCAGCTGATTTGTCGATCAAATTATGATCGTATGACTTCAACTTGATTCTGATTTTTTGTTGTGTTGCCACGGATCAGAACTCCTTAATCTAAAATTTTAGTTACCACACCGGCACCTACGGTACGTCCACCCTCGCGGATCGCAAATCGTAGCCCTTCTTCCATCGCTACCGGCTGGATGAGCTCTACGCTCAACTTCACGTTATCGCCAGGCATTACCATC
>JAEPQH010000002.1 GCA_017640605.1 Balneolaceae bacterium | reverse complement strand
CGGTAACTCGTTCGGTTAGAAAATATAATACCGGTAAACCTCATCGAGGATTACCCGCCCGATTGAGTCCAAAGGAGTTTATTCGTGCTCAAGCTGACGGAGCATATGGCGACTATACAGTTAAAATATTCTCAAAATTAACCTCAACGAAATGGTTATTCGTTAATTAAAAACGTCAACCTTCTTTAGGCATCAACAGTGGATTTCGAATAACGAGTAACGAATAACGAGTTTCGACTGACGAATTAATTCAATAAACAATCACAAAAAATCAGGCTCAATGTTCATTGGATTCAGAGTCATATACAATGTCCAGTATTCAGTGCTTATATGGCAAATTATGAATAACTGAAACGTGTATGTTACCAATTAAAATGTTGGATTAATTATGCGCATTAATTATAATTGTTATGCGTATTAAATTAGTAAATATGAGTAAAGAAACTTTAAACCTAACTATCGAAAGTTCAATTAAGAAAAAGGCAAAGCGAATAGCTTCGCAGAAGGGGATTAGTGTTTCAAAATTATTCGAACGAGCAATAGAAAGTGAAGCCTCTGAAGTAGTTTTTACTCCAAGATCGGGAAGCGCAGTTGAGCGATTATTGAATGCTATTCCAGAATCAGAAAAAAAATCTACTGATTATAAAACCATTAAGAAAAGTGCATTAGAAAAGAAATATGAAATTTAAACGCATTCTATTAGACACTAATGTCTGTTTAGATGCTATGCTAGAGAGAGGTGATTTTGCAGCAGATGCACTCCGCATATTGGACTTAAGTGAACAAAAAGTGATCGAAGGTGTAATTTCGGCGCACTGCATCGACACTCTTTTTTATATTCTCAATCAGGTTACAACAATTAGTTCTACATATAATGCAATCAATGCATTACGATCAATCATTCAAATTATTCCCGTTGATCCGATCGTCATCGATTCTGCGCTGTCATCAAGATGGCCTGATTTAGAAGATTCCATTACTTATCACGCTGCTCAAAACGCTAATTGTGAGGCAATTATAACCAGAAATCCCAAAGATTTTAAAGATTCGATGATTCCTGTACTATCTCCTGTAGAGTTTTTGGAAGAAGTAGAAAAATAGCGGTTAAGGAAGGAGAAAAGGTACAAGGAGAAAGGAGACAGGAAAAAGGTGGATTTCGAATAACGAGTAACGAGTTTCGAATAACGAATAACAAATCCAAAAAACGCAACTTTGTCATCATCGAAATTAATACGCCTCGTGGCATACTATTTGCTTAATTCGAAGCGAAAAACCAAAAGAATTTAACTGTTAACGATGAGTAACGAAGACATCAAAAACAACGAATTAGAGCAAAACAAAGAGGCCGAAGCTGCAACTGATGAAGTAGATGTAGATACAACGGAAGCCTCTAACGGTCAGGATTCAGAACAACAGGAAACAGAAACAGAGGAAAGCGCAATCGCTAAACTGGAACAAGAACTCGCATCAACAAAAGACTCACTGTTAAGAAAAGCAGCCGAACTTGAAAATGTACGTAAGCGTGTGCAACGCGAACGCGCTGTTTTGTATGAGGATGCTAAAGTAGCAGCACTTCAAGACTTTCTGCCTATTTCGGAAGATATCGACCGAGTGTTAAATGCAACGGAAGAGTATGAAGTGGACGAAAATTTTACAGCAGGCGTGAAACTCGTAGCGGGAAAGTTCGAAGAGTTGTTCAGTAAATATGGCGTAGAGGCCATCAACCAAACAGGAATTCCATTCGATGTAAATTTGCATGATGCGTTATTACGACAGCCTGCACCGGATGAAAAAACAGGCAGCGATACGGTACTTCAGATACTGGAAAGCGGATATAAAATCGGAAATAAAGTGATCAAGCACGCAAAAGTAATTGTTAGCGAATAAGGATTGGCAATGAGTAAACGAGATTATTACGAAATATTGGGTGTTGGAAAAGATGCCAGCGAATCGGAGCTGAAAAAAGCATACCGAAAGCTAGCTATGAAATATCACCCGGATAGAAACAAGGGAGATGCCGACGCCGAAACGAAGTTTAAAGAAGCAGCGGAAGCCTATGAAGTACTCAGAGATCCGCAGAAAAAAGCTCGTTATGACCAATACGGGCATGCCGGTGTAAATGGTCAAGGTGGCTTTGGCGGCGGTGGCGTTGAATTCGACATGGATGATATTTTCAGTCGATTCGGCGATATCTTTGGTAGTAGCTTTTTTGGAGATGATATTTTTGGAGGTGGAGGGCGTGGACGCTCCCGTGGCGGACGAAGAACCGCTGGTACACCCGGTTCTGACATGAAAATCAGAATGCCTCTGACTCTTGAAGAAATTGCTTTTGGCACCGAAAAAACGCTGAAAGTTAAAAAACAGATTGGCTGCAAAACTTGTGATGGAACCGGTGCTGCCAGCAATTCCGATTTCGAAACCTGTGGAACCTGTAATGGAATGGGAGAAGTTCGACAGGTAACGCGAACCATGCTCGGACAAATGGTGAATGTACAGCCTTGCCCGACATGTCAGGGTGAAGGCCGTATCATCAAGAATAAGTGCAAAACCTGTAATGGGGAAGGTCGCGAGAAAGGCGAAGAAACCATCAAAGTAACTATTCCATCGGGAGTTTCTAACGGGAATTACATTACCCTTCGCGGACAAGGAAATGCAGGGCGCAGAGGCGGTCCGGCTGGTGATTTAATTGTGCTTATCGAAGAAAAAGAGCACGAGCATTTCATTCGTGAAGGCAACAACATTTATTATGATTTAAGTCTTAGTATTCCGGATGCCATTCTCGGAACAGAAAAACAAGTGCCAACCCTCAAAGGAAAAGCGAAACTGCGCATCGAACCGGGAACACAGCCGGGTAAGCTGTTGCGTATGCGCGGGAAAGGAATTGTAGGCTTAAACAATAGTGGCGAGGGCGATCAGTATGTACGCATAAATGTGTATATGCCACGTAACCTAAGCGACAAAGAGCGAAAAGCGGTGGAATCTCTACGCGATTCTGAAAACTTCGATGCTTCCAATCAAACCAAGGAAGAGAAAGGGTTTTTCAGTAAAATGAAGGATGTGTTTGGCTAGCGCAAAGCGCTAGAAATTCCAATAATTTAAATTCCAAATTTCAATGGTTCAAATTTCAAACAATTTCTAATATTGAATTTAAAAAAGTGAACTAATTGGAAATTGGACTTTGGAATTTAAACATTGTTTGAAATTTGGATTTTAACCATTGGAATTTAATCATGTTACATCGTGCAGATCTTTATTTCGGCGAAAAACCACTCGTGCAAATGGGCATAAAGGCAAGATTTTAAGATTTTGTTCACGCGCATAATCGGCAGCATGATATACCAATTTTTTACCTAATCCTTTACCTTTTTGCGTTTCAGAAACTTCGGTATGATCAATAATAATGCGATAATCCCCATTTTTAGAATAGGTCATCTCAGCAACGCGCTCGCCATCTTCTTCAATAAAAAAAGCACCTTTGCTCTCGGTCTGTTCGTGTTGTATGTTCATCACTAACTTTGATTTTAATTGCTATGAATCTACCAAAAAGAATCCTGTTATCGTTCATTTTTCTTGGGATGGTGAACTGTACATCGGCGCAGGAAATACCAACCTTAGAACTAGAGGCTTATAAGCGTATTGATCCACCGGCGCGTAATGAAGTATCCGGCATCATCAAAAGCCAGAATCTGGAAGGCGTTTTTTGGGTGCATGGCGATTCCGGTACGCCCGACAAGATTTACGCCATAAACATTGATGGTGATTTAGTAGCAGGCGACGATTATCGTGGAGCGGAAGTTATTGGTGCAGGAAATACCGATTGGGAGGATTTGGCATACACAGCAAATGGCTTCATTTTGATTGGAGAAATAGGCAATAATTGCGAATGCAGAGATGATCTTAAAGTAATTGTAATTGAAGAACCTGCGCCTGATGCCGATGAAGTAGATGTGATTGCTGAGTACTACATCACCTACCCAAAACGTAACGATTTGATGGGTAAGCTCCTCCGATCGAACTACAATGCTGAAGCTTTATTCGAATATAATGGAGAGATTTACATTCTCACCAAACAAAGTTCCAAAACTATGTTGTTTCATATTGAAAACCCTCAGAATCAGAAACAACATGAGTTGAAGCTTATCGAAACGTTCGATACGGAACATTATGTGACAGCTGCAGATGTTTCGCCCGATCAAAAATATCTGGCTGTGCTTACTTACGATCAGATCTTGGTGTTTGAACCAAAAGATGGGCAGTTTTTTGGCAATTCGTACAAAACAGCTTTTTTAGACGACACCAAGCAAATCGAATCGGTAACATTTGACGGTACTGATCTGATAATCGCAGAAGAAGATGGGCAATTATATCGCATTTCTATGAACGATTTGGTAGAAGTGCAAAGAGTGCAAAACGAAGACTAATTCATTCTATGTTTAAATAGCTGTTGGTGCACATCTCCTAATACCGTATTGGAAGAGTTGAGTTTTACTTGTTCACCGGGACTTAACCGAAGTATTTTGATCATTTCATTTTTTGATGGCTTAAGTAACCCCAGTAGTACAGCAATACATATAGCGGAAATGATCGGGATGATGTTCATTGAAATCATAAATAAGACCACCGAAAGCATCCCGACCGACTCAATTAGGATTAATCGCAAGAAGAAAGCAGTTTTGAATGCTGAAAGTTTTCTGGAAAAACTGTGGTTTTCATCAACGCGAAGAAGCAATTGTTGAAAAAGGAAAAAAGCAGCGATCACTCCGGCTACTCCCGAAGCTATGGCAACTACGTCGATGTATTCGTTGGTGTGCATTTCCGGTAACAAGGGCACAATCTCCAAATTCGCTAATAACAGCACTATTCCAATGGAAAGACAATAGCCTGCAAGCAAAATAATCTGTAGAAATTTAAGTGTTTTTATGTAGGAGTAGGAAGTCATTCAGAACACATTAAAAACGAAGGTAAGAGTAGTAATTTATGAAAACACTTACATTGGTAAATATTATTTGATAACGTTTTATGGTTGTTCATGATTAGTTCATAATCAATAAGTAAATAGCTAGTTAAGGAGTCAAGATGTTCAATACAATTCCATTTCTAATAACAATACTTTTTGGAAGCTTTTTCTTTTTCCATGGATGCGATTTGTTTGGCGAGCATGAACATCCTGAGATTGAGAAAATTGCGTGTGAAGAAATTGTTTCTGATGAATGGGTCTTGCTAGGACTCAAAAACGAAGAAGTCACATCAATTGCTGTTGATCGCATAAAAGATGGGATTATTTATGTTGGAACAGCTTATAATGTTAGCGATGGTACTGATGGGAAGTTGTATAAGACATCTGACTGTGGTTTCACTTGGGAGGTACTTTTTAGTGGTGGTAGTTTCAGAGCAATCGAATTATTACCTGATAATAATTCTGAAATTTATGCAATCAATGGAAGTATTCTAAAAAGTACCGATCATGGAGAAAGCTGGGAGCTTTCGCAAAAAGGGATAGAAACACCGTCAGGTACTTCAATAAGTTCATTCATTTTAGATCCAAAAAATCCTAAAATTCAATATGCTAGTACATCGGGAAGGTTTGGAGGAGGATTTTATAAAAGCATAGACAGAGGAAATACCTGGTTTGAAATCGAGGGAAACGGATTACCTGAAAATAGATTAAAAGCAGGAGTTACTAGCATTGCAATTAACCATGAAAATACGGATGAAATATATGTTGGAACTGCATTTGTTGGAGATGTACTTCGAAGCTTGGACGCAGGTAATACCTGGGAGACTACAACTGTTTATGATACTGGTTCACTTGTTCATGATATAGTAATTAATCCACTTGAAAGCAGTTATTATGCTGGTTTAAATAAAGCAGGTTTTTACACTTCAAAAGATGGAGGTAAAAGGTGGGATATCGTTAATAATGAATATTTGAAAGATACGTCAAGCATAGTAGAACTAGAGATTGATCGAAAAAATCAAAGCTTATATGCAATAATAAACTATAGTGACTCGGGACAAATTATAAGAAAAGAACTAGGAAAATCTAATTGGGTCAATGTTCCTATGCCTGTCTTAAATAGCGGTGTGTATTATTCAGTATTCAAAGTAGAAAATGTGCATGGAGTGCCTTATCTGTTATTTGGATTAAATGGCATTTACTTACAAAAACTAAGTACAGATTACTGATAATTATTATTGGTTCGTCCAAATAAGACAATAGTTTAAAACTACCCTGCCAATAAAACGATCTGAAGAAAGCGTAACTTTTTTAAAAAAGATTGAACCGTCATTTACGAAGGGCTCCTCCCAAATTTTTCCCAATTCGGTTTTCTCTTTTCGAGAAAAGCATTTTTCCCTTCTTCGGCTTCGTCGGTCATGTAAGCAAGTCGAGTAGCTTCGCCGGCAAATACCTGTTGCCCTACCAATCCATCATCAATCAAATTAAAGGCAAATTTGATCATTTTAATCGCAGTTGGACTTTTAGCAAGCACCTCCTGCGCCCACTCATAAGCGGTGTCTTCGAGTTCTTCGTGTGGAACTACAGCATTCACCATGCCCATTTCGTAGGCTTCTTGTGCGTCGTAATTTCTTCCTAAAAAGAAGATTTCACGTCCGCGTTTTTGCCCAACTTGTCGGGCAAGTAACGCCGATCCAAAGCCGCCATCAAAACTGGCAACATCGGCATCGGTTTGTTTAAAAATGGCATGCTCTTTACTGGCTAAGGTCATATCGCATGTTACATGGAGCGAATGTCCACCGCCAACAGCCCAGCCGGGAACTACCGCAATCACTACTTTAGGCATGAATCTGATCAACCGTTGCACTTCAAGAATATTTAGCCTTGGAATTCCATCATCGGCTTTGTAACCGGTTTTAGATCGAACATTTTGGTCTCCACCCGAGCAGAATGCCCAACCACCATCTTTAGATGAAGGACCTTCCCCCGAAATCAACACCACGCCAATGTCGTTATCTTCTTTGGCATCGTGCAATGCTTCGTACAATTCAAATACTGTTTTCGGCCGAAATGCATTTCTTACTTCCGGGCGATTAAAGGCAATACGTGCAACACCATCGCATTTTTTATAAGTGATGTCTTCGAAGTCTTTAACGGTTTTCCAGTTAATCATAGCTGATGGTTTTTGATAAACGGTTCTAATTTCAGGGCAATTTCTTCGGGTGACTCAATATGAACCCGATGTCCGGCTTTTGGGATGATATGTAATTCGGCGTCGTCGATTTCTTTGTACATAGTTTGATTGATGCGAACAAATTTAGCGTCTTTTACACCGGCAATAAGCAAAGTAGGAGGGGATAAGGCCGATAAGCGATCGCGTACACAAGGCATAGTTCCTGTGCCAAAAGCCAGTAAAGAGTTGGCAATCCAATACGGATTTTGAGCCTCTTGTATGGAAGTCTGCTCCGGCGATGTACTGCCTGCAAACATCTCTAGATTTTGCCACTGCTTCAAAAAATCGGAGAAATTCCCCATAATTTGATCCGCTCGGGATGCATCCAAAGCCTGACGTGCCTGCCGCTCGGCATCCACTTCAATGCCAAAGGTTCCACTTTCAAGAATTAAGCCTGAAAATAAATCCGGTCGATGCAATGCAACCTGTAATGCAAGTCGTGCACCCATGCTATATCCATACAAAAAAGTGGGTGTTGGCAATTGTTCCTGTATCAACTTTACCAAGTCGGCAACTTGTTCTTTGGTTGAAAATCGATAATGTAATTCGGCGCCTTCCGTTTGTCCGTGGCCGAGTAAATCGATTGTTACCGGATTACAAAAAGGATTAATGTGTTGGATTAAAGCTTTAAAAAGTGCTCCAGATCCCATAAATCCGTGCAGCAAAACAAGAGTTGGGAGTTCATCATTATCCTGATGCTTTTCGAAAAAATATTCTATGCCACGGATGTTTAATTTCATTCCGAATCCGGCGTATAATTCCAAAGTTGTCGGCGTAGCTCCATCGAATCTTCAGCATCGGTCATACATTCAAAAATATGAACTCCGGGCCGTTCGATGTAAGCTTCAAAACTCGGAATAAGCTGTTCCGGGCGAGAAATGAGTGTATGATCAATTTTATGTGCCCTACACAATGCAGCGATGGAAACCTGCTGAGGAGTTTCGAAATATTCGCTGTATCGTTTTTTATAGTTACTAATTGGTAACATCTTGAAAATAGTGCCGCCGCCATTATTCAGCAATACGATGATGAGCGGTGTTTTTACTTTTTGAAGCAGTAAAAGTGCATTCGAATCATGTAAAAAGGCAATATCACCGATAAAACAAACTCCCGGCTTATTTAATACTTCGGCAAGACCAAAAGTGGTCGACATAATTCCGTCGATTCCCGCTGTACCTCGATTCACATACATTTCTTTGCCTTCATAATTTCCGAAAAGGGCCATATCGCGCACCGGAAATGAATTGGAAAGCATGGTGAAGGTTTTAGTGTCGATTAACTCAGAGAGAATGTGAAAGGTGTAGCCGTCGGTAAGTGGTGAAGTTGGAAACATCACTCGCTCTTTGGCGGCATAATATTCTTTTTGATGACGGCGCCAGTCCCGAATCCAAGCTTTGTTCGCATTCAGTTCAATATCAGAAACTTCAAATCCATGGTTAACATAGAAATGAGAATCTGCACTTAAGCTTTCGTCATTTATGGTATCAAGGGTATGAAAGCGCGTTTGTTGAACATCTGCGTAATTCTTCAAATAATTTTGAAGGGCTTTACTAACAGGATCTCTACCGAATCGAAGTATCAAGTCGGGATACAAGGCATCCGTGATTTCGGAATTACGTAAAAAGCCATCGAAACCGGTAATGGTATATTTTGAAGAAGGGATGTTACATCCCGGTTCAGCTAAAATTGGCGCATTCAATTGCTTGGCTAAATCCAGAATACTTGGTATGATTTTCTTAGGAATTTCGGGTCCGGCAATGATTACAGGCTGTTCTGCCTCCGAAATATTCAGCCAAAAATCAGGAGTTAGTTTAGTTTTAGGCTGCGCGGTAATTGGTGATGCGTAGTTTTTTTTAGCCTGACGCTCGTTGTCTTTCTCGGCTGTGTTCAGGAAGTCAACATCAGGCTCGAAAGGTTTAGGAAATGGAAAGTTTAGGTGACTAACACCGGGTGCTTTCAGTGATTTTCGTACCGCTTGCAAAGCGGCCAGCTCTAAACGATTAAGAGATTGGTCGTCATCTCTGGGTTCACCAACTTCGTGAAAGAAAACCGGATAGTCGCCAAATATTTTCAATTGGTCGATGGTTTGGGAGGCACCAATTCCTCGCAAATAAGGCGGACGGTCGGCGGAAAGAACAATAAGTGGAATCCCGGATTGTGCGGCTTCGATAACCGCAGGATAATAGTTTGCAACTGCGGTGCCGGACGTACAAACCAGACAAGTAGGATTATGATCTGCTTTCGACATCCCCAAGGCAGTAAATGCTGCAGAGCGTTCGTCGATGGCTATGGTTTTATCAAAGCCGGGATGCGCAGCAAATGCAAGAGTTAGCGGGGTGGAACGGGATCCGGGAGAAATTACAACTCGTTGTACTCCATTGCGATAAAGAGAACGTACAAAACGAGTACTCCAGTAAAAATTCAGATTTTGTGGATCACGATCCTGCATAGTTAAGAGCGCTCAGCATGGGTATAAATTTCATGTTCGTTTCTTCCCATTCTTTGTTGGGATCAGAATCCTGAACGATACCACATCCTGCAAAAAATCGCACTTCCTTCTCCATGATTAATCCGCTTCGAATTGCCACAACAAATTCACCGTTTCCGTTCGCATTTATCCAGCCAACAGGAGCCGCATACCAACCACGATCGAAATCCTCATGTTGTCGAATAAACTCTACCGCTTTTTCGCGAGGATAACCGCCAACGGCCGGGGTAGGATGGAGATTTTTCATTACCTCGGTTCTGGATACACCTTGTTTTATGGTTGCGGTGATGGGGGTAAACAAGTGCTGAACATTCGATAACTTCTTTACGCCCGGTTTTTTGGGGTGCTTAATATCTTCTGTAAATGGGCTAAGGCGTTCTTCGATGGCATCCAATACAATTTCATGTTCGTGCAAATCTTTGGTGCTTTGAAGCAGATTATGCTCTAATACGGCGTCTTCGGTGGCACTTTTACCACGTGAAGTGCTACCGGCCAATCCTTCGGTTAAAATAAAGTTCGATTGAAAAGCTGCTAAGCGTTCGGGTGTACTTCCAATAAAGCAAGCCGAACTATCCTGACGAATCAGGAAAGAATAGCAATCGGGATACTGCCGGCGTAATTTGTGTAAAATCTGAGTTTCGCTAACAGTTTTTTCAACTTCTAAACGCAACTCACGAGCAAGCACAACTTTTTCGAATGTTCCTTCTTCGATGCATTTCTTTGCACGTTTAACCGATTCTACCCAATGCAAATGCTGAAACTCGCTGTTCACTTTAACTGAATAGGGAACGTGATTTTGAGACTCATTACGATTCTTATATTCGCCAACATTGCAAACCGGCTCAAGTGAGGTAAGTGCCTCAAATAAACGATTTTGTAATTGTTCAATCGAATCGGCGCTGGAAACCGGGAAAGTGACAGTAAGTATGGTGCATTTTCCATCACGGATGATCATCCATTCCGGTAAGGTGAAGGAGGCCGCTCCAAAATTTGACCATGCAGATGCATTATTTTCATCAAAAAAAGAAAAGCCACCAAATAAGTGCACTGTGGCATTCTGGTGTTCAAGTCCTTTTACATGATAAACCTGATTGAGCAGAGTTTTTCCGTTTGTAGAGGAATCCCGAAATCTCGATTCACCATTTTGGGTAATTCGTTTTAATTCACCTGCTGCGGCAATAGAAAATTCGTCGGTGGGTTTTTCCCAGTAATACTGAAAAGTGTCTTTGTTGGGTAATTGCTCAATGGCTGCCAGAACATCAACGGGTTCGATAGAAAACGATATTGAGAAAAATCTTTTTTCTTTAGCAATGGATTCAGTAAATGCCGCCTCCAATTCAGGTTGTTGAATTTGTTTGCGAAGTGACTTTACAAGCGTAAGATGTTCTGTTGTTTGCAGCATACCGAGGGTATCGGTGTTTAATTTTCAATCTAAAATGAAAATACACACTTTTCGGCAAAACAACATCTTTTTTAAAGGATCTTTACTTAACGGGCGTCGTCTTGTTCGCCGGTATTGAATGGATTATGAATTCCGAGAGCTTCCAGATCAAAATCGGCTAGCTCGTATAAATAATCCCAGGCCGCTTTGCTTGTACCGTCTTCATTTACCCAATTTGGATGGCTTTGTTTGATTAAACCAACCACTCGCTTTGCATAAGCTTGGCGTTCTTCGCCTTCTGGCAATTTAGGTATGGCGGCTATCATTAAATCTAAATTATAGCCGCAGTCGTAATCTTTTGGTTTCTTTTGCTCGATGAACATAATTGTATGAATTTCTTTAGCGTAATTTACGGTTATATAAAACTTTGACAAAATTCGGTTCCGATCAAATATTCTAAGATTTTAGCGTTATTATTGCGGTCGAAAAACAAGTAGCTATTCATTTTCAAACATATTTGCATTGCAGATTAATACGACAAGAATTCAATTCTGTATCTTTTCAATAATTGTGCTCCTAACACTACATTGTGATAATCGAGCTGTTGATCCTTTTGAAGAACGTGAGGATAATTATTCGATGTACGGTGCCTTAAATCTCAGTGATACCGTTCATGTAGTTCGAGTGAAGAATACTCAAACCTATTTATTGCAAGACAGTGCAAGTTTAGAACCTGTGGAAGTTGAGTTCGAGGATATTTCAGCCGGTACTCAAAGTAGATTAGATCCGATGGTGATCAATTTCAATGGAAATTACACGCTAAATTTTCCTATTCGTAAACAACTAGTACCGGAAGCATCCTATCGTATTACAGCGCGTGGGCCGGATGGTAAATCATCGACTGCGATTGTAACTACACCGGGTATAACTGTTCCATCCGTCGATACATTGGGTATTAATAATGATACAGGATTTGGTGAGCCGGATACTGAATGCAGAACAGAGCACGAGTTTGTTTTCACCAATGTGAAGGAAGGAGAGCAGGTTTTTATGTTTTCCGGCTTCGAATATAACGGAAGAAAAATTTGGGCCAGAACCCGAACTGTTGACAAACCCACACGCATTGCAAATACCGACAGTTTAACAGCCCGATTAAGTATCCGTCACTTTCTATTCGATCATTTTCCATTAAATGATGAACGATTTGTGCATGTAAACCCAAGATTCTGGCCGGCAACAGTTGACTGTGATGAGCTTAATTCGAATGAAATCACCATCAGATATTATCATTTAAGCTCAGATTGGGAGTTTTTGGATGGGGAGGATGTTTCCACCGATAATTTATTCGAATCAGGATCGGTCGAAAATGGTATTGGTTTTATTGGTGGAATGAATTCCGGGGAGTTCTCGTATCATTTCAATCAGTAGCTGAGAAATAAGCGCACGATTCTTTCTGTCTGTTCGTACAGATATTTCTTAGTTTTGGAAATCAAATTCATAACCCATTAACTATTAATTAATGTATCTCAATTCCATTACAGAAGCGATTGGAAATACTCCGCTCGTTAAACTCAATAAAGTCATGGGCGCAACAGAAGGCACCGTTTTAACTAAAGTTGAGTATTTCAATCCGGGCAACTCAATTAAAGATCGTATAGCTGTTAAAATGATTGAAGATGCAGAAGCTAAAGGGTTATTGAAACCCGGAGGCACTATCGTTGAGGGGACTTCCGGAAATACCGGAATGGGACTTGCATTGGTGGCTATTGCAAAAGGCTATAAGTGCATTTTTACCACCACCGATAAGCAAAGCAAAAGCAAAGTAGATATTTTAAAAGCGTTGGGCGCAGAAGTTATCGTTTGTCCAACCAATGTTGAGCCCGAAGATCCACGAAGTTATTACTCGGTAGCTGCGCGATTGGCAAAAGAAACCGAAAACTGCTACTACCCAAATCAATACGATAATAAATCGAACTTACAAGCACACTACGAAACAACAGGTCCTGAAATTTGGGAACAGACAGAAGGTAAGATTACCCATTACGTAGCAGGAATGGGAACGGGTGGTACGATTTCAGGAGTAGGTAAATATCTGAAAGAGAAAAATCCTGACATCAAAGTGATTGGGATTGACTCGGTTGGGTCGGTGTATAAAAAATATTTTGAAACCGGTGAATTTGATAAAAATGAGATCAAACCCTACATGACTGAAGGAATTGGGGAAGATATCATACCCGGCACCATAGAGTTTGAATATATTGATGATGTACTGCAAGTAAATGATAAGGAATCGGCACTTGAGACCAGAGCAATGGCAAAGGATGAAGGGTTGTTTATTGGCTGGAGTTGTGGCGCGGCTGTTGCAGGAGCAAAAAAGTACATCGAAGAACATCCATTAAAAAAAGATGATATGATGGTAATTGTATTACCGGATTCAGGCACACGGTATATTGCTAAAGTGTACAACGACGAATGGATGAAAGAACAAGGATTTTTAGACTAACATATTATGGCTCAGAATAATCAAACAGGCGCACCCGGTAAAAACTTAGAGATTGAACTACCCAGTGAGGAAGCTTCAGGAACGTATTCAAACTTGGTGATGATTACACATTCACCTTCCGAGTTCATTCTTGATTTTATCGCAGTAATGCCCGGAGTTCCGAAGGCAAAAGTAGCGAAACGAATGATCTTAACTCCCGACCATGCTAAGCGATTAGCAAATGCACTAAATGATAATGTGCAGCGGTATGAAGAAGAGCATGGCCCTATTAATACCCGCGAAAAAGTAGAAATTCCTATGTATCGCGGACCTCAGCCGGAAGCCTGAGCATTTTAAGAATTACTTTTTTGTGTTGATAAGTAGGATTAAGCCTACAAGTAAAAAAGAAATGTGTGGCAGTGCTGCCGCCATAGCCGGCGATATAGTTCCGTAATACCCAAAAGGTTCAGCGATTTTCATAAAGGCCAGATACAAAAAACTGATGGTAAGCCCAACGGCTAAGTAAATACCTTTGCCACCTCTTCGGCGAACCGATGCTACGGCAAATCCTATTAATATTACTACAATTATTGAGAGAGGATAGGCAAGCCTGCCGTAATATTGAACAGTTGGAATATTTACCCCACCGGCACCACTGCGTTTGATTGATTCGATGTAATCGACAGCTTCGCGATACGATAATTGATAAATATCTGAAGTGGACCGAGCCAAATCCTGAGGTAAAATACTAAGAGTAGTATCTTTGCCGGAAAATCTTGTTTGCACATACCCGGAATCGGAATAAGTGCGCTCTGTAACAGAAGTTAAAACCCAATGATCTTTCTCTCTATTCCAGCTCATACTGGTGGCGAGAAGGGTTTTTTTGATGGTTAAACTGTCGTACTCAACAAATCGTACTTGATATGCGGTTAGCTGATTTTCATCAAAATAATTTACTTCTAGTATACTGTTAGGGGATAATTCTCGGTAAATATCACTGCGATCAATACGCTCGTTTTTTTGCTTCAAGTATTGATTTTCGAAGGTGATGCGTTTTTTGTTTGATTTTGGGATGGTATAGGAATCCAAAAAACTAATGGTTCCGGCAGCAACAAGTGCAAACGTAAAGTACGGTAGAATTAAGCGGTAAAGACTTATTCCGGCTGCTTTAAATGCTGTAATTTCTAATCGCTCCGATAATTGTCCGGTTAAAAACAAACAGGCCGAAAAAATAGCAACCGGGATTACAAGCCGAATCATTTCCGGGATATAGGGCACATAGTATTGAGTCCATATTTCTTTTAGTGTTGCGCCTCTGTCGGTGAAATCATCGCTGTTTTCTGAGAAATCAATCATTATAAAAATGAAAATGAAAATCAGCAGTACAAATACAGTGATGGTGAATAACCGTAGAAATATGTAGCGATCGAAATGTTTAATCACTGCGCCTAAATAGTTTGGTTATTCTGAGTTCGGTGGATAGATGTAGTATCATTCCAATTCCAACAATGGAAAACACAATGTTGAATGCCCACATCCCCAAAAATGGACTGATGAATAAGCGATCGGCCAGTTTTTCTCCTTGTATTATGGATACGAAATAGATAGTTAAAATCACCGCACTGATGATAGCAGCATATCCAAAATTCCCTTTTCGCGTCATCATTCCAATGGGTGCGCCTAGTAAAACAAATACAACGCATGCCATAGGAATGGATACTTTTTTATGGATTTCAACCAAATATTTACTCACCCTTTTCATTCGCCAAAGCATATTTGAACTTACCGTTTCGAAATAGGAGTTATCCTGCTGAATGTTGGTTCGGGCAAGGTCTACAATTCGTTTTTGCTGGGAGTCTTTTGGTACAAAACGTAGAGTATAAAAATCTGCTGCTTCCGGGAGAGCTGTTCTTTGATGCAGAGTATCGGGCTTGAAGTTGAGATCGCGAATGGGAATAAAAGGATTGGAAACTTCCTCGCCGTATAAATAATCGAAGCTGCTGTTATCGGAAGAATCTAGCGTATATGCGTTGATTTCGCTACGAAGTGTATCCACAACCACCGCCATTGCCTGTGCACTCATAGTTCGATCGCTATCACTCCGGCCATCGGGGTCGGAACGGGTAAAAGCAAGTTCTGATAAATCGAAGGTAAGACGGTACTTATCGAATTGGGTTTTCTCGATATTTTCGTTACCCGTTTGCCGGTTTCTGTCCATATAGCGGAGAATCTCTCCTTCTTCAAGAATCAGCGTTAAGCCCTCTGATCCTTCGCTTCGTAAAAAGCCCTGATTTGCCCTAATATAAGCGCGTTTTCGATGATTTCCCGGCTCCTGAAACAAAGTTACGTTGTACAAACTATCGGTTTCATTATCGATTTCGCGCACTAAAAAGGTGTATCCTTCAATGCCGTTGTAGAACACATTAGGCTTTAAATCGAAGCCGGGTTTTTTTACTCGTATATCCATGAACAACGAGCGAGCTTTACTATTGGCTTCGGGTAGCACATTGTTCGAAAACCAAATCAAACCAAAACCAAGAACAAAAGCGGCTACAAGTACCGGTAGAATTATTTGAATCGGATTAATCCCCGAAGCTCGAAGTGCAGTGAGTTCGTTAAGCTCAGAAAATTTACCGAATGCCATCAATGTAGCCACCAATACTGCCATAGGAGCGGCTAAAACCACCATATACGCCAAATTGGTAGCAATCAGTTCGATAATCACATTCATGGGAATATCTTTTCCGATCAGCTTGTCGACATGCAAAATCAGAAACTGCATTAATAGCAGAAACATCATAGTAAAAAAGCAAAACAGAAAAGGTCCAACATGCCTTAGCAGTAGATCGAGCTGTATTTTATTTTTCCAGAAATTCAATGCCGTGTGTGATGAATGCGTATACTTTTCGTTGACCTGATACGTAGTGGTAGAAGTGGTTTCGAGTAGCTGTTTTTCATGCTCTTTATGTCTCGAATCACTTTCAACATACTCAAATATATGGTATTATCTGCGTCTATTTTAAATTAAGTATCATCTAAAAAATCAGCCTATCGAGTACAGCTACAAAACGTTCACAATTCTGTAGAAATTATTTCGGCACCACACTTTCTTAGGTCTTCCGGTTGGCTAGCAGTTATCGCAATTTTAACTGTGGTTTTTGGAGTACGCACTGCACATGCGCAGGATCGATCCGACTCTGACTCTGTGTTTGTAGATGTACCCGATACACTTGCCGCCGGTACGAAAATTTTTAGCGCACAGCGAATTAGTTTTGTTAGCAAACTACCTAAGCTAAACTCGGGTAAACTGTATTCAATTTCAGAGGCAAATGTTACCACCAGAACAACCTGGGACTCGCTGAATACCTACCGAGTTCAAACCAATGTACTTGGTTTTGGAACTACTATTCCAACGGTTACCAATTTCGAAGGATACTCGGAGTTAAAGAAACAGCAGTCGAAAGATCGTATCCGGGCAAAGTTGGTACAAGAGTCGAAGAATCAGCAACAGGAAAGCCGCGGATTGCTCGATTTTAGCATAAACGTTCCAGGCGGAGAGAATTCTGCATTTTCTACCATTTTTGGTAGTAATGAGGTGAATTTACGTGTTAATGGATCAGCAAACATGAATGTGGGCGCCTCGGTTCAAAAACTCGATGATGGAACATTGCCACCCGATTTAAGAACTCGCGTTGATCCGACGTTCAATCAGAATTTACAGCTTAACATCCAGGGTACCATCGGGGATAAGTTAACTATTGCTACCGATTGGGATACCGAACGCCAATTTGATTTCGAAAACCGATTAAGTATACGCTATCAAGGGTACGAGGATGAAATTATCAAAAGCATCGAGATGGGGAACGTATCGATGGCAACCGGAAACTCGCTGGTTAAAGGGGGAAGTTCTCTTTTTGGGATTAAAGCGGTATCAGAGTTAGGTCCACTCAAAGTAACAACGGTGGTTTCTCAACAACGAGGTGAGAGCAATACGCAAAGTATTTCGGGCGGTTCTCAGGAAAATACTATTGAACTACGCCCCGCTGATTATGAAGATGGTCGGCACTTTTTCCTTGATTTCTATAATCGACAGGAGTTTGAACGCGCGCTGTCTAATCCACAACAAATCATTCAGCCCTATCAGATTACCGAGATTCAAGTGTATGTTCGTAAGGCTGAGCAGGTGCCGGGAATTAACACGGTAAGTGCTATTGCCTTACTCGATCTTGGTGTGAATGATGAAGGAAACGGCGCTTACGGGTTACCCGGCAACGACTTTGATCGCTATGCCATCAGTACATTAGAAGAATTACGCCCCACCGATAGTAATGCCACTAACGAAGATTTTGGAGTTTCCTCTCAGGAATATGTGGATGCCATTTTCGAGCAATTAGTAGAAGGTGTAGACTACACCGTAAACTATTCGCTTGGATATATCAGCATGAAAAGCTTCATCAATACAGGTGATGCTATTGCGGTAGCCTACACGTATAGCAATCCACAAAATCAAGCTGAGGTAATTCAGGTTGGTGAATTGGACACTCAAAGTTCAAGCAGAACGTACCTCAAATTGATCCGACCCGGTGGTATGACTACCGAAGATCGTGCGTGGCCATTAACCATGCGAAATATTTACTCACTAGGGGTTTCCGGCATTACTCAGGAAGGCTTTGAGCTCGAAATTGCCGATACAAGAAATAATATTCCGGAAGTAAATCTACCTGGAAGAGGAGAGACATTACTTGCAGACCTTGGCTTAGATCGTCAGCAAACGGATGGTTCGATTGGTTCGGATAATCAAATTGATTTTACCGGTATTACCTTAGATGCAGGTTCCGGTCGCATTATGTTTCCATATCTTGAACCCTTCGGCGATCGTATTGCAGATGTATTGCAAAATTCTACAAATGCACCCGATTCTGTGGTAGAATCATTGTCGTTTACCGAACTCTATGATCTTAAACCAATCGATGCAAAACGCTCTTCAAAAAATACTTTTTATGCGATAACGGGAACATCAAAAGGAGGAGTTTCAGGGAATTTTGTTCTTCAGTTTGGTTTGGTTGAAGGTTCGGTTACAGTTACTGCAAATGGCGTAACTTTAGTTGAAGATGTTGATTATCAAGTAGACTATTCCTTTGGATCTCTTACCATTTTAAATGAACGTTATCTCGCACCCGGGCAAGAAATTGAAGTCGAATACGAGAACAATCAGTTTGCGTTAATTGGGCAAAAGAACTTTACCGGAGTTCGAGCTGAATACACGATTAGCGAAGATATTAGTATTGGAAGCACGTTTTTTAAACTGAAAGAACAGCCATTATCTGATAAAATCAGAATTGGAAACGAGCCGATTAACAACACTATCCTAGGTTTAGATGCCAAGGCAAATTTTGATACACCATTCATCACCCGGTTCATTGATAAGATTCCGTTGTTACAAACCCGTGCTGAAAGTAATATCAGTTTTAGTGGCGAATTTGCCCAATTACGGCCGGGTGTTGCGCAAACCAATGCCGTTCAGGAAGCCATCGACCGGGGCGACTTATATAAAGATGAAGAAAATGGATTGGTTTTTATCGACGATTTTGAAGGGGCCGAATATACCATCAACTTCTCTAATCCAACACGATGGAACCTCGCCTCTGCACCAGCTGCACTTCCAGGCTTAGATGAAGATGCCGACTTTTTTAATGGAGTAAACTCAACCACACTACAAACTCCTCAATTTCGAAAAGACCGAGCCGATTTACGGTCGCAATTCTCTTGGTATGCTATTCCAAGGAATATTCAGGCAACACAAGCACAAGTAACGCCTGAGGTAGAAACCATTCAAATCAACGACATTTTTCAGGGCCGGGTGGTTAGCCAGCAAGAAACCGACCGTATTACTTCGTTGGATATTTACTACAATCCTAAAGCTCGTGGGCAGTACAATTACAATTACAATTTGAAAGATCTGCTGGATATGCAACCCGAACGTACCTGGGGCGGAATGACTGCTGTAATACCAACCGGGCAGGAGGATTTGGTTCAAAATAATATTGAATTTTTAGAATTCTGGGTGCAGGCAATTTTACCGGAAGGACAGGAACCAACCGGTCAGGAACTTGATTACGACGGAAAGATCTACATCGATTTGGGTACCATTTCGGAGGATATTATTCCGAATGCTCGCCTTAACACCGAAGATGGTTTATCTACTACCATCAATAATTTAACGGAGGATGATCCCAGCGGACAGCCTCGGTCTTACATCCCACCAACACCACCTGTTCCGCTTGGACAGTTTTCTACTGATCAGCGAGCATTAGAAGATGTTGGGTTAGATGGTGCTCCAAATCCGGGCACTTTTGGGGCCGAAAATCGAAATGAGGGCGTGATTTTTCAGGAATTTGTGGATCGAATGCGCGAGCAATACGGCGAGTCTTCTCCAGAATTTGAAGCCATTGCTGCAGATCCCTCCAACGACGATTACGTGTATTATGGTGAAACCAAAGTGCGTGATTTACCACTTAAAGATCGCTTTTATCGCTTGCTCGGTTATCACGATGGCAATACGCCCGAGAGTGGTGGAAGTGATAACAAAACCGCCATTACATTAAAACCTGATACGGAAGGGCTGATTAGTTCCTCTAGTATTCTGCAAACAAATTCATACTATCAGTATGAGCTGGATTTTAATCCGGCTGATGTTAACGGTTTGGAAGTAGGAGCGCCCGGAACGTATATCGTCGACAAAATCGACAAAGACCCTTATTACAAAACATGGTATTTGGTTCGAATTCCACTAAAAGACTTTACCCGGAGATATGGCGAAATAGAGAGCTTCCAAAATATCTCGCACATGCGGGTGTGGATGAGTGGTTATAAAAAACCGTTTACCCTTCGATTTGCGACCTTTGAATTTGTTGGGAGTCAATGGAATAAGGTGGATAACCTCACAGAATCACCGGCTAACCTTGATGGATTTCAGGTTTCGACCATCAATATTGAAGAAAATGCGAACCGTGTTCCGTTTCCGTATCGCCAACCCGAAGGTTCTATCAGAGCTATTAACCGTGGAGCACAGGTACAGACCGTGCAAAACGAGCAGTCGTTGGTATTAAGTGTAGAAGGATTGGGAGCCGGCGAAATTCACATGGTAAAACGAGTCTATACCGGTAATTTAAATCTGCTGAATTACTCCAATATGCGCATGTTCGTGCACGGTGAAGGTTTTGATGAACGAGGAGATGCCGAGCTGGTAATTAGAATGGGTAACGATTTGGAAAACAACTTCTACGAGTACCGCCAGCCCGTTACGCCTTCCATCGAGAGAGATTTTAATTACTCCATCGATGATCAGGCCGGTCTTGCCGCCGATGCCCAGGATATTTGGTTGTATGATGAGAACAGCATGAACATTATTATTTCGGCACTAAATGTATTAAAGCAGAATCGAAATGCTTCAGATTGGGATCCGTCACAGTTATTTGAGCAAAAAGGATTATTGGGCGAAGAAGGAGTAGAAGGTGCAGTGCTTGCCATTAAAGGGAACCCTTCGCTGGACAAAGTTTCAGAAATTGGTCTCGGGATTCGTAATCCATTCGATCCCTCTGATGTTAACACAAAAGGAGTTGCAAGTTTAGATGCTCAGTTTTGGCTAAACGAACTTCGTGTTTCGGGATTTGATAATGAAAAAGGATGGGCAGCGAATGCAAAATCAAGTGTGAAACTAGCCGATTTTGCCACAGTTAATGCAAATATGACGCGTCGAACCAACGGTTTTGGTGGATTGGAATCTCAGTTCGAAAGCCGTAGCGTATCCGAGCAATTTGGGTATAATTTAAGCTCTACCATCAACCTACATAAGCTGGTGCCGGATAGATTTGGATGGAATTTTCCTGTCACAATTTCTACCACACGTGATACTCAAACTCCTAAGTTTTTACCCGATCAAGGGGATATTCGTTTAACTGATTTTAAAGACGCGGTAAACTCGAATGAGAATCTTACTGCGGTGCAAAAGCGGGATAGTATCAGTACCCGAATTGAAGATATCCAAACCATTAACGAGCGATTTTCCATCAACTTTTCTGATATCTCGAAGAGAAATTCTAAGAGTAACTTAGCCAAATATACCATTGATAATTTGCGACTCAGTTATGTATATAACACCGGAAATTCTCAAAATCCTCAGTTGCAATTTCAAAATAAATGGGATTATCAGGCTTCGGTATCATATAACTTATCACTTCGAAGAGTGAAATTGTTTACCCCGTTTGGCTTTACCCGAAATATTCCGTTAGTAAAAGTATTGTCTGGTTTTAGAATGGGATACCTACCAAGTTCATTGACTTTTTCTTCAGGATTAACAAGAAATTATAGCGAATCGAAACGACGCAGTTTAGCCGACCCGACAGCAATTCAACCTTTACAACAATCGCATAATTTTACGCAGCGAAATAACTTCGGATTGAACTATAATCTCACACCGTCCATCCCGATTTCTTTCCGAACGTCTACCAATTTTGATCTGGCCAATGCCGGAATTGAAAGCAGAAATGCAACCGGTGCCGATAGCCTTGCCTTTGATGTAAAACCAACCTTCGATGTACTTCAAAGCATTGTTTCTGATACCTTAACTGCACGTAGATCTACTTATCAGGAAACGTATTCAGCAAGCTGGCGACCGAATTTAAATAACATCAAACCACTGGATTGGCTTACCTATTCGCTGAGTTATGGTGGAGGTTTCCAGTGGAATAACAGTCCGCGCGGTTCAAATCTTGGAGCGTCGGTTTCTAATAATTTCCAGCTCGATAATTCTATAAAAATTGATGTGGAAGATATTCTCGGTAAAATCGGCTTTATCGGAAAGATGAAAGAAGCGAACGATCAGGAAACAAAAGACCGAAAAGCCGCCAAAGAAGCCAGAAAACGAGAGGCCGAACAAAATGTAGCCGATAGTTTGAGGACCCCTAGGCCGGCACCAGACTTAGTAGGGGATGCTACTTACATAGGAAGGAAATTATTCTTAGCGGCCTTTAGCATGAAAGAATTATCTGGGAGTTATAAACGAACTAAAACGGGATCACAACCGGGGTATCAAGGGAAATCTCAAATCTTTTATGCATTCAATACACCAGGCAGTGATAATTACTCACCACCGTTTGCTTATCGAACCGGATTCTCTGATCGCATTTCTCAAGAGCAATTGATTGATAATTTGGATGGGGATGTAAATGTACAATTACCTGCAAATAACAGCATTAACGATACCTTTACAGCAAAAACACGAATTAATTTATTTCCAAATCTAACTATAGATTTAGATTGGTCGGCAGCTATAAATAATAGAAGTACAACAACTATTACGGTTACTCCGGATGGTGAGTACTCATCGGTAGTGAGCGAATCGGGAGGTTATACTTCGTCGGTTTGGGCTTTTGGTGATGGGTATGGAACTTTATTTCGCAACCAACTGGAAACAGCATATGAAGATATTAATGAAGGCAGCGATGTGATTGCAGATTCCCTAGGGAATAACGATGGAAAATTTGTGTTGAATCGAAATACTTTGGAAGAAGACTTCCGAGATGCTTACCTGGGTAGCAATGTGAATGGGTTAGGCAGTAAAGGATTGTTTGTGTTTCCAAGACCGGGCTGGCGTATTAACTGGAATAGATTTCAGGATTATTTACCGTTTGTTGGGCAGTTTTTGAGTAATGCCACCTTATCCCATTCTTATCGAGGTTCTTACAAAGTTGATTGGGCTTTGAATACCCTAACCGGGGCTCAATCGCCACAGTCGATAGGAAGTACCTATGAAATAATTGATGACCGCCGCCGATTTGAACCAACTACCTTACGAGCTGAGCGAAGGTTTTCGCCACTTGTAAAGTTGAGTATGACGTGGAAATCGAATCTTAGAACGGAATTCGGCTACGACCGTAGCACTATTTCTACTTTCGCCATTGCAAGTAAGCGAGCTACCGAAACACTTTCGCAAGGAATCGACTTTTCGATGAACTACACCTTTAGAAATGTAAAGATGAAGTTGTTTCCTAAAATTCGAAACAACATTGATTTAAGTTTGAGAGGTAGTTACAAAAACGATACCGAGCTTAGTTACAAACTCGATAGCGATATCGGAAATGCTTTAATACCTAATGCTCCAAATACGCTTCCGGTTGAAGATGCCGAAATATTAAGTAGTCGGGAAACAGGACAACAGCGAATTAATGGAACATTCTCGGTTGGCTACAAGATATCATCATCGATTTCTTCCAACTTTGAGTATACCTACAGTCGCATTCAATCCAACAATATACCAACTCGAACTAACCACGATATCCGATTTAATGTTAGGATAGCGATTTCGTCCAGGTAGTAAGTTCTTTCGGATTTAGTAACGCAATCAACCAAAATACGAGAGAAATCCCCAGTGTTTGATAAGCCAACCAATCGCCGTACTTGGCGTAAATTGTTTCTTCTTCGATGATTGGAATCACAGAATTGAAACCGGTTCGCACCCAATAATCGGTTTTTTGTTCAACGCTTCCATCCGGCCGGATTATTCCCGAAGTACCGTTATTAGCACTGCGCACAACCCACCGATTGAATTCTATGGCACGTAATTTTGCATATTCGAAATGCTGACGATGCCCGCTGGAATCGCCCCACCAGCCGTCGTTGGTGATAATGGTTAAGAATCCGGCGCCATTGTTTACAAAATTCCGTATCCAACTTGGATAAACCGAGTCATAGCAAATTAAGCCGGGTGTAGTAAATTCAGCTGTGGTTAACTGTACGGCATCTTCGCCTTTGCCAAATCCTGCGATTCGCCCCCAATCTACCCAGCCAAATACATCAATAGTTGTGAGTAATGGTAAAAAGGGAACACGTTCTACAATTGGAACCAGATTATGTTTGTCGTATCGAGAGGTATTTCCAGAAGCATCCGCAAAAAACGTAGCATTAAAAACGTTGTACGGGGTACTACCGTAAAGCCCACGAGTGAGTTCCGGTACCTCATCGGGATAAAGCGTATATAAACCGGTTCCTACAATAAAATTTGTGTTCCACACTTGTGCCGAATCCGCAATACGTTGAAGGTGACGCGAATTCATCAAAACTGCATTTTCGATGGCATTTTCGGGCCAAACAATAAGCTTTGTTTCAGGTGTTTTGGTTTTTGCAGTGATTGAGAAAAGACTGTCAATTACTTCGTCATTTCCGCTCATCCCGCCATATTCTAAATAGGAATCATGATTTGGCTGTATTACGGTAACCGGAATTGAATTCGTATCAGGATAAACAGGCTCATCAATTGCAAAAAACAGGAGGGAAGCTAGTGGCAAAATCAACAAAGAGGCAGTAGCGCTTAATGCAAACGTGCGATTATTATGTTTTACCGCTTGATAAGCCATTGCTGCCGTTAGGGTAACCCAGAAAGTAATACCAAGATGTCCGGTGATAGAAATGAACTGAATCAAACTCACTTGCTTTGCCCAGGCGTTTCCAATTGCAAGCCATGGCCATGCTAAATCCCAGTTATGATGTAGAAATTCGTAGGTAGTCCACGCACTAGCTTGTAAAACTACCAAAAGGATAAAGCCCGGATATTTTTCCTGAAAATAGCGCATCAACATTAATGGGAGTGTCATAACTGCTGCATTGGCAAGAATCGCCGCAATACCGGCAGGCACACTTGCCATCATCAGCCAATAGGTGGTTATTAGATTCCACAGTAGCAGGCCGGGATACGCAACATAAGCGAACTGCCGATTACTATTACATAAACCGGCTAAGTGGAAAAGCAGAACAAAAGCCGGAATGCTTAAAAAAGATAGATTTATTGGTGGGAAACTTAATCCCAATAATAATCCTGCGGAAAGCGAAACAGCCCATTTATTACGTAAGTAAGAATTCATTCTGCGTATTTTAATCCTGCTATTACTACTACAATTTCGCCTTTAATCGAAGAGCGTTGCTCAAATTCGGTTTTTAAATCAACAACAGAAGCTCGCACAATTTCTTCGAACGTTTTAGTGAGTTCGCGTGCGACGGCTGCCAGTCTATCAGTTCCGAAATAAAGTTCAATTTCGCCCAACAATTTCACCAAACGATTTGGGCTTTCATATAGTACAATGGTTCGTTCTTCTTCGGCTAGTTCTTTTAATCGTTTTTGACGTCCTTTTTTGTGGGGCAAAAACCCTTCGAAAACATAACGATCGCAGGGAAGTCCGCTGGCAACCAAAGCGGAGGTGGCTGCATCGGGACCGGGAATAACTATTACCTGATGATTCTGTTGATTCGCAGCACGTATTGCCAAAAAACCGGGATCGGAAATGCCGGGCATTCCTGCATCACTGATTAGAGCGATATCCTGATTGGAGTCTAACAACTGCAACACATAACCCACTTTTTTGTGTTCGTTATGCTGATGGAATGAAAAAGTGGGAGTATCAATTCCGAAATGCTTTAAGAGTTTACCTGAAGTTCGTGTATCCTCGCAAGCGATATAGGCCACCGATTTTAAAGTTTCTACTGCGCGAGGCGAGAAATCTCCAAGATTACCTATGGGAGTAGCGACGATGTATAGTTTGGCCAAAATCGAAAAATTTGTTGGAGCGGAAGTTGATGTTTTTTGGTTGCAAAACAAACTTATTGAATTAAGATAAAAGAGCTTATTATCAGTTGTTAACTTTTGATCTAATTTTTCTGCAGTAATGGCAATGAATTTTAAACCTTCGGGACTAAATCACATCACAATTCGGGTAAATCGCATCGATGCCTCCAAAGAATTTTATGGAGAGATTCTGGGCTTTGAACTAGTGAAAACAATGGGGCAGAGCATGGCTGTTTACGATGTTGGAAACGGAGATACTTTGGTGATTGTAGAGGCTGAAACCAGTTATGATCCAACCTCGCGCGACTTTCGGGTAGATCATATAGGGTTTTATTTAGAAACTCCGAAGCAAGTAGATGAATTAGCAGAGTATTTCAGGAAGCACGAAATCACCATAATTAGTGGACCTGCTAACCGCAAGAAAGGACGTTTCTTGTTCATCGCCGATCCGGATGGAAATATGATTGAGTTCTTTTACGAGGAAAAGTAATTAGTACTCGTAAAACTCCTGATGGTGTACTTCAAAGTAATCGTACCGATTCCAATCGGTGTTGATTACAATTCCACCCAGTAAGTACAAGCGAATATCTTCGAGTTCGTCTTGTACCTGCTCGAGAATGTCATGTACTTTCTTGTGGATGGCTTCATAGGCATAATCCGTAGCTTTTTTAAGTGGATTTTCTGCGCTTAGGATTTCATCTCGGTATTGGCTCAAATGATTCAATACCCGTGCCTGTTGGTAGTCGAGTGGATTTGAGATTGGCAATTCTTTGCCTTCCTTTAAAGCGGTTAATGCAGCATGCAATGAGCCGCAACACGTTGAGGATGCAAATTGATTGGCCCGGTTTACATGACCTATTCTTCCGTCATCAGAAACTCCTATATGCGGTCCGTAAAGAATCATTGCTGCGCCATGTGTAGGTACATGGCTTAGAAAAGCTTTTAACCCTGTAACTCCGGTAAAGGGTAATCCGGAAATTCCCCCCAATTGAAAAGGCCCCGGACCTGCAAATAAATGGTAAAATTCCGGAAACATGTTACTTACTTCATCGCTGCATAACGAGGTGGCCCAAATACTCGATTTCAGTTCGAGATGGCGATCCATGAAATCTCGTACAATACGATCTTCCAGTTCACGGATGGTAACAGCATTGGGGAAATATTGAGGAATAGTTGTGTACATCGAGCAGCTTTTCAGTTCAAGTGAGTTGCAACCAAAGATAAACAATGCACACTAAATCGTAGACAAAAAAAGAGGTCAACCTGAAAAAGGCCGACCTCGATGATTTTATAAAATCAACTTAATTACTCGCCTTGCCCCATGGAGTAAGCAGGCTCGCCGTTAAACTCGTATAAGTTTTCGGTTTTGATAATGTCTATGCCGCCTTGCGATAATTTACTCATCAACTCAATCACCTCAGCAGAGGTAATTTCGGCGTGTGTACTTTTAAAACGGCATCTCCAGTGATCTGTACAAAAAGTTTGCTCCAATCCGTTTGGCCACACTTTGGTTCCTCTGTTGGTGATCATGGTTAATTCAAAAGTAGCCGGTGATAACTCCTTCAACATCTTGGCGAGGTTGTTTGGATCAGATGGCTCCCAATACACAAAAATGTCGGTGCCTTTGAGGCTTCTTTTTTGATGCATCTTCGGGCGCTTATCTGTTCGGCTGATAATCAACTCAGGCACAATTGCCGGTTTTTGCTCCGAAAAATCAACAGCTTTTAAAGCTTTTGGTTTTTTCCCAAGTCGCTCGATGATTGCTTCAGTGAATTCTTTGGTACCAACTTTTCTAGTGCTTCCTTCGGCGCTAAACATGTCTGCGGTATGAACTCCATCTTCCAGCGTTTTTAGCCAAGCATTTTGGATACTTTCGGCAGGTTCGTTTTGCCCGATATGGCGTAACATCATAACCGCTGCATTAATCAATGCCGATGGATTTGCAATATTCTGTCCTGCAATATCAGGAGCAGAGCCGTGAATGGCTTCAAACATGGCACAATCAGGACCAATATTTGCTGATCCAACCATGCCAACAGAGCCTGAAATTTGTGCGGCTACATCAGATACAATATCACCATATAAGTTTGGCATAACAACCACATCAAACATTTCGGGGGTATCAGCCAATCGAGCCGTTCCAATGTCAACGATCAAATTATCTGCCTGTATTTCAGGATACTCTTGAGCCACGGTTTTGAACATCTCGTGAAATAACCCGTCGGTTAATTTCATGATGTTATCTTTCGTGAAGCAAGTTACTTTTTTTCTGTTATTTGCACGAGCAAATTCAAATGCATACCGTACGATGCGCTCGGTTCCCGGCAAGGTGATCAATTTTAAACACTGATACACTTCAAACGTTTGCCGGTGTTCAATGCCACCATAGGTGTCTTCTTCATTTTCTCTGATGATAACCACATCCATATCGGGATGTTTGGTTTTGATAAACGGACTGTACGCAACACAGGGGCGCACATTTGCAAATAATCCCAGCGTTTTGCGCATGGTCACGTTCAAACTTTTTACTCCGCCACCCTGAGGAGTAGTAATGGGTGCTTTTAGAAGAATTTTATTTTTGAGAATAGGATCCCAAGCCGATTCCTCTATCCCTGATTTGATATTTCTTTTATAAACCTTTTCTCCAACCTCGATGGTATCGTACTGTAATTTTGCTCCGGAAGCTTCCAGAATCTTTAAAGTAGCTTCCATGATTTCCGGCCCGATACCGTCGCCGTGTGCAATAGTTATTTTTTGAGTATTCATGTAGTGTTTTTTAAAAGTTTGACGCGCAAAACTAGGTAGTTATTTGCATAAATAATAATTAACATAATTAATCAATACTATAAGCAATAGGTTATATGTCTTTTACTCTTCATCAGCTCAGAGTATTTTCGGAAGTTGCTCGCCATAAAAGCATCACCCGTGCATCCGAAGCGTTGTTTATGTCGCAGCCTGCGGTATCCATACAAGTAAAAAAGTTACAAGATCATTTCGGGGTAGATTTATTCGAAGTGATTGGGCGACAATTATATCTAACCGAAGCAGGAAAAGAGCTGGAAAAAGTGCAGAACAGAATAGAGCAAGAGTTTGCCGGGCTTGAAATGTATTTTTCTGAATTGAAAGGCTCGCTTACCGGAACATTGAATCTATCGGTGGTTTCTACTGCTAAATATTTTATGCCCTACATTTTGGGAGAGTTCAAAAAGCAGTATCCCGAAATAAATGTATCACTAAAAGTTACAGATCGATCGGAAGTTATCGACGACTTAACCAATAATAAGTGTGATTTGGCTTTGTTTTCCATTTTACCCGACGATTTAGAACTCATTAGTACCGAAGTGGTAGATAATCCACTTTACATGGTTGCGCCTGCAGAGCATCACCTAAAGGAAAAATCTATAAAGCTTGATGAATTGAAAGAGGAGGGATTCATTCTTCGGGAATCAAATTCGGGTACACGTCTTGTGCTCGAGAAATTATTAGCTGATGCCGGCATTGAACCCAAAGTAGTGATGAAACTGAGTACAAACGAAGCAGTTAAGCAGGCGATAATGGCAGGTATCGGAATCTCATTAGTAACCGAACACAGTATTTTACTCGAAAAAAGATTGAATAAATTATGCGTATTGAAAGTAAAGGAATTGCCCTACGTTAATAAATGGAAGCTCGTTCACCTTAAAGGAAAACGATTAAGTCCGGTAGCAAAAAACTTTCTACATTTTACCACAACATCTGATATAGAATCTTTGCTACCTTTAGCTTAATAAAATCATTTAGTCATTTATGGAAGGATTACTATCAAATTTTGCATCACCAGTTGTTCTCGCATTCGTATTGGGAATTCTGGCAAAAACATTCAAAAGCGATCTTGAAATTCCTAAGCCACTTTATCAGGGGCTGTCCATTTATTTGTTGTTAGCCATCGGATTAAAAGGTGGGGTTGAATTGAGTAAAACTCCATTTAATGAATTTGTAGGCCCGGCTTTAGCAACCTTAATTCTAGGGATGATCACCCCAATTATCGCCTTTTTAATACTAAGGTATCTGGGCAAAATGGATCTCATAAATGCCTCGGCCGTTGCTGCCCATTATGGATCGGTTTCAGCGGTTACATTTATTGCGGCAGTCAGTTATATGCAGGTACAAGGGTTAGAGCCGGAAGGGTTCATGCCCACATTAGTAGCTTTATTGGAAGTTCCCGGTATTATTGTAGCCTTGATGATTCCACAACTGATGAGTAGTGGAGGAGGAACCTTCAAAAAAGCATTGCACGAAGTGATAACCGGCAGCAGTATTATTCTTCTATTAGGTGGACTTTTGATCGGCTACATTGCAGGTCCGATGAAATTTGAGGCTGTAAAACCCTTTTTCGTTAATGGGTTTCAAGGAGCATTAGTATTGTTCCTTTTAGAATTAGGGATGGTTACCGCTCGCCGTTTGCAAGACTTGAAAAAAGTGGGAGTCTTTTTGTTAGGATTCGGAATTTTTGTGCCGATTTTATTCGGAGCATTAGCTGTTTGGGGCGGTATGTTAGCTGGTTTGAGTATCGCTGGATCGGCAGTATTAGCAGCCATGGTTTCGAGTGGCTCATATATTGCAGCACCGGCCGCAGTGAGAATTGCATTACCAAAAGCTAATCCTACACTTTACCTCACTGCTTCATTAGGAATTACATTTCCCTTCAATATTACGTTGGGAATACCATTATATCTCGAAATCGCAAAATTGGTAGGAGGATAGCATGAAACTTACCGAATTGTTTTTAGTCACCATTATTACCGAGCGGATCTTTCGCGACGACATCATTACCGACATCAAAGAGCTGGGTGCCACCGGGTATACCTTAACCGACACTACAGGCGAAGGCTCACGCGGAGTTCGCGCAAGCGATTGGGAAGGTAAAAACGTAAAAATAGAAGTAGTGGTAAACAAAGAAGTAGGCGATAAAATCATTGATATTGTTGCTGAAAAATACTTCGAAAACTACTCTGTAATCGCTTATGCCTACCCGGTAAAAGTGGTTCGTGGCAATAAATATATCTAGATTATTTCTAGTTATAACTGCTCTTTCGCGCACAAACAAGGTCTAATTTGCGATTTTATAATCGCTTTGGAAACGCTTTGCTCATCTAATTGAATCGCTTCCATAAAAATATTTGCGTTAACTTAATATTAATTAATAGCCTATAAAATGACCTTGGTATCGCTTTTCTGAGGTAAATAGGGCATATCAAGAATTACTGATATTGTTAATAGACAGCTTCAATCATTAGAAATAGTGCATGTCTGCTTGAAAGCTGGATAACTTTACTACCAACATAAAAAAAGAATCAAGACGGTTTCCGGTAAACGATTCCGGAGAAAGTTTGCAGCAAAATGCTGTTCAAAAAAATTATCATTACTAAAAGGAGAGTATTATGAATAACAGATATAAGTATTCATCACATTATCTGCCATTTGCACCAACGAATGGCGAATTCAAAAGAACGCACTCATCAACGTTTAACCTAAAGCAATACTTCAGAAACCTGTTTCTGAAAGCTCGTACTTCTGTTCGGGCAGATTCACTCGTTAACGCGAAGTAACACCATCCCGAAATTAAAACAAAAACTCACTCACTCATCTATAAAATTATGAACACACTATTTAACCGTGTTGTGCTGGCAATGGTTACCATCTTTGCACTCAACACACTGGCTTTTGCCCAAACCACTCATTTAAGAACTGTAGAAACCAACGCATTCAATAAAGTGCAACTCAGCATAGATACAGAAGTAATTTTGATCAAAAGCACTCGAAATCATGTAACGTTGGTTGGAGATTCTGCATACATCGCTGCCATTCCCGTAATAGCGGAGGATGGCACACTTAGTATCAACTATCAAACCGAGCCGGATTTTAAACTTAAAAGAGTAGCCATCGAATACACCGAGTTAAATCACGCTACAACCGGTGGAACTGGAACTTATTACTTCCACAAAACTAACGAAGATAATTTAGTAGTATTTAATCCATATGCTCGCGTAATAATGTCGGGTAATACCGAAAATATTCGAGTAGTTTCGCAACAAGGTGTAACTGATTTAACGGCGCTCAATACACAAAAAAGCGTGTTGCACATTGGCGATGATGCCAAGTTAATGATCAGTGAGGCGCAGTAAGCAGTTATTACCTAGCGACTAAGCGCTTATTATTATTTTATATTAACCTGAAAGAGTCTTTGGTAAGTTTCCGTATCTTATTGCGTGAGTTCGTGACGAGACTGAAACGAATCCTACTAGGATACTAAAGACCTTTCAGGTTTATAATTTATTGCTGGCTTTTATGAATCAAGCAGTCGCGCTTGAAGCTTGTCCAATGCTCACCTAACAATAAATGATCGGACAAGCTAAAGTACAGCACTTTACGCTCCTCTGTTAATATAGATAAATGACTACATTCAACGAATTAGGCCTTCAACAGCAGTTGTTGGACGCCATCGCCCTGTTAGGGTTCGAAAACCCAACTAAAATTCAGGAACAGGCAATTCCTCAAATTCTTAATACAAACGAAGATTTAATTGCTCTCGCGCAAACAGGTACCGGTAAAACCGGGGCTTTTGGATTACCCGCGCTTCAAAAGATCAATCCGGATCTGGCAAAAGTTCAGTTGCTGATCCTTTCGCCCACCAGAGAGTTAGCGATTCAGATTGCTAAAGACTTAAAGGCATACGCAAAATTTCAAAAAAACATTACTACCGTTGCTGTATATGGTGGATCAGAAATCCGTACGCAAATTAAAGCTATTGAAAATGGCGCACAGGTAATAATTGGAACTCCTGGTAGAACCCTAGATTTAATTCGCCGACGTAAACTTGATGTAACCAACATCAAAACTGTTGTATTGGACGAAGCCGACGAAATGCTGAATATGGGCTTTCAGGAAGATTTAGATCAGATTTTGGCTGATACTCCCGCTGATAAACAAACGTTGCTTTTTTCGGCTACCATGCCTAAAGCGATTGCCAAAATTGCTAAAAAGTACATGACCAACCCGGCAAATATTGAAGTTGGTGAGCGTAATTCCGGGGCTAAAAACGTGGAGCATCATTATTACACAGTACAAGCCAGAGATCGTTTCGAAGCACTGAAGCGATTGGTTGATATGCTTCCGGATATCTATGGAATCATTTTTTGCCGTACAAGAAACGAAACTTCTGACATTGCCAATAAGCTTAAAAAAGAAGGCTATGATGTAGATTTACTGAATGGCGATTTATCACAAAATCAACGTGACGATGTGATGAAGCGCTTTCGCACTAAAGAACTGCAATTGTTGGTTGCAACCGATGTAGCCGCTCGTGGTTTAGATGTTGATAATCTTACACACGTAATCAACTACAATCTGCCGGACGATTTAGAAGTGTACATCCACCGAAGTGGTCGTACAGGGCGTGCTGGTAATTCCGGTATTTCTATTTCTATCATTCACACGAGAGAATCACGTAAAATTCAGAACCTTGAGCGGATGTCGGGTAAAGATTTTATCGAAAAGAAGATTCCAAGTGGAGAGGAGATTTGTGGAATCCGAATGCTGGATTTGATCGATACGGTAACATCCACAGAAGTAAATGAAGAGCGCATCGCACCTTTTGTGCCTGCAGCCATGGAAAAACTCTCAGAACTTGATCGGGAAGAACTTATCAAGCATTTCCTTTCGGTTGAGTTTAATCGATTTTTAGAGTACTACAAAAACGCTCCCGATTTAAATGCTAAAGGAAAGTCTAGATCCGGCCGAAAAGAAAGAGGTTCGAAATCACGCGGTAACGACAATAATTATGAGCGCTTTTTCATAAATATTGGGAAGCGTGATGGCTTAAATCCGGTACGATTAATGGGCGTAATTAATGAGGTACTAAAAGGAGAGAAGCCTGATTTCGGTAAAATAGATGTAGACTTGAACTTCTCGTTTTTCGAAGTGGAGCCCGGTTTCGGAAATGCGATGATTAAAAGTGTGAAAGGTATTAAATTCGAAGGCCGACCGGTTTCGATCGAAGAATCCAAAGGAGGAAGTCGAAACAAGAAACGTGGTGGCGGTAACCGATCAAAAAGAAAACGTAGATAAACCGCTAAGCTATTGAAAGCTTTTGATGTAGCCATCCTCACAGAGTCGAGATATTTGAATCCCAAAGACGATTCGCAATATGTGCTGAATGTTCTTTGGGAGGATAATTTGTTGAAATCTGCCCTCGAAAAAATGAACCTTAAGGTTGTTCGGGTAGATTGGGCTGATCCCGATTTCGATTGGCATTCAACACGTTGTGCAGTCTTCCGAACTACTTGGGATTATTTCGACCGTTTCGCCGAATTCGATGCCTGGCTTTCCAGAGTGGAAGATCAAACCATGTTCATAAATCCAATCCCTCAGGTTCGTTGGAATATGGATAAAAAATATCTGCGTGATTTATCCGAAAAAGGGATTCGTACTGTAAACACTCGGTTTATTCCACAAGGTACAACTTCATCTTTGCACGAATTATATCTGGAAATGGACAGTGAAGATGTGGTATTAAAGCCAACCATTGCAGGAGCTGCAAGGCATACCTATAAGCTTTCGCTCGAAAATGTAGACGATCACGAAGAAATCTTCAGGCGACTAATTTCCAACGAAGATATGATGCTACAGCCTTACCAATACAGCATTACTACTAAAGGTGAATTATCGTTGATGGTGATTGGAGGCGAGTTTACGCATGCCATCCTAAAAAAAGCCAAAGCAGGTGATTTTCGTGTGCAGGATGACTTTGGTGGAACAGTTCATCCATACGAACCCGGTTATCTGGAAATGGAATTTGCCGAAAAAGTAGTAAAAGCCTGCGATCCGCTGCCTGCTTATGCCCGAGTTGATATCATGTGGGATAATTCAGGCGATTTCGTACTAACCGAGTTAGAGTTGATTGAGCCGGAGCTTTGGTTTCGAGAGGAGATGTCGGCCGCAACGAAGTTGGCTCGGGTTATCAAAAAGCAAATCGACGAAAGCTCTGAGTTCTATTAAAAAAGTTGGGATCATTCCATCATTACCCCAACTCTTTGTTCAATCTTCGAACGCTACTTTGCTTTCCCAGTTTTCTTCTGCTGCAACATATAGATTGGCTTCATCTTTATTCCAGCGATTTAAGGTATTTACAATAAAGTTGTTATAGAAAACGAGAAGCTTTCCATCCTTAATTTTATAAGTTTCGGGGTTAGCATCTGCCAGATATCCTTTGCCCATTGCATACGCACAGTAGCCGCCATAAGCCGGTGCATATTTATCGGGATCAGCCGAAAAGGTATCTAAATTGGACTGATTGCTAAATTGGTAGGTTGCCCCATTATGGCTGGCAGTAAGGTTTTCTTTCCCTTTTGAAGGGCGATCTTTTGTGAAATAACTCACAGGATCATATCCGCCCAAACCAATAAAGTTCTTATCTACATTGGTGTAGTTCTGTTGTGCACTTGCAGAAAATGATAGCGCAAGTAAAAGTAGTGTTGGTAATAATAAATGTGATTTCATGATTTTGAATAATTAGTTCACCCAAAACTAAATCAATGCACGATCATTACTATCACAAAAGAATCAAAAAACGATTTTCAAATTGTAACGAATAGTGGCAAATTACTTTCGATGACTCCGCCGCTATTTCCCGATTTTAACTTGTACAGTATGCCCTTGATAATCTTAGTTGGTCAAGGGTACCTTTTCGCATTAATATTGTTGTACAGATTTTATAGGGCTCGAAAAACATCCGATCTGCTGTTAGCTGTTTTCCTAATCATTACCGGATTACGATGTACCGCTTATATGATTGGCTTTATGAGCTGGTACGACACCTTCCCGAATACTAAAATCAATTATTTTCTCCCGGATTTCTCTCTGATTCTTGGGCCATTGATGTTCTTTTATGTTAAAAGCTTAACGGTGCAAACCTTTGCATTTAAAAAAAGAGATATTTGGCACGCTATTCCTTGGTTATTATATGTTGCGCTACAAGCAATTATTTACATCTATGATGCTCAACAACCAAATTTTGATGAAGTACAAAATGGGGTGCTCTATTCTGCAATCAATTTTAGGATCGGTCCTTATATGCTGGTTTTAGGGATTATTTCTCGAGGTATATATTTCTTCTATGCCGCACGAATTTTTATAGAATTCAGAACTAAGATTCTGGAATTCTTTTCAAACACTTATAAAGTTGAGTTGAATTGGTTACGTAATTTTTTAATCGGTTATTTAACACTTTTTATTTTGCGAATAACATTCGTGACTTTGAATTATCTGATCGACATCAGTTGGACTCAAAACTGGTGGTGGTATCTCATTGCATCGATGTTGCTTGTTTATTTAGGCTTGATGGGGTTGTTTGCAGATTTAGGCAAACTCTCGGAATTAAAATTTATTGAAAAGACTGACAGTGAGGAAGCGGGTAAGAGTGAGATTGATCAGAATGAGTTGGCAAGATTAAAAACCTTAATGGCGGAGGAAAAGCTATACTTGCAACCCGATCTAACCTTAGCTGAGCTTGCTAAAAACCTATCAATTCCGGTTAATCATCTTTCGAAGTTGATAAATCAGGGCATGGGTAAAAATTTTAATGATTTTGTTAACGAATTCAGGATCGAAGAAGTGAAAAGGGCTTTTAATGATCCTTCAAATGCCCAATATTCCATTCTTGGCATAGCCTTTAATTGTGGTTTTAATTCGAAAGCAACGTTTAATCGCGTGTTTAAAAAACTCACCGGAGCTTCTCCTAGTGAGTATAAAACTCAGTCTCAGCACTAATAAGGCTCAAAAGTATGATTTGAGACGTCTCAAAATATACTGAGACGAATACGATTATGATTGTCACGATCATGGTGTAAACCTTAACACATAATGATCTGATATGAACGCTTTTAATAACACCATCTCATCAAGACTTTTTAAACTATTCAAAAACTTAACGAAGCCAAGGCCGGTTGAGGGTATATTTGCAAATCTAGTGCTTGCCTTTCCCAGAATATTAGCTGGATTATTTCTAGCCACAATGTTTGGAGGGGATAAATTCGGTGTGCCTTGGTCATTAAATAATACAGAACTTGGTTTGTTCGAAGTAGCAGCTTGGTTCCCTGAAGATGTGGCAAAATTCGGTGCACCTTTTAGCTGGGCTCCATTATTCTTTGCGTGGATGGGTGCAGCTAGCGAAGCTATTGGAGGAATGTTTCTCCTTTGGGGATTTCAAACTCGGATTTCCGGCTTTCTGATCGCTTGTACTATGCTAGTTGCTGTTTTCTTCCAGAAATGGGGCGGAGGATTATGGGGTATGTTACCGGCCTTAGGGTTTCTATGGGTTGGTCTTTATGCGATGGCCTTTGGGTCGGGCAAAATTGGACTAGATTATTTACTAAGCCGATGGTTGACAAAAAGAGATACACAGATCGAGCAAAAGTTGAATGAATTAAAAACTGAAAGAAAGCTACAAGCTGGCAAACTAGTAGTCTTGGTTGTAATGCTCGTGTTTACTACATCAGTACAAGCACAAATAAAAGGAAATGGTGAATGGACTCAGAATATTGCCGAATTACCTCCATTTGAAAAAATCGAAAATGGGCTTTCCTCAGAGATGTCCATCGTGGTAGGTGATAAATCGGAAATGAACTTATCCACTGATCAAAATCTGATAGACTATATTCAAATGGAAGTGATTGATGGTACACTGATTATCGATCAAAAAGAGTGGATTTCACCGTCTCAACGTATTAGGATTTCAATACAAACACCCATTTTAAACTCATTTACTAATTCAGCACATGGTACTTATACAATAAAGGATGTATCAGCAAAAACTTTTTTACTTAACCCAGCAGTTGGAAATGTGGTTCTTGATGGTAAGGCAGAAGAGTTAATAGTAAATACCAATGTTGCGAAAATTGATGCTACAAAGCTTGTTGCAATCAATGCGAATATTACAATTGAAAGTTTTGGTGAAGTTCGAGTAAATAAAGTAGAAAAGCTTACCGCCGATGTATCATCAACCGGTAAAATTGTATTCAATAAACAGCCGAATCAGATTATTTCTACGATTGAGAGTGGTGGAAAGCTTATATCTTCCGAGGATGAATCAATACCATCACAACCTGTCGTTTATATTGATTTGGCATTGAAGAATAATTCGAAAAAACGAGTGAATGTAATTTTTGAAGGTCCTGAAAATGCCCGGTTTGGTTATGGGGCTCCCTTTCGGAGAAACCAAAGTAGGAGCGAGCGTTTTCCTGTTGGTACTAAAGTGTATCAACAGCTCGATGATGAAAGCAAAAAACTATTACTAATTATAAATGAGGCTGATAGTAATAAAACGATCGACTTATTTCAGTAGTGAAACATCGACAGAAAAAATGAAGCGTAGCAGTAACTTTATATTACTGCTACATTTTTATCATCCTTATAACTTAGTCGGATTAGGCGCATCGCCATACACTTCTTCAGGATCGAACACCTTCTCGGTTTCTTCAAACTTTAATTCGCCATCTTTTTCAAAAAACTCTTGTCCGGTAGGTACGCTTCGATAGAAACAAGAACGATAACCCACATGGCAGCTAGCCCCGTTGCCCTGAACCTCAACGCGTAACCAAACACAGTCCTGATCATCGTCGATGCGCATTTCTTTTACGATTTGAGTGAGACCGGATGTAGCGCCTTTATGCCATAAAACTTCACGACTTCGGCTATAATACACCGCTTCGCCCAGTTCAATGGTTTTTTTGAATGCTTCTACATTCATGTAACCGTGCATCAGCAGTTCGCCGGAGGTAAAATCGGTAGTTACTACGGGAATTAAACCGTTTTCATCAAACTTTGGTGCCAGATCTTTTTCCTCTTCAACCTGATACACGGTTTTGCGTTCTTTAAATGTTACTTCACTCATGAATAGTATTTTTCAATTAACAAATAGCGATTTATAGTTAATCGCGTGATTCTAAATGTATGTTCTTTTTCGGATTCTCGGGAACAGGATCAAAACCGTGACCACCCCAAGGGTGACATCTTCCAACACGTTTTAATCCCAACCAAAATCCTTTCAATGCTCCCCATTCGTTCACTGCTTCAATCATATATTGCGAACAGGTAGGGGAATACCTACACGACTTACCCAGCCAGGGAGAAATCGCAAGTTGATAAAATCGAACCAGCCCAACAATTAATGCACGTGCTATTTTGTTGATGATTTGCATTAATCCAACTCATAGGTGGTACCGTCTTTTCCATCTTTCAACTGCACACCAATTGCTTTCAAATCGTCTCTAATTTTATCCGAAAGCGCAAAATCTTTATTCGTTCGAGCCTCTTTTCTGATTTCAATCAAAAGCTCTACTAAACCTTCGGTTAAATTTGAACCACCGGCATCATTCGACGGCCAAATTCCAAGTACTTCATCTACAACCTTTCTAAATGCAGATTTTACTTCCTTCATATTTGAAGGAGTTGTGCCACCCGTAATTCTTTTCCGAAGTTCCTTTCCATGTTCAAAAACCACTGCGATTCCTTGAGCCGAATTAAAATCGTCGTTCATCACGGCTTTAAAATCGTTAAGGAAATCTTCAACCGGGTATTCGTTACCATTTCCGGCTGTACTTTTTTCGATGGCGTTAACTATCGAGTGCAAATTCTTTAATCCCGTTTCTGCTGCTTCTAACGCATTTTCAGAGAAATCGGTGGTACTTCGATAATGACTTTGCAGCAAGAAAAACCGAATCACTTCCGGATTCCAGGCTCGGGTCAATAATTTATGATCGCCTGTAAAAAACTCATGCAAGTTGATAGCATTACCCAACGATTTACCCATTTTTTGTCCTTCCAGGGTAACCATGTTGTTGTGCATCCAGTACTTTACAAACTGCGAATCGTGTGCGCATTCGGATTGGGCAATTTCACATTCATGATGTGGAAACTGATTTTCCAATCCACCGCCGTGGATGTCAAAGCTTTCGCCCAGATATTTTGTACTCATCGCCGAACACTCGATATGCCAGCCCGGATAACCTACGCTCCATGGAGAATCCCATTTCATTAAATGATCGGTATCAGCTTTTTTCCAAAGCGCAAAATCGGCGAGATTTTTCTTGTCGGATGCGATATCTACTCGGGTTCCTGATTCTGCATCCTCAAGGCTACGTCCACTTAATTTCCCGTAATTCGGATCGGAAGCCACATCAAAATACACATTTCCGTTAGTGTCGTAAGCATGACCTTTCTCTATCAATTTCTTGATCATGGCGATTTGCTCGGGAATATGTCCGGTTGCCCGTGGTGCAATATCCGGTCGTAGTACATTCAATGCATCCATATCGCGGAAGTAGGTGAAGGTGTACTGTTCGGCAACCTGCATCGGATCGATTTGCTCGATGCGAGCTTTTTTAGCCAGTTTATCTTCGCCTTCATCACCATCGCCCACTAAATGTCCAACATCGGTGATGTTTTGCACATACTTAACTTTGTACTCTAGAAATCGGAGATAGCGAAGTACCACATCAAAAGAGACATAACTTTTGGCATGGCCTAAATGCGCATCTCCATAAACGGTGGGGCCACAAACATACATGCCCACAAAAGGAGGATTTAGCGGTTCAAACCGTTCTTTTTTTCGGGTAAGTGTGTTGTAGACGTGAAGTTCTTGTTCGGCCAAAACGATTTAAAGCTCGGTATTGGTTTTAATGAAGTCGATGAATTTCTGCTGAACGTCTTTTTGCTTAAACGCTCCCCGAAATTCTGATGTGATGGTGCTACTGCTTTGGTCTTTAATACCACGGGTAGAAACGCATAGGTGTTTGCTATCAATAAAAACAGCCACATCGTCGGTTTCCATAGCTTCAGCCAGAGCATCGGCAATTTGAAGCGTTAAGCGTTCTTGAACTGATGGCCGGCGCGAGTAATAATCTACCAATCGGTTAATTTTAGAAAGACCGATTACCTTCCCTTTTGAAATGTAAGCTACATGCGCCTTACCAATAAAGGGGAGAAAGTGATGCTCACAGAAAGAAGTAACCTGAATGTTCTTCTCGATAACCATGTCGCTGTAATCGTAGCCATTGTTGAAGGTGCGGGCTTCAGGCCGATTAGCGGGATTCAGACCATTAAATATTTCCTTAACGTACATTTTTGCAACACGCTGAGGAGTGCCTCTCAAACTGTCGTCGGTTAAATCCAAGCCAAGCGTTTCCATGATTTTTGCGAAATGCTCTCTGATAATGTCAATTTTTTCGTTATCGCTGAGGTCGAATGCATCTGCTCTAAGTGGAGTTAATTCTGATGTTCCGACGTGTGCATCGCCAAGTTCTTCGATGACCTCTAATTGATCTGCGTCTGATTTGTTATTCAATGTGCTTGAAGGATTTAAATGATTGCTTACCTCTTACGGAGCATTTAAAACAGAACCCTAAAAATAAGAGTTCCTGAATTGAATTGCATGATAACTTACAGCGTTTAATCGGTGTTAATTTGGTGGAATCAGCATCGTAATTTCGAGAAGTACATCACACAAAAGCGATAAAAGAAAAAGCTCTTTAAAAAGCTAAATTTTGGTTGAAAAGCGCTTCCAAAGTCGGTACCATTTCGTGTAGTTTTTAGTGATTTTGAAAAGGCAAAAGTTAGAAGTGAAAAGCGAAAATTTTTGCCTTTTCACTTTTCACTTCTCTAACACATGAATCAAGAAATCAAGAACAAAAGTCAGTTATGGACATCAAGAAAGTAGCAGTAATCGGTGGCGGAACTATGGGAAACGGCATTGCGCATATATTTGCCATGAATCGAATTCCCGTAAATTTGATCGAAACCAAGCAGGAATATGCCGATCGTGCGATGGCTACCATCGATAAAAATCTGGAACGCATGGTGCAGAAAGAAAAAATCGATGCACAACAAAAAGTAGCTACTTTAGATAGTATTTCGGTGTTTTTGGATGTTGAGGAAGGAGTGAAGGATGTTGATTTGGTGGTTGAAGCCGTTCCGGAAAATCTGGATATCAAAAAAACAGTGTGGAGCGCCGTCAATGAAGCAGCGCCCGAGCATACCATTTTTGCCAGTAATACTTCCTCCATTTCTATCACAAAACTGGCGGCCTTAACCGATCGACCTGAAAAGTTTATTGGGATGCATTTCTTTAATCCCGTACCGGTTATGAAACTGGTAGAAATCGTACGAGGTTTGGAAACTTCCGACGAAACTTATGAAGTGGTAGAAGCTACTTCTAAAGTGTTGGCTAAAGTGCCCGTTCCCGTTAATGATATGCCCGGCTTTGTAAGCAATCGTGTGTTAATGCCTATGATTAACGAAGCCATTTTTGCCGTGTATGAAGGCGTTGCCACTCCCGAGCATGTTGATGAGGTGATGAAACTTGGTATGGCTCATCCTATGGGACCGCTACGCTTGGCCGATTTTATCGGACTGGATGTATGCTTAGACATTTTAAATGTTCTCTACGAAGGCTTCAAAGATCCTAAATACCGCCCGTGCCCCTTACTTATTAAAATGGTAGACGCCGGAAAACTGGGAAATAAGACAGGAGCCGGGTTTTATTCGTATTGATCTGGTTATTGGTTTTTTTGTTACTCGTTACTCGTTACTCGTTACTCGTTACTCGTCCGTCCTCCGTCGTTCGTCCTTTGTCTTTATTTGTTAATCGTTAATCGTCCGTCGTCGGTCATCCGTCGTTGGTCATCCGTCTTTCGTCAGTCCTCCGTCCTCTCTCTCTAAAAATTAAAAACTTCTAATCTAATCTTAACGCTTAGGTTACGTAGCGGTTTTGTTTGCTGGAAGTGATTGGTTAGTATCTACCTATCAATTCTACTAACTACAAACCAACTACATGAAACGATTTTTACTATCAATAGGGATGAGCTTATGCTTTCTCGGGACGAGCTTTGGGCAAAGCACAATTTTACTTGAAGACTTCGAAGATTCTCAAGTTTATTACACACCTTCCATCACAGAGTTTACTGACAACAGTAAAGATTATTTTAAAAGAACTGATGGTAGCGATATTTCTGGTGAATCATTTACCAATCAACAGGGCAGTTTCTATTTCGGCGCTCAGGATATAGACGGAGAAGGTGCAACATTACCAGTTAGTTTATCAATTAATGATATTGATATTTCAGGATACACCAGTTTAATTCTGAGGGTTTATCTAGCTGAAGATGCAACTGGTAGTAGTGAACATTGGGATGCTTCAGATTACGTTCGCTTTACATATGATATTGATGAAGGAACTACAACTAATTTACTATGGATTGAAACATTAGGCGATACTACGAATGGCCCTCCCGGTATTGATACTAATTTTGATGGAAACGGTGATGGTAGTGAAATTACAGATGCATTCTCACAATTTAGTGCTAACATTACAGGTACTGGAAGCTCACTAGATTTAACCATAGAGTTTAACTTAAACTCTGGCGATGAAGATATTGCCATTGATCAGATTGAAATTCTAGGTACTAATTCCAATCCGAGTAAAATTATATCCGGTTCGGCTGGCTGGAGGCTGCTTTCTCTTCCAAAAACAGGTGGTACAGTTCAAGATGTATCCGATGACACTCCGGTTCAAGGGGTAACCGGTGGAGATGATGCGTCATCAACTACGAATTTTATTATTTACGATAATGATGCAGAGTTTGAAAAACCAACCAACGTATCCACCGCCTGGGGAGATGGCTATGGATTTGGTCTATACTTCTACAATAATACCACTAATGGAAGTTCAACGCTGCCTGTAACCTTGGATGCTTCGGGATCTGAACCTTCAAGTGATGTTGCTGTTACATTAAATCCAGCTGCAAGTGGATATACTTTGGTTGGGAATCCATTCGCTTCAAATTTCAATACAAATAACTTAGTATCAAGTGTAGCGGCCATTCAGAATACTATACATTTCTGGAATGGTAGTTCCTATGTTGGTCAAGACCGAACAGATGATAGCGGTTTTATTATTGCCCCATGGCAAGGGTTTTGGGTGCAGAAAGATGCAACAGCTAATGCTGCTACTCTAACTTTCCCAACCTCAGGAAAAACGACTTCAAGTACATCCGGTACTTATTTCAAGTCAGTAAATCAGCGTGGAGATATCAACTTTACTCTTTCTTCCGACAATAGCATTGACGAAGATCTTAGAATCGCATTCCGAAGCGACGCTTCATTTGAATACGATCTTGATGATTCAGGTAAATTAATTCCTCTAATACCAGCCTACGCCATTATGGCTTTCGAGTCAAACGATATTCTAAAATCAGTGGAGTCCTTACCGTACAACTTGGAAGAAGAAGTCACACTGTCTCTTCAGCCACAAATGGTGGGTGTTTCCGGTGACTTTACCTTTGCTTGGAATGGCTTAGAAACTATTCCTGGAGAGTGGGAGCTAATCTTACATGATTACGAAACCGGTGCGAACATCAATATGCGTGATGAGAGTGAATACACGTTCTTCCAGGCGGCGCATGCAAAAGTAAGCAGTAATCCATTGAGCTTGCTTAGTGGTCCTGCGGCTGTAGCTATGAAAGCGAAAGCAGAAGGTAACCGCTTCGGAATCACGATCCGCCCGACCTCTGTTTCCAACGAATCCGAGGAAACACCTGCGCTGTTTGCTTTGGAGCAGAACTACCCGAATCCGTTTAACCCAAGCACCACTATTTCTTACAGCGTACAGGAAGCCGGAGCGGTTAACATTAGCGTGTATAACCTGATGGGACAAAAAGTGGCCACATTGGTAGATGAGACGAAAGCAGCGGGGCAATACAACGTACGTTGGAACGCCGCCGGAGCCGCTTCAGGGATGTATTACTACCGCCTCGAAGCCGGTGGACAATCCATCACCCGTAAGATGACACTTATTAAATAATTCAAAATGAAAAATGAAAGATTTAAAATGTGGGCTGAGCACTCGTTAAGGAAGCCCCATTTTAAATTTTGAATTTTTAATCTTTAATTCCATTGACATGAAATTCACGACTCAACTTATTTTTAGCCTTTTTCTAGTTCTGATCATGGTAACTCTTGTTCAGGCTCAACCCGGATTGCCATCGGCTCCATCGCAAGCCCCGATTGACGGCGGACTCAGCTTACTTGCTGCTGCCGGTGGAGCGTATGCCATCAAAAAACTGCGCGACAAGAAAAACCGCGAAGAAGACAATATTGACCTTTAGAACGACGGACGACGAAGGACGGATGACGGACGACGGTTTAGTTATGTGTTATGAGTTACAATTAACGATTAACGAATAACCAAATTAAGAATCCAAAATCCGGAGATCGCAGCGGGAAATGCTTACTACACTCGCAGTATCCCTCAAAAAAAGTGGCTCTGTCTGACGGCTACAAGTCCGTCTGACAGATTTAAAAGCAAATTTTCGAAGCTCTTTACCGAAAGTGGGGAGCTTTTTTTGTTTTAGTGATCAGTTTTTTGTGTTGAGTGTTTAGTGATTAGTGATTAGTGATTAGTGATCAGTTTCAACTAACGATTAACAAATAACAAATAACGAGTAACGAATAACAAATAACGAAACACCAAAAAAAGCTATTGTATCACCCAAAAAAAATGCATTAATTCTGTAAGCGGTTACATGGGCTTCAGGGTATCTAAAATGGGCACTTTTCCGCACTAACTATTCAACAAAAAATCTTCTCTTTATGAAAAAAGCTACAAAGCGGTTACTCGGGATTTTTATGTTCTCGATACTTTTAAGCGGAATGACGTTGGCGCAAAATGGAATTATCGGTTCCGGTTTTGGTACTTCAAATTTTGATTGGTCTAATACAGATTGCTTCAATTCAGGAGCCAATAATACTAGGATTCTTGAAACAACTCCCGGAGGCACAGGAAATCAATACTTTCGCTTAGTGACTTGTTGGGATTCAAACTTTAATCAGTGGGGGCCTAGCAGTACTGTTAATGATTTAGAGGTTACAATAGAGTCTGCAGTTGGAACATCAGAAGTTGTTCAGAATAGTACTTCTAAAGCATATTACATTAATGTTCCAAATGCTTCCTACAAGTATGTTTTTAAAACAAGAGGCGGTGGTAATCCGCCAAGTAATCCTGATTTTGTGGTATTTGAAGTACAAGGGACTGTTCGAAGCGTGAGCTCTGTAAGCAATTCATTATCTGGTAATGCTCAGCATGGGAGTGATGTTACTATAACCGCTACTTTAGATGGTAGTTTCTCAACGGGACAATCAGTGTATTTAAGATATACTGATGATAATTATTCTACTTCAACTGTTATTGAAATGTCAGGCTCTGGTACATCTTATACAGCTACAATTCCTGGTTCAACAAATCAGATTGGTAAAACCATTTCATATTACGTTTTTACATCTGGAGATGGTTTAACAATTAGTGCTACAGATTCTGATTTTTTCGCTATCAACCTAAATAACAATAGTGGTTCAAATTATTCTTACAGTGTTGAATCTTCTATTAGTATTTCAGGCGATGCTGGCTGGCGTTTACTTTCACTTCCAAAAACTGGTGGTTTGGTTACTGACGTTTCTGATGATTCTCCGGTGCAAGGAGTATCCGGTGGCGATGATGCTACAGCAGACGCAAACTTTATTATTTACGATAGTGACGCTACCTTCGAACAACCTACCAATGTAACCACAGCGTGGGGGGATGGCTTAGGGTTTGGCTTGTACTTCTATAATAATACTACCAATGGTAGCTCCACTTTACCGGTTACTTTAGATGCTTTGGGTGCAGAACCAAGTTCTGACGTGACTGTTACATTAAACCCAGCTGCCTCAGGGTATACCTTAGTCGGTAATCCATATGCGTCCAATTACAATACAAATTCGATGACTGCCACCTCATCGAATATTTCCAACACTATTGCATTTTGGAATGATGGAACGAGCTCATACAGTACGCAAGATCGTAGTAGCGGGTACATCATTTCACCTTGGCAGGGATTTTGGGTGCAAACTGTGAGCGCTGCGGCTACTACACTTACTATCCCAACTTCCGGTAAAACTTCCTCTTCTACTACAGGAACCTTCTTTTCTAAAGAAGTGAATAACCGTGGAGATATCAATTTTTCACTAAGTTCTGAGTCAACATATGATGAGGCTATTCGCCTTGCTTTTCGTTCTGAAGCCTCTGTTGGATACGATTCAGATGATTTTGGTAAGCTAACGCCACTCGTACCTTCGTATGCCACCATGGCTTTCGAATCAAATGAACTTCTAAAATCAGTAGAGTCCTTACCGTACAATTTGGAGGAAGAAGTAACACTGTCTCTTCAACCACAAATGGTGGGCGTTTCCGGTGACTTCACTTTTGCCTGGAATGGCTTAGAAACTATTCCGGGAGAGTGGGAGCTGATCTTACATGATTACGAAACCGGTGCGAACATCAATATGCGTGATGAGAGTGAATACACGTTCTTCCAGGCGGCGCATGCAAAAGTAAGCAGTAGCCCATTGAGCTTGCTAAATGGTCCTGCCGCCGTAGCCATGAAAGCGAAAGCAGAAGGCAACCGCTTCGGAATCACGATCCGTCCGACTTCTGTTTCCAACGAAACCGAAGAATCACCGGCGCTGTTTGCTTTGGAGCAGAACTACCCGAATCCGTTTAACCCAAGCACCACGATTTCTTACAGCGTGCAGGAAGCCGGTGCTGTAAACATCAGCGTGTACAACCTAATGGGGCAAAAAGTAGCCACATTAGTGGATGAGACGAAAGCAGCGGGGCAATACAACGTACGTTGGAACGCTGCCGGAGCTGCTTCAGGGATGTATTATTACCGCCTCGAGGCCGGTGGACAATCCATCACCCGTAAGATGACACTTATTAAATAATTCAAAATGAAAAATGAAAGATTTAAAATGTGGGCTGAGCATTCGTTAAAGCAGCCCCATTTTAAATTTTGAATTTTTAATCTTTAATTCCATTGACATGAAATTCACGACGCAACTTATTTTTAGCCTTTTTCTAGTTCTGATCATGGTAACTCTTGTTCAGGCTCAACCCGGATTGCCATCGGCTCCATCGCAAGCACCGATTGACGGCGGACTCAGCTTACTTGCAGCTGCCGGTGGAGCGTATGCCATCAAAAAACTGCGCGACAAGAAAAACAGCGAAGAAGACAATATTGACGTTTAGTACGACGGACGACGAAGGACGGATGACGGTGGACGGACGATCATTGATTTAAGATTATTAATAACTGGTTGGTGAGCTTGTCGAACCAAACCAATAACCAAATTAAGAATCCTAAGTCCGGAGGTCGCCGAGGGAAATGCTCACTACACTCGCGGTATTCCTCACAAAAAAGTAGCTCTGTCTGACGGCTACAGGCCCATCCGACAGATTTAAAGGCAAATTTTCAAAGCTCTTTATCGAAAGGTGAGGAGCTTTTTTTGTTTCAGTGAACAGTATGCATTGATCAGTAAGCAGTAAGCAGTATTCAGTTACCAGTTTTTAAGTGATCAGTTTCAACTAACGAATAACTAATAACGAATAACGATTAACCAATAACGATTAACGAATAACGAATAACGAATAACGATTAACGAATAACCAAAGATCACCCAACCTGACCAAGGTATTCAGCATTATCGCTGTTTTCGACTCTGTTTCTTTGATCTCTTAATTCTGATAACTCTTTGGCGGTATATAAATAAGCAACCATAAACACTACGGCCACGCACGAAATGAGGATGAGTAATAAAGTATTCGTTTCTAAGTAGAACATATTTTCTTCATTTAATTAATAATATCAATTATATAAATCGTAACGGAATGAAAAAGTTCCGTATTTCGATGGTGTGAAAAGAGTAGGGGATTTAATTTTCAAAAAAAATTGAAAGAAGCGCTTTCATTAATGTGTTGTGTCCCATAGTATTAGAAAAAAGGGGAAGTGTATAAAGTATAGGTTATTAATGGTTTAGTTTAAAAATGGGAACTAGAAATATTGATAGAGCGGTTGATAGAGTGACTTAAACATTCAATCAAACGAGACCTACTATGAACTTACAATTGCTCTTTGCTTCTCAAATCGAAGCTGGTGATGTAGTCGGATTTACCTTTTTTATCGGTACCATGGCTATGCTTGCTGCAACAGTATTCTTCTTTGCAGAGCGCCAAAATGTACCTGAAAAATGGCGACTCTCTCTAACCGTATCCGGTTTAATTACCGGTATCGCAGCCATTCACTATTACTATATGCGCGATTATTACTTAACAATGGGATCAAGCCCAACTGAATTTCGCTACATCGACTGGGTACTTACTGTACCATTGATGTGTGTGGAGTTTTATTTATTAACCCGTCCTTATGGAGCGAAAGGAAAAACTCTTTTTGCCTTGATCGCTGCTTCGGTGGGTATGTTGGTAACCGGTTACATTGGTGAGGCTATTCAGCCGGAAGCTACTATTCTATGGGGAACCATTTCTACTGTATTCTATCTTTACATCGTGTATGAAGTATTTGCAGGTAGTGTAGCAAAACTCGCAAAAAATTCAGATAACCCGGCTTTAAATCAAGCGATGTTCTTATTGAAGATATTCATCACCCTTGGTTGGTCGGTGTATCCAATTGGTTATATGACGATGGAAGGAAACCTACTTGCCGGATTAGGTAACATTGATGTGATCTATAACTTGGCAGATGCGATCAACAAAATCGGATTTGGTTTAGTGATCTATTATGTAGCTACGGCCGAAAGTTCGAAGTAGCAACAAATACTACATTCTAAGGCGATTGGTGAAAACTAATCGCCTTTTTTTGTATGTAGAAAAGAGTTCTAAAATCACAGTTTTCGAAATTAGAACCTTGTTTTTTCTTGCGGATTGAATATCATCCTGCATCAATTAATGAATCAAATTTAGCCTTAGAAAAGATGATCAAACACGTAGTGATGTGGAAACTGAAAGAGCAAGCTGAAGGGAATAACCGCATCGAAAATGCACTTTTGATGAAACAACAACTCGAAGCCATGCCCGCACTAATCGATGAGCTAGACACTGCGGAAGTAGGAATACATTTGTTTGATGATCGCGATGATGCGACCTGCGATGTTGTACTAATTACTACTTGTAAAGACGAAGCTGCATTGAAAGCCTACGCTCAACACCCGGAGCATCTGAAAGTTGTAGAGTTTATCAAGAAAGTAGTAAACGAACGGCGAGTAGTTGATTACAGAGCTGATTAGACTAGTTCATTCAAGTCCTGATCAGAATCGAAAAGAAATAATCAGCGATTCCATCGTGTGTACAGTTTTTCTACCACCAACATGTGTGGCAAAGTAAGCACGGCTATAACCACAAAAAGTAGCGACACTAAGAGTTCTTCGTTACCAAAAGCATTTAGCATGTTGTACACAAATAGGAGTCCGAGATAGGAAAGCAAGCTGAATAAAAAAGACTCCTTGAAGAACCATCCAAAAGTTACTTCATGCTCTTTCGATCGGAGATAATTCAGCATAACAAGTGCGTGATTAAACGAGTGCCAAAAGCCAAAATAAATCGCAAAGGCCCACACCAGATCACAATAAATAAACAGTAAGGGCACAATTAAAGCATCCACCAAATAGGTGAGCTTATGATCAATTTCAGTAGACTTAAGTACTGTTATCAACACATAACAGACCGGATATACCGAGGTAACCAACCACATAAGCTGGACCGGATTGTATTGCTCTGATATTATTTGGTAGATAGAGATATCTGTAACGGCTTCAATAACCGAAGATGAATACACAAGATCTCCGAATACAATTAATCCTACAACGGTTATGCCTCTGCTAAGGTGAATAACCCACTTCGACCATCCGGTTAATCGAAATCGTTCGGCATCAGCTTGTCCGAAGTGATAAAGCGTGATCAGTAAAAAGAACATGAAACTGAAAAAGGGGAATATGATCCAGATCACGGAATACACAGCAATGGCAGATAAATACCAACCATAAAACCATTTGTTGAGCGAATAAGGATTCCAACCTTCCAGATTTCCATCAATATGATGATCGAGCGCTCCATGCGGCATCCCGATAAATAAAATCACCAAAGCTAAGAGTAAGTAGCGCGTGTTCTCTGCAAATTGTGGAGCAAAAAGGTTGATTAAAATAGCTACTGTAGCGACAGCCGTTTGAATCCAAATGCGCTTTGATACATTCATTAAAGTAGTTTCAGTGATTGATTACGGGGTTAACCATCAAATCACTGAAATCATTTGTATCACAATATTTTATTTGAGCAACATCATCTTTTTGGTTTCGATGATTTGAGTCCCTGAACTTAATTGATAAAAATAAACTCCACTTGATAGTCCGGATGCTTCAAAAGTAGCGCTATACAAACCGGTGTTCTGTTTCAGATTAACTAAAACAGCTACTTCACGTCCTAATACATCGAATACGGTAAGTCGAATTTGACTTGGTGTGGCAACTTCATACACGATTTCCGTGCTGGGATTAAATGGGTTTGGATAGTTTTGCATCAATCGAAACTCACCGGGAATGCCATTTTCCTTATCCGTGAATAGAATCATGGTGCTAAATTCCAAAAACTCACTCGAATCAATATTTTCGTCGCCGTTACCGGCCGGAAGTTGACCAACCAGTGTACCACCATCATCTGTTTGATACGTGCCCAAAGCCAAATATACTTGTCCCGGAATTTCCCCAAACTCTGTTTCAAGATTCAATACACCTTCAAGATATGTACCGGCATCGTGTTCAGCTCCAGAACTTTGATCGAACCAAGCGTTGTAATTGTTGGATTGTTCGTTGGCTAAAAACGCACCCCATTGAGCCACTTGCCCGCTTTTGGCCCACGGACTAGCAGTCAATTCAGCCTGATCATCAGCAACAAAAATAAATCGATCCTCTGAACCTGAACTAGCTGATTCGGTTGCTAGATATAAAAACGGTGGATCCCATTCTACATACAGCGAAAGGCCATTTTCTGAAAGTATTTCGGATGCCTGAGCATCCAGATTTCCATCCAATACAAAATTGTGCGTGTCGCTACCGCCACCGGAAGATGTGCCGAAATCAATCAGAAAGTCATTTCCATTGTTGTTGTCCCAGGTATCATCATCATAATGAATAACGAAATTGACGCGATCCACAGCCTGTTCCGATGCATTAAACGGACCAATTTTGAGACTTAAGGTAGAATCGTTGATTTGGGTGAAAGGACTTTCAACCGCAGGTCCGGATCCATTGAACAACGAAGTACTATCCGGCCAGTAAACTTGATTTGGAGTCACCCAATTAGAACCCACATTATTTACTCCCCAATGTAATTTTGCTCCTTGAGTTGCTCCGGAAATCTCAACGGTGAGAGTATCGGTATTTGTCGGATTTTCAGGAGTTACTTGCACCAATTCATTGCCGGTAGAACCTCCGTTATTTCCACCATTTCCCCCTGTTGTTGTGTTTTCCCCAACCCATACATACTGTATTAGTGAACGTGAAGCATTGCCTTGTACATCAAATGCTTCAACATAATATTCTACATAAGCATTATTGATTCCGGTGATTTTTGCGGAATATTCATCCGCTTTAAAAAGTGGTGCAACATTGGTATTACTCTCGATGGAAACGCCTTCCATAATCAACGTTTTCCAGCTAGTATCTGCTTCACTAATCTGATTAAACGCTTGAGTGCGATCTTCAAAAGCATCACCAAAAGCCCGATATTTTAAGTGAACGGATTGTAAACCGGAAACATCAAAGGCATACGTCCACACTTCAAATTCGTTGGATTGTGCGATTTCCCATTCAAACCCCCCGGGATTGTAGGGCTCACGTTGTGGCTTAAACATAGATGGGGGAGTGATGTCAGTTTCAGATCCTGCAATTACGTTTTGAGCTTTTTGAATAGCTAAGTTAGAAGCGGTGGTTGGATGAGTGTCCCAGATTCCATCAATCGAATTATCCCAATACCAATAATCGCTTCCCTGTGCATTCAGCAACAAGGTGATGGCTTCTTCGGTATCGGCGGCCAAAGCATCCGAAGTTTTAGCGTGTTCCACGAAATTTTTTGCCGCGGTAACTACACCCCAACTATTTCTGTCCGGGCTGTATCCATCCGAATTTGGATCGCCTAGCCATTTTTTAAATTCCGGGTCTCCATTGTCAGCACCGGCCCAGCTACCAGATTCAACATGAATTACATCGTTTTCGTCTGGTGGGAAAAGATCCAGATAATCCTGAATGGTGGTAGGCACAAAACGATCGGGTTGACCGGCTGCCCAATGCACAAAAGCCTGAAAATTCCCGTTATAATAGCCTTCTGATCCGCCTCCGAAATTATCTCCATCATGATGCAAAACGATTAAAATCGGGTGATTTGGATCGGTATTGTACGCTTCGAGTTGACTCATCACCGATTCGTATTGCAATGCGCCAAAACCGCCGCGTCCGTCTTCGTTCCCCAAATAGCGTGATGTTGGAACGGCAATAATTTTTGAAGTCTCACCGGTTTTAGGATCCGTGTATTCAACGTAATGCGGTTGATGTCCCCACTGCGCACTTACTTTAGTTGGTGCCCAAAGATTGTTGAGCTGCACCCAATCCTGTGGATCAGGATTTTGAACATCGGCTTTGTTGGGCTCATACAGATTTCCTGAAGTGGAATAGGGATAGCCTGCTGCAGCTCGATCAAAATGAATATTATCCACCAGCACCCATTCCAATCCTTCGGCGGTGAGAGCGGGAATCATGTCGTTGGAGAATGCATTTTCGGGTGGGAATATCCCTTTTGAGTAGCTTCCATCAAAAGTGGAAGAAAGGATGGTTTTGTGTTTTTGGATCTGCGCGCGGATGTCGTCGGTGTCAATTAATCCCATTAAAGGGTGATAATACCCGAACCCGATCATATCCATCCGTGGATTACCTTCTGTGGTTGTTTGATTGATCACAGAATTCCATGGAGACGTCCAATTTTGAAAATTACCGTTACCATTGGCTTCCAGATGATTCAGGTTTTCGATTAATGTCCCTGAAAAACTAACGGATGCACCGGCATGAGGGAGGTTGGCATCGATCGCTTTTTGAACGGCTACTTTGGGCCAATTTGTGTACGGACCGGTTCTCGAATTATGGATATCAAACACGGAATACGGGTAATAATTATTCGCCTGTGTTTCAAGGATGGTTTCTCCCGGCCAGTATAAAGGCTGATGCATATGCCACAAAAGGCAATATAAATAGGAGGGTTTGTTGATTGAGATTCGGAAGAATTTTGTGCAATTACTGAATTCGAGAGTAGCAAAAGCACAAAAAAGGAAAATAGTGAACGCATATTATTGTAAATTTGTAAGCGCTTACATTTTAATCAATCCAACTATAAAAATCTAGCTAAGTTAGACGCCTTAAAAGGTTGGTGTTCGGCTTGTCAACAACTATCTTATCAAGAAATAAATCACCTCATGAAAAAAGGATTTCTTTCTACGTTAATTTTAATTCTTGGACTGTACGCCGGAGTATGTGTTTATTTTTACTTCATTCAAAATGCCATCTTATTTAATCCAACTGTATTGGCATCCGGACATGAATTCAATTACAACTTCAACTTCGAGGAGCGATGGTTCGAGATAGAAGATGAAGCTAGAATCCACGCCATTCATGCCAAAGCAGATTCCAGTAAAGGTTTGGTGATTTTTTTCCACGGAAATGGAGGAAGCGCACAAACGAATCCGTCTAAATTCATGCTGTTTTTGGAAAATGGGTACGATGTGTTATATCCCGACTACAGAGGTTACGGTATCACAGAAGGTGAAATGTGGAATGAAGAAGATTTAGTGGGCGATATGAAGGTTGTGTACCAAGTGATGACTCAAGAATATCCCGAAGATGATATTGTAATTGTGGGCTACTCATTAGGTTCCGGCGTAGCGGCTCAGGTAGCTGCTGCAAACGATCCGCGTGAAGTCATACTTTGGACACCTTACTACAGCATGTTGGATATGAAAGATGCTCAGTATTGGTTTTTGCCCGATTTTCTGGTGCGCTATCCGTTACGGACCGATTTGGCATTGCAAACCATCGAAGAACCGATCACTATTTTTTACGCTGCCGAAGATGAACTCCTTCCTGTTGATCGAGCCATGAAATTGAATGCATATCTTGATGGAAATGATGAATTTGTAATGCTTGCCGGACAAGGGCATAACAGAGTATTTAATAACGAAGTATTAAAAGCCAAAATGGCTGAAATTTTATTGGAGGAATAGACTTGGAAATTGTAATTGGGGCTGTAGCGCTGTTGTTAGGAATTGGAATAGGTTATGCCATCGCTCATTTCAAATCAAAATCGGAATCGGGTAGACTCGAGGAGAGAATCGCGAATCTGGAACAGCAGAAAACAGAAGAGAGGGATCGATTAGAAAAAGAGTTGCAAGCGGCAAAATCCAATCACGATCTATTAATTGAGCAGAAAGAAGTAGCGTTGAAGGAAGAACGCGAACATGCCTCGAAGATCGATCGGGAATTGGCAGGATTAAAAGCTGAATATGAAGCGCTTCAAAAAAAATTGAACGAACAAAAAGGGGAATTAGAACAGATGCAGGAACAGCTGAAAGTGCAGTTTGAGAATCTTGCGAATAAAATCCTGGACGAAAAATCAGCGAAATTCACCAAACAAAACCGTGAAAGTCTGGATCAATTGTTAAATCCATTAGGCACTAAATTGGAAGAGTTCCGCAAAAAAGTGGAAGAGACGTACAACGACGAAAATCGACAAAGAGCTACATTAAAAGAACAGATTCGCCAAATGGCTGAGCTAAATCAGCAAATGAGCGAAGACACTAAAAACCTCACCAAAGCGCTAAAAGGGGACTCTAAAGCGCAAGGAAACTGGGGCGAGGTTGTTCTGGCAAGCATTCTGGAAAAATCCGGACTTCGAAAAGATGAGGAGTATTTTACTCAGCAAAGTGAGACTACTGCAGATGGGCGCCGACTTCAACCGGATGTGGTGGTAAAATTACCCGATGAAAAGTTCCTAATTGTGGATTCCAAAGTATCACTCACAGCCTACGAGCGTTTTGTAGCAGCTGATGATAAAGACGAGCGTGAAAAGCAACTTAAGCAACATGTGCTATCTATCAGAGCGCATGTAAAGGGATTAAGTGACAAGAACTATACTCAACTATATCAGGATAAAACGCCCGATTTTGTGTTGTTATTTATTCCTGTTGAACCCGCTTTTGCGGCCGCTCTGCAGTCTGAGCCGGAATTATATAATGAGTCGTTCGAGAAGAATATCGTGATTGTAAGTCCTTCCACTTTATTAGCCACTTTATTTACGATAAATACCATTTGGAAGCGAGACCGGCAGAATAAATATGCCTTGGAAATTGCTGAACGTGGTGGAGCGATGTACGATAAATTTGTGGGATTTGTAGAGAGTATGGACGACATCGGAAATAGAATTCGCCAAACGCAGGATAGCTACGAAACGGCAATGAAGCGCTTAAATTCAGGATCAGGGAATTTAGTACGCCAAGCTGAAATGCTGAAAGAATTGGGTGCAAAAGCTACAAAATCACTACCGGAATCGGCTAAGCCTGAGATTGACGGAGATGCAAAATCTTTGTTTGATTGAAGATTGAGTTTATAAACTCAGAAGTTTTAGAATCTGTTAATTAAGCGATTGTGTTATAAAGTTTAGCGTGTGCATCGTCGATAACCCACCGAAACGAATATCGACTATGACTGAAAACGCAATGGCTTCAATCGCACCTCATGAAACCAACAGAATCCAGGAACTTAAGCGGTTCAATATTATGGATTCAGGCACGGAATCAGAATTTGATAACCTGGTTACACTTGCCGCTCAGATTTGCGAAGTTCCCGTGGCTCAGATCAATTTTATCGATGATACACGCCAATGGAGTAAAGCAAAAGTAGGTGTAGAGTTTACAGAAATCCCTCGCGAAGTTGGGTTTTGCCATCACACTATTCAGCAAGAATCATTCATGATTGTTGAAAATACGCTGGATGATGATAGATTTAACGAAATGCCCTTTGTGAAAGACGCTCCGGGTGTTCGGTTTTACGCCGGCTTTAACGTACGCTCCAATGCGTTGAATATGGGCACTATTTGTGTGATTGGATTGGAGCCAAAGCAGCTGCAGGATCATCAAAAAAAAGCTTTAGAAACCTTAGCCAAAGAGGTGGAAGCTCGATTAGAATTACGTCGCCGAAATATTGAACTGGATACCATTTCACGGTTTCTGGAATCCTCGGTTGATGTGATGATAGTTGCCGATGCCAACACTTTTAGAGTAGAAAAATATACCAGTCAGGTTGCTGCCGTTTTGGAAGATGGGAGTGATCGGCACGGTATACTGAGTTTGTACAATTTGTTTACCGATGTTGAATTACTGGCAAAATTAAAGGCATGGAATTACCCAAATTCTAATCACACCCTGAATATTGAAACGGTATTAAATGATGAAGATTCTAAACTGCGACACGTTGCCCTGAATATTCATAAGAATGGAGATAAATTCTACCTTTCGGGAAATGATATCTCGCATAAAAAACAATATCAGGCATCCTTAGAGCGCTCGTTAGAGGAAAAGAACGTGCTATTGGCTGAAATTCATCATCGAGTTAAAAACAATCTGGCGGTAATCTCAAGTTTTCTTCAACTCGAAGAGTTCAAAACCGAAAATGAAGCCGTTCAACGGAGTTTGTTTTCCAATTATATGAGGGTGAATACCATGGCCCTTATTCACGAACAACTGTATCAGGAATCTGATTTTACAGCTGTAATTTTCGATCAATACATTCATAATCTGATCAAAGAAACCAGGGAAAAACGAGCGTCTAAATTTAGTCATATTTCCCTTAATTACACGGCTGATTATGTGTTGCTCAATATCAATCAGGCATTGCCTTGTGCCCTAATATTGAACGAACTCATCGCTAATGCCTATGAATACGCATTTTTTGACCGTGATTCAGGCAACATTCATATTACCTTAAAACAAGTAGACGACGAAGTTCTACTCACTGTAGAGGACGATGGGATTGGGCTTCCAGAAGATTTCGTGTTTGAACAATCTCCCACTTTAGGTGCTACTTTGATGTATTCGTATTCCGATCAACTGAATGCTGAAGTAGACATACAATCAAAAAATGGAAGCCGCTTCGAATTACGTTTTAAATCACAAAGAGATCTGAAAGGATCGGCTTCTTCGGTTTCAATCGCGGTATGATTTAGACTTTGATACTATACTGCTGTACGTAAAAACCTTTCATTACTGGTAAGTTGGTGCCGATTTCTTTCATGAAATCCTGCTTCATATAAGCTCGATCAATTTCTTCTTCGAGGATTAGTCCCAGTTCTTCGAGCAATTCAACAAATTCATCGCGTGTAATTTTGAATTTCAACGATTCACCAACCAAAGCAACGCCTCCTTTAAAAACTGATCTATGGAAATAGTTGAGTTGATCGATGGAGAAGAAGGTCGTAACCAGTTTATTTTTTCGGTTCATTGAAAGAATATCCTCGATCAAATTTTCTGATGGCAACAAATCGAGATAGTCGAATAGTCCTTCAGCAACGAATACGGTTTTCTTTTTGGGATCGAAGGCTTCCAGTGATTTTAACACTTCACCAGCTCGCTGCTGTTCAAAATCGCAAGGGACCAGGTGAAGATTATTGTTAGAGAAATCATGCTGCTCTAAAAATGACTTCTTTTCCGAAATCATCGAAGCACGATCTAGTTCAAATACGGGTATTTTTTGTTGAGAGTGATATGCTCCGAGGTGATCAAAGCCGGCTCCAAGATTTACAATTTGTTCAAACCCTTCATCTAACAATGCTTGTACTTGCTTGCCAACATAATATTTACGGCAGAGAATGTGCATTAGATCGCCGGGCAGTAATAATTCTTCCGAGAGGATGAAGAATGAACGCATAGCCGATGACCGCAGCGCCTTTCGATGCCATCGCAAATGAGGGGGCAGAGCCGAAACCAGTTGTTCGTAGTAGTTTAGAATAAATGGATCGAACTTTTCTGCAAAAGCGGACTTCCGTGTGAGTCCATACAGTTTGACAGCAATGTAGGCTGCCGTGTGCGAGATCGTCATCAATATTCGAAATTATCCCAAGGTTGCGTTCTGGGTTTAGGTGCCTTAAACACCATTTTTTCTTTCTTTGTAGGATGCTCAACTTCTAAGTGAACGGCACGCAAAGCCAGCTCTTTTCCCGGGCCGGTATCTTCTTCGGCGTATTTATAATCGCCCCAGATTGGATGCCCGATTTTATCTAATTGCACTCGTATTTGATGTGGACGACCTGTTTTCAAATCAACTTCAACCACACTGTAATGGGCACTTTGTTTGATGGTAGTGAAACTGAGTTCTGCTTTTTTCGCTCTTCCTTTTTTCGAATTGTACACTTTAACCGTATTGGTTTTATGGTCTTTTTCGATGTAATGGATCAATGTTTTTTCCATGGGCGTCATCCCATATACCAACGCCCAATACACTTTTTTTAGGCTGTGATTTCTAATTTGTTCAGAAAGTCTGGAAGCTGCTTTCGAGGTTTTCGCAAGGACCATTACTCCGCTTACCGGTCGATCGAGACGATGTACTAAACCCAGCCACACGTTGCCCGGTTTATTGTAGCGCTTCTTAATGTATTTTTTGCACAAAGTAAGCACATCAGGGTCGCTGGTGTGGTCTTCTTGCGATAACACGCCGGCCGGTTTATCGATAACCAACAGGTGATTGTCTTCAAAAATAATGGGGATGTCGGGGTGAGTGCGAGTGCTTTTCATGAGGCTTCAAAGCTACGGACTTTTCAATTCACTTAAAGCAATTTCTTGGAGGAATTCACAAAAATGGAAATCGCGCGGATTTATATATGATGAAAGTTTTACCTTAGATGACGGATGACGGATGACGGATGACGGATGACGGATGACGGATGACGGATGACGGATGACGGAAATTGAATAAATGACGCATTATGTACGATAAGAAAGGAAAACTCGATAAAGATATTTACGAAGAAGAGCTGGAAAAGCTCCATCGGGAACTGATAAAGCTTCAGTACTGGATTAAGGAAAAGGGACTTCGAGTAGCGGTAATATTTGAAGGAAGAGATGCCGCCGGAAAAGGAGGGGTGATCAAGCGGATTACGGAAGTGGTAAATCCTCGAATTGTACGAGTGGTTGCCCTGCAAAAACCGACCGAAACCGAACGAACGCAGTGGTATTTTCAACGATACATCAAACACCTGCCTGCAGCGGGAGAGATGGTGTTATTCGATCGTAGCTGGTACAATCGGGCTGGAGTGGAACGAGTGATGGGGTTTTGCACCGAGGATGAATATCAGGAATTTTTAAGAACGTGCCCCGAGTTTGAAAATATGTTAATCAGAGACGGGCTGATTTTACTCAAATATTGGTTTTCAATTTCTGATAAAGAACAAGAGAAACGGTTTACAGCGCGAAATGAAGATCCTCTGAAACGTTGGAAACTAAGCCCGATGGATCTCGCTTCCCGAAGCAGATGGGTTGAATATTCAAAAGCTAAAGATGAAATGTTCCGGCATACAGACACCAAAAAATCGCCTTGGTTTGTGGTAAATGCCGACATCAAACGCCATGCGCGACTAAACTGTATTTCACATTTATTAGAACAAATTCCTTATGGCGATATCACGCCGGAACCCATCGAATTACCGCCATCTGTAAAAGATCCGGATTATAAACGTCCACCTATCGAAAATATGAATTGGGTACCGGCAAAATTTGGGGAAAATCCGGTAGATGACGAGCGTAGTTAATCGATGACCTGAATCAGATTAAAGTCCTGAGAAACGCTCTCTGTAATCAACAATACTTTGCTGCACAATTTCGCGTGCTATGGTAGCATCCTGAAATTCCTCCACAATTACCTCTTTGTGTTCAAGCTTTTTGTAGTCTTCGAAAAAACTACGGAGTTCCCGAATAAAATGGTTTGGTAACTCAGAAATGTCGTTGATATGCTCCACACTCATATCATTTTCTGCGATAGCAATAATCTTGTCATCCATTTCGCCATGATCTACCATGCGCATCACACCAATTACCCGAGCCGAAACTATGCACATGGGCACAACGGTAACTTGCGAAAGAATCAGGATATCCAGTGGATCTTTATCGTCGCAGTAGGTTTGCGGGATGAAGCCATAATTAGCAGGATAATACACCGAAGAGTACAGCACTCTATCCATTTTGAGTAAGCCGGATTCTTTGTCTAGTTCGTATTTAGCACGGGAAGCTCGTGGAATTTCGATGATCCCATTTACAACTTCGGGTGCATGTTCTCCGGTTGAAACAGAATGCCATGGATTAAAAGAATTCATATATCGGCTAGGCTAAGTATTTGCGATTGCACTTTTAAAATACACTTAGTTGAGCAAAGGTATCACCCAAACATTTTTTTCGGAATCTATACGACCATTCATCTGCTCAACAACTACCCGATCAATCACTGAAATTCCCATTTCTGCTATGTGATCGAAGGTTTCAATTCCATTTCCGGGGAAATTTTGTCGAGTTCGATGAATATTAAACCGATTCGATAATGGCTGATCGTATGCATTTTCTAAGGATTCTTTTCCATAAAGAAAACCCAGCAAACCGCCCCAGGTAGCCGTTGGGTTATCCGAATCCCAGCCGGCGAGCGTGCCAATTTTTACGGTTTCAATAAAATCACCTTCACCATAAAACAAGCTAACTAAGCTTGCAGCAAAATTGATTCCTGCAGCGAAACAACCATTACAGTATAAGTTTTGGGAAGTGAGATCGTATCCATCCGCCTGCTCTACCTGATAGCGTTGATAAATGGAATCGCGGGTAGTTTCCCAGGGAACTCCTGATTCATACATAGATTTAACGAAATCATACATTTTTGCAGGGTAGGTGGAGTCCGGGAGAATCAATCTCGCTTCATCAGCAATCTGTTGAACAAACTCTTTCAATGATTCAATAGCTTTTCGATTAGTAGCCAAAGCATGCATGGTTACATAAAATTCGGAGATATATTGTGCTTCATAACGTGCAGTGGTTTGAATAGGCAGTTCGGCGATATTCCGTGCTACATCCGGTCGCGCAGGCGATAATATTCCAAAGATCTCAGTGGTAAGCTGAGCATCAATCATCGCATAATGCTCATTGTTTTCAGGTGTACCGGTTGCTGAAGGCAGCATTCCTTCTCGCATCAAATCGAATGCACGCTGATTGGAAACCCATAAATAATTTTCTTCTTCAGCTTTTATGTGGGTTAGCCATCCATCCCGAATCTGTTGTGGTGTAAGAATTGAAGTTTCTTGTGAATACATCAAATATTGGTACATGTATTCGATGTCGGTATCGTCGTCGGATCCCCACACCTCTTCAGTGCCACGTAACACGAAATCAATAGTGGGAGAAAGATCACTGGGAACTCCTTCACCCCAAATGCTCGGTTGATCGGGCTTTCCCCAATCTTCTCTCGTATAAAAACCCCCGGTTTTGATCTCACCAATATTTCCAATCTTATCCATTTCGGTAACTAACCCGGTCCAGTTTGCAATGCTTTGACCCAGCCAGAAGCCATATAATTGATTGGCATATTCTGCACGGGATATCTCAATAAATTCTGAGTCAGTTACTTTTTTATCGCCATCTTTTCCGGCAGGTGAACACCCGAGCGTTATCATCAAGCAGAGAATAAATACTACTTTTAAATGGATTAGTTTATCTAGACTAGGTTTGAGATCTGAAAAAGCCATTTTTGTACTGCAGAGATTAATTTTGATTCCAAATCTAACTAATTTGGATGGCCTTATACACGTAATTTTTGGTTGAACTTGATTATCTGCTCAATAATTAAAAAGTTGAATCAGTTGATTGGGAATTAGCCATTCCACCATTTATCTTCAATCGAAAAACCGTACATGTCGCAATCATCCAACGCTGTTCATCTTCGCACCAAAGGGGTGCTCCCTGTTCAGAAATTGAAGATTCTACGGGATCTGGGAATTTTAACTTCTCATCCCGACTATCCAATCAAAGACAATCAATTTCAACCTAATTCTTTAGATTTACGACTTGGCGAAGTTGCTTACCGTGTGCGTTGCAGTTTTTTACCGGAAAATGAAACGGTGGAAGAAAAGCTGGAGAAACTCGAGCAATATTCATTTTCGCTGCGTAACGGCGCTGTTTTGGAAGAAAATTGCGTCTACATTATTCCTTTATTGGAGTCTTTGAAACTTCCAAAATCTCATTACTCCATTCAGCATCAGGGACTTACGAATGGCCAGTCAAACGGGGAAGAAGTGCAGTTGCACGCGATGGAAAATCTCAGTGCTAAAGCCAATCCAAAAAGTTCTACCGGACGATTGGATGTATTCACACGTGTGATCACCGATTACTCGCATCGTTTTGAGGAAATAAATCCGGGTTATCAAGGGAACTTATACCTTGAGGTTGTGCCAAAATCTTTCTCGATTAAAGTGCGAACCGGTCAGCGGTTGAATCAGCTTCGAGTGCGCCATGGCTTTGAAGTAGTTTCCGATCAGGATTTATTACGTATTCATGATACCGATCCGTTGCTGTTTAACGAGGATATTAAGCCGGTGAGCATGGAGCAGATCAAAGTGAATCAGGGTCTGTTTATGAGTGTACAATTGAAAGGAGAGCAAGGCGAAGTAATCGGTTACAAAGCAAAGAAGCACAGCAATTTTATTGATCTGGAAAATATTGGGCATTATCCGGTGGACGATTTTTGGGAGCCGATTTATGCAAACAAAGATGCACGAATCATCTTAGAGCCTGAAGCTTTTTATATCTTTGCATCCAAAGAACGAATTCGGGTTCCTGCAAATCTCGCCTGCGAAATGATGGCCTACGATACCGGTTCAGGTGAACTTCGAACCCATTACGCCGGTTTCTTCGACTCAGGTTTTGGTGGCTCGGTGAACGATAAAGGTGCAAGAGCAGTATTGGAAGTTCGATCGCACGATGTGCCATTTATGATCGAAGATGGTCAAACCTTATTTAGTATGCAGTTTGAACCAAACACAGAAGTGCCATCTTTCATATATGGCACAGAAATCGAAAGTAATTACCAAGGACAGGGATTAAAGCTAGGAAAGCATTTTAAACAGTGATGGGTGGATTTAAAGTAGATAGATGTGTGTGCCAAAAAATTAGCTTTGACGAAATCAAAGACTATGCGAGAGTGCATCAGATCACTGACATTAAGCAATTGCAGGCCAAAGAGATATGTAGTAATAAATGCCATATGTGTGCTCCGTATGTGGAGTTAGTGCTAGAAACCGGAGAGGTTTCCTTTGAGCCCGGTGCTTACATAGGCAGAAAACAATCGTCTTAATTTGGATACGCTTTTCTACTTACCTGATCCGGAATTATGTGCATGCTCTGAGGTTCAATTACAAGGTCAGGAAGCAAAACATGCTGCCCGAGTACTTCGCAAAAAGGTTGGAGATATCATTCATCTTGCCAATGGAATGGGTTGCAAAGCCACCGGTGAAATTTCTGCTATAAGTAAACAGAGTGTCTCAATCACCATCACAGAAAAAGAGGCGAAAGCCCGACCGGTAATTCAAAAAGTGTTGGGTTTTGGCGTGATCAAAAAAAGAGATCGGTTCGAGTTTGCCATCGAAAAAGCCGTAGAGTTAGGTGCCACTACCATTTGTTTATTTGATGCAGAGCGCAGTGAACGAACGCGCATCAACAAAGATCGAATTGATGCTATCGTGCAAAGTGCATTTAAACAAAGTGGCCGTTGGTGGATGCCCGAAATTGTGACCAAGAACTCATTAAGTGATGTTTTACTTGATTTCGCCGATCATGAAGTAATTATGGCGCATGAAAAAAAAGAAGTTTCCGCCAACGACTTCAATATCTCGAAGAGTGCCTTACTCTTGGTAGGACCCGAAGGAGGTTTTTCTCAAAACGAAGTGGAAACGGTTGAAAATGCTGGTGGAAGAATTGTTTCTTTGGGGGAACATCGGCTACGGGCTGAAACTGCGGTTATGGCGCTACTATCACAGTTTTTGTTTACGAGGTGAGAAAATTAACCGTTGTCTAAAATAAAAAAGCTCAGCAGTATAAGCTGAGCTTTGTAAAATAATTTGAGAACGGTTTATTTAGCAGTCTGAATAGCTTCCCATTGCTCAGTAGTTATCATGATTACCATAATCTCGCCTTCTTTTTGTTTGAAATTGGGATCAATCAGTCCGGCTTTTGCCATAGAATCAAAATTTGCTTGTAAATCTGCAGGAGTTAGAGAGAATGCAGCTCCAGTAACGTAATCGACACAAAATCCCACAATCGACCAAGAGAAAAGGTTTCCGATTACACTTGTTTCTAAATCAAAAGTGCGAGAAATGTTAATGCTCACATCTTCATATCCGTCTTTTTGAAAAGTAATTACATGGTCTTTATTTCTTGATAAGAAAAAGGTATTGGGTGTTAACCCAATCTCAATGTTATTTACCAATACAGTAGCACCCGTTGGAGTTGAATTCATTGATATTGCCGCACTACTGCCTTTAAATATGGATGCGCAGTTAGCTGAGAACAACGCAAGGAGAATCAGTATAAAAAAACTGCCGGAAATAGACCTCTGCTTTGATTTAATATAAAGTTGAGGCATACAATTACAGTTAAAAGTTTAAGTCTTGTGGGAATGTGTTTACTATGATAATAAAACGAAACTAATATGTCAGTGATTTATGATTTTGTCATACAACCTTTTTACCTGAAGATCCCCTAAACCGTATTCAGGAGCCTTGGCGTGAAAAGCTCTGAATACCGGACCAAAAGCGAGTGGTTCTGTTTCCGAGATTATTGATTTCAGGATTGCTTCTGCTTGACCTTTCACTTTAAAACTTAGAAGTAATTCGATGCCGTTGTTCAGAAAGTCGAAGGGTTCTGTAAATCGTAGATTCGAAATCGGATTATAGTTTTCGGTAGCTATAAGCTCCCACAATTTGGAAGCTGTTTTGAGGTCATCTTCCTTGATTTCCTTAGCGTGTTCCGGTGCACGTCTCAATTCATCGGGACTCAATCCTGCAAACCCATACTGCATACTCATTGGGGGATGAACCCAAAACACCTGATAGTTTCTGTTTGATGTTGTTAATAAATACAACACATACAAGGCATTCATCAGACAGAATAAATCTTCTTCAAACCATAAGTAAACTCGTGCATTGTTAGGGATGGTTGATAATTTCTCTAATTCTGATCTGGTAAACTTGGCATAATAATCTTCGCCATGTTCGGGGTAGGTTTGAGTGAGATAACTCTCGCGGATCGATAAAAAATGATCAAGGTTTTCTGCTTTCAGGGGTCCTTCAATCAAGCATTCACGGAAAATGATTTGATTTCCTTCTATTTCCTCTGGAAAACGTTCAGCGAGCGCATCGCTATTAAGAATGTGATAGTTCAATGTTTGCTAAATGAATTCTGAGTTACTGCATCAGAATAGCAAAATGATTGATGGATTGCGCATTGATTCTTCGAATTGTATGGTCGACACCAATATGTTTACGCACGATAAACTTCTCGATAAAGTTCATATCCTCGAAATTGAAAGTTCCACCAAATTCACCGGTTGCCGCAGCATGTGATATTAAATCAGCCGGAAACGCACCATTAAATTCTTCTTTGGCGGCCTCATTATTCATACAACAGATAAACAGGCCAATGCGCTTGGTTAGTAATTCCTGCAAATTCTCTTCACAGAAACGCTGAATCTTCTTTTGAATTTTCCCAAAGTATATAGAGCCGCCAATGATAACCGTATCGTAATTTTCGAGTGAAGGAACCTTTTCTTTCGCGATATTAATGGTTCTGCAACGATTAAATCCGATCAATCGACTAATACGTTCGGCAATTTCATGCGTAGTTCCGTGTTTGGATGCGTAAACGATAAGCGTATCCATAGTGCCTCCATGCGTTGAAGTTTCTCTCGTAGCATAACTTAGCACTATGAATTTCTGATAAAGAATTATGAATTAAATCAGATTGTTACCGATAGCTCGGAAAAAAGGCATATACGGTACGCTATTCATAATCTTCAAATCTTGGACAATGGAAGTGTCTTCATTTAGGAATGTGAAGATTTCGTCAACGGAGTTGTTTTTAAAGAGATGAGTGAACACACGCCGCGATTCTGGAACCGATGTAGACAGGATGTGAAGCAAAAGTTTATCGTAATACCGATATCTGTTTTTCGATGGATTTGTGATTTGCGGAGATTCACCGTTGATTAAAGAGCCCGCCAATAGCCTGGAATATCGCTGAACACGAGTAAAAGTATATCCGGTTGAAGCTTTTGTGAGTCCTCCCATCGTTCCTAAATTATAGATGTTCACATCCAATGTAGGCTCAAAAGGACGGTCATCCATCGGAATAACTCCAAATTCTTTACGAACAGATTTGTACTCTTTTTTCCCGAAGCCGTATTTCTCCTTTATATAAGTACGAATTTTCTTCCGGTACTCTTTTTTAGGCAATACATTTTCTGAAAATACGGTGAACTCAATCAACGCCCGGTTATGGTCGTAGGGGAGAACATACATGAAAGCATACCCATCGTCGAAGGAATGATCCACATCCATAATCACAAAAGTATTTGGATCAAAAATTCCGTCTTCCGTTTCAATTTCAATGCCATAGAAGTGTTGGAGCAATGGATATTTCAGATGTTCTTTTTTGGAAGATTCCGGTTGAATGATACTTTGGAAAATAAAATCTGCTACATAAGTGTCGCTGTTTTTGGTAACCAGAACACCTTTTTTCTTGCTTCCATAAATATCCAGAATGCCTTCTTCAAGTAGAGTAAAATTTGATTTCTTTCTGAGCTTTGTTAAAACAAATTCCTTGAAATCATTTTCCCGAATGCAGTAGTAGGCGTATTCATTCATATATAAAAATGACTGATAATCCTGTGCTGCGAAATAGGATTTCCGCCACTTTTTATAAATGATTTCAGGAAAGAACGGCTTATGATTAGCCCAAAAGCACCAGGTTTTACTGTTGTGAGGTGCAAAACTGTTGTCGACCAAAAGTACATTGCCTTTGTAATTACCTTCTGCCAGATACCACGCCAAGCTTAAGCCGGAAAGTCCGGCACCGGCAATTATGATATCAAAGGTTTTAGTGCTCAAAAGTGATATTGGATTTAGGTCGGGCATCAACCGTTAATGTAAATACATCAGGACGAGAATAATGTCCGGCAGTATCTAAGAACAAGTTACCCTCGCTGAGCTTGGATAAATCTAATTCTTGCACAATAAGTTCGGTGGAGTTGTAAATAGGCTCGATTAAAAATGAAGTATCAGGGTGGATGATCGCACTTCCACCTTTAAGGATTAACGCTTCATTTTCGATCGGAATTTGCTCGAAGATTTCCAAGCCAGTTCGGTCTTCATCTGTTTCACATACAGTGGATAACCCATCCAGCATTTGCTGTTTTGTGAGCGTACATCCAACGGCTAGAACATAGCATTGTGCTTCGAATGCGTAACTTTGGGATGCGATCAGGTTTGCGCTTTTAACCATTGGCCATTGCGCAATATGGATATGTTCTTGCTGCTGTTGCATGGCTGCGCGCGCCAGTGGCATCCAGTGTTCCCAACAGATCAAACCACCAATTCGAATTCCATCAACTTCAACAACAGGTAAGGTGCTTCCATCACCATAAGCCCAGATTAAACGTTCGGTGTACGTAGGCATTAGTTTTCGGTGTTTATCAACCGTGCCATTTGGTAAAAAATAAAAGATGGTATTGTAGATACTTCTACCTACGCGCTCTTGCGCCCCCATTACAATGGTGCAGTTATTTTCTTCTGCAGCTTTAGAAAATGCCTGATAATGTTTGTCATCAATCTGTATGCAATTAGCCATCAATAAACGAAAAAGAGCTTTAGCCGGCGGATGATCCCAAAGCGCTGCATTTGGAGAATAATCGAGCCAAACAGGATAGCCCGGAAACCAGGTTTCAGGAAAAACGATTAGTTGAGCGCCTTGTTCTGTTACTTCTTTGATGAACTCCAAAGCCTTAGCAGTACTCGCTTTGGCATTCATAAACACAGGCGGTTGCTGAATCAGCGCTACAGTAATTTTTTGTTGCAAAGCCAAATTGTTGATTTACAGTGAAAGTGCATTCAGTATATTCCATCCCTTTTAAAATCCAAAACAGATTATGATAGATTTACGAAGCGATACCATCACCAAACCAACTCCAAAAATGCTGGTAGCTATGACTTCAGCGGAAGTGGGTGACGATGTGTTTGGCGAAGATAGTACGGTTAACGCATTTGAACAAAAGATGGCCGCAATGTTTGGGATGGAGGCTGGTTTATTTGTACCGAGCGGAACCATGAGTAATCAACTGGCGGTGAAAGTGTTGACCCAACCCGGTGATGAGATTTTGATCGAAAAAAAGGGACATATTTTTAATTACGAAACCGGAGCAACGGCTTTTTTATCTGGGGTGCAGATTCATCCTGTAGATGGAAATCATGGCAAATTAGATCCAGATCATTTAATTGCGCTTAAACGTGGGCGTTATGATTGGGAACCATCAACAAAAGTACTTTGTCTTGAGAATTCAACCAATAAAGGGGGCGGAGCCTGTTACAGCAAAGATGAGCTAAAAGCATTAAAAGCTTTTGCCGATGAACAAGAGCTTTTGGTTCATATCGACGGAGCTCGAATTTGGAATGCCATGACTGCAACGAATATTGAAGCAGTTTTCTTTGGAACCATTGCTGATACTATATCAGTCTGTTTTAGTAAGGGATTGGGAGCTCCAATTGGCTCGATGTTACTTTCCAGCAAACAGCATATCCAACAAGCTCGTCGTTACCGTAAAATGTGGGGAGGGGGAATGCGTCAGGTTGGAATTTTGGCAGCAGCTGCCGATTTCGCCGTGGAATACCATTGGCCGTTACTGGCTGAAGATCATCGCAGAGCTGCTTTATTTGCTGATGTTGTTTCCAAGTGTAGCCAACTGGAAATAGATAAAGATTCTGTAGAGACCAACATCGTAATTTTTGATGTGAAAGGGGGGGAAGCTGAGCAGGCGTTAGAGAAATTGGAGCAAGCCGGAATTCGGATGGTTCAATTCGGCCCAAAAACAATTCGGGCTACCTTTCATTTTCAAATTTCAGAAAATGAGTTCACTCAATTACTGGAAACTATGGTTGAATTGTTTAACTAATTCCGCAAAAAAAGGGTGCGGAAAAAACCAATTCTAAAAAATTGTTCAAAAACTGAAAGTTGTTGGATACACTCATCGTATATTATTTAAGTCATTGACTATCAATAAATTAACGTCGTATAATTATTTTATAGTCGGTTTCCGGTAAAATTATTTTAGGGCGTTAGATTTTGTAAAAAATTGGATAAATAATTTCAGTTATTACAGTTATTTAAGAGCTTAATATAGCAAGCATTGCAAACGAAAAGGTGAATATTAATGCGATAATCTAATATGGATATTAGAATTCACATAATCTTCATTTTTCACCATTAGTTTGCTCACGCATTAAGGACAGATTGGCCAATCTTCATAACTAAGAACTTCTAACAATTAATAGAGGTAGTACAATGAAGGTTTTCTGTACACTATTATTCAGTATCATCTTATTCAGTTCTGGGTTTACACAAAACAGCTACATTCTTGACAAAGAACAAAGCAAGGTAACCATTCAGGGTACATCAACGGTACATGATTGGGAAAGTGTAGTCGAAGAGTTTTCGGTAAACACCAAAATAGCTTCCACAGAAGAGGGAAGTATAGATATAACATCTTTCTCATTTACAGCACAGGTAAAATCGATCGAAAGCGGAAAGCGCATTATGGATCGTAAAACCATGGGTGCATTAAATGAAAAAGATCATCCTCAAATCACCTTTACGCTTAGCGGCATAGAATCTGTTTCTGCAGACTCCATTACAGCCAGTGGACTTTTATCCATCGCAGGCAAAGAGCAGCCAATTACAGTTTCTGCAGGGCATAGTTTAAACAATGATGTACTGCAATTAACCGGCGCTAAAGCCATTCTAATGAGCGATTTTGGAATAGATCCACCAACAGCAATGATGGGGACTATGAAAACAGGTGACGAGGTTACCATCGACTTTAAATTATTCCTAACCAAACAATAAACATGTAGAGGAGAAATCATGAAAACGTTAAAAAGTATCATTCTCGGTGCGCTAGTGGTCAGTTTAAGTGCCTTTTCGGTGTACGCACAAAGCGATCGGCAAATTGATAATCTCAGAAATCAGGACAAATCGGGGCTTAATGTATTTGAGCCTGCAAAAGTAAGTGATCTTACCTTCGATGGACTATACGTTCGCGTAGGTGGAGCAAACACCTTACAATTTCAAGGTATAAGCCATGAAAATGCAAATGACGATCTTCCTGAACTAGTAAATAACTTTAACCTCGCTACTTCGAATCTTGATATCGATGTAGTTCTGGCTAAGGGTTTAGTAATGCACCTAAGAACCTATTTATCTTCACAACACCACGCTGAAGCATGGGTTAAAGGTGGATTTATCCAAATTGATAATCTTGACTTCGTACAAGAAGGCTTCCTATCCGGTTTGATGGAAAATGTTCGAATTCGAGTAGGTCACATGGAAAATAACTACGGTGATACGCACTTCAGAAGAAGTGATAATGGTCAGGCTTTATTCAATCCTTTTGTAGGTAACTACCTAATGGATTCGTTCACCACAGAAGTGGGTGCAGAAGTATATTACTTCGCCGACGATTTCTTCGGTATGATTGGTCTTACCAACGGTAAATTGAACCAAAGCACTGTTAAGCCAGCTATTGATGAGAAAATCAATTTATTGCTAAAAGCAGGATACGACAGCCAAGTTAACGAAGATCTTAGAGTTCGTTTAAGTGCATCACTTTACAACTCTGCTGAATCCGGTTCACAGTACCTATATACCGGTGACCGTGCAGGATCTCGTTATTACAACGTTCTTGATGATGACTTCAGAAGCGGACGTTTCAGCCCTAACTTTGTAGTTTCTCGTTTTGCTCCTGGTGGACCAATTGGTGGCGAAATGACTTCAATCATGGTTAATCCATTCGTGAAGTTCCAAGGTATCGAGTTCTTCGGTGTGTACGAAATGAGTAGTGGTAAAACTGCTGTTGAGTCAGACACTCGTTCATTCAATCACATTGGTGCAGAATTATTGTACCGCTTTGGCGACAACAACGATGTGTACGTAGGTACACGTTACAATACAGTAAGTGGCGAAATTGCAGCCGGTACTGATATTAGCGTAAACCGATTCAATATTGGTGGTGGTTGGTTCCTAACTCCAAACGTATTAACTAAAGTAGAATACGTTGTACAAAACTGGAACGACTATCCAACAGGTAGCAAGTACGATGGTGCTTCATTCAGCGGAATTAATATTGAGGCAGTAGTAAGCTTCTAAATTAATAGAACCCTCTTAAGGCAGCTTAGTTTTCTAGGCTGCCTTTTTTTTGTTTGATGTTCAGCTCAAACTCAACTACGAACCGATCCTCAACGGTTACTAATCCGAAAAGTGCGCTTGGTGTATCGAGGTTAAAATCGGAAAGAAAAATTTCCTGCTCTCCTTTGATTTCGAGTACTTCAGTATCCGGCGTTTCATCTATTTTCACTTCGTACTGATTAGTTGTTCCTGCAATTGAAACCAGCATAATGGCGATTGCTTCGCCCGATTCGTTTAAAGTAATGCGATCGATCCAGGCATCTATGGTAGGATAATCATCCGCTTTCAGGGTTTTTCGCATATCACGATTTACCCCACGCTTACCGCAGTCAAACTCTTTAATTTTTAGTGCCAGAGTATCACCATTCACCAAAAAAGTGTTTTCTTTTAATGTGGAAGTATGTTGAAGGGTTACATCAGGAAAGGGATTATTGTAGCTACAACTAAAAGAATTCACATTCGATTTACCATTGATAGAAATGGAACTGTTGGGTAGTATATCTGAAGTAAACTCAAAGGACTGTGCGTTTGAATGATATCCCATCAACAATAAAGGAAACAAAAATGTAGATATTTTATGCATAGACGATGAACTGTTTTGTACAATTCTATTTTCAACTTAGGGCTTGAGCTAGAATCTCAACAGAGCGATCAATTTCTTCTTGCGAGATAATTAACGGCGGCACAATTCGTAACACATTTCCACCGGCAACATTACTGAGTACTCCCAGTTCAAACATACGCTCTACCACAGGGCGACCCGGGATATCTAACTCAACGCCAATCATTAAGCCCATTCCCCGCACTTCTTTTACAACAGAATTACCTTTGGTTTTGTTTCGAATCAATTCCATCATGTAATGCCCCTTTTCGGCGGCCTGTTCTGCAATGTTATGTTGCGAAATGGTTTTTAAACAGGCATTGCCAACTGCACATGCAAAGGGATTACCACCAAATGTGGTGCCGTGTTGGCCAAAGTCAAAAGCCGCTGCCACCGATTCTTCCGCCATAATAGCTCCAATTGGGATGCCCCCGGCCAGAGCTTTTGCACTTGCAACAACGTCCGGTTTGATGCCATAATGTTCGTAACACCAGAATTTTCCAGTTCGGGCAACACCGGTTTGCACTTCGTCGATGATCAACAAGATTCCCTTTTCTGTACACAAATCGCGCACTTGTTGTACAAACTCTTTCTCTGCAATATGTACACCACTATTTCCCTGAATCAATTCAAAAGCGATAGCTATAGTTTGATCATCAACGTGTTCCAGTAGCGCCTCAAAATCATTAAATGGTGATTGTTGGAAACCAGCAGGCAGAGGATCAAAACCTTGTTGATAAAAAGGCTTGCTTAACGTAACTCCGGCAAGTGATCGACCATGAAATCCATTTGTAAGAGAAATAATATGGCCGGATTTGCCATGTTGATGTCCCCACGCGCGAGCAAGTTTTACACAGGCTTCCATTGCCTCTAATCCGGAATTACACAAGAACACACGATCCAATCCACTTAGGAAAGCCAGTCGGGAAATGAACTCACTTTGTTCCTCGGTATAATAGAAATTCGAGGTATGCAGAAGTTTTTTGGATTGCTCATTGATGGCCTCAACAATGGCCGGGTGACAATGCCCCAAGTTATTCACAGCAATTCCTGCCAGTAGGTCGATATACTCTTTTCCTTCAATATCCCAGACTTTAGCTCCACTTCCTTCTTTAAGTGTTACCGGGTAGCGATTGTAAACCTGAAAATGATGCTTTTTCTCTAATTGCTGGGCGTTCAAAATAACCTGAATTGTGTTTTTGATGTATGGAAATTAAGTATAAAATATATTCACAAATAGTTCACACTAGAGTTTAATATTCTTCGTAGGTTTGTATTGTAAATACAATTATTACAATTAATTATTCAAGGCTCTAACATGTATAAGTCAATAATTGCAATTCTTTTTTTCGGGATAATTTCAATAAGTGCCAATGCACAGTATATGAGGATTTCAAATCCTGATCGGACATGGCAAAATACGGGGGTTACGTTAACTGAAAATGTTTACAGTGTTACAGATAAGGGAGCTTATTCTGAGGTGAACTCATACCTGAGTTTTAAGTCAGATAATCCCAACGAGTTCGCAGCAGGCACACAAATTGAGTTATATGCGTATTTCAGGCTCCCTGAAACTTACGAGATTACAAACCTTTGGCTCTGGGTAGGGGATGAAATTATGGAAGCCCGAATGTACGACCGGTGGACCGCCGAGCGAATTTATGAAGGGATTGTAAATCGACGAAAAGATCCTGCCATTATTTATAAAAACGGTGATGGGTGGTACGAATTAAGAATCTATCCGTTTAAGCCAACCGAAGAGCGGAAAATCAGGCTTACTTATTTGGTGCCCAACACTGTAAATTCATCATCAAAAAGTGTTCGTTTACCTGATCAGCTGCAAAAACTTACTACTTCAGAAACTGCTGATCCCGGTTTTTTGATTTTCACTGATTCTAATGCAGAAAAAGTGAAGATTTCGGGAGAATCTTCCGTCACATTTGAGTCAGGATCTTTAGAGGAACGTCCTTTTATAAAAACTACTATTCCTTCTAGCGGATATGTGCGTTCATTCAGTATCACACATCAGGAAAAACAAGATTCCATACAAGTGCGAACCTACGATGACGGTACCGATAAATATTTTGACATCTCATTATTACCGTTTGAGTTGATTGATTCGGAGTTCACACAGAATGTTCTTGTTTTAGTAGATTTGGACATGAATAACACAAATCTGGTTGAAACAGATTTGATGCAAAACGTGCAAGAACAGCTCAAAACATATCTATCCGACAAGGATTCTTTTAATGTCTTCTTTTCAGGATTAACAACATTAAAAATGTCGGATGAATGGATATTGGCAAACGATGCCACTATCGATAGTGCTTTTACTGCTTTTTTGGAAAATGAAGATTTAGAGTCAGCGTTTAGCAACATGGATAATTTACTCACCGATGCGTACGATTTTACGGAATCTAGTGAGCAAAACAGTTCCATTTTATTGATAGCCTCTTCACAGAACTATAGTAATATCGAAAATGCAAACACACTGCTTGACGCACTAGTAGATTATGCAGGAGGTAACTTTCCCACGGTACATGTGGCAGATATTCAAACAAAAAATTTCAATTACGAGTGGCGAAATGGTCGTTACTATCTCGGCAATGAATATTTCTATTTGAATTTAACTCGTGATACCGCGGGCGAACTCACCGATCACAATGATTCATCCAATGAATATGAGATCTTGTCCACATCCTTACAAAAAGTAAACGGAGCGATTTCTGATATGGAGGTGTATCCGTTGATAAATGGTGGTTTCAGTTATGGTAGATACACTTCAGAAGATGAAAACAGCAGTTTGAGTTCATCATCTTATTACCAATTGGGTAAGTTTACCGGTGCGGCTCCCTTCGACATTCAAATATCAGGATTTTATCGGGATGAAGTATTTTCTAAACAAATCACGGTTGCGGAAGAAGATCTAAGTCCGGCAGATAGTGTTTTGAAAAAGATTTGGGTTGGCCAGCGCATCAAACAATTAGAGAATGGGAATCCATCCAACGAAGAGATTGAAGATATCATCGAAATGAGTCTTGAGAATCGAGTGCTTTCTAGGTACACCTCGTTTTTGGCGTTAGAACCAAGTGATACTGTGTTTGCCTGCGCAACCTGTATCGATGAGTCGGCCATCGTACCTATCGAAGAAGAAATCGTGCCGGAATCGTTCGAAATCGACTCTTTAAGTGCATATCCCAATCCGTTTAACCCAAGTGTAAATATCAATGTAGAAGTGTCAGAACTTTGGGATGCATCCACAAGCAGCATTGAAATTTATAATATCATTGGGCAAAAAGTGGCTACCCTTAATACTCAAGAATTTTCAGGGTTGAAAAACTTTCAGGTAAGCTGGGATGTAAATAATTCGACGAATATTGCTACCGGAGTTTATCTGGTTGTACTTAAAACTCCGTACACCATCAAAACCCTGAAAATCACTTATTTAAAATAAATATAAGGTACGTTCTTCACACTTTCTTCATCTATAAAACCTACCCTGTAGTTGAGCAATAGATAGTTTTGTAAGGTATTAGAAGCTGTGATCGCTTTCTAAAAATACCTCTATTAACCAAAGGGTAGGCTTTGAACGGCGTGCCCTTTTTTTATGGCTATGAATTTTTAATCTGCCGAAATTAACTTCATAGTTCGTATTCAGATTGCTTAATTTTAAGGCTGTCACTCATTCACTCACTTAAAACGAACTATTCAACATGGCAGACATTAAAGAGCTTCTTGAAGCTGCAAAGGAAATTGCATATATCGGCGGGCAACATACACTCAAATACTTCAAGAAAGATTTCGAAGTAATCAGCAAAGCCGATGATTCCCCGGTTACCATTGCCGACCGCGAAACCGAACAAATTATCAGAGAAGAGATTTTAAAGCGATATCCCGATCACGGCATCATTGGCGAGGAATTTGGTCGTACCAATGAGGAAAGTAATATTCAATGGGTGCTTGATCCGATTGATGGCACAAAATCTTTCATCCACGGTGTGCCGTTCTACACCACGTTAATTGGAATTATGATAGATAATGAGCCGGTAGTTGGGGTAATTAATGCACCTGCTCTCGATGAACTTTGTGCGGCAGGAATAGGAGAAGGAGCTACTTTGAACGATGAACCGATCTCGGTAAGAAATACCGAAAATATGGATGAAGCCACTTTTCTTGTTACAGAAATTCGTCGGTTTAGAGATTGCGGTATGGAAGAAGAATTTCAGCAGTTAATGACGGAAACCAAATTGCATAGAACATGGGGAGATGCATACGGGCACATGATGGTAGCAATCGGTCGTGCTGATATTATGTTTGATCCGGAATTGAATATCTGGGATGCCGCTGCTCTTTTGCCTGTTCTTAAAGAAGCTGGTGGGATCTTTAGTGATAAAAACGGAGTAGAAACGATTCATTCCGGCAATGGATTTTCAACGAATAAAGCTCTTTATCCTCAAGTTCTAAAAATACTCGAAGCACACAAAAATTAATGATCAGATCGCTCGCGCTACACTTAGTTACCTTCATTTTTTCAGCTTTCTCGCTTGTACAATCATGCGAGGAAATTCAATTCGACTACGAAAATCATCCTTTTCATCCTTATGATATTTCTCATGCCGAACTAAGGCTGGATATCGATCCTGCGAATAAACTGCTCAGCGGACAGGTTACCTATACCATCAAAGCAAAAGCCATCGATTTGTCGGTACTTTCGATGCATGCAGCCGAGCTTTCAATTACGGAATTGTCGGTAGATGGAGAAGCCTCTGATTTTGAAGTTCGAGGCGATACGCTGGATATACTTTTTGAAGAAATGATATCAGCTGGCGAGGAATTTGAGCTAACCATCCAATGGCAATCACAATCTGATTACGGATTGCATAACGATCACTTAGGGAATATGTGGTCATCGATGAATCCGTTGGCTCATAGGCATTGGATGCCGGTTTTCGACCATCCCAGAGAGCAGTTTACGGTGGATGCGTATTTAAGTATTCCCTTGCAAATGGAAGTGATGTTTAACGGCAATCTTGAAGAAACGCTGGCGATCACCGAAACCAAAAAGCGTGTGCATTACACCACCGAGAATGAAATTAATGCAACGGGTATAGGTTTTGTAGTAGGTGATTTTCTGATTTCAGAAATGACAGCTGGGTTTACAAAAGTAAGACTTTTTCATCCGGCGGGTGAAGAGCATCAAGCGTTGGCAAATTCCATTATAGTAGAAGCGGCGCGATTAAAAAAAGAAATCGAGGATGAATTAAGTTTCGAGTATCCACACGAAAGCCTGAATATGGTTCTGTTACCTGATAATTTGTGGATGGAAAGGACGCACGGAACCGGAACCGTTTACTTGTTTGATCGCTTGGGAGAGCCAAGTCATCAATTATCACGCAATGTAAGCAAACAGTGGTTCGGGGAATATCAATTTGATGAGCAATATCTGCACCTAGAAAATGAAGGTGTAAATGGGTTACTTACATCGGCATTGCACTACAGTATTAACGATGAACCGGCGCGAATTCAAAATCCTGATTCTTTATGGACCATACAGCATTGGAATCGATGGCAAGCCGCGTTTCCTGGCGAACAGGAGACTTTCAGAAATACGCTTCTTGAGAGCTTAACTGATTTAATGCGACAATATTCCGGCTTAACTACTTTCGACGATTATGCGGAATATTGGTATTCAAAAACAGGAATTTCCTGGTTCAAACCGTCACCATCTTTGGTTGATGAGAGTGAAGCCGATGAAGTATTGCCAGCTTATGAAGTAGAAATCTTATATGACGAGTTCGATTCTGAGTTGACTCTACTGTTCGAATTGGAACAAGGTGTGGGTGAAAACCTGTACGCCACCGAAATCGTGATTCATGAATTCGATAACGTTTCCGAACAGGAACTCACATTTACCGGAGAATCTGATACACTTAGAATCGCTATACCCGAAACGACAGAGTTCATCACATTTAACGAGACTGAATTTCCACTGGATAATTTGACGATTCGTAAAGCGCCTCTATATTTTCTGTTGAACCAATTGCGTAGCGAACGGCCTGAGAACAGAATAGAAGCGGCAAAGCAACTAAAGCTACATCGCGATAATCCTGATCTACAACTCGCCCTTACCGATATTCTCAATTTTGAGGAGAATCCGGAGGTTATTGCAGCACTTTATGAAGCATTAGGTGCACTCACCAATGGAGCAACCGGTACCGAAGAACAATTTATCAGAGGGTTGAATAATGATTCAGAAGCTATTCAATTGGCTTCAATTCAAGCACTAATCAATTATTCAGGAAACGAATACGTTCGATCGAGCCTTCGCTCGAAATTATTGCGTGCAGATGGAGAGGTTTTCCGGGCAAGTGTTCAAGTGTATCAACAACTTGCTAACACCCAGGAATTGATTTCTACCATGAACACCTTACAGCGCAGAGACACCGTGGGCGTTCGAACTCTTTATCTAATTTCCGAAGCAGATAGCTTGCACTTTACGGAGGAAGCCCGTTCGATTGCCGATGAATATTCCGGGAGCGATTACCCCTTTGAAATCCGAAAATCGGCCTTAAACTATCTTGAAAATTACGATACCGATGCAAGTAGCTGGCAAGACAAACTTGCAACCTTAGCAAGCGATGCCGACCCAAGAATTCGGTTTTGGGCAGCAGAACACGCTCCAAGATTCTTATCCTCTACTGCAGCTGTCGAGTTTTTGGAATCCGCAATGCTCAACGAGATGGATCCACGAGTAAAAGCAATGATTTTTGCCGTGATTGAAGAATTACGTTGAGCTAGTAATTCCTTCATTCAAACTCAGTTCTTCTTGTTGCGAGATTGTTTTATAACAAAAAAAGTCACCCCAATTATGCATTAGGGTGACTTTCTAAACTATTGATCGATCAGGATTTAACCTTGGCGAATCCACTTAGCAAGTTCCTTGTACGATGGTTTTTTGCCGTACATCAGAATTCCTACTCGATAAATTTTAGCGGCTAACCACATCAGTCCTACAAAAGTTACGCTCATCAACAAAAGGGAAGTGATGATTTGCAGTATTGGTACATCGGTTGCCGCAATTCTGGAAATCATGTTGATGGGAGCTGTTAATGGAAACATGCTTGCAACTACCGCAATGGTAGAATCGGGATTTTCCATAACGCGTAAATTCAGGAAATAGGCGATGAAAATAGGAATCATCACGGGCATCATGAATTGCTGTGTATCTTGCTCCGAATCAACAGCAGCTCCGATTGCAGCAAATATACCGGCGTAAATCAAAAAGCCGATAATAAAGAACACAAAGAAAAACAGGAAGATGGTTGGGTCTACGATAAAAGCTTCCAATTTCGATGGATCGAAAGAAGCCGATGCTTCCACTGCTTCCGGTGGAATGTTACTCATTTGTGCATCTACAAACATGGTAGCTACCGGCGCAGCTGCCAGCGAAAGCCCGATATATGACACAATCCAGATACCAAATTGAGTGAGAGCTAACACACAGATGCCCAATAGTTTACCCGTCATCAGTTCAATCGGTTTCACAGATGAAGCTATCACCTCAACAATACGATTGGTTTTTTCTTCAATCACGCTGCGCATTAATACGGCTCCGTAACCAAATACACCGATAAATATCAGAAGTCCGAGAATGAAGCCGAATACTGCCCCAACTATGGCATTATCTTCTTCTTCACCTTCCTCGGTTAATTTTAGGGAATCAATGTTGTAGCGGGTCTCAAAGATTTCGCGAACTTCGGTTGAAACGTTACTTCGAGCGAGTCGTTCCTCCCTCAAAACTCGTCGCACATCCGATTCAACCGATTCGATAAAGCTGATTCCACCGGCTCCACCGTACACTAAGGTTGGTTTTTCGGTATAGCTGATATTGTCTTCAGTTAAAATGATGTATCCGTCAACATCGCCTGCCAGCACTTGAGCTCGAACACTATCAAGCGGGAGAGAGCTTGCATCCGAGTATCGAGCCGGATCAAGCTCTTCTAGGTTATTATATAGAACCTCAGTTTGATCGATTACGGCTACGGTTCGTGTAACTTCGCCATCCGAAATAGAAACGTAAATCACGATGGCCATCATGGCAATAAAAGCCAGTGGAGTTAACAAGGTAGACAGAATGAAAGATTTGGTGCGCACCCTTGTTAAATATTCACGCTTTAATACTAGAAATACTTTTCCGAAATCCATGTTAGGCTACCTCCTCATTTTTAAGATTGTCTTCGCCAACGGTAGAAATAAAAATCTCATTTAGGGAAGGTTGGACCCGTTCGAATTTATGAATCTCGGCATGATCGATCGCTAAGTGGAGAATCTCCTGCATATTTTGTCCGTTTAACACTCTTATTTCAGCAAAATTAGTAGATCTGTTGTTAATGCGAACTCCTTCCAGTTTGTCGAGGAAAGAGCCATCGCCTTCGAACTCCAAATTGATGGTGTTTTTTCCAAATGATGACTTCACTTCGCGTAAATCACCTTGAAGTACGGTTTTTCCTTTGTTGAATAAGCAGATATCGTCGCACATTTGTTCCACCTGTTCCATACGATGCGTTGAAAATAGAATCGTTTTACCCTGTGATCTCAGATCGATAATTACTTCTTTCAATGTTTCTGAATTGATGGGATCCAATCCGGAAAAAGGCTCATCGAAAATATAAATATCAGGATCGTGCGCAATGGTGGCGATAAACTGAATTTTCTGCGACATCCCTTTAGAAAGTTCTGATACTTCTTTCTTTTTCCAATCGGTGGCGCCAAAACGATCTAGCCAGAAATTTATGGCTTTTTTCGCAGCGCTTGTTTCCATGCCTTTTAACTGAGTGAGGTAGAGGAGCTGCTCACCTACTTTCATCTTTTTATAAAGACCTCGTTCCTCGGGCATGTATCCGATCATCTTTTGTGTAGCCGGGCTGGCCGTTTGTCCATTAATGGTAATTGAACCGGTATCCGGTGCTAAAATGTTATTAATCATTCGGATAGTTGTGGTTTTACCGGCGCCGTTCGGGCCTAGTAATCCAAAAATGCGACCTTTCTCTACGGAAAAGCTCACATCACTCACTGCTTTGTTTTTACCAAATGCCTTTGATACCTCTTCTAAATGAATTATTTCCATGTATCCTGATTTCTATTTTATCATTTTATAAAAGTTTGAATAAGCTACGCAACTACGTTGCAACATCTATAAAGATTTCTTATTTGTAAGCAAAACGGAATTACGAAGACGATAGAAATGAGTTACATAAATTTATGCATATAATTCATCTCAGTGCCGAATGTTATCCTGCCGCAAAAGCCGGTGGATTGGGAGATGTAGTTGGATCGCTCCCAAAATATTTAAACCAGCATGGCGAGTTTTGCGAAGTTATTTTGCCTAAGTATCGCACTCCGTGGCTCAATGAGCAAGAGTGGGATTTGGTTTGGGAATCGAGTGCGCCTTTAGGACAAGATTATTTTGGCTTTTCCATACTGAAAGAAAAAACGAATAAGCTCGGCTTTCCCCTGTATGTAATTGATATTCCCGGGCGTTTTGATCGTCCTGGGGTGTATATCGATCCATGGTCGGGGCATGGATATTGGGATGAATTTGAACGGGCGTTATCCTTTCAAATTGCTGCTTTAGAATGGATTCGTACTTTTCATGATAAACCAGATATCATTCATTGCCACGATCATCATACCGGTCTGGTGCCTTTTATGCTGAAGCAATGTGTTCGTTTTAATGAGCTAGAGCATATTCCATCTATCATAACGGTTCATAACGCAGAGTATCAGGGACAGCAGAGTATGATGCATGCCGAAATGATTCCGCCTTTCATTCCGCATAACTATGGATTATTAGAGTGGAATGGTCAGTTGAATTCTTTAGCCTCCGCGCTAAAATGCGCATGGCAAATTACTACCGTTTCGCAAAGTTATATGCAAGAGCTTGGGCAGAGTTCAAGTGGGTTAGAACCTTTATTTAATCAGGAAGCAGCGAAATCGCGTGGAATAATAAACGGAATTGATACCGAAGTTTGGGATCCAAAAACAGATCCCCTGATTGAACATAATTATACAGTTAGAAGCATTAAAACCGGAAAAAAGAAAAACAAGGCGGTACTTTGTAAGCAGTTTGGGTTAAATCCCGAACTCCCTACAGTGGCGTTTATTGGTAGATTGGTACGTGAAAAAGGAGCGGACCTTCTTCCTGATTTAATTTCACATTTCATGCACAGTGATAAAGAAGTGAATTTCATTTTGCTGGGCACAGGAGACCCAACCCTGCATGAAATTTTTGCCCGAATGGAAAACGATCATTTCGGGTATTTTGATGCAACCTTGGAATACAACGAGAAACTGGCTCACCAAATGTATGCAGGTTCCGATTTCATCTTAATGCCGTCTAGGGTAGAGCCTTGCGGGCTTAATCAGATGTTTGCCATGCGTTATGGCACCATTCCAATTGTTCGATCGGTGGGTGGTCTTATCGACACCGTAAAAGATATTAGTGAAAGCGATGGTTACGGAATTCGATTTGATAACTTTGCATTACATGAAGCTGAAGGAGCCGTCGACCGTGCCATTGATTTATTTGCTGATAAGAAGGAATTACAACGTGTTGTGTCAAGAATTGCAAAGCTTGATTACTCATGGAACAACTCGGCGAAGGAATATATTAACATGTACAAAGAACTAATTAATTTAAAGTAAAGGGACAAAATGAAAGACTCTGTGATTTCGATTATTCTAGGAGGAGGGAGAGGAACAAGGCTGTTCCCGCTAACCGACCATCGGTCGAAACCTGCAGTTCCGGTTGGGGGTAAATATAGATTGGTGGATATTCCAATCTCGAATTGTTTGAACTCAGACATACGCAGAATTTATGTGCTAACGCAATTCAACTCTGCTTCGCTAAACCGACATATTAAGAACACGTTTAATTTCGATATGTTTAGCCGTGGATTTGTGGATATCTTAGCAGCTGAGCAAACTGCAGATAATCCAGATTGGTTTCAAGGTACGGCCGATGCAGTGCGGCAATGTATGCGTCATTTGGAGAATCATACCTATAAGTATGTACTGATTCTTTCGGGTGATCAATTATACCAAATGGATTACCGGAAAATGTTAGCGCGGCATAAACAAAATAAATCGCACTTAACGGTTGCTACAATTCCTGTAGTGGCAGAGGACGCTACCGGTTTCGGTATCATGAAAACCAATGAAGATGGAATGATTGACAGTTTTGTTGAAAAACCTTCGTTGGATGAACTCAAAGACTGGGGATCAAACGTGCCCGAGCCGTATGCAAGTGCCGGAAAGAATTATTTGGCTTCAATGGGGATTTATATTTTCAATCGTAAGACCTTATTGGATTTATTAGCCAGAAACCCTGAGGCCACCGATTTCGGTAAAGAGATCATCCCCAAAACTCTTGACGAAGGATTTAAGGTAAGTAGTTACGAATTTGGTGGTTATTGGACGGATATTGGAACTATAAAATCATTTTTTGAAGCAAATCTAGAGCTTGCTGATACTGTTCCGGCTTTTAATGTGTACGATAATGATAATATGATTTTCACTCGTGCTCGTTTATTACCTCCATCTAAAATTATGGGCACAACCCTGGAAAACTCGCTGGTTGCGGAAGGCTCTATTATTGAAGCTAGTAGAATGGTTAGATCAGTGATCGGAATTCGATCAAGAATAGGGAAAGGGACAACCATCGAACATTCTATAGTTATGGGTAATGATAATTATCAATCCAAAGAATTTATTGATAACGCCTCCGTTGACAATCCCGCCATGGGAATTGGTCAACGATGTTACATCAGTAATTGCATAATCGATAAAAATGTGTGTATGGGTAACGATGTTCGGATTGTAGGTGGCGATCATTTACCAGATAGCGATGGACAATATCACTACATTCGAGATGGGATTGTAATTGTACCCAAAGGCACTGTAATTCCGGATGGTACAGCTATTCAGTAAATCGATCGAATGGAATAACAAAGCCGAAGTGAGGAAGAATGAAATCACCACCAGTTGGAAAATTATAGAAAGCAATGAAGCCGAGGTCAAACCCGGCTTTGTTGTTTAATACGCGGTAAGTGAAAGAGCTTACAAAATCTGTTGAAGAATTTGAAGTATTTAAGGGGCGACCAAATGAACTTCCATCAAGATAAACCGTTTCGTCAATCAAATTTTGAAATGTTCTATTCTCAAATATTAATAAAGATTTACGAGTAATATGTAGCGCATAATTAAGTTTAAAAGAGGGTTGTGATCTGAAATCAGAAATCGTTTCAGAGTACTTTTCCATCACACCTATACTCATTCCAAATTGTAGCAGTCCTTTTCTGGTTTTTACTGAAAATTCAGTATCAATGGTTCTCGATGATAGTTCCCGATGATATTGTGAGAATCCAACTCCAACAGTTAGTTTTACACGGTCGGATATTGGGGCAGATATGCTTGGCTGAAAGTAATAGGCAGTTTCCCTTAAGTTAATTAGCTCTACAATCCCAAAGCCGGCTCGTAAAAAAGCATGTTTGCCAATTCCGATACCAACTAGATTATAGTTTAGGTAATAATTTCTGATATAGCCCTTACCATTTTCAATATCATGCGGAGTGCCCATAACAATAGTGGAATCACTTAATGATTGAGCATAAGATGGTGTGCTGCTAACCCAAACTGCACCCAAAAAAATCAAAAGATAAAGTGTAAATTTTTGCTTACCCATAAGTTTCATAATACTAAATAAAAAAGCCTTATCCGTCAACGAATAAGGCTTAGAAAATTGTATAAAGAAACTTTGCTGTTGTTAAGCAAGTACTCCTTTTAGTGTGTCGCCGATATCGGCAGGACTTTCTACAACGGTAATTCCTGCATCAGCAAGTGCTTTCTTTTTATCCTGAGCAGTTCCTTTTCCACCAGAGATAATTGCACCTGCATGCCCCATTCGTCGGCCCGGAGGCGCAGTTGAACCTGCAATAAATGCCACCACAGGCTTAGTAACATTGTCTTTGATGTAAGCGGCCGCTTCTTCCTCAGCAGAACCACCAATCTCACCAATTAATACAATAGATTCGGTATCAGGATCTTCCTGAAGCAATTTAACAGCATCAAGGTGAGTAGTTCCGATTACCGGATCACCACCAATACCAATAGCGGTACTTTGTCCTAGTCCTGCTTTTGTGAGCTGATCAACCGCTTCATAAGTGAGGGTACCGGATCGTGAAATTAAACCAACAGTTCCCGGTGAGAAAATGAATCCCGGCATAATTCCAACTTTAGCTTCACCCGGAGTGATAACTCCCGGGCAGTTAGGACCAATCAGGGTAGCACCATGGCTCTTAACTATTTGTTTAGCCACGATCATATCTTTTACCGGAATTCCTTCGGTAATTGCGATGATAGTTTTGATACCTGCGAAAGCTGCTTCGGTAATAGCATCGGCAGCAAATGCCGGTGGCACAAAAATAATAGAGGTATTAGCGCCTTCATTTTCTACGGCTTCTGCAACGGTGTTAAATACCGGGCGATCGAGGTGAGATTGACCACCTTTACCGGGAGTTACACCACCGATTACATTGGTTCCATATTCGATCATTTGTCCGGCATGGAAGCTACCTTCGCTGCCGGTAAAGCCTTGAACTACAAGGCGAGTGTCTTTTCCAACTAATACGCTCATTCTATAAGTTTTTGAAGTGTGATTTTTCGGGCGGGAATATACGGGCTGTTCATCAAAGTAGCTAAAAGCAAGGCTTTAATTCTGGTTAAATATTTTTTTTGTAAAAGTGAAAAGTGAAAAGGGATTTCTCACTTTTCCCTTTTCCCTTTTGATACTTTGTGGCTATCATTCAAAAATGATCACCGATGCCAAAAAAGAAGAAGTAAAAGATGCTGCCGATATTGTTGAGGTTGTTTCAGACTATGTGAAGCTGAAGCGATCGGGCAGTGGTTTCATCGGTTTATGTCCCTATCACAATGAGAAAACACCATCTTTTAATGTGAATCCAAATCTGAGGATTTATAAATGTTTTGGGTGTGGCGAATCGGGCGATGTATTCAAGTTTGTGATGGATCAGGATGGGATAAGTTTTACCGAAGCTGTTAGAGAATTGGCCGATCGTTACGGAGTTTTTATTCCTGAAGATGATCCTAATGAAGTTCGTGATGAGAATTACCAGCTTAAAGAGGGGATGTATAATGCCTTAAGGTTTGCCGGACGGTTCTATTATCGAAATTTGATTGAAAACCCCGAAGCCGAAAAAGCGATGACCTATCTGCAAAAAAGAGGCTACAATCGGGAAATAATAAAACGTTTTGGTTTAGGGTATTCCCCTGGATCGGGAAACGAATTGTTTGCAGCTGCAGAAGGTGCCGGAATTGATAAAAAATATCTTATTGAGGCTGATCTAATTAAACCTAGCAACCGAGGGGAAGGATTTTACGACACCTTTAGAGGTCGATTAATGTTTCCGATTTTCTCGCCAACTAATAAAGTGATCGCTTTTGCCGGGAGAGTGCTGGGTAATGAGAAAACAGCGAAGTATATAAACTCGGCTCAAACCAAAGTGTACAATAAAAGTGAGGTTGTATATGGAGTAAACTTCGCTAAAAACGACATTCGAAAAAATAAAGAAGTGATTTTGGTTGAAGGCTACACCGATGTAATCACCTTAAATGAGCATGGAATCAAAAACGTTGTAGCTAGTTCGGGAACGGCACTTACTCCCGGACAAATGAAAATTCTTCATCGATACGGAGAGCGTATTATCATGATCTATGATTCAGATAATGCAGGTCAGGCCGCCATGAAACGTGGAATAAATATTGCATTAGCAGAAGGGATGGAAGTTCAGCTATTGGAATTACCTGATGGGGAAGATCCGGATTCCTTTGTCAAGCAATTTGGCAAAGAATCGTTTGATGAGTTAAAGCAGAAAAAGGCACAAGATTTTGTCGATTTCCTGATGCTTAAGGCCGATGAAGAGGGCCGACTCGAAAAACCAACTGAACTCGCGAAAGTGATATCAGAAATACTGGAAGCAATAGCCAATATTTCAGAATCTATTCAACAACAGTTGTATGTGCAGCATCTGCATCAAAAAACACAAAAATTCCGCCGGGGTAGCGATCGAGATTTATTTGATGAATTAGATCGGGTGTTGGCACGAAAGCAAAAGCAGAAAGAGAAAGAACGATTCCGGGCAAAAAAACAGCAGGAAAGGGAAATACAGCAGCGAATTCAAAATAGTGATGAGCCCCCATTACCGGACGAAGAATTTCCTGTTGATGATTTAATTATTGATGAAGAGCAATTTCGTGCTCCAACAAAGAAAAAACCCAGCTACGAAAAGGAATTAATCCGCCTGATGATCACCTACAAGAATCCTATGGTGGAATATATTTGTTCGTTGACCAACGATCGGTTATTTGAAGATGAAGAACTGGCCGGGTTTTACCGTGATATCGTGGAGCGATTCAAACAAGGGGAAGAAATAAATATCGAGGTTTATTCGGAAAAATCGGATCCATATCCAAGATTGGTGGGTGACGTACTATTGAAACAGCACAGTGCCAGCGAGCGACATGCCGAAAAAATCGGGGTCGAATACAAAGTTGATCGTAACCCGTACCGCACTGCAAAAAGTACGATAAAAACCATGGAATTGAGTTTTTTTAAGCGTAAAAGAGAGGAATTAGCTGAGAAGTTAAAAACAGCTTCATCAGAAGAAAAGCATCAGATTATTAAGATACAGGCCGATATCCAATCAAAAATCACGCAAAGAGAACGCGTAGATTCCGACGATTTCTATCCCGATCCCAAAGGCGAGAAAGACAACCCCAATAGTGATAAAGTGTTTTCCTACAAGATGAAAGGGGAGAAATAATTCAAAATTTAAAATTCAAAATTTTGAATTACTGAATCGCACAAATCTGAAACGAGTTCTTCATGGATAGCATGTCGTTCCATCAGTAATGCGGAATATTTGGCCACTAACTTTGTCGACAAATATTTCTAAGGTGCCATTTCCAAATTCAACTACCCAGGCATATAGAAAATATCGCTTATCATTTTGGTCGTGAGTCACTAGCTCATCATATACGCCTGTAACGTGTTCATCTTCGAATGATCCTTCAATACCACAAACTTTGTAAGATTTATCTACTACAATATCAATTGCTTCAACTGCACTAATCTGAGGTTCAAATCGTGGAGGAGGAACGAATATGTCTTTCTCGTACCAAATTCCCTGAATTGAAGTGATTCCTTTTGAAGTTAAACCTAATCGATATCCTGTATAAGGCAGTATGAACCCGGATGATGTATATTGCTCAGAAGTAGAAATATGCCAGAATTCATTATCGTTAATACTCTCTGGATTATAGAAATAAATATTAGTGGTATCGACTATGTTGGTGAACTTGGAGTACTCTAAAAGGAAATTTTCAAATTCTATTTTAATACTATCTGCATTATTAAGTGGTCTTAGATCCTCTAAGTATTCACCATCCAAAAAATTAAACTCAAAATTCCCAAACTTATTTACTTCTGTATACTTTCGCATAGAATGTGGGAGAGACGCTATAAATGATTCGATTTCTTCATTTGAGTGCGCTTGAATAAAATCCGGATATCCATTCACAGATTCATATTCATATTTTGCCTCTACCAGCGGTGCATTTCTATCTGAATTAGCAGTATCACAGCTTATTGTATAAGCAATAATTAAACCAAGTAAAGTATAGCTACGCATCTTATATACCCCAATTTCTACCTGTAACCAAAAGGAAGAAAAAATATTGCTAACTGCGATGAATTTTTTGTGAATTTTGAACTTAGACACAAAAATTTGTACGAGTGAATGAATACGAAAGGATAACTAATATCCACTCTGTGCCTTTGTGCCTTTGTGCCTATACCTCTCGTTGATAATTCAACATCCAGCGAATGCCGTATTTATCTTCTAATTGTCCGAAAAGGGCGCCCCAAAACGTATCCTGTAAGTCCATGTGAATGGAGCCGCCTTCAGCCAATTTACCCCAGGTTAAGCGAAGAGAGGTTTCATCAGAAAATGACAAATTTAAGTGTACATTATCGCCATTGGTAATTTCACGATGGGGAGCGCCATCAGAAAACATTAATTTTATAGAGCCAATGCTTAGTTCTCCGTGCATAATTTTTGATTTGTAATCATCCTCAACCGGCATGCTGGCGTCACCAAACCGTTGTAATGCGGTAATCTCAGCATTAAACACTTTTTGATAAAAATTGAGAGCTTCTTCGCAATTGCCGGGAAAGAACAGATAAGGAGAAATGCTTTGCATAATCAGTGAATTTTGGTTCGCAGATTATACTCTAAATCTAAATGCGTGTCAAAGCATACACTAAAATGTTAACACCCATTTTTAAGGCTTGTTCTCTTTTCTCAGGTGGATTATTGTGCACTTCAGCATCGGCCCAGCCATCTCCAAGATTAGACTCGTAAGTATAAAACATCACCAATCGCCCTTTATGAAACAATCCATAACCGCGTGGGGCTTTATTATCATGTTCATGAATTTTTGGTACTCCGTTATTAAATCGAAATACCTGTTGATAGATAGGATGTGAGAATGGAAGCTCGATAAACTCTTCCTCAGGAAACACTTCACTCATCAAATTGCGGATGTGTTCATCAAGACCGTAATCGTCGTCCACATATAAAAAACCACCATTTTCGAGATAATTTCTAAGGTTACGAACTTCGGTATTGTTGGCCGTTATGGTGCCATGACCTGTTAAATATGCAAAGGGATAGTTATGCAGATCGGTGCTACCCAGAGCAACATCCACATATTTACGATTCACGCTGATAGGCACATTCGCTTGGGCAAATGCGATCAGGTTTGAGAGAGAAGATGGGTCGTTATACCAGTCGCCCCCACCGCGATATTTGATACGGGCAATTTCAAAAGCACCATTCTGTTGTGCCACAACTTCTTGAACCAAAGGTGGAAACATGAAAGAACAAATCAAAAAGAGTATAGCCGATGTGCGCTTCACAAGTGAAGTATTTTAAAATTGAATAGTATGCTAAAATTCAAACGGTTTGATGTAGGTTTGAATCGTATCGGAAGCTAAGGAACCAAAAATTCCTAAACCACCTTCAACATGGGTAATCACATTTTGAATTTCACCGGGTGATAGGGTAGAGCCTCCAAGTTGAACCGATTCCGAACGGACAAAATCGTACACATTGTCATCTATGGTAGTAGCAATGAGTTTATTATCGCCGTAAAAAGCTACCGCAATCCAAGGATATCGAATGGTAATGCTCTGATCCTGATTTACAGTAAAATTTGCCGCATTTAGCAATCCTGATTCTGTGTTGGTCAATTCATCGAGGGTAACAATTTCATCTTCCAAAAAATCAGCATAAATGGGAGTTAGCATAGCCGGATCAGGATCTAATGCAATGGTGTTGAATATGAAAATATTCTGCCTGCCTGGATAACTACTCTCCGAAACGGTAATTTCTAATTGTTCGGTAGATTGATAAACCAACGTATCGAGTACGGTGCTGATTACTTTAAACGTATCTGGGACAACGGTTGTAGCCGTAATCTCAGCGGATGTAGTTGGTATCGTCACATACAATTGATAACTGCGTGTGGGTAAAACATCGTGTGTGTCCATTGGTTGATAGATACCGGCAGAATCGCTGGTGTATGTAAATACTTCTTCGATGGAGGATCCGGATGTATCTAATAATCGAATCTGAACCTGTGCATCTGCAATAGCTGATCTACTAAAAGCGTAAAAATCGTTCACTGGTGCAGTGGTTGAAACTCTAACTTGAGGGAGTTGTCGGTTTGCGACCAAATAAGATTCTACTACATAATATTCTTCGTAAGAATCCTGCTCGTACACTTCGCAAGCAGATAATACAGTAAATAGGGCGATTAAGGTTAATAAATATGCTTTCATCATTCTAAAATTTCACGGTGTAAGAAATGGCTGGTATAATGGGTAATAGAGTTACATCGGTTCTGCTAACCGGGTTTTCTTCAAAATCAATTTGGGTGAACCACACATTTCGGCGGCTGTATATATTTATTACTTGTAACTGAAGTTCAGCTTCGCCTAACCCAAAAAAGGTGCCACTACGACTAAATGAAACATCAGCTCGGTGATAGTTCGGAAGGCGTGATGCATTCACATTTTCTACTACCAACAAATTGTTTTGGTTGATAGCACTCCAAGGAGTGTCGTAAACGGCATAACGGCCGGTAGCTTCGGTATAAGCCTGACCGGTGGCATAAACCCACGCTCCCGTAAATTTCCACTTTCTACTTAATTCGTAATTCAGGATAATTTTTACATCATTTCGACGGTCGTATTTAGGTGGATAAAAACGTGCGGTTTGGCTTTCATCACCTATAGCCACGTTAAAAGTAGGCCATTTTCGCCAGGTGTAGCCGAATGTGTAGCCGATGTAGCCGTTCAATCGACCCACTCTTTTTTCAAACATGATTTCAGTTCCGTACGCGTATCCTTCACCAATTCTGAATAAATCCTCATAAAGAAGTCCGGCTGCATCCGGTAAAAATGGATCGAGCTCAAATAAGTCGTTCATCGTACGGTAATACAGTTCAATATCGAGCCCATAATCTTTAAAAGGAACTGTTTTGGCCCCCAATACAAATTGATCACCAAACGCAGGGCGAATTCCTTCATCGGCTGTAAGCCACAAATCAAAGCCTGAAAATGCCTCGTTGGTGATTAGTGTAAAGAATTGGTTATATCGGCCATAAGCTGCTTGAAGTGTGAAGCGATCTGTAGCGAAATATTCGGCCGAAAGGCGTGGTTCTAAACGCAGGTAATCACCATCAGAAAAATAATTAGCTCTGATTCCACCAATCACTTTCCACTGCTCGGTAGGGCGCCAGGTATCCTGCAAATAGTAACTCGCATATCTGGAATGGATTCGTGAACTAAACGAATCCTGATTATCGAAGCGATCTTGCAAACGCAGCGTAAATACACCTGCCCAAACTCCGGTTGCTATAAGGTGTTTTTCGTTAGGGAGATATTCCAGATCAGATTTAATCGAAAAATCATAAATGTTATTATCACGCTCAAAAGGGGTGCCGCCAAACTCAAATTCCGGGAAATTGAAATAGCGGGAGCCTGTAATTACAAAATTGGAAAATACTTTATCGCTGAAAATATGGGTCCAGTTACCACTTACGGTTTGATTTCCATAATTCAGTGTAAACTCGGCATCATCAGCAAATGGAAAGCGAACTTTATCGGCACCTGAATAAAAGGCCAAGCTAAATTTATCGTTCAAAGAAGCATCGTAATTGATCTTTCCATTAAAATCGTAAAAGTAAAAGAGGGAGGGGATGTTATCGTTTGATTGGCGCAAGGCAGATAACAATGGCTCTAAGGTAGAACGTCGAGCTGCAAGCATAAAAGAACCTTTTTTGATCGGACCTTCGATGGCAACGCGCGAGGCAAGCATCCCCAAAGTAACCGACCCTTGATAATTATTACGATTCCCATCCTTGTTATACACCGAAAGTACGGAGCCTAATCTGCCGCCGTACTCAGCCGGGTAGCCACCTTTAAATAACCGTACATCTTTGATTGCGTCGGGATTGAAGGTGGAGAAAAACCCAAAAAAGTGGCTCGGATTATACACCGTAGTTTGATCAAGCATGATGAGTGTCTGATCCGGACTTCCACCTCTGATATACAATCCACTGGAAAAATCGCTAGCAGATTTCACACCGGGTAAATATTGAATTGAGCGAAAAACGTCGGCTTCAAAAATGGCAGGTAAAGCTTTAATCAGTTCAGTTTTTACCTGTGCAGTACCAATGGATTTGAGTTCCTGTCGTTCGGCTTCTGATTCTACAATAATTTCGTCACCCTCAAAAACGTCGGGCACTAATTCGATATCAAATCTTAAATTCTGACCTCTTTCTAAAGTGATTTCTTGCGTAAATAAATCATAGCCAATATAAGATCCGGCTATCGTGTAGGTTCCCGGCTCTACATTTTGGATACTGTAATAGCCTTGTGCGTTAGTAGCGCCGCCGCGGTTTATTTCGATGAGGGCAACGTTCGCGCTTATCAAAGTTTCGCCGGTTTTGGCGTCTCTAACATACCCTGTAATGCTTACCGATTGCCGCGCGTGTAGCGAGAGCGAACCAATGATAAGAATCCCCGAAAGCAGTAATGTTCTAAGTGTCATGAATAGTCGTAGTATTATAAAGTTCGCCCGACTTAAACGGGATGAGCTGTAAAAAGTTAGGTTTAAAAAAGAATCGGATTTGTTATGAAATTATTGCCATAAAGAACGCTAAAACTTTTGTAATGGATAATAGTTTCCATAAGGAACACAACAATTTTTCTGCGATATAATTCGTATATTGATAGTCGCTCTTTGAATTACTGGGGATGTTCTGGATTTGACGGGATGAGTAACACCGCAGGTTGCATGTCGAGGATGACCAATGGTTCTCGTAAAACACCCATTATGGACACAAAAATAATTGACAACAATTATTCTTACCGCTTAGCAGCATAAACTGACTGAGCCGATCCGCTGAAAGCGTGCCTGTCAGCGTCAGTTTGGATCGCCATAACAGACAGGATAGCGTAACAGGGCCTTCTGTCTCTGCTGCGTGAATTTTTCACAGAATAGTTTGAAGTCGCTTGGTTGCTAGGCTCGGCTTCAGGCGAATGTTAATTAGCAACTAAACATGTAGATATTTGCAGGTTTGCCGTTTCGGACCGGGGTTCGACTCCCCGCATCTCCACTAAAAATAAATAAAGCCGATCAGACGTTGTTCTGGTTGGCTTTTTTTATGAATTCGGTCGAACCGGGGTTCTGCCGAAGGCATTCCGATGGAAGACTCCCCGCATCTCCACTAAAAATAGATGAAGCCAATCAGACATTGTTCTGGTTGGCTTTTTTTATCTGGAGTTCATTGCAGAATTATAAATACTAACTAAACAGGTTAGTTTTACACGTTCGGAAATGAAAAGACTTTACGGTTGATTAATGTTGAAATGATATAATTTTAAATAATTTGTTATTAATCGTTTGATTCATCCGATAAGATCAATTACACTCACTCGAAGAGTTATTTCATAGTATTATCACAGTCGTTATTTGTAAGTATGCACGGCAGCAATGGGAACATTAATTAAGGCTATTTTTATTGGATTCTTTGGATTTTCGTTAGTTCAGGTACAGGCGCAGCATTCAGATATTGCGGATACCACTCATGTAAAAGAAATGCTTTTGCAAGCGATGGAGTTGGTAGATCGGGGTGAGAACGACGAGGTGAAAAGGATTATTAAGCAGGGGAAATCACTGGCCGATTCGTTAGACTATGGATATGGAAAGTCACTTGCTGATCTTGCACTAATCGATCTGTTGGTTACCATGCGATTAGCTGATTCGGCGCTGGTTGTTGGCGAGGGGTTTATAGAAAATCTAGTTGATAATCGTTTAAAGGTTCAATTTCTAAATCTACGAGCCACGGCATATCGAATGAAAGGAGACTATGCTAAATCGATTGAATCTTATGATGAAGCCCTTAACGAGGCAAGCTTGCGGGAGAATACTTCTAATCCTCGTTTAAAGGCAGGAATCAAAATGAATATGGGGGTAGTATATGGCGAGCTTGGCGATTATAACTTGATGCTCGAGCATTATCTGGAAAGTCTTCAATTTGCTGAACAAGCTAACGATTCAGCATTCCTTGCAGTAATTCTGAATAATTTAGGTGATACTTTTGTCTCCTTTGAAGAACCTGAGAAAGCTGTAATCTATTTGGAAAGAGCTCTCGATATTGCAAGGGGTATTGATTCGAAAGTTGATGAGCTCAGAGTGCTTACAAATTACGCGAATGCGTTAACTGACCTAGGTGAACTTGATAAAGCTCTTGAAATGTATGAACAGGCATTTGACCTGCACACTATTATCAGAGAAGGGGTGCCACCATTTATATTGCTGCATAATATGGGAAATTTGAATCGCCAAAGAGGAGACTACCAGGAAGCGGAAAGATATTTCAGAGAATCTCTTCTTTTTAGTGAAAAATTTGATGTAGTAGAAGGTATTTATCATAATTCCAATGCATTGGGAGAACTGTTTGTTGATCAGCAGCAATTCTCAGAAGCGCGAACTTGGTTTGAGAAAGGTTTAACTAGTGCTAAAAAACTTGGTTCATCTTCGTTAATAAGTACAGCATACAATAACCTTTATACCACAAATAAAGAATTAGCTGATTATCAGTCAGCTCTCGAACATTTTGAGAATTACACACAACTCACCGACTCTCTATTTGATTTGGAAAAGGAAAAGGAATTTGCTGATTTGACCAGCAAATTAGAGTTAGAGCAACAAATCCAAGTAAACGAGGCATTAAAAGAGCAACAAAGGGCACAGGATCAAAAATTGAGATTTCAGGTAGTTGCATTGATTGCTTCTTTAATTGCATTAAGTTTATTGCTTTTAATTGTTTATCTGGTTTTAAAATCTAGGAAAGCTATTGAAAGGAAAAATCTTGAACTAAGAAACACCACCAAACAATTAGAAGAAATTCTTGAATCTCGTGATCATTTGATGGGGGTAATTGCTCATGATTTAAGGTCACCATTAGCTACATTACAAGGGTTACTCGATTTAATTAGCTCGGATGTATTAACGATCGAAGAAATCAGAGAATTATCGAAAACGATTGAACCTACGCTACAGAAGAACTCAGATACCATTGAAGGGTTATTGGCATGGTCGCAGAGCCAGAGTAATGGGTTGAATCTGGAATTTAAGAGTGTGGATTTGACTGAGATTATAAACTCTGTGGTAGATCGACAGTCTTATAATCTAAATCAGAAAAATCTGTCATTAACGATGGAATTAGATGATCTTTCGAAAGTAAATGGAGATGATAGCGCAATTCGTATGGTGTTAAGAAACTTACTGATCAACGCAATCAAGTTTACCGAGAAAGGTGGCAACATCTACATTCGTACACGGAATTCTAAAGATGAAAGTAAGGTAATCGTAGAAATTGAAGATACCGGAATTGGTATTGATGAAGAATTGAAAAAAGACTTATTCAAAGACGCTGTGCCTTCGAGAAAAGGAACTAATGCAGAACAAGGAAATGGCTTTGGTTTATCTATGTGTAAAGCGTTCGTAAACAAAATGAAAGGTAACCTCTACTGCGATAGCACTGTTGGTAAAGGCTCTACCTTCTATTTTGAACTTCCTAAAGCCTAAGCTCTTCTTCCAAAACTCCAGTCAATAGATTCAGGTGTAAAAATCTATATATTGATTTAGTCTTTGAGTATTCGTGGGCATTTGCTGCCTTAGATCAGCTAGAATAATTTTATGCAAATAAAATAGGTTTCATAATCTGATCTATTTGATTGTATATTCGAAGCTTCATCAAGAAAAGAGATACATAAAAAAATGTAATTGAGGTTGAATTAGAGCACAATAATTTCAAATCTCATCCCTTTCTTAATAATTGTACTAATCCTATTAATAATTCTATAGATGGTCATCAATTCTATTCGTAAACTCGCTTTATGCGGGTTTTTTCTTGGCGTATTGTTTACGCTGCTCCCTTCTCAAATTTACGCCCAAACCAGATCCACGCTCCGTGTGTTGGTAATTTCTGAAGAAGATGGAAACCCTATTATAGGTGCCAATGTAATTTTATTCAGAAAAAGTGGAACCATGTATAAGGCCGGCGCAACTAACGCCGATGGTTTATGGGAGTTCATAAACGTGAATAATGGTACGTACGATTTGGCGATATCATCGATTGGTTTCGAGAAACACGAAGCAGAAATAACATTAGCTCCGGGCGAAACTCGCTTATACCGAACTGAATTACCTACGGCAAACTCCGAACTAGGCGAAGTAATTGTAAGCGGAACCAGAAGTGGCGCCGTGCAACGTGTTGCCGGTAAGCAATCAATTTCTGTTACTGATATTCAATTAATACCGGCGCCGGGCCCAGGTGGTGACCTAAGTGTGTATTTGCAAACACTTCCCGGAGTTGTAACCAGTGGCGACCGTGGTGGCGAATTGTTTATTCGTGGAGGAACACCCGCTCAAAACCTCATTTTAGTGGATAAAATGCCGGTTATTAAACCATTTCACATCTCGAATTTGTTTTCTGCATTTCCGCAGTCGGTTATTAGTAATGTTGATTTATACGCCGGTGGATTTGGAGCTGAATATGAAGGCGCGACATCTTCTGTAATGGATGTAAGCCTTAGACAAGGAAACATGAGGCAATTTCAAAGTCAGGTTGCAGCAAGTCCATATATTATTTCGGCACTTGCAGAAGGTCCGCTCGAAACCGATAAACAGTCGCTATTGGTAATGGGGCGATATAGTGTAATTGAACAAGCCGGGCCAAGTTTAACCGGCGAAGATGTGCCTCTAAAGTTTTCTGATATCATGGCAAGATATTCGATCAACTGGGACGGATTTACTTGTAATATGACCGCTTTGCACACCTATGATAGAGGAAAAATTAATCCGCAAAGAAATATTAGCCTTGGTTGGGAAAACACGGCAGTTGGTGCTCGCTGTTTAGGGTATAGCGAAGAGCTCAAAAATTCAGTGGATTTTACGATCGGTTACAGCAGCTATAAGAGTAGTGAAATTGGATTCGATGATCTTGGTAGAACATCAAATATTTCTATCGGGTACTTAAGAATGGATAACACCGGTACAGCTTTTGATCATCCTTACAACTATGGATTTCGTTGGAACTTAAACTTTTATAAAGCGAATCTCGACGAGCCATTTCCTGAAATTACCGGTAAGCCACAACGATTTGGTTTAGGAGCAACACTCGAAGAATACACCTCGGTGTTCAGTACGTACTTGAGTACCGAGTTTAAGCCAACCAATACGTTATCTATCACTCCCGGTATTACAACACAAATCAGGCAAGAGAACGTAAGTATGACGTTTGAGCCCAGATTTAGAATGACATGGAAACCATTGGGAACCGATAATCAGGAATTGAGTTTCGCAGTTGGTAAATATGTACAGCTACGCGAAGCCATTACCGATGAAAGAGATGCAGGAACGGTTTTTTATGTGTATAAACCTGTTGGGGTAGACGAGCCAGTGCCAACAGCTATTCACGCTATAACCGGTTACCGCCAACGTATAGGTGATTTTATCGAAGCTAATATCGAAACTTATTATAAGCACAACGATAACGTACCTGTAGCCGAATGGACACGTGAGCCGGGAAACACCATTCGAACAGCTTTTGCAACTGCAGAAACGTATGGATTGGATTTACAACTTCAGTTGAAAACAGATTTACTTTACCTAACGCTTGGTTATGGTCTAGCTGAGGTTGAATACAGTGCATCTGCAGATGATTTAGTTGCATGGATTGAAACCGATGAATTCGTATATAATCCAAGCCACGATCGACGTCATCAGTTGAATATATTAGCGAGTTATAAAATTGGAAAATTTACAGCCAATGCAATTTGGAGATATAGCAGTGGCGCGCCCTACACCAAGTTGTATGCAATTGACTTAATCGTTCGAGTGCCTTATCAGGATCCGCTACAAAATCAAGGCAAAGCTGTTACGCTTTACTCTGTTCCATTTGATGGAAATCTTCCTGCATTTCAGCGACTTGATGTATCCATCGATAGAAAGTTTCAACTCTCACCAAAACTGGAGCTAGAGACAGAAATAGGGGCTATCAATAGCTACGACATGACCAATGTGTTTTATTTCGATGTGAACACGCTGCGACAAGTAAATGAGCTGCCGATGCTTCCTTATGCTTCTATCAGCTTAAATATCAATTAATTATTCAACTAATTTAGATTTTTAGATTTACTAGAACATGAAAATGATTTCATTTAGATATTTTGGTGCAGTGTTGATTTTGTTTGCGGGATTAAGCGCCTGTGACGAGGTTGTAATTGAACCTTTTGAAGAAGTAGAAAGTGCCTATTCCATTTATGGAGCAATGGAACTCGACTCTACACTTAATTATGTGCGTATTAAAGATACTCAGTCTCCACTGTTGGCTGACCTTGAAGAGATACGCGACTTTACGGTAACCTTCGAAAACTTAGACGCTGGTACAAGTACACAATTAAGCGACACCGTAGTTTTTTTCAACAACAATCCTACGCTGAATTTTATCATTAACGAAGTGTTAACACCTCGAACAAACTACCGATTAACCGTAGAAGGGCAGGAAGGTGATGTTTCTACTACTCGCGCTAAAACACCGGGTGTATCCACTATTTCACTAACTCCTGCGGTTACAGAAACTTGTTTGGACGACATATTGATTGAGTTCGATAATGTTGCAGATGATGAGTTTATCCGGTTCGAGTTGGGAGTTCAATACGGTGGTAGTTTCTTTTTTGGTGAAGTGAAATCTGTCCGTCAGCTTCAAAAAGTGGAAGGCTCTAATAAGTTAGCTGTGGTGCTAAATATCAAAAACATGCTGGTTGATGTATTTCCACCGGTAGCAGAAGCCACTGTAAATGTGCCGCCACGTTTTTGGAATCCAACCGTAAATTGTAATCAGCTCGATAATGGTGTTATGCGGATTCGATATACACACTTTGGGCCGGAGTGGGAAGTAATCCGCGAAAATACACTCGCTTTAGATGTTCTTGAATCTGGGGATGTTGAAAACGGACTTGGCTTTTTTGGTGCAAAAAATACCAAACAAATTCTATTCACTACGAATGGCGTACCAAATAATAATTAATTCGTAAAAAATGCATAGAACTCCCTGCCAACTTATTATACTTCTTTTGCTATGTGGAGTAGGGAGTTCGTGTAATCGAGATCGGGTAATTAACCCATTCGAAGATAATATCGGAACCTATTCGGCCTACGGTGCTCTAGACTTAGGTAAATCAACCAATGCAATCAGAATACGAAATGTAAGTACTCCCTTCTTAATTGATAGTACTATCGGGTATGAAGACGTCAATCTATTTTTTATTGATCCTTCAACAGATACAGAGTTACAACTTCCTGATACCATCATTAATTTTAACGGGAACTACACCTACAATTATTTACTAAAGCAAAATTTACAACCTTCATCTACATACGGTGTGAAACTAGTATTCGATGGTGGGCAAGAATCTAGCACTACTATTACAACACCGGCAGTTACCATAGCCGATACAACTCCGGATAAAGCATCGAACTGCAGACAAAACCTGAGGATTTCCTTCAAAAATGTAAAACGTCCTGAATTCATTAATGCTGAAGTTGGGGTGCTGTATCAAGGTTCAATGCATTGGGCACCCATCCAAACAATCCAAACGCCAGAATTTATTGATGGATTGGACGAAATGGAGCTTCAACTTACAGTAACTAATTTGTTAGTGGATATTTTTCCACCTCCACCGGAGGCTACTATTAATATCCCACCAAGATTTTGGCTGCCTACCGTAAGTTGTAATGAACTTGATGAACCCACTATGTATATCAGATACATTCATTTCGGGCCGGAATGGGAGCAATTCAGGGGTACCGAATTTCTTTCTGATATGTTTGTAGATTCTGAAACCATCGATAATGGAATTGGATTTATTGGCGCAATTAGAAGAGATAGCTTCTCTTTCACTTTCGAACTATAAGTGAAATTAAGTACAGATTCCTCATTTCATTCTGTTGCAACTTCGTGCTTGATTACGTTCATTAAAAAAAAGATACTTTTATCATGAATCAGCTGGGTACATTAAGGCAATTTATGATTGTATAAAGAAATTTAACCCACTCTAAACGGTCAGTTGGTTACTATTTTGGGGTAATATTAAACGATTTAGCTGATGAACAGCACATTTAAAGCAACTCTACTACTTCTCATTTCTTTCACGCTTCTGCTAGAGCCATCAAATGCTCAAGAAATGTCTATTCGATTCGAGCAAATCACCACTCAGGATGGACTGTCGCAAAGCACTATCAACGATATTTTGCAGGATAGCCGAGGTTTCCTTTGGTTTGCTACCGAAGACGGATTAAACCGCTACGATGGCTACGAATTTAAAGTGTACAGAAACGATCCCTATGATCAGTTTTCAATCTCTTCAAATCAAATATCAAGTATTCTGGAAGACAGAGATGGTTCCATTTGGGTAGGAACTAAGGGAGGTGGACTTAATAAATTTGATCGGGATCAGGATCGGTTTTTACGCTTCCAGCATGATAATTCCGACATCACCTCCATCAACCATAATTACATAACCACACTCTTTCAGGATCCGATTGGGGTAATATTGGTGGGCACACAGAGCGGGCTAAATATTCTGAATCCTCGAACTAACACCTTTAGTGTTTATAAGGAAGTTGAAGACCACATCAACCTATCTACAGCAAATATTACCACGGTTTTTAAAGATTCGAACAGTTTTATTTGGATTGGAACGGCTGATGACGGATTGTATAGCTTCGATCGAAAAACTTTCGCCATCAAGCATTATACCAATATTCCGAGTGATGAAAACTCGATAAGCGACAATTGGATCGTTTCCATTTATGAGGATAAAAAACGAATGTTGTGGATTGGAACACAGTCGGGCGGTTTAAATAAATTCGATCCAATTTCTGAAAACTTTACGAGCTACAAGGCCAATCCTGCCGACAAAAATAGCATTTCTAATAACTGGGTTCTTTCCATGTATGAAGATTCCAGAGGTACATTTTGGGTAGGTACCTTAAACGGGCTGAATATTTTAAATCGCCAAACCGACGAGTTTACCAATTTCATGGAGTTAAATTACCCGATTAACCTGAGTAATAACTCCATTACATCACTTTTTGAAGATCGGTCAGGGGTATTTTGGGTGGGAACTCAAAACGGAGCCTTAAACAAGTTTATTCGTTCTTCATCAGAAAGTTTTACGGTTTATCAAAATGATCCGTCGAATGCGAACAGTTTAAGTAATAACTCCATCACTTCACTATTCGAAGATGGATCTGGCGATTTTTGGGTTGGAACACAAGGTGGCGGCTTAAATCGCCAAGATGCCCGTACGTTATCGTTTATCAATTATGTGCACAATCCAAACGACCCAACATCCATAAGTAGCGATTTCATTAACGCTATTTACCAGGATAGTTTCGGTAATATCTGGATTGGTACTATCGAAGGATTGAATTTATATAATGAGCTCACAGATTCATTCATTCATTTTAAGCATGATGCAGATGATGAGCGAACCATCAGTGGTAATATTATTACTACTATTTTCGAAGACAGTAAGAATATTATATGGGTTGGAACACTTAATAACGGTCTTAATGCGTATGATCGTGAATCCGGTGAATTTCAACGATTTAAGCACTCAAGCACTGATCCAAACACAATCAGCCACAATAAAATATGGTCGATGTTCGAAGACGACCGTGGAATTTTCTGGGTAGGAACCCACGGTTTTGGATTAAATCGCTACGATCGTGTGCGGGAAGAGTTTACGCGATTCGTTAACGACCCTAATGACCCAAACAGCATTAGTGATAACTTCATCAATGTGATTCGGCAGGATAATGAAGGAAATTTGTGGGTTGGTGGGATAAACGGTCTCAATAAATTCGATCCGGAAACTGAAACCTTTACGCGTTATACAACCGCAGATGGTTTACCCAATAATGTGATTTACGGAATTATTGTAGATTATCGTGGGCATTTATGGTTGAGTACCAATAACGGCATCGTTGATTTCGACCCTGACACAGAAAATATTCGAGTCTACGATCGCGGCGATGGTTTACCGAGTAATGAGTACCGTTTTAATGCATTTCATAAAGGAAATGACGGAACCATGTACTTTGGCGGGATTAACGGAATCGTGATTTTTAAGCCTGATAGCATTCGTGATAATCCGTACGTGCCGCCCGTTGTTATTACAGATTTCCAGATTTTTAACGAGAATGTCCCGATCTCTTCGGTAGGTTCTCCGTTAACAAAATCCATTTCTGAAACCGATGAAATAGTACTTACCTGGCGCGAGAAAGTATTTTCATTTGAGTTTTCTGCCTTGCATTATGCTGCCCCAGAGCAAAATAAGTACATGTATAAAATGGAAGGTTTTGATCCTCAATGGCAGGAGGTTGGTAGCCGTAGATTCGTATCCTATACGAATTTACCACCGGGTGAAACCTATACTTTTATGGTTCGTGCATCAAATAAAGATGGAATCTGGAATACTGTTGGGCGCTCCATCAAAATAAAGGTACTTCCACCGCCATGGCAAACATGGTGGGCTTACGGCATCTATACACTGTTCGGGGCTACGCTGATAGTTGGATTTATCAATCACCAAATTGGCAAAGAGCGCAAAAAGAAAGAGCAGGTACAGAAATACAACGAAGAACTGGAAGCCTTAGTAAAGGAACGTACACTCTTGCTCGAAAATGAGAAAGAAAAGAGCGACAACTTGTTGTATAACATGCTACCAAAAGGTATTGCAGACGAAATAAAGGACAAAGGTTTTGCTTCGCCCCGTAGATATGAGGAAGTGAGTGTGTTATTTACCGATTTCGAGAACTTTACTTCTACAGCAGCCACCATGTCGGCTAAAAAATTGGTTTCAGAAGTAAATGAGATATTTGAGGCTTTTGATGCAATTTGTGAGGAATTCGGGCTCGAAAAAATTAAAACCATAGGTGATGCTTATCTGGCAGTTTCCGGCTTGCCAGACGAGAAAGAAGATCACGCTTTGTTGTGTGTAAAAGCCGCAAAAGCAATGCAAGTATTCATCGAACAACGTAACGAGAAATCTGCCGTTAAATGGAAAATGCGCATTGGTATCCACAGTGGAAGCCTGATTGCAGGAGTAGTTGGTAAGAAGAAATTTACCTACGACATTTGGGGGTCAACGGTAATTTTGGCGAGCAGATTAGAAGAAGTAGGGGAGATTGGGAAAATAAATATCTCTGCAACCACTTGTGATTTTGTACACGATAAGTACAAATGTGATTATCGAGGAAAAGTACATGTGGAAGGTCAGGGTGATATCGACATGTATTTTGTGGAAGATGAAATTCCTGAAGCGATTAGTAGCTGATTTTAATACTAAACGAAGGTTGAATTCCCAGATCGTACACGTGAGTTAATGCCGCACCTTGAAAAGTGTTGTTCAGAGTATTGATTGTAACTTGTTTACGCTCGGAATACCAAACATTGTCTCGATTAAATGCATTATAGATAGAAAATACTGCCTCAAGTTTAGCTTTATTTACTACTGTTTTGTAATTCAGGGAGATGTCGAATCTTGAGTAATTTGGTAATCGTTCGACAGATTCTGATAATCGGGAAATATCTGTGCGACTTGGAGTTCCGGTGCCAAATGTCCAGGCCAATAATAAATCTAAACCTTCATGTAAGGTTATGTCTGAACTAGTAGTTATTTGATGTCTGCGATCCCAATCAGCATAAAAATACTCTCCATTATTGATTAACTGATTTTTCAATTCTGCCGATGAATAAGTGTAAGTATTGGTTAGCGTTACATCCGAAAACCAGTTTTTGAGTAAGAATTCTACCCCGTGAGATCTTCCATCATTTTGATAAAACCATGGCGATTCTTCATTTCTGAAGGATTGAGAAACTAAACCGGTATTTAATTCATGCAGACGAATATTCGCAAATTGCTTCAAATACCCTTCTATTTGAAAATAGGTGGATTCATCAAAACGATAATATAATCCTGTAGAAAAATGATTTACTGAAGAAGGTGGTTGATCTTCGTTAGCGAGTATCCAAAAATCGTTGCTATTAATATTATAAAAGGTGAGTCGGTTGATAAACTGATAATTTCTGCTGAAACCGAGTCCCAACCTCAATGCTTCACTTTCCTGAATGGATAACTTGATTCTAGGCGAGAATCTTAAATACTGCCCATTACTAAAATAATGAAGACGACTGCCTAAGCTTAAAAAAGTTTTCGAATCAAGTGTTTGATCCCACTGAGAATAAAGATCAACAAGTTGACTTGTTCTGCGGCTGATAAACGATTCTCTAATAATCCCAATTTCAGTATATCGCACATCGAAGTCGGTGTAATTGATACCAAAATTCGCAGTTCCGTTTTGCAGTTGTGTACTGAAATCCTGCTTTATTTCGATTTGCTTAACCGTATTATCAAGGTTTAAGGGCTGAATGAGTACCGAATCACTCAGGATGCCATTTCCATTGGTTGAATTTCCTCGAACAGGAAAAGCAAAATCATCTTTTAAGTAATCGCTGGAATATTTCGTGTAGCCAATGCTTGTTTGTGAGAATAGCTTAGATAATAAACTCGCTGAAAATGTGGCACTAATTGTATGATTTTCCCAATTATTGGAGGTTTCATTTAACGTAATAGTATTCGTTTCGTCGCGTAAATACTCTTGCCTAGCTTCATCTTGCCCAAGGTATCCACTAATCATTAAATGATTTCCATTCTTGAACTCGTTATACAGTTTTCCATGCAAATCATAAAAAGAAGCATTTGTACTTTGCACGTCAATTTTATCGAGGGTTACGTCCCGGACGAATCGGTTTTCTAGTCTGGGGTCGACAAACAAATCAAGTGGGCGATCTACATCCAAACCGTATTCAATCATCGATGCATTGTTGAACCAATCAAGTTCGTCTAAATACGACCAACGCCCGGATAGAAGGAAACTGGAACTACCTCGTTTGATTGGACCTTCAATCGTAGAAGAAAAGGCTGTGTTACTCACACCAACGCTCGTGGAGTATTGGTTTAGCGATCCTGTGCGGGTGATCAATGAAAGTGTTCCACCCAGTGGTGCCTGATATTGAGCTGGCGTTATATCGTAATAAAAACCACTTGATCGAAGAACCTCCGAGTTCATCGCATCGAGCAGCCCAAATAAATGACTTTGGCTATACAACGTTTGTCCGTCTAGTAACACTTGAAAACCGTCCGAAGCACTCCCACGAATATTGATGCCATCGTTGATCGCTGTGTTTAGTGAAACAGCCGGCAAGGTTTGCAACGATCTAACAGCATTACTTTCACCTAAAGGACTAAAACTTCCGATTTTCATCAACCCGTGCAGGAGAGTATCGTTAGGAGTATAAAAGTTGACTCCCTGAACGATGATTTCTTTTCCATCGTACTTTTTTGGACGTAACCGAACCGTAAGATCATCTATGTTCGATGTTTCATCTTGAGACAAAGTTACTGTTTGACTGGCATAGCCCACATAGCTAATTAATAGGGTAAATGATGGCTGAGATACAGATGCTGAAACTTTAAACCTTCCGGATTCATCGCTGTTTACACCTCGTATTTCACCTTGCTCGCGCCAGGAAATAGTTGCATACGGAAGACGCTCTCCGGAATTTTCATCCACAATAAATCCACTTATAACAGTTTCTAGGGATTCAGTTGGGATGCCGGTTTTGTAGATAATAGCTTGCTTTCTTTCGGGGTCTACTTTTAAGCCTAAACCGGTGGGAGAAATAGCTGACTCAAGTGCGTCAAATAATTCGGTACGGTCTGCATCAAAACTAAGGGTTATTGATGCTACTAGAGCTTCGCGATATAAAAAACGATACTCCGTTTGAGTTTCGATATCACGGATTACTTCCAGCAGCGCTTTTTGTTGATAGGAATAATCCTGCGCAGAAATAGATACTGAAACAGCTAAAAACCACCCGAGTAAACAGTAAAACCGATGCATTATTTGCTTGCTATTCCATTGAAATAAATTCGTATTCGTTGGCATTTACGGTTCGGAATGTTCCACCTAATACCAAGCCTAAATCGTCCAAAGTTTGTTGAATGGATTCAAGCATTAAAGTACCTGAAATTTCAGAACGATCCTCAAGTTGATTAATCGTAATAGTGATGCCAAAATGTTGATTGATTTCGTTGATTACCTGCTGTGGATCAGAATTGTCGAAGAATACTCGATTTGATTGCCAATCGATATATTGATCTGCGTCGGCTTCGGTTAATAATTGAATTGTATCAGTAGAAATTTCAGAAGCCTGACCGGGTTCTAACACAATCTGTTCTCCAGTTTGATTGGAGGCGAATGAAACACGTCCTTCTTCCAGATAAACCACTGCTTTGCCACCCCAATCACTTACATTAAATCGAGTGCCAAGCACGGTAACCGTTCCATATGTTGCATCCACAGAAAAAGGAGCAGTTGGATCAGAAACTACATCAAAGAAAGCTTCTCCTTCTAAGCGATACGTACGATCAGCGGAAGATTTGTCTGCATATAATTTCGTAAATGGACGAAGTGTTACTTCAGAACCATCATCCAGTGTGATTTCTAATATCGTTGAATCACTTTGCGCAACTAATTCAAGCTGCGGTTGCATCGATATCCAATAAATTCCGATAAATGCTGCAATTACAAGCACTGCAGCAGAAGCCCAAGCAAAAGCAGATGAACGAGAAAAGAGAGGAGTAACATTGGCTTGTTTTGGTTCAGTTTGTTTATTGATTTGATTCCAGATGTTATCTGAAACAGATGCCGGCATAGAATATGCGGCTAGTTCGTTGTCTTTAACGGTTAATAACTGATCGATAAGCGGATTATTCAACGCACTAAAAGGTGAACCTAGATCTAAGATTGTACCCAACTGCATAGCCAGCATCAAATCTGGATCGTTTTGTGGAAGTTGTTGATCAGTTGCCATGATAGTAGAAATAGGAAAGCAGGTCGCTTTTACAACGACCTGCTAGTATTCGGGTTAATTAGTTGCCACGTCGATTGGCTGCATTATCACGTCGCTCGCCATTACCTAGTGCAAATCGTACGGTATTAGGGAGTTTGTTGAATCTCATTAAAGCGGTTCCATCTTCAGATAAATCGATGGTTCCATCCATCACTGTTTCTTCAGGAACGCCATTAATGGTTTTATTCATGGTTACGCTGTAGGTAATCGTTCCGCTCACTGCAAACTCAAGTGAACCATGGGCTTTCACGGTGTCTTTATTTACTTCGATATCCGAAAACTCAAGGTTGATTGAGTATGAACGTGAAGCTTCAACCGAATCACGGGTTACACCTTCGGCATTTCCGGAACCGGTGTGTGTACCGCTTAAAGTTAGAATCGAACTTGAATTGTGGATTCCTGCTAATCGGAAATCATCCGCTTTAGAGAAACTGCCACTGCGATAACGACCGGAGTGTTCACCAACTTTAGAGCCAGAGTAAGCAATAGCTTCTATATCAGCTCGGTTTTGGCGTGGAAATTCGATGAATGAACCGTCAAGATCAGTAAAAATAATATCCTGATTTACTTCAATCGATTTACTGAAAAGTCCATTTTGAACACTTCGTGAGTAATCAAGGCTATGGATTCCGGTTTCCGGATCGTAGCTGTACGTGAAGTTGCGTTCGCGGCCTCTGCCATCATTTCCTGATTCAGGATCGGCTTTGAAACGTGCGCTGTTTGCCCCATAGGTGATTCCTTCGGATGATACATCAGAAAAGGCATCATATAAGCTGCTCATCATGCCAGACTCATCGTCGGCGATGGAAGTAGTTACAATGTGTGCGGCTAGATCAACATCTTCAGCTGAAATGGCTTCCACATCGTTATTAACCGACGAGCAAGCACCAAAAGTTACCAATAAGGCAAGCGCCAGAAGTGATAGGTTGTTTAAGTTGCTTAGAGTTTTCATTTGAGTTACCTCATGTTTGTTTTTAAGGATGATTTTTTGTGTCTCACCCTTAATACACGCCAGATTGAAAGTACCCCTAATGGAGTTTGGATTTTTTTTGTTTAAGTGAAAAGTGAAAAGTGAAAAGTGAAAAGTGGGGGAAATTTCGAGTTTTTTACCAGCAACCAGCAACCAGCAACCAGCAACCAGCAACCGGCAACCTCACCGAAATCCTTCTAGTTTATTGCGTAGTTCTTTGAGCGCGAGTCCCATGTGGTTTTCAATCGTTTTCACGGAAACACCCAAAACTTCAGCTGCACTTTTATAGGTGAATTCCTGAATAAAACATAACCGAAACACTTCTTGTCTTTTCTCGGGCATCTGATTAATAGCCTTTGTTAAAGCATTAGCCAGTTCCTGATTTTCAATCGCACCATCCGCAGTTTGTTCAGTTTCTGACAATTCACTTTCTGCATTATCATCAAACTTCTCATGATCTCTAAACACATTCAACATGCGTGTGTATGCAATTCGAAAGAGATAAGCCCGTAACGATTTATGCTCGTCGATATCGGCTCTCTTTTCCCAGATCAATACAAAAGCTTGTTGCACTAAGTCTTCGGCTTGTTGTTCAGATAGACCTTTCTTCAGCAGAAAGTGGTACAGGAATGAGTGATGCTTATCGAAAAATTTTTTAAACGCACCATGATCGCCTGATTTTATAGCCAGCAAAAGCTCGGGATCGTCTTGGTCGCTACCTTTTTTAAGAGCGAGTAGAATTAGTAAATAAAACATCAATAAATTCATGGCCGAATATACAGGCAATTTCAAAACTTGTGTGTACTTTTATCTCAACTAAATTACAGCATGATTTTTCTGATACTTTCGATTTTACTGTCTATCGCCTCCCATCAGGAAGTTGAGGTGTACAAGTTGGAGAAAAACGGAGTGATCGAAATATGGGCGGTCAACCCTAATATATATCCGATGACCATCGAATTATCGGCATCGCTACATAATTTAAGCAGCGATAAACCACTTCCACATATCGAAGTTTTGAAATACGATCGTGAAGAAAAGCTATTTACTCTGGTACCGGTGGATCCTGCAAAAACATGGAACTTTGAAACTAATTATACCACCTACAAAGGAGATGTATTCGCAAGGCACGACGATTCATTCGCATACAGGTTCCCATTCCGCAATGGAAGCGAATACGGTGTTTCTCAAGGGTACAACGGAGAGTTTTCTCATCAGGGCAATATTAAATATTCGATAGATTTCTCGATGCCCGAGGGTACGCCAATTTATGCAGCTAGAGCGGGAATGGTGATTGAAGTTAAAGAAGATTCTGAGATAGGAGGAGATGATAAAAAATTCGTTGACGATGCTAATACCATCACCATTTTACACGCCGATGGTACGATGGCGGATTATTCTCATCTGCAAGTTAATGGGGCTCATGTTCGAGTTGGGCAGTCCGTGAAATTAGGACAATTTATCGGTTACTCTGGCGCAACCGGCTTTGTTACCGGACCTCATTTACATTTTGGTGTAAAAAAGACAACCGAGGGAGGGAGATATGAAACTATTCCCGTAAAGTTTGCAACACCTAACGGCCCGATAGTGCCCCGTGAGGGACGAAAGTATCGGGCGTATTAAGCTACTTTTTTGAAGGAACAGGAGTAGGAGCAGTAGTCGATTTTAACTCCAGTTCTTTCAGTGATAAACCTTCCATAACGGTATCGTAATCAGAGATATCTTTTGGTAGGATAATATCATTGCCTTCTCGTGCTAATCCTTTCAATTTTCCGAGATATTTTTCGGCTAATCGAAGCCGCATTGCCTCGGTACCCATTGGGGCATTTAAGGCGTCAGCTACTTTTTCGATTGAAATTGCTGTAGCTTCAGCAAGAGCTTCAATTTCTTTTGCAACCCCTTCAGCTTCGTTGATGCGGCTTTGCATTTCCGCTTCAGAAATATTGATGATTTCGGCACGAATACCTTCTGCGTCATTAATTTTAGAGCCTTTTACACCTTCGGAACGGGCGATTACAGCACGTCGATCACGCTCAGCAGTCATTTGGCGTTCCATGGCTTTTTGTACCGTGCGAGGAGGAATGATGTTCTTTATCTCATAACGATGCACTTTTATTCCCCAAGGTAATTCCATCTCAGCCAGCACTTTTACTACTTCTTTGCTCATAAACGCACGTTCTTCGAAGGTCTCGTCCAAATCCATTAAACCAATTACTGATCGAGTGGTAGTTTGCGCGAGTTGGATGGCTGCATATCGATAATCAGTAACACCATAACTTGCGTTTACCGGATCCATCACACTTAGATAAATCACACCATCAACTTCTACTTTAACGTTGTCTTTGGTGAAGCATTCCTGTGGTTCTACTTCGATGGTTTCCTCTCTTAAATCTTGCTTGTAAACCACCTGATCCACAAAAGGAATGAGTGCGTGAAAACCCGGTCCCAGTGTTTTTTGATAATTCCCCAACCGCTCAACGATGTAGGCAAACTGATTGGGCACCAATCGAAAGGATAGAATTACTTTAACCAACAAATAGACCAAAAAGGCCATTACCAGGCCAAAACTGACGGTATCTAAGATTTCTAATCCGGTCATGATTACTCTCCTTTAGATTTTGTGTGATCGCTTACTTTGCTAACCCCTTCGAAAAAGGTTTTTAGATTTGCTGTTTCGGTAGGCAGCACCGAAATATTTGAAGATTCGATAATTCGACCGAATTCATCTATATATTGTTCAACTAATTTTGTTTTAACAGCAAGTTCACCGCCCGGTCGCTGCATTGCTTGTGCAATTCTTTGAATCCCATTAGCCGTTGCTTCTGCCACTAATTCGATCTCTTTGGCTTTACCCATAGCTTCGTTGATTCTTTTTTGCCGATTGGCTTCCGAAATCAACACCTGACTACTTTGCTCACCTTCCGATTCATTAATTCGAGACTGTCTGAAACCTTCAGAATGTGTGATTTCAGCTCGTTTTTCACGTTCAGCTTCCATTTGTTTTTCCATCGTATCTACGATTTCGTTAGAAGGACGAATGTTCTTTATTTCGTAGCGAAGTACTTTAATTCCCCATGGTTCAGCGGCTTTATCAATTTCGCGAACGATGTTTTCATTCATTTTTTCGCGCTCGCTAAAGGTATCGTCGAGTGTGATTTTACCCACTTCACTTCTCATCGTAGTTTGAGCAAGGTTCACAGCTGCAGCCTGATAATTGGAAATCCCATAACTCGCTTTATAGGCATTCATCACTTTGATATATACTAAGCCATCTACCGCAACTTCAATATTATCTTTGGTGATACAAGTTTGGCTGGGTACATCCAACACTTGCTCGCGCATTTCTCGTCGGTAAGCAGGTCGATCTACAAATGGGACTAGGAAATGAAATCCGGGTTGTAAGTTTTTTTTGAATTTACCCAATCGCTCTTGAATTACTTCTTCGCGAAACTCTACGATAATGAAGAGTTTTGTAAAGATGAAATACATCACCAAAATGGATAAGAGTGTAAATGTCCAAAACATAGAATAAGCCCTATTACTCTTTAAGCTTTTGTTGTTGAGTGGGTGGTTCAATTATGTCTACCGGTTCCACAATCCAGGTAGTATTATCACGATATTTTATACGTACAGTTGAGCCCTTAGGAACATCACCTTCCAACGTTCGAGCTTGCCACGAAATTCCCTGAAAGCGAATTCTTCCTTCATTATTGAGGTCATTGATGTCCTCAACAACTTCCACGATCTGATCCATGGCTTCGAAATCTTCATCGGCATATTTAAAGGTGGTTTCTCCACCAAAATATTTCTTAATGAATGGTAATGCCCCAACAGTTAACACAACGGACGTGAGGAACCATGCCAAAGTTGCAGTGGTTGGATCAGTTAATAATCCTAAAAACCGTAACACTCCAACTAATAGCCCACTGAAGCCTAAAATTAGTGCCATACCGCTTGGCAAAGCAGCTTCAAGAACCATTAATAAGATGCCACCGATTAAAAAAATCCAGGTAAGCGTTTCTCCGTCCATGAGCTTACGTTCTGTTTTTATTGTTGATTGGTAGATAGCAAAATGAGCATTAAAAAACCCAATTACTTGGCATTATATTTGCCAATTTGAGCGCATGAAATCAACCCAGGAAGACAAAAACCGTGGACTGGCAACCCTTTGGGAAACGCTGGTAAATATCTTTAGCCTTAGCAAACCTTATCGCTTAAGATTTTATTCGGCAACCATGTTCGTAATTGTGGCTTCCGCAATCTGGCTGTCGGTGCCGTTGGGATTGCGAGAACTCCTTGACGCCGTATTTGAACAAGGAGATGGACGACTATTAAACATGTTAGCCCTTGGTTTGATGGCATTATTTGTGGTTCAGGCAGCATTTTCTTTTGCCGGTAATTATCACCTGGAATGGGTGGGCGAACGTGTGATTACCGATCTGCGAAAGAAAGTGTATGAACATCTGCACCGTCTTGGATTTCGATTTTTTGCTGAACGCAGGTTGGGAGAAATCACCTCAAGATTAACCAATGATGTAGGCTCCATTCGAACCGCCCTTACCGATTCCTTGCCACAACTTCTAACGATTTCGTTTTCGCTGATTGGTTCGGTTACACTTATGGTGATTCTAAACTGGAGGCTAAGTGCGGTAATTTTTGTGACGGTGCCATTTGTAACCATTGCTACACGATATTTTGGGCAGAAGATCAGAAAACTATCCAGAAATATTCAGGATGAGTTGGCAGAGTCTACCGCTGTTGTGGAAGATGCACTCGGTGCTATTCGTTTAGTGAAAGCGTTTGTGCGCGAAGATTTCGAAGTAAATCGATATTCGAATGCCATCGAAGCTTTGTTTAGAACAGCGCGAAAGAAAGTTGTACTTACACAATTATTCTGGGCAGGAGTTGGGATTCTCTTTCTTAGCACCTTGGTGATTATTTTCTGGTATGGTGGAAAAGAGGTGCTGGCAGATCGACTTACCGCCGGTGATTTAGTGGCTTTCATTATTTATGCGCTAAATATCTCACGATCTATCAGTCAAACTTCTCGACTGTATACGGCTGTAAATACCGCAGCAGGCGCTTCGGAGCGTATTTTTGAATTATTGGAAGAGACACCGGAAATCCTGGACCTACCCGATGCTAAAGATTTGACCACAATCAAAGGGAGTATCGAAATTGAGAACTTAACTTTTGCCTATGAGCGAGAGAGGAAGATACTTGATTCCATTTCCATCGACGTAGAAGCAGGACAAACCATAGCGTTGGTTGGACCAAGCGGTGCCGGAAAAACAACCTTACTGAATTTGATTCCCAGATTTTATGATCCACAGGAAGGAAGAATCTTAGTGGATGGAGTGGATATAAAATCGGTAACGCACAAATCGTTGAGAAATCATATTTCTATTGTTCCTCAGGAAGTGCATTTATTTGGAACCTCCATCAAGGAGAATATTCGTTACGGACGGTTGGATGCCACCGATGATGAAATTATAGCCGCAGCTAAAGATGCCAATGCCCATGATTTTATAATGGAAACTCCAAAAGGGTACGATGCTTTAATTGGTGAGAAAGGAGTGAAGTTATCCGGAGGGCAACGACAGCGATTAGCGATCGCCCGAGCCATTCTTAAAAATCCTGAAATTCTGTTGTTGGATGAGGCAACTTCCTCGCTCGATTCCGAATCGGAGGCGCAGGTTCAGGAAGCTTTATATCGTTTGATGAAGGGTAGAACCACTTTTGTAATTGCGCATCGTTTATCAACAGTACAACATGCCGATCGTATTTTAGTGATGGATAACGGTCGAATTGTTGAAGAAGGAACGCATGCACAACTCATTGAACAAGACGGTTTATATAGCCATCTATATGCGCTACAGTTCAGAGATATCGAAGATGCACTGGGTTAATTGTCGGTCAAATATGCCCCAATAACTTCCGAATAACTCATATTATCCAGAAGATTACGTTCATCGAGTATTTGCAAAAACTGAACAGGCACATTATTGCTGTATAAACCAATTATTCCTGAATAGGAAAAGGTATCTAAGAATCCGGCGTTGTTTAATTGCTGTAGGTAATCGATGGTGACATTAGACGAATACAAGCCTATAATTGCTGAATAACTAAACTCATCAAGGAAGCCAGCTTCTTGCATTGTATTTAAATAGCTCGTAGTAACATTACTATTGTACAAGCCGATGATTGCAGAGTAACTAAATTCATCCAAAAAGCCCGCCTGCTGCATTTGTTCGAGATAACTAATGGTAACGTTACTGTTATAAAGCCCAATGATTGCCGAGTAGCTAAAATCGTCGAGAAAACCGGCCTGCTCCATTCCATTTAAGTAACTAATAGTTACGTTACTGTTATAGAGCCCAATGATGGCAGAATAGCTAAAATCATCTAAATAACCGGCATTCAGCATAGCAACTAAATAATTTACAGGTACATTACTATTGTATAGACCAATAATGGCACTGTATGAAAAATTATTGATTAAGCCGGCTGTTTGAAGATCCAAAAGATATTGAATAGGAACTCCAGAATTGTAAAATGCTTGAGTCGCATTTCCTGAGAACATTGTAAGATTTTGCTCCTGAATCTGTTGTAAATAATCTAAATATGCACCTTCAATTTCTGCGTATTCTGGCATGGGGACAGGTGGAGCTTCGGGCAGATTTGAAACAGGAGGTAGCGGCGGAAAAACTTCGGTAATTTCAACTTGCTCGCCATCGCCAAAACCAAAAAAGCCAAACGGACCTCCAACAAAACTCCATAATGCTGCGGCAACTAAAAACACGCCAATAGCCAAGAGATTTCGCTTTAGAGTTGGCTTATGTTCTTCGCGATTGGGTAACCCATAATCTTCAGTTTCTGCTCCCGATGCTTTTGCTTCCAGATATTCATCCAGATCAAAATCGTTGTTACCGGGGTTTTGTTTTGTTCGTTGCATATTAATTGTCTTCAAATAAAGCGATTATTTCTTCGGCATCGAGTCGATCAAGCAAACCCACATCATTTAATTGTGATAAAAAACTTGAGGGAACCCCGGCGCTATGCAGCGTTCTTAACTCTTCATCAGTAAACTGATCGATCGACTTTTCCGTTAATTCTCTTGAAAATTGCTCAAAACTGGCAAGATTAGTGGTTCCGGTTTCAATTTCGATCTGTGAAAAATCAATATTTCGCAACGCTTCAAGAGCAGCTTGTTCGGCAAACACTTCAAATCCTTCCAACCCTTCTAAACCCTCTAGTGCTTCTAAACTTTCAAGACCTTCTAGCCCGGAAAAGTCCATGTTTTCCAAGCTCCCTAACGCTTGAAAAGCAGATTCTAAAGCTAGTGCCACAGATTGTTCAGTTAGTCGTTCCAGCTCTTCTGATTGAGCCAATGCTACTGCACTACGTTCTAATTCCGCAATCCGATCTGCATTAGGGGAGACAGGAACCGGTGGAGCAGGTACTTCAGGAAAAGAATTGGTGCTTTCTATAACAACAGGCTCATTTGTCTCACTTCCAAAAATACTCGCATAAGCTTGTCTGGGATTCCAATCATGGTACCAAAGAATTAAACCAAATATGGCAACCAACACGATCAGTGTGTTTCTGAAAAACCCTGCAATCTTTGACGGCCTTTGTTCTTCCGGCTCTTGAAAATTTGATTCCGATCCACTGGCTTTATCTTCTAGGAACTGATCTAGGTCAAAGTTTTCGTTTTTTTGTGGTCTGTTTCTCGTTGACATTTTTAATTTCCGTCGATTTTATATGCGTTTATGACTGAAGATGAACTCATATTATAAAGTATCCCTCGATCTTTTAACTGTTCGATAAAAGAAACCGGCACTTGGTTCGAGTATAAATTTGAGATAGAAGTGCTTCCGAAATTATCGAGCAATCCTTTCTCATTCAATTCCGAAATGTAGGAGATAGGTACCTGATTTTCGTACAAACGGGAGATGGAGGTGCTTCCAAAATTATCAATTAACCCATTGGGTTGAAAGCCGGCAATGTATTCAAGAGGTACCTGATTGTTGTATAATCTTGAAATTGAAGTTCCCCCAAAATTTTCTAGCAATCCGGCATCCGCAATTCCCTTAATATATTCGAAAGGCACATTATTGGTATACAAACTTACAATGGAAGAACCGCCAAAATTATCCATTAAACCGGAGTTCTGAAGGTTGTTTATGTACGTTAACGGAACATTCGCTCGGTACATCGAGGCGATGGATGATCCTCCAAAATTGTCTAGTGCTCCGGTAAGTGCAAGCCCCTGAATATATCCAACCGGGACCTGAGCTCGGTATAATTCTTCTTGCGATGAGCTTCCAAAATTATCCAAAAGCCCAACATCATTAAGTTCAGTCAAATAATCGGTAAAGGATAAATCGGTAGGAGGAAGTGGCGTTTCAGGTGTATTGGTATTTTCATTGAAGTTGAAATCGAAGTCGAATTCCGGAATTGCCGCTTCAATTTCATTGAAAGATTCATCCTCTATCCCTAAAACTTGTGCATCATTTCCTAACCAGGCAATTGCCATTTGTCGAGGGCTCCAGTCGTAGTACCAAAATACAGCGGTAACTACCAATCCAAGAATCAGAAGAAAATTTCTGGCAAAGCTGCCTTCATTTTTTTCTTTTTTGAGCGTGCTTCCAATGGATACCTCTTCATCGGCTTTATCTTCCAAATATTGATCAAAATCGAAGTCATTCTCTTGGGTTCCGGTTTTTCGTTGCTCACGCGCCATAATTAATTCTCCTCTGCTTTGTATAATTCAACAACATCCACAAAGCTCAAATTGTCGTATAAATTTTTTGATTTCAATTCATCCAGAAATTCTGTGGTTACTCCATTTTTGTAATATTCAGTGATATACACAAACGAAAGATCAAACAAATAACCACCCTCTTCCAATTGCTTCAAATATTCAAGAGATACATCGTTTTTATACAATTCAACTACACTAACAAAAGAAAAATGAGTCAAATAGCCTGCATTGTCTAATACATTTAAATACTCCATGGGTATTTGATTGTTGTAATATTCATTGATGTACACAAAAGAAAATTCAGAGAGATACCCGGCATCATTCAATGCTTTCAAATATTCGATAGGAACACCATTGGAATAAACTTGTCGAGCTTCAAAGCCGTTTAGAAGGCGATCGTTTAATAATCCTTCCTGATCTAGTCGCTGTAAATAATCGGTGATGGAGCCTAATTCGGAATCGCTATTGAAATCGAAGGACTCGTTGGAGGTACGTTGAATTGGAGTTACCGGACTAACAGGAGAAACCGGAGCAACTTGCGAAACACGCTCTGATTGGCCACCGCTGAAAAAACTAAACCAATTTGCATCAGTGGTCACATTATAGCTCCAAATCACACTAACCACTAAAGCCACCACTAGTAATAATCGGCTCAAGAATGGATTTCTGACCGATTTTTCTGACGTCTGGTTTAAATGTATTTGCTGGGAAGCTTGGCCTTTTTCTTCTAGGTAAGAATCTAAATCGAAGTCCTCATCAGATTGAGAACTTCCTTTTCTTTGCGAATAGTTGCGTTGTTTTGACATAGAGCAAGTTTTTTCACTAAGACGAAAAGAATTTGGCCATTGTTTCATGCTCCTTCATTTAAAGTTTATTTAAAAAGAGTAGGATCGGTGTTAAGAATGAGAAAAAGATTTCTTAAACTTAAATGAAAACTATTAGTTATGAGAAATTTTCTCACCACCTCAAATCGAATAAATATGAAAAATAAGAAGCACTTACCGCTGATCGTTTGTTTGTGCATTGCAGTACTTTTTGGTTTTACTAAGACAGCCACTGCACAAAATCAGCTTATAGATCCGGAAATTGAACAAAAAATTGATGATCTGATTTCACAAATGACTCTTCAGGAAAAAGTAGGTCAATTAAATCAACATAATGGCAGCTGGGATGTAACCGGGCCTATTCCCGAAGACAATGAATACGTAGCCGAACGCGCCCGTTTACTAAAAAGTGGAGGTGTAGGTTCTCTACTAAATGTTGTGGGAGCAGAAGCTACCATGGCCGCTCAAAAACTTGCTGTAGAAAACAGTCGGCTCGGTATCCCGCTCGTTTTTGGGTACGATGTTATTCATGGATTTAAGACTATTTTTCCGATTCCTTTAGGCGAGTCGGCTAGCTGGGATTTAGAGGTTATCGAGCAATCAGCAAGGGTTGCTGCTATCGAAGCTTCTGCAGCTGGAATCAACTGGACCTTTGCCCCGATGGTGGACGTAGGACGTGATCCTCGGTGGGGAAGAGTAATGGAGGGAGCCGGAGAAGATCCCTATTTGGCTTCAGAAATTGCACGGGCTCGAGTGCGAGGTTTTCAAACTGATGATCTATCTGCAAATAATTCAATTATGGCAACTGCCAAACATTTTGCCGGATACGGATTTTCAGAAGGAGGTCGTGATTATAACACCGTAGATTTTGGAACAAGAACCTTGTTCAATATTGTATTGCCACCCTTTGAGGCTGCCGTTGATGAAGGCGTGGGTACCATCATGAACTCCTTTAACGATTTGAATGGTATTCCAGCCAATGGCGATACTTTTTTACAGCGAACCGTACTTAAAGAGCGCTGGGGATTCAACGGATTTGTTATTTCTGATTGGGGATCTATTCGCCAAATGATTAATCACGGATTCTCTAAAGATTTGGAGCAATCCGCTGTGCATGCCATCACCAGTGGCAACGATATGGATATGGAATCGGAAGCTTACCAACGCCATTTAGTAGATTTGGTAGAACGTGGAAAAGTGGATGAAGCATTGGTAGATCAGGCGGTCCGCAGAATTCTGAGAATGAAGTTTCATCTCGGACTTTTTGATGATCCATACCGCTACTCCGATCCTGAGCGAGAAGCTGCACTCATCTTTACCGACGAACACCGAGCCATTGCACGTGATGTAGCAAAGCGCTCTATCGTGATGCTCAATAACGATAACAATTTGTTGCCAATCTCTAAATCTACACCCAAAATAGCAGTAATTGGACATTTAGCCGCCGAAAAAGATGCTCCACTAGGCAACTGGAGAGCACAAGGCGATAACACAACCACCGTTTCTTTGCTCGATGGTATTCGAAATGCCGTTTCTTCAAACGTTGAAGTGGAATACGTGGAAGGATATACCTTAGCACCTAATAATGGTCAATTTTCACGTGCTCTTGTATTTCCTGAGGATGATGGTTCCGGTTTTGATGATGCCATTGCTACCGCAGCCAACGCTGACGTTGTAATTATGGCGGTTGGGGAAGAAGCCCTTCAATCTGGTGAGGGTCGAAGTCTAGTAGACATCAGCCTCGAAGGTCGACAATTAGAACTGTTCAATTTAATCAGCGAAGTAAACGAGAATGTTATTGTAGTTTTGATGGCAGGTCGTCCGATTATCGAGCCGGAGCTGTACGAAAATGCCTCAACCTTATTGAATACTTGGCACCTTGGTTCTGAAGCCGGTAATGCCATTGCCGACGTGATTTTTGCGGATTATAATCCGTCAGGAAAACTGCCAATGTCTATTCCACGAGCTGTTGGGCAAATTCCGGTATACTATAATTTTGTAAGTCCCGGCCGCCCGAGTACTGGACCCGGTGATGATGGCGCAGTATTCTGGAGCCACTACAACGACATGGAAAACAGTCCGCAATACCCATTCGGATATGGGTTGAGCTACACCAACTTTGAATATTCAGCTCCAAGTCTAAGCAACTCCACCATGAATATGGATGGAAGTATTCAGGTTTCGGTAGATGTGACCAACACAGGAGAGATGGCAGGCGAAGAAGTGGTGCAGATGTACATCAAAGACCATTTTGCCAGTGTGATGCGACCTGTACAGGAATTACGCGGTTTCGAAAAAATCATGCTGGATGCCGGAGAGACTAAAACGTTAACCTTCGATATTGATTGGAAAACCCTCGGTTTTTATGGTCAGGATCAAACCTACCGAGCAGAACCTGGAATGTTTTCTGTTATGATTGGCGGAAGTTCAAACCAAGTAAAAGCAGTTGAGTTTGAACTGGTAGACTAACACAGATATCAATTTTTGGATGATTCCATTTACTAATTAAGGATAGAAAAGGATGTTTAAGATTTACTTAAATGTCCTTTTTATTTATAAATAAGGGTTCTCTCCAATTCTGATAACTATTTTTTAGCATCATGTGATAAATACACAATAAGAATAGTGGAAATAAATAAGAAATAATGTGCCACATTGAATATTTAAGGAAATGATTTAGCAATAGATAAGGTAGTACCACGAATAAGCCAAAAAATAATAACCATCTGAATTTTTTCAACTTATACAATAACCAGAGAATATAAGGAGTGGTTATAATCGCATATCCTATCATAGATCTGGCAATCGTATCATTATTCATTAATGCGATACTTGGAGCTTTTCTCTCAATATCTGTCTTAAATATCTTATCAAGCTTATCTAAATATCGGTTGGGTTTAAAAACTATCATATGCTTAAATCAGAGCAACCAAAAAGTTTAAAGAATTTAAAATAAATACTTTGATGTGTTAGCTAAATAAATACTTAGTTGGATTACTACCGATGCTGTTTTTTGGAACCAATGAATTCTGGGAAGCATTAGCCGTGATCGTAATCTGGGGGCTTCTGTTTAGTACAGGATTTTTGATACTAATGAGCGGGATTTTTGAGAGTAGAAATGGTCTAAAGTTTTCATGATCAATAGCAGTTCAAGTCATAGGACATAAAGAAGAATTTTTATTGATTCGCTTTTATTCGTGAAAAAGATCAAAGTTTTTGATCACCACGGTAAATTCCCGAAATCCACATTTCCACCGGTGATTATGATTCCCACTTTTTTGCCCCGAACGTCGACTTTTCCTTCAAAAATTGCAGCAACTGGAACCGCGCAGGAGGGTTCGATAATCATATTCATCCGTTCCCAGATAAAACGCATTGCTTCGATAATGGATTCTTCGCTAACGGTAACAATTTCATCCACATGTTGTTTAATGATTTGAAAAGGTAAATCACCCACCGAAGTTCGTAAGCCATCGGCAATAGTATCAGTGCGTATCACCGGTTCTATGTTGCCGGATTGAAAGGATCGAAATCCATCATCTGCTAATTCCGGTTCAGTGCCAATCACTTTAATCTTTGGGTTAAGAGTTTTTGCTGAGATCGAGGAGCCACTTAATAAACCACCTCCACCAAGTGGTGTAAGTAGTACATCCAGATCAGGATTTGAGCTCAAGAACTCTAATGCAGCAGTTCCTTGTCCGGCAATAACCCTGCTATCATTATATGGATGGATGAAGGTTGCACCGGTTTTTTCAACCACCTGTTGAAGCGTAGACTCTCTAGCCTCCAACGTAGACTCACAAAAGGTGATTTCTGCTCCATAATTTTTAACCGCTTCAACTTTTACTTTAGGTGCATTTTCGGGCATCACCACGTAAGCTTGAATTCCTCTTAATTTTGCCGATAAAGCCAAAGCCTGTGCATGATTTCCGGATGAATGAGTCGCTACTCCTTTTGAAGCATCTTCATCCGAAAGGGTCATGATAGTATTACAGGCACCGCGAAATTTAAAAGCACCCACTTTTTGAAAATTCTCGCATTTGAAGAAAAGCTCAGCACCCGTTCGTTCATTAACAAGCGATGAACTTAACACCGGAGTTATATGTGCATAGGGCTTAATGGTGATTGCAGCCTTGTGAATATCGTCGAAAGTGGGGATAGATTGTTTTGGATTCATCGAATATCAAAAAAAGTTAAAACGCTGTTTAGCAGCTGATTAGGACCTTATCAGGGTGTAAAAATTGGCAAACACGAAACGATACCGAAAATAAAAGTGATATTTTTGGAGAAATCTTTAGGAGACGGAATTGCACAAGGTACTATTTATACTAACCACTTTATTTTTATTCGGCTACACCACAAAGTTAGCGGCTCAGGTACAATTAACAAAAATCGATGAACCTATCATTTTAGATGGCGTAATTGATGAGGAAGTTTGGGAGACCGTTGAAGTATTAACTCCAGTGCAATACGAGCCCATTTTTATGGGAGAGATGAGTGAAACTTCGGTATTTCGGGTAGCCTACGATGAAAATTTCATTTACGTAGCAGGCGAGCTGTTTACTAACGATCCCAATACGATTGTAAAGAACTCCTTAACCAGAGATCAGTACAGCAACGACGATGTGTTCGCCATTGTCCTCGATCCTTTTAACGATAATGAAAACGGCTTATGGTTTTTTACCACACCAGCCGGTGTTCGAGTGGATATTGCGGTTTCCAACGATGCCAATTTTGGTGGAGGAGCAAACGCCATGAATTCCAGTTGGAATACTTTTTGGGATGTAGCCACCACTCAAACCGACGAAGGCTGGTTTGCTGAAATGAGAATACCGTTTTCAAGTATCGGTTTTCAGGATAACAACGGCTTAGCTGAAATGGGCATGATTGTGTACCGCTGGATCGCTTCCTCGAACGAACGGCACATTTACCCGGCAATTCCACCAAACTGGAACATGGGAAATGCTAAACCATCGCAAGCACAAGATGTGGTGCTGGAAGGCGTACAAAGTCGGCAGCCGCTGTATTTTACTCCTTATGCTATCGCCGGACAAAACGGGGTAAGTAACCTAAATGAATTAGAAACCGACTATGAAACAGAAACTGATTTCCAACGGGAAATTGGCTTCGATTTGAAATACAATCTGAACAGTAATTTAACCCTGGATGTTACCGTAAACACCGACTTCGCCCAGGTTGAGGCCGATGATCAACAATTAAACTTATCACGATTCTCACTTTTCTTTCCCGAAAAGCGACAGTTTTTTCAGGAGCGAGCGGGTTTATTCAATGTTTCTTATGGAAGAAACCGATTGTTTTATAGTCGACGAATTGGTTTAGATGGAGAGGGGAACCCGGTTAGAATTTTAGGCGGAGCTCGAATGACGGGTCGTATCGGCGATTGGGATGTAGGCGTGATCAACATGCAAACAGGTGATTCAGAAAATCTGAGCTCCGAAAATTTTGGGGTACTCAGGCTCCAGCGTAAAACCATAAATGATCTTTCGAATGTAGGTGCGCTGTTCACATCTCGAGTAGGTAGTAATGGTGGCTACAATTATGTGTATGGCTTTGATTCGGAGACGAACCTTACCGGAGATTTATTTCTAGAGGCCATGGCAAGCCAAACCATTGATAGTGAACTGCCCGGTGATCAAAACTTTGGAAATACTACCTCAGCTAGAATGGCTTTAACACTGCAAAAGTCTATTGGCTTTAATTATCGTTTAGTTGTGAACAGAACCGGAGAGGAATTTGATCCTGGCATAGGTTTTGTTCGCAGAACAGGTAATACCGATTATTTTACTCGATTTGCATACGGTTGGTTTGCCTCCGATGCCTCTATAGTAAATCGTTACAATGCCGATTTTACGATTTACAACCAAGCCAAAAACGATACCTATGATTTGTTGGGTCGCTCAATAACAGCGGGTTTTGATATTCGGTTTAAACAACTTGGTCGAATTAATTCAAACTTCCGCTTTAATAAAGAAATTTTGCTGGAGGATGAAGATTTTAATCTGCTAAGTAAAATTCATGTTCCATCGGGGAGCTACGATACTTATGAACTGAGCATAAATTATCAAACTAATGAAGGCAAAAAAGTTCAGGCCGGTTTTGGTTTCGAGTATGGTGGACTGTACGATGGTATCAGCTATGGGTTCGAGTTTGAACCAAAGTGGAATGTGAGTTCAAATTTGGAATTAGGCGGTAGTTATGGAGTTACCTTTTTGGAATTTCCTGAATTTTCGAAACGAAATATTACGGTGACCCCGGCAACAGTAGAAGACATTAGAACGGGAAATGAATATGCGGCACATCTCGGGCAATTGAGAGCTCAATACGCCTTCAACAAAAGAGCGTCGCTCAGCACATTTGTGCAATACAGCAACGTGGCTGAATTGGTGGGTGCTAATTTGAGATTCCGATACAACTTTAGCGAAGGGCGTGATTTCTGGATCGTGTTCAACGAACAGATTAATACCATGCGCGATCAATTGGATGAACCACGATTACCGCTTACACAGGCACGAACCATTTTGGTGAAGTATTCGCATACTTTTGTATTCTGATTATTCTGTTTTTACTCCATTTTACCCACTTTTTGTGTACTGTTCTGCACAATCTTAAAACAGAACAGCTACATGAAAAAACTATCATTACTCTTTGTATTTAGTCTGCTGGTAACGCACGCTTCGGCACAAATTGAGGAGGCTATCGAACGCTTCCAATTTGATCCTGAAGTGAGTTACAACAGCAATATAACCTCACCGGCCGAATATTTGGGATACGAGCTGGGCGAGGAATATACCTTTCATCATCAGGTAATGGGATACCTGAAATTGCTCGCCAGTGAGTCTGATAAAATCACCTTTCACGAAATGGGGCGTACCTACGAAAATCGCAGTGTTAATTATGTGATTATCAGTTCAGCAGAAAATCATCAAAATTTAGATGAAATTCGTGAAGCTAACTTCGAGTTGGCGAATAACCCGGGTGATGCCACTGTAAGCAACCAACCCATCATTGTTTGGATGAGCTATAACGTGCACGGTAACGAGCCTTCGAGTAGCGAAGCTGCTATGCAAACGGCCTATCGTTTAGTTGCAGCTACGGATGCTGAAACTCAAAATTGGTTAGAAAATTCGGTGGTTATTATCGACCCAATGCTAAATCCCGATGGTCGCGACCGCTATGTGTACTGGTACAAATCATCGCAGGCAAATATTTTGAACACCAATCCCGAAGATCTTGAGCACGATGAAATTTGGCCGGGCGGAAGAAGTAATCACTATTGGTTTGACCTGAATCGTGATTGGGTTTGGTTAATACATCCAGAATCGGAAGGCAGAATTAATGTATATCAGGATTGGATGCCCCAAGTTCATATCGATTTCCACGAGCAGGGTTTTAATAACAATTATTTTACCATGCCGGGAACCACTCCACGAAATCATGAATTACCGGAAGCGTATGAATATTGGGCCGATGTTTTTGGTCGAGGTGCTATCGAAGAGTTTGATAAAGCGCAGGTGAATTTTGAAACTCGTGAACGTTTCGATTTCTTCTATCCTGGTTACGGGTCATCGTATCCAAGTATTATGGGTGGAATTGGAATGCTTGCCGAGCAGGGCGGACATAGTCGTGGTGGTCGAGCAGTTGAAACCAACGACGGATATGTGTTAACGCTGCGCCAGCGAGTGTTTGATCATTACAAAAACGGAATTTCAATCGTAAAAACATCGGTAGAAAATCGTGATGAACTTCTAAACTACTTTAAAGATGCGCGCTCTTCATCCACCCAAAAAGGAAACACAAAAGCGTACATCTTGCCGGATAATCCCAACGATTACACTTACGATGTAATCAATCTGATGCTTAAGCATAACATCGAAATTGAACGAGCTACCGAAGACTTCACCGCAAGAAATGTATACGATTATTGGGATGCAACATCTGCCAATCGTTCTTTCTCGGCAGGTGATTTCATTATCAAAACAGATCAGCCGGCGCATTTATTTATAAACACGATGTTCCGTCGTGAACTAGAACTTAAAGATTCTGTTACTTACGATATGACTTCGTGGTCGATCCCACTTGCCTATAACTTAGATGCCGGATGGACGACTTCTGATGTGCGTGTTAATTCGAATCGTGTAGTTGAACCAATGTCGCACCCAAAAGGAGTGATTAATAACAATGCCGGTTATGCGTATGTGATCAATTGGGAACAACGCCATGCACCTAAAGCGCTTGCCAGATTATGGGATCATGGCTACAAAGTTCGTGCAGCTGAAAAAGGCTTCATGAAAGATGGGACGAGTTTCTCGGGCGGTAGTTTGGTAGTATTGGTTGGACGAAACCTTCATAAACCGAACATACATGCCGACATGGCGACGATTGCGGAAGCGGCAAATGTACAAATTGTTGGCTTTGATACCGGTAGAATGGATGAAGGTAGCGATTTGGGTTCTCCAAGTAACCGACCTATTGAGAAACCAAAAGTAGCGTTGATGATGGATTCGCCTTACAGTTCATTAACTGCCGGTCAGCTTTGGTTCTTATTCGATCGCTTTACTGAATTTGGGATTTCCAGAATTCGGTCTAACGACATAAACAGTATCGATTTAAATAGCTACGATGTTATTTTGATGCCCGGCATGTGGGGCAACGGAGGAATGTCGGAATCTACCATTGAGCGCATAAAAAATTGGGTACGCGATGGTGGAACCATTATTGGTACCGAAGGCTCAGGCGCGTGGTTAACGGAAAGTAGATCGGGAATGTCGGGTGCCGCATTATTCGAGGCCGACGAAGAAGAATCAGACGAAGTACCTGCAGTAGCCTATACTCGTTATGAAGATCGAGAAGATACCTCAGGTTTACGTAGAATTCCTGGATCAGCCTTTAAAGCGATGGTTGATAATTCGCATCCATTAGCATTTGGGATGAAAGATCGATTGTATTCGCTCAAATTCAGCTCAAACGCCATTGTACCGGACGAGCGCTTCCATACGGTGGGCTATTATCACAAAGAAGCCGATCAAGTATTGGCGTCAGGTTATTCTTCTAAAGAGAATAAAGAACGCGCGGCCGGAAATGCCTTTGCGGTAGTCGATGATATGGGTCGTGGACAAGTAGTAATGCTGCTCGACAACACCCAATATCGCATGTTCTGGCTCGGCCCAGCTCGTTTTGTTCAAAACGCAGTAATGTTGATGCCGGGATTCTAACTAGGGTTTACATCCTATAAGTAATAAAAAAGCCCTCTAAGCGGAGGGCTTTTTTATTCAATAGAGGTTTAACTATATGTTAATTATCCATTTTAAAGAGGGTTGCAGCGTTTCTCCATAGAATGGCTTCTTTATCATCTTTTGTAAGATACTCAGCATTCTGTATTGTTTGAACAGATTCGCCAATAACTTGAGGCCAGGCCATTTGAAGCGTACCAAACATAATTTTATCGCTTCCCGCTGTTGCTACAGCTTCATTCATTAATCTGTTAAATAGTTGATCACCAAGTAACCAAACTGCAACGGATGTTTCCATATATAGATTTGGATAGGTGGATATCATATATAAGCCTTCATCAAAATAAGGCCAACTCATATGCATCATTACTATTTTAAGATCAGGAAACTTTATGATTACATCTTCAAGAAGCATTGGATTCGCAGTTTCGATACGAAAAGCTGGGGATAACACACGTTGAGGATTTGGTCCAGAAAAACCAGTGTGAATAAATATTGGGATATTATGCTTTTGAGCAATTTCGTAATAAGGGAAGAGATTCGGAGTATTCAAGGGAATACCTTCATATACTAATCCAAGTTCACCTAATGCCACATATTTACCACTCAGGATACCTTGCTCGAATTTGAGAGCAGCTTCCGTGTGATCTTCTAAAGATAAATCAGGTTCGTACGACAAAAGAAATCGTTCAGGTTGTTTATCTAAGAAAGACTCTTTGAAAACTCCATGACTTAATACTCCCATTCGGACATTATGGGCATCCATTTCTTCTAAACTTTTTCGGAACAAACTTGCAGTATCTTCTGCCATATTTTGATAACGATCGAGGCGGTGTATTCCATAATCCACACCTTCCATTGCCCGTTGGAACCAGGCAGGATTAACTCCCTGCATCGCGACATCGAACACAGGTCCATCATAGTTTTGATTCGATTTATCCTGAGAAGAGCATGCAAATAGTAAACTCAGTCCAAATATAAACCCAAAAGAAAGCATTGATTTCATAGTAGTGGATGTTGTATTAGTTAGACAATAACTAAGAGTAAATAATCTAATGCTAATTACGAACTCAATATTTGCTAGGACTTCAACATGATAAGATTATTAGTTTTTAAAAGAAGGGCAGAGGTTTTATTGGGATGATTTATGCAAGCAAAGCCAAAGTTTCTAGCTTTTGAATTTTGTTCCTGTTCCGCCGACTTAATTTCGAATACGTATAGCATTGTTGAGCACGATCCGGGGTTCGCAAAAGTGTATTTACGCGAAAAAGAGCTTTTGCTAGAAGTGCTTAAAGAAGGCGATCATACACTTTGGAAAAAAGCAAAGAACGTGCATTCTTGATTTAGCTAACCTATCCAGAATTAAAGGCTTTATGATATTTCACAACTCCATTTGGGATAGCCATGTCAGTTAATGTTTTGCTCATAAAATATTCTTCGGGAATTTCTTCATAAACCAATGAATCTGAATGTGTGAACCCAAAACGAACATAGTACTCCGGCTCACCTACCAAAACACAACCCCGTGCATTTAGCGCTTTAAGTTGTTGAAGTCCTTCTCGAATTAACGCTGAGCCAATCCCTTGGTTTTGAAACGCAGGTAGTACAGAAACCGGCGCTAAGCCATACCAACTAAGATCTTTTCCATTGATTTGCACTTTGGAAAAGGCAATATGTCCAACCACTCGATCTTCCAGCAATGCCACCAGAGAAAGAGATAAAGCGTTTGCATGACGTAAAGCGTTAACAATTTGGTGCTCGGTTTGATTGCTATGCGGATGGTGTTCGAAGGCTGATTTAATGACCTCTTCGATGGCTTTTTCGTCTGTTGGTTGTTCCGCTCGGATTTTCATTTCAAAGGATTGGAATTAAGTTTTGAAAGAAGAAGAATCTCGCAAAAATGTAAACTAATTCCTCTCATCTAGTACTTCAGCTGATTTATTGTATAACAATCCCGAAACAATCCATAAAAGAGTCAATACGCAGTTAATTACAATCACATTCATAATTGTGTACTCAGGATTCTGTTCAGTAAAAATCGACAGTCCAATCACACTAACAAACGCATGCAAAGCCGCCACCGACATCATCACTCGAAACATTGCTTTTGCTTTTAACGAAGCTATGTAGGAACCAAAAATAGCTAGCAACACCACTCCAAAATACAAAAGGTTCAAAGGATTCTCTTCGTTACCGATTATTCCAACGGCCAAGTTTGCCCAGATAATAAACAATGTGGTAAACGTAGCAATGCCGGTAGCAATTTTAAACGTGACCTGTTGCGATTTTCTCGCTATCGCCTGATAGGCAAATCCAATCGAAAAGAGGATAGCCCAGCCAATGATAAAATCGGATAAGGTCCAAACAACTTCGCTTGTAAATTGCATAGCAATAAGCGGAATAAGAACGATAAGGGATGCGCCAACCGCAGGTGCAACAGCAGCTTCTACGAGCGATTTTGGTGAAGTTATGATGGATGTGAATTTTGAGGTTTGAGTCATGATGTTCTCCTTTTTGATGTTTAAGTAAAAAGCACTTTTAATTACAAAGTGAATGGGTAAAATTTTTTATTTCTGTTGATTGATAATTTGCTCCAACACATTCAAATGCTGAGCAAAAGCTTGTTTGCCCTCTTTAGTAGCAACATATTTAGTATTCGGTTTACGATCGATGAAGGTTTTTTCGACTGCGATGAAGTCTTCCTGCTCTAATTTTTTTAAGTGAGTAGCAAGGTTTCCATCTGTTACCTCCAGTAACTCTTTTAGTGAAGTAAAATCTAGAAAATCGTTCACTACCAAGGCCGACATAATGCCCAAACGAACCCGGTTTTCGAACGCTTTATGTAAATCATCGAAGGATACCTTCACGTCGTTTCACCGCTCGTATTTAATATGCATATAAATACCATACACGATGTGCGCCAAGCCAAACCCAAGGCTCCATAGTATCAAGCTATACTGAACAAATACAACGCTTAGTAAGCCTAACAGGATAAAAATCACACCAAGTAATTTTAAGTCGTTGTAAGTGAATTGTCCGGCAGTTACTAAGGCCTGACCATAAAAAATGAGTGTGATTGGAATCAGAAATCCGCTGTAACCATAAAAATGCATGATAAGTGCGAATAGTCCACCGCTAAATAGCGGAATGGCTACATGGGCAAGAAGTCGGCGCGTGGGGGAGGACCATAACGCTTCGTTACTTTTATTGGCTTTTCGCTGTGATAGAAAAGCTGCAAAACCAAGCGCAAAAATAAGCACGCCAAAGGCTGTTAAAATAACCTTTCGCCCTAATGTCGGATCAGGCTGATATTGGAGGGCGTCAGGACTAAATCCAAATTGATAGTACACAACTGCCGCACCGATCAAAGCAAACACTCCGGCCGAAACTCCTGCTAAGCCTGAAAGTGAGAAAAACTTGGTAGATCGTTGCATGATTGCGCGAATCTCTGCAAGGTCTTGAATATGATTTTTGTCTGAAGTCATAGAAAGTACTTTTAAATACAAAGTAGATATTTATTGATTGCCAAACAATACCTCAGTTTCAAAAAGAAATTTTATGACAGATTCGGGAATAGAATAGCTTTCAGAAGCTATCTTCGCTTTTGAATTACAAATTCCAGGATGTTAAAAAAGCACACTCAATTGGATTGCAAACACGTTATCATCAAGGTCGGGGCCATTATTGGAAGAAATTAAGTAGGAGCCTTTGAGGATAATATTCCGGTCAAGTTTATATCCGGCGGTAATTTCTGTTCGGGTACGCGCATAGGTGAAATCACCCACCGTTTCATTGATTTTGAGATTAGCATTATCCCGCTCATAAATTTCTATTTCACCTTCATTTATGTGTTCATATCGAATGGCAAGATGTGCGCCTACCAGAAACGGAGTATCATAAATTAACTCCATTGAGTAGTGATCGATGGTTGCCTTTCCTGTTCTTGGAGAAGCTTGTGTGGATGTTTCCCGATTATAATAGGGAGCTTTCCAAAAACTCTGATTCCATTCCACATTGAGCGTGTAATATTGGTAATTCAAGGATAAATCCGCACCCATTAGTTCCTGATTGTACGATGACAAATCATAGATCAAAAGAGAATCGTTCGAAGCACTGTTTTGTAAAAACGTACCTCTGCTGGCGGATAACCCCAACGTAGCCCACACTATTGGTTGAACTTCTAATCGTCCTGAGAGCGCAAAATTCTCACCCTGACCATAATCCAAATGAGAAGAAGCCGGCGCGTGGGTTGCTGCAATTTTTGCACGGATACGATCTTCCTCTCCAAAAGCGTGAGAAACCAATAAACCTTGTGTGTACATTCGCTGATATACCATGGTTGCTCCGGGTTCGGTTTGCCCATAGAAATTTTTAAGTGCACCGGGGTTGTATCTGCCTTCACTGATAAAGCCGAAATTCTTACTCAATGCAAATCCTGAAGCATGCGATAGTGGAAGATGAACAAAAGGATTATCGAAGGAAAGAAATCTGGAACTATAAGAACCATAAGGGATTACGAATCGGCCAAATGTGAGTAGCAAATCAGATTCTAAGTTTGGAGTCCAGTTGATATTGAACACCGAAAAAAACGGATCACTTAGTTTTTTGCCTTCATAATGATCGGCTTGTAACACTGCGCTTACGAACCATGAATCGCTGATATCTCCACTCATGATAAGTCTTAAATTGGGGGTGAACATGGCCCAACCTTTACCGGGAGTTTGATTGATGTATGGAGAGGAATCATCGCCTGCATGCCGTAATTCAAAATCAGCGAGCCCAGAGATACTGAACTGCGCAAACAGTGAGCTTGAAGAAAGAACCAAAAGTGTAACAATTAGAGAAGTGATTTTTTTCATACGATTTCTATTCTGTTTCTTTGGGTTCGGGTTGTTTATCCCACTCAATTTCATAAATCTGTACCGGTTGGGAAATTCCTTTTACCGTAATAGACTCCAACTTCTGAGCTTTAATCTTGCGTTCAAGATGTAAATACACAGTTTCAGAAATTAATATCTGATGTTTGATGGCAGCCGAACATAAACGAGCTCCTAAATTTACCGTTGTGCCCAATACTGTATAATCCATTCGATTCTCGCTACCCATTGCACCCATTACTACTTCGCCTGAGTTGATTCCAATTCCCACAGCCAGATTATCTTGTCCTTTTCCTAACATCTTAGGTAATTGCTCTTGTATCCGGATTGCAGCCTGCACAGCCAGTTGTTCTTTCTTAGGACCTTGAAACACGGCTACCAATTCATCACCTACAAATTTGTCGACATCACCACCTAATTCTTGCACTATTTCTGCTTGAAAGCTCAGCAAGTTATTCAGCATATCGATCACTTGCTCAGGCGTGTGTTGTTCGCTCCAGGCGGTAAAGCCACGGATATCGGAAAAGAAAACAGTGATATCTCTGCGTTCGCCACCGGGTTCAATTCGGGTTAAATCTTTTTTGATGGCGTCGAGTGTTGCTGTCGACACAAACTTGAGCATCAACAATCGCTCTTGAAGATTTTCTACCAGATGATTGAAGGCAGCGGTAAGTTTCCCGATTTCGTCCTGTGTTGTAACGGGGACTTGCCGACTAAAATCTTCTTTTTCAACCCGTAATACTCCCTCAACCAAAAGATCGATAGGGCGAGTGATTTTATTAGTGATAAGTACGCTAATTCCCAGCGCTGCAATTATGGCTAATATTCCAATTCCAAAAATCAATAGTTGAAGATTTTGAAGCGGAAGGAGGGCTTCATCCAACGATTTAGCGATTCCGAAATAGCCTTTTATCCCTGAAAAAGACCTGTTTTCATTGAACATTGGAGCCAAATAAATTAACCACTGTTCTTGATTGATGGATATTTCAGAAGTAACGGCACTATTTTGTTGCAACACTCCAAAACTAGATGTGTGAATGCTCTGCTCGAGGGAAGTTTGATCACCGGCAGATAAATTGTTGAAAGTATCAGCGATCATGGCATCATCCACAAAAAAGAGTACATCCATTCCAATATCATTCGCCAATTGATTGGCCTCTTCTTGCCGGATCGGTAACCCGAAGCTAACCGTACCTAATAAATTGAATCGTGTAAAAATGGGCATGGTGATAACGTTAAAATAACGTCCATTTTCTGCCCAAATAAATGATTGTTCCGGAAAAACTCCGTTTAGAGCTTCGGTAACGCCCGCTCTATCTGCGATCGAAAAAGAGGGCAGAGGCGATGAGGAAAGTCGACCCAATGGCTTACCGAGATTATCAGCGATAATCAGTATACCCGCAGAATCAGGATTGCTGAAAAAAGATTCCGGTAGCAACGAATCGGGTATGATAGGATCAAAATCGAGTAGAGGAAGTAAATCTTCGCGAATTATATCATTTACGGTGTTTGTATCTGCTGTTGTGATGGCAGCTTTCAAACTGGGTGTTTCTGCGAGTAAGAGAGCAGTTTGCCGAAGTTGCCGAAATCGAATTTCCTGAATACGCTCGAATACACGACCAGCTTCCACAAAATTTTGGTCAATATCTTCGCGAATGCGGTGCTCTACCAAGGAACCTAAACTCAAAAGCAGGGCAATTACAATAACAGCCACCAAGCCTACAAATCCGGCAAGTATTTTCCATCGCAGACTTAGAAACTTATTATCCATAATCAGGGATTCAAAGTAATGATGCCGGCATCAGCAGTTTCATCGGAGGTGATGGTTACATTCCGTTGTTCCTCAGAATATCCCATTGCAAAGAATGTAAGCGAATAGGCACCTTCGGATACACCATCAAACTGAAACTGCTCTCCGTTTGCGATTTTTTTCCATTGGATGGCATCAGGAGGTAGTACATAAATGATGGCATGCATATTTGAGTGGATATCACAAAACACGTCTACCATCCCGGGTTTTTCAAAGGTCACATCGTAGTGCTCGCCTTTTGGTCGTCGCCCCACATCAAATTTGTGCGGACTCGTAAGGCTAAAAACATTGTGGTAAACCGGATCGGAGTTTGTAATACGGACCGTTTGCCCTAATTGGATAGGAAGTATGCCCGGTTGAAACTTTCGATCAAATTGATTCAATATGGCATAATCATCAGTTCTAATTTCATTTTTAGCATCTCCGGATAAAATAACCAACACAGAATCGTTAGTTACTGTATTTGAAGTGTTTCTGGAAGATCGACCATATAATCCACCGCCCGAACGAACACCTCGCGGTTTTGTGGAAAGTTGAACAATGCCTGTGATACTGCCTGATGTTAAGGAAACATGCAAAAAGTTATTGGAATCATTGTCAGGTAGTTGATGGGGTAGTATTGTGCAACACAACGCAAATAGAACTAATAACATCATATACTTTAAAATTACTCTGAATTAATAGATAATAACAGAAAACAGCAACGGGCACTATTTACGTATACTATCAGGCATTACCTTGATAAAGTCATTTGATTAAGAGCATTTGTTTGGTGAAAATTCCCTCATTTGTGCGCAATTGATAAAAATATATGCCACTTGAATAACTACCGGCTTCCCAATTTAAATTATATGAACCTGCCGATAACTCTCCATTTACCAAAGTCGCAACTTGTTGACCAATCGAATTATAAATTGATAACTCGATATACTGTGTTTTAGGTATGCTAAACCCTATGGTTGTAGTGGGGTTAAAGGGGTTTGGGTAATTCTGTTGCAGATGTATGGTATTAGGAATCGTTAAGGGTGTTGCTTCAAAAGCATTTGTTGCATCGCCTTGATAGAAATACAAATTATCCATGTAAAAATCGTCGATGCCACTTCTAGAAACGAACAAAAGCTGTGACAGATTGGCTCTGGTGGTCATATTTTCAAAGTCGGTGAGTGGAATATCGAAACTAATCCATGATTTAGACTCAAATCCATTTATGTTACTCTTATCAAAAGTAAGTTCATGTTCAACATCATCGCCACCACCGAACGAGCCATTAGCACCAAAGTCGACGAGTTTTACTTTGAAATTTGTGGTACTGTCGATGGCGTCGGCAGTCCACATATCAAAATGTAAATGGGTTAAGTTAGTACCATCTATTTGATCGGTTCGAAAAAACTCAATACCTGCAAAATTCACATCTGTGAATAACTTCATATTATCACCGCTTACAACAACGTCCTCTACATTTGCTTGATCCCATGGAGCTGACCATGTATCTACGACTATATTCTGGTAGTGATCACTGAAGAGTGAAACAACTTTTGTTGAATCATGCACCGGAGTTGGAGCTACCGAAAGATCAGGCGCTTTTGCGAAATAAAGATTATCCAAATAAATGGTACCGTTGCCCTCAATTTTTAACTGAAAAACCTGAGTGAGGTCAACTACACTCGAAAATTCGGTAAGTGGAATATCTATACTTTGCCAACTGTTTTGATTTACGGTTATCTCATAGTCGATTTCGTTTGGGCCGGGGCTAATTAGATATATTTTTAATTCAGATGAATTATTTGTCCAATAATCTAAATGAAACCAGTCCATATCGGATACATCGGTTGGATTTTCGAATGCAGTACCTTGATAATTTAGATTGGAATACTTTAGTGTTTGGTTCCCTTCAATTTCAATGATAGAAACCTCTGTTTGTTGCTGCCAGTCTGGATTAAAATCAGCTATTTCGATGTTGTTATATGAATCACTAAAAATGGAGATCACATCAATTGGATCAACAATCGGATCCGGTGCTGCAGATGTTGGACTAAAAACCACCGGATTATCTCCACTGAAGAAAATATTATCGAGGTAGACGGTTCCAGAACCGGAAAAATAAATCTGTGATAAGTTACCCAAATCAATGGAATCTGAGAGCGCATGTAAAGCTAACGAGGTTGATATCCACTCATTTGCCGGAAAATTAAAAGTAAAGCGTGCATCAGATTCGTCACTACTTACTAAACGTATTTGAATTTCTACCGATTCTTCAGTGTATACATCAAAATGTAAGCTATCTCGCGAAATTATGTTTATTGGTGCTTGAAGGTCTAGTTGATGGAAATCAAAATTATCCAACTTCAACGTATTATTTCCTTCAAATACCACTATGGAAGCTTCGGTTGCTTGTCCTATTTCCGGATCTAACTCAACTCCAACAAAGTTTGCGTAGCTATCACTGAAAACTGACATCACTTTTTCTGCGTCAAATAAAGGAATAGGAGCGGGAGGGATTATGGAACCAATTTCAGCAGTATGATAAGTTTTCATTTCCTGCCCTGGAATCAACATCGTAAATCCATCAGAAAAGGTAACGAGTTTTTCTACAAGGTTTGCATTATAAGCGGTGTAGGTGGTATCGTTATTGGAGTTTACAAACACGGCATAAAGTGGCACATCTGCTGTAATTTCTGAGTTGTAATGCCCCATTTTTTTCATGTTGTACAACCAGTGCAATGTATGCGCGCGCGATTCACCATCAAAGGGGTTGTAATTTATGTCGGCGTTGTAATAAGAAAGAGCTAAATCTGCATCCGACATTGAAAGATATTGCCAGAAAACATCTTTCCAGTGTATAGGCTGCCCACCTCTTTCAGCAACTACCTCGTTGTAATTCTCCATGATATAATTAGGATGCTTACCTAAGTAGAATGAGCCGGCATTAATTGGTAGAAGGTTTATTCCATGTATAAACTCGGGATCACTACCAAACCAAGTATTATGATCAGCAGTTGCGCTCCAAACTCTACCAACCGCCTTTTTAGGAAAGCTTTCAGGAAATACTTCATTATCAACATCAAACCAATATTGATCAATGGCTTCATTTTCGTTGGTATAAAGGAAAATTCCCAGATCACGAATTTCTTTTTGATTGGTTAGTTCACCCCAAAGAATGGATGCGGTGGCAAAGTTCATAGATTCGGAACTCGATTCCTGATTATTGCCGGGTCGTATGCCATCGAAATTAAAATCACCATGACCCGATGCCCAGGCATGGCCCGCGTATGCATCGAAATTTCTTAAAAAAGGAAACATCTCATCTTCACGCTCCCAATTGTTAGCGTCTCGGATTAGTAAATTTACCATTCCACCCCAATTATCTTTGGAAGCCCAAACGCTGTCGTATTGGGCTATGGTTGCGGCTGCTTTTATTGCATACGCAGAATGAAAGTGATGATCATTGATTTCAGAATTTGATCCAAAGCTTCCGGGATAACCATGTAACACATTCCAAGTATCGTTGTAATAATATTGTTGATCTCCACCCGCAGTAAACCAGCTTTCTAATCTAAGTTTCAGTTCATCCAGCAAATAATCGCGTTCATTTATTGCTCCTAACTGATCTGCAATATGAATCACTTCGGCAAAACGTCCCATTTGTTTACCATTATTGTAGGTATCATCTACGGGCAACCGTTCGGTAGCAACCTGTTTTACAAAATCCAAAAGTTGAAGCCGGTCATAATCACCAAGATCTGGAAGGGCAGGCAGGATTCCCGAAAATGTATTTACAGTTGAAAATGTATTTCCGGAAAATACTTTCATTTCCCCCCGAGGCGAGGCATATGAGTATCCTGACAGTACAGCATCTGTATTCAGCCATTGATGCCGATAAAGTGCTGTTAATGTATAATCTACATTACCGGCCGCAGAATCTCTTAGCACTGTTTGATAAGAAAAAGTACTGGTTAGCTGAGCAGATGATTCATCGTATTGCCACTCTACGGTACTATTTATTACCTGCGCGTAAGCATGTTTACGGTAAAATTCTAGAGTTTCGGAAGTAGAATCTGGTAATACGGCTACCGAAACGAATCCTTTGCCATTCAACGATGATGTTAGAACCTCCGAACCTGACCAAACGGAACCTGATGGAGCAAAAAGTGCATAATGCATTCCATTTATAGAAAGGCCAATTACTTCATCAACATTATGCCAGACTGTAAAATCAGAAGCAGATGAAATCTGAATATCACCACCAGATACTTCAAAAAAAGTATAAGGCAACCCATGGCCTGTGGTGGCTATTAGCGAGGCATTGCCGTACTCTTTTTTTGCTGAAAAAGTCCAATCGCCGTAAGAATGAGCTGAAACATTTGTTGCTGTTAAGCCTGCAATACCAACTTGTATTGTATTTAGTGGTGCAAATTGATAATCCACGTCGGTGGTATTTACTAAAACCGAATAGCCAACGTTAAATCCATTTTCATCCGATTCAATGGCAATAGGATGTGCAGTTACCAAATTTAAAAAATCTGAACCTGAGTAAGGGTAAATCAGATTACTCCAATAATCATTAGTTTGGATAAGTTGATTAAATTCGGAAGATATTCTAGGTGTAATTAATTGTTCATCAGCACCCTTCGGCAAACTTCTGCCTTCTGGGTAAGCAGTTGTGTAACTGCCTTCACCTACTGTTACATTTTGAGCAATTACAGGATCCAACCCTAAAAACAAAACGAATAAAGTGAGTACGAAAACAGATACCGATCTGAGATATTTTTTCATAGTATTGAGGCTAAAACGTTTGAGCGAGTAAATATCACCGAGGTGATTACGAAATAAGATAAGAGAAATGATCATTGACTTATGACCATTATGATCAAAATAACTGAATTATCTCTTTTTCTACAAAAAAACTATACTAGATCAGCCGTTCTTGTAACTAAGAGAGTTATTAGAAACTACGAAGCTCAAATGCGATGCAAACCTCACAAAGCACTTTCATCATCTACCGATTTCGTCTTTATATCAGCCATTCGTTTTGCATTTCTTCTCTTATTCAAAGCGGGTATGAAATACATGTAAACCCCCGTAATCCACAAAATAAGAACGATGATACCTGCAGGTAAAAATATCCAATACTTGGCAGCATCGGCAAACCAGGATCCATCGTGCATGGCTTCGATAATGTCCGACCTTCGATATTCAACTTGAAGAATATCACCATTCTGGGTGTCAATTTGGATTTCCCAGTGATTAACGGCTCGCACTTTAACAATTCCTTTATCAGGGCGAACATCTAAACGGTCGATGTCTTCCCAGTCTGTTACTTCCGCTTCAGGCACTGTTTTTGTGATCTCTAAGATTTCATCAAAAGAAATTGTGGGAACAGTAGCCACACCGGTTTGGGATTTTGGCTGTATCCAGGCAACATCTTTTTTTACCTGCAATAATAAGCCGGTAACCAGCACAATTAGAAAAGGGATGGCTACAATAATTGCGCCAATACGATGAATTTTACGTGAGTCTCTGCGGGCGTGCCACTTCATGATTATCTAGCGAATAAATCTCTTAAAATTTGTAGCGAACACCGAACGAACTAGAAAGTGCAACGGCCGAGGTTGGGTCAAATTGGATATATGGACCTGCATCAATAAATACCTCGAACGGCATGTCGTTAATGTCGAATTCTAATCCCCAAACAAATTCCGCGGCAACCACCGTTTCTACATCACCCACAACAATTACTAAGCCCGGACCATGATAGGGGGTCATAACACCGGCATCGCCAATATTTACGGCATTGTCGATCTTTTGAAAAAGAAGAAATGGACTAAAAGAAAAGAAGCTTACGTCTGATATTTCAAAGCCAACATCTAAACGGGCGGTTACTCGTTCAGATACAGTGTACTCGGCAGAAATTTGTTGTTCTACGATATCGCCTCCAAGTGAAAATCCCTCTACTTGGGCTTTTGTTGATGTTGAAATCAGTACAAAAAATACCCCAATGAATAGTGTTCTCATGATGAATAATAATAAATAGTTGAGTTTGATTATATGAAAATGATTAATAGTCGAGGCCGGGCTGTGTAATCGTAAAGTTTTCTTCGGCTTTAGCGGCTTCTACCATCTTTTCAACGTCGCGGAGTAGTTGTTTGGCATCAAAAATGATTCCATCTTTTATGGTGTAAGCAATTCCTCCATGACGCTTTACATTATTTTCTTCATCGACAAATATTGCACCGGTTCCATACAATACTTTGAGATTCGCCATCGGGTTTGCATCAACAAGAACCATATCAGCTAGTTTGCCCACTTCAATGGTTCCCAATTCGTGATCTCGACCCAATACTTCAGCTGCTTTTAAGGATGCAGATTGAAAGATTTCTAGGGGATGGAAACCGGCTTCTCGCATCATTTCCATTTCCTGAATATAGGCAAAGCCGTATAGTTTATAGATGTATCCGGCATCTGAGCCCAAAGTTACTCTGCCACCTTTGTTTTTAAACTCATTCACAAATTGCATCCATAGGCGATAATTTTCTTTCCAGGCGATTTCTTGTTCTGTTCCCCAATCCAGCCAATAAGAACCATGTGATATTCGGCTTGGTGCATAAAATCTCCACAAGGAGGGTAGAGTATACTTTTCGTGCCATTCGGCTCGTCGTTGTGCCATCAAATTTCTGCTGGCTTCATAAATAGTAAATGTTGGATTGATCGTGAAGTCCAGTTCAACCAGTTCATCCATCACATTATTCCAGGTATCGGAACCGGGTTTTGCTGCTTGTGCCCAAAGCCGACCTGCTTCCTCAAATCGATGTTGCTCGTTATTGTAATTGTAATCGAGCGGGTAATCCTGAATTATTTTGTCATCAAACATGGCTTCCGGTAGGCCATACCAATGGGTCATGCTGGTAAGTCCTAACCGAGCGGATTGTAATACATTATTGTACACTACTCGAGTTTGTGCATGATGTGTCATGGTTCCTAATCCACGTTTATTCGCTTCATCAATGGCTGCAGCATACACTTCGGGAGATGCTCCAAAAAATTTGATTCCATCTGCACCCCGCTCGTCAATCATTTTCACCCAATCTCGCGCTTGCTTTTCGTTGATAATCGGACCATCAGCACCTTGGCCAAAGCCAATCCACGCAGAGATTCTGGGCGCAGTAATTTCATTCTTCTTGCTTAATTCACGATGACGAATAGTCCAATCCATTCCATTAAACGAACCCGGTTCTCGTATTGTAGTAATGCCATGAGCTAGCCATAGTTTGTTCACATAATCAGGTGTAGTTCCTTGCGCATTTCCTCCGGTATGGGCGTGCATGTCGATGAAGCCGGGTAACAGATACATGCCTGATGCATCAATTTCACGAGTATTCTCATCTGCTTGTGGGCGTCGCGATTCGTTTATAGGTAAACCGGGATATCCAACGGTTCGGATCTGAGCTATTTTATTGCCTTCTACTACAATGTCTACAGGTCCGGTTGCCGGAGATCCTGTTCCATCAATCAAGTGTACACCTCGAATAATTAATCGGTCGAAGGGACCTTCCCCTTCAGATCGTGACGGGGCATCAGCCATTTGAGCATTAACAGATACCGATAATAGTATCACTAGAAGAGCAGATAAAACCTTTTTCATAGTAGTAAATTAGTTAGAGCAAGAAAGTATAAAAAACCGAGAGAGAGGCAGCGTAAAAGTTTTTTATAATAGTAGGGCACCTTCGTGTTTTAGCAGCCATTCTTTGCGTTCTATTCCGCCGGCATAACCGGTTAAATCGTTGTTAGCGCCAATAACACGATGACAAGGAATGACAACAGCAATTGGATTTTTTCCATTGGCCGAGCCCACGGCTTGCGCACTATTTTTATCGCCCAATTTGGCAGCTATTTGGCCATAACTTACGGTAGTACCACATTGAATGTCACTTAAATGAGCCCAAACTTTTTGTTCGAATTCGGTGCCATCGGGTTCTAAATCAAGTTGAAAAGTATGGCGATTTCCGTCAAAATATTCCTTCAATTGCGTACGTGCAGATTCGGTATGAACATCCGGATCTTCGGGGCCATCGGTATCCATAAATTTTATTTCGGTAATGGCGCTTCCATTTGATAGGATTCTCAAAAATCCGACAGGGGTTTCTAAGTAGCTTTGGTAAATCAAGCGTGGAATTTAATTTGGGATATCAACCGAACCGCTCCGGTTGAAATTGAATGTTGAGGATTTAAAGTACGGTAAATCTGTGCCAAGAGTAGCATCGCCGGAAAAAGTAAAATCAAATGACTCACGATTAGAAATAGCTCTGTAGATTCCCATCCCTGCTTGTAAAACATTTACTTCTAATGGAATAGAAAGTGTATTAGTAGATTTACTGCCAAGACTAACTTGCTCGTTAACCGTTCCATTAATTGCCTGTAGTTGATTGATGTTTAAATCATATGAAAAACCACTTAAATCTATACCGAATGCATTGGGGTTTTCTATTTCAAAATTGAAATCTAATGAAATTTTTGAAAGTGATAGTTCCCGAACTTTCATGGATTGAACTCGGATATATGGTCGCTTTACTACAGGTATTTTGCCACTTTGCGAATAAGGTAGCTCTACAATTCCGAGTATTGGAACCTCTACCGCAATTACACCTTCGAAAGTGAAGTTCGTTTCGTCCTCATCACGTATTGCTTCGAAGGTGTCGTATAATTCTTGATAACCGAAAAAAACAGGAACTTGTATAACATTCGATGAAGTGGCAGGAACATCAGTGCTTGTTTCTTGATCTCCAGAAACGAATTGTTGATCAGCAATAAGAAATGAATAGCTATACGAGTTGACACTCACAGCAATAGGATTTGGGTTGTCGATGTTTATATCAAACAACAAATCTATATCGCTTAAAGTGAGTTGATCTACTTTAAAATCTGACAGGGAAAGTGTTGGTTTTTCCATGCTCACAAATTCCTTTAAAGAGGAACATGAATTCGAAAAAAACAGAGAAAAAGCAAAAAATATAGAACTAATTAAAGTTTTCAAGTCTATTAATTATATATGTTTAAGGTTGGTGAATAAAGTTTAAAAAAATTTATTTAAATAAAACTGTAACAAAGTTGTGACGCAAAACTCTTTGGTACGTTGAGAGAGCATCTGTATAACTTACAGTTAGTCAACTAGTCAACTCCTTAAGCTGAACCTAAAGCTAAATATAAAGCCACGGTATGAAAAACTGTGGCTTTTTCTATTTTCAATTTAGAAGTACAGGCGATAAAGTAGGGAAAAATTTCTACCTGCTTCAGGATTTAACTCTTTAATACGTGAAAGGTGATTGTAGTAAGTTGTATTCAACATGTTCGAAATGTTGAATGAAAAGGTGTGAAGCAACTTGCCAGACATAATTGAATAGGATGCGAATGCATCGAGTAAAACAAAATCCTCTGTTTTAGTTTCAAAATCACCTAGGTCATTTTGTTCTGCAGAAGCAGTAACTCTAGATCCTATTTCAAAACTTTTAGACGAATATTTGAGCGAAGATTTTACTGTTAATGGAGGAATCAATGGCAGTGGTACCTGTTTGGAGCTGGTGGTCGATTCATTTTGGCGCCCAACTGTGTAAGTAACTGAGCCATTGAAGAGAAGATTACCGAAAAATTGCTGCTCCATTGAAACTTCGAAGCCATACAGTTGAGCCTCGACACCCACAAACTGGAAATCATTTAAATCGGGGTTTCTGTTATTTCGCCGTCCTGTATCCTGTGCGTACAAATAATTAGAAAAGCCATTGTGGTAAAAAGCAGCTTCTAAAACGGTATAGCGGTTGTTGTAGGTGACAAAAACTTCTTTCGCGAGGCCTCGTTCAGCTTTGAGATCCGGATTGCCAATTTCAAAACTATAGGAAGCTAAATGTGGTCCCTCGCTATATAATTCTTCAAGTGATGGGGCTCGAAACGAATTAAGCAGAGTTGCTCCAATAATAAATTGTTCATTTAATGGGTAAATGGCAGAAAGAGAGGAGGAAAGTGCGCTAAACTCTCTTGCTCTTATATTTCCAATATTAGAACTAGGATCATTTTCTTTCGGAGCGTTTCGAACAAAATCAAAGCGCAGTCCGGCTTCAACATGAAGGTCGTTAAAGTCTTTTTCCTCCACAATAAAAGCTCCGAAACTGTAGCTATTAGAGTTTGGGGTAGATGCTCCAAAAACTGCATAGTCTTCCATTTCAGCGGAGATGCCGAACGTTCCTTTTTCCAATAATCCTGCTTCCCCATGCGATACAAACGAGCGTAAATTGGTGGTTACTAAGCCAAATTCTGTTCCAATACTTCCATTCGATTCAAATTCAATATGACTGTAGTTGTTGATGGAAAAGTCAGTTTCCCAAACTTTGAGAAAGTCGTTATCAATTACGTATTCACTTTTTAGTACGTATTGAATTTTTTGCATGTCAATATCCACACCATTTGGATGTCCCGCAGGATCGGGGGGGATTCCATAATTACTGTCATAATAAGAAAGTGAACCTCCTAAATACCCCCAGTTTTTTATATAACTTATGCCTAATGAACTAGAATATGTATTGGTATAAGTATTCTCAATTTTGCCCCCGGGAGTGTTTGTATCTAATGAAGTTCGACCGTTCAAATTGGCATTTAACACAACATTATTGACGGGGACACTTAATGAAAGGGAAGAAGCTCCCGCAGTACTTACTGTTTCACCCGTTATAGAAAAAGTACCATTAACTCGTTGTGGTACATTTGAGCTAATTTTATTGCTTACAACATTAATAATTCCGCCCACAGCATTTGCTCCATACACTAACGCGGCCGGACCTCGGGCGATTTCAATTTCTTGCGTAGAGGATGATTCAATCGTAACCGCATGGTCGGCAGATTGATCCGAAATATCTCCACTATTAATTCCATCTTCTAAAATAGAAAGTCGCTCATCTCCTAAGCCGCGAATGATAGGTCGCCCCGTGGCTGTGCCCATAGTGCGTTGCGAAATGCCGGGTACATTCGAGAGCGTTTGGGCAAGAGTTGCACCCATTTGCTGTCGAAGATCATCCCCAAAAAGTTTCTGCGATACGTGCGTAAGATGCGAACCGCTGGTTAACTCATCAGCTGTAACTTCGATAGATTGTGAGCTGAGCAAGGTTGGGGTGAGATAAATTTCAATGTCAAGAGTTTCATCATTACTCTCAATTGTGAGTGATACATGCTTGGTTTTATAACCTAAGCGGTGAACAGCCAGATGAATTTCACCCAGAGGAAGGTTATTGATAGAGAAATATCCATCAGCGTCGGTTGTGGTAGAACGATTTACTTCCTCGACATGGAGATACGCAAACGGAATCGTTTCTCCTGTTTCGGAATCTAGTACTCGCCCAGAAATAGCGTTGCCATCCTCGGGCAAAGAATGCCCAAGGAAAAGCAACACTAATGATAGAAATAGATGCAAAATAACCTTCGATTATTCTACGTGAACATGAATACCCTGAGTTGTGAAATCAGAGTGATCATTGTGCATAAGCTTTAGACGAAGGTCGGTAATACCTGCAGCTTCTGCATGAATATGAAAGCTCCACTTTCCGTCCTCAGAATGTTGTTCAAATTCTGCAATTCCAGAATCTTCGAACTCAAAACCTAAGCTGTACTCTGGCTCATCTGGTTGAAAACGATCTCCATCTTCATCAATAAAATAGATAGTGATAAGATCAGTTTCTTCACCCGGAGCAAGTTCAAATTCACCGGTAATAGTTGCACCAGGTAACTGAGTAACAACATCAGCACCGTTTAAAGTTAAAACAAATCCTTCCGGCTCAGAATGCTCATCATGATCATCGGCAGAAGTTGAGTTAGAACAGGCGGATGCTACAATAGCAAGGCCTAAGATTGAATACAGAAATAGGTTGTTGAATAACGTTTTGTTGTTCATGGCTTGATGAATTAAAAATGATAAATATTAATTTGGTTGCAGTTTAACACTGCTAACTGTAAATCCGAATCAAGCTAATGAAGGGGGCGCGCGGTTTTTCTTGTAAGTAGTGAAAGAAGTTGCTGCGTAAAAATCGGTAGGCTGAATAATTAGCCCAAATTCTTTAAGTACAATTTCAACTGAGTGAGTATGATGAGCTAACTGATTCTTTTTTACAACACCAATAGGGCATAGTTGATCGTTCTCGGTGAAGTGTTGCTCATCATTATGTTCGAGGCAGTGCAGACTTTCACTATGATAATGCATCGTAGACCCGACGAACCCGCCGATGGTTACGACCCAAATAAAAAGTGATATTTTTGTTATGCCTCTTTTCACAGATGTGTAGTATTATAGCTGTCAAAGATATTCTACAAATCGTACAATTGTTGAAAAATATTGTACATCTAATCATTAAACCAAAAGTATGGCAGAATTGTTCGAGACAATTAAAATTTGGTTCCTGAGTTTAGGAGAAAATTATGGGGTAAATCCAATCATCTTTGGGAGCATTTATGTGGGGGCAATTCCGTTTTTCACTTTGTCTATTGCTTGGATTGTTAGGAGCTACAAAAAAGGAAAATCAATCATATTACCCTCACTTTCGGCGACTTTCTTTTTCATTTCAGCATACCTGTATTTGATTATCGCCGGACGAAATGTGCCAATCTGGGTATATTTGGTTGTGATTGCAATGGTAGTTGTTGGCGCATATTCCACCATCAATAAAGTTCGTGGTAAAATAGAACAAGCCGAATTTCCCGCTGATGATTGATTGGTTACTTACAGTTTGGGAATCTGTGATTGAATTAGGGGAACAGCATAATGTAAATCCTTTCCTTTTTGCTGTACTGTACGTTGGTTCTATTCCACCCTATCTAGGCTCAATGGCTTGGATAGTGCGCAATCATCGAAGGCAAAAACCCATAAATATTCCGGTAATTAGCACACTTTTCTTTTTTATAATGCCAGCGCTTTATGTATTAATTTTTGGTAGAAATGTTGCGTGGTGGGTTTACGTAATTGTAGTGATATTAATAGTGTATAGCACGTTTACACTCTCGAAAAAAATTCAGGCGAAAATCGCAGAGTAGCATCTAAAACTCAAAAAAGCCCTTCTACATAATATCTTCACAACCTTTTGAGATACTTACACCAAGGTTGATAGCAGGTACCATTGTGACCGCTATTCCTACTAGGAAACAAAAATTAAATAATTGAGGCTGGTCATGGCTGATCAAAATTATGTATACCGCTTTGGTAATGTAACAGATGGAAACAGAAATATGCGAGAACTAATCGGGGGCAAAGGTGCAAATCTCGCTGAAATGTGTAACATAGGAATTCCGGTGCCACCGGGATTTACGATTTCAACTGAAGCTTGTGCTTACACCATCGAAAATGGAATGATTTGGCCTGAAGAATTATATGAGCAAATTATTGAAGGTGTGCATCATATTGAAAATGAAACCGATTCTAAATTCGGGGATCCGGTAAACCCATTACTTATTTCTGTACGATCTGGTGCTGCTGTATCGATGCCAGGTATGATGGATACAATTTTAAATCTTGGAATTAACGACACCGTAGTTGAAGCACTTATCAAGAAAACAGGCAACGAACGCTTTGTTTATGATAGCTACCGCCGTTTTATCGATATGTTTGGCGATGTTGTAATGGGGGTTTCTCACGAGCATTTCGAAGAGGCTATCGATCATTTAAAAACAGAAGCTGGTGTTAGCAACGATATCGACCTTTCTGCTGAAGAATTGAAGATTTTAACCGATCGATATAAAGCGATTTACAGAAAGCATACCGGACACATGTTCCCTGAAGATCCGGTAGAACAACTTAAATTTGCTGTGAACGCAGTATTCTCATCTTGGAACAGCAGCCGTGCAATTAAATATCGTGAAATCAGTCATATCTCCGGTTTAGTTGGAACAGGTGTAAATGTGCAGGCAATGGTCTACGGAAATATGGGAGAAAGTAGCGCAACTGGTGTGTGTTTTACTCGCAACCCATCCACCGGGGAGCACGAATTGTATGGCGAATATTTAATTAACGCCCAGGGCGAAGACGTAGTTGCCGGTATCCGAACTCCGGAACCCATTTCTGAAATGAAAAAGGAAATGCCGGATGTGTATGATGAGCTTTACCACTACACCAATAAGTTGGAAGCGCATTACAAAAATATGCAAGACATCGAGTTTACCGTTCAGGAAGGAAAATTATACATCCTTCAAACCAGAAATGGTAAACGTACCGGTGCAGCTGCAGTAAGAATCGCGGTTGATTTAGTTCATCAGGATTTAATTACCAAAGAAGAAGCAATTAGTGGATTGGTAGATCCTGAGCATATCGAGCAATTATTGCACCCACAATTTAAAGTAGATTCAATTAAAGATACCGAGATTCTGGGGCATGGACTACCGGCCTCACCCGGTGCAGCTGTTGGAAAAGTTGTTTTTAGTAGCAAAAAAGCCGAAAAAGCAGCAGAAAATGGCGAAATGGTAATATTAGTTCGCATCGAAACCAGCCCTGAAGATGTAGGTGGAATGTCATCGGCAGAAGGAATTTTGACTTCACGTGGTGGTATGACTTCTCACGCAGCCGTAGTTGCACGCGGATGGGGTAAACCTTGTGTTGCCGGATGTAGCGACATCGTAATCAATTATAAAAATAAGTCGTTTACCAATGGTGAAATCACCGTTAACGAAGGCGACTGGATTTCGATTGACGGTACCCGCGGTATTTTAATGCTTGGTCAACGCGAAATGCATCCACCGGTGCTTAGCGAAGAATATGAAACTTTCATGCGATGGGTTAATAGTTTCGAGAAAATGGAAGTACGAGCTAATGCCGAAACTCCGGAAGATGCAAGTCTTGCCAGAAGTTTAGGCGCTAAAGGTATCGGCCTTGCACGTACCGAGCACATGTTCTTCAAAGATGAACGAGTAACTGCCGTTCGAAGAATGATTATTTCCGAAACTCGCGAAGAACGTAAAAGAGCGCTAAGTAAGTTGCTTCCGTATCAAAAAGAAGACTTCAAAGGAATCTTTAAAGAGATGGATGGCCTGCCTGTTACGGTTCGATTACTAGATCCTCCATTGCACGAATTCTTACCACACACTAAGAGCGAGATTAAGCAAGTTGCTGAAGATCTTGAGATTAGCGTAGACGTATTGAAACGAAAAGTAAATGCGCTCAAGGAATTTAACCCAATGCTTGGCCATAGAGGTTGTCGTTTAGGTGTTACCAATCCGGAAATCACCGAAATGCAAACGCGCGCCATTATCGAGGCGGCTATTGAACTGAGATGGGAAGGTGTAACAGCTGTACCTGAAATTATGGTGCCTTTGGTAGGAACCGTAAGAGAATTTGTGAATCAACGCGCCATCATCGAAAAAACTGCCGAGCAGGTATTTGGTGAATACAAAGAGCGAATCGATTTCAAAATTGGAACCATGATCGAAGTGCCAAGAGCAGCTTTAGTTGCAAATCAGATTGCTAAAGAAGCTGAATTCTTCTCATTCGGTACCAACGACTTAACCCAAATGACCTTAGGATATAGCCGAGATGATGCTACAAAATTTATTCCTTATTATTTGGATGAAGGCATCTTAAAAGATGATCCATTCCAAACTCTGGATGTAAATGGCGTAGGTCAGCTTGTTCATATGGGAACCGAGCTTGGACATGCTGCAAATCCTGAATTAAAAGTGGGAATTTGTGGCGAACACGGTGGTGACCCCGCCAGTATCGATTACTGCTACAAATTGGGAATGGACTACGTATCCTGTTCACCATATAGAGTGCCAATTGCACATTTGGCGATCGCTCAGTCGGTGATCAGAAACAAAGAAATGGAAGAAGTAGAAATCTAACATTTCCGTAAACATTTAGTCTCCGGTTTTGGTTGATGTACTGCTAAGTCTATCTTAGTTACATAATCTTTAAATCGGAGACTTTTTTATGTCTACTTACGAATATGATGCCATTGTAATTGGGGGAGGAGCAGCCGGCTTAACGGCTTCAGGAATTGCTGCCAATGTAGGAGCTAAAACAATGATGATCGAAGCGCATCGACTAGGTGGAGATTGTACTTGGACTGGGTGTGTGCCCTCGAAAGTGATCTTAAAAGCAGGTAAAATTGCTCATCAAATTCGAAACGCGGGTAAATTTGGATTACTCGATAGCGAGCCGAAAATCAATTTCAAGAAGGTTATAGAGCATGTGCATCAAGTCCGGGATGAAGTGTATGAAGATGCTGATCGCCCGGAGATTTACGAAGAAATGGGAATCGAAGTTGTTTTTGGGGCTGCATCATTTACAGATGATCACACGATTTCCATAAAACTGGAAAATGGAGAAACCAGATCAGTAAGTAGTAAGTATTTTTTTATTGCTACTGGAGCAAGAGCATTTGTTCCTCCAATTAATGGGCTAGATGAAGTGGACTATCTGACCAATGAGTCGCTTTTTGAAATCGCTGATCTGCCCGAGCATTTAATCATTATCGGGGGTGGCCCCATAGGCATAGAGATGAGTCAGGCTTTTGTTCAATTAGGATCAAAAGTTACAGTAGTTGATATGGCCGATCGAATTATGCAAAATGATGATCCCGAGTTGGTAACAATTCTGGCAAATGAATTAGGAAATCAAGGCGTACAGTTCGAATTAGGGGCATCCATCAAAAAAGTAAGTAAAGGTGGACAAGGAATTGAGGTATTGATTGAAAAGGATGGAAATCAACAAGTTCTCCAAGGCTCACATTTATTAGTGGCAACCGGGCGAAAAGCCAATTACGAATCGCTAAACTTAGCTGCGGCCGGTGTTAAAACCAACAACAAGGGAATTCAGGTTGATAATAGCTGCAATACAAACGTTAGCCACATTTATGCAATGGGAGATGTAACCGGTAGATACCAATTTACGCACATGAGTGAGCATATGAGTAAAATTGCCGTTACTCGTGCACTATTGAAAATTCCGATGAGCATCGATCATAAACACGTGCCTTGGGCAACGTATACATCTCCTGAATTGGCGCATGTAGGTGCAACCCAAAAGCAACTGGATGCAAACGGTACTAAGTATGAAATTTATCGATTTCCGTATTCCAAAATTGACCGCGCGATTACCGAAGGGGAAACAATTGGAATGATCAAAATCTTTGCAAGCAAATTAACCGGTAAAATTTATGGAGCTGGAGCGGTAGGGGCGCATGCGGGTGAGTTGATTTCGGAATATGCCGTTGCTACGAAAAATGGAGTTTCCCTGCGGAACTTAGCCGACACCATTCATCCGTATCCAAGTTGGGGTTTAGGTGCGCGACGAGCGGCGGATCAATGGTACATTAAGAATCAAAGTGAGTCGAGCGTGCGGTGGATGAAAAGAATATTCGGATATAGGGGTTCGGTGCCGGATTTCAGTGATCCAGATCGAATTGTTTAATTATCTAGTTAATACTGAACGAAGAAGTTTGAAATTCGAATGCTGATACTGAATTATTCTGAGCTTTTGATTTTGCAGGATTTTCAACTTCCACCACTAGAGTATTACTTTCATTACCAAGTTGGTCGATGATTGTACGAGTGATTTTTAATGTTTGCTGATTACCAAATGTAAAGCAACCAACCATCGAGATGGAACCGGAAGTATTAGGTGGCACAGGTTGATTGATGCTTGTAGTCCAAAAACCACCATTGCCTGCAGGCAAAAATTCCCAATCGATTCTGCTTGTTGAGCCGTCACCTAAGCCAGCCGGAGTGTAAAATCCTGTAGAAACGTCCACCATCAATTCATAAGGATTGCATGATGTTTCGGGAATTTCAAAATCTATGGTGTTTAGAACCAGCGCGCAATTCTCAGATTGGTTGTTAGTCAGGCAGTTGGTAGGTTGGTTAACTTCCGCTGCCTGACTAACGCTCTCTTGACCATCAAAATCCTGGCTGATTGGTGTGGATTGACAATTAATAAAAAATACCGCCGCTGTGAAAACTAATAATACTCTTGACATTGTTCTGTTCCTTTCTGTTCTCTCTGTTTCTAGAGTTATCGGCAGAAAGGATTAAAACATTAAAAAAAATTAATATTAATTTCTTTTAATATTAATTCATCAAAAAAGCCTCCATAAACAGAGGCTTTAACTAATAGTTATTGTGTATTTTAATTGAGTTTCAGATAGATCTGAAAATTGGTACTAATTGGCTTCATTTGCATATACATGGCTTTCATCAACAACCAAATGCTGCTCGCCATGATAGCCAATATCCATTCCTTCTAGTTCTAGTTCTTCTTCGATTCTTCCGCCCTGGGTAAGTAAAGATGAAATCATCCAAACTATCGCAGTTGCCACTGCAGAATAGGCAATAGTAATTAATACAGCTTTTGTTTGAACCCAAACTTGAGCTGCATTTCCGTACAGTAGGCCTGCACCGCCATTAATTTCAGGGTTAGCAAAAACACCCGTTAGTATTGCGCCTGCAATTCCAACTAATCCATGAATTCCAAAAGCATCCAGCGTATCGTCATGCTTGATCATTGATTTTAGATGAACTACTCCCCAATATCCTACTACTCCTGAAATTACCCCGATAGCTAAGGCTCCGGATACATCAACAAAACCGGATGCAGGGGTAATGCCCACTAGCCCTGAAACTGCGCCGGATGCCATTCCAATTAATGTTGGTTTTTTAACAATAAACCATTCAATAGTCAGCCAAACTAGGGCGCCGGCACAGGCGGCCACGTTGGTGACGAGTAAAGCATTCGCTGCAATACCATCTGCTGCAAGCTGACTCCCACCATTAAATCCGAACCACCCAAACCATAAAAGGGCAGAGCCGAGAATCATAAATTTAATGGATGAAGGTTTTCGCACTTCTTCTAAGCTGTGTTCCATGCGTTTGCCAACCAGATAGGAAAGTACCAGTCCTGCTACCCCCGCATTTATGTGGATGACAGTACCACCGGCAAAATCCATTTCGCCGCTTTCGCTTAATAATCCACCACCCCAAACCCAATGCGCGATAGGTGCATATACCGCAATAACCCAAAATACGGTAAAGATTCCCCAGGTCGAAAAGCGAACTCGCTCGATAATTGAGCCCGAAACAATGGCAACAGCAATTGCCGCGAAAGTTCCTTGAAATACTACGAATAGAAGAGTGGGTATAGTGCCACTTACATCATTAACTCCTATACCAGATAAAAGCAGGTGTTCAAATCCTCCAATAAATCCACTGCCTTCGCCAAATGCGAGTGAGTAGCCTATTATTACCCATACAATGGTTCCGGTACAAAAAGCCATGTAGCTCATACCAATGGTATTTAATACGTGTTTATTTTGAGTGAGTCCGCCATAAAAAAGTGCTAAGCCTGCCGGGGTCATTAGCATAACAAGGGCTGTTGCGATTAATAGCCAGGCGGTGTCACCTGTATTGATGACAGCCTCTGCTTCTTGAGCGAAAGCTGAAACTGTAGTAAACATTGTTAACAACAATGTAGCTTTGATCTTTTTCATTATTCTCCGACTAGTGATGAGTTAAGTTGCCGAAGTGTAATGCTATAAAGGCAAAAAAACATTAGGTATAAATAAATAAATCCTAAATAAATTTAATTAAAAGCTATGGAAGGGCTTTTTTGATTTGTTGGTTGCTCTTTGTTACAGCTAGCTTTTTTAATTACTTTGAATTTCATTCAACTTACCTAATGCTCTCTCTTTCAAGTTCGCGAATTTGTCTTCTGGAATATGCCCTGTTGTAAATTGCATATATAGCCACACAATGTAAGTTGCCATCACATCTTCGTAACAATAGTGTTCAATCAGATCCAGCTCATTGCGTTTGAACATTTCATATACTTGGTTGCCTTCACCAGTTTGTTTAAAGGGGATTCCGATTAATTGTCCCAGATGTTTAAGCTTCGGCCATGAACTTGCGCCATAGTTACTGAATTCATCTACCAAGTCGATATTGTGCCGACTGTATCGATATCTGATGTCGTAATCACTCATCCTAACCGGCATTTGTAAACCGTGTTTCATAGCTCGATAGGTAAGTACCGGTATGTCGAAGCCTTTCCCATTGTGGTGAATGAGTCCGAAGTCTTTGTAAGTGCCGATAGTTTCGAAAATTTTTAAAAGCCCTTCTTTTTCATCGGCACCATTCCAACCCACTTTTTGACGAGGTCCGCCGGTATTTTCTATCCAAAGCCCAACCCACGAGACCATTCGATGGTACATTGGTGGTAGGAATCCTGATTTATTTCGAGCCAATTCTTCGCTGGCTTTTTCGAGGAGTACTTCCTCATCCGATTCATTATCGTTGAGGACGGTACGGATGAAATCAATATCCGGGATGGTTTCTAAATCAAATATAAAATACATGACCCCTTGTTTTTACCGATTATAGGAAAAGTATTTTGAAGATGAAATTAGTAAACTCATTCTTAGAAAAAACCTATCATCGAAATTGGTTTCGACAGGTGGAAAAAAGAATTCAATCTGCTACTTTAATAAGAAAAAGCGATGAAAGATCTTAAATATCTGGCAGCATATATCAACCCTGCTTTGGCGATAATCGGACTTATAATTGGTGGTTGGTTGACATGGGGAGCTGTAATTTTCTCATTCGTAATTATTCCAATTTTCGATCAGATTGGACCGGTGGATACTTCAAACGTAAATGATGAAACGCGAGAGACATTATTAGGAAAAAGAATTTTTGATTGGTTACTCTACTTAAATCTACCCGTTGTTTTCTTCATCGTTGGCTTACTTGCATTTACGTTAAATACTACCTCGCTGAGTAGCCATGAGTTGATAGGTAATTTGTTATCCGTAGGCATTGTAATCGGATCTTGCGGAATTAACGTAGCTCATGAACTAGGGCACAGAAAATCTGCCTACGAACAAAGATTGGGGCAAATTTTATTAATCCCCGCTTTATACATGCATTTTTTCATAGAGCATAATAGAGGTCACCATAAATATGTAGCAACTGATGAAGATCCGGCGAGTGCCCGAAAAGGAGAATGGTTGTTTTCGTTTTGGATTAAATCATTGATTGGAGGCTATTTCTCTGCCTGGAGGTTGGAAAAAATTCGTCTTCAAAAACAAAATGAATCCATCCTAAGTGCAAAAAACCAGATGATCCAATTCACGATTGTACAATTTGCGTATCTGCTTACGCTATCTTTGTTTATTTCATGGCAACATGTGGTAATTGTCGCCGGTAGTGGCCTAATCGGAATTCTACTTCTGGAAACCATCAATTACCTAGAACATTACGGACTTCGTAGAAAAAGACTGGAAAATGGAAGGTATGAGCGAGTTCGACCGGTGCATTCATGGAATGCTAATTATCAAATAGGTCGAATTGTTTTATATGAGTTGACACGACATTCCGATCATCATTTCATAGCCAGTAAAAAATATCAGGTATTGGATCACCACGAAGAAGCGCCCGAATTACCATTTGGCTATCCGATGATGATTCTTATCGCTTTGGTTCCACCTTTGTGGTTTAAATTGATGGATAAAAGACTCCCGGCCTCCACTTCTTAAAAGCTACACTAAACCGTTAGTTCGCCGGCAAGGTTCTTTTGAAATTCAGCTTCGATGGAGGCTTTATCTTCATATTGAGCCATTAGCCACATAATTTTGGTGAGTGCAGCTTCCAACGTCATGTCTCCTGCAGAAATCGCTCCTGCATTTGCAATGGTTCGGCCGGCAGAATATTTAGTCAGATTTACAGCATCAAAATCAGCCTGAGAAACTACAGCTACGATCACGCCTTCGTCGGTGCATCGTTTTATAAAATCGAGCAAACTGTATTTCCCTTTAGTGGGAATGTTACCACTTCCGAAGCTTCGTACGATTATAGCTCTTAACTTCGACACATCCAGATTCATCAAATGCTGAGTATCTAATGATGGAAATACAGTTAATACAAGCAATTCGTTAGAATATGCTGCTTTAATCGAAAAAGGCTCGGTTACTAATCGTGTTAAATAGCGCGATTTTATTTCAAGTCCTATCGTTGCGAGCGGATCTAAGTTCGGACTTCCGAAGGCATCAAAATCGCCAATACTCAGCTTTGTGGCCCGATTGCCTCGATACACATGATCGTTAAAGCAAATGGCTACTTCTTGTAGGTTTGATGTAGCCATTTCTATAGAATTGATCAGATTACGGCGGGCATCCGATCGAATGGAGGAAAGTGGGACCTGACTTCCTGTAAAAATCACCGGTTTTCCCAGATTCTGAAAAGCATAAGAAAGCGCTGAAGTGGTGTAAGCCATGGTATCGGTGCCGTGCAACACAACAAAGCCGTCAAATTCATCATAATGTGAATTGATGCACTCAGCAAGTTGTACCCAATGGGTGTGATTTAAATCCGAAGAATCCTCAAAAAATAACGGTAAGGTCTGTATTTGGGCCAGTTCACCGAGTTGTGGAACGCGTTCTACCAGTGTATCCGACCACGCATCGGGATTAAGCTCAACGCCATCACCTTTTGCGCTCATTGCTATGGTTCCACCCGTTTGTATTAAGAGGATATTTTTCATCTTGATTCTTTGGTGCAGATGTTTAGTTTAAGTCTTCACATTCTTTTCATGAATGTTCTGCATGTTCCTTGAAAAATCAAAACACAGTTTCTAAAACGAAACAATTAATAATGAGCTACAGAGGAACATCATCAAATATCCATTCGATTTACAGATCCTTTGATGATCGTCTGCTCATTACATCTAACCAATCAATCGGAGGTAACCATGAAAGTTTACAATCCCACCCGAATCCGTAATGTTGTGCTGGTAGGCCATTCCGGCTCCGGTAAAACAACACTTGCCGAAACTATGTTGTTTGAAGCCGGAGCCATAAACCGACGCGGAAGCATAGAAAGCAAAAATACGGTTTCCGATTACCATGAATTAGAAAAAGAGAAGGGGAAATCAATCTTTTCATCTTTTATGAACCTCGACTGGCGAGGCCATAAAATTAACTTAATAGATACACCGGGTACATCAGATTATATAGGAGAAGTAGTTGGTGCGCTTAAAGTTGCTGATACGGCAATTATGACTTTGAATGCAGAAAATGGGGTAGAAGTAGCTACAGATGCACTTTGGAAATATTTGCGGAAATACAACGTGCCCAGCATGTTTGTTGTGAATAAACTGGATAATGAACGCTCCGACTTTTGGAAAGCGGTAGAAGAATCGAAAGAACATTTTGGCCGTGAAGTAACCGTAGTACAATATCCGTTTAGTGAAGGAGCTGATTTCCACGCTATTATTGATGTACTAAGAATGACGATGTACGAGTTCCCTGAAGGTGGCGGAAAACCTGACAAACTTCCCATCCCTGACTCAGAAAAAGAACGAGCTGCACAATTACATCAGGAACTTGTTGAAGTAATTGCCGAGAATGATGAAACCTTAATGGATATCTATTTCGAGCACGGTGAACTCGACGAAGAACAAATGCAAAATGGCCTTCATCTAAGTATTGTGCGCGGAAATATTCATCCATTGTTCTGTGCCTGTGCATCCAGAAATATGGGTACCGGACGAATAATGGGCTTTATTGATGACGTAGCTCCAAATCCGCTACAAGTTAATCCGCCGAAAGATGTAAATGGGGAAGATGTAATTCTCGATCCTGACGGAAAACCGATTATGTTTTTATTTAAAACACATTCGGAATCGCACGTGGGGGATTTGATCTATTTTAAAGCGTATGGCGGTACAATGAAAGCGGGAATGGATCTCCAGAATTCACGAAACAGCAATATGGTACGCCTTGGCAATCTGTTTCTGACCGAGGGACATGAACGTATTGAAATTTCTGAAGTGAAAACCGGAGATATCGGAGCGGTTGTAAAACTGCGTGATAGTGAAGTAAACGATACTTTGCACGAAAAAGGCCACGATATCACGATGGAAGAGATTCATTTTCCTTCAACGGTAATTAGAACGGCAGTAAAACTCACTAAAGAAGGTGACGAAGACAAGCTAGGTAATGCACTTCATCAAATACATCGCGAAGATCCTTCTGCGGTGATTGAGCACAGCCAGGAATTGAAACAAATCATCATTCATGGACAGGGTGAGGAGCACTTGAACACCATCGAGCATGCTCTTCGTAATCGCTTTAAACTAGATGTTGAATTCCATACACCTCGGATTCCTTATCGGGAGACCATCACCAGTGATGTGCGTGTTAAGTACAAACATAAAAAACAATCCGGTGGCGCCGGTCAATATGGCGAAGTTCACTTATTGATTGAACCATATACCGAAAACAAACCCATGCCGGACGATATCAAAGTTCGAAAAGTTGAAGAATTTGAACTTGATTGGGGCGGTAAACTTGTATTCCAGAATTGCATTGTTGGTGGTGTAATCGATAACCGATTTATGCCCGCAATAGTGAAAGGGATCATGGAAAAAATGGAAAGTGGTCCGATGAGTGGTTGTCGTGCTCGTGATATCAGAGTTTCGGTATACGATGGCTCGATGCACTCGGTAGATTCGAACGAAGCTGCGTTTAAAATGGCCGCACGTATGGCATTTAGAAATGGTTTTTTAGATGCAAACCCACAACTTCTTGAGCCCGTTTATGAAGTGGAGGTAACCGTTCCTGCCGATTATATGGGCGATGTGATGAGTGATTTAGGAACTCGTCGCGGTCAGATTCAAGGTATGGATGCGGAAGGTTCACTTCAGAAAATAAAAGCTCATGTTCCTCTCGAAGAGCTCGACCATTACTCAACCCGACTAAAGTCGATGACACAAGGTAGCGCAACGTATAAGCGCGAATTCAGCCATTATGCGGCGGTACCTTACGACATTCAGGAACGAGTAATTCAGGAAAACCTGGAGCTGGAAGAGGCTTAAAAGAACGCTCTGTATTCAAATCAAAAAACAAGTTAAAGGCGGATATTCTTTTGGATATCCGCCTTTTTTAAGAAACAAAAATTGGTTGCTCATTTTGTTCAATATTCCGCACCATCCAAAGGGCAACATCACTTCTTCGTACAGTTGAAAGCAAATGATAGGTGGATGAAGGCTGAGCACCACCCGTTGGATTTCCCGGAATGAGTGTTACCGGACGTACAGTGGTTACTTTGAAGTGGGATTGATTAAGTAATTGTTCCGATCGTTCTAAATCTTGATAGGCTACACCAATATTTCCTAGAGTGATCATTTTACGGATCAGCGGACTGCAATTCGACGCCGTTCCTCCAACACCGGCTGCGCTAATCCACATAAATTGGAGATCTTTTTCTCTAGTCGCATTCAGGATGTTTTTGGTTACAGTTTCTACCAGATTCGAAGGCGATTTTATCTTTGCCCAGGGACTGAGACCTGCTCTTCGAATACCAATGCACGAAATGATGGTCGAATGCTCATCTATCAAAGTTTGTACAAACGATGCTTCGGTAACCTCACCACGAATTAATTGTACGCCAGCCGGCGCGATGTAGTCAGAACTGGGTCGAACGACGGCGGTTACATCCCATCCTTTTTGATGTGCTAATTGAACCACCCATCTACCAATACCACCGGAGGCACCTAAAACACATACTTTCATAATTCTCTTATTCTGATGTTACGGAAAGCAACTTTATCACCGTGGTCTTGAAGTGTAATATGTCCATATTCTGTTTTACCCCAATCAGGGAATTGCTTCCATTGGCTGTTTTCATAAGCATTTTTATAACTATCTGAGTTTCGATCAAATTCGAGAATTATTTGATTATTTAACCAGTGTTCTACTTTTCCATTATTAACGTTGATGCGAGCATGGTTCCATTCTCCACTCGGGTTCATAGTTTTGTTTTTGGCAGGAAATAGCCCGAAAACAGAACCTGTTAATTGGAAATCTCTCACCTTATCCTTAAAGCTGGCGTCATCTAAAATTTGAAACTCATGCCCGGTGTAATAATCCATAGGTATAGTTGAATCCTCGATTACATGATACATAATACCGCTGTTTCCACCTTCACTTATCATGAATTCTAATTCAAGCTCAAAATTTCGAAATTGTTTTTGGTCATGATAGATTCATCAAAACCGGTGTTTTCTCCAATCCCATCTCCATCAACCGAAGCAATTAACACACCTTGATCGATGGCCCATTTTGGTGAAATACTATCAGAGCTAGCACCGTACATTTTCCAATGTTCTAGCGAGCTTCCATCAACAAATAGAGCCAATCGGAGTACTTTTCAGGGGCTTGTTCGGTGCAGTTTAACGCAAGAAGTAACAAAACAAAAAGACCAGTCTTTACCATGTTTAGCTTTTTTAGTGTCTTGTAAAAATGATGTGCAATGTACTTATGAATTTTCAAAGAACATCGGTTTAATTTTAGCTCCTAAGTAAACAATATTAAGATCTTCTATTCAACCTTAAAGGGACTTAATGGTGCAGGATGCGAATAGTAGCTACATTTTTTCAATTAAAATACGCGGGCTATGAAGTACAGAATCACATTTCTCTTAAACGTGGTGCTTTCAATTGCATCCATTGTTGGGGCACAAAACACCGAGATCGACGGCGAATGGTCTACTTTTCAATACACCGAGGAAGGGAAAATTGAAGTAATCTATAAGTTGAAGACAAGAGGTAATGAATTATCCGGGAAAGTAGGAGCTAACGAAACTGAATATGAGATTGAAAACGGGTCGGTTAAGGGAAATACTATTTCATTTGTAATTAAGTATGGTGAAGTATCGGTGTATCACACAGGGTATTTACTTCGGGATCAATTATTAATCAGTACCCGATACGAAGGCAACACAGCGCAATTCACATTAAACCGATCTAAGCAATAGCAAAGAGATAAAAGTAATAGAGTAAGCTTACCTTTTTAGCAGGAGGTAAGCTTTTTTTTGATTAAAAAAAATCGAATGGATGCGTTATTTCATCCGAATTATTACAATCTTCTACCGTTGATTAGCACCACTTAATGGTGAAGTGCTTAATCAGTTTTTAACTTTGGAATGTATAAACTATTCATACTTGAACATCATGATTTATAAGCGAACAGTCATTTCTATTTTTTTTCTTTTCGTTTTGATGGCATCAGCAAATGCCCAACGCTGGGATGGACGCTGGAAAGGGGAAATGCAAACTCCCCAGGAGCCGGTAGAAATTGTATTCGAATTTAAAACCGATGGAAATACATTAACCGGACATGCAGCAACACCGGCCGGAGTTTTTCCGCTTACCGATGGTAAAGTTGAGGGCAACAGGATCACTTTTACTCTAGAAATAGAAGATTTTGAAGTGCCACATACCGGTTACTACATTCGAGGTAGAATTACCCTAACCACAGAATATGATGGCGAAGAGAAAGAATTTACTCTGGAAAGGGCAGATAACTGATTTCTCTCGCCGTTTGCTTTTGGAGTCTGTTCAGTTTATTCTGATCAGGCTTTTTTTATGGTGTTAACTTTTCTAATATCCAACATGGCATTAACAGAATCGGCAGTACAAAACATCATATCTAATAATTGTTGGGCAGAAGAATGCCCGGTACATCATTCACGACTCGTACTCTTAGACATACCATTCATCAACTACGATGGTTTTTCACAAATCGGGCAAATTATGGTACTCGATGTAATCAAAAACGAAACCATTGCACTTTTTAAAGAATTAGCTAATCGATCGTTTCCCATATCCAGCCTTTTGTTGATGGATTCTTTTAAGGGCGATGATGTTGCTTCAATGAATGCGAATAACTCATCAGCATTTAATGGTCGGCGCATCATGAACACAAACCGATGGTCGAGCCATGCCTATGGGGTTGCAATCGATATAAATCCACGTCAAAATCCCTATTTACGGTTCAATACCGATGAAAACACGATAAAAGTTCTACCGGATGAAGCTTTGCCCTTTGTAAACAGAACGGTTCCAAAAAAAGGGATGGTTGAGCCCATCGTGGATTTGTTCGCTCAATATGGATTTACAGAATGGGGTGGGAGATGGGACGATAAGCCCGATTATCACCATTTTCAGATGCCCTGGGATCGAATTAACGCACTTTTTTAAAACTCTTGCATCGGCTCGAACAAATAGATTTTATGCATCAATCGTTGTTAAAAATACTTTCAGGTCCGGTTATTTTTGGCTTGATCTTATTAATTGGTGGGGGAGATTCAGCTCAAATAAGAATGTTAGCAATTGCAGGGTGGATGCTTAGCTGGTGGGTCACCGCAGCGCTACCAATAGGCGTTACAGCACTGCTACCCATTGTGTTGTTCCCGATTCAGGACATCCTCAGCCTTCGCGAAACTACCATCAACTACTCAAATCCTGTTATCTATCTTTTCTTTGGGGGATTTGTACTTGGGCTTGCAATCGAAAAATGGAACCTACACCGGAGAATAGCGCTCAATATCATGCGCATTTCCGGAGAAAAGCCAAGTAGAATTATTCTCGGAGGAATGCTGGCAACCTCATTGCTTTCTATGTGGATCAGCAATACCGCAACAACTGTAATGATGTTACCTATCGGAATGTCGGTGGTGTTATTGTTGGAAGACAAATTTAACGATCCGGCTTCATCCAAAAATTTCGCTCTTACTTTAATGTTGGGTATTGCCTATGCCGCAAATATTGGAGGTATTACTACCATCATAGGAACACCTCCAAATCTTGTTCTAGCCGGAATTGTAGAAGAAAGCGGTCTTGAGACTTTGAATTTTGCGAACTGGCTATTTTTTGCATTTCCACTCGTAGTGATTTTGTTTTCGGTGGTTTATTTCGTGAACACCAAGCTCGTATATCCGGTACGGTTAAAAAAATTACCGGGAATTACCAAAATGATAACCGACGAGCTCAATACACTCGGCATGTTTAAACCGGGCGAAAAAAGAGTAATGATTGTAATGCTCTGTACTGCCGTGCTTTGGATTTTTCGATCTCAGATTACAAAATTTGAACTATTTGCCAACCTTTCGGATACTGGAATAGCTATAGCCGCTTCCATAGCACTTTTTATGATACCCTCCGGTTCTAAAGAAGAACATCAGCCCTTACTGAAATGGGATGATATGAAGCGACTTCCCTGGGATATTCTTCTACTATTTGGAGGTGGTATTAGTCTTGCAAAAGGATTGGAAGTCACCAATATAGTAGGAGCATTGGGCGAATGGATTTCTGCTAATACCATGGCAGCACCACTCGTAATTATTCTGGTAGTTTGCGGCTTCGCAGTATTTTTGACCGAAATTATGAGTAACGTTGCACTTGTAGCAGTATTCATACCGGTTTCTTTTGTAATAGCCCGCTTTTTTGGATTAGATGAGCTCACTTTAGCCATCCCACTTACCATCGGAGCAAGTTGCGCATTTATGTTTCCCATCTCTACACCTCCCAATGCCATTGTGTTCTCAAGCGGTCATATAAGAATGGGAGAAATGGCTCGTTCAGGCTTTTTCCTGAATGTGCTCTCTATTCTTATAATCACGATCTATTGCTACTTCTTCCAGGATTATTTCTTTTAATCGGAAAGCATCGAAGCTATGAATTCCAAAAATCGTTCGGGGAGTGTGAAAGGACGTTCAATCGGTATAGCAGAAAAACGAGCTTTAGGAATACTCTCCGGTTTTTGAGGTCTTAGTTCAGGTCTCCAGGAATAGCCATCAAGGTAGCGATTATCCAAACCATCATATTCCGGTAAAAACAATCCTTGGTTTTGCCCCATTTTTGCACGAACCAACTCACCATTTTCGAAAAACAGAGTAGTTGTTGGGCTGGAATTTTCCATGGCCCCGTCAGGCTCTCCATTATCATCGGTGGTATGATAGAGAAGCTCACTATTCGGATATAATTCTATCCTAGAGATATCCCCATCTTCGAAAAAAGCTTGGAGTGTATCACCTTTTAATTGATGATGACGAAGAGTTACCGAATCTTGCTGAACAGCAAAAGCTCCAGTAAACGCCTGAAGTTCTCTAACCTGAGAACTATCCAGTTGAACGCGAATTACTGGCCCCGTTAACTGTATGTTTTTATTCCAGGCGATAGGAGTTCCCGTAAGGGTAAACAATTCAGAAGCACTGTCATAGAAAAGGGTGTCAGAGCTGGAAGAAAATCGGGGAGTCCATACTTTTACGCTATCTAACGCATCAATAGTTGAGGTAGAATCTTGTTCAATCAGTAAAATTTCGCCGGCAAATATATGTGTGGTGTCTGCCTTCGAAGAGTCATCTGAAACATCCATTAGATAAGCGTTGTCGCGAACATAACGTCTTCCTGTAGAATCTGCTTCCAGATAGTTTCCGGTGAGTAAAGCATCGTTAGTGCTATCAACCACAAATACGTTACTGAACAGTTGGAAATACTCCCGCTCTCGATTTATAAAGAGGCTATCGCCCTCGGCATACTGTGCACTATCTTGCAGTTGAACATCAAACCGAAAAACAGCACTATCCTGATTTTGAAAATATGTGCCCTGTTTAGCTAATAAAGTGCCTTGATTATCTTCTAATCGTATTCCGGCCGGGAAAATGGCCACTTTAGTTAGAAAGTTATAGTCTACTTTTTCTCCAAACAGTGTGGTAGAATCTTGTTTAATGATTACACGCCCGCGTAATTCAGAAAGTTCTTGATTGGTGTAATAGTAGAGTGTGTCGGCCCAAATATTTTCGGTATCGGTATCAATTTGGATATTCCCAAACGCATGCATTTCATTTCGATCCAGAAATCGATAGGCGATGTCGCATACCATAGTAACGTTGCGCATTCTCATCCGAGGATTGGTGAGTGTTTGTACGCGTTCGCCATTTTCTTCTGATAATGTAGCCGAATCAAAGCGAATAAGTTCGACGATATCCTGCGATTTGCTTATCGATGAAAAGAGGAGAATTTGCAATAGAATTAATCCGATGAATCGCCACATCTTATTCAATCACCACTTTACCGCCACCTTCATTTAAGGTGTAGTTTGTGAGGTTCGAATTTCCGTAAAAACCATTTGCAGCGATACTATCAGGGGGGGATATAAAAATTACAAATTCCGGTGTACTCACTTTGTCGATTTTCCGCTCCCAAAGTAGATAGTCTGACCTCAGGTTTTTACCATCAACAGTATTCACATCTACATTTCGGAACATTTCGAAGCGTTCTCGTTCGGGTTGATATACCGCACTGTCACAGCTTACCGTCGTTTCGAGTGTTCCGGAATCATCGTATATATTGATGAAAACCGGACCTTTAATTCGAGTTTCGTTTTCTCCCGCTTGCTGAATATTGTATGAATAGGAGCCCTGCATCGACATTCGAACATTCCCACCCTCGATAATATTCATGGTAAAACCCCAACTTTCTGTGGAGTTGAATAGAGAATCACCCAGGGCGAGTTCAACTTGCTTTTCGTCGTATTCGCTTAAGTCAGAGCATGCCGCACCTAAAAGAAAAACGGAAGCTAAAATATAACTGCTAAATTGTGCCAAAATAGCGATCACCTGCATCACCTAAACCGGGAACGATGTAGGCGTTTTCATTTAATCGTTCATCAATAGCAGCGGTAATTATAGGTACATCAGGATGATCGGCCTGAAGCCGTTCTATTCCCTCGGGAGCTGCAATTAGGCATACAAAACGGATCTGCTTTGCACCATTTTCTTTTAAAAATTGTAGAGCGTGGCTACCACTGCCTCCAGTGGCTAACATCGGATCAACAACTAAGGTTAATGCTGTGTCTAGTCCTTTAGGCAAATTATCGTAATAATTCACCGGTTGATGGGTCTCTTCATTTCTATACACTCCAACATGACCAACTTTTGCTTCGGGCATAAAATTTATGATGCCATCTACCAGGCTTAACCCGGCACGAAGAATGGGAATAACCACTACTTCCTGCCCGGGTTGATATCCTGTGGTAGTTTGGATGGGAGTTTCTATTTCGGTTTCATCCAGTTTTAAATCGTTGAGCGCATGATAAGCGAGAATGATGCCAATATTTGACATTGCTCGCCTGAAAACCGCTGTATTTGTGTTCTTATCTCTTAAATAAGTAAGGTAACGATCTAAAACAGGATGGGAGATAACCGAAACTTTTTCCATAGTTATTTAACCCCCATTTCTTCCATTTTCTTGAAGTACACCTTGCTCGCTGTTGCAACCACACCTGATAAGGCAAATAATGCAATGATGTTCGGGAAGGTCATTAATCCGAGTGCGATATCACCAATTGCCCAAACTGTTTCCAAGGCTAAAACAGCGCCTATAAAGTGCATAATCAGATACACAACTTTATAGTAAATAATGGATTTGTCGCCTGCTAGATATTGAATGGAACGGTCGCCGTAGTAACTCCAGCTAATTGCAGTAGAAATACCAAACAGAATCACACAGATGGTTACTATATATTTACCACCCGAGAATAATGGGGAGAGCCCTTCTTCAAAAGCAATAGCGGTTAGTGGAGCTCCATTTTCAATAATACTCGAGTACAATTGCTCTACCGTTTCGCCGGTTCCGGCAGTAATAACAACTCCTCCATCAACTTCGGCAATAGTACCGTTAAACACTTGAGTACGGGCTTCATCTATATAAAAAACACCCATGTCGTGATCATTTCTGATCATAGAACCATTTCCGGGTTCACCGTTTACGATTGTTAAAGCAGCAGCTCCATCTTCTATAATAATTTCAGTTTCCAGTGCATTGGTAGTGAAAATAGTATCATGTTTTTGTTCCCAAACTCCGGTACTGATGATCACCAAACCGGTCATTGTACAAACAACTAAAGTATCAATGAATGGCTCGAGAAGAGCTACAACACCCTCGCGAACAGGCTCTTTCGTTCGAGCAGCACCATGAGCAATAGGGGCAGAACCCTGACCTGCCTCATTCGAAAATAAACCTCGTTTTATTCCCCAAACCAGTGTGGTTAAAAATAATCCTGAACCAACGCCGAACAGACCTGCTTTCGGATTAAATGCATAACTAATGATTGTACCGAAGGCGGGTAACACTTTATCGTAATTCAACAATAAGATGATTAGTGCACCCAGCACGTAAATAATAGCCATAACCGGCATTAAGCTGGCGGTAACTTTACCAATACGCTTAATTCCACCGATAATAACCACACCTACTAAAGAAGCGGTAACTAATCCGGTAATCCATCCCGGTACAAAGAAGGTACTTTTGAGAGTATCAGCTACTGTATTAGCTTGTACTGCGTTACCGGTTAGGAAGGAGCAGATTACGGCCATTGCAGCAAAAAAGATGGCCAACCATTTCCAATTTGGTCCGAGTCCTTTTTCGATATAATACATTGGTCCACCTGAAACGGAGCCATCGGCGTTTTGCACACGATATTTAACGGCTAACGTACACTCGGTATATTTAATAGCCATACCGAAAAAAGCAGTCACCCACATCCAGAATAAGGCACCCGGGCCACCATAATGAATGGCAATTGCAACACCGGCAATGTTACCAATTCCTACAGTTGCTGAGAGTGCAGTGGTTAACGCTTGAAAGTGATTTACATCACCCACAGCATCGGGTGCGTCGTATTTTCCCATTACCGAAAAAATACCATGTTTAAAGCGACGGACCTGAACAAAGCCAAGTTTTAGGGTGATAAAAATCCCGAAAGAGAGCAATACTGCCACCATGAACGGGAAAAAGGAGGGCGTACTCCAAACTAAATCGTTAAGAGTACCTACAACATTTTCAAAAGTTTCCATGCACGAAAATTGGTTTTATATTTTGTTTAAAAATCGACGCAAAGTATAAAACATTTGATAAAAATGACGATGTGTATTCGTGAAAGGGTGTAATCAAATAGTTTGAATAAAAAAGTGAACGATTTAGATTTCAATTTTGGTTGAAAGATCGAATTAAGACTAACAGGCTAAAAACCTCATCAAAATGACTAAAGCAGATATTGTTGACATTATATCATCATCCGTAGGGCTTACTAAAGTAGAAACCGAAGCAGTTGTAAACGGATTTATGGAAACCGTAATTGACGCCATGAAGAGAGGCGAAAATATAGAATTACGTGGTTTCGGAAGTTTTAAAGTGGTTAAAAGAGCACAACGTGTAGCTCGTAATCCTAAAACTAATGTAGAAGTGATCGTGCCCGAACAATTTGTTCCGGTTCTTAAAATCAGCAAAGATTTTAAAGAAGCTGTGAACGAATCGATGGCAGTAAAAATTTGATTTCGAAAACCATAGAAAGTTCTTATTTTAGGTGTCTGAAAAACAAACACTATTAAGTTCAGGTGATATTGTATGCCAAGTGGTAAAAAAAGAAAGCGCGCAAAGATTGCAAAACACAAGCGTAAAAAGCGTCTGAGAAAAAACAGACACAAGAAAAAGTAATTTTCAGGCTCCGAATTTCGGAGCCTTTTTTGTTTCTAGGAATGCACTAGTAAATTATGCGGCTATAGAATCTTTTAGAATAAGTTCAGCCATAGAGATTACACGATTGCCCTTAACCAATAACTCCTGCAATCGTCGCCCAACATAATTTTGTAACTCGTTGAGGTCTCGTGCCGAAGATAATTCGTACTGGAAATACGAAATTAAATGTATGGCGCTTAGGTATTTTCCATGCTCATCGCCTTCAATTTCGATATGCCAGCGAGTTATCAAGTTCTCGTTTTTCAGTAATTGATTGATTTGTTTGCTGATCGCTTCCATCCATTTACTTGCTTGATTAATCCGATAATTACCTTCCTGCCCGCTTTGTTGTGGCTGGCAAGCATCAATATCAAATAGCCAGGTCATTTCAATATCAATGGTAGGGGAGACTTCAACTTCAGCTAGTTTTTCAATTTTAAGAAAGGGATGTTCATGCATACCATCTAGCGAGCGGGCAACCTGCGTTTCTCGGAAACTATCCCAGTCGAAGTTGATGCTCAAGGCATTAACAAAGCTCGAATTCTTGGAGAGGTTTACTTCCAGCTCTAAACCGATGGCGTTTATTTTACTATCTTCCCAAGTTTTAAACTTATTGCTTTGTATTCCCCGTTTGTCAAGTTGTGTTTGTACCGTGTTTACGATGGATTTAAAAATCGGATAATGCATTATTATTATTTTAATTGAGCTCTCTTTTACTATAGGCCGAAATGAACTACTACGAATTAATATATTTATTGAAAGAGTTCAAAACCAAATTATCTAATTGTTGGATTGAACAAGCCGTAACTCCTTTCAAAAATCAGTTGGAAGTATTTATGGCGAATGGCGAAGAAAGTTTCAGGCTAATTTTTAATGGGAGTCCGGGGAATGCCGCGCTATTTTTAGATAGCTATCGACCCGCCAAAAAAAGTAATACCCAACAATTCTTTGAAGAAATTCATGGGCAACCAATAAAAGATTTTGTACTCATCGAGAATGAGCGAATGCTTTATTTTGATTTTGGCGATGATAAAAAGCTGTGGTTTAAATTATTTGGCAACTCGGCCAACGTCTTTTTAACTGAAAAAGATCTGATTATCGAAACCTTCAAAGACCGCGATACTGTTGGTGATAAAGTTTCTGCAGAAAAGGGGGCTACTTTATTTGATAAAAAATGGGACGAGCAGCATTCTTTCGCCCAAAACATTCGAAAGCAGATTCCATTATTTCCCAAAGCATGGATTGAAGTACTCTCTGATTATTATAAAGATCAGGAATTTGAGGTAGATCGAATGCTGGCTCATCTTAAGCAAATCGATCAGCAGTTAAGAGAACAAGTTGAGCCAAGAGTACTTGAAAACGGCACTCATACCATCATTCCATTTGAACTGCTGCCATTAAATAACGATCAGTCTTTTGATAGTGTAAACGATTTAGTACGATATCGATTTAAAAATTACGCGCACGATCAGCGGTTGAATCAGCAGAAAAATGAATTGTTGAAATCACTGAAACGGCAAATTAAACGTGGAAAGTCTTCACTTAACAACCTCTATCAAGCGGACAAGGGGGTCGATAAAGCAGAAACATATGAGCAATATGGACACATTTTAATGGCGAATGCGCATTTGGGGATGCCTGATGCACAAAAAATGACCTTCGATGATTTATACAATGCCGGGGAAAAAGTGACGATTGATCTGGAAGAAAAAAAATCTATAGCAGAAAACGCTCAGAAATATTATGCCCGATCATCAAACTCGATGAAATCGTACGAAGAGGCTCTTGAACGTATTCCGAAATTGGAAGATCAGGTTAAGAGATTTGAACTGATTACAGATGAGCTGGAAGGCATCAAAGATTTGAGGGAGTTACAGGACTGGAAAAAAGAGAATAAATCGCTGGTTGATGATGTACTTCCCAACTCCAGAAATACTCAAAATGAAGTGTCACCATTTCACGAGTTTGAATTAAATGGCTTTACACTTTGGATTGGTAAAAATGCTCGCAACAACGATATATTGGTGCAAACTGCGCATAAAGAAGATGTTTGGCTACACGCTCGAGGAGTGGCAGGTTCGCACGTTATTATTCGAATGAATAATAACAAAAGCATGCCCGATATGAGGTTAATTGAAGAAGTAGCCGGTTTTGCAGCATATCAATCAAAGGCAAAAGGCTCAAAATTAGCCCCTGTTATCTACACCAAGAAAAAATATGTGCGTAAACCGAAAGGGGCTGCACCCGGAGCAGTAATTGTGCAAAAAGAAAATGTTATCATTGTTGAGCCAGTAAATCCATTCGCATGAACGAATACCGCTTAAAAAAATACCAACAAAGCTTTTTTATGGTTGGCTTTATGGCCAGTGGAAAAAGCACCATTGGGCGTTTGTTAGCCAAAAAAATAGAACGACCATTTCTTGATTTAGACGCGTACATCGTTGAGAAAGAAGGGCGAGACATAAAGCAAATATTCGATGAAAATGGTGAGTCGTATTTTAGAAACTTAGAATGGAAAGCATTACTTGAAGTAACACAAAATTTCAAGGGTGTGGTTTCGTTAGGTGGCGGTGCACTGCACAATCAACAGGTGGTTGATCATTTAAAAATTTATGGGCTGATGATCTTTCTGAAAACCGATATTTCCGTAACGGTTGATCGTGTTTTAAGAAACAAAAAACGCCCTATAGTGTTGGATACAGAGGGCGAATTAAAATCCAGAGAAACTCTGTTTAATGAACTTGAAAGCTTATATTTAAAGCGTATCGATCTTTATAAACAGGCTCAAATTATCATCGAATCTACAGGCAATGAAACGAAAGATCACCAAGTAGCACGAGTGATCGAAAAATTGTTACGCTATGTCTAATCAAATTACAGTTAATACTCAGTCGGCCGCTAACTACTCTTATCAGGTGGGAACAAACTTGCTAGAAGAAGTCAGTGCCTTTATTGAAAAGCAGATAGGCTCAGAAAAAGTGTTTGTTGTAATTGATAAGAACGTATACCAACATCATATCGAAAGCATAAATCAAGCATTTCAATCTCGGTTTCAGAAAATGGTCACCTACGTGGTACCTCCCGGCGAAAAGAGTAAAAGTTTTGATCAGTTTGGCAGTATCGTTGATTTTGTTTTGAACCAAGGCGTAGAACGCTCAACTCCACTAGTGGCAATTGGTGGTGGTGTAATTGGAGATCTTGCCGGATTTGTTGCTGCCAGTGTAATGCGAGGTATTCCTCTTATTCAGGTTCCTACAACACTGCTTGCGATGGTTGATAGCTCTATTGGTGGCAAGACCGGAATTAATCATTCGACTGGAAAAAATTTGATTGGGGCTTTCTATCAACCAAAAGCTGTGTTTGCAGACTTAAATTTTTTAGAAACTCTTCCCGAAAAAGAATGGGTGAACGGGCTGAGTGAAATTATCAAATATGGAATGATTGAAGACCCGGAGATTCTTCATCAACTTGAGCGAATAATCAGTGAAAACGGGTTTACTAATCCCGAAAAATGGCAGTCTATTGTTGAACAGAGTGCTCAAATAAAAATCGATATTGTATCAAGAGATGTACATGAGCAAGGAATTCGAGCATTTTTAAATTTTGGCCATACCTATGCGCACGTGATTGAGCGAGTTGGTAATTATTCGAACTATAGTCATGGTGAGGCTGTTTTTGCCGGTATGTACGGCGCTATTTCTGCATCAAATCAACTTGGAGCAACAATCGACTCAAAAATTTTAGATTCGTTCAAAGCACTCTACAATTTTGATTTGGCTTCGTTAAAAACCCGCATCGATGAATTTCCACCACTAATGCTGAAGGATAAAAAAGCTAAGAATCAGCAAATTCGTCTTGTACTACTCAAAGAATTAGGCAAGCCTTACGTGCAGGAAGTTGATGATATGAAAATCGTACAAGCCTCTTGGGTGGAGGCAATCCAAAGTTTTACTTAATTAATGCAAATCAAAAACGTACATAAAGCCTGGAATGTATTCTGGAACGCGATAGGTATTCTTATTGCCAGCGTAATTTTATTGGCAAGCATTGGGTACGGTTTGCTTCAGATGCCGGCCGCTAAAGCGATTTTGATTCAAAATATCGAAGAGAATTTTAACGAAGGGCGCACATCGCGTTTGGAAATTGGCCGACTTAGTGGGCATTTACCCTTCTCTATGATTTTTGAGGATGTTGCTCTATACACTGATTCGACTCGAACAAAAGCAGTAGTAATTAGCGATAGAGTTAGCGCTGGTTTGGATGTACTCGGATTATTAAATCGCCAATTTCTTGTCACCAACTTGGAAATCTCTAATCCCGACATGGAGCTGGATTTAGCAGATAATGACCTCGGGAAGCTGTTTAGAAAAGAGAATCCGGATACGACCATATTTGATGGTAATCCCTTAGACGAGCCTCTTGAGATGGCATATTCTTTGTTAGTGCCTCGGATAAAAATTACAAATGGGAATCTCAGGCTGTTTGGTGTAGAAAGCCCTGATCAACCATTGTTTCCAGGAGGAACCGTTTCTTTGACTGATCTTAATTCGGACATTTTTGTAGAAGTGAGCTCCGATCAACGCTTCATAGATATTGAGCAATTATCATTTAAAGTGCCGGAAGCCGATATCAGTCGAGTTAATATTTTCGGTCAGATATTCAACGATTCAGAGTTCTTAGAATTCAATGCGTTTAGTATTTCTACCGCAAATACAGGACTTAAATTCAGTTCTGAAATAACTGGGGTTAACTTGTTGCAGGGCAATGTGAAGGGGCAGTTAGAAAACTCTCGATTCTCACTTAATATTGACGAATTTATTATTTCAGGGAGAAATTTAAATCGGATAATTCCTTCATATCCACCTGTAGAAGAAACACTCTACACCGAAGTAAAAGCTAATGGTACCACCGACTCATTAACCTTTGATGAGCTTTTTGTTTTGGTTGGGGATAGTGAGCTTAAAGGATCGGGAAACCTCCGATTCGCTAATAAGAATCAACAATTAGCTTACTCAGGATTTATTGATCGATTAAAAGCAGATTCTACCAATTTTGCACAATGGTTTCCTGAATTAACTACCATTCAAAGAGAGACGATTACTGATTCTGAAATCAGAGGTTCATTTTCTGGGACAGAAGAGGAGATAAATACCGACATCAGAATTATAAATAATAGAGGACGTGCTAATTTAAAAGGGGCATTTGGGTTGCAAAATGATCAGTATTTCGATTTCGAGCTTGGATTCGAGGATCTCAATTTAGGCGGTATCATCACCGATCAGCTTCAGCGAACTTCTTTATCTGGTAAACTTATTGCAAACAGTAATTCATTAGACATAAAGAAAGCTCAAGGCAATTTGGAATTATCGTTGTTGGGTGGAGAAATTAATGCTTTCGCTTTTGACACCCTATTTGTTGAAACTGAGTGGGAAAATGGAGTGCTAAACCCACGATATGGGCTCTCATCTTCAATTACAAATATTCGTGGCGAGAGTTCAATCAATCTTGTCGATTCGTTGCCGTCTATTACACTTAATGGAACTGCGAATAAGTTCGATATTAAGGCCTTAACGAATGCTGAAAATATTAGTAATGCATTGGTAGACATGGAATACGACATGTTACTTAATGGTGTTAATCCAGAAAATGCATTTGGTAGAGTTACCATAGATTTGCCACAAACAATTATAGATGGAGACACTTTAGGTATGCATCAGATTTATGCAGATTATGATGCAAGCGGTGCCGGGCAAAAAAGTTTTAGACTCACTTCAACAGCGTTGGATTTGTCGTTAAATGGTTCGTTTTCGCTTAACAGCTTTAACACACTAAGCAATTACTGGTTTAGATATTTGCGGAATCAGATTAAGAAAGAACTTTTACTCGATAATTCTTCCCTCGAAGTACTTGCAGTTTCAGATAGTGTAAACCAAAATCTGAGATTAGACATGAGCATAAAAGATCTGGGATTATTACGCGCTTACGTTCCGTCGATTCCAAATCTTAAAAGCAATATGGATGTTCGTTCGAGCATTGCTATGAACAATCGCCGACTTCTGTTTAATGCATCGATAAGTGATACAGTTACTAAGTTCAATGCTTACGAATTGGATTCGTTAAGAGTACAAATTACTGGAAATTTTAGAGCAGGAGAGCAATTAAAGGAATCGGCCGGCCTCCAAGTAGAAGCCACTGCGAAAACCTTTACAACAGAAATGCTAAGCGGAAATAATCTGGATTATTCACTTCAAATGGATGACGATTCAATATTAGTTCGCACAGAAATTGAACGTATTGGCGCCGAAACCAACTTTCAGTTTGAAGGAAGTGCTATTCTGACTGATTCCTTAATCGCCATGCAGATTTTCGATTTCTCCTTAGGTAGTGAAGCGTATCAATGGCAAAATGTAGGATCGCCTAAATTGGCATATTCAGAAAATGGAAGTTTATTTTTCGAAGACTTTCAGTTTGAAAACACCGACGAATATTTACAGTTACAAGGGGTGTTTAGTGATGAAGCAACCGACTCTGTTCGTTACACCATTCAAAATGTAAATCTGGCCAGAGTTTCGGATTTGATTAACGGTAGGATTGATTTTTCAGGAACACTGGATGGTAATTTCACGACACGATCTTTAACCCGAATTCCTACTATTCAAGGCTTTTTGGGTATTACTGGTTTTTCGGTGGATGAGAATGTAGTTGGGGACGTAACTCTGAATTCGAGATTTAATCAAGATTTAAACCGATTCGATACGAACATATCTATTCAAACAGATTCGCTTAAATATCCTCAATATTTTACCCGCTCGGAGAGAGCAGGGCAGAACATCGCCTTAAATGGTTATGTACTTGCTCCCGAGGATGGAAATTTCCCTGAGGCGGATTCTCTATTTTATTTCGATCTGAATTTCGAATCTGTTGATTTATGGGTGCTGCCATTTATTGCTCCAAAAGTATTCACCGAGATGTCGGGAATTGCAAGTGGTCAGGGTAGTATTTGGGGCAATTTAGACGAATTCGACTATTCGGTTGATTACGATATTGGCATGGAAGACGCCATTTTCTTCCGTCCTCGTTTTTTGGATACGTTTTATTATGGGCAGGGTAGTATCACACTAGATCGAACAAACGGATTAACATTTCATGATGTATTTATCATAGACCCTTCAGGTGGACGAGCTTCTCTGAATGGTATTTATGATTTAGGCACCTTTGAGCCGATACATCAAATGGATTTAACCTTAGAGATGGACGAATTCCAATTTCTAAATAATGATTTCGACCCGGATGTACCATTCTTTGGCGATGCTTATGGCTCAACAACAGTAAGAATGACGGGAACCAATTTAAATCCTGTACTAACTACCGAAACACCGGTGGTTATCTCCGATTTTTCACAAATTGGAATCCCTCTATTGGAAGAGACAGAGTTTGATGAGGATAATAAATTCATTCGTTTTGTGGATTCATTCAACTTCGCGAAGAATCAAACTTCGGGAGGTTCGCAATCTGTTAATAACATTGAAGATGCTGAAGAAGAAAATCCTTTTGATGCTACCTTTATTGAGCGCTTTACGCTTGATCTTCAATTTGTAGCACTTAATTCTATGAAGGTACAACTGATTTTTGATCCGATAACCGGCGATCAAATTGATGCAGAAGGTACCGGTAGGCTTGGGATCAGGCTAGAGGATGAACAACTAAGTATGTTCGGTCAATTCGATATTTCGGGGGGTAGTTATCAATTTGTGAGTGGAGAAATATTTACTCGACGATTTGAACTGGAACCCGGAGGAACTATCACTTGGGAAGGTCCACCGGCTGATGCCCGACTTAATCTAAACGCAATTTATGAGGCACGTCCTGATATTAACACGTTAACTCAGGCTCGCTCTGATCTTGATAGTGAAACTTCGCAACGGGTACCGGTAGAGTTGGTGTTAAATGTTGGTGGTTCACTATCATCTATCCAAAATAATTTCTTTTTTCGTTTACCCAACAATTTCGAAACTCGCCAGAATTCTACCTTAAATACACAAATCGCAGCGCTAAACAGAAATGAAGATGAAAAACTTATTCAAGCAGCCAGTTTTTTGTTGATGGGAGATTTCATCCCCACAGCCAGTACAGACGCAACCAATACCTTGGCTACCAATTTTAGCGGAAGTGGAGCGGTACTAAATCCATTACTTTCAAGTCAGGTAATCAGCCCGTTGCTTTCAAGTCAGATCAATTCTTTATTGAGAAGTGATATTGGTAGCTTAGACATCGATTTTAATCTAAATACTTATAATAATGTTGATCTTGGAGTGGCTCTGCGTTTGTACAATGATCGGATTATATTGAGTAGAGAAGGCCAAATTACAGGAGCTCAATCGAATATTGGCGACATTGGTGCAACCTATCGCATTAACAATACACTTTCGGTAACGGCTTTCCATCGCCAAGATCCTACTTTTAGTAATGCTTCGGGTGCTGATGATACCCAACAATCGCAGGATATAAATGGCGTTGGTTTAGAAGCCGATGTGAGCTTTAACAGCTGGCAGGAGTTTTTCAGAAGGCTAACTAAACCGTTTAGAAAACTATTCGGCAAAAATACCAACAAAGAAGAAATTGCAACTACAAACTAACTATCTAATTACAATCACTTACAATAGGGGAATAAATGAGCAGAAATAAAAGGCTCAGTTCACTCGAAGAATTAATTTTTGATCTTGTAAAGAATCATCCAAAACAAACGTTTAACAAAGACGAACTGGAAGATGTTTTACAATTAAACAGTAAAAAAGAGTATCGAAGATTTGATAAAGCATTAAATAGCTTAGCTTCGAAAGGATTATTATTTAAATCAGGGAACAGCATTAGTACAAAAGGCGAAAAAAAGACAGCTAAAAGAAATATGAAAAACTTTCGGGGCACACTCGAAGGTAGAATTCAAATCACGCCCAGAGGCACCGGCTATGTAATTATTGATGAGTTAGACGATGACGTGCAGGTATCAAGAAGAGAAACTAACACTGCATTGCCCGATGACATTGTACGAGTATTAATTCAAGGAACGAATAAACGAACCGGACAACCAAAAGGGAAAGTAGTAGACATCCTTGAAAGAGGAAAAGACTTTTATGTTGGTACTCTAAAACGTACCGGGGTTAAAACTTTTATCATTGAACCGGATATAAAATCAGCTCATACCGACTTTTTTGTACAACCTGAAAATGTAAATGGTGCAGAAAATGATGATAAAGTAGTTTTTGAGCTTAAAAACTGGGTACATCAAAAAGCATTGCCTGAGGCAGTTATTACTTCAGTTCTGGGAAAATCTGGTTCCAACGATGCAAATATTTTATCCATATTAGCTGAAAATGAGCTTAAGGCCGATTTTCCGAAAAATGTAGAGCAGTTTGCTGAAGAAATTCCTCTTGATATTCCCGAAGAGGAAATTGAACGAAGGGTGGATTTACGAGACGAAACCATATTTACTATCGATCCCGTAGACGCCAAAGATTTTGACGATGCACTCAGTATTAAATATTTAGAGAATGGAAACTTCTATCTGGGCGTACACATTGCAGATGTGACTGCCTACATGCCTAAAGATTCTATTCTTGATGAAGAAGCCTATGCTCGGGCAACAAGTATTTATTTGGTTGATCGGGTTATACCCATGTTACCGGAGCGACTAAGTAACGGAGTTTGCTCTCTTCGCCCGGAAGAAGATAAGCTTTGTTACAGCTGCTTTATGGAGATTGATTCGAACGGGCATTTGGTAGATTATTCCATCGAAGAAACCATTATTCACTCGAAGCAACGATTTACCTACGAGGAAGCACAAAGTATTCTAGATGGTGAGTCACATTCACTTCAAAACGAAGTACATTTAGCCGGTAAATTGGCAAAAGTGTTAATGGATAAACGCTTTAAGGAAGGAGCAATCGATTTTGATACTCCTGAACCTCGTTTTGTGCTCGACGAAAATGGAAAGCCGATAAAAGTAATCCTAAAAAAGCGAATTTTTGCGCATCGGTTAATCGAGGAATGCATGCTAATGGCAAATAAAACAGTGGCAGAGCATATCGATCGATTACGACAGAAATCGAATAGAAAAAAATCTAAAACATTATTTCCATTCTTTTATCGCGTACACGATCGGCCCGATGATAAAAAATTGGCAGCCGTAGCAGACAGTGTGAAGCCAATAGGAATTGATTTTCAACTGGGCGATAGTATCTCTCCAAAATCAATTAACCGTTTGTTGGAGAAAGTGAAAGGCTCGAGTGTGGAGATCATAGTTAATGAGTTGACACTACGTGCCATGGCAAAGGCAGAATATAGTCCCGACAATCTGGGACATTTTGGGCTAGGCTTTAAACATTATGCACACTTTACGAGCCCCATTCGCCGTTACCCCGACGTGATTGTCCACCGTTTGCTCAAAAGCTATTATAAAGGCACGCAAGCTTACAACTACGATGTGCTTCGTAAACACGGCGAGCATTGTAGCGCTAGAGAACGAGTAGCGGTAGATGCAGAACGAGACTCCATAAAACTGAAGCAAGTTGAATTCTTAGCCGATCGGATTGGAGAAGAATTTGAAGGTGTAATCAGTGGAGTAACTGAACGAGGAATTTTTGTTGATTTGAAAGAAATTCATTGCGAAGGCATGGTGCGAGTTAGTGATTTAAAACGAGATTACTTCCATTACGATCAAAAATCTCACAGTTTAGTAGGTCGTTCCAGTAAAATACGATATCGCCTTGGCGATGAAATTAAGGTGAAGGTGGAAAGTGTTAACCATCAGAAGAGACAAATAGATTTTATACCAGCTTAAAAAATTAAAGTGATGATCAAATTCAAAAGTATTGCCATTTTAGTCGGTTTTATTATCGGCTCCAGTTTTTCAGCACTTCACGCACAATATGCAGCTTTTGGAAAAAACCGGGTTCAATACGAAGATTTTGATTGGAGATTTATACAATCGAAACACTTCGATATTTATTACTACGGCGAAAAAAACTACGAATTAGCTGAATTTGCTGCACAGAGCCTAGAATCTGCTTACCTGCAACTTCAAGCTGATTTTGATCATGAAATTGTAGATCGAATACCATTGATTATCTATGATTCGCACAACGATTTTTCACAAACGAACGTGGTTGCTCTACCTACAAGTGCTGAGGGTATAGGAGGGGTAACCGACAAGTTCAAAAACAGAATGACGGTTCCTTTCGATGGAGATTACAACGATTTCCGCCGAACATTGCACCACGAACTTGTACATGCTGTATTTAATGATATGTTTTACGGCGGTTCCGTTCAGTCTATCATTAGCAATAATATTCAGTTAGTATTTCCTCTGTGGTTCGAAGAAGGATTGGCAGAATACACGGCACTCGGTTGGGATACGAACACCGATATGTTTATCAGAGATGCGGTTATAAATGGATATCTGCCTCCAATTCCTCGATTAAGTGGCTATTATGCGTACCGAGGGGGGCAATCGGTTTGGAATTTTATTGTGGAAGAATACGGCCGGGAAAAAATTGCAGAAATTCTTAATCGAATTAAAACTAGTCGTAGCATCGAATATGGTTTTGTACAGTCTTTAGGCCTTAGCATACAAGAACTTTCAGAACGATGGGAAGAATCGCTCAAAAAACGCTACTTCCCGGAAGTTGCAGAGCGACAATCTGCAAAATCAATCGCTACGTTAATGACGCGAAGGGGTGATTACGGAACTTATAACACAAGTCCGGCAATTACTCCTCAAGGCGATAAAATTGCTTTCATCACCAACAAGCGAGGCTATTTTGATGTAATTGTTATTAATGCATTAAATGGACAGAAACTAAAAACTGTAGTTCGCGGAGAAGACGACCCTGATTTTGAAGAGCTAAACATTCTGAATCCCAACCTAACATGGTCACCCGATGGACAACGCATTGCTCTTTCCACAAAAACGAAAGGAGTAGATGAGCTCGCTATTATTGACTATCGAACGCGGAAAACTGAAAAAATTAGAATTCCCAATCTCGATGCAATCGGTTCTGTAAATTGGTCGCCCGATGGAGAAAAAATAGCATTTGATGGTAACATCGGACCTTACCAGGATATTTTTGTATACGAGCTACGAACTGGTACACTTACAAATTTAACGGGTGATTTTTTCACTGACGCTGAACCCTACTGGGATAACGATTCGCAACATTTATTCTTCACTTCAGCTCGTTCTGATCAAGTTGAACTACATACTTACACCACCGATCACAGATTGTTGAAAGACTACAGCATTTATCAAATGGATGTGTATCGAGTAAAAGTAGGTGACGGAGTTGCAGAGCGAATCACTAATACGCCCGGTTGGACAGAAAAACAACCTCAGATAACTAGAACAGGTCGTTTGATTTATAACTCGGATAAAAACGGAATTCAAAATATTTACGAGCACAATCTTGAAACAGGAGAGGCTTTTCCATTAACCGACTTACAAACTGGCATTTCTCAACATTCTATTTCAGGAGATGGAAGTAGAATAGCTTTTAGTTCAATCAATGAAGGTTATTTGGATATATTTTTATTGAAAACGCCATTCGCCAGAAAAAAAGAAACTCAGTTATCTGATAATTATTGGGCTAAAAGACGTGCTCAGGAACCACAATCGGTACGAGTACCGGCTACCTTTTATGCTCAAGAAATGTATGCACAAGGCGTAATTTCTGGAGCAGATAGAGCACAAATCGAAAAAGAAGCCGAAAAAGACCAAGCTGAAACTACAGATAGTGAGACAAGTGGAGAAATAGATTTTAGAAATTACGTGTTTTCAGAAGAAATCTTTGAAGACACTACACTTGTTTTAGAAGACCAGTTTTTATTCGAACCGGACGATAACGTTACCGAAGATGGTAGATATCTTCCTCGTCCTTATCGGCTAACGTTTAGTACCGACGTGGCTTACAGCCCATCGGTAGTTGCTTCCACTTATGGTACTTATGCATTCACCCAATTCATTATCAGTGATTTACTCGGTGATCATCAATTATCGTTAGGAACCAACTTCCAGACCGATTTACGAAACAGTGATTACTCCGTTCAATATGGGTATTTAAAGAATAGAACTAATTTCTTTGCATCCTATTTTCATACGAGTCGCCAATATCAAACACTACTAGGTGAATTATTACGATTCAGAACCTTAGGGCTTGGAGTTGGAATGCAGTATCCAATCGATAAATTCCGTCGGATTGATGCTAATGTAACTTGGGTAAGTTTGATAAGAGACTACGATGGCGTAACAACGTATTTTGGTAATGCCGGCAATGTTGATGCGCAAACCACACGGGGATCTTTTTTGTATCCTAATGTAAGCTATACAAAAGACGCTACCTTACCCGGTTTTATAACGCCCCAAGGCGGAACTCGCTTTACGTTTACAGTTTCGGCATCTCCGGGCTTAGGCATAGATTCACCCACATTTGCCTCGATTTCAGGAGATTTTAGACATTATGTGAATCTAGGACGTAATTCAACCATTGCCCTGCGAGGTTCAGGGGCTGTATCGGTTGGCCCAGAATCTCAAACATACTTTCTGGGTGGTATGCTTGGATGGATTAATTACCGATGGTCGGACAATGGTATACCGTTTGAACGTTTAACAGATACTTTCTTTACGCTACCGGCTATGCCTCTCCGCGGCTATGATTATTCCTCACTTTATGGAAACAAATATTCCCTAATTAATGCAGAACTTAGAGTCCCATTATTTGCTGCTGTAATTCCGGGGGCCATCCCCATTTTGCCATTATACAATATAACCGCGGCATTTTTTATTGATGCCGGTACAGCCTGGGGATATGAAATTGATCAAACGTTTCAGAATATAAATGGTGAAGAAGTTTTCCTAGTTTCAAATGGAGCTGATCTTGATTTCAGAGTGGGTGAAGAAGTAGTAAGATACTACGATTTTAACCAGAGCAGGTTTGTAGACTCGCCCAATGAATTTACTCAGGAATTCTCTTACCTCGATGGAGATGTTTTGATAGGTTCCGGTTTTGGTCTCAGAACCATCGTGTTTGGACTTCCATTTCGTTGGGATGTTGCATGGCCTTATGGTCGCGACGGTTTCAGAAAAGACCCCATCCACTATTTCTCAATAGGAATCGATTTCTAAACTTACTCGGAATAAAATATTCGGGTATTCAGCAAACGATCATATTGTTGCTGTGGATCTCTGTAATACACAAAAGCCGCATATTCTTGTGGCTTTTGTGCTAACGACTCAAGATTTCTTAGCGGCTTTATTTCTCCGTCTTCGAATAACACGTACCGGTAATTATAAATCCCCTGTTTGATTAGTGCTGACACTTCCATGAATCCCGAAGCAGGATTGACTTCAAGTTCGTATCTCTTAGAGACCGTCCATTGGTTGAAATCTCCAATCAGAAAAACCTGAGCATTTCTCGAGATTTCACCCTGAGTCTCATATCTGAATAATACGTTTAAATAAGCTGCCTCTCTTGTTTGCAATGGCCGGCCAAATCCTGTTTCTGTGATGGTTCGAACATCACTTGAAAAATTAAAATAATCGGGTTGAAGGATTACTTTCTGAGGGACTTCTGCTCGTTCAATACCAAAAATTTGCCCGTTTTGTGTACTTAGATTTCGAAGATCAAGACTGTAGAATTCTTGATAACCTGCAAACAATTGGTTTCTTGTGGTTCGGAATGTAGTAAAGTCTTGGCCTGTATAAGAGCTTTCCTGTGGAGTTTTATCTGAACCCCAAAATCGATTCTGTGCTAAACGATAGCTTAAGTCGAATTGGGGGAATTCAACTAAATCAGGAATTCTATATCTGCCCGAAAGTTCATGCATTGCGGCACCAAATGGACCGGCATTAAAAATGGTTTCCACATCAGGTTGTAACTCACCTTCGTTTTCAGTTATAAAAAATGGTAGGCTAAATAATTCGGTATCAGATTGAAAGTCGTAGATGTGTATCAAATAATTGCCACTCACTAGAAACTTCAGCTCGCGATTTGGAAATTCATACGAATAACTGAAAAAATTAGGTCGTTCATTTTGATTTAATTCTCCACCACCGAAGTCAGATTCCGATGAATGCTCAAAGACCCATACATCAGCTAAACCGGAGGGGGACCAATCTTTATTATGGTGAGTAATTCGCACCCTAAATCGGCCACCAACGCTACTTAGTTCATCAAACTTTAGTGATAATCGATCAGCGGTTCCAAGACGGATTATTGGTGGGGATCCTGGATAATTTTTTCTGAAGAATTGAACTCCCTTGATACTCCCGGGCAATGGCGTTTGTCCTGGGACTAAAAGCTCAGAGGTAGACGTGGTTTTTGGTTCGGATGAATTATCTATTCCGGAATAAGATCCACCACAAGCGCCAAAAATAATAAGAAATGAAACAAGGATTAATCTAGAGATGGAAGGTTCCTTCATAAACAACGGCTGCGGGTCCTGTAAGTTCAATGTCTTCGTAATGACCGGTGGATTCGTTTCTTTTAAACTTAACATTTAGAATACCACCTTTTACCGTAACCTGAATGTTTCTGATTTCATTTGCTTCTGGTGAGCTTAAAAAATCTGTTGCCAATGCAGAGGCTATCGCACCCGTTCCACAAGCTTGCGTTAACCCTTCTACACCACGTTCGTATGTTTGAAGGTGAATGTGTTTTTCTGAATTGATAGCAACAAAATTAACATTACTTCCGGGTGGGTTTACCGAGGGATGATTTCTGATTTTTCGGCCAAGTTTTGTGATTTCCTCTTCATCCGAAAGTCTATGCAGATCGGTTTGCCAAACTAGATGCTCAGTTCCCGGATAGATTTGTAACAAGTTCAAATCGTCGATATATAAACGTTTCGGTTGTAATGTATCAGGGAAGCAAATACTAATTAATCCGTTTTCTTCATTTACCGAGGCTTTGTAAATGGCATCGTGTACGTTAAATGTAAACGAGGTTCCCATGCCTAATTGCCAAGCTAAACGAGCAAGGCATCGTGCGCCATTACCACACATCCCGGCGTCAGAACCATCGGCATTGCGGTAAATCATGGTATAATCAGTGTCGGGTAAAACAGGTGCGTTCAAAGCTATAAAACCGTCGGCTCCGATTCCAAAAATACGATCACAAAGTTGCGGCGTATGCTCAATAATTTCATCAAGCGAAAGCGTGTTGTTACGGTTATCAACAACAACAAAGTCGTTACCGGTGCCTTGCATTTTATAAAAATGGAGTTCTTTCATTGAACAAATGCGGGTAGATGTTTCCAGTTTTCGTTAGTACTTATTTCAGGGTCGAAACCTCTCATCAACGCAGAAAAACGTAACGAAAGTACAGTAAAAATTAGTTTAGGGGATATATTTTGTCGAAGCATTGGGCGTGTTGCGTCCAACTCTTGAATCATCTCTTCAATTCGAGCGTCATTAAGTGCTGATACAAATTTAGAGATCGATTCGATCTGATCTACATTAGTAACTAAAGATCGGTTTTTTGTTTCGCGATAAACCATTAAATCACGTAAATACATTTCCATGAGATTTGTCAGCGAAATCAGCGATTCAATATTCATACTGCTTTGCCAATCTTGCGCAATTTTAGACAACTGCACTGCATCCTGACTAAATGAAAATCTAAGGAAATTGACAACGGTTTCACGATCACTTCTTAGCCGGTCAACATCATAAAACCGAGTCATCGCATAGTTACCATTCGAAACTCTTGCTAAGTAGGCGGCATCTTCTTCGTTTAGTCCGTCTATGTCAATCAAGCCATGTTCAACATCCGCTGTAGTTAACGTGCCCAGTGGAATGTGCTGACATCTGGAAGTGATGGTTGGCAATAGGCTTTCGTAGCTGGAAGTGGTAAGAATGAACATCAAGTTGCTGGAGGGTTCTTCCAGAATTTTAAGAAAAGCATTGGCTGTTTCTTTACGCATAGTTTCAACTTGTGTCATAATAATTATGACACGATTTCCTTCATTAGGGCGTAATCGAGTAACCGGACGAATATCATCGCGGAAATAATCAACCGGATAAAAAGCCTGAAGATTTTTGGAGCCTGAATCCTTATCTAATGAAGGCCTTTGTGAAAAACTGATTATCTCGTAGGGATCTTTTGCAAGTAACTCTAAACGTTCGCGCAATTCAGAAATATCTGCTGAAGTTGGTTTTGGGATAAAAACGTGAATATCGGGATGGGTAAACCATGAGGAATATTTCGAAATGTTCGTTTGATTCAGATCAGTAATATGCGAGATGTTGTTCACCGCTTCAGCTAAGGCCAGCGCAAATGCAGTTTTACCGGATCCTTTTGGTCCTGAGAAAAGATAAGCATGCCCAATTCGTTCGGACTCTAGAATCCGTGAAATTTGTCCTTTTGCCCTTTTTTGGCCTACTAAACGTCGATTTCCAAATTCAATACTCATTACTCATCCCAGATAAAATCAAACAATAAAACACCGGCCGTAACGGTAACACCGGCAAAGCCAATCAAGGCAAAAACATCCCCAGTAAAAGCATCCAACGAAGCATCTACAAGCGCTGCTTTAGTGACTCTACTTAATAATAAAATCAATGGAATAAAAAGGGGAATAGATAACACTGAAAAAACAGCGCCTTTACGGTCTGCCTGCGAAACAATGGCTGCAGTCATGGTAGAAACTGAGCTCAGTCCAAGAGTGCCTAATATCAACATTACAAAAAAAGCGGGATAGGAAACAATGCTCATATCCATCAAAAACAGATAAATGACAAATGTTGCAGTGTTAATAAAGAGGGAAAACGCGCAATTAAAAAAGAGCTTTCCTAAATAAACAACGGTACCTGGCGCGTAAATTCTGAGTAAGTCGTATGTGCTTTTATCCGTTTCTGAGATAAAACTGCGTCCCAAAGCAGAAAGAGCGGCGAACAAAATGATTATCCAAACGAGGCCGGCTTTTGGTGTAGGATCAAGCGACTGAGCCTTTAGTGTAAAAAGTATAAGTAGCAACGAAGCCACCACAAATGCGAGTACCATGTTAACGGCAAATCGCGTCCGGAACTCTATCCTTAAATCTTTTTTAAAAACTGCGAGGGAAGTTTGTATCCAATCCATAGCCAAGAATACGGAGATTTCCATGACTTTGCAGAATTCACAGAGTTATTTATCCAACATTTGAACCGATAAGTACCTAAGGGCTATACGAATTATGAATGGGCAACGCTAAACGGAAAAGAATGGTTTTAGCGCACGTCAAAAAGAGGAGAAAAAAGTAATGATCACACACAAAAGTGCAAAAAAAACAGAATCAGAGAATTTAGCTTTGATTGATTCCATCGCAGCAAGCTATATTAAGAAATCAGATATCCATATATTGAAGTCTAATTTGCTATCCGATAACTTTATGAATTTACACACTCTACTTGACGAACAAACCGTGTTGCCGAATCTTGAAGCGAACACAAAAACACAAGTCATTAATGATTTGATTGATACTCTAAAGAGTGTGTTGGACGATCAAGCGGTGAAAGCTGTTAGAGAATCGGTATTTGAAAGAGAGCGAATAATGTCTACCGGGGTAGGTAAAGGCTTAGCCATTCCACATTGCAAAACACAAGCTGTAGATAAGAACTATGCTGCTTTTGCACGACTCTCAAAACCTCTCGATTTTAATTCCATCGATAATGAACCGGTACAGATCATTTTTTTACTTGTCGGGCCGGATGGAAATCACTCGCAGCACATTAAGTTACTGAGCAGGATTTCTCGGTTAATGAATAGCTCTTCATTTCACGAAAAGATTTTGAATTCCGAAACTTCCGAAGTGATCATTGAAGCGTTTCGCGATGAAGAAGAGAAATATTTCGTTCACTAAATTACTATGACATTGCTAATCCGCAGTTTCTGGGTGTTCTTATTACTACTTCCTGCGGATTTTTTATTAGCTCAAAATCTGGAGTCAATTCTAAAAAAGGGTGAATCTACTGGGGCTTTTTGGTCGGTAAGTGTTAGGGATGTAAATGGGGTGCAGATAGAAGAATATCAATCAAATCATTTGATTATACCCGCATCGAATCAAAAGTTGTTTACCACAGCCGCTGTACTTGATGGTTTGGGTGGCGATTATCGTTATACAACAAGGGTGTTGGCAGATGGTGCAATTCGCGACTCTATTCTGATTGGCGATTTGATTATTCGTGGGAGTGGAGACCCGAGCATTTCCGGAATTTTTTACGACGATGAACGTGAGTTTGTGTTTACATCACTTGCTAAACAGTTACAAAAATCCGGAATTCGAGGAATACAGGGTAACATTGTGGCTGATGTTTCTTTTTTTGATGATCAACCTTTCCCAAAAGGCTGGGATTGGGAAGATTTGAGTTTCTACTATGGCGTAGAAATAAATCCTCTTTCGTTTAATAATAATGCCGTTGACCTTACCGTGATTGCTGATGGACCGATCGGTGGAAAACCCATTATTAGCTGGTGGCCCTACAACACCGATTATGTAACTTTTCATAACAGGCAGCACATCGTTGAAAAGCATAGAAAATACGACGAAGATTATCTCAAATATCTCGGTAAAAACGAGTATCACCTCGGTAGTGATTTGCCGCAAGGATATGTAGAAGAAGAGGCATTTGCGGTTTCTGAGGCTCATCAGTATTTCATTCATTCGTTCGATTTATTTCTCAAAAAGAATGGATTTCGGACAACTTCAACTTTTGATGCAATTCTCAGCACACAGGAATATTCTGATAAAAATTTAACGGAGGTTGCCTCACATACCTCTGTACCGTTATCAGAAATGGTTATTTGGGCAAATAAAGAAAGCGATAATTTTTATACCGAAATGCTTTTAAAAACCTTAGCAGCAGAGAGACAGGGTCTACCCGGTTCATTTGATGCTGGTATAAAGGAAGTAAGAAGATTTCTAGGCGAATTAGGTATTGATACCACTTATGTAAATATGAGAGACGGATCAGGGATGGCTTCCGGGAATTTTACAAAAACAAGCATTTTATCCGATTTTCTAGTGAAAATTCAGCAACATTCAGAGTTTCCTACGTTCTTCAAAAGTTTATCGGTTGCAGGAATCGATGGTACCATCGCCCATAGAATGAAAGGAACACCGCTGTATAGAAACTTTAGGGGAAAATCGGGATACGTTGCCGGAGTTCGCACACTAGGTGGCTTTTTCGAAACTGCATCAGGTGATACACTAATTGTGAGTTTAGCCGCCAACAATTTTATAGGAAAAGTTCGTCCGATAGATGCGATTCATGAAGAAATACTCCAGTATCTGTATCAAAGTTATTGATCCATGATCAGGAATTGTACGTATTGATTTTGAGAAAAATGGATATTCAGATTGACGATGAAAAGAGGAACTAAAACATCGAACTCTGGTAGCAACCAAGAGTTTTAAAGGGTTGGTAATTCATCCATCAACTCCATTTCATTTCCACTGCATTCTGAGTAGTTTTAAGCATGGCAAATAAAGCACATATTCTCGTTACTGACGACGAACGGGCAATTCGATCAACGCTAAAAGAAATCCTTGAATTTGAAGGATATACCGTTTCCACAGCAGAAAGTGGCGCCGAAGCGCTAGAGATTATTGCTAAAGAAACCATCCACTTGATGTTTCTGGATATAAAGATGAAGGGGATGGATGGCCTGGAAACCTTAAAAAAGCTCAGAGAAACCGGAAGTGAAATTCCCGTTGTTATGATATCAGGTCATGGCACTATCGAGATTGCTGTAGAAGCCACTAAATATGGAGCCTTCGATTTTCTGGAAAAACCACCGGATTTAAATCGATTACTCTTAGCTACTCGAAACGCTCTTTCTCAGGAATCGCTGAACAGAAAAATCACCAAGATGAAAGAGCGATTGCCCAAATTACCTCCCATTTTAGGTGAAAGTGCAGCGATCAATCGAATCAAAAATCTGATAGAAAAGGTAGCTCCGACTAAATCTAGAGTATTGATAACCGGAGCAAATGGGACCGGAAAGGAATTAGTGGCACGTTGGATTCATGAATTAAGCCCAAGAGAAGGGGAAAACTTTATCGATGTAAATTGTGCAGCGATTCCACCGGATTTGATTGAAAGTGAGCTTTTTGGGCACGAAAAAGGAGCATTTACCGGCGCGCATCAACAAAGAAAAGGAAAGTTTGAATTAGCCGATGGCGGAACCCTATTTCTTGATGAAATCGGTGATATGCCGTTGGAAGCACAAGCAAAACTATTACGTGCATTGCAAGAACAGCAAATTACCCGAGTGGGTGGGGCTGAGGTAATAGATGTAGATGTACGCGTAATTGCGGCAACCAATAAGAAACTGGAAGAAGAAATAGAACAAGGGAATTTTCGTGAAGATCTCTACCACAGAATTGGAGTAATCCCAATTCAGATACCTCCATTAGATGAACGAAAGCAGGATATTCCGGCTCTTGCAAAAGCATGGCTAACTAAACTTCAGAACGATGACATCAGCTTTTCGAATATTTCATTGTCAGGTGGGGCATTAAACGCCTTACAAGACCGGAGTTGGAGCGGTAATGTTCGTGAACTTCAGAATACAATCGAACGCCTTGCAATACTTTCCAGCGACGGTGAGATTACCGAAGAGTTGATTCATACCATTCTAAAGCCATCTTCGAACCAAAAAAGTGATTTAACAGAATTGGTACACGCTGAAAATGATTTTCAGTTATTTAAAGAATCAGCAGAACGCTTATTTTTGAAACAGCAATTAGAAAAACATGACTGGAATATTTCTCAAACGGCAGAAACCATCGGTTTGCAACGAAGTCATGTGTACAATAAAATGAAAAAGTATAACATCGAGCGATAACTATGAGCGCAGAAATTATAGACGGTAAAAAAGTAGCTGCTTTAATGCGGGACGGTGTTCGCAGCGATGTTGAGCAATGGGTTCAGAAAGGAAATCGTGCACCATTTCTTCAAGTGATTTTGGTGGGTGACGATCCGGCATCTGTAGTTTATACAGGTACCAAAACCAAAGCGTGTAAAGATGTTGGTATAGAAACCAACACTTTGGTATTACAAGACACCATTTCGGCTCGAGAGCTAAAAGAAGTAATTACAGGTTTTAATGAGGATGATTCTGTGGATGGGATTCTCGTGCAAATGCCGCTTCCGTCTCATTTATCTAAATATGATGTAATTGAAAGTATCGACCATCGAAAAGATGTAGATGGATTTCACCCAATGAATGTTGGGCGATTATCGGTGGATCAGCCTTGTTTTAGAAGCTGTACTCCTGCTGGCGTGATGGAATTGTTCAAACATTACAGTATTCCGGTAAAATCAAAACATGCCGTGGTAGTTGGGGCGAGTAATATTGTTGGTTCGCCAATGGCAGTGATGTTATCCCGAGAAAATGCATCGGGTAAAGCAACAACTACCATCTGCCATAAATACACAAAAGATTTAACGGCCCACACTATCAATGCAGACATTTTAATTGTAGCAGCTGGGCAACCGCACCTTATAAAGCCGGAAATGGTGAAAGAAGGTGTGGTAGTTATTGATGTGGGAATCAATCGTGTTGCAGATGAAAAAAGCGAAAAAGGCTATAAACTAGTGGGTGATGTTGATTTTGAAGCTGTTCGCAAAAAAGCCAGCTGGATAACTCCCGTACCGGGCGGTGTTGGCCCGATGACAGTAGCTATGCTGATGAAGAACACGTTATTAGCTGCTAAAAAATCTATTTATCCTTCTAATTAGTCTAAAGCATTTATTCGCTGTCGCAACACTTGTTTAGATCGTTCATTGGGATGCAGTTCAATAGCTTTTTCGTACGCTTTAATTGCCTCATCAGTTTTATCGGCAGTTTCAAATATCTCTGCAGCAGAATAATGAGAACGCCATTCGTTTTCCCAAGAAGTAGTTAATTCTTCAGCAAGTTGTAATCCTTCTTCAATTCTATTATTGAGAATATAGAGTTTACCAAGTAAGCCTACTGTTTGAATGTTTTTTTCCATTGAATGTGCTCTCTCAGCCCATTCTAACCCTTTTTCCAAGCGGTAATTATTTTGAACGGTATAAGTAGCACCCTGAAGCCAGCCTTGCCAACTAAAAGCCGGCAGGGTTGTAAACTGTTTTTCGATATGGGCAAAAGTTACTTCTCGTGGAATAGTTACTTCAAAGGGTACACTGCGATGTGCCCATTTTAGTGAAATAGCAACGCTGGTATCCGTGTATTCGCTGAATGAAAATTTCATCCATTCATACTTGCTATCCATTTCTTTTGAATCTACCGTAACTCGCAAAGCATCTTCATCTTCATTATAAAAATAACTGCCCCACGCCTCTGAATTGTGAGAAAATATCAGCGTCCATTCATTTTCTCCGGGAATAGTATGGAAACCATACGAGCCTTTTGCTAGCGGTTGACCATTTATGAGCACATCATCAGAAACAGAAAACACTGTATTTTTATTAGCACCCGTTCGCCAAACTTCACCATAAGGAATAAGACCGTCCCAAATATCTCTTCCTTTAATGCCTACCGAACTGTATTCGAGCTTAATTTCAGTAAAACCAATGGTAATACTGCGTTCTTCAAAAGGACTTACCTGAGGTAAACTTAACGAAACAGGCAACTGAGCATTGGAAGATTGACTTATAGCAATCAATAAAAACAGACTTAACAATGATAGATAGCGAAGGTTCATAATATGTGCTTGATGTTAGAATTACAGATCTGAAATATGAGAAAAACAGGGGGGAAGAAAAATTTTGATTTAGGGGTGACATACTGTTGTCACCCCTTGGTGTTAGCTTAGAGTAAATCAAAAAAACAAAAGGAACAAAATGATGAACTCAGTAACTACTTCAACCAATCAAGCACTATTAAACAAAAACATTTTTGTAGCACCTTTACTAAAGCGAATAAAGAAAGAAAGTGCACAAGAATACACCGAAATGCAGCAGGCTTTCGATTTATTAAGTTGGGGAAGCTTGCCGGATGAACTAAAAATCGAAATTTATAATGATGTCCGTTTTATGGTTCAAGAGCTCAAGGGAATGTTTTCTTCATGCGATCCATACGTACAACGCCGCCGGGAATCAGTACTATTTTGGGTGCAAAGTTTTCAGGATGGGATTTGTAGTCTTGAAACTGCAATCAAAGCACTAAAGGTAAAAAGTTTATGATTCTTGTTGCCGATTTGTAGAAGAGGAGAGTGTTTCGTTTTCTAAGTAAGCATTCTCCTCAATTTCTATTTTTGGTTGTTCTTTCGAAGTCAATTTTTGCGAAATCGCTTTTAAGGTTTGTTTCATTATTCCTTTTTGTTTTTCAAAGAAGGGTTTTAGGAACACTCTACTCGCCAAAATGCCCAAACCACCAGCAATAGAAGCTGAAAGAATAGCAAATACAAAGGGAATGGTACTTCCATCAAACGAAATTGCAGTGATAGTAAAAGGGAAAATAAAACTAAAGAATTGTGCTATAAACTTAATTCCCTGCCAACTGTACACGTATTGAATGGTAGTTTTTCCGTTTTTTGCAGTTAATGAAATATGGCGATAGCCAATGTCTTTTAATCGTTGTTCCCATTCAAAAGTATCCCGATGGCGGGAATCTTTACCAATTCCTCCGATCACTTTTCTGATTTCCCGAATAATCTCATCCCAATTCTCTTTATTTACTTCGCCTTCAACAACAGAAACATCCTGCACCTTAGATGTCCCTGAAAACCAGTTAAAAGTAGTATCAAATGTATCAGATTCTCTATTCAATATTGCCTGATTAAGTGAATCGGCATCAATACCCACTTCTTTTGCTAGCACTTCTAATTCACTCCGAGTTAAACCCTCTTTATCTCCGTAAAGATCTTTTTGCGTTTGAATTTCAGATGCTTTTTTAAGGATCTGCTGAATTTCTTTTTTATCAAATAATGGATCAGACATCGAATTAAGAGAGTGAATATGAAAGGTTGAAGCAGGTCAATTTTTAATTTTCTTTCTGGATGAATTTTCTGAACTATGTTTAGCTGGAAGTTCCTCATCGATAATAATAGTATTAGGACTGTTTTTAGAAAAAACACTAGTTAATGTTTTACTAATTTTTTTCATCTTGCTTTTTTGTTTTCTGTAATAGTTGTTTAATCCAATCATACATAAACTGTAACCACCCAATGCACCGAGAGGAGAAAGCATCATAAACGTTGATTTAGGTAAGCCAAAACTTTTACCTAATACTATAAATGCAATGGCACCAAAAAAAGCTGCAAGCCCAAGGCAAAGGTAACGTACTTCGTTCCAACTCACTCGATGGGTAATTTTAGTTTCATTGGATGAAGGATAAAAAGTAATGCGCTGCAAATCTATAAATTCCGACTCTATTAATTCCCAATCGACGGCAGTTCCTACTTGTTCTAAACGCCCCTTTTGACCTGTAATAGCATTCAATTCGGCTAATTTATCTTCGAGTTCTTCTTTCGAAATCGATCGATTAATAAAAGCAGTAGTTTGAATTACTCCAGTACCTGTCAGCCAATTGAAAGTACTTCCTAAATCAGGCGTTTCTTGGATTTGCAGAGCTTGATTAAGAACAGATTTTGAAATACCGATTTCTGAAGCAATTTCAGTAAGCTCATCAACGGTTAAATTATCCTTCTGATTATCAATTTCTAAACTACTTTGGATTTTTTGAGCTTTAGAAAGAATCTCTTTTAAATCGGATTTATTGAATGTTTTGTCTGCCATAAAGATTGATTTGGGAACTTACTACGAAGAATTAAAAAAATAGTTCAAAACATTAAACTTGCAATCAATAATGTGTATCTTTGAAAAACCGCAAGCAAAACTTCTCCAATTTAATGCAAAAGACGAGCGAATCACCCTTCGATAGAATTTCAAGACAAGGGCTCACCTACGACGACGTTCTACTTGTTCCAAACTACTCGAATGTGCTCCCACGTGATGTGGATTTAAGTGTAAAACTGACGCCAAGTTTAACGTTAAATATCCCAATTTTGAGTGCTGCAATGGATACTGTTTCAGAGTATCGGTTGGCAATTGCACTCGCTCGCGAAGGGGGTATTGCTATGCTTCATAAAAATATGTCGATCGAAGATCAGGCAGAACAAGTTCGGCTCGTTAAAAGAAGCGAAAGTGGGATGATTGTGGATCCCGTTACACTTGGTTCGGATGCTACAGTTCTTGATGCAAGAAATCTAATGAGAAAGCATAAAATCGGTGGTATTCCAATTGTAAATACAACCGGTGAGCTGATTGGAATTGTAACTAATCGTGATTTACGTTTCGAATCGGAACTGAATCGTAAACTCGGTGATATCATGACCAAAGAAAATTTGATCACCGGGAAAGAGGGGACTAATCTCAAGCAAGCGGAAGAAATTCTTCAAACATATAAAGTAGAGAAGCTCCCAATTGTAGATGAGCATAATAAGCTGGTTGGTTTAATCACCTTCAAAGACATTGAGAAGAAAATGAACTTCCCGAATGCGTGCAAAGATGAACTCGGGCGCTTACGAGTTGGTGCAGCAGTAGGTGTAACCGGCGATACAATGGATCGAGTAGAAGCTTTAGTGTTTGCAGGCGTTGATGTAATTACCGTAGATACTGCTCACGGACATTCGCAAGGCGTATTGAACACCGTTTCAGCAATTAAAGAAAAATATCCCGATTTAAATGTGATTGGTGGAAATATTGCAACAAAAGCAGCTGCCGAAGCCTTAGCTGATGCAGGCGCCGATGTTGTAAAAGTAGGTGTTGGTCCAGGTTCTATTTGTACTACACGTGTGGTTACCGGTATTGGGGTGCCGCAATTATCTGCAATTATGGAAGTTTCTCAGTTTTGTGCCGAGCGAGGAATTGGTTTAGTTGCTGATGGAGGAATTAAACAAACCGGAGACATTCCAAAAGCAATTGCCGGTGGCGCCGATGTAGTAATGATGGGATCGATGTTTGCCGGTGTGGATGAGAGTCCGGGCGAGACAATTATTTACGAATCCAGAAAATATAAGTCGTATCGTGGCATGGGCAGCATCGGAGCTATGAAAAAAGGGTCTAAAGATCGCTACTTCCAGGATGTAGAAGATGATTTGAAAAAACTTGTGCCAGAAGGAATTGAAGGTCGAGTTCCATTTAAAGGATTCTTAAGCGAAGTTGTGCATCAAATGAATGGTGGATTGCGAGCAGCAATGGGTTATTGTGGAGCAGCTTCTATTCAAGAACTAAAAACCGCTGAGTTTGTTCAGATTTCGGCAGCATCTTATCGCGAAAGTCACCCTCATACGGTTCAAATCACAAAAGAAGCCCCCAATTATTCGGTTTAATGTGTACGTTTAGCGCATGAGAAACGTACTTTTTATCGTTTATTATTTCCCGCCGATGGGAGGGAGTGGGGTTCAGCGTCCGCTTAAATTTGCTAAATATTTACGGGAATTTGGCTGGAATCCAATCATTCTTTGCCCAGAGCCGGGTATTTATCATACTTTTGATGAGTCGCTAAACGAAGAGCTGGAAGCTTTAGAATTAGAAGTGCATCGTATTGAAACAGGTGGGCTTTTTCAAAAAGCGGCAGTTGGTAAAGCGGAACAACAAGTATCGATTTCGGATAAATGGGCTAAAGTGTTACGCCGCATTTCCAGGCTTTTCTATTATCCTGATAATAAAATTGGGTGGACAAAAGCTGCTTATGATCAAGCATTAACATTGATTTCTGATAAGAAAATAGATGCAATTTTTAGTACAGCACCTCCATTTAGCAATCACTTACTCGCGTCAAAGATTAAAGAAGAAACTGGATTGCCACTGGTGGTAGATTACAGAGATTCTTGGACGAACAATCATTTTCAGACGGAATTGTGGAATTGGCAAAAAACCATTCTTAAAAATCAGGAAAGAAATGTTATTGCCACGGCTGACCGTGTGGTTTGTCTAGACGCATTTATGCGCAGCGAATTCATTGCCAACTACCCGCATGTTGCAGAAAGATTGGAAGTGCTACCCCATGGATTTGATCCTGAGGATTTCTCGTATTCTAAAGTTGAATCCCAACTCAGATACAAAGAAGGGGCGTTAAACTTTTTATACAGCGGTTTGTTTTATGAACAAAATCAGCCTGATACTTTTCTAGAGGGAATACTGGTACTGATCAAAAAACGGCCGGAGATCGGCGATAAAATCAAGCTACATTTTCAAGGAGGGCTTGACGAGAGGATCAAGAAAAAGATAACGAAGCTAGATTTGGATCATTTAGTTGAAGACTATGGGTATGTTTCGCATCAACAAGCAGTAGCAAATCTTAAAAAAGCTGATATTCTGTGGATGATTTCCAATTTCGATAAGGAATTAAAGCAAATAAAATCGGGTAAGTTGTTTGAGTATCTTGGATCTGCAAAGCCAATTTTAGGGCTTGTTCATCCATCAGTTGCAGAAGATCTATTACATAAATACGAAGCAGGTTTTACTGCGGCTCCTGATAATGTAGAAACTATTACACATTCACTCGAAACTATTTACAATCTTTGGGAGTCTGATTCTTTGCCAAAGCCAAATCTGAAATTGGTCGAAAGTTTTAACCGAAAGTTACTGACCAAAAAGTTGGCTGAAATTTTTAATGTAATTTCCTGAGTATTGTTACATCTTTGTTAGCAAGCTAATACGATGATAAAATTTCTTAGAAAACTTTACGAGCAACGCCTGAAAGACATCACAGTAATTTTACTGGATGATTCTAAGCCAGGTGAAGACAATTCGTTTGAAATCCGGCCTAATCGTTTGTTCAGCTTATTTGTGATTTCATGCATCTTACTTTCAATTATTGTAGTAGGTTTGTTTATGATTACTCCGCTTGGGTCGTTGCTTTACACGAAAGAAGATGCGCAAATGCGTGCCGATATTGAAGCCATCACCGATCGCGTGCTATCGCTACAGGATTCGTTATTGGTTAGGGATCAGCAGTTGGCTGAAATGAAAAATATTATACGATTGAGTTTGGATACAACGCTTACCACCGACCAACGATTTAGAGAAGTTTTTAACAGTGGTAATGCATACGCAGCATTTCCGGAATATGCCGATGCACAGATAAACACTGCAAGTAGGGTTAATCCGTCAGGAATAGTTTTCTCGAATACTTTAAGCGGGATTAGCGATTTTCCATCCAATTATCCGGTAGACGGAACATTTACACGAGGGTACGATCCCGATACCTTTCATTTTGGGATAGATATTGCAACGGCAGAAAATGCTCCAATTACAAGTATTGCGGATGGCACTGTGGTTAATGCCAGTTGGACGATCAATGATGGCTATGTATTAACCATTCAACATGCTGCAGGAATTATAAGCGTATATAAGCATTGTTCATCCATCGCAAAAAAAAGTGGCGATGTAGTATTAAAAGGTGATATTGTGGGAACTACTGGAAATGTAGGAACAAGCAGTACAGGGCCGCATCTACATCTGGAAATTTGGAAAGATGGTATCCCTCAGGATCCCGCATTATATTTAATTCAGTAAAAATTTATGTTAAACAGAAACAAACCCCAGAAAAAAGTGAGTACCATCAATAATTCTCCTTCTGTAAATATTGTGAGCGAAGGCACTAAAGTAACGGGAAATGTACATGCACATGCCGATATTCGGGTTAGTGGAACCATAGATGGTGAAGCCCTAAGCAAAGGCAAAATGATTATTACCGAAATTGGTAAGGTAAACGGGAATATTACCTCATCAGACGCCGATATTGCCGGTAAAGTAGAGGGAGAGGTTCGGGTTAGCAACAAATTGATTCTTCGAAAAAGTGCGGTAATAGATGGCAATATTTACACAAAAACTTTAATTGTAGAAGAAGGTGCGGAAATAAACGGAGCCTGCCGAATGGGGGAGCGCTCGAACAAACTCTCGCAAATGAGTGATGCAGAGTTTGAAAAAGGCACACACTTAAAAGCATCGGGTAGTTGAATTACAACCTTCTACCAAAAAAGTATTTAGAATATATCGGATTAGGTTCCGAAATAGCTCTTTCTATTGCCTTACCCATTTTATTAGGTAGATATATCGATACAAAGTTTGATAGTAGCCCTGTAGGCATATTAGTAGGAGTTGGTTTTGGGTTACTTTTATTCTTTTTGGTGATTCTAAGAATTAGTAAAAAACTGAATAACAGAAAATGACTCGAACATTTTTAAAAATTCAAGTTCCACTACTTTTTCTAGTTCTTTTAATAAGTGTTTTTGTTGACCGCGCACATGCTCCAGACGTGGTAATTGGTTTTCTATTAAGCTTTGGCTTTGTATTGATTAGCATAGTGGTTTTGGAGAGAACTTGGAAATTGAATGATAGTGCATTTCTAAAGGCATTTTGGGTATCTATGCTGGCACGATTTGCCGGAATTATCGTTCTGTTGGTAATAATCTATGGAGCTACAAAAATTGATGAAATCTACTTTACAGTTAGTTTCATTATTTCCTATCTTTGTCATTCTATAACAGAAATGATTTTCATCAACAAAATCCTCAAAAAGGGAAGTAATACTGTATAATGTTTCAGACTATCCGTCGCCTGTTTCTGACACTTCTTTTTTTATCAATTAGTACCTCACATTTATTTGCTGCAGATGCGGATACTAATGATGAAGAACCTGTAATCGACGTGATGGGGACTGTAGCCGATCACGACTACATCAAAGTTCCTAAGCTTATAAATGGTGGTAAGGTTTATCTGCCCCGCTTGATTTTCTGGGAAGATGGAGAGGGGAACTCTCAATTCAGTGCCTTCGCTAATTCCAAAAAAGCGGTTGAATCTGGAATGTTTGAAAAGGTTGATGAGGTATTGGCTCCAGTAAGTGGCACAATTACACTAGATATGTCAATCACATCTCATTTAGTGTATTTTTGGATGTCTATGTTGCTCGCGGTTTGGTTAACTATTTCAATGTCGTCACGCTACAAAAAAGGTGTAGGTCGAGATGTTGAGCCAAAGGGGGCGTTCCAGAATTTATTTGAGGTATTTTTCGTATTCATTCGAGATGAAGTAGTAAGAGCAAACATCGAAGGTCACAAAGCGGATAAATATGTGCCATACCTATTTACCGTTTTTATGGGGATCGCTTTTATGAACCTGTTTGGTTTATTGCCATGGGCAGCCACCGCAACGGCAGATTTAACAGTTACCGCAACACTTGCAGTAATCAGTTTCTTCGTGATTCAATTTAGCGGTACAAAAGACCATTGGGAGCATGTATTTTGGTTTCCGGGTGTTCCTTCTGCTATTCGTTTGATTCTGACCCCTGTAGAAATTCTTGGTTTATTCACAAAACCATTTGCTTTGGCAATTCGATTATTTGCCAATATGTTATCCGGTAAAATCATGATCATATCTATTCTTGGTCTAATCTTTATATTCGCTGACTTTTTTGGAGCAGCTGCCGGATATGGCGTAAGTACATTCTCTGTTTCACTAACGGTAATACTTTACGCACTCAAGACATTTGTAGCCTTGTTACAGGCTTATATTTTCACTCTTCTAACCGCAGTATTTATAGGGATGGCCGCTGAGGAGCACCATCATGAAGAGCATGCCGCAGAACATGCCGCATAAGATTTTAATACACTTAAATAACCATAACAATAAATAAAAAACACTATGGGACTTTTAGCAGCTGGTATCGGAGCTGGAATCGTAGCAATCGGAGCTGGAATCGGAATCGGAATGATTGGTAAAGCCGCAACCGAAAGTATCGCTCGTCAACCAGAAGCTTCTGGAGATATCAGAGGAGCAATGATTCTTACTGCCGCATTCATCGAGGGTGTAGCCCTTTTCTGTGCGGTAATCTGTATCCTTCTCGTTTTCTTCGGCGGATAATTTAAAATTACCCTGAAATGACTTTCCTTTTAGCAGGCGGAGGCGGATTACTTTCATTTAATACAGGATTTGCGTTATGGATTCTTATATCCATGATCATCTTTCTGTTGGTTATGATGAAGTATGCGGTGCCGCCAATCATGAAGTCGCTCAACGAACGTGAAGCAAAAATCAAAGATTCTTTGGAATCAGCTGAAAAGGCACTAGCCCGAGCTGAAGAAATTTCGAAGGATAATGAGAAAGCTTTGCGTGAAGCCGAGGCTAAAGCTCAGCAAATTCGCAAAGAGGCACTTGAAGAAGCAGAACTTCTTCGAACCGAGCGAATTTCAAAAGCTAAGGACGAGGCAGCACAAATCATTGAGCAGGCTAAAAACACTATTGAGCAAGAAAAGAAGCAAGCTCTCTCTGAATTAAGAGAAGAAGTTGCAAGACTTGCCATTCAGTCTGCTTCCATGATTTTGGATGAGGAACTCGACGAGAAGAAGAACAGCAAACTGGTCGATAAGTTTATTACCGACCTCTCAAATAACTAACCTAACTACGGATGTTAGTTTCTAAAGCAGCCAGAAGATATGCGATCGCATTGCTCGAATTAAGTAAAGAGCAAAAATCGGTTGAGGCTACACTTACTGATGTGCAATTTATTGAAAGCACCATTGATGATTCGCGGGAATTAGAGAATTTTCTTAAAAGCCCAATTATCAAGCCTTCAATAAAGAAAGAAGCATTAACTGCATTGTTTGAAGAACATATTTCAGAACTTACAATGCAATTTGTTAGCCTTGTTGCAACCAAAGAACGAGCCGCAATTCTGCATCAAATTTCTAAAGCTTTTATTTCTCAATACAACACGTATGCAGGAATAATTGAAGTGGAAGTTCGATCAGCGAAGAAACTTTCAGCCAAACAGGTAGAAGAGTTAAAAACTGTGCTTGAAAAAACCACTTCAAAAAAAGTAAACCTATCTACTTCTGAAAAAGAAGAATTAAAAGGTGGTTTATTGGTGAAGATTGAAGACACTGTTATCGACGGTACCATCAAGCACAAAATTGAGCAACTCGAAGAACGGTTGCTTGATAATACATTAGAATTGAACTAGAACGACTTAGTATAAAAATACAATGAGCCAAGTCAGACCAGACGAAGTTTCAGCCATTTTACGTAAACAATTATCAGGTTTCGAAAACGAAGCTGATGTGTATGATGTGGGTACCGTACTTGAAGTAGGTGATGGTATCGCACGCGTATATGGACTTTCTCAAGTACAAGCCGGCGAGCTTGTAACTTTACCCGACTCAAAAGATGAGGATGGCAATCCGGTAACCGGTATGGTACTTAACCTCGAAGAGGATAATGTGGGTATCGTATTATTTGGTTCTGCAAGTGCTGTTGAAGAAGGACAAACCGTGAAGCGTACTAAAGATATTGCATCTGTTAGTGTTGGTGATGGTTTACTAGGTCGTGTTATCGATCCATTGGGAAATCCTGTGGATGGTAAAGGTCCGGTTCTAGGTGATACTGTTCGACTTCCATTAGAAAGGAAAGCACCCGGTGTAATTTACAGAGAACCTGTAGCAGAGCCTCTTCAAACCGGTATTAAAGCTATTGATTCATTGATTCCGATTGGCCGTGGCCAGCGTGAATTAATTATTGGTGATAGACAGACAGGTAAAACTTCTGTTGCTATTGATACGATTATCAATCAAAAAGCTACTCAAGATTCTGATAACCCGGTTTTTTGTATTTATGTGGCTGTTGGGCAAAAAGCATCTACGGTTGCCGGAATTAAACAAGTTCTTGAGCAAACAGGAGCAATGGATTACACGGTAATCGTAACTGCACCAGCATCTTCAGCAGCACCTATGCAGTATATCGCTCCATTTACAGGAGCAACAGTTGGTGAGTATTTCCGCGATACAGGTAGACACGCTTTGGTAATTTATGATGATTTATCAAAGCAAGCGGTAGCTTATCGTGAGCTCTCATTATTATTGAAGCGTCCTCCAGGTCGTGAAGCGTATCCGGGTGATGTATTCTATTTACATAGCCGTTTATTAGAACGTGCTGCAAAAATTATCGATGATGATGGTGTTGCGCAGTCTATGAATAACATTCCAGATGAATTACGCCCTTTAGTAAAAGGTGGCGGTTCATTAACAGCACTTCCTGTTATTGAAACACAAGCGGGTGATGTTTCAGCGTACATTCCTACCAACGTTATTTCAATTACCGACGGTCAGATTTTCTTGGATACCGATTTATTTAATCAAGGTATTCGCCCTGCTATCGATGTTGGTACTTCTGTATCTCGTGTAGGTGGTTCTGCTCAGGTAAAATCGATGAAGAAACTTTCCGGTACGCTTAAGCTTGATTTAGCTCAGTACCGTGAGTTGGAAGCTTTCGCAAAATTTGGTTCTGATCTTGATGCCTCTACTCAAGCTCAACTTCGCAAAGGTGAGCGTACAGTAGAACTTCTGAAACAAGATGTATATCAACCACTTCCGGTTGAGCAAGAAATTGTGCTATTAAAAGTTAATGATGTTGGATTACTTGACAAACTTCCTGTTTCTAGCATCAGTGAATTCCAAACTCAATTCCTTGAAACTGTAGGTGCAAAATTCAGCAAAGAAATGGCTGAGTTGGCAACTTCAGGTGTGTTAAGTGATGAGTTTGGGAACAAAGTAGTTGATACTGCTAGTCACGTAATTGATCAACTTTTGGCAGCTAAGGAAGCTTAATTCATGGCTAATTTACGGGACATACGAAACAGAATAGGTTCTGTAAACAACACTCAGCAGATCACCAAAGCTATGAAAATGGTAGCTGCTGCAAAGTTGCGTAAGGCTCAGGACCGTATGGTTCAAACGAGACCATATGCAGCAAAGATTCAGGATGTTGTAGGAAGGTTAGTAGCTAGCACTAAGGTTGATAATCAACTCATGCGTCCTGTTGATGAGGTGAAAAATGTATTGATGATTATCGTTGGATCCGATCGAGGATTGTGCGGTGGTTTCAACAATAATTTGTTCAAAGAAATTGAAAAGCATATTGAACAAAATCTTAGTGAATACCGTGAAAAAGGTACACTTGGTTTAGTAACGATTGGAAAAAAAGCTACGGCCCACTTTTCAAAACATAAGTATAATGTGGTAAGCAAATTTCCTGGTTTCTTCGATTCTATTGAATATGATGCTACATCCGACATTATGCGAACAGCTACCGAGCAATTTGTAGATGGCACTTATGATGAAGTATTTATTGCATTCAACGAATTCCGTTCTGTTATTGCACAGAACAGAAAAATCGAAAAAGTGTTACCAATTGATCCGGAAGTTATTTCTGGTGGTGATTCTAAGGAAACAATTGATTATCTTTTCGAGCCTGATTCGTCAGCGATTCTTGATCAGCTTTTACCTCTGCATTTGAACATGCAATTATGGAAAGCAGTACTGGAATCTAATGCTGCAGAGCAAGGTGCTAGAATGTCAGCTATGGACAGTGCTACTGAAAACGCTAAAGAATTAGAGCGTGAACTCAGATTAAAGTATAACCAAGCAAGACAGAGCGCTATTACCACTGAGATTTCTGAAATTGTATCGGGAGCTCAAGCGCTATCAGATTCTTAATTTATTGGAGAGTTGGCAGAGTGGTCGAATGCGGCGGTCTTGAAAACCGTTGAGGCTTCACGGTCTCCGGGGGTTCGAATCCCTCACTCTCCGCATTAAAATAGCCCCATTTGGGGCTATTTTTGTTTAAATAAACCAATACATTGTGCGTTCATTGCGAAATTCAATAATTCATAGTATGAAATTTATCACGGCAATTATCCTAACTATTGCAATTACTTTCCCTGTAACTGCGCAGGATACCTTATCCATTTCGCTTGAAGAATTTGTTGAAATCGCATTACAAAATGCCGGACAAGTTAAAGTAGCTCAGGTTGATGTGAGCCTTGCTGAAAACAGAAAGCAACGAGCTAAAGACCAGCGTTTCTTACCTAGTCTAAATTTTCGATCAGAACACGCACTGGTTCCCGGGGTTACTTCACCAAATGGACGTCCGGAAGAAAGCATTTATCTTGATCCGGATGCCCGAAATGATTGGAGTAATTTTGGCTTATTTACTCGATTAAGAGTATCAGGAGTTCAGCCAGTTTTTACGTGGGGCGCTGTCGGTAAAGCCGTTGATGCGGCTGAATTAGGTATTAAAGCAATGCAGCAGCAGACCGTTGCTACCGAAGAAGAAACAAAAGTATTGCTTAACGAATTATATTTTAGCTACGTCTTAGCTTTAGAGATCGAGCGACTGTTAAAAGACGCCGAAGATAAAATGGATCAAATAGAGCGGGCGATGAAAAAGCAAGAAGAGGAAGACCCCGCAGAGTTGGATGAATCGGATATGTTCAAGTTTAGAGTGTTCAAAGCACAATTTGGCATTCAAAGGGAAGAAGTAAAGCAGAGTCTGCTATTTGTTAAAGAATCTTGGGAATACGCACTCCGTAATGAAGATGATAATATATACGAGCCATCGGTTCGTTTTCTAGATCCTATAGATTCTGAGCTATCAGAGATAAATTATTATCAAAACAGTGCGATGGTGAATCGAGCTGAGTTAAAGGCGATTAATTTCGGAAGAGACGCTCTTAAAACTTATATCGGATCTCTCAAAGCTCAAAATCTACCGGGTTTATATTTAGGGTTTACTACTACCTTAGCAAGTACTCCAATTCGTCCACGACAACCTAATCCGTTTATTCAAACACCTGAAAATACTTTCAATACGGCTGTTGGGTTTACAATTCGTCAGAATCTGAATTTCTTTCAAGCAAAAACAAATTTGGAGCGCAGTAGATTGGAAGTTCGTCGATTAGAATTTCTTGAGGATGCTGCTACAGATGGCATTATTCTTGAGCTTAATGAAGCCTATCGTACCACAGCCATCGCTAAAGCAAAGGTTGAGCGAACCGATGAAGCACTGCAGATTGCTAAAGAATGGCTGCGTGCTGAACAATTAGACTACGATTTAGGTTTTGGTGATTCTAAGGACCTAATTGATGCAGTGCGGCAAGAATTGGAACTTCGACTCACCGAAAAGCAAAGTATATTTGAATTTAATACTGCCTTGATAAAACTAAATAAATCGGCAGGACTTCCGTTAACACATCGGTTAGATCAATAAAATAATTATAGGATTTATGAGAAGATTTATCAGCTTATTCGTTTGGTTTTTTTTGGTAATAAGTTTGCAAACATCAGTCTTTGCACAAACTGATTCCGATGGGATTAAATCACTTCTAGAAGAAAGAGATGAAGAAATTAAAAATATTCTGGGTCCTGAGGGGAGTGAATACACCGAGGAACAACGCGAAACTTTGAAAACCATAATCAATGGGATCATAGATTTTGAAGCAATGTCGAAAACGGCATTAGACGATACTTACGATGAAATCTCGGAAGAAAGTAGAAAAGAATTTGTAGATCTGTTTTCTACCATCATTCGCGACAATTCCCTCACTAAGCTAGACATTTACAGAGCAGAAGTAAGTTACAACGAAATCGAAATTGATGGAGAAAAAGCTCTCGTTCAAACAATGGCAGAGCTAGATGAAGTAAGAACGCCTGTTGATTATAAAATGGAATGGAAAGAAGGCGAATGGGTGATAACAGATATGAGTATCGATGATGTGTACACAGCTGAATCCTATAAGCGACAGTTTCAGCGTATTATCGCTCGCCGAGGTTTTGATGCCTTAATGGATAGTTTACGTAAGCGAGCTGCCCGAGCCTAATAGTTCTTTTTTTTCTGTAGCTATTAACCGTATCTTTAGGGCAAAATTATCAGACGGTGCTTACATCCATAATTAAAGATAAAAAAGGAAAGCAAGGCTACGTTTACGTTAGCTATGGCCATCCTAAGTATTTAAAGCATACCATCGCTTCTGTTGTTACCCTTAGAAGGTATGATCAGAGTAGACCCGTTGCACTTGCTTGTTCAGATAAACAACGTAAGATTCTTGAAGAACAAGGGCTATCTCACCTTTTTGATGTAATTCATCCACTGCCGGAAGAACATGCCTCTATCGTTGGATTTAAACACAACGTACATAAGTATATGTTTTTCGAACAAAATCTTTACCTCGATAGCGATATTGTTTGGTGTAAAGATCCTGAACCGCTGTGGACTTCATTGGCTCCGTTCGAATTCACGATTACAGGAAATCTTGTCTCTGATAGTTTTTTTGGTGCTCCTAAAGGGGTCTCTTTTTTGATTGATGTATTTACAGGTCGCCGAAAGAAAACACTAAAACGTTTTGGGCTTACCTATCTGAGCAGAGTTCAATCCGGATTGATGTATGCGGCTGATTACGAACTCACCAAGCGTGTTTGTACGCTTGCAGGCGAAATGCTTGACCGAAAAGATGAAACACATTTTCGTAGTCGCAAAATGGAACACGGACGTACGATGGAATCCTGCGAGTGGAGTCTTGCGATGGCGATGAGTAAACTAAATGTTTCCGTTTATCCATGGTTGCAAGGCCATGAAAGTCCTCAACTAGATTACATTGCTGATTTAACCGAACACGATGATGAATATCAGTATGTGAAGTGTAAGTATTACTGCAACGATTTTGTGTATTCATTTCGAGGGTTAAAATCAGAAAAACTCCGATCTCTTCTCATAAATGTATTCGGTCTTTTACCGGGTAAAGGAGATCATCTATGGACTACCCCGTATTGTTTGCACTTTGGCTGGTATCACCAGAAAGAGCCTTTTTATAAGTTTGCCGAATACGTTTGGAAACGTCTCACTTTATCTGAAAGTCCTAAGGCAAAAACCGGACAAGTTCTGAATACCGGAATCAATTAGCATTACGCCATGGTTGCCCGAATAATCGTAGGGATATTTTTCCTGATTACGGCATTCAATTTTGGTAATGAAGTTCAAGCTCAATTTGATCAGGGTCAATTGATGGTTGAATCTAGAATTTATGCTCCAATCTCATCCGGTAAACTTCCTTTTTGGATGTGGGCTAATCAAAGAGGGAAAGTTAATGAGGAAGGGATAAATGCAATTCAGGATTTCACTTATCGTCCGTTAGATTATTCGAAAGGGGCATTTAATATTGAAAGTGGAATGGATGTTACTCTATCGAATGGTGTGGATCATTCACTCAATATTTCACAACTCTATGCTGATTTGACTTACAAAAAAGTAGGAGCAAAAGTTGGAAGATTCTTTCAAACTCAAGGGCTGAATGATGGCGAACTAGCCATAGGTTCGATGATGAAAAGTAGAAATGCCGGAGCATTAATTGGTGCTTCTGCAGGAACTACTCAGTTTAATTCTTTTCCATTAGCTCAAGGATACTTCAGATACCATGTTGGAATTAGCCATTTTTGGTTTGAGGATGATCGCTATGTTGAAAATGCACTTTTGCATTCCAAGTTTTTATATCTGCAAATAGATTTATCTCCGTTAAAACTAACGGGAGGGATTGTTCATAATGCCATGTGGGGTGGGGTGAGTCCTGATGTTGGACAAATGCCACAATCATTTAACGATTATTTGCGAGTTATTTTTGCTCAAGGCGCAGGCAACGATACAAATGTTGATGCCGAAAGAACCAATGCTTTAGGAAACTCAATTGCCGCCTACGATTATGGAATATTATGGGATAGCGAGCGCATTGATATGAAAATTACGCGTCTCTTTTATATCGAAGATATTCCGGGAGTGTATTATCGTAGTGGTTGGGACGGGCAATGGAGCTTCGATCTATTGTTTAAAAACCGCCCCTTTGTTAGCAGGATACGCTACGATTATGTGTATACCATCCGGCAAGATTCTAAAGTAAGTCAGCCTGATGGAAGAGCTGATTATTATCATCATTACATTTATCAATCCGGATGGACTAATCAAGGATATGTAATTGGGATGCCTCTTATCACATTCGATGAAGCTACCAATACCATTACAAATAATGTGCTAGTTGCTCAATCATTTGGGCTTGAACTAACTCCATCGTATAAAACAAGTGTACAACTTTTGGCTACTTACTCCAGAAACTATGGCACTTGTGATGATATCCTAATTGATGAAAATCGAACTTGTCTATCCAAGCCCAAAATATTGTTAGAAGACGCACACCCTAGAAACACGCTTCAGAATAATATCCTGAGTACTAATATTATAATGTCCTATCAATATGCCGAACATTTGTCTTTTACTTTGAGCCTTGGGTTTGACTCGATTGAAATGGGAAAAAACAGAACCGGAATTGGGATTGGAATCCGCTACACGATTTGGCCGTCTAATAAGTCGGAGTAGATACTCAAATATCTTTTTGCGGTACTTTCCCAACTATACTTAGATACTACTGTCTCTCTAGCAGATTTACCTAAAGAACGACGTTTTTCTGGATTGTTGAGCAAATTCTCGATATCTGAGGCAAGTTGATGGGAGTTTCCTGGCTCAATCATAATCCCGTTTTTGTTTTGCGTGATGATTTCCGGAATGGAACCCGCATTGGTTGTTATCACCGGTATTCCACAAGCCATTGCTTCAACAATGGCGTTTCCAAAACTTTCTTCGAGGGATGGAAGTACAGCCAATGTGGAGGTAGTTATTCGCTTGATTAATTCAGAAACACTTAGCCACTCAGTTCGGATGACTTTTCCTGCAAGAGGACCATTTTTATTAGCATTGTCAATCGCCGGTTCAAGTTCACCTCTTCCAATAAAATGCAGTTCATCAAATTGATTAGCTGCAGCGGATGCGGCTTTTAGTAATGTATCAACACCTTTTTCCTTAGATAACCTTCCAAAAAAAATAATACGCCGTGTTTTTGGTGAATTTGAAGAGATATCTAGATTAATAAATTCATCAGGAATTCCATTCGGTATCACTTCAAAGGGTTTATCCCGGATAAAATATCGTTCGCGATATAACTGAACGGCGAATTTTGAGGTTGGGCAGTAAATATCACACTCTTGCAATGACTTTCTCAATAAACTAAACTTGGATTGAAATGGGCTTAACCGTGTCTCTTTATTTAATTCTTTCACATTTTCAGGAATGTGAGGATAGCGAGGAGTGAGAATGAATGGGAAATTTTTATTAGCTCGTAATGAAGCAATTTCCGAAGATTCCTCGCCATTCGAATGGTAAACCGTTCTTGGTTTAAGTAATTGATCCACAATTCGTGCTACAGCTTTTCCGCTTTGCGTTCTAAACCAATTTTTCCTATTTGATTTGATACCCGGATATTCAGCCCAATGCAGGGTATAAGGTAAAGATGAGGGAGTTTTTATGCGTTCATTGCGGGTTTTTGAGAAAATCAGGTGTACATCATACCCTAATGAACTTAATGCTTCCGCTAAATGATGCGTTGAGCGTTGTCCACCACCCGAATATGGCGACCAAGGCGAATAATTAGATGATAAAATAATTCTATAGCTCAAAGCAGCAATATTTACACAATCGAGGGAATTTCATCTTTATCCAATTCTTCAATGTCTTTTGGTTTGAAAAAGCTAAACACTGCAAAGAAGATAAAATTTAGAATCTTACCTAGTACACTTCTGGTAAGCATTAATCCGGCAATAGCTGATTCACTCACGTCTAAGTTTCCTGCAAGTGAAATACTTAAACTCACAAATATGAAATCCTTGTTAGGTAAAAATGGAATGCGCGAAAGAATGATTTCAATCGACAAATAGGTGAACCAAACGTACATAGGCGTTTCCGGCATTACCACATAAAACATCAGCAGATTAAGGACCTGAACTACTAACAAACGCAACATTTGTATACCAAAAATTGAGAATGCAGTACGCCAACTCATATGGATTACATAGTTTCGGAAACGATATAGAACGATAAATAAGACTAAAGCGAAAACAATGCCTGATATCCAATACACCAACTGATCTGCCGTAAACCATTCATCAATCGGCACTTGTCCGGTAAAGAAAAAAATGGAGAGTAACCCAACCGACACAACGGTGGAAGCAACAGAGGAAATAATATTATTATCCTTTATGGTAAAAAGGATGTCTTTATCTTTTAGAGACAGATGTTTTTTTGCCCAAACAAAGAAATACAATTCGCCGGAATAACCGAGTACATCTTTATTATACACACGCTTAATGATGAAGGTAGGGATGCTTTTTACGGCATCGAAAGCCCAAGTGAGGCGATAAATCCAAACTTCGAAGAATGGAAGTTGGAAATAGGCAATCAAAAAGAATAAGTAAAATAATGATTGGGTGGGTAACGACTCCCAAACGGCCTTCCAACCTACGTTCGTAAGTTCGATTCCCATCCAAATAACGATACCAACAAATAAAAAGCGCTGAAACCACTTGGTAAGAGACTTACCGGCTGGTGATTCAAAAAAAGAAGAAAATTGGCGACCTAAATCCTTAAATTGCATGAGTGATAATGATTTCAGCCGGGAAATATACGAGGATATCGACTTAAGATTTTGATCATATGCGGCTATTTTTTGTAACGCAAGACTTCCCCCCGGAAACCGGCGGAATACAAACCTATTCTTACGAGCATGCTAAAGGCTTAGCTAATCACTTAGATAAAGTTACAGTGATTGCTCCGGGCAAACCAGAAGCTAAAGATTGGGACGCTAAACAAGCTTTCAGCACCAAGAGAATCTCTATTTCGAATACGTTATTGTTTCTGCCTTTGCTTTTTAAATTGCCGATTTGGGCAAAAAAAGAAGACACAGAAGTTGTTTTTCATGCTCAATGGCAAACCTTGTTACCCTCTATAGTTGCAAAGAAAATGGGGAGGATTAAGCACATTGTTCTTGCCGCACATGCTCGTGAACTACTTTTTAACCCATTGGGTAATTCTATTTTAGGTCGTTGGTATAAAAAGTATATGCAGTGGCTGCTTTCCAAAGCTGATTTATTATTGCCAGTAAGCGACTATACAAAGCAATTACTAGCTGATTTAGGAGTAAGAGAACGAAAGATTCAGGTATTGATAAATGGAACAGACCCAGATCGGTTTCTCCCTCAGGATGTATCTACTCAAAGGATAAAACATAAATTGGAAGAAAGCTTTGTAGTACTCACCGTAACCCGATTGGTTGAGCGAAAAGGCATAGATACCGTGTTAAAAGCTTTAAGTGTTTTAAAGAATGAAGTCCCGAATATCAGATATCTTGTTGTTGGTGAAGGACCTGATCGCGAAAAACTTGAGCAGTTAGCTCGAACATTGGAAGTTGATCACTTGGTTACTTTTTGTGGAAAAGTGCCTTACAATGAGCTAAATAGCTACTATAATTTGTGCGATGTATTTGTAATGCCCTCGAAAACGGCAACCCCCGATGTTGAAGGTTTTGGAATTGTTTTTTTAGAAGCTAATGCATGTTCAAAGCCGGTTATTGGTACTTATTCTGGCGGAATACCCAGCGCAATAATTCATGAAAAAACGGGTTTATTGGTAGAAGAAGAGAACCCGAAGGAACTTTCTCAGGCGATACTCCAATTATACAATGGTAAAGATTTTGCTCAAGAATTAGGACAACAGGGATTACATCGAGTACAAACTGAAGCTAATTGGGAAGCTCTTTCATCACAATTATATCATCATCTACAACAACTAAAATCACCCTCAGAATGAACGTAGTTTTAATTCTGTACCTCTCACTTATTCAAATAGTTTTATTGCCGGCCAGTCAGGAATTGCATGAAGTATTTCCCATAGAAGATTTCGAGTCGGGCGAGATTGGTGGCTTACCCATCGGGTGGTTTAATCAAAAAGGTAATCTAGCAACCAAAGATTTTAGTGCCGATTTACGAACCACTTACAATTATCAGATTTTAGAAGAACGTAACAACAAATTTCTAAGATTTGAAGGCACTTATGGAAAACACATGAGCTTTCCGCTAATAAATAAAGACGAGGTAGACATTTATAATACTCCAATTCTATCTTGGAAATGGCGGGTACATCAAGCCCCCAAAAATGGAAATGAGGATGATGACAACCGAAATGATGTTGCGGCGAGTATCTATGTAGCTTTTGATATGGGACGGGTTGCGCTCTTCAAGAAAGTACCCAAAACTATTCGATATACCTGGAGTAGCACATTACCAGAAGGAACCGAGCTCTCAAAATTTTACGGCAACCAAAAGATTGTTGTGATGGGGCAGGGGGAAAACACAAATGGTAATTGGAAATCATTTAGCCGAAATATTGTAGAAGATTACAAACGCCTATTTGGGGATAATCCACCTGCAAAGCCAATCGCCATCTTAATTTTAAGTGATGCGAACAATACCGATTCACCTGCAAAGGCTGATTACGATGACATCATGTTACATTCCAAACATTCTAATTAGCCGTTAAAATTCTTATTTTGGTAAGATTTTAAACCTTTGGAGACAACCAATTCATGAAGCAGATTTTGAGGTTATTTAAGCCTCTTTTAGCACTTAACATTTCTCATCCAATTGTGGTAATAGGGGTAAGCCTGATCATCGCGGCAGTTTCTGCTTATTTCGCTATTCAGCTAAAGGTGGATACCGATATTGCGAATCTCCTCCCAAAAGATCACCCAAATGTACTGGCCCTGAATAAACTGCAGCAAACAGTGGGCGGTGAAACGGAAATGCAGGTGGCAATAAAGTCGCCCAGTTTCGAAGCAAATAAAGCATTTGCTGAAGCTCTTATCCCGAAAAGTTTAGAGCTTTTCTATGATCGATATGATGATTTTTATTTCAAAAGAGCTGAATATCGCAAGGATACGGAAGTAATAAAAAACAATGCCTTGTATTTGGCGAGTAACGAAGAGCTCGACGAGATCATTTTTTGGTTAGAGGATGAGATTTATTACGCTAAGGAAGAAGCCAATCCATTTTTTGTAGACTTCGAAGACGATTTTGAGGATGAAGAAAGCGTTGAAGAAGAAGATCCAGCCGATGACTTCAAAGAAAGTTACAACACATTAGTACCATCCGAATATCCTGTAAATGAAGACAGCACTATTATGGTGATAAAGTTCTTCCCTACCGGCTCCAAAAGTGATATTCAGTATTTGGAGGATATGTTTGCGGTGTATGACTCTTTGATCGCTTCACTTGATCCTGCCAGTTTTCACCCAGAAATGGAGGTGCAATTCGGAGGTAGATTGAAACGCCATCTCGAAGAGTTAACCTCTATCATGAATGATGTACTTGGTAGTTTTGCATCGGGGATAAGTAGTGTAGTTCTTTTAGTGATGCTCTACTTTTTTATTAAAAAATACCTGCATTATCGTAATGGCGACGAAAGTGAGCGTAAATACAGTATTTGGAGTCATGTGCTTCGAATGCCTATTCCGGTATTAATTATTGGTATCCCACTGGTGTTTAGTTTGATCTGGACGTTCGGACTCACTTACTTTTATCTTGGTATGTTGAATACCATGACATCGGTGCTGGCTGTGATATTATTTGGATTGGGGATTGATTACGGGATTCATTATTACGCAAGGTACATCGAATTACGATCTTCCGGTTTATCAGTTGAAGAAGCCATTTATGCTACCAATGGCAAAACGGGTGAGGCAATTTTAGTAAGTGCTTTCACTACAGCTTGTGCATTGTATGTGTTAATGTTTGCTGATTTTAGAGGATTCTCCGAATTCGGTTTTATATCAGGAACGGGAATTCTGTTAGCACTTTTTTCAATGTTATATGTATTGCCCTCGTTGTTGGTGATTTTTGAAAAGTACAATCTGATTTTATTCAGCAAAAACGATCAAGAGCAATTAGACCTAACTCCACATCGATATCCGTTCGCAAGAGTAGTAGTTGTGTTAGGATTGGTAGCTTCGGCCTTTGTAATCGGATATTCAGATAATCTGAAATTTCAGTATGATTTCGGTAAGCTGGAACCAACCTATCCTGAATATGAGAAATTCCGAAAAGTGGCTGGGCAAGTTAGCGATTCAAACAAAAGGAATCCGGCATATATTATTGCAGACTCTGATGAAGAAGTAGATATGCTCATAGAATCACTACGTGAGATTGTCGATTCAGATACCAGTTCACCTACGGTTCAAAGTGTAGAGTCGTTACAAGAGCGATTCCCTTCCACCGAAGAAGAATCGGAAGAGAAACTAGAAAAGATTGCTTATGTAAGAGAGCTTCTTCAAGATCCATTTTTGGTGAATAGGGAAGATGAAGATTTAGAAAAGCTTCGACAGGCAGCCCAAAGTCGCGAACCTCTCACCATCGATCAAATTCCTGATTATCTGAAATCAAGATTCATAACCAAAGATGGAGAAGTAGGGCGATTTGTGATCATTTATCCATCTGTTGGGCTTTCAGATGGACGAAAATCAATCGCATTTAAAGATGATGTAGGAGTGGTGGAACTATCCAACGGTAAAACATACCATGCTGCAAGTACAAGCATTGTAGCTGCTAGTATGCTGGATTTGATGCGTACTGAAAGTCCGTACATGGTGGGTGCTACCTTCATAATTATCTATCTATTCATGATTTTTACCTTCCGCTCATTTAGATGGTCGGTAATTTCAATGTTACCTCTTTTGGTTGGTTTACTCTGGTTGTTTGGATTGATGATGATTTTCGACTTTCAGTTTAATTTCTACAACTTGGTTGTACTTCCGGCGATTTTGGGTATCGGGTGCGACAGTGGTGTTCATCTTGCACATCGATACAGAGAAGAGGGAAAAGATAGTATGTGGGCGGTATTGTCGAGTACCGGTCAGCACATAACAATGGGTAGTTTTACAACCATGCTTGGTTTTGCCGGTTTAATTTTTACAGCGCATCCCGGACTGCAATCCTTAGGAGTAATGGCAGTAATGGGTATAGGAATGACGTTGTTAACCTCCATTACTTTTTTACCGGCGTTAATCCAATGGCTAGAGGATAGAAATTGGATTCGATTTTAAGCATAAAAAAAGCCAGCTATTTGTAGCTGGCTTATCTTGTGGTCATCTAATTATTTTGGTAGACCTGAAGCAAATTTTCCTAGTTTATATGCAAATCTATACGTCCCGAATTCTAATTTCTTTTCTTTGTTCGGTACTTGATCTAATGCATAAAATGCTTTCAAGTTTACTTGCTTCTTTTTTTCGGATTCTTTCATGATTCGGTAGCTTTAAAAATTCCATAGGCCGTTAATCCGAATACGGTTGCTGCACCTGCTGCTAACAAGCCTAAGTTCACATCGCGTTGAATTCTTTCTACTTTTTTCAGATATCCGCTACCAATACCATTTTCTGAAATTGCATCTTCAATAGATTCGATTCTGTTTTCAATTTCGTTCAATGTTTTTTCCTTAATACTCATAATAATGTGTTTTTTTGTTACTCTTTACTGTCTATAACTCCAATACAATTAAATTGTTCCGATTTTTTCTGATTTCCTAATAACTTGAAATGTAAAAGCAATTTAACAGAGCACTTAACATCTTTAACAAATGGATTGATTATCTACTGAAAAAAACTTCATGAAAATATTTACTGCACTTTTACTGCTAATTCTGATACCATCTACTCTACCAGCTCAAATGAATGGTGAAAGCAGATTGATGGAAATAGAAACGACGGTTCTCGATTATTTAGCTAAAACTGATCCTTCACATCTACAGAACTTGCTGAGTTATTTTAAAGAATCTGATGAGTCAACTATAGATGAACGTACTGCCCAACTAGAGAATGTTAAAACCGAGCTTGCAGCTTTTTTGGGAGATGTAGGTATTGAAGGAAGTCCCAATGGTTTGAAATTTTACTTTTCAAATGATGATCACGAAAAGATACTATTCGTTGCAATCACCAATAATGGATTTATCGAAAGCCTAAGGATTGAAGATTCAACTCCTTCAATAGCTTTAACAGTAGAATTGCTTCCGAAATTGGTAGATTCTCTTTCACAGAATGGATATTCAGGGTTGTTATATGCTCGCAAAGAAGGGGAGATGTTAGTCGACCAACCTTTTGGAATGGCGAATCCGGGTTTGAATATTCCCAATACAAAAGAGACTATTTTTGCAACCGGTTCACGTCCTATAGATTACACAATAGCTTCTATATTATTATTAGCCCAACAAGATAAGTTATCGCTGGACGATACAATAGACCGTTACATTGATGAGGTACCAAAGGATAAGCAATCAGTGACAATACAGCATTTGATGACAGGAAGAAGTGGGTTGCCGGATTTTTTCGATGTTGAAAGCGATTGGGATGCCGATCTCGCATGGATCGATCGCGAAGAGGCCACAGAGCGCTTATTAACGATTGATTTACTCTTCGAACCCGGAACGAACAGACAGCACTCACATGCTGCTTTTGGTTTGTTGGCAATAGTGATAGAAAAGGTTAGTGGAATGGATTACTATGCTTTTCTTAGAAAAAACTTCTTCGATCCTGCTGGTATGGAAAGAACCGGTGAATATGGAGAAACTCGAGGATTTGAACTTTCTGATTTTGCCGAGGGTAAAGGACCACAAAGAATTGGATTACCAAATATCCCGCCCAATTGGGGGCCAACTTCCTGGTTAATTAAAGGAAGTGGGGGAATGTACAGCACTTTGGAAGATCTAAGGGCGTTTTATGCGTATTTACGATCGGGCGATGTGCTTGATGAAGAACATCAACAATGGTTTATGGGAGAATCGGTTCAGTTAGATGGAAGTATGCGAGGTTTTGAATTATTTAGTATCAGTAACCCGACAAATGAGACAGAGCTCTATTTATTTTTAAATGAAATTTCCGATCGAGATGGAATGCGAGATGTATTTCGAGCTTTAGAACAACTTTTACTGGAGTGATTGGTTGATTAATTACTAATCAACAATCGAAAGTACACTATGGAAATGGTGTATTTTTTTTTAATAAATACGTCAGAATATTTCACCTCTTCGGTTTTTCATTTCTGTGGCAATAAGTGCGCTTTGACCTCCTCGGTGTTCTAGTTCTGTAATGATCGTATCGTAACTTTCTTCATCTTTATTCTGGCTCAACTTAAATACATGATCGATTTTTTCACCCTTGATTTCGAAACCAACGATCGCTTTCATCATTTTTTTGAGATAGGATTCGGATAAGTTATCGTAAAAAGTTGGTGAGTTTGAATCATCATTTTCGAAGTGAAGAGTAAGTCGCTTCATAAAATCAACCAACTCCTGATCGTCCATGAATCTAACGGTCCCGGAAATATGTACGCTCATATAATTCCAGGTAGAGCCAACATTTTGAGTAGAATACCACCGGGCGCTCACATAACTATGAGGTCCACTAAACACAGCCAAAGCATGCGCGTTCTCTAGAAATGCTTTGTGATGGTCGGTGTTACGCATTATATGTCCTTGGATAAAAAAATCATCTTCATTTTCGACCAACAAGAGCGGAACTTGAGTTGCAACTTGTTTTCCATCGGCGAAACTTCCGGTCAAAAAAGCGAAAGGATAATTTTTTATTAAATCCCTTATGCGTGACTGTTCGGGCTCTTTAAAATGGGAGATATTATACATGGCAGAATAACCTGAGGAAATTGTGGATTGTCAACCCCTTTTCAGATCATTTTTGCCAATAGTTCTTTCATCATTTTAGCTGCCAGGTAAGCTGTCATTTCCCGAAAATCACGATCAGGATTATATTCTACAATATCTGCGCCAATAATGGGTACGTTTATTTGATGAAGAATAGAGAGCACTTCGCGCGTGCTCAACCCTCCCGGCTCGTGGTGAGAAACACCCGGTGCAAATGCGGGATCAAAGCCATCCATATCAAGAGAAACGTAAAGTGGTTTATCGTAAACAGGTAATGAAGAGAGGTCGAAGTCCGGCATGGTTATAATCTCAACTCCAAAACGTTCAGCCTGTTCTTTTTGATGCGGTGTTAGCGTTCGTACTCCAATCTGAATTAATCGATCTGCCAAGTTATTTTCCATGATGCGGGCAAAAGGAGAGGCATGAGAATATGGATTGCCTTCGAAATCGTGGTATAAATCACTGTGCGCATCAATTTGCAGAATATCGAAACTGGAGTATTTTTCACGATATGCTTTCATCAGCGGAAAGGTGATCGAGTGGTCGCCACCAAGTGTTAATAATTTATCCGTTTGTCGAAGATTCGCTTTTGTAATCGACTCAATATCAAAGTAATCTTTAATCTCAAAATCACCGGCATCGGAAAAGACTGAGCTATCTATGAGGATTAGATCTTCGGAATAGCTATTTCCGGAGTCTGAATAAAAAGCATTACGAATGAGAGCCGGTGCTTTAGCCGGCCCTCGTTGAAAGGATGAGTTTGCATCAAAGTTGATGCCCTGCACGGTAATTTGGGCCATAGATTATCCGGTGCTTTTTAATCCACCACTAAGTGCATTTACGGTAAGTAGAAGATGATTTAACAACTCGGTTTGATCCGAATCGCCAGAAGCATTTCGTTTCAAGCTAAGGTACTTAAACTGAAACTCGTGTAAAATATTCAATGCAACTTCGCGTAATTCAGAATCTTCCAATTTTGTTGATCTACGAATAATTTTTTCGCTTCCCATTATTTCATCTGTCTGAGATAAGGCAGCCGTGTAGTCGTCTAAAATAAGAGATAAGATATCATCCCGTAGTTCCTCGTCAGTTACATATTCCGAAAACCGATTCATAATCTTAGGATCAGCATTCAGTAAATTTGTTTCGATTTGAATAATCAAATACTTAAAGAATGGCCAATCTTGTGCTAATTTTTTAAACGCTTGATAAGCTTCCGGGTTATCAGTCTGCACTTTCTTGAAAGCCGAGCCAAAACCAAACCAACCGGTTAAGTTAAACCTTGACTGATTCCAGCTGAAAACCCAAGGTATAGAGCGTAAATCATTAAGCGAGCGCTGTCCGGTTCTTCTGGCCGGACGAGATCCAATTTTACTTTCCTCCAACACATCGATGGGAGTAGCGTGGCTGTAAAACTCAATGAACTTTGGGTGATCCAACAGCGATCGATACGTCTGGTTAGATGTTTGAACAAGCGCATCTATTGCATCAAAATTATCGGTAAATGGATCATTTAGGTCTGCATGAATAGCTTGCTTAGCGGTTCCTGAGAGAAACATTTCCAGATTATAGGTGGCATTCAGTAAGTTCGCGAACTGGCTGGCAATCGTTTCTCCCTGAATAGTCATTTTGATGGAGCCACTTACGGAACCCGGAGGCATACTTTCCAAGAATCGGTGAATTTTACCACCACCTCGGCTAATGGTACCACCTCGACCATGGAAAAAGGTAAGCGCTACATTATGCTTTGCAGCAGTTGCTGTAAGCTTGGCTTCGGTTTTATAGATCGTCCATCTACTCGACAATATTCCACCATCCTTGTTGCTATCACTATAGCCAAGCATGATTTCTTGTTTCCTTTGCGAATCTTTTTCCAATCGCTGAATAGTTCTGGGATGAGTGAGGAAATCGTTTAAAATATCTTCACCAGCTTCGAGATCGTCAATGGTTTCAAGTAGTGGTACAACCTGAAAATCGGACGTATTTAAACCTACTTCTCTTAAAAAAAGATACATCACCAATAAATCGCTCAAGCTGCGAGTCATACTTACAATGATAGAACCAACGCCATCCAAGCCGTAATTATCGGTGTATTCTTTAACTACTTTGAAGTAGCCGAGTACATTATCAGCTTCCAATCCACATTGTTCACCACTTGGTAAAAATGGTCGATTAGTTTGCAATTCTTTATTGATAAAATCTAGACGCTTTTCCTCAGTCCAATGCTCAAAATCGAAATCTTCAAAACCTGAAGCTTTGAGGATTTGAGTTATAGCTTTATCGTGATAGGAACTGTTTTGACGGATATCAAGCTTTGCCAGGTGGAAACCAAAACATAGAATGTGACGCTCAATAGGGAAGATGAGATCTTCAATAATACGATCTGAACCGACAGACTCAAGAGCTTTTTCCAGAGTTTTTACATCATGTAGCAATGCATCCGGTGAAGCGTAGTACAATTCAGAATTGTCGCCTTTTGATTCCGCAATGGTTTGCTCGAGCTTATGAACCATTAAGTTTACATACTGTCTCCAAGGCTCATTTGGGTTTCGTTCTACTGCATGAGCGCCCTTTTCTCCAAATTGGGCCGCCATCTTTTGAATTTCTTCAGAAAACCATAGAGGGGTTTCGGTAAGGAAAGAAGAAAGGCTGATTTTTCGACCTAAATCTTTCAAATTTGAGAGGTGAAGATTTAATGCAACTTCACGATGTTTTCGTAATGTATCGGCAGTAAACTCTGGTGTTACAAAAGGGTGACCGTCTCGATCGCCACCAACCCAACTACCAAGTTTCAACAATGGAAACTGTTCGGCTTGTGTAAGTTTTTCAGGTTCGAAACCAGCATTCTTCCAAGCAAATTTCAGCCTTTGATCGGATACATTCAATGCTTTTGGAAACACATTTGCAAAGTAATAAAGCAGATTATTTCGTTCGTCGGCCAAATCTGGTTTTTCTAAATAAATATCACCGGTTAACCACCAGCGCTCCATTAAGCTTAAAATATCGCTATGGAGTACATCCTGTTCTTGTGGCGACCAATTCGGATTCTCTCTTTTTACAAGCAATTGGTACAATTCGCGTTGAATTTCTAATACAGTAACCCTTTTTGCTTCTGTTGGATGGGCAGTAAGCACAGGCATTACATTCAAATTGCCTAGTGTATCTAGAATCTGCTGCTCGCTGTAATTTTTTGCTGATAATTCTTTTAAGGTCTCAGCCCAAGAACCACGTATAGAATCAGGTCCTAGGAAAAATTCAGATTTACGACGAAAATGAGTTGCATTATTTTCTTCAACCAAATTGAGCAGTTGAAATGATATGCTTAATGCCTGTATCACTTTCTGATCGGCAATGCCCGAAGTATCCGGTAAGTTAGATTGGTCGTTAATCCAAGGTAAAATACCTGCTAGTTTTTCTTCCCCGAGAGATTGGAGCATTTCAGAAAACGATTCAATCAAATAGATAAAATCGTCGTTTATTTTGTTTAAACTCTGTGTTTCAAGTTGTTCTTTCTTCATGTGAAGTGTGATCGATGTTCGATTGGAGTGAGTAAATACCTCTATTTATTTGTTCTAAGGTAGAGGTGATTCATGAATTTTTTGTGAAAACCTTCAAGTGTTAATTATTTAGCGGCTATAAATTTTCAAGATGATCTAAAAAAAAATCAAAAATATGAAAGCGAAAGTTGGTATAACATTTAGAATTTTTGTTGCAAACGCTCAGTATTTTTAAATGTACTTAATCACTTACTTATTGATAACCGAAAATATATAGAGCAAATATGAAGTTAAAATTATGCGCTTTGGTTTTTCTGCTCGTATTTATGTTGTCTAATAACATTAAAGGGCAAGTTAACGAAAGTGACTCCTTAAACTTTAAAACTGATCTTTCGATTACGGGTTTTCTTCAAGAGGGAAATGTTCAAACAGTCATTTTCAGAGCCGTTTCCAATACTAGTTTTAAAATCAGCGAACAGATATTATTTAAAACACAGAACTCCTACACCTATCAGGAATTTGGGAAAACTAAGGCGGATGAAGACATTCTCAGTTTAAATTTTCTATATCTGAATCCTTTGAAGAAAGTCTATCCATTGGCTTTAGGATTTATAAGCACAAACTATCGTAGAGAAATTGAAATTCGATATTTATTAGGTGCCGGGGCATCATTTAGGGCTGTGAATAACAAACGGAATAGATTGGAATTTTCAATAACCAGCGAATTTGAACGAACTCGTTTCAGAAGTACTGTTTTTAATCGCACTCAATACAATGGCGAATCTTACATTTCTACTGTACGAGGTACTTTTTGGATGAAGGGGAGATATGTTATGTTGAAAGATAAAATCATATTAATTCATGAAAGTTACTATCAACCCTCATTACTAGAGAGAGATAATTACCGTTGGCGGGCAGACATTGGAGTAGAATTTTCGATGATGAAAAATTTCGCCTTCAAAGTGAATTACCTACAAACTTTTGAAAGCGTTGTGATGGTAAATCAAAAAAGAAGAGACAAATTTTTAACTGTCGGTTTTTCAGTAAGTAGTTACTAATTGAACTTACATGAGGTAAATACAAAAAAAGAAAGCCTCCGACCGGATAGGCCAGAGGCTTTTGGGGTCATCTACGATCACTGCTCACGCAGTCATCTGGGCTTTATGAACACCTTCTCTAAATTCTTCTATCATTTTGCGATTAAATGCCGGAAGGTCATCTGGCGACCGACTCGTTGTTAATCCCTGATCAACAACTACTTCCATATCCATCCATCGTGCTCCTGCGTTTTTAATATCGTTCTTGATGGCTGGGTACGAAGTCACTTCGCGACCTTGTAATACATCAGCATCGATAAGTAATTGCGGTCCGTGGCAAATAGCCGCTACAGGTTTACCTGCTTCAAAAAACGAACGCACAAACTCAATCGCTGTATCGTTTTGACGTAACGTATCCGGACTCATTACTCCACCGGGAATCATCAATCCGTCAAAACTTTCTTGGTTCGCTTTTTCGATGGTTGTATCTACTTCAAAATCGCTTCCCCAGTCATTGTTATTCCAACTCCGAATGGTGTCGTTTTCCGGTGCAACAATAAAGGTGTTAGCACCAGCTTCATTTAGTGCTTTTCGTGGACTTGTTAATTCAATTTCTTCAAATCCATTGGTAGCTAATAATGCAATATTTTTTCCTTTTAACTCGCCTTTCATAGTGTGTAACTCCTTTATTTTATTTGACTGTTACACTTATTTAAAAGGAAGCAAGCGGATTATGTTCCAGCTAGAATTTTGAGTGTACTTATCACACGTATAAGTAATACTTATGAGATAAGGTGGGACAATTTTTCAAAATGTGATCAATTCGACATATAGTGTGAGTAACACTTACGCTGAAATTGGTAACTCAAAGATGAATGAACTGCCTTTTTCGGGTTTGCTGCTTACATGAATTTTACCGCCATGTTTTTCTACAAATTCTTTACAGATCAGGAGCCCAAGTCCGGTACCTTTTTCATCAGCAGTACCCGGAGTTGAATAGTTATTAGATACATTAAATATATTTTTTAAATGCATTGGGTCTATTCCAACTCCGCTATCAGTTACAGAAGTAACTAGTTTATTATCTAGTATCTTTGATTGAATATTTATACTACCTCTTGGTTGAGTAAATTTGATCGCATTAGAAATTAAATTTCTAAGTATCGTTTTGATCATTTGCTTGTCGGCAATTATAGGGAGCAGTTCGGTTAAATCACGTTGTATGGATATTTGCTTAGTTTTGGCGATAGGATCAAAGGTGTCAATAATGGCATTGTACAGCTCGCTAATAGTTAGTGGTTCGGGCTCAAATTCGATTTTATTCGATTCTGCTTTAATCCACAAAAGAATATCATCGAGCATCGAATAGGTATTTGTGGTCACCGAATCCATCATATGAATGTATTCGAGTAGTTGGTCTTTATTTAGTCGATCATAATTTCTGAGTACTAATTCAAGTAATCCCAATAAGGACGTAAATGGTGTTTTCAGATCGTGAGCGAGAATAGTTAAGAATTTGTCTTTTGCTGCATTCAACGCAATTAATTCTTCATTCTGTTCCTTTATAGTTTTCTCAGCTTTAGTTCGTTCAGTGATATCTTCAATAATCCCCCAAACAACTTGTTCTCCGTTTATTTCTGTGAAAAGCGCACCGCTTATCGAAATGGGAAACCGAGTTCCATCTTTTCGGATGTATTCTTTTACGTTAGGACCAAAAGAGCCTGTTTTATTTAATAATTCTATTTGGGCTTTCTCTTGTTCTTCATATTCAATTGGGGTGATGTCCCAATAACTCAATTTCATAAACTCATCTTTCGTATAACCGGTAGATGAAAGGACGGCGTCATTTACTTCTAAAAACTCTCCCGTTTTATGATCTACCAAAGCCATACCAATAGGTGATTTTTAAATAGCATTCGAAACTTTAAGTGCGCCCAATCTCTTTCACGAATCTTTTTGTTAAAGGAGGTTTGAAGTTTCTGGTTTTCCTTTTTTAATGAAACAATTTCCTCAACTAATTCCTGCTTTGTTTTATTTGCGTATTCCATTTTTGTATGATAAGTACCTAATCTATCATCATGATTATACTATATGTGTGCCCGAAAACATAATGCTTGATGTGATAAATTAATTATCGGCACTACAACCCATAATTTAACACTTGAAATACGGTATACTGTAGGTTTCGATTTCCCTTTTACCAACACTTCTCCCATAAAACTCATATTTTTAAGCAATAGTTAAGCGCTTATCACTCATCACAATCATGCACTCGAATCTTCTGCTCGTTACGCCACCGTTTACGCAACTAAATACCGCATATCCTGCTTCAGCGTATTTAAAAGGGTTCTTACAAGAACAAGGATATTCGGTGGCTCATGTAGATTTGAGTATCGAGTTGTTTACTTCAATTTTTACGGCTGAATTCATTTCCGATCTTTTTGATGAAGCTGAACTTTTAGGAAATAACCATTTTCCAGAGATAAGAAAGAATGCTGATGCGTACATCGCATGTGTTGATACGGTAATTGGATTTCTCCAAACACCAGATCTAGAAACTGCCGAAGTTATCCTAACCTCTGGTTTTTTGCCTGTCGGTCATCGCCTACAGAATGTGAATGTCAACATTAAATGGGCGGTTGGAGAGGAAGGGATCATAGACAAAGCCAAACATTTCGGTACGCTTTTTATCGAAGAACTCGGCGATTTCATTCAGGCTAATATTGATGAGTTTTTCGCTTTTACAAAGTATGCCGAGCAAATTGGTAGTTCGGCCAGTAGTTTCGATCAGTTGGATGAGTTTCTACAGTACCAACCCACTTTGATTGAAGATGAGATGCTTAATTTACTAGAACAAAAAATCGAAGAGACATCTCCAGAAATAATTGGGTTCACCATTCCTTTTCCCGGCAATTTATTCGCAGCTTTACGTTGTGCTCAGTTTATCAAACAGTTTTTTCCTGAAATCAAAGTGGCCTTTGGCGGTGGCTATTGCAACACCGAATTACGTAGTCTTGAAGACCCAAGAATTTTCGAAATAGTTGATTTCATCTCATTGGATGATGGGGAAGGCCCTCTCTTAAAAATGCTGGATTTAATCTCCGGAAAAATTAATAATGAACAACTAGAACGCACCTTTATTCTTGAAGATGAACAAGTGGTGTATAAAAATTTCTTACCTAACACTATTCATCATCACGCAAGTCTACCGGCACCGGATTATACCGGACTCCCATTCGAAAAATACACTTCTTTTTTGGATGTAGTAAATCCCATGCACCGGATGTGGACTGATAAACGCTGGAATAAACTCACCATATCGCATGGTTGCTATTGGCGCCAATGTTCTTTTTGTGATGTGAGTCTCGATTATATTGGCAATTATCAGAACACAACCGCTGAATTATTAGCGGATAAAATTGAAAAGATAATGGCGGATACGGGAATTAATGGGTTTCATTTTGTGGATGAAGCTGCTCCCCCTAAAATGCTCAAAGCGTTATCTAGGGTGCTCATCGAAAGAGAAATAAAGATTAGTTGGTGGACGAACATACGATTCGAAAAAACGTTTAACGCCGAACTCTGTGCTTTGATGGCTGAAGCGGGGTGTATTGCTGTAACTGGTGGACTAGAAGTGGCTTCCGATCGGTTGCTAGCGAAAATGAAAAAGGGTGTAGACATTGCACAAGTCACTCGGGTAACCCATAATTTCTCCCAAAATGGAATCATGGTTCATGCTTATTTGATGTATGGTTTCCCCACTCAAAGCCAACAAGAAACTATAGATTCGCTAGAAGTAGTACGACAGTTATTTGAGAAGAATTGCATACAATCTGCTTACTGGCATCAGTTCACAACTACGGTTCATAGCCCGATTGGAAAAAATCCGGAAGCTTTTGGAATACGGATTACCGGACCGGAATTTCATGGTTTTGCTCAAAATGATCTATGGCATGAGGATCCTGAAGGAACCGATCATCCTGCTTATACAAAAGGATTGAATGCCGCACTTCATAGTTACCTAAATCGAATCGGTTTCGAAAAACCTGTGGATGAATGGTTTGATTTTCCTGTGGTGCCAACAAATCATCCAAAAGATTTAATCGAGGGCTTTTTAACTGAAATGGAAACGGTTAATAATTAGCCAAAGCAGCTGAAATAAACGCCTTCGTGGTGCATAAAGGTGCTGTCTTTTCGATTTAAGTCGAGCGGTTTACCTTTAAAATTTGTTGCTCGATATCCTAGCTCGTGAAACAAACATGCTGTGGCTGCAAAATCCCAGATGCTGCCACCACCCACTTCTTTTTTAGGATGCTTAATTAAACAAGCTGGAGCGTTTTTCAGCACATTTATGGCATTCAATACCGATCCGCCACCTTTAATCACTTTGAATCTTTTCAACTTTTGCTCTTCAACCGTATGATTCAATATTTCAACTAAATCATCAATTTCATGAGTTGATTGTAGCGACTTATCATGTACAAAGGTGAGGTAATCATTCTCGCGTTTAATATTCCATAACTCATTGTTTCTGAATACGCCACTTCCTTTCGCTCCATGATATAATGTATCTGTACTTGGGTCGTATACTACACCAATTACCGGAGTTCCATCTTTTCGAACCAAAGCAATCGAAACAGAGAAATGTGGCTCGTTTTTGATAAATGCCAGAGTCCCGTCTATGGGATCTATACACCAGAAATAGGCTTTTTCAAACCTACTTCCATCGTCTTCGGTTTCTTCGGTAAGTAATGCAAGATCATGTTTTTCGCAAGGTGGTAGTAGGTGGGAGAGGATAATATCCTCGCACTCTTTGTCAACTTTAGTAACTACTTGAGAGGCATAATTTACTCCACCATCTTTTTCATCGAATTCTATCGATTCGCTCATATAAGTTTTGATGTGTTCCCCGGCTGCTAAAGCGGCTTTGATTGCGATCTCTTTTAGTGTAATCAAATTCATATTCAAAAGGACTCTATTACTTGTTTTGTTACTCGTTCACTATAACTATTTATTTTCCAGTGTCCGGGACTCCACCCCTTTAAAAAACGATGGAAATCGGCCCAGGCTACACGATACATTGGCCGCCATTCTTCTTCAATTTGCTTTGACTTTTCGCCAAGTTCATTCCGTAAAAAACCGAAATAGGTATCTAAAATTTGATGTTCCATTCGTTCACAGTCGTCTTCATTCAAGCAACTACCGATAAAATAGGCAAGATCTTTCATCCCACAACCTCCACCAACGTACTGGAAATCAACAGCGGCAACTTTGCCACTTTCTGAAAAGCAAAAGTTAGCGAGTTTGGCGTCACCATGTACAAATGTTTTGTAGGCACATTCATTTAGTTTTTGATCAATCAGTGGAGCAGCTTTTTTTAGTGATTGATCAGATAGCGCAGCCAGCTCTTGGGGACGTGTATCCAAATGCCAATAAGTTCCAATTTCCCAAAGTCCGTGTGGTGTAACTCCCATAAAGCTCGCATGAAATTCTGCGAGCCATTTTATGCATGCCTTGATCTCAATCCATGTAACGGTTGATTTCCTAAGAGGATAACCTGCTTGATCCAAATCTTCCATCACAATTAACATCTCGTCTTGTTTTTGCTCAATAGCTAATGCTTTTGGGAGCCTTGCAGTACTCGCTGAACTATACTGCTCATACCATTTAGTCTCAACTTGGTAGGATTTCAATTTCCTTTGATGCCCGATATCCGTATTCCATCCTCTTGGATGTGACCCATTCTGGGTTAACTGAATATGTTTTACAATTACGGTCTCAATATCAGAACCTGCTAAATGAACTCTTATAAGTTCACCGTATCCGCTCCAAAGTTCTTGGATCATTTCGGATCGAATGATTTTTGAGGCACCGATATTTTCTAGCAGAACAGAGTGGAAGTGGTTATTCATCAAACAAATAGACAGTCTTATGCAGCTCTTCGCTAAGATTGTTGAAAGTAAAAGTAGTTTTTAAATAAATAATCAGATTTTCTGTGAAAGTAATTCTTTCAATTTTATGGCCTCATCGGCCATATTAGAACTAGTAAGCCAAACTCCAATTTTTGAATGTTTCACATGTAAAATCAGGTTGGCAGTTTTGTATTGGTCGGCACTAGGGAAGAAGGGTACGCCATTTAAAAAGGTGGTAATTATGCGCATCCACACACTTAATTTTGGAAACCATGCTTTGTTTATTTCCACAGAATCTAGTTCTTGATAGGTGAAGTATCCATTGTTTTCATCTTTATTGGCATCTATAATCTGAAAACCCTCCTCAAGAAGTTGGATTTCAAATTTAGGTTCTTGTCGCAAAACAATGGATTGATTCATATTTATTTAGTTTGTGCGTGGGTGAATTTCTAAATAAAACACTCCTGAGTATATAAACAAAGGGAAAAAATCTTTTCAACGAATCAAATCTTCTATTAATGAAAAAGCCCAAGTGAAAACTTCAGCTTGGGCTTTTTAAATCATTACTTTTTCTTCTTTACGGTCTGCTTGTGCTCGTCACTAACTTTAAAGTATTCGTTTGGATCGCGAACTGCTTCTTTGTCAAGAATGATATCGAGAAGGGGAGACATTCTTTCCAGATATTCTACCTCAAGATCTCCGATCACATCAGCTTCAATTTCAGCAACGTCTTTTTCGTTTTTCTTAGGTAAAAGCACTTTTGTAATTCCCGCACGTTTTGCAGCCAGTACTTTTTCTTTGATTCCACCAACCGGCAACACTAAGCCACGTAATGTGATTTCTCCGGTAAGTGCAATTGTGCCTTTAACTTTACGCTGCGTAAAGATTGAAGCAATGGCAGAAAGCAGTGATACACCAGCCGAAGGACCATCTTTTGGAACTGCACCCGCAGGTACGTGAATGTGTAAATCCCAGTACTTGAAGGCTTCTTCGGGAATTCCAATTTCACCGGCATGAGCTTTTAAATATGAAATCGCCAGCATTGCCGATTCTTTCATTACATCACCAAGCTGACCGGTGATATTCAGTTTTCCACTTCCTTTTGAAACACTTGCTTCGATAAAGAGGATGTCTCCACCAAATGGGGTCCATGCGAGTCCGGTTGCCACTCCCGGTACAGTTGTGCGTTCTGCAACATCGCTGAAGAATTTTTGTTTACCCAACAATTCTTCAACGTCTTTTTCCGAAACGGTAAATGATTCAATTTCTCCGGAAGCCACTTTGGCTGCCACACCTCTGCACACTGATCCAATTTGCCGATCTAAGTTTCGTACACCGGATTCTCTGGTATATTGATCTATTACACGTGTTATCGCTTTATCATCAATGCTGATTTGCTCTTCTGTTAAACCGTTTTCCTTTATCTGTTTTGGGATGAGATAATTTTTAGCAATCTCGGTTTTTTCTTCGAGCGTGTATCCACTAATATTAATGATTTCCATTCGATCACGAAGGGGAGCAGGAATGGTTTCCAGTGAGTTTGCCGTAGCAATAAACATCACTTTAGATAAATCGTATTCAATCTCCAGATAGTTATCGCTGAAGGTATCATTTTGTTCAGGATCTAAAACCTCAAGCAGGGCAGAAGTTGGATCGCCTCGATAATCAGAACCAACCTTATCAATCTCGTCCAGCATTATTACAGGATTTCCTTTACCGGCTTTTTTCATAGAGCGGATTATTCGCCCCGGTAGCGCACCAATATACGTTCTTCTATGACCTCGAATCTCAGCTTCATCTCTGATTCCACCTAAACTAAATCGCTCAAACTCTCTGTTTAGTGAACGTGCAATCGACTTTCCAAGCGAAGTTTTACCAACGCCCGGAGGCCCATAAAAACAAAGAATAGGCGCTTTCATGTCTTTCTTTAGCTTTAGTACGGCCAAATATTCTATGATGCGCTTTTTTACTTTTTCGAGTCCGTAGTGATCTTCATCCAATACTTTGCGGGCAAATTCCAGATCGAGTTTGTCTTCCGAGTATTCATCCCAAGGCAGATCAATAATCCATTCTACATAACTGTAGATGATGCCATAGTTTGGGGAAGCGTTAGGGGTCATTTCTAATCTTCCTAACTCTTTTTCGGCGACTTCCCGGGCGTAATCCGGCAGTTTTTTTGATGCTAGTTTCTCGCGTAACTTTTCAACTTCCTGTTGTTCTGCATCTTCACCCAGCTCTTCCTGAATGGCTTTCATTTGCTGGCGTAAATAAAATTCGCGCTGCTGGTCGTCGATGTCAGACTTTACCTTAGTGCGGATTTTCTCACTCATATCCAGAACCTGAAGTTCCTGCTCGAGAAACTCCATGATTTTATCAAGATTATCAGAGAATTTTTGAGTTTCCAGCAAATCCTGTTTGTCGTCGATATCTACATTTAAATTCGAGGCAATAAAGTTGAGTAGAAATATCGGGCTGTTAATGTTATTTACAGCAATGGCCGCTTCGGAAGGAATATTCGGCGATTTGTTTATGATATTAACCGCCGTTTCTTTCACATTTCGGATGGAAGCACTTAGTTCCAATCCCTGGATATCCATTTCACGTGGGTAGCTTTTCGTGGTAGCTCTGAAGTAGGGCTGATCTTGAGTAAACTCTTCCACTTCAAATACCGATTTACCCTGAATTACAATACTACGGCTGCCATCCGGCATTTTGATAAGCTTCAGGATTTGAGCAACTGTACCGATTTTGTGTAAATCGCCATAGGATGGCTCTTCAATTTCTTCATCGATTTGGGTAACCACACCGATTATTTTATCACCGGCATACGCTTCCTTTACTAAAGCAAGCGATCGGTCTCTGCCAACAGTAATAGGAACAACAACTCCGGGAAATAATACAGTATTTTTTAGGGGTAGAATTGGTAATGAGTCGGGAACAATCGATTCGGTGAGCTCTTTCTCTTCCTCTTCTGACATGAGCGGGATTGCTTGCTCAAAATCTTCGAATGCGTCGTCTGCTCGCCCAAGCTGATTGTCTAAAGTAAAACGTGATTTCATTAAGTAATTTTCTTCTCTGTTTATTTTCCTATGAGTTGGCAAATACAAAGCCAAGCTTTTTGTGCAATAACTATGCCGACAAATAATCGGAATCTGCCAAATGAGACGGGCAATCTGTCAGTTAAAAATGAAATTGCAATGCAGCCACTGTTATCCCTGATAACGTTGGGTTTTCGTTGAAAGTTCGAGAAACGAATTGGTTTGCAATGGATAAGTCCAATAGCTTAGTTTCGATGGCAGCCCCAAAGCTGAAGTAATTTGGCAATTCGGTTGCTAACTGCGTACCTGCCCTTAATGGTAAAAATTTCAGTGGTCGGATTTCAACTCCGGCAGAGGCAACTAACTTTGTAGAATTGTAGGCATTATTTGTGAGCCCAAAACTCAAGTCGCCCATAAGTTTTAATCGATTTACTTCAAACAAAATCCCTGTATGTAGTGCTGTTGGTAAAAGTACAAAATTAGAACCACCCACTTTTGATGCACTTGCGAAAGGGTTACTTGTTGAAAACTGATCTACAAAATCGATGAACTGTCCCGGCGCTCCAACAAAGGCATTTGAAGACACATTGGTTGGAAATGTAGACGCATTAGAAGTATCGGTATTAATACCAAGTTCAACTGATTGATCATACACTACAAAACCGATATCTGTGATAGAAAAAGATACACGTAGTGATTTTTGAGTTCTTTGATCGGTATTCTCTAGCGTAGAAAAATCACTACCTAAGGTGATTAAATAGGTTAATCCAAGATCTAGTCCGCCACCAAATCCCTGTGGGTTGAAAAGCTCGTCGGTAATATTAGAAGTTAATGCTTGTTGGGCCGGAACTCCGTTAAGGTATTCATCAGTGGCTGTGGCAAACGTGCCGGTTGCAGCATATTCAAAATTCTGAATCTGATTAACACTACCGTTGTTTTGTTGAACAAATTGATTCTCCCAAACTGCATTTTGATAGGCACCGGCAATTACAAATTTAGGAGCAATGCCAATGGCAAGTTCATCAAGACGAGGGGTCATATCAGAAAAGAACTGGAAAGATTCGGCAAAGCCAATCGAAACTTCATACAACGATTGATACCTATGCTTTAAGGTACGATCGAGTATAGTTTGATTATCCACAGTTTGTGTTTCGGTAGAATACCACCCTCTGCCAACTTCAAAAGAAGAAGCTATTCGGTTTCTGATGGCGAAAGAAATAGCACGACGATCATTCCTGATTTTAAAACCGAGTAGAGTTGCTTCAAGCCGCGTTTGATGTAAGGAAGTAGTTCGGTTTCGAATATAATTTTCGTCTAGAATCTCAGCTCTGTCGGCCGAAGTGATAGCATAAGCACCGGGTTGAAAAGCATACAGATAATTTTCGAGGTTAGACCGTTGTTCGTTGAGATCACTGAAATTCTGCACTCCATTGAAGTACGTACCTGTTATAGCCAAGCCAACGTCTATGGTTCGGATGCGATCAGGAATGAACAAATTCGCCGGATTATAAAAATTGGCATTATAATCGGTAATGTAGGTGCTTCCACCACCTCCAAGGGCCACATTTTGAGGCGTTAACACAGGCTGTGCATACGCAGTGAAAACACTGAATAACACCATCACCCAACTAAGTGAGGTTCTTCTCCACATAAAAACTATTGTAAAACCGTCTTTCTAATCGATAACCTGAAGGGGGGCTGCCCTCAACATTAATTTCTTTTGTCCTCGTTTTTTGAAAAATACGACAACTTTAGCATCCATTCCTAATCCGCTACGGCTGATGATTTTTCCGGGGCCGAATTTAGCATGCATCACCTGAGCTCCCACAACAAAGGGATCTTCACCGGCTTCGTATTCGTAATGAATAGATCCTAGAGAAGAAGAACCTGTTTTCTTGGTTTTAGGTTTCTGCCAGTCGTATTCAACATAGTTTGAAGTATGGTTATCATCCGAAGTTCCCTCATAACTAAATCGATCATTTTTTTGAGAAATGGTAGCACCGGTTTCAGTTCGCACTACACCCGGATCTACTTCATCCAGAAAACGTGAGCGAAGCTGTTGCTGCTCTTCACCAAATTTAAAGCGCGATTTACAATAGCTAAAATACAAACGTTCTTCAGCTCGGGTTATGGCCACATAGAATAGACGTCGTTCTTCTTCAATGTCTGCATCAAAACCATCACGGCCACCAACAGGGAAGAGGTTTTCTTCTAAACCAACCACAAACACGACGGGAAACTCGAGTCCTTTTGAGCCGTGCACAGTCATCAACGTAATAGCAGGTTTGTTTTCGTCGAATTTGTCTCCGTCGGTAATCAAGCTGATTTCTTGCAAGAATGCGCTTAACGATGGTTTAGCTTTTCCACGCTCGTAGTAGGAGATTGCGTTTTGGAGTTCGATAATATTTTCACGTCGCATCATCGATTCGTGGGAATTCTCCTCAACCAACGCCTTCATGTATCCCGATTGCTCAAGCACATTTCTTGTAGCTTCAGAGATGGTGATTCCCATCGCCAAATCTGATCGGATTTTATTAATCATATCCACGAACTCTCGAATGCGCACTTTCGCTGGTTTGTACACGTTGCTGTCTTCCACATTTTCGAGGATATCCCACATGGTTTGCCCGGTTTCCCGTGCCTGCCTGCGTAAATCATTAATCGATTTATTTCCGATTCCACGCGATGGCTCGTTGATGATGCGTACCAAATTGGTTTCATCGTGTTTGTTCACCAACAGCGTGAGATAAGCGAGCACATCTTTTATCTCTTTCCGTTGATAGAAGGAGAGACCTCCAATCAACTGATAGGCGAGGTCGTGTCGGCGTAATGCTTCTTCAAATACTCTGGATTGGTAATTGGTACGATAGAGGATGGCTACCTGATTATTCGTGTATCCATGCCTCATCTTTAAATCGATAATATGCTGTGCTACTCGATTTGCCTCATCTCTCTCATCGTAATTCTGAAGCAGTATAACCGGATCACCTAACCCTTGCTCTGTCCATAGGGTTTTATCAAGCTGATTACTGTTTTTCTTGATGATAGAATCGGCACATTGAAGGATCGATTTCGATGACCGATAGTTTTGCTCGAGTGGGACTTGCTTTGCGTTTTCGTAATCTTCCTTAAAGTTCAGAATATTCGAAATATCTGCTCCTCGGAACGAATAAATACTTTGGGCGTCATCACCCACCACACAAATATTGTTGTACTTAGCCGCCAGCATTTTGGTCACTTTATACTGTGCGTGGTTCGTATCCTGATACTCATCAATCAAAATGTATTTAAAGCGATCCTGATATTGCTCTAACACTTCAGGGTGTTCCTCAAACAGCTGAATGGGCTTTACCAGAAGATCGTCAAAATCCATGGCATTGCTTTGTTTCAGTCGTTTTTGATACACGCTGTACACGCGAGAGGTAATATCATCGAGTGTTGAGCTTACAAATCGATGCTGAAAATCATCCGGCGAAATAAGCTGATTCTTGGCATCGCTTATTTTATTTCGAATTGTTTTAGGCTTGATTTCTTTAGGATCAAAATTCAATTCTTGAAGAATCTGTTTGATCACCTGCTCCGAATCGCTGGTATCGTAAATAGTAAAGTCTTTGCCGTAGCCTAATTTTTCTGCTTCAAATCGCAATATTTTTGAGAAGATGGAGTGGAAGGTACCCATCCATAGCTTTTGCGCTTTATCTCCGATTAATTTCAAGATTCGCTCTTTCATTTCACGGGCGGCCTTGTTGGTGAAAGTAAGCGCCAGGATTTCGTTAGGAGCCGCTTTGTATTGTTGAAGGAGGTATGCAATCCGAAAAGTAAGTACACGCGTTTTACCCGAACCTGCACCGGCTACAATCAGTAACGGACCTTGAGTAGTGGTTACTGCTTCATGCTGCTGTTTGTTGAGACCTTTAAGAAAATCTGCCGGCTGTTGTGGCTCCTGAGGTTGAAGAGAAAAAGTTTTCATACATCTAAAATAAGCGAAAGGTTGAAATCTTTCGCTTGTGAAAATATCTATTTTTACCAAATGAGGAGTTTAAACTCCTCATTAATGTAACGGGATACTTTTACAACACCCCGCTTTCAAATTCTTATCACGCAAAATCTTTAAGCTGTTCTTTCAGCTTTGCTAAATTTGCCTCACCATCACGCTTTTTATTGCGCTCATTTTCAACCACGGCATCCGGGGCATTGTTCACGAAATTGGCGTTATTCAATTTTCCATTTACACCTTTCAACCAGCCTTCGATACGTTTGATTTCACTTTCGATACGCTCGCGCTCTTTATTAACGTCGATGAGTCCTGCAAGAGGTACATACAATTCATGGCCATCTACCAGCGATGACGAACACGCTTTGGGCTTTTCAACATTGGCACCGATAGTGATCGCACTTAATGACTGCAATTGCTCCAAAATCCATTGATTAGAGGTTAGATTCTCAGCTACCTCGGTATTGGTGGTTTTGATAAGAATTTCCAACTCAGCCTTTGGCGAAAGCTGCATTTCTGCTCTGATATTTCTGATCGCAGAAACGAATTGTTGGAAAAGTTTGAAAGTATCAGCATCAGTGGTTCGGTCAGCTTGCTCATCATGCGTTGGCCATTCTGAGATACAGAGTGCATTTTCTGAACTACGCTCCTGAATGTATTGCCAGATTTCTTCCGAAATAAACGGCATGAAAGGATGAAGCAGCTTCATCAACACTTCGAAGAAACCGAGGGCAACGTTCATCTTTTGAGGATCGAACTCTTTGCCATATTCAGGCTTTGCCAGCTCGATGTACCAATCGCAGAAATCATCCCAAATCAACGAGTACACACTCTTTAGTGCATCATTTAAGCGATAGCTCGCAAAATTCTCGTCCACCTCTTTGATGGTTTGCTGGATGCGTGTCATCATCCAACGATCGGCCAAATTGCTTTCGTCGATTTCTAAGGTTGGTTGATACTCAACACCTTCTTTCATGTTAAGAGTAAGGAAGCGGAAGGCATTCCAAATTTTATTCGAAAACTTTTTGCCTTGCTCACAAATCGAAGGATCGAAAGGAAGATCATTTCCGGCAGGAGTGGAGAAGAGCATTCCCATTCGAACACCATCGGCGCCGTAAGTAGAAATCAGCTCCAACGGATCGGGAGAATTTCCTAAACTTTTGCTCATTTTCCGTCCGAGTTTATCACGCACAATACCTGTGTAATACACATTCTCGAATGGAAGCTCGTTACGGTATTCGTATCCGGCAATAATCATGCGTGCTACCCAGAAAAACATGATTTCCGGCGCAGTTACCAAATCTTTGGTAGGGTAGTAGTAATCCACCTCTTCATCGGTATAAAAACCATCAAACACTGAAATAGGCCATAGCCAAGAACTGAACCAGGTGTCTAAAACGTCTTCATCCTGACGTAAATCACTGAACGCCATTTCCTGATCACCGGTTTTCTCGCGAGCAAATTCTAGCGCATCTTCTTCGTCTTTGGCAACCACAAAATCGTTTTCGCCATCGCCATAATAAAAGGCCGGAATTCTATGTCCCCACCAAAGCTGACGAGAAATACACCAGTCTTTCACATTTTCCATCCAATGGCGGTAGGTGTTTTTGAATTTCGGAGGATGAAACTGAATGTTGTCGTTCATCACATTTTCAAGAGCAGGTTGCGCCAACTCTTTCATCGAAACCCACCATTGCAGCGATAATCGTGGTTCAATCACCACGTCGGTACGCTCGGAATAGCCCACTTTGTTTTTGTAATCTTCGATGGAAACCAGATTACCCTCTGTTTCCAGATCTTTGGCGATTTGCTTACGAACTTCAAAACGGTCCATGCCAATGTATAGCTCACCTTCTTCACTTACTGTACCATCCGCATTCATCATGTTGATGGTTTCTAGATTATGGCGCTGACCTAATTCGTAATCGTTTACATCGTGGGCGGGGGTTACTTTCAGGCAACCCGTTCCGAATTCCATATCCACATAGTCATCAAGAATGATGGGCACTTCTCGATTTACAAGCGGTACGATCACGCGTTTGCCATGAAGATGCGTGTAGCGTTCATCATTCGGATTAATACACACCGCGGTATCGCCAAGAATGGTTTCTGGACGGGTTGTGGCGATGGTCACAAAATCAGAAGAATCTACAATCTGATACCGAACGTGATACAGCTTAGAATTCACTTCCTTGTGAATTACCTCTTCATCGCTTAACGCCGTTTTTGCGGATGGATCCCAGTTGATCATCCGAGCTCCGCGATAAATCTTTCCCTTATTGTACAGATCGATGAATGTGTCGATTACACTTTCCGAGTACTTATCGTCCATCGTAAACGAAGTACGCTTCCAATCACAGCTGGCACCTAGTTTCTTAAGCTGCTCAAGGATGATTCCACCGTGCTTGTGGGTCCATTCCCAGGCATGCTCTAAAAATTCATCACGACTCAAATCTCCTTTTTTGATGCCTTCTTCTCTTAGCTTTCGTACTACTTTTGCTTCAGTAGCAATAGAGGCATGATCGGTTCCCGGAACCCAGCAGGCGTTGTAGCCTTGCATACGAGCTCGGCGAATCAACACATCCTGAATGGTGTTGTTGAGCATGTGTCCCATGTGTAAAACGCCCGTCACATTCGGCGGTGGAATTACGATGGTGTAGGGTTCTTTGGAATGATCAACTTGAGAATAAAAGTAGCCTTGCTCCATCCAGTAGGCATACCATTTATCTTCAATATTCGAAGGATCGTATTTTGAGGGAATTTCTTGGTTCATTTGTTTACCACAGAGTGCACAGAGGGCTTTTTGATTCAAGAGATTTTTTAAGGAAAGGATAAGTTACAAAGTACCAAAGTACCAAAGTACATGAGTTACAAAGTTGAACTTTTCTTTGTCACTTTGTAACTCGGCAACTCTGTAACTTACTTGACACGTTCAAGAAGAACACCGAAGTGTCCGTCGCAGCCGTGTTTGTGTGGGAAGGTTTGGTATGCTAGTCCATCTTCGGTAAGTACTTCTTCGGGTACAAAATCTTCCAATGGCTGTAGCTCGAAGTTGTCGTCCATTTTATCTATCAACTTCTTGATCTGCTCCATGTTTTCTTCCGGCTCTAGCGAACAGGTGCTGTATACTAAACGTCCGCCAACTTTAACCATATTGGCCGCTTCTTCCAGTAATTGCTCCTGAAGTTCAACTGCTTTCTTAAGACCTTCTTCATCTCTTCTCCAACGTAAATCAGCACGTTTGCTCAATACTCCGGTTCCGGTACAAGGTGCATCAAGTAATACAGCATCAGCAAGTGGAAGGGATAGTTCAAGTACATCACCACGACGGATTTTGATATTCTCAGCACCATGACTGATGGCACTCTCCGCCAGTTTTTCGAGTCGATCGGCAGAAATATCCACAGAAAGAATATCACTTTGAGCTTCCGTGAGATCAGAAATCATGATGGATTTGGTTCCGGGCGCTGCACACAAATCATAAATTTTTTCGCCCGGCTGAGGATCGAGTACAAATGGAGCAAGACCGGCAGCAATATCCTGAACCTGGCAAAGTCCTTTGGCAAGCAATCCTTTCTCGATGAATGGTTGCACGCTATCCACTTTGTAGAAATTTGGTAACCAATCACTGGCTTCAAATTCTACTCCCATTTTGTCCATACGTAGCTCGAAGTTTTCCGGCTTGGTACGTAGGGTGTTTACTCGCACATAATAATTTGGGCGAGTGTTATTGGCTTGCATCAACTGAAACGCTTCACGCTCACCGAAACGCTTACTCCAACGGGCAACCATCCACTCAGGGTGAGAGAAAGTAGTAGCAACCAATTTCGTACGGTCTTTGTAGGCAGGCTTTGGTAGGTTTTCGATATCACGCTGTAAGTTTCGCATAATCGCATTCACAAGGTCACCGGTTTTGGAACCTAGCATTGCTTTTGCAATTTCTACTGCTTCATTGATGGCAGCATAATCTGGAGTACTATCCATAAACAGCAGATCGTAGATACCAAGACGTAAAATATTCTTCAGTTCGGCCTTCATCTCATCCACACCGATGCTCGAATAGTGGTCGATCAAGAAATCGAGATAACTTCTGCGACGAAAGATATTTTGCACGTATTCGCGCACTTGGGCACGTTCGCGTGGTTCTAATTCATCGGCATAGGAGTAGTCTAGAATTTTTTTAAGATCAAATTCTATGAGTATATCAATACTTGCTGAGCGTTCTGAGAATTCAGTTTCCAAGGGAGTACCGGTTTGTGATTCGAATTTATATGTATGAAAAAAGGTGATTTGCGGTCACCTTCGGGTTGCATGCATCCAATAAAACAAGCCGATGGATTAGACCGGCTTGCGAACAAGAAAGATAAAGTTTTGTAGGCTGATTTGCTAGTTTTGAATCGTTAATAATTCGTTTGCCATACTAGGCAAACTACATATTCAACCGCTTTCCTTTTTGGTATTCAATTTCAAATGCCAATCGAAGTGTTTTCAACTCACCGGGCGCGAGTTCTAAATCCCACGTGATAATACCTGTTTCTTCGTCTACTTTACCATTTGATAACTCCTTTATTTTAATTTCGATCTCTTCGTTTGTCGAAACTGGTATCTGATCCTCTATCATCAGTACTATAGGCTCACTTTTGGTATTCTTAATGGATATCTCGTAGACTTCAAGCTCACGTATTCTACTGCGAAAGAAATTTTTGGAGGAATAGTCGTTGAGTTTTTCCCGGTTGATCACGATTTGCTCATCTTTTCCTAAAGAAACCGAAAGACTGTCTTGTGTACTATTAGGATCTAAGAAACTGGTGCCCACAAAGCGATTTTCGAAGTAAATATTAGCCTCACCAGATAACAAATTCAGCGTTGAGGAATTTTTGATTTTAGCTTCGAGATATGCAAACTCAGATAATTTAGGAACGGATCCATATTTGAAATCTCCGGAAATGTACTCCCGCTTGATGTCAACAGTGTGCGTTTTGCCATCTGAAGGCACGGAATATGGATCGGATAACTCATAACTGAAACTAGTTTGATTTCTGGTTACGTTATTTTGAATTATTGATGGTTTTTCATGAGGAACTTCCGGTTTGTGCATGCTGTAGCCAAGAGCGTTTCTTTCTCGCCGGATTCCGGCTGCAGTGACTATAACATCATCCAGGCCAACAAGATCCGCATTCATGTAAACGATAATTTCAAAACCATTTCTCTGGATGTTAATCGGAAACCGATTGGTTGTAAAGCCCACAAACCCAACGTTTAAAATGTGGACGCCATTACTCAGATTGGACAGTATGAAATTACCATTCGTATCGGTTGAGGTTCCATTATTTGTCCCTTCAATACTTACGGTTGCGCCTGGAAGTGACTCGCCTGATTCAGCATCAATTACTTTACCTGTAACAAGACCATTGTGCATGGTTTTTACAATTCGATTGGCAGGTTTAAATGTGTTTAACCCTCGCATAGTAGGTAAGGCAGACGGAAACGAATAACCTAAAAGGAGAGGATCTAGTGATGGCTTTACGGCATTTGATGAAGGATCACCTGAATTAATGGTGAATGAGACATGCTCCCAATCTGTACCTGTTTGTTGATAGATGTTTGCCTTATAAGTGAGCTCGATCGGCTCATCAATTGAAGAAGATCTAAAATCATAAGTAGGATACCACCCGGCATTATTAACCAAATAGGTTAATTCGAAATTTATTTCCTGTGGTTTTGAAGTTGATACAACAGCAATTACTTTTTTTGAATAACTCCTGTTGGTTCTTCCGCTTTCATCGATTTGCCAAATTACATTGCTTAACTTCGATTGAAGATTGTTGAGTTCTTTATTAGCCAGATCCTGACGTTGCAGGGCACTTGTAAGATTTTCACGATAGGTAGAGAGCAAGCTGTTTATTTCATCAGCTGAAAGCTTATTCCCCGCCACAATATTTTTCGACTGATCGATAAATGCGATTTCTTTCTTTATGACTTCTAATTCAGATTGTTTTGCAACGATTTGATCCTGTAGTTCTTCTTTCCGCTGATTTAAAGCGTTAATTTTCGACGTTGATGGCAATTGATCTTTAAAACTCTGTTGTACGCTCAGAGAAACTAAGGTCCATGCTCCAGAACCGGTGAGCTGAATACTTTCTTCAAGCAGGAATTCCGAAAGATTTTCAAAAATAAGCGTTGATTCACCAACAGAAAGTTGATGTTGATAGGAGCGATGTACCTGAGCCTGATTTTGATAGACCGTAACATGATCGATTTGAGTGTTTACTTTAATGGAATCGGTTTGAAGGGGCCCTGAAAGTGTAAGTATGGATAGTAGAAGTGCAAACATATTGGTAAGGTTCGTTAGAGTTCATCAAAAAAGTGATGAATAAAACATAGCCTTACACCTGCATAGTCATGCTATGTAAACAAATGCTAACATAGAATTTAGAGAAGGACTTCTCGGCTAGCATCGATTCAAATTGATACTGAAATCATGTTTTCATAGAGCTTTGCTTTATTTGATCCTTGTGATAATAAGTCACTCAGAGCAAGCAGGCCTAAGCTTTAGCGTAGGAAGGCGCAGTGAAGAGTCTGCTAAACCATAAACCGAGCTGGGAAATACATTTGGCAGATCCATCGATCGTCGCTTATGCTTCTCCTCTGGATGACTTAAAATTTAAAACCTAGTAGATATTAGTCACTCAGAGCAAGCCGGCCGAAGCTTTAGCGCAGGTAGGCGCAGTGAAGAGTCTGCTTAAATATAAACCGTGCTGGAAAATACATTTGGCAGATCCATCGATCGTCGCTTATGCTCCTCCTCTGGATGACTTGAAATAGAAACCCCCAGAAGATATTAGTCACTCATAGCACAAGCCGACCGTAGCTTCAGCGTAGGTAGGCGCAGCAAAGAGTCTGCCAAACCATAAACCGAGCTGGAAATTACATTTTGTAGATCCTTCTCCGCCAGCAGGCGTATCTGGATGATTTTGTTATGCTGCAGTACTCACCTGATTCTGATGCACAGAAAGCGATCTATCGTTTTTAATCACCATGTATCCCCAGAAGATGAGAAGGATGCCAAGTAGCTCGGTTACGTACAATACATAGGTATAGCCGAATTTGGTTGCTGTTCCACCAATTCCAGGAAGTAATCCACCAATAGCGATAAACAAATTACCCCAGAAACGTCCACGGAAATCCTGTGTTTTATAATATTTCCAGGCCGAGTAGAACGCTCCACCCACTAAGAAAATTAAAGCATAAATATTGATGAACGGAGTGATCGCTCGGATGAAGGTCCACTCAAGCACGTTTCCATTTAATTTTTCAGAAACTTTGCTCACATCAAGCGGGGAGAGGATTACGAGAATAGCAGAAATAATAAGTATGATTACTAATCCTACGGTGAGTTTATTGGCGGTTGATTTCTTCATCAACAAATAAATGGTGCCTTGGGCAAGTGGAACTCCGCCTAAAAATGCACCTGCAATGTACCAGGCTTTAAAGATGAATGGACTCCATCCGTAAATAGTGTGGATGCTTTCGACCAACGTGCCGATCCCATAACAAACCACACCGATTGTCCACCATAGCAGATAAGTGGCTTCGGGTTTTTGTCGCCAGTGATTATAGATTACGTAAAAGAAATAGACACAAAAAAGAGTAGTAGAAATAGGAATATACGCTACTAGAGGCATAGTAAATGATGAATAATTTTATTGCTGTGATCGTAAAAGGCAACAAGAAAAGGAGTGAATATGAAGATTGTGTGAAGTTGTTTTTTACAGTTGTAAAAGGACATTGAATCCAAAACGAAATCCTCTCCAATATGCATGTAGATCTCGCTCACCATTATTAAGTTTAGCATCGTTGTTTTCTTTGAGAGCTAATCCACTGAAGTAAATATCATAATAGAATCCGATATATGGTTCTAAAATAAATTGATTGGCAGGGATCGATATACCAAAGAGGGGTTGTACGTATGCGGAGTGTTCAACCAAATCAACATTATCTTTTGTGTTTTGATCTGAAAGGGTAAGTGAAGTAATAAACTCAACGCTTGAATAACTATATCCGCTATTCCATTCAATAAATGATTGAGTATTGTTCTGATAGCGTTTAATGTAATACCTCTGTCCAACTTGGAAATAGTATTGAAGGGCTAATTGATCAAACCTGAAATTTCCTGAATAATCAGCAGCTGCAATTCTGCTTCCTGTACTACTCATCCCAATTTCGAATTTTAGTGAACGATTCATTTGTGGTTTGGTAATGATTGTTAAAGCATAATTAAAATACATGGGAAAAGATTCTGTGATTGTAGCACTCTGAATACCAACATCTCTGAGAACATCACTTTGAATATTCTTTAGATCTTTCATTCCATACGAGCCATATCCGATTTTGAATCCGGCAGTTTGGGCAAATGACATGTTAGGAAAAGTATGTCCTATCGATATCACTATCAGGGCTAAAAGAGTCTTTTTAATCAAAATCGAACCTCTTTTTGAAGTTGTCGGTAGTGTAAAGATCTCCGTCTAGATAGTAGTAATTAGCAAACCGATTAAATACTCGGATATCTTTCGAAATACCTTGTTCAGGATCAATAACTACATAAGTTGGTTCATCTACAGGAGAGTTAACATTTGTATAATATCCTCTGGCAATAAATACATTTTCATCCTGATTATTGTTAATAGAAGTAGTTCGATATCGTCTTACCTCTGTAGTACTTAATGGCGTTCTATTATTGTTTTCATACTTTGTTATTACAGTATTGAAGAATGGTTCAATTTCGTAGTAGAAATCCCCAGTATTTGAAAAAACAATAATATTGTCTGTATTGTTATTAACTCTAACTAACTCACCATTTTCAAGTGCATAAAGCATCCTGTCAATTAATACTAGGTTTCCATCAGCTGAAATATCTACACGTGCAGATTCGCTTGATAATGGATAGGTTCGTTGTGTGCTTCCTGTTGCGGAATTGAAAATGTATGCAGTTGTACCTGTTGATAGTATAGCCAATGCACTATTCCTAGATGCCTTAATTTTTTGTGGCTTAATATTGACACCTGTTATTCTTCTCATAGTAACAGAATTCTCAACCTCCAGGGTTGAACTGTTAAGGGTTACAATGGTTTCTGTTCCATCTTCCAATGTTCTTCCCGCAAGCATAAAAATGCGAGTTTTAGAAGCATTATTAGCTTGAACCTGATTGATAATGTTGTTGTCGGTTGTATCGATAATAGAAATCGAGGAATCGTACGCAGCTATAATATTACCTGACTGGAGATACATTCTGCCATTATTAGGAATTTCAAAGGTAGGCTCTGAAACTGGTATTGTGCTTATATCAATAATAGGGTGTCCAAAAAAACTAACTTCCTTAGGCCATACTTCTAGTTTTAAATCTATATCTCCAATGAAAACTTCTTGTTCAAAGGTAAATGTTGTGTCATTTATGTTCTCAGAGTTGAATAATTGGATTCTGAATTCGGGATTATCAGGGGTGTTTGTGTATAATTTATAGCTTCGAAAGTGGTTAGGAAACTGATTCTTATTCCATCTCAATTGAACTCTGTCACCAACAATTACGGAAGGCAATAATCTGGTAGTTTTTTCATCAATAGTGATTTGATTGCCGGTAGCAGTACCAAAATCTGTAACCACAGAAAGTGAAACCCTCAGTTCCTGCCCAATATAATCGGTGAAGGTATGGCTGGTTGTATTTCTGTTTTCTATGGAAAAGCTGCGATTGATCGTATATGGTTCACTCAAATCATGGAAATTTATTTGATATTCCTGTATAGTTGACTTCTCATACTTTTCCCATTCAATAGTTAAGCCAGACTGATCAACAGACATATTAGAGATTTCTATAGGTTCAGGTGGGGATTTATCGATCTCTAAAAACCACACTCCATTATAGAGAAATTGTTCGGCATCAAATCCATCAGCAATACTACCAGTATTACTCTTAACGTATACCAGCAATTCCAATCTATGAATACCTTTATTGAATTGATCAGGATCTATGTAGATGTCAATATCTGATTGATTGAATGATTCTTCAACTACACGATTATTGATTTCTATCTGGATTACAAATATTTCATTTGGAGTAGAGATCGAATATTGAAATTGGGTGGCAGCAGCTACTCCAATCGTATCTCCTTCGATCCCTGACAGATTTACGGTCAGAGGTGGTGCTTCCGGTAGTTCAATATCGTTGAAATTTTCACCAGAAGGCGAATAACAACTTCCTAGTACAAAAATTAATATCCCTGATAAAAGTGAAAGCGATGTAAAGTTCAAGCCCGAAAAAAATAGTTGATATTACCTGCAATATGCATAAGATTGTCATAAAGTTGCAAGAATCGATAGCTTAGTTTCTGAGCTATCTAAACAATTCACCAGTTTTAAGAATTGGTATTTTAATAGCTTGTAATCAGAAAGCTATTTCAATTTTCAATGGTTATGGTATTCTGATAGTTAATCATAAATCATCCATAAAAACAAAACAGAAAAAACCATGGTTTTACTCGTTGCCAATCGTTTTATATCTCGCTATCTTTACCAGCCTTTGCAGCTTTGCAATTTTCATTCATTTTGAGACTCAAAATTTTTAATCTAATCGCAGTTAGTACATGAATAAAGGAACTGTAGCACAGGTTATCGGACCTGTAGTTGATGTTGATTTTTCTGAAGGCAAAACGCCATCTATTCTTAATGCCTTAACTATCAAAAACCCAACCGACGGATCTACGCTCTATTTAGAGGTAGCTCAGCACTTAGGTGAAGATCGTGTACGTACCATTGCGATGGATTCTACCGATGGCTTGGTTCGTGGAATGGAAGTAATCGACACCGGAAAAGCTATTGCAATGCCGGTTGGTGAGGACATCCGTGGTCGTCTGTTCAACGTAGTAGGCGAATCAATCGACGGTATTAAACAACCAAAAGGCGAAAACAACTACCCAATTCACCGTCCGGCTCCTCATTTCGATGAACTCGCAACTTCTACTGAGATGCTTGAAACGGGAATTAAAGTAGTAGATCTACTTTGTCCGTATGCGAAAGGTGGTAAAATTGGATTATTCGGTGGTGCCGGTGTAGGTAAAACCGTATTGATTCAGGAGCTTATCAACAACATTGCAAAGCAGCATGGTGGACTTTCAGTATTTGCCGGTGTAGGTGAGCGTACCCGTGAAGGAAATGACCTTCTTCGTGAATTTATTGAATCTGGCGTAATCAACTACGGCGACGAGTTCAAAGAAAGCATGGAAGCCGGTGAGTGGGATCTTTCAAAAGTGGATGAAGAGAAATTGAAAGAATCTCAAGCTACTTTGGTATTCGGTCAGATGAACGAGCCTCCGGGAGCACGTGCTCGTGTAGCGCTTTCTGGATTAACAGTAGCTGAGTACTTCCGCGATGAAGTATCTCGTGATATTCTACTATTTATCGATAACATTTTCCGATTTACTCAGGCCGGTTCTGAAGTGTCAGCACTTCTAGGACGTATGCCTTCTGCGGTAGGTTATCAGCCAACGCTGGCTACTGAGATGGGTGCGATGCAAGAGCGTATCACTTCTACGAAAAAAGGATCTATTACTTCGGTTCAGGCTGTGTATGTACCTGCCGATGACTTGACTGATCCGGCGCCTGCAACCACATTTACCCACTTGGATGCAACCACTGTACTTTCTCGTGCATTAACACAGATTGGTATTTATCCTGCGGTAGATCCACTGGATTCTACTTCTCGAATCATCGATCCTAAAGTAGTGGGTGAAGATCACTACAACACAGCACGTAGAACAACTACACTTCTTCAGAACTACAAAGATTTGCAGGATATCATCGCGATTCTTGGTATGGACGAATTGTCTGACGAAGATAAATTAGTAGTAAGCCGTGCACGTCGTGTTCAGCGTTTCTTATCTCAGCCGTTCTTCGTGGCCGAGCAGTTTACTGGAGCACCCGGTAAGTATGTGAAAATCGACGATACCGTTAAAGGTGTGAAGATGATCATCAACGGTGAACTTGATCATCTGCCGGAAGGTGCATTCTACATGGTTGGTGATATCAACGAAGCGATTGCGAAAGGCGAGAAGATGCTTGCCGAATCAGCGGAAGCGTAAACAGGAGAATAAGCATGGCAGGTTTCCAGGCGCAAATATTAACTCCAAATGGTTCGCTGTTCGAAGGTGAAGTAACCGGTGTGCAAATGCCGGGAGTGATGGGAAGCTTTGAAGTAAAAGCAAATCACGCACCTATTGTTTCTGCATTGGAGAAAGGCAAAGTACTCATCCGACAAGGAAGCGAAGAGATAAACGTAACCATCTCCAGCGGATTTGTAGAAGTAGCGAATAACAAGCTTACGTTACTCGCAGAATCAGTTATTACTGAAGAGTAACAGCATCTCATTTAGTAAAAATTCGAAAGCCGATGTGGAAACGCATCGGCTTTTTTTTTGTGGAGTGGGGATTTCAATGTTCAATATTCAACAAGGAATATAAAGTGTTCAAGTGGTCTCAGAGCAAAACCCCAATTTTCGTCATTTCGAATGAGCACCTGCGAAGGAGAAATAATTAGTTGGTGGTAGAGACGGGCGTTTTCAATATTTTTAATCTACAAAGCCTTTGGCGTAGTAGATCAACAAGCAATAAGCAGTGTACAAATAATATCTTCGCTGTGGCTTAAATTCATTCCTCCGTGATCTCAGTGGTGCATAAGTGGACGTTTTAGCTTGGTTGGGGCCGATATTAACGTATCGGCTTTTTTATTCAAGTTTTTCTAAATCAGCTAAATCCTGATATCTACCTGAAGCTTTTTTGTTTGTGATGAGGTCCGATTTGCTTATAAAGTTGATCGATAAGTTGTCCACTTCTACATTGTTTACGTTTGAATATGCATTGTCAAATTTAATACCATCTAGGGAGGTGAGTATATCAATTCTCAAGGGTGGGTAACCTAACTGTATCACTTGATTTGGTGTTATAAGATCGGAAGGTTCTAGCTTAATAGAACTAAATCCAAATTCGGATAGGGTCGATATTAGTTTAGATGCATTATCTACATTAGTTTGAATCCAGATATCAATATCTCCGGTGAATCTTGGGTGACCATACACTGCTAATGCATATCCGCCAACAACTAAATACTGAACCTCATTTTTGTTTAATAATGCGATAAACTCTTTGAAGTCTTTGGGGAGAATCAGTTTCTGTTGCATACTGTTGTCTTAGCATTTCAAGGGCTTCAAGTCTTTCTGATACGGATTTATTTTTCCAATAATTAGCATCAGAATTAGAAGACTTTAAAGGGTTGATTTGGACGATATTCTTTTCCATGCCTTAAATGTATTGAAATTCGAATTAGATCACTAAAACACTTTTATATCTAGGAAATTAGAGAACATGAATTCCCTTTTCCTGTTTAGGTTCATTACTTACAGTTTATGTGCTTAGGGCTTGTGGTTGGTAAAATCTCTCAAGCGGACGCGTTTACAATATTCAATATTTATAATCTACAAAGCCTTTGGCGTAGTAGATCAACAAGCAATAAGCAGTGTACTAATATTCTCTTCGCTTTGACTCAAATTCATTCCTCCGTGAACTCAGTGGTGCATAAGTGCAATCTTTCGCTAGGTTGAGATGTTGAGAAACCAGCACTTTTTATTAATCAGTCTTATCCTTTTTATTTCGATCGATTATTACCGTTCCAATAAGTGCAATGCCAAAAATAATTCCACTTACCGATTCCATAATTTCCCTTGTTCGATATGCTGTATAAACCCCGGCTAACATGGATGCGATACCGATTCCGATTATTAACTATGCGGTTTGATTGTCCATCTCTTACTTATTTTTGTGATTAGTTGGCATTCAGTATCAGAAATTTAAATCGGTTGAATTAATTTAAAAAACCGTTCTGCTTATAAAGCTATAATTGGTATATGCTTGACTCTATTCACTTTATCCCCCTAATTTTCAGGAATATGATGAATAAATTCAAAAGTGAAAAATGAAAAGCGAAAAAAAATAAAGGCTCCATTTTTCACTTTTGCCTTTTCACTTCTCCCTCAAACCTCACACCTCAAACCTCACACCTCACACCTCATTCCTAAACAAAAACACTCATCACCAACACCATCATAAAGCCGGTCACTGAAATTAAGGTGGTGGCTACCGACCAACTTTTGAGGGTTTGCACTTCGGTTAAGCCGAGGTATTTGCTCACTAGCCAAAAACCGCTGTCGTTTACATGAGAAAGAATGGTCGCTCCGGCAGCAATGGCGATTACAACCAACGATGCTTCGATCGATGACATCCCCACTAACACAGGGGCAACTAAACCCGCGGCGGTAATCATGGCAACCGTAGCAGAGCCTTGTAACACGCGAATCAAAATGGCGGAGATGTAGGCAAAAAAGAGGGTGCCAAGCCCTTTGTCGGCAAAAAAAGTGGCCATCATTTCTCCCGCTCCGGTATTCACCAGCATTTGCTTAAACACGCCACCGGCTCCTGTTAGCAGGATGATAATTCCGGCAGGACCCATCGATTTTGTCATGATATCGAGCAGGGTTTCTTTGGATGATCCTCGCTTTAATCCCAGCACAATCCATGCAAGTAAATTGGCGATGATCAAAGCTGTAAAAGGGTGACCAATCAACTGAAAGACAGCACGTAGCGAATCTAATCCGGAATAAGCAGCCATGCCCGGACTGTTTAACAACGTATTCAGAACGATTAACAGAATCGGGCTTCCAATGATGAATTCAATCAACCCAAAAGAGGGTAGGGAGGCGGTTTCTTTTTCTTCGATGGGTTCGGGGGCGGTGACTTGCATCCGTTTGGTAAGAAACCGAGTGAAAATAGGTCCGCCCACAATTGCAGCCGGTAAACCTGCAATAATTCCGAACACGATCACCCAGCCTAAGTCGGCATTGAGGATATCTGCAACGGCAACCGGACCGGGAGTTGGAGGGATGAACACGTGAGCGGCTCCCAATCCCGCCAGCAATGGAAAGGCATAAAACAACAACGATTTACCGGTTTTACGCTGCAAGGCGTACACAATGGGAACCAGGATGATGAAGGCTACATCGAAAAAAACCGGGATGGCAACCACAAGTCCGGTAAGCATTAACGCCCACGGCGCTTTGTCTTCGCCGAACTTTGCGATCAATGATCGGGCAAGGGCTTCTGCTCCGCCCGAATGCTCTAAAATCGCACCGAACATGGCTCCAAGTCCAACCACCGTGGCCACAAAACCCAGTGTGCTGCCCATTCCTTCCTGAATAGTGGCAATGACTTCGCTTGGTGATAATCCTGCCAGTAAACCCACCAGAATGCTCGAAATCAATAAACTAATGAAGGCTTGGATTTTGAATCGCAAGATCAAAACCAGTAACACAACGATTCCGGCTAACACAGCGCCGAGTAATCCAATATCAAGCATTATTGCTCCCAGTTTGTGTGATGGGATGCTCCGTTCGGGTCATCCACTCGTTGATAGGTATGTGCCCCGAAATAATCCCGTTGGGCCTGGATCAGGTTTGCAGGACCGTTGCCGGTGGTAAGTCCAATCCAATAATTCCATGCCACTGAAAACGCCGGAGCAGCCACTCGGTAATCAATAAATGACTGTAGTACTTCCGAAAGTGCATCTTCTTGATCATTCAACCCTTGGATAATTTCATCATCATCTATTAATGAATGAACATTCTTAAAACGATGGGAGAGGTTTTCCATCAAGTTAGAGCGGATGATGCAGCCGTTGGTCCAGATTCGGGCGAGTTCACTGAAATTGATGTCCCAATCAAATTCTTTGGCAACATAACGAATTAACTCAAATCCTTGCAAGTGATTGAGACGTCGTGCGGCATTGTAGGCGTTTTTTAAGGCATCGACATCAAAATCGGCAAATTCTTTAGTGACTCGAATATGATCTAGTCGAGCGCGAGTTTCCTTTTGAGAGGACAGATATCGAGCAAAAACGGCGGCGCTCATCATCGAGTTTTCGGAGCCGAGTTCGAGGGCAGCAATACTGCTCCAACTTCCGGTTCCTTTGTTGCCGGCTTTATCCAGAATAGAACTCAACAAGAATCCGTCGTCCTCTTTTTTGATGAGAATGTTTGCTGTGATTTCAAGCAGGTAACTTTGCAAATCGGTCTGATTCCATTCTTCGAACAGCTCCGAGATTTGCTCGTTGCTCCAATAATTTCGGAGTAGTTGATACAGTTCAGCAAGCAATTGCATTTCCACATATTCGATGCCGTTATGCACCATTTTTACGAAATGACCGGAACCGCCCGCTCCAATGTAACTCACACAAGGTTTGGAGTGAACATCTTTTGCAGCGATGGCCTTGAGATATGGCTCGATGGAAGCATATGCAGATTTAGAGCCTCCGGGCATAATCGAAGGACCGAATCGAGCGCCACGTTCACCACCCGAAACGCCACATCCAACAAACTCGATTCCGGATTTTGCACATCGGGATTGTCGATCTTCGGTTTCTTTAAAGTGCGAATTTCCTGCATCAATGATGATGTCGTTGGCATCAAGAAGGGGAAGGAGGTCGTCGAGGACGATATCCACCGCATTTGCAGAAATCATCAGGATGATTTTTCGAGGGCGTTCAAGGTTCGAAATAAATGATTTGAGATCCGTAAATCCCTGAAGATTGGTAAGTGAGGAATTTCTCGAAATGAAATTAGAAACAGTTCCTTTTTCTGTTCCTGTATCACGATTAAAAACAGCTACTCGAAACGTGTTACTTGCTAAATTTAAACTAAGGGCCGCGCCCATCACTCCAAGTCCGACTACCCCGATTTCCGATTGTAGATTACTCACTAAGTTGCTCTAGAATTTGGTTCACAATTTCCTCGGGAGGATACTCAATTGAGCAGTGAATTCCATACTCGGGAATTTCGAGCGCATCGAATTGACTTTGAAGCATTTCAGGCTTCATAAAATGCTCCCGTTCTTTCATTCGCTTAAAAATTGTATCAAACGATCCATCCAGATAAATCCACCTAATACCCCAGATTCCATCACTTAACAACTTGCGGTATTGTTCTTTCAACGCCGAACAAGCAAGTACAAAACCGGTTTCTGATCGTTTGTGTAACTCTGAGTTCAAAGTATCTAACCAAGGTTTTCGGTCTTCATCGTTAAGTGGAGTCCCGCTTTTCATTTTGTGGATGTTCGCCTTGGGGTGGAATTCGTCGGCTTCGATGAACGAAACTTCTAGTGATTTTGCAAGGAGGGACGCAACGGTGCTTTTGCCGCATCCACTCACACCAATTACAATAATTCGGGGAATAGTTTGGTAGTTATTTCTCGCTGACAGGTTCATCTATGCGGATAATATCACTTTCACGAATCATAATTAACACGTGATATTCATCATCTATCTGTAACCGATCAATCACACTGATCGATTGAAAAACGTGTTTTGAGGTAACATAATGTACCGACGAATAATCGTTATCGTAGGTACGTTCTAATGCTTGAACTTTAGTATTCAAATATTCCGATAGGTTCTTTAGCGCCTCTTGCCGAGCTTTTGTCCAACCACGATTAGGATTAAATCGAGTTTGAGGATGTGATCCAGATGCAATCCAAAAACCATCAATCATATGAGGCTCAAAATATGGGGCCGTCCAAGATGAATTCTGTGCTTTCGCTACCGTTTTTAAAGGTAGTGAGGTTGCATTAGGTTCACTTACAAAGTAAACCGCCCAATCACCTACCACCAGTGAGTCGATTGCAATGTACTCAAATTCATTCAAGTCGTCGGCGATGGCAAATTCTGCACGAAGCTTCGAGCTGATGGTATTATTTCCGTAATATTCCAGATATACACTAGTCAGAAGCGCTGCTTCCAAATCAACAATGGCATTTTGTTTAGCCTGTTTAAACGATCTATCTGGGTTGTAGTTTGAGAGTCGAGCAAATCCAGCTCCATGTATCTTTGACGGAGAACTCACAGGTTGCACTTTTTGTAGATCGTTGGATGATTGTATCACCGTAGCTGATTTAGAGGATCGGCAAGAAGTGAGCAAGATTGATCCCGTCAAAAATATGAGAGTGAAACGCAGCATTAGAAAATCTCCATATATCCAATGTGGAAAATTTCATCTTCCGGCGTGGAATTTTTAGGCTGCCAGGTTCTAACGTGAATCATAGGCTGATCGGGATTTTTAAAATCGATCAATAAAAACAGATACCCTTCATCGCTGTAGGTAGAGGAGTTATAATACTGAGTAAGAGAAACTCCATAAATCTCCGGATGTTTGGGGTGTCTGAATATCCCGATATCTTCGTAGCCTACATCAATCCACTCGTTGCGCGAAAAGATTCCACTCAGTCGTTGAATGTACTCATCTTTAGTGAATTGCAGGTATTCTACTTGTTGCTGATAGGCCGATTCATCACCGGTATTTTGTATTACACTTCCTACGATGATTAGCGCCTGATCGGAAAAAACAGTGTTGATGAATTCCAGATCCTTTCGATTGTATGCTGTACGAACTTGTTCTACAAATTGCAGAATTACAGCTCGATTTGCCTGATCGGTTACATCTTCACCTTCCAGCATCAGGTTTTGATAGCGATGTGCAGGCAAGCCAATTCGGAAATTTATAATGCGGCCATCAGCATCAAATTGAAGCACGGTTTCTTCATACAATTCTTCTCCCTCAGGAGTAAGGAAATATGCAGGAATATTGCGCATTTCGTACGTGCCATTCGTTAGCCGATTTACCGTTTCGATGATGGTAGTTTCAGGAATATAAAACGGGGTGTTTTCCCACAGCTCATTAAATGCATCGTTAAATCGGTCTGCGAACTTCGCAGTATCCGAGAAATTGATTTCTGATCGGGGTGAAGAGGAATTTATAGTGGATAGGAATGCGCTCGCATTTTGCTCAATGTTTAATCTGAGTTCGTCGTTGGCAAAATCCGCAACAAAAACTTCTACATCTTGTTTAGCAAATAGCGGCACAAAGGTACAAATACAAGCCAAAAAAGTGAGGAAGCTATGTTTGAACGATAGATTCATAGTTTGTTAAACAACATCAATTAAACTGAAACCAAATGGAACCCATGCCGGCATAAGTTTCGGATAACGTGGTATTAGCAACGGTTTTTTCGTTATTCAGATCTGTTCGATAACCTTCTACAACCGGACTGAGTACGGCTTCAACTTTCCGATTTCGGGGTTCAATGATGGCAATATAACTTAACTCTGAATCAGGCATTGAAGCTTTATTTCCTACCTGCTTGATAACTCCACGTGATTTCAAACGATTTAAGTATTGAGTGAGGCGAGTTCCGTTTTTAAACTTCAAAATCTGTTCGAGATACTGGTTTTTATCACTCGGGATTTCAATAATAACATCCTGAGATTGCAGGATTAATAACTCATTTTCAGTGGATGAATTATTGGTTATAATGGCATCAGAAGGTTTAACCAACATTCCACTTGGAGTGATAATGCGCTGTATACTTAATGCTTCCGAAGCATTTAAGGTCAACTGTATGGGGGTATCCGTATTCAACAAAGACGGATTGATAGTGAGAGTATTGGTTGAATATAATTCACCTTTGTATGTCCATTGTACATCAAATACACTCAGGTTTTTTACCTCAGGGTAGGCAACCCAGGTATTTTCGTTTGTATTATCCAGTTCGATATCGATGTTGATGATATCGCTGAAATCTACTTCCAGTACTATTGCTCGTTGTGGGAGAATCTCTGAAAGTAATTCTTGTTTCTCTTCTTCGATTACAGGGTAAATTTCTGGATTGAGATTGGTCTGAAACCGTTCTATGAGCTCATCAGGTTTGTAATCGTAGAAAACAGAGGTCAGGCCTCGCTGAACATTATGCACGGGATAGCCTGGTTTATTTAAACTCAACAAAAGATTCGAAACCGGCTCGTTTTTATAAGTAAAAAAGAGATCAAAATAGATTTCGGTATGCGATTCAGAACTAAGATTTCGGATGGCTGTAACTTCCCAATCTATGGTATTGATCCAGTTATTCAATTTTCGAACTAAAAATGAGCGTAGTTCAAACTGTTCGCCATTAACATCCGGTGTGGTGTAAAATGAAACGGGATAGAAATAGGTGGAAGCAAGTAAATCCATATATACCGGAATTGCGGCATTCATATTGCCGGTTCGTTCGTCTTCCAAGGCATAGGAGAGGGCGCTAAGAAAGCGCTGTTCGGCATCGTTAATACTTTGGTTGAATGCGCTTTTTGAGAGATAGGCTATGGTTTCCCATGTCCCATCTCGGCGTTCTTTTGCGGGAAAATAGTTTAATCCACGGAGCTCAATTCTACTCGAAGTTTGAGTGGTGGATTGTAGTTCCACCGAGTATTCCTCATTGGTATCTCGCTCAGTAAAACGGGATTCGGACTCGACACGCACAATCAGTTTTTCAATCAAATCACGTTTTGCATTGTTAATCGCGCCTTCTCGTTGTTCTCCATAACCTTGTCCCCAATAATAATTACCACTCAATTTTATCTCTTTTTCTGAGATTTGCCCATACACAACATGTACTGCCGATGAACTCAAAAGAACGAATCCAAGCAATAACAGGCGTATGTGACTTTTAAGAAACATAATTCATGGAAATATGGTGAAGGTATGCGTAGCCATTTGTACGAATTCTGTTTCTCTGAAATCGAACGTTATCTGTATATCCAAAGTAATAGAGGAAGTGCCCAGATTGTTCGCATTAATTTCCACCCAAGTTCTACCCAAATAGATTTCTTCCGGATCGTTGCATAATAAGCACAAATAATCTTCCGGAGCCCGAGAAGTGTAGGGGAGAATTGCGCCGTAATCTAATCGATCATCGTACCAATCAACAATGTGTGTGGTATTATTTACGCCAAGAATTTCGAGTTCTACATCGGATACTGATTCAGGTAATGGATTCCCGAGCGTGGCATCGAAATAGACAACTTCTCCCCAATTAGCCATTCCGTTGTTGGCTTTTGGATCATTTCCAGTTAACGAAACATCCGTAATGATGGGCATCGAGAGTTGAAGTTTAATATCCTGAGCGGCGATATCATCAAACAAAGCTCTTTGGATACCTTCGGGAGTTTCTTCGCATTGCATCAACAGCAAAGTTATACCGAACAGAACGCATAATTTATTTATCGATTTACCCCTCATTTAAATCTCCAAAACAATACTGTATTTAAGCTGTGCCCATTCGCGATACTCCTCAGCAAAGCCAATATCCCAACTTTTTCGATTATCAATCATAAATCCAAGTCCCCAACTTTTTGGCTTAAAGGTGATTTGAAATGCTGTGAATGCATCGTAGGTGTAATCGAAAGATTGGCTGGCAGGTTCTTCGTATTGAGTAAAATCTAATCCTACGCCGTAGCCAATCAATACAGGACCGAAAGAGAGCGTTGGAACCAAAGAAGTGGAAACGTTATAGGATCTGATTTCTTCCGGTAACAATTCAGAATTAACAAATTGATATCGATTATAAACTAAATCAAAACTTGTAGTTATGATGCCTCGATGTTTATAAAAGCCAATTCCAAATCCCACACCTTCCTCTACATTCGAAGCAAATGCATTTGTATTGGGCTCAAAGAGGTTGTAGTGAAGATACATGCCTTCAAAATCGGGATAATTGAAAAAACCACCACGATCTTCGCGATAAACATCATTGCGCTCATTTCCGGTAGAGGATTCTTCCAAAGCGGTATCCTCGCTCAGCGCAACAGGATTGAGTAACTCTAAGCGTATGTCATGCTCTTCGATTTCACCTTCTCTGATAGTGATGGTTCGCCGATATCGTTTGTAATCGCTGGCAACCGCTTCGATGGTGTAGGTGCCAACGGGCAAATCATTTATTCGATTTGCACCCTGCCATTCATCCACCAACACTCCATTTTCATCGAGTAATGTAACCGTCGCAAAAATTGGTCGAATGGTTTGTTGAAGCGTTCCCACTAGTTTTCGAAGCGAAATATTGCGTTCTATAACTTCATTTTCTAGCACAACAATCGGCTCAGAATATGTTTCATATCCTGTAGCCGCAACCACCATATTATATGTGCCCGGATGAACTTTAGCCCAACCATTGGTTAAATCAACAGGTTGATCATTTAACGTAACTCTAGCATTTGAAGGAGAGAGAGTAAGCATCAAGTCGCCCCCATATTCCTCCAATTCAAAGTGAAATGCATTGGTGTCACCATCAACCACTTCGATAGATTGTTGTATCGTTTTATAACCGTTCTTTGCTACCCGAATAAAATAATTGCCCGGAAATAGAAATCCCTGATAATCGGTTGATCCGCGCTCCACATCATTTATTTCGATGCGGGCATTTTCGGGAGATGAAGTGACCGTAACTAATTGCGTTTGCATGGGCTCCATCTCATATTTGCGGATATTCTGATCTGCCGAGATAATAATTTCTTCCGTAATAGTGCGATAACCGGTTTTTTCGATGCGTAGTTGATGTGTTCCTTCCTCAAGATTAACCGCTCGGTTTATATCAACCACCTGATCGTCAATAAAAACTGTGGCATCCATGGCCTGTGCAGGACTAACAGCAAAAAAAGTAGGTACAACATTTACGTCTTCTTCTTTGGGCTCAATCGAGTAAAATAAAACCTGTCGAGCCTCAGAAACCGGAACCGTAAAACGTAATTGCTTGTAATTATCAGCATAAACGGCAATAGTTTGTCGGAATGGTGGGATAATCAGGCGATACTCACCACTTGCCGGCTCACTACGATCTGCGATGATTTCTACATTCGAATCAAATCGTAAGTTGGTTAGGGAAGAGGTAATAATGATGGCAGCATCGTCGGGAAAATCCACAAATACCGGAATGGTTGATAAGGGGTTTTCAATAGGTGATACTACGAGATCATCCAATTGTTGAGCATTTATAGTACATGAACACATAAATAGAATGCCGAGAAAGCAGGATGCTAAACGATATTGTAAACCCGAAAAAATAGTAGTCCTAAACATGGCGTAACTGTTTGGATAGGCGAAAAGTGGATGTTTTGAATAATTCCTATTACTTATGCCGATTATCAATCAACACTAATGTAATTGAGAGACGGATTAGAAAAAATAAAACAGGAGCGATTGTAGCTCCTGTTTAAAAACTCAACCCGTTCTATTGATCGTAACCTAGTCGCTCTAAGTTTTCCATCAATTCTTCAAAAGCTTTCGATTCTTTAAAGCGAATATAGAGCTCTTCATCCTGAGATAATGCATTGTCAATTATCTCTCTTGCATCACCAATGGGTAAACGCATTAGTACATATGAGGTGTATTGTCCGCTAGCAGTTGGAACAAACGCCTGCTCTGCAACCGAAGCAGCGCGTAAATCTTGTGAAATCACATTTTGATTGGCAGCAGTAAATGCAGCGCTATAAACCGATTCGTTACCATTGGTAACTTCTTCTTCGAATAATTTTTGCAGCGCTTCTACTTTAACGCCCAATTTTGCACTTAATGCAGTACGCCCTTGAATGATAGCCGATTGCCGGGCCGAACTACGTCTGCTCATAGTTACTTCTGCAATCTCGTATAGGTATTCGTCATTATCTTCGGGTGGATTGAGATACCAACCCGGCATTTTATCGATCTCACGCTGTGCGGCGGCTTCAGCTTTTGTCATTTTATTGGATGAACCGCAACCGATTGCTGATACAGTTACTAGCAAAGCTAGTGCTACTAATAAGGTATTTGGAGTGGTGAATTTCCCCTTGTTCATAAGTTACCCTTTTAGGTTTAGGTTAAATTTTTGTTGTTGAGAATTTTACTATTTAAATGCTTTAAATCGAAAAATATATTTATCAATTGCGCGTGAGACTTTACGTATTCAATAGCCCAATAAATAACGATTTGTAATCATTTAAAACGATCAAATTCTAATTAATTTGATCGTTATAGATCGACTTTTTTAAAAAGTTCCTACCAACCAATTCTTCCTCGTTCATTATCTCTCAGCATCTCATTCCGTGCTTCTTCCGGATCTTCGGGCATTATGAATCCGGGCGGAGGAGTGAACGAATCATAGCCCCAATACGCGTCGGGATCTGCAGTTACCATGTTTATAAATTCTCCAACAATCGGTAGGGCTGTTCTGGCACCTTGACCAATACTGTTCGGGTTATCGGTTGGGAAACGAATTCGACGATCCTCGCCACCAACCCAGGCTCCCATCACAATGTGTGGGGTCATAGCAATGAACCAGTTATCTGCAGAATTTTGAGTGGTTCCGGTTTTGCCTGCAATATCCTGCCGAACACCATATACATTTCTCAATCGAACACCAGTGCCATTATATCCTTCACCGCCACGAATAACGCCACGCATTAAATCAGTCATTATATAGGCTGTTTCCGGGCTGATTACTTCTTGTCGGTAATCCGGATGATATTCTATCAATACATTTCCTTCACGATCTTCAATTCTGGTTATTGCAATTGGATCGATATGTACACCTTGATTTGCAAAAGTAGTATAGGCACTGGTAATCTCAAGAAGCGAAACTTCGGCTGTTCCTAACGCAATGGATGGATAGGCCGGAGAATTGGACATATCGATACCTAAATTGGAGGCCATTTCTTTAATCTTCCGAGCAGCGGGATCAAGTCGCCATAATTCATTAGTGTCGGGAGCACCGGCAATTTCGGGGAGTAAGCGTACGGTAACATTATTCATACTACGAGCCAGCGCTTCTCTAAGTGAAACCATAATTGGACCAGAACCCACGGTTTGATCCTTTGGCGCCCATACATTTCCGTTGCGATCGTAGAACTTAGTGGGGTATTTCGAAAATTTGTGATAAGGTTTATATCCATTATCAATGGCTACGGCATATACGAAAGGTTTAAAAGTAGAACCAGCCTGCCGCCTCGATTGATACACATGATCAAATTGCACGTTTCCGTAATTTGATCCACCTACCCAGGCTAAAACATTTCCATTCGTCGGATCAACTGCAACAAAGCCTGCTTCTAATCGAGTTCGTGATTTCATCACCGAATCCACAAACATGGAATCGGCTTTTAAGCTATCCAAAACTACTTTTCGAATGTTTGTGTTGTAGTTTTTGAATCCATTTTTGTACTCGTCGGTATCTTCTAAGAAACTATCTTTAAAAGTTGGGTATTCTTCCCAAAGCTTATCCATATACACGCCACTTCCTCGGGAAGTCCACTCACGTTCAAATATTTTTTGAAGTGAATCAAGTTTGGTACGCATGGCACGTTCTGCGTGGCGTTGCAATCGAGAATCGATGGTTGTGTAAATCACCAATCCATCTGTATAAATATCATATCCGTTTTCTTTGGCCCATTCGGTCACGTTTTGGCGAACATATTCACCAAAATAACGAGAAACTCTTCCTGCTTTACTTGGTGGCTGGTAGTCTAAATTTATAGGTTCGCTTTTCAAAGCCTGCATTGTGTTTGCATCAATAAAGCCTTGGCGATTCATCAGAGTAAGTACAATATCGCGTCGTTGTTTTGATTTCTCCGGAAAAAGTCTTGGATTGTAGGCATACACCGCATTCACACTTCCCACTAAAGTTGCGGCCTCGGTTACATTTAGTTCCGCCGCTGGTTTATTAAAGTGAGTTCTTGCAGCAGCTTCGATACCAAAGGCGCTGTTACTGTACTCTACCGTATTTAAGTACATTTCGATGATTTCACGCTTCGTGTAATTTTTTTCGATCTGAACGGCAGTGATCATTTCACGAAACTTTCGGGAAACCGAAAATGCCTGTCCGATTTCTTTATATAAGTTTCTTGCAAGTTGTTGGCTAATGGTTGAACCACCCTGACGCCTGCCTTGAATTAAGTGATAGGGGATAGCAAGTGTTCTAACCATATCCATACCCCAATGATTGAAGAATCGGTGATCTTCGGTAGCTACGAGGGCATCAATGGCGTGGGGTGAAATATCATCGTATCGAACCCAGGTTCTGTTTTCAGTAAAGTATTTATCCAGTACAACACCGTCTCTACTGCGAACTTCTGTTGCAATTGCAGTGTCCGGATTTTCTAGCTGTTCAATACTTGGTAATCCTTGAAACAAAAAGTAGATATATCCTGAAGCGCCCAAGAAACAAACGAGAAGAAAGATTCCTGTAAATTTAAAAATGGCTCGTGTTACATCATTCCCCGAGCGGGGGCTTTTCGAACCGGTATCATTTCTGTTGTCTGGAGACTCTGCATTATTGCGCTCAGCAAGAATTTTGCTACGATATTCCGGATCATTGAAATATCGGTGTTGATCGATAGGTTCTCGTTTAGATGAACTCATGAATGTTGATGATATTTTTCAAATGAAGTGAATGTACTTGATGCTGAATCCCATTGTACTAACTCGATTGAGTGCTCAAACCCTCGTACTAACGTGCAATGATGGAAAAAGGTACCCAGATTTATATACAATCCTGAATTAAAAGTTTCCACTCGAGGAATATGATCATGACCGGTAAGTACGATATCAGCTTTAGTATGATCAAGAATTAATTTTGCATTTTCATTTAATGGTGCCGGATCTCTACGATCAATTTTTCGAGTTGTATTCGAAAAGCTTTGCATTAAAGAAAGTGCAATTTTATTTGGCAATATGTTACGGTACACCGATAGAAATGAGTTTGAGCGCAATATTCGGTGCATAAACGGACGCTTAAGCGAATTATCAGGTTTCCAGAGCCCATCCCCATGCATAAGATGAATCTGTCTATCAAAAATAGATATTAACCGAAAATTGGGTTCAACGTCAAAACCGAGTGAATCAAAATATCCAAGCGTCCAGTTATCGTGATTACCGGTAATAAATAAACTAGCACCAACCAACTTATGATAGGTGCCAAATGCAGTTAAAACTTCATCACCAATGCGAGGTCGGATTTCAGAGTTGGGGAATTCCATCCAATAATCAAAAAGATCACCTAGTATGTACAACTTTGCCTTTTGGCGTGTGGCATATTCAATCAATTTAATTAATGATTGCTGCACCTGTTGTTCTTGTTTCGGTGGATGCGCTCCTAAATGAGCATCTGATATAAATAAATGCTCGTTTGCCACCTATTTCTTTCTGGTGATGATGAAGTGAATGAGATCAACGAAGTCTGAAGTGTGTGGAGAGGGAGGAAGTAGTTCCAATTTTTCAATCGCCTGATTGGCATATTGATACATGGTTTTTTTAGCGTAGTCCATTCCACCATTCGCGTGTACAAAATCCACAATTCTATCTACGTCTTTCGAGCGTTTCTTGCGCTTTTTCATCAAAGCTCGAATTTTCACGCCTTCTTTCTTTTCCGCGTGTTCAATCGCTTTAATCAAAGGGAGGGTTACTTTGCGCTCCTGAATATCATTTCGCTTGGGTTTGCCGATGTCATATTTACCATAGTCAAAGAGATCGTCGCGAATTTGAAAGGCAATTCCAACGCACATACCAACATCACGCATAATCTGTTGGTGCTCAACATTATCGGTGGATGAAACAGCTCCTACTTCACAGCAAGTAGAAATCAGACTGGCTGTTTTTTCTGATATGATCTGGAAATAGCGCTCTTCCGTCATATTGAACAACCCAGCGGTTTTTAACTGCCGGAGTTCGCCCTCACTCATTTTTTGGACTGCCTTCGATTGAATTTCCAGCATTCTATACTCTTGATGTTGCAAGGCAACCTGCAATCCTTTTGCGAGTAGAAAATCACCTAATAGAACACCGGCTTTATTTTTCCAGATTTTATTGATACTTACAAAGCCACGCCGCGAGTTTGCTTCATCTACTACATCGTCATGTATAAGCGTTGCAGTATGAAGTAATTCAATCATCGTGGCTGCAACATGACTTTTTTGATTGATATTGCCGAACAAATTGGCCGACATAAACACCAGAGTTGGTCGTACTTCTTTTCCTTTTTGTTTACTTAAGTACTGTAAAATTTTATCCAATAAGAACACATCGGTTTTAATGGTTTCTTTAAAAAAACCACGAAACTCTTCCAGATGAGCCTTTACCGGTTCGGTTATCTCTTGAAGTGATTTCCTGGAAACCGTTTCCGAATTAATTCTTTCTAGTATTGCATTATCGATCATTAATCGATCATTAATTGTGTTCAAATTTTCTTAAACTTGGATGCTTTAAGTTAGTCAATAATGCTAACAAAAAATTAAAGCGTTTTTCTCACTCATTATCATAAATAAGTATTTAATTATGCTTGACCCAGTTACTGAAGTAAAATCAATTGCAGTCTTAACAAGTGGAGGTGACTCTCCCGGCATGAACGCAGCTGTTCGCGCAGTAGTTCGAAGTGCCGCAGCAAATTCAATTACAGTATACGCCGTTTATCGTGGTTACCAAGGTTTAATAGATGGAGATTTTAAGGAATTCCATACCCACGATGTTTCCAATATTATACAACGTGGTGGTACTATTCTTAAATCTGCTCGCTCGGAAGAATTTCGAACCGAAGAAGGACGTGCTAAAGCGGCAAAGAATCTAAAAGAAAAAGGAATCGACGCACTAGTTGTAATAGGTGGCGACGGTACGTTTACCGGTGGTAATATTCTAAGTAAAGAACACGGTATCAATGTGGTTGGAATTCCAGCCACCATCGACAATGATATTATTGGTACCGATGAAACCATTGGATATGATACTGCACTAAACACCGCAACCGAAGCGATTGATAAAATTCGCGATACTGCCGATGCTCACGAACGCATGTTTCTAGTAGAAGTGATGGGTAGAGATGCGGGATTTATCGCACTCGAAACCTCGATAGCAGGTGGTGCCGAAATCGCATTATTACCAGAAGAGCTCACAAATATCGGTGAGGTTAAAACCTTGCTCAAAAACATGTTAAAAGAGCAAAAGCGCAGTAGCTTGGTGGTTGTAGCCGAAGGCGATGAAACCGGCGGAGCATTAAAACTCGCTGAAAATATAAAAGGTGATTTTGCTCAATACGATGTTCGTGTTTGTATTCTTGGGCACACCCAACGTGGTGGTTCGCCATCGGCACGAGATCGGGTATTGGCAAGTAGACTTGGAGCTTCTGCAGTTAAAGTTTTACTGGAAGGACATAGCGAGATAATGGTGGGAATCGTAAACAATGCACTAAAAATAACCCCAATGAGAGTGGCTGTTTCCAAGAAAAAGAACTTGGATTACACTCTGGTACAACTCGCAAAACTTCTTAGGTAATTATGATTAAATGTGACGTAAGGATTGCAAGATCCTTCATCTCAGACGAAGAATACATTTCGGCTCATGGAAAAGTAAGCCAGGGCTACAAGCAATTAAGTGAAAAATCAGGACCAGGTTCAGAATGGTTAGGTTGGAGAGATATTTTAGCTAATCCTAACGATGCCATTCTTGAAGAAATTGAATCACTGGCAACTTCGATCAGATCGGATGCGGATATATTTATCGTATGTGGAATTGGTGGGAGTTATTTGGGTGCAAAAGCAATTATTGATGCGCTAAAACCTCACTTTTCCTCTAAAGGCCCAGAGATATTGTATGCCGGTCATCACATGGGAGGGAAGTATCTAGAAGAATTACTGCAACACATAAAAGCGCCTAAAGCTGATGGTGGACAGAAAAAAGTATATGTGAATGTGATTTCGAAATCCGGCTCCACACTTGAGACAGCACTCTCCTTCAGAGCTATACGAAGTACACTCGAAAGTATGTATGGTGATGAAGCTGCCAATCACATTATTTGTACAACTAGCGATGAAGGTGGGATTCTAAATCAACTTATTGATGCTAAAGGATATAAGAAATTTGTAATCCCGAATGATATCGGCGGTAGGTTTTCTGTACTAACACCTGTTGGATTGATCCCGATAGCTGTTGCAGGTATTGATATTAAAGCATTGTATTATGGTGCAGTTTCAGCATATAACAGGTATGAAGAAGATATCGAAGACATCATTGAGTATACTTCACTCAGAAATGCTCTACACAAAGCGGGAAAAACCATCGACGTTATTTCCTGCTTCGAACCGGAGTTAGCTTCCTTCGGTGGCTGGATTCAGCAATTAATGGGCGAAAGTGAAGGAAAAGAAGGAAAAGGTATTTTCCCAACAGTGGCATCTTTTTCAACTGATTTGCACAGTCTTGGACAGTTTATACAACAGGGTAAACGTAGCCTGATGGAAACCTTTTTGATCGTAGAGAATTCGTTTTCTTCGATTGAAGTTGAAACGCTTGAAGGGGATGATGATAAATTGAATTATCTGGCAGGGAAGACCTTCCATGATATCAATACAAAGGCAAGATTAGGTACTACCGAGGCGCATCAGGACGGGAATGTTCCTATCATAAACTTAACAATAGAAGCTTTAAACGAAGAGAATTTAGGTGCGTTAATCTATTTCTTTGAGTTAGCAACTGGGGTATTTGTTTATAGCTTAGGTGTGAATCCATTCAACCAGCCGGGAGTAGAGGATTACAAAAAAGCTATGTATCGTTTACTCGGCAAAGATTAAGAACAAGACAAACGTGCAAGAACAAAAAAAATCAAAATACATAGCCGTAGCAGGTAACATCGGGGCAGGGAAATCGTCGCTTACAGGATTGTTAGCCAAACATTTTAATTGGGAAGCGTTCTACGAATCAGTAGATGACAATCCATATTTAGCTGATTTCTACGAAGATATGCTTCGATGGAGTTTTAATCTTCAAATTTACTTTTTATCAAGCCGGTTTCGGCATCAAAAAGAAATGTTAGAACAGCAGATCAGTCTCATTCAGGATAGAACCATATACGAGGATGTAGAAATTTTTGCTAAAAACCTGCACGAGATGAATTTGATGAGTGATAGGGATTTTGCAAACTATGAAGCTCTTTTTCATGAAATGAGCCACTATTTGCGTCCACCCGATTTATTAATCTATCTACGCGCGCAAGTACCAACATTGGTCCGGCAAATTCAACAGCGCGGCAGGGATTATGAAAACACAATCCGCATCGATTATCTCGAACGATTAAATCGTTTATATGAAGACTGGATAGATCGTTATCCATACGAAAAGTTAATTATCGATACCGATGATCTTGATTTTGTTAACGATCCCGAAGACCTTGGTAAGATAATCGCGCTCATTGAGCAACGCTTGTACGGATTATTTAACTAATTGTACTACAAGGCTAAGTTCCTTATCTTTGTAAGCTGTAAAGTAAATGAACTATGTTTACCTTTAAGATCTTTGAAATACCTGATGGCAAAAGCCAGAATTCGATTCAAATTCAACCCGATTCGTTAGATCTTGGCGATGTAACGTTAAAGGATGGAAAAGTAGAAATCGATTTCGATAAAAACCCTCGTTTCATTCGTGCTGAGCTCGATATTGAAGCAACCTTAGAATTAATTTGCGATCGTTCGCTCGAATCTTTTGATTATAAAGTGAATCGACCTTATGATATTCTGTTTAAATTCGATCAGGTTGAAGAATCAGAAGACGAAAATGGCGCTGTCAGAAGTATAGATCATCAAAAGAATGAGTTGAGTATCGAACAAGATGTGTTAGATACTTTACTAGTTCATTTACCGGTAAAGAAATTACATCCCCGTTTTTTGGATGAGGATGGCAATCCTAAAGAATTCGTTGCTGAGTCGTTTGGCGAAGCTGATGAGGAGGAAAAGGATGCCATTGATCCTAGATGGGAAGCACTGAAAGATTTAAAGAAAAAATAGTTACAGATCATGGCACATCCAAAACGAAAAACTTCTAAAGCCAGAAGAGATAAAAGACGTTCACATCATGCAATTGCAGATGTAACTCTTGCTAAATGCTCAAACTGCGGCGAAATGCACCGTTACCACCATGCATGCGCTTCATGCGGATATTACAGAGGACGTCAGGTAGTTAACGTAGCAAACGCGTAATACCATGATAATAGCTGTAGATGCAGCCGGCGGAGATTTTTACCCAGCAAATCCTATTGAAGGAGGACTTCTAGCACTAACTGAGAATCCGGATCTTCAAATTATTTTTGTTGGACCAGAATCGATGGTTCGTGATGAATTGTCGAAACATACCTATGACGAGCAGCGTGTTCATGTTCAGGATGCTCCTGAGATCATTGGTATGGAAGATTCTCCCTCATCAGCAGTTAAAAACAAACGAAATTCTTCCATCACAATTGGAATTGGCATGCACAAAGCCGGCAAGTGCCATGCATTCGTTTCAGCCGGAAACACCGGAGCCTTATTAGCCGCTTCAATCTTTATTTTAGGTAAACTCGAAGGAGTTTCACGACCAACCATCGCAGCCTATTATCCCACATTAAAAGGATTTAGACTTCTTGTTGATGCCGGTGCAAATTTGGAATTAAAGCCGGAAATGGCAGTTCAATTTGCAAAAATGGCTCAGGTTTATTCTCAGGCGATAATGGGTATAGAAAGCCCAAAAGTTGGCTTGATGAACGTGGGTGAAGAGGACGAGAAAGGCACTGAAAACACCAAAGAAATTCATTCAGCCTTGAAATCGCTGGAAGGATTTATTGGAAATGTGGAAGGAAGAGATATATTCCCCGCCAAGGCTGATGTGTTTATCACAGACGGTATGGTTGGAAATATTTTGCTAAAATTCGGTGAATCGATCCCGGATGCACTTTTTAAAATGGTGCACAGCGCTTTCTCACAGGTTCAACTGGATGAGAAAGAAATTAAAAATGTACAAACAGTATTAAAAACTGCATTAAATCCATTCAATTACGAGAATGTGGGTGGGTTGCCTTTCTTAGGTGTTAATGGGGTAAGTATTGTAGGCCATGGCGGGAGTTCTGCATTGGCCATTAAAAATATGATTAAAGCCGCCGTAGACTGTGTTGAAAGTGATATTAACGGCAAAATTGTTGCATCTCTAAACTGATCAATCTCTATCTATGAGTATTAAACGAGCAAAGATATCTGCTGTAGGGCATTATCTTCCAGAGTATCGTCTAACCAATTTCGAGCTCGAGAAAATGGTAGACACCAATGATGAATGGATCAGAACTCGCACCGGAATCAGTGAGCGTAGAATCCTGAAAGATCCGGATAAAGCCACGGCCTTTATGGGCGCAGAAGCAGCAAAAGAAGCGTTGGAAGAGGCTGGGGTAGATCCGCTTGAAATAGATTTGGTAGTACTTGCCACAGTAACTCCAGATTACATGTTTCCGGCTACAGCTTGCCTTGTTCAGGAAATGATTGGCGCAAAAAACGCTTTTGCTTTTGATTTATCTGCTGCTTGTTCCGGATTTATCTATGCTTTAACTACCGGTGCTTCGTTTATAGAATCAGGTAATGCGAAGAAGGTTTTGGTGATTGGCGCGGATAAGATGTCATCTATTTTAGATTATACCGATCGCAACACGTGTATTTTGTTCGGAGATGGTGCCGGCGCCGTTATACTCGAAGAATCGGAAGACGAAACCGGAGTTATTAATAGTATCCATCACACCGAAGGAGACGTAAATTGCAGCCTTTATCAACATGCGGGTGGTTCTTTAAATCCTGCTACGGTTGAATCAGTAAAAGCTCGTCAGCATTATATCACCCAGGATGGAAGAGCTGTTTTTAAGAAAGCAACAATGGGTATGGCCGATGTATCACTTGAAATTATGCAGAAGAATAACCTTACTGCAGATGATGTTGATTGGTTGGTGCCGCATCAGGCAAATCTTCGCATTATTGAGGCTACCGCTAACCGTATGGGCGTAACTTCTGATAAAGTGATGATTAACATCAACAAATATGGTAACACTACAGCCGGTACCATTCCTTTGTGTTTATATGATTGGAAAAATAAACTGAATAAAGGTGATGATTTGATTTTAGCTGCTTTTGGCGGCGGATTTACTTGGGGCGCTGTTTACGTAAAATGGAGTTTATAAAATGAGTACCGCTTATTTATTTCCGGGACAAGGATCACAATTTGTAGGAATGGGGCTAACCCATTACGAGCAATCTGATGAATTTAAGGCACTTTGCGATCGAGCTAACGAGGTACTTGGTATAGATTTGACTACCATTATGTTTGAAGGACCGGAAGATAAACTCAAACAAACGGAATTTACTCAACCTGCTATTTTTCTACATTCCGTAGCTTTATTTAATACTCTCGATGCAAATCCTAATATGGTTGCAGGCCACAGTTTAGGTGAGTTTTCAGCTTTAGTTGCATGTGGAGCTTTGGATTTTGATAGTGCGTTGAAAATTGTGCGTAAACGCGGGCAATTAATGCAACAAGCCGGAACTGATAATCCGGGTACAATGGCCGCCATCATTGGCATGGAAGACGAAGCAGTAGAGGCGTTGTGCGAGGATGCATCAAAATTAACTGGAAAAGAAGCAGTAGCAGCAAATTATAATTGTCCTGGGCAATTAGTGATATCAGGGTACATCGAAGCTGTGGAAAAAGCAGTAGAAATGGCGACAGAACAAGGAGCAAGAATGGCGAAATTATTACCCGTTTCCGGTGCCTTCCATTCTTCGCTAATGCAACCTGCATTTGATGGCTTGAAGTCAGAATTGGAACACGCATCATTTAGCACTCCAAAATGTCCAGTTTACAGTAATTACACTGCTAAGCCAACTACCGATCCTGAAGAAATTCGTTCGAATGTACTCAATCAATTACTTAACCCGGTACGTTGGACTCAAACCATTCAGAATATGATTGAGCAAGGTGCTGAGTCATTTGTAGAAGTTGGTCCCGGCAGAGTGCTCCAGGGATTAGTTAAAAGAACACACAGACAAGCAGAAATTTCAGGTCATCAATAAATCATTATGGGATTATCACTAGAAGGCAAAACATGTTTAGTAACCGGTGGAAGCCGTGGAATTGGTAAAGCTATTGCTTTAGCACTGGCTGATTTTGGTGCTGATGTAGCGATTACTTACGCACGCTCGGCCGACGCAGCGGAACAAGTAAAAGCAGAAATTGAAGCCAAAGGAAGAAAAGCCAAAAGCATGCAGGCTGATGCCGTTAGTTTTGAGGCTGCAACCACTGTTATCGACGAAATCGTTGGCGAATGGGGTAAACTGGATATTCTAGTAAATAATGCAGGAATTACCCGTGATAATCTTATTCTTAGAATGAGTGAAGAAGAGTGGGATGATGTGATCACCACAAATTTAAAGAGTATTTTCAATTACTCGAAAGCGGTAGCGCGTCCAATGATGAAAAACCGAAGTGGTTCAATCATTAATATTAGTTCGGTGGTTGGTCTTAATGGAAATGCCGGTCAAAGCAATTATTCGGCTTCTAAAGCGGGTATTATCGGATTTACAAAATCCTATGCTAAAGAATTGGCGTCTAGAAATATACGAGCAAATGTGATTGCTCCGGGATACATTACTACCGATATGACAGACGCATTAAGCGACAAAGTTTTAGATGGAATTAAAGCAGCAACACCTCTGGGTAGAGCCGGAGAAGCAAAAGAAATTGCTGATGCTGTAGTTTTTCTCGCCTCTGATATGAGTACATACATTACAGGCGAGGTTATTCGTGTGGATGGCGGGATGGCCATGTAAATGGTTGCGCATCCAACCCCGAATGTTTAATTTTCCCAAGTTTTACAAATAAACACCCTTAACATTATATAACAGGACACATTATTATGTCACAAGATGTAGAATCAAAAGTAAAAGCCATTATCGTTGATAAATTAGGAGTTGACGATTCTGAAGTAACCGCAGATGCTAACTTCACAAACGATCTTGGCGCAGATTCTTTGGATACCGTTGAGCTAATTATGGAGTTCGAAAAAGAATTTGATCTTAGCATTCCTGACGAAGACGCAGAAAACATTGCAACTGTTGGTGATGCGGTAACTTACCTTTCCGGTAAACTATCTTAATCTCACTCTTACAATTTAATTATGAGTGAACGTAGAGTCGTAATTACGGGTATTGGCGCTCTTACCCCAATTGGTAAGAGCGCACCCGATTTCTGGAATGGTTTAGTTTCAGGATCAAGTGGTGCCCGTACCATCGAACATTTCGATACCACCGATTTTCCAACCAAATTTGCTGCTCAACTTGAGAATTATAATTCTGAGGATTATTTCGAGCGTAAGGAAGCACGCCGACTTGATTTGGTTGCACAGTATGCAATTGTAGCGAGCAACGAGGCCATTGACGATTCAGGTTTAGATCTGGAAGAAATCAATAAAGACCGCGTTGCTGTTATCGTTGGAACCGGAATTGGTGGGATGAAAACATTCTACGATCAGTCTATTTCTTTCCATGAACGAGGACCCCGCGGGGTTTCTCCGTTCTTTATACCCATGTTGATTCCGGATATCGTTTCCGGGCAAATCTCAATCAGACATGGATTCAGAGGGCCGAATTTCTGCGCTGTATCGGCATGTGCAACCGGTTCTCACAATATTGGTATTGCTTACGATATGATACGCTACGGCCAATCTGATTATGCCGTAACCGGTGGAACAGAAGCACCTGTTACCCGAATCGGTATTTCAGGTTTCAATGCCATGAAAGCGATGTCGACCAGAAATGACGAACCCGAACGTGCTTCCCGTCCATTTGATACCGATAGAGATGGATTTGTGTTAGGCGAAGGCTCAGGGATTTTTATTCTCGAAGAATTAGAATCTGCGCTTTCTCGTGGTGCACGTATTTATGGCGAAATCGTTGGTTATGGTTATTCAGCGGATGCCTATCATATAACAGCTCCTGATCCGGATGGTGGCGGAGTGATGCTCGCGATGAATAATGCGCTAACTGCCGCAGGGATTACTCCCGAAGATGTCGACCATATTAACATGCATGGAACTTCTACTCCTCTAGGCGACATTGCAGAGACAAATTCCATAAAAAAAGTGTTTGGCGAGCATGCCTATTCTATCAATTTAAACTCAACCAAATCTATGACCGGTCACACTTTGGGTGCAGCCGGAGCGATAGAATCGGTTGCGGCGTTGTTAGCAATTTACCATGGCATGGTTCCACCAACCATCAATGTTGATAATCAAGATCCTGAGTGCGATTTAAACTACACAGCAAATAAAGCGGTAGTTCGTGATATCAGATATGCATTGAATAATGCATTTGGTTTTGGCGGACACAACTCGACCTTAGTTTTTAAGAAGTTCGAGGAATAATATGAGGGCAATTTTCCGGTCGCTATTTAATAAAATCGGAAAAAAAACCACTGTAAAGTCAGATCGTCTAGCACAGCTTGAATCAATACTTGGCATAGAAATCGACGAGCCATCTTTGTATCAAAGAGCATTGCGACACCGTTCTATGCTATCCCAAGAACAATATGCTAAGTTCGACAGTTACGAACGGCTGGAGTTTTTAGGGGATGCCGTACTTGATCTTATTGCAGCAGAAATCCTGTTCGAAAAATATCCGGAGAAAGACGAAGGATTTTTAACAAAAACCAGAGCCAAGTTGGTTAGAGGTGAAACTCTTGCACTTTTGTCTACCAAACTAGGATTTGAAGACCTCATGGAAATTGGGGAAAACAATAGTGTGGTCAAGATCTCAAAAAGTATACTGGCTGATGTATTTGAATCTCTAGTGGCAGCCATTTATATCACCAAAGGATATACACACGCATTTAAGTTTGTTGAACGAGTATATAGCGAATACATAAATTTCGAAGATCTCGTAACCACCATCGATAACTACAAGAGTGCACTTCTCGAATATACTCAGGCAGAACGCTTACCTTTGCCACAGTATCAACTCATTAATGAATCGGGTCCTGGTCACAATCGAACGTTTGAAGTAAAAGTGATTGTCGGACAAGACGAACTCGGTACCGGAATAGGTAAAAGTAAAAAGAAAGCCGAGCAATTAGCTGCAGAAGTAGCTCTGCAATCGCTAAATCAAGCGTAAACAATTCCTGTACAACACTTGTTTTTTGAGTGATTATGCACGATTCTTAGCGTGCATTCATCAGGTAAATAACTCTCATCTTTTAAAGAGGCAAAGATGCTCGTTCAGCTACTAAAACCGGAATTTCAAGAGCTTATTGAGGCAAAAAATTGGGTTGCCTTAAAAGAGGTGCTCACCGATGTGCCGGCTGCTGATATTTCGGAATTACTAGTAGAGCTGCCGGGTGATATTGCCGTAGTTGTATTTCGGTTACTAAAAAAAGCGAAAGCGGCCGATGTCTTTGCAGAATTGCCATCGGGGAAAGGAGTTGAGTTAATTGAGCTCTTTACTAAACAGCAGCTCACCGATGTAATGGGCAATCTGGAGCCTGATGAGCAAGTAGCACTTCTGGAAGAGCTTCCCGGGCATCTCACGCAAATGGTAATGAATACCATGCATGTGGATGATCAGAAGCAGGTGAAGAAATTGTTAGGTTATCCAGAGGAATCGATCGGGCGTTTGATGACGCCAAGATACGTTCGGGTAAAGTCTGATTGGTCTGTTGCCCGCAGCATGGAACACATTAGAAAATATGCCAATGTTGCAGAGACACTGAACGTAATTTATGTTGTTGATGATAAAGAACGTTTGATCGACGATTTGCGAATCACTCAGTTAATTGTAGCAGAGCTGGAAACCACCATCGAAACATTGATGGATGACTCATTTAATGCCTTGCATGTGTATGATGATCAAGAGGATGCGGTAAAGATGTTTGCGAAATATGATCGGGTAGCATTGCCGGTTATCGATACCGATGGAGTTTTGGTAGGCATTGTAACGGTGGATGATGTAATCGATGTAGCAGAAGAGGAAACTACCGAGGATATGCAGAAAATGGCTGCGATGGACGCCCTCGATGATTATTACTCTCAAACTTCCATCGGTTTAATGGTGAAGAAAAGATTAGGCTGGTTAGTTGTTTTATTTATTGGCCAGATTCTTACAGCTTTAACAATGGGGCAATACGAAGAGTTGTTAAGTCAGGTTGTATTTCTGTCATTTTTTGTTCCGCTGATTATCTCTAGTGGTGGGAACTCCGGTGCACAAGCAGCAACGCTAGTAATTCGTGCCTTAGCTACCGATGATATTAAATCTGATGACTGGAAAATGGTGTTCAAGCGCGAGTTTACATCGGGTTTAATGCTGGGTGGGTTAATTGGTTTACTCGGTTTTGTTACGATGATTGGCTGGGATTTGATCGAAGGAAGTCCGTTTGGTTACGAGATGGTGATGACGGCTTTAGTAATTGGATTAAGCCTGCTTTCTATTGTTCTGTTTGGTAATTTTGTTGGTGCAATGTTGCCGTTCATTTTATCCCGATTGGGCTTGGATCCCGCAGTTTCGTCCGCACCGTTTGTTGCCACTATTGTGGATGTGTCCGGTATTATCATTTATTTTTCAATCGCCATACTACTATTAAGTGGCATAATATTATAGTTTTAGATATGAAAGTTTATCACGATTTAGTTCGAAATGTTCTGGAAAATGGAGTCAGAAAAGAAAACAGAACAGGAACAGATACTATCTCAGGGTTCGCAGAATTTTATAAAGTAGATTTAGCAGAAGGATTTCCTCTTCTCACTACTAAAAAAGTATACTTTCGATCGGTTATTTTGGAACTACTTTGGTATTTACGCGGCGAAGATCACATCCGATGGCTAAGAGATGAAAATGATTGCCATATTTGGGATGCCTGGGCTGATGAAGATGGTCATGTTGGTCCTATCTATCCGGTTTTGTGGCGAAGATTTCCTTATCTGCAAAAAGAAGCAGTTGCCGGAAAAGAAGATGAATTTCAGTGGGTTCGTAAGGAATTTGATCAGGTGCAGCGAGCCATCGATATGTTAAAGACTAATCCAAATAGCCGACGAATTGTAGTGAGCACTTGGCATCCCGGTTTGTTAGGAGAAATGGCCTTACCACCGTGCCATTTGATGTATATTTTCAATGTTGCAGATGGAAAACTTAACTGCCACCTCACGCAACGATCGGGTGATATTGCATTGGGAATTCCATTTAATTTGGCATGTTATGCAGCATTAACAATGGCTATTGCACAAGAAGTAGGATTAAAACCCGGAACTTTTGCCCACACTATTGTGGATGCACATATCTATGTAAATCATGTGGATGGATTAAAAGAGCAGTTAAAACGAGAGCCAAAAAAATTACCAACGCTAACCATTGCCAATAAACCTGTTGATGAGCTCACCTTCGATGACTTTAAGCTAGAAAATTACAATCCGGATCCGGGCATTCGTTTTGAGGTTGCAGTATGATAATCACTCTTATTGCAGCACATGATCCGAATTTAGTGATCGGAAAAGATGGTGAGTTACCTTGGCGATACAGTGAAGATTTAAAGCACTTCAAGCAACAAACGATGGGAAAAACCATGATCATGGGGCGTGGAGTATTCGAAGAATTAGGAGAAAAACCACTTCCCGGTCGTAAAAACATCGTGCTCTCAACTTCAAAAAAATACGATTCGGTAGATACCTATACATCTCTGGATGACGCACTTTCGGAAGTGGATGAACCGGAAGTAATGATTATTGGTGGAGGAGTCCTTTACAAGCAAACACTTTCGGTTGCTCATCGCCTACTGATAACTGAGATAAAAAAAGAATACGAAGGAGATACCTTTTTTCCTGAATACCGTGATAAAATTGGGGTTGATTGGGAGCTCGTTTCTGAGAAAAACACCGATGATTTACGGTTTCTTGAGTATCGTAGGTTACCTCAGGATTAGGAAATGCTAACTGCATTCCCTTTAAAAGTTTACGTAATTTTGCAGGTAAATAATCTATGTAGTGAACATCATTCCATTATTTATCGCATCTCTTTCCTTTGCAGAAATGGTTCTGCTTGGTTCATTACTTGTAGTTATACTTTTTCTTACCTATCGAATTTTAAACCGTGTTTTTGAGCTTAAATTCAAACAATTGCTTATCGATACTATTGTTGATGAGCACGATCAACTTATTTGTATTCTAGATTCGAAAGGTGAAATCGTATTTACGAATCATAAATTCAATGAATTACTTGGGCTCACCAAGGAAAGAATTTTAGGAAGTAAAGTTCCCGATCTTCCCATCAGACAAGATCTAATTGCTGCACTCACTAAGAGCGATGAAAAGATCAACCCGGAAACCAGTACACACATTAGTTATAACCATCGTGTGACGCTTTTCAAAGAAGTGTGTTGGTTAAATATTCAGAAAAGGACATTACGTTTACCCGAAAAAACCAAGTACTACATACAGCTTATCATCACCGACATCACCGATAAGAAAAAGGTAGAAGAAAGATTATTCAATGCACAAGTTCAGTACAAGCAACTGGTTGAGTCGGCGAATGATGTGATTTATAAATCGGACATTGCCGGAAATGTAACTTATTCCAATAAAGCGTTGAATAAATTACTGGGTTACGATCTTGACATGCCGGGCGCCATCAATATTTTAGATTTTGTACACGAAGACGACCTTTCAGCAATAACCGATTATTTCACCAGTCAACTTAATGAGATCAAAGATCAAAACTATATAGAGTATCGAGTAATTACCCGTGATGGGAGCACAAAGTGGTTAGGACAAACATCCTCTGTTATTAAAGATGGTGAAGTTATCATAGGCTTGCAGTCGGTAGCAAGAGATATCACTTCTAAAATAGATGCAGAAAAAGAACTCATTCGCGCAAAAGAAATAGCAGAAAACGCAAGTGCGGCCAAATCGAATTTTATATCTAGTCTATCGCACGAATTTCGTACTCCGTTAAATGCAATTTTGGGCTACTCTCAAATATTAGAGAGAAATTCTACAATTTTACCGGACGAAAAGGTTCATATCGGAGAAATTAAGTCGGCGGGTGAGCAATTACTGTCGATGGTGGACGACATTTTGGAACTTACTTCCTTAGATGCTCAACATAATCAGGCCAAAGAAGAGGAACAGAATGTCAGAGAATACATCGAAACATTTAGCCTTCGATTTAATAAATTGGCAAAAGCGAAAGAGCTCAGTTTTGATGTAGAGCATCCTGAAGATATCCCTGATTTAGTCACCACAGATTTCAATCGTTTGTCAATGGTGCTAAAGAATCTGCTTGATAATGCAATCAAGTTCACTGAAAAAGGAAGTATTCAACTTAAATACAATATTGAAGACCAATTGTCGCAAAATCAATGGTTATCTATCAAGATTTCAGACACCGGTATTGGGATTAAAGAAGACGAACTTGAACATATTTATGATCCATTTTGGCAACGCGAACCTTTAAAGAAGGCTGGTACCGGATTAGGTCTCACGCTTTGTAAACGCATTATTGAATTTTTTGGAGGAACCATTGAAACTCAAAATAGAGCGGAAGGTGGAGTAGAGGTTTCTTGCCGAATCCCGGTAAAAGCACGTTACAGTTTATCTAAAGATCGATCACTTCGTATTAATCGAGCTACAGGACAAACGGAAGTTAACATTCATCGAGACGCTCCGGTGCGCGTTTTAATTGTGGATGATTTGGCACCAAATCGTACGATTACTCGCATCATTTTGAAGGAAAACGGATTTGAATATAAAGAAGCAGAAGACGGGCTGGAAGCATTATCGATGATCGAACATTTTGATCCGGATGTAATCCTAATGGATATTAATATGCCGGTAATGGATGGTATTGAAGCCATGTTAAAAATTCGCTCAAGAGATTGGAAGTATCAAAATATGCCCATTATTGCGGTTACAGCGGGAGATCGTGGTGGTAAAGCTGAACTACTTGAAAAAGGCTTTTCTGATTATTTGCAAAAACCGTACAGAGAGCAAGAACTGATCATGATGATAGAAAACAGTTTAAATCAGAATCTTGCACGTATGCTTACCGATCATGAGATCGAGTTTAAACAGCTTATATCATCCCCAAGAGAAGTTGCAGAGTATTTTTTAGTAGTCCATCCTGACAAGGCCGAAGAGCTGACTAACTTATTAGAGCAGCAATATTTACAAAAACTTACCGGAAAAAAATTACCTCAATTATTAGAAGTACATACTTTATCTGATGCGGAACAATTACTAGCCGTAGCGGCCGAGGAATATGATTTTAGTTTCCTTAATAAAGTTCTAACTCACCTTAAAGAAACTGACGAGCCAACTAGATAGTAATTGATTTTAGGTGCACTACAAAATGCCGGACAATGGGTTCGGTGAGTGCAATAATATTTTTTGTATCAGCTGCTTTAGAAAATTCAATCGCTTCGTTATCGTCTAAAATCCAGATACTTTCATTGCGATATTTATAGGCTTCGGTTTTGTTCACATCAAATTGATAGTAATAGGCAGCTTGTTCTTTCGTAATTGGAAAGCCGGATTCAACCAAATGCTTATAGGTTTTTTCAAGCACTTCTTCTTTTAACAGTTCGCTAGGTTTCGGCTCGATGAACGTAGTTCGAAATAAATCTCGGTTTAGGAAACGTGTACATAAATCTGCCAAAATGATATCGTTAGAATATTGCCAGTCTTTGATATTTTGGTACACATCGTAGTCATCTAAAGCTGCATAAAGATCAATGGCTTTCTTGGAGATCTTTTTTTTCGCTGATGGTTTTTCCTTAACAAAATACTCGAGCTTAGGGGAAGCAAAATGAAGATCAATGCCTGCCTCCAGTACATCACTTACACGTTTAAAAATCATGCGCAAAAGGGAGTCGGCACTTAATACGGTTTTGTGTAAATAAACCTGCATGTACATCAAGCGACGAGCAATAATATAGTTCTCTAAGGCATAGATGCCTTTTTTCTCGATCACAATGTTTCCGTTAAATACACGCATGGTTTTCAATATCCGATTTATTCCCACAGTACCTTCCGAAACGCCCGTAAAAAAACTATCCCTGCGTAGGTAATCGAGTCGGTCAAGATCTAACTGAGAGCTAACTAACTGATGCAGAAATTTCTTAGGGTATTGATTCGTGAAGATCTGAATCGCGGTTTCCAGAGCACCATCAAATTGTTTGTTTAACTCCTTCATAATGGCAAGGCTCATCATCTCGTGCGTAAAATTTTTTATGAGCGTATGCTCTAAGGTATGGGAGAGAGGGCCATGACCAACATCATGCAAAAGCAAGGCAATGAGTGTGCCTTCATATTCTTTATCGCTGATGGTAGTATCTTTTTCGCGCAGATTCTGAAGCACTCTTTGTCCTAATTCCAGTGCCCCCAAAGCATGGGAGAATCGAGAGTGTTCTGCACCCGGAAAAACAAGATATCCCAGACCAAGTTGCCGAATTCGCCGCAAGCGTTGCACATATGGGTGATCAATTAACCTAAGTATAATACCCTTTGGCACCGTAATGAAACCTTGGACAGGATCGTTAAAAATTTTATAGCGTGTACTTTTATCCATCAAGATTTACCATCATTTCATCCAAGTTGGCAACTTCGGGAACTCTTGTGGGTCGCTGTTTCTTTAAATCGAACCAAACTCCGGTTGTAGTTGCAATTGCATGAAGGCTATGAGAATCTTTGTCAAAAATTGCCTGATATGCTTCAACACTTGAATTGCCTACCGACAAGCATCCCGTCCCAATTAAGAGTGTTTGTGGATATAAAATCGGTTTTATGTATTCGATGGTGCTTTTTACCAGCACAAACGAGGCTCCCCGTTCGAAACTGTTTGCTAATTCAGGAACACTTTCTACGAAATGGATTCGAGCTTCTTCAAAATAAGAATTGAATACAGCATTATTTACATGACTCAAAGGATCAAGATCTCTGAATCGAGTTTTAATAGTGTGCCAGTGATAAAATAGGTCGGGATCGTAGCTAAGTTTTGCCATCAATTTTTTTTGGTAGGAAGATGCGATTAGCAACAGCGAAATCAAAGTATTTTATGGGTTATGAGCTTTATGATTAGTTTTGAGTTTTCAGTGTTTAGTTTTGAGTGATTGGTAGTCTATTCCTTGATATTTAGTTTTTGATTTCAGCAATTAATTGTCAATCTGATTAGAAGCTGACCAAGAACAGTTTTGAATAAATCGTTTTAACTGATGTTCACCGCAAGCATTAGTTTTTATATCTTAGAGATCGAAAAATTTTAAACTTAAAAGTTCGTCATGACGGAATCATCGAAAACATTTTTAGATAATTTATTAATCACTCCATCACCTACAGGCTGGGAAAAAGAAGGAGTGAAAGTGTGGAAAAGCTACGTAGATGATTTTGTTGATGAAGTGGTAACCGATGCTTATGGTTCCTGTGCAGCAAAACTCACTACGAGCGGTGATGTTGCCACAGTAATGCTGGAAGCACATTGCGATGAAATTGGGATGGTGGTTCAGCACATCACTGAAAAGGGATTCGTGTATGTGAATAAATTAGGTGGATCCGATTCAACCATAGCTCGAGCTAAAAAAGTATATATCCACAATAAAAAAGGGCGTGTAGTTGGAGTAACCGGTAATACGGCTATTCATTTACAAACCAATAAAAATGGTGGTGGAAGTCAACCTGCTTGGAAAGATATTTATGTAGATATCGGAGTTAGTTCACGGGAAGAAGCTCTGGAATTGGTACAAATAGGGGATCCCATTACGTATGCAACCGATTCTGAGTTTTTGAATGATGAGATATTAACAGGTCGCGCATTAGATAATCGCATCGGTGGTTTTATTATTGCTGAAGCTATGAAAAGGCTCTCAGACAGGCGATCGGAGTTAAAGGTGAATGTGATTGCCTTAAACTCTATTCAAGAGGAGGTGGGCGGATTTGGCGCTCGCATGATGAGTTACCGATTTATGCCGGATGTTGCTTTAGTAACAGATGTAACGCATGCAACCGACAGCCCCGGTATAGAACAAAAAGATCATGGCCGTGTTTTGCTTGGGGGTGGACCAACCATTCAACATGGGGGAGCAAATCACCCCAGAGTGGTAGATTTTCTGGAAGATGTATGTGAGAAAGCTGAAATTACCGTACAGCACGAAGCAACAAGTATTCGAACCGGAACAGATACTGACAGCATTTTCTATCAGCAAACAGGGATTCCTAGTGCGCTTATTTCTTTACCACTGCGCTACATGCATTCGCCGGTAGAAATGTGCTCGATTAACGATGTGGAACACTTGATTCAAATCATGGTGGAAGCAGTATTGGCCATGCGACCAGATCAGACTTTTTCGGTTTTTGAGGATTAAATCAGAACCAAAAAAGCCCAACTCAAAGAGCTGGGCTTAAGAATTACAATGGGTAATTGATCAGTACTTAATTTTGGTAGCTTGGTGGTAATAATACGCCATCGATAAGATGAATTACACCATTCGTTCCTTCGATGTCTACGGAGGTTACAGTAACTGATCCATTTAGCGTTACAGTACCAGATGCATCGATTGCTACGGTAATATCCTCACCCTGGAAAGTTTCGATAGTTTGTCCATCTGATAAATCACCTGAAAGTGCTTGCGATGCAATTACATGGTAAGTGAGTACTTCTGTTACTTGTTCTGATGTTAAACCAGCCAGAGTTTCACTGATTGCTGCAAAGGCAGTATCAACCGGGGCGAATAAGGTAAATGGACCGTCGCCTTCCAATGTTGGTACTAAGCCTTGATCGGATACTAATTGAACTAAGGTTGATAGGTCATAATCTTTAGAGGCAATCTGTACGATATTCAAAAATTCGTTGGGCAGTAATACTTCATCAATCGCATGAACCACGCCATTGCTCACATCAACATCAGCGGTTATTACTGAGGCTGAACCATTTACTGATACATCCATTCCATCTTTTGTAACAAACAAAGCTTCACCGGAAAGGGCAAGTGGTGCCTGTGCAGAATCTAAATCTGCTGAGAATACTTCAGCGCCAATTACATGATAGGTTAAAATAGTGGTGAGCTGATCGGTGGTTAAACTTGCTAATAGCCCAGCCGGTAATTTAGAAAAAGCATCATCGGTTGGAGCAAATACGGTGTAATCGCCGGTATATTTAAGTGTAGAGGTCAAACCAGCAGATTCAACTGCATCTACCAGAGTGGTAAATGTACCTAACTCGTTAGCTTTATCTATTACATTTGCTTCACGGTATCCCGCAGGTAGCAAAACCTCATCGATGGTGTGGATGACTCCATTTTGTGTTACAATATCGGCAGTAACAACATTAGCTAGTTGGTTTACAGAAACCCCACCATCTGCTGTAACAAATAATTCTTCACCATTCAAAGTAGCAACATTTTGAGATGCTGATAAATCGGTAGAAGCAACAGCTGTGGGAACTACATGATATTGTAAGATTTCTGTTAATTGCTCAACGGTTAGATTGTCAAGCAATCCGGCCGGTAGTTTGGCAAAGGCTTCTTCGGTTGGTGCAAAAACCGTTAATGAAGCATCCGAAGCAGACAGGGCATCAGCTAATCCAGCAGTAATAACTGCATTAACTAACGTTTCTAACTCGTATCGTTTAGCAGCAGCATCAACTATGGTACCAAATGCATCGGGTAAAATTACTTTGTTGATGGCGTGAATGATACCGTTGCTAACCTCTACGTCTGTGGTTACTACATCGGCGCTATTGTTTAATGATAATGCTGATTCAGAATCAATCTCAACAAACACTGATTCTCCGTTAAGTGCTTCTACTGTAACGTTCTCAGTAATTGCTGAGGACGGAATCACATCCGGTAGTACATGGTAAGAAAGTACTTCAGTAAGTTGATCTGTAGTTAAACTGGCTAACAACCCTTCAGGAAGAGCATTAAAAGCATCATCAGTAGGAGCGAATACCGTATAATTTCCGGTGAATTGAAAAGTAGTCTCCAATCCAACTGTTGCTAAAGCACCGGTTAATGTTGTAAATGACCCCAGATCTTCCGCCACATCAACGATATTCGCATCACGAAAACCTTTAGGCAATAATACTTGATCGATTGCATGAATCACTCCGTTACTAGCCATAAAATCTGCAGCAACAACACTTGCGGCGTTATTTATAGAAACTCCACCACCGGTTGTTACCAACAGTTCTTCACCCAGCAGTGTATTTACATCTTGTGTTGATGCTAAGTCGCCTGAAGTAATAGAGCCTTCTACCACATGGTATTGTAATATTTGGGCTAATTCTTCGGTAGTTAAGCTAGCGAGTGTTTCTTCACCCAATGCTTCGAAGGCAGCATCTGTTGGTGCGAAAATTGTAAACGGACCTGATCCATTTAATGCATCACTCAAGTTTGCAGCAGCAATAGCTTCGCCCAGAGTTGTATAGGCTTCATTTACCTGAGTTACTTCGGTGATGGTTTGTTCACCTTCAATAGTTGGACTATTTGGTCCATCACTAGTGCTATCGTCGCAGGATGCGAAAACGAATAATGCTGAAAATAGCAGCACCGGTAATACATTTGATGATATATAGTTAATAGCTCTCTTCATATAGTTGATTGTTTGTTTATGTTGATGAATAGTTGAGAGCATCAAAAGAAAAAAAGGAAGCAGAGTTCCTAGATTTGGAATCGCTTCTACAGATTTAATCTATTTTCATGTAAAATATTATTAACCATATAGGAATAAAATTTATTAAACGTTTGGGGCGCTTGTAATTATGGTAATTTACTCCGCAAGCCTGAAGTACACCTATTAATAAAAGGATTCTGAAAGAACTCAGACCTTAGCTTTCTAAATATCAGAATGATTTGATAGGATTGCTGGTACGCGTAGAATTTTAAAGAGGCGCGTTATGAATACTTATTTTAATTACTAATCGCCTTTGAAATCCGATTCATTAATGCTTCAGCAATAGGAGATTTTCTTTCAAAACGTTCGATTACAACAGATGTAAAACCTTCGATATCTGCTTCTCTAAATCGGTCGTACAACTCCCTCGCCATAAGAGTTAAGTCGTTATGGTAAACGATAATATTTTTTGATTCTACTGATGACGATTGCACTAGGTAAAGTGCTTTGGAATTATGCATGGTTTCGTCATCACTCAGCCAACGTACTTCTGCCTTAGGTTTGTAATGCGAGTACTTTTGTCCCGGACTTCTAGGTTTTTCGATATGATGAAAAAAGGATTCTTCCACAAAAGTATCGAGCACCTCTTCAATTTGTTTTCGACTAATGCTTCCGGGACGTAAAATTGCAGGAAAAGACTCTGTTAGATCAACAACCGTAGATTCTAAGCCAATACGAGTTGCTTCTCCATCTATAACAGGAAAATCATCGCCAAAATCAGCAAAAACATGAGCAGCTTTGGTAGGTGATGGACTCCCGGATTTATTAGCACTTGGAGCAACTAAAGCACCGGTTTCTTTTATTAAAGATAAAGCCAATGGGTGTTCAGGCATTCGTAAGGCTACCGTATTTAATCCGGCAGTAACGGCGTCTAATACCTCAGGTTTTTTATGGAGAACCAATGTTAGTGGGCCTGGCCAGAAAGCTTTGATTAAGCGATGTGCATGATCAGGAATATCGAGCGCAAAATCTTCGATTTGGGCTTCATCCGAAATATGTACAATCAAGGGGTTATCAGACGGACGCCCTTTAATTTTGAAAACCTTCGCGATAGCATCCGGATTCCAGGCGTCAGTCCCCAAACCATATACGGTTTCGGTCGGGAAGGCAACGACCTCCCCGGATTTAATCAAATCAATGTATCGGTCTAGATTCACTGTGAGTAAGATTGTACTATAGGAATAAGGTATGTGATGGAGATTAATAAATCACGTTAAGCAAGCAATCTCTGAAGAAATTTCAGCGCAGCATCATAGTCAGGAATGTCCTGAATCACAAAACGAACAATATCATCCTTTTGGATTAATTGAAATTTACCGGGCTTTGTTTTCTCCAGCTTTTCTAAAGTAGATTGAAAAATCTTCTGTTTATAGTAATACTCACCCATCTCAGATCCCGTTTTTGGACACACACACCACATTCGGTCCGCTCGGATGGTAACCTTAGTGAAGAAGTTACGAGACGCAAATAGTTTAATTTTCGAAACTGTAATTAAGGTTTCGGCTTCTACAGGTGGGCGACCAAAACGATCTTCAATTTCCTCGCGCCATTCATCAATTTCTTTTTCTGAATTAGCCTGCGATAATTTTCGATACAAATTCAAACGCTCCACATTATCTAAGACATAACTATTAGGGAGTAATGCGGTCTTATCGATTTCTACATTGGTTTCGGGGTATTCAATTTCAGCCTCAACGCCTTCAAATAACTCAGCAAATTCACTTTCTTTTAATTCCCGAACAGCATCGTTTAATATCTTAGTGTATAGATCAAAGCCAATATCGTTGATAAATCCACTTTGCTCGCCTCCCAGAATATCACCGGCTCCGCGAATATCGAGATCACGCATTGCAATGTTAAAACCGGATCCAAGATCGGAGAACTCCTCTAATGCAAGCAGTCGTTTTCGGGCTTCGGTGGTGAGGGTCTCAATAGGTCGCGTAATTAAATAACAAAAGGCTTTGCGATTAGATCGCCCGACTCGCCCGCGCAACTGATGAAGCTCGGCTAACCCAAAGTTATCGGCATTGTTGATAATAATTGTATTCGCATTTCCGATATCGATCCCGTTTTCAACAATATTTGTGGATACAAGCACATCGAATTTATGGGCATAAAAATCTCCAATTATTTTTTCCAGCTGTGGGCCGGTCATTTGTCCATGTCCAAATCGTACCCGGCTGTCCGGTACCAATCTTCGGATCATCTCAGCGGTTTCTTCGATGTTTTTTACCCGATTATGAATAAAAAATACTTGTCCGCCCCGACTCATTTCCTGTAGAATTGCATCCCGGATGAGCTCTTCATTGAAGGAATGTATTTCGGTATAAACAGGCTGGCGATTTGGGGGAGGGGTATTGATGACACTTAGATCCCGAGCTCCCATCAACGAAAATTGAAGGGTTCTTGGGATGGGAGTTGCAGTGAGGGTGAGAACATCTACGGTTGCTCTAAACTGCTTTAATTTCTCTTTAGCACTTACTCCAAAGCGCTGTTCTTCGTCTACTACGATCAACCCAAGATCTTTGAATTTTATGTCTTTAGAAAGGATTCTATGGGTTCCAATCACAATATCTACTTCACCTTTTTCTAAAGCTTTGATTACCTGCGTTTGTTCAGCCTTTGTTCGAAAACGACTCAATACTTCTATTCGAACCGGGAAGTTTTTCATCCGCTTGATGAAGGTTTTAGCATGTTGTTCAGCAAGGATAGTAGTTGGCACCAACACGCCCACTTGTTTATGATCCATAACGGATTTAAACGCTGCACGTACTGCTACTTCGGTTTTACCAAAACCAACATCACCACAAACCAGTCGGTCCATCGGCTGTTTGGTTTCCATGTCTGCTTTTACTGCTTTTATGGCTTCATCCTGATCGGGGGTTTCTTCGTACTCGAATCGGGCTTCCATCTCCACTTGCCAATTTGAATCGGGCGAAAATGCGTGTGCTTTTTGTAGTTTACGTTTCGCATAAAGCTGGATGAGCTCGCGGGCTATATCTTTAACTTTTTTCTTAGTCTGCGCCTTTTTTCGAGCCCATTCTCCCGAACCTAATTTGGTGATTTTTGGCGCAGTTCCTTCTTTACCGGAGTACTTTTGAAGTTTGTGAAGCGAAGAAACATTTACGTAAAGCAGGGAATCTTCTTTATAGCGAAGCACCACAACTTCCTGCTCAGAATTCTTTACTTGAATTTTCTTGAACCCGGCAAATTTTCCAATCCCATAATCTACGTGAACAACGAAATCGCCAATCGAGAGGTCTTTGAGTTCTTTAAATGAAATGCCACCCGAATAACGGCGTTTCTTTATTTTCGGGCGATGGTATCGGTTGAAAATCTGATGATCGGTGTATAATGCTAACTGAACCGATTCGAGAATAAAACCTTCGTGTATGGATTCAACAACCAGCGAATAATTGAAACTTGGATGAGCATCTCCTAAAAGTTCGGTGAATCGTTTTTGCTGTCCATCATTATCACAGAATATGATGGTTTTTATGCCCTTTTCAGAGTTTTGCTCAATGTTTTGCTTTAATAATTCAAAGTTGCCATGAAAATCCGGCTGAGGCTTGGCATCTACTGAAAGTTGGATTAAATCAGTTTGAGTAGGGGTATTTCCGAAATAAATCTGAGTAGAAAATTTATGAATCTCTTCTTGATAGTTCTCCGGCGAAGTAAATAACTCATCGGGTTCGGTAGTCTCGTCGTTAGTTTCAGCAAAGGCGTTTTCGGCTTGAGTAAATTTTTTATCGATTACCGCATCTACAATGGGCTGGTCTTTGATGAGTAGAATGACGTTCTCATCGAAATAAGAGAGCACATTTTTCTTCTCAACATCAGGAAGGTTAGTTAAATCGGGTACGATTTTAACTTCATTCATGAAGGAAATCGATCGTTGCGAGCTGGCATCGAATTCTCGAATTGATTCCACTTCATCCCCAAAAAACTCCAGACGAATTGGGTACTCGCCTGTGAAAGGAAAAATGTCAAGAATCCCACCACGAACAGCAAATTCTCCGGGTTGATCCACAAAACGTACCGGTTGATACCCTTGATCTACCAGTTCCTCCCGAAGCTTTTCCGGATCGCGTTCTGTATTTCGTTCTACGTGGATACTTACTTCGTTTATCTGTGATGGTGGTGCTACTTTATCAAAAATTGCCTCAGCAGAAGTAACAATTATTGAAGATTTCCCGGATTGAATCTGTTGTAAAGCTTCCGATCGTTGAACGAGAAGGGAAGTATCCTGAATCTGCTCTGAATCGTAGGGTTTATGATTGGTAGCCGGAAAATAAATCACCTCAGAATCAGAAATAATTGATAGATCTGATTTTAAAAAACGAGCGTTTTCGTCGGTATCGGTGAGTATTAAGGTTGTTCTCGAAATACTGAGTTGTTCAGCAATAAATGAAGCTGATGAACCCACTACACCTTTCAGATGGATGCGGTTTTTGTTGGTGAGACGATCAGCTAAGGATGAATAAAAAGGAGTTTTTGGGATGGCTTGCTTAAAATCAGCTACAGACATTCGGTACCTATTCAGAATGAAACAAAGACTCCAAAGATAAGACTTTGAAGCCGAGTATTAACAGTTTTTCGACAGAAAAAAAGAACCAATTATTTTTCTGTGAATCCCCTCAACCAAACTTTATCGGAAAGAAATCCAAGGATAAGTAAAGTAAGTGCCAGCGATAGGTAGGTAGAATATTTATCCTCATAATCGGTGTAGATGAGCTCTTCTACTTTAGAGCGTTCGAGTTCATCAATTTCATCATAGATGCTGGCAAGCTGTTCGGTATTGGTAGCACGGTAGTATTTACCACCGGTTAGCTCGGCTACCGAAGTGAGCATTTCTTCATCAATATTAACCTGGATGTTTTGATATCTTCGCCCAAAAATAGGATCCTGAACAGGGTAGGGTGCAGTACCACGGGTTCCGGCACCAATGGTATAAATTTTGATTCCGTAAGTAACCGCTAAATCTGCAGCTGTAACGGGATCGATTTCGCCGGCGTTATTTTGCCCATCGGTGAGTAGAATAATTACTTTACTCGTTGCTTCACTGTCTTTAAGTCGGTTGATGGCAGTGGCAATTCCCATTCCAATGGCGGTTCCGTCTTCGATTACTCCCATCGAAACTTCGTCGATTAGTTGCTTTAATAGCCGATAATCTAGGGTAGGAGGACAAACGGTAAAGCTTTTCATCGCGAAGGTAACAAGCCCAATTCTATCTGAAATTCGTTTATCTACAAACTGTTTAGCAACTTCGCGTGCAGCTTCAAATCTATTGGGTTTTAAGTCCTCGGCTTTCATACTTGAACTCATATCAAGCACCATCACGATATCTATCCCTTCAGCATTTCGCTCTATAGTAGTGAGTTTATTTTGTGGCCGAGCTAGTGCCAAAATCAAACATGCTATACCACTTACAAATAACAACTTGTTTAGCCAATGAATATGTGAACGCCAATTGCCGTCGAGCCCTTCAAAATATCGGACAGAAGAAAAGGTTAGTGCTGGATGTTTTTTTGCAAAATGTCGGTAGAGATAAAGTGCGATGATACACGGCAGAATAATTAGTGCCCAAAGCCATTCAGGATTAGCCCATTCCATTAATTTGCCTCCACTTTTGGTTCTTCTTCATCCATATTTTCTGAAGAAGGCTCAACTTCTTCCCATCGGGCTTCATACTCCGATTTCTTACGAGCAACCCTCGAAGCATCTATCAATTTAGCTCGCTCCAGAAAATCCAATGCTTCGGCGTAAGTATTCCAGGCGCTATCGAGTGTAGGAGTAAATTTTGCGAATTTAACCATATCCGAACGGTTAAGAACTTTACGGGTACTTTGAATCATCTCGTGATCTACACCGAAAGCATCTAAATACCGAAGAACCTCACGTGAAGTTGATTCGAGTGCGGGAATCTCATATAAATCCTCAAAATATCTACGGATTGAATCGCTGATGGTCGAGTAGAAATATTTAAAATCCTTTGTTTGGCTAAGATTGTAGTCTTCTTTAAGTGAAATAAGAGTTTGCTCTAGCTGCAAAACCGGACTTTGAAACGGAATTGGTTGAACAATTTTCTGTACAACAGCAGGTTCCTCTTTTTTGGTGAAGGTGAGATAAGCCCAGATTGCAGCAGCTATTAAAACTAAAATTATCAACACAACCGCCCAAGGGAATCTATCGAAAGGCAGAATGGGTTTTATTGGTTTGAGTTCAGCATCCTCGGCCGGAAGAATCGACCGGAATGGAATGGTTAAAGAATTACTATATAGCGTAGTAGTATCTGTTCCGGTAACTACCCCAATTGGAAATCCGGGAATGTAAACATCCTGATTTGCAAAATATTGAACACGATATCGAAGACTATCAGCAAAATCAGTGAGTTGAAATCGTTGTAGATCGAGATAGGTTAGATCGGGCGGGAAAGAACTTGAATCGGGAAAGAGCAATTCATCTGCCGACTGATTGAGCTGAATTTTCAAATTTAATGAAATCACATCTCCTACAGAAACTGAATCGGTATCAGTACTTAAAACAACATTTTGGCTTTGTACATGTAATGATGTACCTGTTGCAATCACTAAAGATAGTAGGTAAAAACGAAGTCGTTTTAGTCTCGATTTCATATAAAAGGTTCAATCTTTTAGGCTGAAAATAGCAGTTCTTGAAGTTAGAATGGAATTGGTTTCGGGTTGAAAGATGTAAAAATAGGCATATATGAAAAAAAGGTAGAAATTTGTATTATTGGCGGCCTTAATCATCTACCATACATTTATAATTTTGAGTCGGGTTAATACTGTATTTTTAGTCATCATTGGAATATTCTGTCTGTCAGCTTGCGGGTTGTGGACCGAAAAAGAAATATCTATTTCAGAAGAAGCTCCAGCTATTACACTTGCAAACCTTCAAGAAATAAAGGAACAACAGCTAATCGACGAATACGGTTTTAAACAGCGTTTATTGGTTGATGATAACACGATCAAACGAAATGAGAGTATTTATACAATTCTGAATTCGTTTGGAGTAAGCCCACAAACAATTTATGCCATCAACGAAGAAGCGAAGGGGGTATTCCGATCAAATTCTTTGCGGCCTGGGCAACGTTATCTGGTATATAAAAATCCAGTTTCAGATAAGGTTGATCGTTTAATCATTCATTTCGACAAGATCAATTATGTTGTATTTGATTGGGCCGATAAAATCTGGGTTGATCGTGGCGCAAAAGATGTTTCAAAACTGCAAATGGTAACAAGTGGCGTTATTACTTCATCACTGTATCAAGCTTTGAAAGACAATGAGGTTAACCCGCTACTTGGAAGTAAATTAAGTGAGATATTTGCCTGGCAGGTTGATTTCTTTAGCTTACAACCCAATGATAAATTCACCATTGTGTATGAGCAACCTATTGTAGATGAAGAGCCATACGGAGTTGGAGATATTGTTGCGGCTACATTTACTCATAAAGGGAAAGTTTACGAAGCATTCTATTACGAAAATGACGAACGTGCTGCTTTTTTTGACAGAGAAGGTAAAGGATTACAAAAAGCACTTTTAAAAGCGCCATTTAAATACAATCAACGGGTAAGCTCGGGCTTTTCGCACAATAGATTTCATCCGGTACTAAAGCGAAATATGCCACATTACGGTGTTGATTATGCAGCGCCAATTGGTACTCCCGTAATTGCAGTTGGTGATGGGGAAGTAATTGAAGCACGCTATCGCGGACCAAATGGTAACATTGTTAAGATTAAGCATAACGGGGTGTACACCACGGCTTATTTGCACTTGAATGGTTTTGCTCCCGGAGTTAGAAAAGGTGTACGCGTAAAGCAAGGACAAACTATAGGATATGTAGGAAAAACCGGGCGTGTTACCGGCGTTCACTTAGATTATCGAATTTATAAAAACGATAAACCGGTAAATCCGCTATCCATCGAATTACCGGCTTCGAAGTCACTTGCAGGAGAAGAGCTTCAATCCTTTAAACTTTACATTGAGCGATATCGATATTTAATGAGAGATGAGCTTACGAATATCATAGCTTCATTAAACTAATTAGTATCGACTTAAACGTCGTTTAAAGAAGTTCATTAGCGGACGAACATACGATTCGTTCGTGCACACATTAACAGCATCAACCTTCATTTTAAGAAGGGATTCGTCAAGTTCCTTTTTGTGGATGAACCGGCGCTTTTTGTAGGCATCCCTTACCGTTTCACTTGAAGTATCAATCAGGATTTCTCGCTGGGTCTCAGCGTCTCTAAACGGAACAATTCCAATATCAGGCAGCTCATCCTCAAAAGAATCATGTATAACGATACTAACTAAATCATGTTTTTGATTGGTGATTCTTAGCTGTTTTTCGAAGTTTTGATCTTGAAAATCTGAAGCCAAAACTACAATCGCTCTACGGTCGAGCAATCGATTCACGTAACTTAAAGCATCAGCAATTTTGGTTCCTTTGCCGGTAGGCTTTGTGGTATACAACTCTCTGATTAATCTCAGAACATGCGTTCGTCCCTTTTTAGGAGGCACAACTTTCTCAATTTTGTCTGAGAATAAAACCAGTCCAACTTTATCTCCATTATTGATGGCACTAAATGCCAATACGGCACTAATTTCGATGGCAATATCCATCTTTCTTTGTTGATTAGAACCGAATACTCCACTTGCAGAAATATCTACGCAAAGCATTAGAGTTTGCTCCCTTTCCTCTTCAAATATTTTGATGTAAGGGTCGCCCGTTCGAGCAGTTACGTTCCAGTCTATTTGTCGGATATCGTCGCCATAGTTGTATGCCCGAACCTCAGAAAACGCCATTCCTCGCCCTTTAAAGGCCGATTGGTATTCCCCGCCGAACAAAGTGTTCACTAAGCCTTTTGTCTGGATTTCCAGCTTTCTGATTTTCTTTAAAACTTCTTTAGATATCATAAATTTTTGAGAAGAATATAACGCAGATTTAATTGAGAGAGGAGTAAAAATAAATTATGCTTCCAAAAATATAAATAAATGTATAATAAAATAATCAATAATTAATTATAGTTTAATGTATGTAAGCGCTCTCATTTTGGCATTATTGGATTATGAATATTTCAATAAAACAAGCTTAGATAATTAAAAACTGCACATTTACATTAGAATTGATTAACACTGCACCCCTAATGTAACACCTCATTCTTAACGCACTCTAACAGCGGTTTCTCAAGCATAGGTGTATTTTTGTTTTACCATAAATGGGTTAAACACACAAAACAATCTCTGCTATGAAAAACACGTGTATTTTTTTAACGATGATGCTTCTGGGTTTTGCAGCCAATGCGATGGCTCAGCAAAATAATGGCGTTGTTTCAGTTCTTGAACAACTGCTGGTAACCGTTGATGAAAACGGACAAGAAATTTTAACTCCTACCGAGGAGGCTAAGCCGGGCGACACACTAGTGTACCGGGTTACTTATACAAACAATTTGGATAATGGCATTACAGAGCTAAGGCCAGTTCTTCCGATTCCTATCGGCATGGAATACCTGCTCGAAAGTGCTACTCCAAACGCAGAGGGTGCCAGCCTCTCAAATACTGGCAACACTTTCCAAAACCTTCCCTTAACTCGTCAAGTGCGACAACCTGACGGAACCACCATTGAAGAATTGGTTCCGGGCCGTGAATATCGGCGTTTACGCTGGTTGGTTCCGTCACTAGAGGCGGGGGAGCAAGTCATTCTGGTCGCCAGAGTTAAGGTGATTGACAACTAGTCTTTTGGAAAATCAAACAACAAACAAATCAAATATTCTAAACCTAAACAGGATAGAAACCATGAAAACAAACACAAAACATACACTCAGTAACAAGGTGTCTCGCCTTGTGGGGTTGTTTTTGGTTTTTGGCGTATTACTCGGTGTCTCGTCGTCAGACGTGTTCGCTCAGGTGCCACCTGCCAATACTCAAATTGGTAACCAAGCCAGTGCAACCTATGTAGATAATGGAGGTAATAATCAATCTATTACTTCTAACACGGTTCAAACGATCGTGCAGCAAGTTGCTGGTGTTGATATCTCTGACGGTATCAGCTTAACAGCAAGCCCTGGTGGTCAGGTTACATTCCCGCACACTATTACCAACACCGGTAACGGCGTTGATAGCTACAACCTAGCAGTGCTGGAAGGTTCGGGCGATTTCGATTTTGATAACATCGTGATTTATGCCGATGACGATCAAAACGGTGTGCCTGATAACTTTACACCAATAACTGTTACGCCGAATATCGATCCTCCGGGGTCACCAAACGGTAACACTTTTGGTATCGTAATTGTAGCTGATATCCCGGTTACAGCCAATGAGGGTGAATCTGAAACCTTCAGTATTACTGCAACTAGTGCCTTTGATGGTAACATTTCTGATTCTGCAACTAACACTGTTAATGTGGATGAAGATGCCGTTGTAAACGTGCAGAAAAACCGTGATAAGCAATTCGTTGCTGTTGGTGATACGGTAACATATACCTTTGCTTATGCAGAAAGTGGTGGTTCTTCAAACGCTACTAATCTTGTAATTAAAGATCCACTTCCAGCAGGCGTAACTTACGTGCCTGGTTCTGGTACTTGGTCTGGTGCGGCAGGAACTCCCCTTACTGATGCATCTCCCGGTGAAAACGCAAGTGGTATTCTATACCGCTTTGACAATAGCGGTGTAGCTGACTCGGTAATCATCGAGATTGCAAACATCAATGCCGGTGCATCAGGTAATGTTAAATTCAAAGTTACTGTTGATGCAGGAACCGAAGGTAACACTATCGTTAACAACGGTACGTTTCGCCACGATGATTCACCTACTCCTGTAACTACGAACAATGCGAGCATCGAAGTTGAAGAAAACTACGATATTACTCGTGTTGGTGCAGATACAGTTTCTGTTGCTTCCGCTGAACAAGGTACTATCATCAATTTCTTGAACTTGTTCACGAATGATGGTACTGCTACGGATACATATAACATTACCTTATCAGGGTCTAACTACCCATCAGGTACAACCTTTACCTTCTTTAAAGTAGATGGTAGCGGAAACCCAACTTCTCCATACACCGATACAAACAATGATGGTATTCCTGATACAGGTCCTATCAGTCATGTGAATGGAAGTGATACTGCTCGAGTTATTCTGCAGGTTCAATTACCATCTGGTCAATCAGGTGGACCTTTTGCTGTTCGTAAAACTCTTACTTCGATCAACGATCCTGCTGCCAGCGATTTCCATACCGATGCATTAGGTGAGATTACTACTCCAACAGTAGATATCACGAACAACTTTGCATTAGGAAACGGAAGTGAAACTGGTGTGGGCGAAGGTCCGGAACCAGCTCCGGTAACCACTATTGCTGCTAATCCAAATACTACGGTAAACTTCACATTGTTCATCAATAACACTTCAAGTGTTGATGATACTTACCAATTAGCTTTTGCAACTGATACTACCGCTGGTGGTGATTTGCAAGGTGCCGGTTCATTACCAAGTGGTTGGACAGCTACTTTCAGAGATCCGAATAATGGCAATAACACCATCAACTCGATCCAAGTAGATGCTGGTTTATCTAAACAAGTAACCTTCCGTGTAAATATTCCTGCAGGTTATCAGCCTGGTTTAGTGGACTTGTATGTGCGTGCACTTTCTCAAACTACTGGTGCGAAGGATCTTAAGCACGAAGCAGTAAATGTACAGATCGTTCGTCAGATGACGCTTGTTACCGGTCAATCTGGTCAGGTTTCTCCGGGTGGTTCTGTGGATTACATTCACACCCTAACTATCAACTCTAACGTTGATGAAAACGTTGGTGGTGGCGGAACTGAGTCAGATCTGTTCCTAGATCTAAGCAACTCTGTGCCAACCGGTTGGACTGCCGTAGTTTACTGGGATACCAATAATGATGGTCAGGTAACCGGTGTTGATTCACTGTTAACAAGTGCTGCTTCTCCGAATGCAGTTGATCTGCCTTCAAGTGTTGGTACTCTTCAGTTCGGTGATCAATTGAAGTTTATCGTTCAGGTTACTGCAAGTACCGGTCTTGATGATGGTGCTACTGTAACTACTACTATCGAAGTATCTGATGATAACAGCCAATTAGCTACTGTATCTAACGATGACCAAACTGAGGTTCAGGCAGGTCGTCTTTCTATCGATAAGTTCCAGGCACCAACTGTTGGTGGAGCTGCCGGTACGTATACGAAAGCTGATTTCAATGTATTACCTGGTGATACTGTGTGGTATAAAATCACCATCGTAAATGACGGTTCTGAGCCTGTAACCAATGTGGTTATTCAGGATAACGTACCGTCTTACACCTTAATCGCAGTGCCAGGTTCATTCACTGTAGATAACGGTACAATTCCGGGTATTACGCTAGACGGAAACAATCCTACCGCTGGCAATACCGGTGTTGTAAAAATAACAGCACCTCAACTTGATCCAACCGAGCAGTTTACTCTGTTCTTCGCAGTAAAAGTTGACGAATAAACAAACTTAACCCAGACATGAGGGTGAGGTTGAATGCCTTGCCCTCCTTTTAAAAACAATTTTTTGAGACAAATTTTCCTACATATTACTCTTTTCGCTCTGCTTACTATAGCAGGGGTAGGGGAATTGTTTGCTCAAAACACTGCGCCTGCAAATAGTCAGGTAGTCAATCAAGCCAGCCTAACATATACCGAAGGAGATTCGGGACAGGAAGTAACTCAGTTTACCAACGAAGTGGTTGTAAACATCGAATCTAACCCTGAATTCAATTTCTTCCCTAATAACAGTATCACCGAATTCCGTGGTAAAACAGTTGAAATCACTCACTTTTTAACGAACTCAGGAAATACAACCGCTACTTATCGTATTCGAGGTTATAATGCACAGGATGATGAATATGATCTTGAAAACCTGACATGGAATACACTACAAGTAACACAGGCTAAAGTTAATAGTACGTTCAATAACGATACGTTAACTACTGAAGTTACACTAGAACCGAACGAGCAATTCGAGGTTTCTTATTTTGGTGATATTTCAATCAATGAGCCGAAAGATTCGTTGGTGGCACAAATGGTATTTGAAGCTACTGATTTAGCAACCGGTACTACTAAAATCAATATTGATGAGATTCAGATTAGAATTGGTGCCGTTGTTGAGTTGCAGAAAGATCAAACGGGAAATGAAGACAAAAACCGCGGCGATGAATTCTCTTATATCATAAGTGGAGAGAATACCGGTGACTTTACCGCATTCCCAATCACAATTTCAATTGATGGAGTAAGTCAGGAGAAAGTAGTTCTAACAGACTCTATTCCGGCTAACTTGATGTTCACCCGATTTGAATCATTAAGTAAAGGACAACCTCTATATCATATCGCTGAAACAGGTAAGTATGAGTTCCAAACTACACCTCCTGCGGATTTAGATGATATTGATAAAATTGGAGTTGCTTTCGATTCACTTCAGGTTGGAGAAACTTTCCAAGTTACATTTGGAGTGCGAATCAGTGATAATGCTTCCGGCGAAATTGTAAACATCGCTGATATCACTTATGTAGATCCGGATGGAACTGTAATGGTGGAAGGAGCATCAAACGATGTTATTGCCCAAATTGATGGTGCTACTGCCGAAATCGATTACTTTACGGATGAGAGTTTCGGAGAAAAAACAGCCACCTCAAGTATTGGTGATCCACTGAATATTCAGGCAACTGCATCAGCCTGTAACGAAAACAGAGCCAGAATTGAACGTGTAAGAATTACCATCTTATCAGAATTGACCGGTGATGAAGAAGAGTTTGAGGGTATCGAAACCGGAAGAAACACGGGTGTTTTCAGAATTCCAGACCCTGTACCAACTCGCGATGGAAACGAATTTGATGTAGTTCAATTCAATGGCATTCTTGAAACTACCGAAGAAGACGTTGTAACGGCGGTACTTAATTGTGCCGGACTTGGAGGTGGAATTGGCGGTCCTGCAACTATCGAAGCAGCAGTAATTGTAGATCCTTTTGGATTTGTATTTGATAGTGAAACAAATGAAGTGATTCAAGGCGCCGAGATTAGAATCATTGACGTTACCGGCCAGAACAATGGTGGAAACCCTGGCGAACTGGCAACTGTATATCGTCCAAATGGCCGTGACATCACCAACAACATCGAAAACTCTGATGTTCAAGGTAAATATCGTTTCCCATTCTTACGTCCTGGTACTTATCGTTTAGAAGTAATTCCTCCTGCAGGATATGAATTTGCTTCTGAATTAACCGTAAGTCAGCTACCTGACGGCCGTAAAGTAGACAGCCTTGCATCATACGGACAAGAATTCACCATAGTTGGTGATCCAATTGGTTTAGATGTGGATATTCCACTAGATCCATTAGCAACCGGCGTGCTGTTTGCTCAAAAAACAGTAGATCGAAAAGTGGCCGATATTGGCGATTATCTGAATTACAAAATTGAAGTAAACAGTAAAGCAGTAAACACAATAAATGACCTGCGTGTAAATGATGTTCTACCATTTGGCTTCAAATATGTATTAGGAACCACTCGTGTGGATGGAGATACCTTGGCTGATCCAAACGGTGGACAAGGTCCAAATCTTGAGTTCAATATTGGAAGTATTGAGCCGGGCGGAAAGAAAGAACTTACTTACCGTGTATATGTTGGCCCTGGCGCAGAAAGAGGTGATGGTGTTAACAAGGCACAGGTATTAGGGGATAGCCTCATCATCAAAATATCAAACGAAGCAAAAGTAGACGTTGAAGTTCGTGGTGGAGTTTTCAGCGAAGAAGCCCTGATTGTAGGTAAAGTATTCCTCGATTGTGATGAGAATAACATGCAGGATCCATCTGAAGTGGGTATTCCGGGAGTACGTCTGTATTTAGAAAATGGAAACTTTGTTATCACTGACAGCGAGGGTAAATATTCGTTCTATGCGGTTAAAGCTAATAAGCATGTTTTAAAAATCGATAATCACTCGCTTCCGGAAGGCAGCAAGATGAAAGTGCTTGATAACCGCCATGCCTTCGATCCTTCCAGCCGTTTTGTAGATGTGAAAAAAGGTGAGTTACACCGAGCAGATTTCGCGGTTTGTGAGTGTACCGAGCAAGTATATAACGAAATTGCTAAACGCGCCAATGCACTTACTTCAGGCGACGATGCACTTTCAACTTCTCTTAAGCAGTCGTTTACTGTAAATGAATCAAATTCTAATCGCGGATCAGGTCGTTTCGATCAAGCAAGTGGAACTATTGGGAATGCAAAAGCTCCAAAAATTGAGAACAACGCTTCTGAGAAAAATGCTAACGTTTTAAGTAGTCCGGATGATGTTGTAGCTGCTGATTCTGTATTAGAAACTCCGACATATAATATAGAGAAGCTTTTAGTAGGCGCTGATAAGGGCACCGAGCTTCTGAATATTATCGATCAGGATACACTCTCTATCGATCAGATTACAATTCTCGCAAAAGGTACCAATGGTGGAGTATTCGATTTATATGTGAATGGCGAAATTATTCCGGCTTCAAGAATTGGTCAGCGCTCGTCATCTTCAGAAAAAGGACTTCAGGTTTGGGAATATGTAAGTATTCAACTACAGCCCGGAATAAACACCATTCTATTGAACGAAGGTGATCCGTTCGGGAATTTACGTGGTAGCGATACAAAGCAAGTATATGTGCCGGGTGCTTTGGATGATATTCAATTGAATGTGATTACCAATTATGTAGCTGCTGACGGTAACTCAACCGCAGAAATCGAAGCCAATTTTGTGGATAAAGATGGCATTAGAATAGGATCGAGATTACCGGTAACACTGGATACCGAATTTGGAACTTGGTTGGTGCAAGACATCAACGCACAAACGCCGGGTACGCAAACTTTTGTTGAAGGCGGGCGTGCAACTTTCCAATTAAAAGCTCCGGTTCAGCCTCAAACTTCATTAACCAGAATTTCTGTTGGTGATAAGTATGCCGAAGCTACGATTGAATTTTTACCAGATTTACGTCCACTTATCGCTGCCGGTATTATTGAAGGTTCACTTCGATTACGTGAGCCTTTAAATATTGCGAATGTAGAAAACGATGGATTCGAGCGTGAGTTGAAAGAGCTGTCTTACACAATGAATAGCTTTACTGCGGATGCTCGCTTCGCATTCTTCCTAAAAGGAAAAGTATCTGGCCGTACATTATTAACAGCCGGCTTCGATTCTGAGAAAGAAAAAGAAGAACGTTTATTCCGTGATATCCGTCCAGAAGAATACTACCCGATTTACGGTGAAGCAGCGATTCGTGGATATGATGCACAGTCTTCTGGCAGATTATACATTCGCTTAGATCGTGGTAAAACCTACGTTCTATATGGTGATTTCATCACGCAGCAAAACGATGCAGATATTCAATTAGGTGCTTATAACAGAGCGCAAAATGGGGTTAAAACACACTTTGAACAAGGAGCACTACAAGTGGATGCTTTTGGTGTGAGTTCAGTGAGTGCACGAAGAATCGAAGAATTCCGAGGACAAGGAATTTCACGCTACGAATTACCCGATAATGATTTGATCGAAAACTCTGAGATTATCGAGATTATCACATACGATCGGGAGCAGATCAGCACATTAGACTCGACCGGAGTTCCAAGTGATCCTAGCATGATTCTGAAACGTGAGCGTTTAACTCGTTTTACGGATTATGTGGTTGATCCATTTACCGGTGTAATAACCTTCAAATCACCTGTTTCAAGCGTGGATGCCGAGTTTAATCCTGTGTACATACGAGTTACCTACGAAGTAGAAAATGATGATGAGCGCTTCTTAATTGGTGGTGTTAGTACAAATCTTGAACTCCGAGACGGCGTGAATATTGGAGCAGGTATCGTGCAGGATAATAACCCAACCAACGAATTTACACTAGCCACCAGCAATTTGAATGTTGAACTCGGTAAGAATACGCAAGTGATTGCCGAAGTAGCTCATACCATTTCTGATGAAAGTGGATCAGGAACTGCAGGGCGAGTTGAATTACGCCATCGTGGTAAAAAATTCGATATGCTCACTCAAGTTGGTAAATCGGGTAACAACTTCGACAATAAAGGAGCAACCTTAGGTCAGGCCAGAACAGAAGCGCGATCAAGAGCTAGAGTAAGTCTCACAAAATCAACAAAAATCGGGGCTGAATTCTTGCTCTCAAGAAATGACACTACTGGCGATCAAACATTAGGAGGATTATTCTCACTTCAACAAAACGTAGCAACCGGAGTTAATGCCGAGGTTGGAATCCGCTATTCTGATAAAACCAGTAAAACCGCAGAACCGGTTACAAACACCAACTTAAGAGGTAAGGTTACAGCAGAGCTGCCATTTGTAAAAGGAGCATCAACATTCGGTGAGTATGAGCAGGATATAAATGCATCCGATCGAAAACTGATTGCAGTGGGTGGTGAGTATAAAATCAGAAGTTTTGCCAAAGCATTTGCTCGCCACGAATTCATTTCGAGCACTGGTGGACAATATACACTGCAAAGCAATGCTCAAAGAAATAGCACCGTATTTGGCTTAAATGCTAATTACATGAAAAACGGACAGGTTTTCAGCGAGTATCGAATGAATGATGCTGTTGAAGGTCGCTCAGGTCAGGCTTCTCTTGGTTTAAGAAACCGATTTGTAATTAAGGAAGGTTTAGGCATGAATGTTGGATTCGAGCGAATCTTTACCATTCAAGGACCAAACAGAAACGATGGAACTTCCATTTCTTCAGCGGTTGATTACACCGGAAGTAGCCGTTGGAAAGGTACTGCTCGTGCCGAAGCTCGTTTTGGTCAGAATCAGGATACTTACTTAAACAGTTTAGGATACGGTGTTCGTTTATCGGATGACTGGACGATGCTTGCGCGAAACATCATCTCTATAAATAGTATCAAAAATGCAGCAGGTGTGCAGAAAATACAGGAGCGTTTCCAGTTTGGCGCAGCCTACCGCGATACTCATACCAACATGTTTGATGCATTGATCAGATATGAGTTCAAGTTTGAAAAAGACGATAACATTGCCCCTGACTTTGCACGTACCGCACATGTATTCTCTACACATGCTAACTACAAGCCTCAATCTGATCTTGTAATTTCTGGCCGAGTTGCCGCTAAATACACCAAATCGGAAGATGATTTAAACAGCGATACCAGCTTCCTCGAATTAATAAGCGGACGTGTTCTTTACGATTTAAATGAAAGATGGGATGCCGGAATTAATGCCAGTTTACTCGCAAACAGCGATTTCTCTACCAAAAATTATGGATTGGGAGTTGAGTTGGGTTACATCGTTGCTACAAACCTACGATTAGCCGGTGGGTTTAATTTCTTTGGTTACGAAGATGAAGATCTTGCTGCTAGCAATTATACTCAGCCTGGAGCTTACCTTGGCTTTGCCTACAAGTTTGATGAGCAGATTTTCAGAAACCTTGCACCGAATCGAGCCATGGAGTTATTGGATGAGTCGGTTTACCTAAAGTGTGTGCCTTGCGAGATGCCGGAAATCAAGACGATGCCGGTTGAAATGCTTGCGCACGAGCTGGAGCCGGTTATCTTAACCCGTGATGTATTCGAATACGAGCCGCTAGCCACGTTAGTAATTCTGCCTCGTCAGATTCACTTCGACAACGACATGTCGTACATCAACGCTTCTGCAGCTCAAATGCTTGATAAGCTTGCAAAGTATCTGATCAACAAAGACGAATACCTCATCGACTTGAATGGATTTACCGATACCAAAGCTTCTGTTGCTTACAATGAGGCTTTATCTGAGCGCCGTTCATTAGCCGTTCGAGCTTACTTGGTAGCAGCCGGTGTCGATAAGAGACGATTATTAATCGAAGGATTTGGCGAGCTTGATGCAATGGGTAAAAATGCCGTTGAAATGGCACTGGAACGTCGCGTAGAATTCGATCTAAATGAATTGAACGAAGAAGTGACTTTTGTAGATCAGGTAGAAGATTTACAAGTTCAGCAGAAAGCGAAAAATGTGGGTAGTTGGGATTACATTTTCAAATTTGAGCACAATGCCGTTCCTACAAACATCAATCTGCAAAAAGGTTCGGATGAGTTGAATTTCTTAAACAGATATATGATCGAGCGTATCGCAATTGCGATGGATAAATATCCGGAAATTGGCGTAAGAATTGCGCTTCCGGCTGATGATCGATTCGTAAATCTGCAAATGGATATTCTTGCTGAACTTGAAAGAACTGGAGCCGACATTAACCGCTACATGTTTGCAAGAGGTGTACAGGGTGATCAGAATACCATCCAAATCAGCTACACCAACGATAGTTTACTTGAGCTGTTCGAGCAAAAAGATGACATTAAATTCTTGAATAACTCACAAATTGATGAGTTGATTGAAAGCATGCTTCGCATTTTGAAATCACGTGAAGATTACGAGTTAATTCAAGACCTGTCGCAAAGTTATGTAGTACCAGATCGTGTGAACTTTGTAGTTAACAGCACTAAATTGGATAACGAATCTCAGGCTGTTATGTCGCGCATTGGTTCATATTTACGAAATAATCCGGGTGTATATTTGGAGCTTCGTGGTGATGGCTCACAGCGCGATAGAAATCGCATGATTGAAATGCAAAGATATTTACAACAATGGGGCGTTGACAGTGGCCGTGTAGAATTCAGCGAGGTTACTGTTCAAACCGATGGAACTGCCATTCGGGTAGAGTACAAAAATGCAGATTCCATCAACCTGCTAAACGTGAAATCTCTGAACCTTAAACCGGGTGCAGGCACCGCAGGGAGATAAGCATGAAAGTTTGGGAAATACAATATATGGAAAGAATATTCGGAATGATCAGCTTCCGAAAAACTGCTAATAAAGTACTCTTTGGACTGCTTTTAGCACTTTTATCAACGGTTAGCTTGTGGGCACAACCTGCTGGTTATTTGTTTTATAAACCCATCACATTAAATGGATCGCAGATTCAAGGGACGCACACTAACTTTCCGGTATTAATCAGCATCACCGATCCTGATTTAGCGGCTAATGCACGTAGTGATGGTTTTGATATCGTATTTACTACAAGCGCTTCATCTACTACCATTCTTGATCACCAAATCGAAAGCTACAATTCTTCGACAGGACAGTTAATTGCATGGGTTAAAGTACCAAACTTGCCTGATGCCGGAACTACTATTTATATGTTCTATGGCAATTCTAGTGTTAGTAGTAGCCAATCAACACCAAATACTTGGTCGAACAATTTCCGGTTGGTGTATCACATGGGGAGTAATTTTAATGATGCCGGACCGAACGCAAAAAACGGAACTAATAACGGTACAGTAAATGCAACCGGTAAAATTGGTAACGCCCGCCGTTTTGATGGTAATAATGACTATATCGCCATAAATGATTTTTATAATGCTTCAGGCAACCAACAAGTAACCGTCTCTGCTTGGATAAAAACAAGTGATGGGGGCGATCAAATAATTGCTTCGTACGATAGAAATGAATACTGGCGCTTCGAAATAAATGGAAATGGGGGAGGCACAGGTCAGCTTGGTTGGGATGTCCTAACGAGCGCTGGTCAAATTGATTTTGGCTCTAATGCCACAGTGAATAACAATGCCTGGCGCCATGTAACCGGGGTTTATAACAACGGTGCGGTACGAATTTATATTGATGGAGTTCAGAACTCCAATACTACTCAAGGAAGTAGTTTTGGTACAGGAACTACACGATATGGATATATTGGAGTTGGATCAGAATCGAACACCTTCGACGGGAATAAAGGGCCTAGTAGCTACTTTAACGGAGATATGGATGAGGTTAAAATCTCAAATGTAGCCCGATCAGCTAACTGGATCAGAACCGAATTTAATAACCAAAATACTCCCGGAACCTTTCACACGGTTGGGGCACAAACGGCCATCGATCAAACCCCACCAACTCTTGAAACCGCAGAAGCGAGTGCTGATTCCGTAATTCTGAACTACAACGAAATTCTGGATCAAACTTCCATTCCCTCTACATCAAGTTACACCGTAAACATTGGTGGATCTCCGGTTACCATTTCAAGCGTATCAATTTCGAACGATTCTGTTTTTGTACTCCTGCAGAATCCGGTTTCGCCATCTGATATTATTACTCTTTCCTATACAGCGGGAGCAAATCCGGTTCGCGATGTTTCACTCAACAACGTAGCTAATCTTTCAAATATAACGGTTACAAATCTTGATGCTTCCGACCTGCCAAGTCCTCCAATAGATATAACTGCAACAGCCGTAGCAAACGGAAACATAGAAATCACGTTCGATGATGTAGATGGAACTCCAACTATAACATCTTACACCCTAAAAAGAGGAACCACAGAGGGCGGACCTTACACACAAATTGGTACTGTAACCGATAACGAAAGTGCGAATTACACATTTACTGACACGAATACCTCGGATGGGACAGAATATTTTTATGTGATTACATCAACCAATACCAACTCCACCGAAAGTTCTAACTCAGAAGAACTTAGTGCAACGGCTGATGCAACCAATCCAACACTTGAGCTTATTTCGGTAAGTGCTTCGGTAGTTACGCTCGATTACGATGAGTTAATGGATATAGGATCAGTGCCGGCTAGCGGTGATTTTACCGTAAATGTGAATTCAAATCCGGTTAGCGTAACCGATGTAAACGTTAGCGGTTCGCGTGTAATCCTAGAAATAGATCCTGAAGCAGTAGCTGGAGATAATGTTACGGTGAGTTACTCAATTGGAAGCAATCCGATACGGGATGAAGCTCAAAACCAAGCAACTGCATTTTCTACGATTACAGCCACAAATAATACACCGGGATCAGGAACTTTTGGTCCCGATCCATGCCCAATTGTAAACGGCAAAGATGTGGCTTGGTCGTGTTTTAGTGGCATTTTTAATGGTACGTCAATGACGGCTAATGTTGGTGGATTGGATATCGCAACCGTAACTGCGGCAACAGGTTCTGCTACAACTTTCGCCCCAAACGCACTTCAGCAATGGTCGTCCGGTGCGTTTTCTGGCGATCAGTTTAATGGTCCACAAGCAAACCCGAGTGGTACAGCCGGCGATGCAACTTCGTTAGATATCAACATTCCCGGAAGTATTCCTTCCGATGCATTGGTACTTTCCTTGAACAGACTTCGTCCAACTTCGGGTGCCGGAACCTCATACACTTTAGAAGCTTACGACGGTAGCAACAATAAATTAACCATTAATGACTGGATTACCGGGCAAGGACTTGATGGCGGTGTTTGTACCAATAACGTGGTGCTGAACTATACGAATGGAAACACAACCATCGAATTTCAACCTACGATATCCGGAAATCAATCGTGTGCTTCAAGCTCCACGCCTATTTGGTTCCGAATTACTGACGACAATGTAGAGCGCATCGAACTTCGAAAAGTAGCTACGGGCGCAGATAACATTCACATTGGATTAGGTGTAGTTGCTGATTTTGGTGATGCAGATGCAACTTATGGAACTGAATACGACGGAAGTGGAGTTCCCCCTGCTTTTCACTTATTAAATAATGGGTCACCAAATTTGGTTTTCCTAGGTGCCGGAGTGGATGGTGATGGAAATGGAATCCCAACCGCTAATTCGAACGGGGATGATACAGAATCTAGCACAATTGGTGGTGGTGATGATGAAGACGCAATATCGCTACTAGCTGATATTAACACAGCTCAAACAACCTATCAAACCACGCTTGTTTGTACGGATGGTGGCTTTGTTTCAGGATGGATTGATTTTGATCAATCAGGAAGCTTCGATCCCAATGAATTTGCGAAGACAGTGTGTTCATCAGGCAGTGCCACATTAACATGGACTGGCATATCCGGCTTAGTTACCGGAACTACTGCTGCTCGTTTCCGAATTGCCAGCTCTCAAGCACAAGTTGCAGTTCCAACCGGTTTTGCATTTGATGGAGAAGTGGAAGATTTCAACATTAATATTATTCCACCACCGCTTCCCGATTTAGAAATTGCAAAAACAGTTAATAATTCGAATCCGGTTATAGGCGAAACCATCACTTATACACTTTCTGTTACAAATCCGGGTGAATTTAAAGCCACCGGAATTAGAGTTACGGATCAATTGCCAAGTGGAGTTACCTTTGTTTCTGCTACCGCATCGCAGGGTTCATTTAATGCATCAAGCGGAATATGGAATATTGGGACGTTGGCTGAAGGTGACACAACAACTGTAACCTTATCGATTAATGCGACTGTTAATTCAGGTACCTTAGGTAATACAATTATCAATAATGCTTCCATTACAGCTTTAAATGAAACTGATCCTGAATTAAATAATAATTCCGCATCAGTAGGGATTACGGTAGTTCCGGAATCTGCTGATATTGCAATTTCAAAAATCGTAGATGATGCAACAGCTATTGAAGCGCAAGATCTCGTTTTTACGGTGATTGTTGCTAATAATGGTCCAAAATCGGCAACCAATCTAAAAATTCAGGATCAAATTCCTAGTGGATTAACCTATGTTTCCTCAACGCCAAGCGTGGGAACGTATACGGTTGGCACCGGAATCTGGGATATAGGTACACTCGGTAATGGCGCTCAGGCCACCTTAGTGTTAAATGCCACAGTAAATCCCAATACCGAAGGTAGTACCATCACGAATACTGCTAATTTAAGCTCGATGGATCAAATTGATCCGAACGCCACTAACAACACCGGGAGTGTAGATGTTGATGTGATTGTTGCCGGTTTCCCACAATCATGTTCCGAGTTACCCAACTTAATATTTGAAGGTAATTCATTAATCTCAGGTTCAGGCGGACAGGTAGGAGCCGTTTACTTATTCGAAGATATTACAACCGGAGTAGATGCAGAGATTGAAATCTTAGCTATAAACAACGCTTATTTAAATGCATTTGACGCTAGTATTTCTGGCGACTTCGATAATTTCCAACCTGAAATTGGGGTTGTAAACGATGCTCTTCCTGAAGGTTATATCGATTTCGAAATCAGATTTTTACAGGCGAATACTCAAAACCCAAAGTATTTGACCTATGCCGCTTCTGCCATAGATATTGACGGAAACAATCTTAAGGAATTCGTTGGTTTCCAGAGGCTTACTACCTTTACTGTAGAGCAAGCCACAAATTTAATTGTTGGTAGTGAAGGCATTTATACCACCTTCAGAGCTCCGGGTAATACCGAAGCCCCAGGTGTAGATACAACTGTTACTGAAAACTTAGTATACACCACGTATACAAATGAGCCGAAGTTCAGATATCGTGCCGGTATAAAAGATCCTGTAAATACAACGCGACGTCAGTTTTCATTAGGATTTAGTCCATGTATTATAAATGGATTTACAAATCCAACATCCACCAATATTGTAGATCTTGGTATTACTAAAGCTGTAAATGACAACACACCAAACGAAGGTGATAATGTTACGTTTACCATTCAGGTTTCGAATCTTCAAGGTAACTCGGTAGGGGATGTTGAAGTAACAGATCAGCTGCCGGGTGATTTAACCTTTGTAAGTGCCACAGCCAGTCAAGGTACGTTCAATAATGGAACAGGAATTTGGGATGTGGGTACTCTTGCAGGTGCTCAAAATGCCACACTTACCATTGTTGCCTCTGTTGATAATAATACAGCCGGAAACAGTTTCACGAATACTGCCACCATAACCGATTTCACAGGAACAGATGGCAATGTGAACAACAACTCGGCCTTCGTAAATATGGTGGTAAATGATCCACAGGTAACCTCCTGTACCGATCCACCTACCTTCAACTTCTTCACTCAAACGTTAGAGCAGGGGGTTCCAAACCAAGTTAATGCGATATATAGATTCTCAAATGTAGCTTCCGGCGTTGATGCATTGGTGAAAATTATCTCTATAAACAATGCAACGCTTGATAACATTGATGACAATGGTATTGCGAACTCGAATGCAAACTTTAGTCCGCTCTTCACAGCATTACAAGGTGGCGGTTTTATTGATTGGGAGATCACTTTTGTAGCTACAGGTACTACTAATCCGATAAAAAAAGATTTTGCCTTAACCGGGTTAGATATTGACGGTTTTGCATACGGTGATGGTACTGTACAGGATTACCTCGGGTTTTCTCAGAATCAAGGCAATATTGTTCAAGCTGGGAATAACTTGCAAGAAACAACCGCAGGTAACTTTCAATTGTTTGAGTCTTCAACCACTACAGATGGTAATGGTTCGTTTGATATAAATCATATGGCTTACCTTTTCTATAAATATACCTCTGTCTTCAGGATTAGAACAGGTACCACAACTACCGGAACTACGGTTGATGACCGATTGGTAGACATCGACTTTACCCCATGTAGAAATCAGGATTTTACCAACCCCGTTACCACAACCAGAGACGCAGATATTCAGGTTGTAAAAACAGTGGATGAATCAAATCCACTGGAAGGAGAAACCATCAACTTTACAATTTCTGTTACAAATAATGGACCAGAAAGAGCTACAGAAGTTGATATCAATGAGACACTTCCAACGGGATTAACTCTCGTGCAATCTACCCCGAGCGTAGGTAATTACAATCAATTAACCAATATTTGGACAGTTGGAACCCTGAATAATGGTACGTCTGCCACGCTTCAAATCGAAGCTACGGTTAATTCAAACATTCAGACTGATTCGCTCATCAATAAGGCGTTTGTACAAGGTTTGAACCAGGTGGATCCAAACATAAATAACGATACTTCTGCGGTTGTTATAAAAGTTGGAGTTGAGTTGGAGGGAGTTGTTTTTCAGGATATTACCGGAAACGGATTCAGCGAAGACCTTACGTTTAATGACGCCGCCGGCGATCAGCAAGCTCTTGAAAATGTTGAAGTTTATTTATTTAAAGATGGCGGTGATGGTACCCCGGATGGAAATGATGACACTTTAGTTGGAGCTACTACAACCAATAACTTGGGAGAGTACACATTCAAAATTGGTGATGATGCTGATTATTGGGTAGTTGTAGATTCCAAAACCGGTGAGTTAACGGATGGAAGTTCGTGGGGTGAGCAAACCTACGGTCCGATTGGTGGATATTGTGAGGATGGCGCTGGTAACGTGGTTGTAAAAACAGCAGCCGGACAATGTTTTGGTGGACGAAGAGGTAACCAATCAGATAATATTTCTGCAACGCCGGTACCTTCTGATTTACCTAATGCTGAGCATTTGGCTAAAGTAACCATTAGTGGAGCAGGTGTGTCCGATATCGATTTTGGTTTTAGTTTTAATGTGGTTACAAATACAGACGATGGCGATGACGACGGTAGTTCAAATCGTAGCATTCAAGGTTCGTTGCGACAGTTTATCACCAATGCCAATCAAATAACCGGCGCAAATACTATGCGATTTGTACCATCTGTACCAACAAATTCTGCAGGAAGTGGTGGAAATTGGTGGACAACTACGCTCACTGCAGAACTTCCGGCAATCGTGGATCCGCTAACAACCATTGCCGGTACAGCGTATCTAAATACAGCTCCAAAAACCATTCGAGATGATAATCCAGGTAGCATTGGAACAGGAGGTTCAGTTGGGGTAGACAATCTTGCCGGAAATACTACAACGCGAAAAGAATTCGAAGTGAATCTCGCTGATGTGGGAGCAAATGCATTGTTAGTAAATGCTACGGGCGCTTACACCATCAGGAATGTCGCACTTTACAACAATAGTACCGGAATTCGTGTGCAAGCGGGTAATAATGGACTACTAGAAAAGAACATTATTGGTGCCCGAGCAGATGGAACAGCACCGGCGGCCGGTTTGCGATTAGAAACCGGAATCGAGTTTAATGGAGCGTCTGCCGTTAATCCGTTAATCCAGGAAAACTATATCGCCTATTTAAATGGAAGTGGTATTAAATCAACCAATCAAGCTTCTGTGTTGAATGTTTTCAAAAATGAGTTATTTCAAGTTGGTTTAGCCGGAACCAATACCAATGGAATCGAAGGAATTGGAACATGGACCATCCAACAAAACCGAATTCATGAAGTTGGAAATGGATCAAGTTCAGCCATTAATGGTGGCAATGGTATAGAAATTGGTAGCGAATCTGGAACCTCATCAAATAATACCATCAGAAATAATAGTATATATAATAATGCAGTAAGTGGTATAAGTGTTTTAAATGGCGTTACGGCATCGGTTATCGAAAGAAATGAGATTTATCAAAACGGTACGAATTACTCAGCTTCAGGTACCAAATTGGGAGCCGGTGTAAAACTAGCTACACCAAATGGAGTAACCCAAAGTGGTGTTCGAATCGGAAGAAATAAATTTTACGATAACTACGGAATTGCCATCGATTTAGTAATTGCCGGAACCGGACAAGCGGATGGCGTTAACCCCAACGATGGTGTGTTAGTTTCTGCAACAAATACACCAAATAGTGGATTGGATTATCCGGTGTTTACTCTTACTACACTGGAAAACGGTATTCTGCATGTAGAAGGGTATGTCGGAACCACAAGTACAAAACTGAGCGGTACGTATACCATACAAATCTATAAAGCTGATGACGACGGCGACAGCAATGCCTTAATTGAAGTTGGAGGAAGTTTATCACGTCCGCATGGCGAAGGTCGGGATTTGATTGGGGTAATTACAACCAGTGCTAATGGTTCATTTAACACAGACATTCCTGTGCCGGGCAATGTAAGTTTAGCCTTTAATGATAGAGTAACGGCGATTGCAATTAGTTCTGTGAACAACACCTCCGAGTTCAGTGCCAATTCGAGAGTTATTCCAACCGGTGTTACCGTAAGTGGTTTTGTATATAACGATGCTAATCACAACATGATAAAAGATGGCGGCGAATCGGGCTTAGAAAATGTGACTGTTGTACTTTACAACACTCAACAGAACAACTGTAAGAGTGTGCTAACAAACTCAAATGGATTCTATGAATTCACTAATGTGTTAAATGGTACATACGATTTGATTGAGGCATTCGGCCAAAGTGTTCCTACTCCTGATATCTGTACTCCCGCGGCAAACGATCCCGATGATTTTATCTCAACTACACCGAACCTTAGAACCGTAACAGTAAATAACTTACCGGCTATTCAGGATTTTGGTGATTTCGAAGGTTCCAAAATTACAGGAACAGTATTTAATGATAATGGAATCTCAAGCGGTACTGCGAACGATGGGATCAAAAACGGTGGTGAAGGTGGATTATCAACCAGAATAGTACGCGCTTTAGATGCAAACGATGTATTGATTGAACAAACTACTTCTGCCGCAAATGGTACCTATTCGTTATATGTTCCAAAATCGGTAGTGGGAGATGGAGGTACCGTCAAAATTAAAGAAACCGATGGAGCCGAGTTTATAACCACCGGCGGAAGTGTTGGCACCACAGGCGGAACATATACTATTGGAAACGATCAAACTATATTTATCAATACCGTTGGAACAGAATATACTGGTGTAGATTTTGCCAATGTTCAGGTTTCAACATTACTTACTGATGGCTCTAAGTCGACCCAACCCGGAGCAGTAGCAACATTTACCCATTTGTTTACCGCTCAAACTGCAGGAACCGTAACATTTACAACGAGCTCGGTAAATAATCCGAATATTAACTTCCCGGTAGTTCTAACTCGCGACTTAAATTGTGATGGTGATCCGGATCAGGGTGAGCCAATTTTATCAAGTAGTGATAATATTTCTGTAACAGCTGGGCAAGCAATATGTCTTGTAGTTAGGGTAAATGTACCAAATGGCGTGAACGATGGTGCTACAAGTACAACCACAGTAACTGCAACCATGGTTTATGCGAATAGCGCCACAAATATACAACAGGTACTCACCCGCACAGATATTGTGACAGTAAGCACAACCGACGGGGGATTGGTAATCATTAAAGCCGTTGACAAAGCTCAAGCTATGCCTGGAGATACATTAACGTATACCATTAATTACGAGAATTTAGGGGATGAGCCCATCTCTCAAGTAGAGGTTGTGGATGAAGTGCCTGCTTATACCACCTATTTCTCGAGCTCTTGTGGTGCGTTACCAACAGGATTTACCAACTGTAATATTTTGGCACCATCGGTTGGAATCAGAGGAACAATAAAATGGACGTTTACAGGGGTATTGCAACCAGGTGAAACCGGCGCTGTAAGCTATAAAGTATTAATAGATAACTAACTATAGAATGACAAAAGCAATCAAGCCGGACAAACCGTTGGTTTTTATCGTAGAGGATAATCAAGCCTATCGCTTGTTATTGGGCAAAGTATTGGAAAAGAGAGGCTTTTTGGTGATGATGTTTGAACATGGCCGAAAAGCAGTAGACATGTTACAATATGTGCAACCGTCTCTGATTCTTTCAGATATAACCATGCCTTGTATGGATGGTTTCGAGCTTCATGTGTATGTTAAAGAAAACTTTGGAAGATTAAATATTCCTTTTGTTTACTTGTCATCTAATACCTCGCAAGAATATATCGATAGGGCTACAAAACTAGGTGCGCGAAGGATGTTGGGGAAACCAATCGAACCGGATGCTCTGGCAGAAACCTTAGGCCTGGTTCTTAGCGAATCAAACTAATTCTACCATTTATTTTAAACCGTAGCTACACTAAGTTAGGGTATGATTACGCACACCCAAGCCATCATTCTGAAAAGTGTAGATTATCAGGAATCCAGCAAAATCCTGACTGTATTATCACAAAAGCACGGTAAAATTGCATTAATTGCACGCGGAGTTAAACGCCCTAAAAGTAAATTAGCGGGCGTTATCGATATCGGGAATATATTAGATGTAGTGTACTACTATAAACCTTCCCGAGCAGTACAAAGTTTAACGGAAGCATCTATTCAATCTGGCAGTATGGCCTTTAGAAAAGATTTTGAAAAAGCTGCAATCCTATACAGTGTACTTGAGTTAACAGGGCAATTGGTTCACGAAAATGAGGAAAATGAACCTTTATTCAGTTTTCTGTCTGTTTTTGTAAAATGGTTGAGCAATTCAGAATTTATACACCCTTCCATTTTTGCTTACGTTCAAATTCGATGTGCAGAACTTCTTGGGTTTAATCTAAGCTTCGAACAAGCCGATACATTTGAACACATGTTTTTTGATATTTCGCATGGGTTGATATCGAACGAATACCAAACGGAACTTTCTTATACCTTAACCGTGAAACAAAGTCGGTTTCTTCATCAGGCAATTAGTTCAAAGAGCATAAAAGTATTACAAATTGGATTGTCTGGCTTGGAACTAAAGCAATTAATACATCATTTAGATGTTTATTATAAGTATCATATCGACGGATACAAGGATCGGAAGTCGGATGCGATTTTTGAACAGATGCTAAAGGATATTTAATGAAAAAAAGAGAACTTTATTTAACAGCACTCCTGCTTTTATTGGTAGGCATTTCAATTGGCACCATCATTGCGCTTTATAGCATCAATCCTGAGCTTGCCCCTCTAAGTGAAGTAAATGTAACAGAAGTAACCCGCAGTGAATCGCCTTATATAGAAGATGACGACTTAGCTAACTATGATGCGCGCTTCATATTTAAAACGATTGCCGAAGAGGTAACACCTACTGTGGTTTATATCGAAACAATCATTCCCGTGAATGTGCCGGATGATGAAATGCATAGTTTTAGCGACGAAATTTGGGATCGCTTAATGCCACAACGGGCACGCACTGTTGGATCGGGAGTGCTCATTACTACCGATGGCTATATTTTAACGAACTATCACGTAATTGAAGGTGCTGTTCGAAATGGATTAAAAGTTGTGTTAAACGATAAACGAGAATATCCTGCTCGTTTAGTTGGACAAGATCCCAGTACCGATTTGGCCGTCATCAAAATAAATGCAGAAAACTTACCAGCAGTTATCATTGGGAACTCAGATACCGTTGATGTTGGAGAATGGGTTCTCGCAATTGGAAATCCATTCAGATTAAGATCTACAGTTACTGCAGGTATTGTAAGTGCGCTTGGACGTGATGTACAAATTATTAACGATAGAATGCGTATCGAAAGCTTTATACAAACAGATGCCGCTATTAATAAAGGAAATAGTGGGGGAGCGTTAGTTAACACTGCCGGCGAGCTGATAGGCATTAATACTGCAATTGCTTCACAAAGCGGAACCTATCAAGGATATGGCTTTGCTGTTCCAAGTAACCTCGCTTTGAAAGTTGCCACCGATATTATTGAATTTGGCGAAGTACAACGCGGATTATTAGGTGTTACAATTGCAGCTGTTGATTTCGATCGCGCACAGGATATTGGACTTGGTGAAGTTAAAGGCGTAGAAATTATCGGAACTCCTCAGGATGGAGCTGCTTACAGTGCTGGTTTAAAATCTGGGGATGTTATCCTGTCAGTTAACGGCCAATCGGTTAACGAATCAAATGAGCTTCAGGAAAAAGTTGCGGTTATGCGTCCAGGCGAATTCGTAGACCTTACCATTTGGAGAAGAGGTGATATTTTTAATCTTGATGTGCAGTTAAAGAAATTAGAACCCGCCCCAGTCGAAGAATTAGCTTTTGAAGAAGAACCGATTCTTGAAGATTCTGAACCGGAAGAAAATAATACAGGGGTAGATTTCCACGAATTTGATTTAGGTTTCAGAGTAATGGCATTAGCCAAACCAGAAGATAATCAATCATTTGACCTCATTATTTCGCATGTGTACAAATATTCAGAGGCTTGGAATCGAGGTTTAAGAGAATCACAAACTATTTTAGCAGTAAATGAAGAAAGGGTTGAAGATCTACAAACTTTAGAAGAACTTATTGCAGCAAAGCTTTCGTCCAATAATTCAATTATATTGAAAGTTGTAAACGACGAAAACGCAATCGGCTATATTGAGCTTCAGAAAAATTAGATGAAATCACTGTTATCACGATCTTTTACCTTCGCACTTTTAGCATTTTTTATTTCTTGTACAGGCAGTACCCAAAAACTTGCAACAGAATCTACCGGTGGAGAGAGTATTTTTCCGGGATGGTATAATAGTACAGGATTCTCATCAGATTCATTGTCATTTTCAGGTTTTGGCGTGGCGATAGGTGTTGATTCTACCGATGCCATAGAGCGCGCTGAACTTGAAGCAGAAAATCAACTTGGCTTTCAATTAAGCAAACTTGCAGAAGATATTAGGGTGCAATTAGAAAGTGAAAATGTAACGGCAGCAAGCAATGTTGATTTCATTTTATTATTACGAAATGCAACTTCTTCGTTAAAGTCATTCTCAGAAACTACCAATCAATACACGCTATCGCCAAATAATAATTTTCGTGCAATAGCTGAAGTTTCAATTACCCGACATAAAGCCCATCAACTATTCGAAAACGCTTTCAATGGCCACCCAAGATATTGGGCTGCATTTTCACAAAGCAATCAATATCAAAAAACGATTTTAAAATAATCGAGTTTTATTAAGAAATTTTAAGAAAGCGCTTTTTTACCCATGCAATCCGCGTGATTTATTTAAATAGAGTCACTTAGGGCATTCAAAACCCTTTTTGGTAACGATTTGCATGTATCAGTTTGTAAAAAAACTAGGTGCAATTCAGATTTTATTTTGCGTAATTACCCGCCTGTAAAATTGCACTTTATTTCGGGGGAAATAGAGTGCCATCTCAATAGTAAAACAATAACAAATCATACCAGAGGGTTCTATGATTAATAGATCAATAAGGGGTCTGCTTTTGTTGCTTGCAGTTGTACTAGGGTACAGTGCCAGTATACAGGCTCAGATCAAAACAACAACTTTTAATAATAATACTGTAAAGGAAAATAGTATTGTTGTTAAATACAGCGATGAAGCTATCACAGTGAAGGGGAAAGCATTTTCTCCCAAACAAATGGCAGCAACATTGCGCACCGAGCTTAATGCCAATATTGGCAGAAGCATAAAAGCTCAGAATGTTGAGGAATGGTTAATCTCCGGCGATATGCAATCAGCGATAACTCGCTTAAATCGTATCCCCGGTGTACGTGCTTTCCCAAACTATGTGTTCTACCGCGATGAAATGGAATCTTCACCGATAGATTTTTCAAATCAGATTAAAATTAATGCTGTAGGAGAGAATCTTTTTCCTTCGTTAACAGCCCTCTATGGTGATGAAGTTATTTCAAACGGGGACTTCTCAATTGCTGGTTTGCAAGACTGGACTACTTACAATGCTGATTTTGTAGGCGTATTCGCTGATTTCAGCAATATGGATAGTGTGGCTCGTGTAACAAACATTACTGGCCCGAATGATGAGATTTGGTATATACAATTATTCCAAGAGCTAACTATAGACCAACTAGATGCCTTGAATATTGGAGGGGTATATGAATTGACATTTATTGCTTCAACCGACTCTGCATCCAAAGATTTAAATGTTTTTGTTGGGCAAAATTCGGGCGATTTCTTATCCCATTTGAGTGAAGTAGTTACTCTCACCCCAGGTGATTCTACATATACGCTTCAGTTCTATATGAGTGATGTTTGGTACTCAGAAGGTATGAAAGTTGCATTCGAAGGAGGTACTTCAAATTCATCCATCTTTTTAGATAATGTTTCTTTACGCCAGGTGAATACCCCCGTAACCGCAGCACCTACTCCAGATGTAGACTCAACAATGGTAATGTCTATATTTAGTGACTACTACACCGATGTTACTGTAGATACATATAGAACTGATTGGTCATCGGCTACTTTTGAAATTGATACTGTTGATGGTGATGCTTTCTTAAGCTACTCTGACCTAGATTTTGTTGGAATTGAAACAGTTGCCAATCAACTTGACATTTCAGAAATGACGAATATACATTTTAACGTTTGGACGCCAAATACCGACGTAATGCGCATTAAATTAGTGGATTTTGGTCCTGATGGAGCATTTGGTGGTGGAGATGATTCTGAGCATGAAATTGAGTTTACAGGATATCCAAAAAGCACATGGTTATTTGCAGATATTTCACTTGCTGCTTTTGAAGGGCTCCAAAATACCTCTAACATAGCTCAAATTATATTTAGTGCTCAACCAGTTGGTGAATCAATTCTTGCAATCGATAACTTGTACTTTTATGATAATGGCTTACCAACGAATGATCCTCTGTTAACCTTACAGTACGGATTAAATAATGATGGTTCATTCAACCCAGGATATTCTATCGAAAGCGCAGATGTTGATGCATTTGGAGCTTGGGAAATGACTACCGGTAGCGACGACGTTATTATGGTTGTATATGATGATGGTGTTGATTTCTCTCACCCCGATCTATTTGACAACCGATGGGTAAACCCGGGCGAAGATTTGAATGGCGACGGTATGATTTCTGAAGATGAATGGAATGGCATCGATGATGATGGAAACGGTTATCCTGACGATTTCTGGGGATGGAGTTCTATCTACAACGATAACTCTTTCATCAACCCTGGTAGCTTCCATGGTACACACGTAGCGGGTATCCTTGGCGCACAGGGTAATAACGGTATGGGTATTTCCGGTGTTGCACAGGACGTAAGCATCATCAACGTGATGATCTTTGACGAATTCGGGGGAACCGATGCGATCGCAATTATGGCAGGTTACCAATACATCTCTAGTTTATTAGATTCCGGTGTAGATATCACAGGTATCAACCAATCTTGGGGTGGTGGCGGATTCTTAGACCTCGAATCTGATCAGCAGTTCGTAAGCGTAATGACCAGCTATGCGCTTGATCACGCTGAACATGCCGCCTTATGGGTAGTAAGTGCAGGTAACAGTTCATCTAATAGAGATGAGTTACCATTCTATTCATATCCAAATAACATTCAATCACCAAATATCATAACTGTGGCCAGCTCTGACGATGCAGATAACTTATCCGGTTTCTCAGATTTCGGTGTTTTCACAGTAGATGTTTCGGCTCCAGGTTCACAAATTGTATCAACACTTCCCCCAAGTACAACTGGTGTTGCATACGGTTATTTAAGTGGAACTTCGATGGCTTCTCCGCACGTTTCAGGTATTATTGCTCTTGCAAAAGCCATGTATCCGGATGAAGATGGATTCGATTTGATGACTCGATTACTGGCAGGTAATGAAGCTATTGGTTCATTAGATGGCTACACTGGTGCTGGTGGACGTGTAAACGCAATGGGTGCATTAGATCCAACATCTGTAGGTGCTTCTACACCAATTGCCAGTGGAAATACCAATCAATTCCATCGAACTTTTGTTGATGGTGATGCAATGGAAACTACCGGTATCGTAAACACTTCTGATTCTGAAATTACTGTTCAGTCTATGGAAATTACCGGTGATAACGCCGATGCTTTCTACCTGATCACAGACGAGTTGCCTACACTTGCTGCAGGCGAAGCATTTGGTATTCTTGTTGGATTCGATAACGGAGACATGACTGGTGATTTAACTGCTACACTTGAAGTAACTACTTCAAATGGTACGGTTAATTTAGCAATGATTGGTCATGAGCAAGGATTTGCATTCGTAGATGTATCACCTGGTTACTACAGCTTCGGCTCAGTGCCTTATGGCGAAGAATTAGAAACAACATTTACGGTTTCTAACCTTGGTAATGCTGATATGTTCTACAATCTGCAGCACGCATTGTTCTTTTATGATTTAGAGCAATCAATGTTTGTTGATTCAAAAGTTGAATTCCAACCAGGTACGGCACCTGCAAATAAAGTTGGCGACAACAACGAAATGGAATTAATCAACGATATCACAACCAAGGTAATGCTTGAAAGAGGCGACAGAGAACGTCCTGTTATCAAAGCTGAACCTAGAGACCCTCAGGCTTTCGATCTTGCCGGTCCAGAGTACCTGTGGTTCGATGATTTGAATAGCGACAGCGCAGTTGCTGCCGATTGGGAAATTCTTGACTTCAGCGAAGGTGAAGGCGACAATTGGGAGCTTGTTGATATCAGTGGCGATGGATCAAATAACGTATTCTTATTCGGTGACTTCATCGAAGGATACGCTAATAATTCTGCTACAGTAGCTGCAACTCCAATGTTCGATTTCTCTGGCTTCGAGGCCGGAAGAGGTCCTGCTTACCTTCACTTCGATGTGGATATTGCTTTAGAAGATTTCTGGGATGAATTCTTCTTAAACATTGTAGTAGATGGACAGCCATACGCCTACATCGGCGGAACTAACACAGGTGAAATCGTAAACTACAACGGTTATTACACTGTATTTGTTGATATTTCGCAATTTGCAGGTTTCGAAAATGTTGAATTCTGGTTTATTGCTGTATCTGATATCAGCTTCTCCGGTGGGTTTGGTGTACTCTTCGATAACGTTGGTGTTGTTGTAGATGACTATCCATTCTTTACTTCTGTAAATGGCGGAGTTATCGCACCTGGTGAGAGCGAAAATGTCGATTTAACCATTCGCACCGAGTTATTACCTCCGGGTGATTTTGTGATGTTCACCGATGTATTCGCGAACGGATTCATTTCTTACTACGGAAATGGAGGCGACGCATCTGGATTAATCACTGAATTCTCAGCCAGAAATGTTGCGCTAGAAGTCGACCCAATGGAGCTATGGTTGGGTGAAGTTTCTACCGAGGAACCAACTAGTTACAGTTTCGATCTAAATAACGTTGGAACTGTAGGTGTTGATTACTTTGCAAACACAATGGTATTCTGGGAACAACCAGACGATTTCCTTAACGACAATATGCTTGCCGCAAGAGAAAGTGCCACTACGCGCTTCGAAAACTCTGATAAGGGTGAAGGCAGTGGCATCGATCTAGTTAAGCAAAGAAATGTAATTCTAAGCAATGCCGAAAAACGTTCAAATGCTCGTGCTGAGGTGCGAACGGTAGAACGCCCAAGAATGACTCCTTCGCTTGAAAGCCTAGATATCTACTTCGAAGATTTCGAAAGTGGAATGCTTTCTGAAGATTGGAGTGTATTTGACGGTAGCTTTGGCCTTGGTAACGTATTTGAAGTTGAAAACTTCGGTACCGTAGACAATCCATTCCATATGCTCGATGTTGGAGGCCTAAGCCAGAACGGATATTACATCTTAAACGACACGTATACTCTAGCTTTCTCTCCAACATTCGATTTATCAGATGTTCCATTTAGCGAGAATGTAATCATGGAAATGACTTACAGTGTATTGATGGAAGCAGGATGGGATTTCGCTTCAGTATGGGTTGGTGTTGAAACCGACGCAGGCATTGAGCTATACTACCTTGGTAGTAGTGAAGATGCTCTCATAAATAACGGTGGATTCTACCGTACTGGATTCGATCTTTCTGGTTTTGCAGGTCAGGAAAATGTATTCGTAGCATTCTTAGTTGAAACCGATGCTTCGGTACAATCAACTTGGGCAAGCTTCGATGACATTGATATCTATACTGCAGAAAAGCTGTCGTATGTAGAACCAGCTGAAGGATTTATCGATTCTGCTGGCACACAAACCTTAGATGTTACCGTAAATACACCTTGGTTATTCCCTGGTAATTATGCATCGGTAACCTTTATAGATTACTACAACGAGGATCTGTTTGTAGGCCGATTTGCAGAGCAAGTAGCTTACTTCATGATTCCAAATATGAAACCGGTTGCTGAAGATGATTTCACAGCTGTACTTTCTGGAACAATCATTGATCTTGAATTCGATATGATTGGATTTATCCTTTCAAACGATTACGATGTTGATGGACCTGTTTATTTATATGATGTAGAAGAACCATACTACGGAGCTATAAAATACTCCTTAGACGGTCCTGTTTACGTTGCACCTCATAACTTCGATGGTGTCGACTTCTTCAGATACATCATTACCGATGGTCAGCTTACAGATACAGCAACAGTATACATTTCTGTAGCTAATAACCCGCACTTCCCAACCGGTAGCGATCAGCAATACGTATTCTTAGAAGATGAAGATCTTACTTTAAGTACAGTACGAATGGCCGCAGGTGTTGGTGGACAAGATGCAGATCTGTTCGTTTGGGCAAACCCAATGCATGAATCTGTAATGATCAACCATGATAGCGACAACCATACGGTTACTTTCTCGGCTGCAGATAACTTCTTCGGTCAAACCGAGGCAATGTTCTATGTTGGTCACGAGGGTGAACCTATGGATTCTATGATGGTTTCTATCGTAATTACTCCAGTAAATGATGCTCCTGTAGCTGAGTTTTCTGCGAATATCGATGGATCAACAGTCACTTTCGCTGATATGTCTAGCGATGCTATTGACATGCAGGCTGGCGGAATTGTTGCTTGGGAATGGAATTTCGGTGACGGAACTACCAGCACTGATCAAAACCCAACGTACGATTACGGTACCACAGGTGACTTCACCGTTACGTTGAAAGTTACCGATAATGGTGGTTTAACAGATACTTTCGAAGGAAACGTAAACATTATGTCGGTTTCCAACGAAGTAAATGGTGCGGTTCCAACCGAGTTTGCCATTGCGCAAAACTATCCGAATCCGTTTAACCCATCTACGAACATTAACTACAGCTTACCAGAGGCTTCAAAAGTATCTATCGTTGTGTACGATATGCTTGGCCAGAGAGTAGCTCAGTTAGTGAATGCAGAGAAATCAGCTGGTTACCACACTGTAACCTTCGATGCTTCCGCTCTTTCTTCTGGTATGTACGTGTATCAGATCAAAGCAGGATCATTCTCTCAAACCAAGAAAATGATGCTTATCAAGTAAGATTCATTTTCAAGCTTTTTACAAAAACCCTGCCTGTCTTCAGGCAGGGTTTTTTATTTTACTCCTATCACTCATCTTCCGATATTCATTTTAAAAAAAATAAACAGTTGAAAGATTCTATTCGTATTGCATCCGGTCAAGGATTTTGGGGTGATTTACCTAACGCGCCCGTTAACCAAGTAAAACAAGGGCCAATTGATTATCTGGTGATGGATTACCTCGCCGAGGTAACCATGTCGATCATGCAAAAACAAAAATTACGGAATCCTGAATGGGGTTATGCGCGCGATTTTGTTCATGTGATCGAACAAATACTACCAGAAATTGAAAATGATGGAATTAAAGTTATCAGCAATGCAGGAGGGGTAAATCCTCATGCTTGCAAAGATGAAATTCTTAAAATTGCTAAAGCAAAAGGTGTCAAGAACCTTAAGGTAGCCGTGGTTGCAGGTGATAATATTCTGCCAAATATTGATCAATTAATAAACGACGGCCATACACTTAATAATATGGAGTCGGGAGAACCCATTTCTACCGTTAAAGAAAATCTATTAAGTGCGAATGTTTATTTTGGTTGTAAAGCCGTAGTTGAAGCTCTGGAGCAAGGCGCCGATGTGATAATTACCGGTAGAGTTACCGATACAGGATTAACATTAGCTCCTATGATTTACGAATTCGGTTGGGAATATTCCGATTATGATAAAATGGCTATTGGTACCATTGCAGGGCATATAATTGAATGTGGAGCGCAAGTTTCAGGTGGTAATTTCACTGATTGGGAGAAAGTAGAAGACTTCACAAATATTGGATTTCCAATTATTGAAGCTAAAGCTGATGGTGCCTTTTTTGTTACTAAACACGAGGGCACAGGTGGATTGGTGAATCAAATGACGGTGAAAGAACAATTGATGTATGAAATCGGGAATCCTGCCGAATATATTACTCCCGATGTAATTGCTGATTTCACGACAGTACATCTCGAAGACGCTGGAGAAAACCGCGTTAAAGTAACAGGAATTAAAGGCAAACCAGACACTCCGACTTACAAAATATCAGCCAGTTATACGGATGGATTTAAACTATCTGCAACACTCGTTTACTGCTGGCCGGATGCTTTGAAAAAAGCACAAAAAGGTGCTGAAATTCTGCAAAAAAGGGCAGAGGCATTAAATTTAGATATCGATGAATTCCATTCGGAATATGTTGGTTACAATGGAACAACCGAAAAACCGGTAGAACAATCAACCACCGATGACTTAGACGAAATCCAGATGAGAGTTTCTATTTGTGGTAAAAATAAAGAGCACATAAATCGATTTGGGATGGAGATTGCACCACTAATATTAACAGGTCCAAGCGGAGTTACAGGATTTGCAGGTGGTAGACCAAAGGCAAGTGAAATCGTTGCATATTGGCCGGCTCTACTCGATAAAAAAGCGGTTCAACCTATCGTAGAAGTTTTTTCAGTTTAACACGCAAAAGTATCCTTGGAAGCAATTAAACAATTAAATAAGTACCTCAAAAAGTATACAGTAAGTGTTGTATTAGGTGGACTTTTTTTAACTGCGGCCAATTTCTTTCTGGTTTGGATTCCTGTTCTCATCCGCCAAACTATTGATGAAGTAGAAGTACTCTCGGAAGGGGATTTTCAAGTACCGGATAATTTATTTGATACTCTTTTTGTGAGTGAAGTTGGGCAAATACTAGCTCTAAATTCGCTTTATCTGTTAGGAACGGTAATACTCTATGGTTTTTTCCTTTTCCTCACTCGCCAAACACTTATCGTAAGTTCGCGCAAAGTTGAGTATGACATCAGAAATGATATGATTCAAAAACTGATGGCATTACCACAGAGTTTTTATGCAAAATTCTCCCATGGTGAAATTTATGTGCGTGCTACCGAAGACATCAACAAAGTGCGCGAATACTATGGGCCGGTAATCATGTACAGTATTAATACCATTACCCGAGCCGGTTTTGTAATCACAATGATGTATTTAGTGAATGCGGAGTTGATGCTATGGGCTTTGCTACCGCTACCGCTGCTTTCATTATTCGCTTATTGGATCACGGGATATATTCACAAGCATAGCATTATTATTCAAGAGCAATACTCGAAGTTATCGGGACAAGCCAAAGAAAGTTTTTCCAGCATTCGATTGATCAAAGCTTACAATCGCCTGCAAAGCGAGCAAGATAAGTTTGAAGTGCTCAGCGAAGATTATCGAAAAAAGAAACTTCGCTTAGACATGATTGAGTCTTTATTTCATCCCGGACTAAATTTTCTGATTGGGATTTCCTTGATTATAGTTATCTGGCAAGGCGGAAATATGATCATCGAAGGAACGCTTACTGTTGGTAATATTGCAGAGTTTCTAATCTATGTAGCTTATCTGATATGGCCGGTGGCAGCTCTTGGGTATACTACTAATCGGTTTCAAAAATCATTGGCTTCATGGTATAGAATTAAGGAGATATTAGACTATCCACTGGAGATTGAATCAGAAAACAGTGATGACTACTTACCAATCAAAGGTGAAATTGAGTTTAAAAATGTATGGTTTAAATATCCTGATTCGGATGAGTATGTAATTAAGAATTTAAACATGCGCATTGAAGCCGGGCAAAATATCGCCATAGTTGGCCGCACAGGCTCAGGTAAAACCACGTTAGTTCAACTCATCCCTAGATTGTTCGATACTACCGAAGGGGATGTTTTGATTGACGGTAAAAACGTAAAAGATTATCCGCTCGAAAATTTACGCATGGATATTGGCTTCGTACCTCAAGGAACGTTTTTGTTCTCAGATACGATTGGAGAGAATATAGCGTTCGGTAAGCAGGACGCATCCGAAGAGCAAATAGAAAAAGCCGCAGAAATGGCCCAAGTAAAAGAGAATATTTTGGATTTTGAGAAAAAATTTAAGACTATGCTCGGCGAACGGGGTATTACTTTATCCGGAGGACAGAAACAACGAACAGCTATCGCAAGAGCATTAATAAAAAGTCCTGAAATGCTTATATTTGATGATTCTTTAAGTGCAGTGGACACAAAAACAGAAGACGCAATATTACATAACTTAAAGAATGAGCTGGGCGATAAAACAACCATCACGATAAGTCATAGAATTTCGACAATAAAAGACGCAGACAAAATATTTTACATCGAGGATGGGCAGATAAAAGAACAAGGTACCCACGAAGAGCTTTTACAATACGACGGTCACTATAAGGCTATGTATAAAAAACAAATACTTGAACAAGAACTAGCACAAATCTAACTTAAAAAATAAAAAACCAACAGGCAGCGATGTTGAACGCATCGCACCACCGGTAATGGGAGAAAAAAATGATTGTAGTACCACTTGGCATTGCATCCGCCACACCAACAGCAATACGACATTTACCCGCTGTAGCACTCTGGAGAGAAGGAAGCGTTTATCTATTCGATTGTGGAGAAAACGCACAAATGAGAATGCTTCAGGCAGGATTAAAGCGCTCTAAAATCGACAGCATCTTTATTTCACATTTTGATGTAGATCACTATTCGGGTTTAATGGGACTCATCTCAACTTTGCAGCTTCAACGGCGAGATCGTGAGCTGAACATTGTAGGTCCTAAGGGAATAAAAGAATACGTAGAGTGGAACCTGAATTTTTCGGGTGTAACTTTAAGTTTCGACGTGAACTTTGTAGAGGTTGAAGAGGATATTGAAGAACAACGTGTAATCGATGGCGAAGACTTTTATGTAGAAGCTCGTCCATTAAAACACAAGAGATTTTGTCTAGGCTTCCGATTTCAAGAAAAAGATAAGCCCGGTAAAGTAGATGCTGAAAAAGCACAAGCACTTGGAATTACCGAAGACGATCAGTTTAAAGAGCTAAAAGCCGGTAACACCATTACATTGGAAGACGGAACTACAGTAGAAAGCTATGAAATTGTAGGGCATCCGCGTCCAGGCGATAGCTTTGCGTACATTTCTGATACTGAATATTGCCCTAATTCTGTGAAGCTTGCTATGAATACCAATATTCTATACCACGAAGCAACCTTCAGTAATCAGTTGGCAGATAAAGCAAGAGAAACCGGACACTCTACTGCAGCCGATGCAGCTCGTGTGGCTACCGAAGCTCAAACTAAATTATTGGTACTCGGTCATTTCTCAGCAAGATATACCAATTTGCACGTGTTATTGAAAGAAGCGCGTGATGGATTCTACCCAACTTGGCTTGCCAATGAATTACGTCCAATTTTTACCGATCCTACACACGAACGTGGTATCGTAGAAGTAAAAGTTGAACTCAAAGATTTAACGAAACCAGACCAAAGTAACCACCGCGGCGGTGGAGGCGGTAGAGGTCGTTCTCATGGACGTGATAACCGTGGTGGAGGTGGAAACAGAAACTTCCGATCAAGAAAACCACGAGGAAGAGATGATCGCGGTGGTGGCGGAGGATACCGCAGCCGAGGCGGTGGAGGAGGCCGCTACGATAACAATCGCGGTGGAGGCTATGATAACAATCGTGGAGATCGATACAGTGGTGGACGAAGTGATTATAATCGAGGCGACCGCAATGATCGCGGAAACAGCGGAGATCGAAGATATAGCAGCGGTGGAGGTAATAAATATTACACCCGCAACAATGACGATCAAGGCAAAGAAGAAATGCCAAAACGTTCAATTAGTCCACGTACTTCTTACGACGATTTCGATCGTTTCTAAACCATTTACATGAGTAAAAAGGATTCATCTAAAGCCGTTGACAGAACTCTGATCAAACGGCTTTACTTTTTTGTGCAACCGTACCGCTATTTTGTGTTATTAGCTGTGGTACTCACACTTTCTGCATCCTTTTTAGGTACTATTCGGCCTAAACTTACACAGGTAGCCATTGATGATTACATCGCTGTAGATGACTTTGAAGGACTCTTCAATATCATATTACTGTTATTTGGCGCTCTTATCGGTGAATTTCTTTTACAGATGAGTACAACCTACCTGACACGTTGGTTTGGGCAAGGCACTTTATTTTCGTTGCGTAATGCAATATTTAAGAAGATTCAATCATTGCATGTACAGTTTTATGATAAGAATCCGATAGGTCGACTTATCACCAGATCAACAAGTGACGTAGAAGCACTCAGCGAGCTACTTTCAGATGGAGTGGTTGCTATAATCGGTGATCTTTTTAGGATCATCTTTATTCTTTATTTCATGTTTAGCATGAACTGGGAGCTTAGTTTAGTTACCATTGCAGTGCTCCCGATACTATTTTACGCCACATTCTGGTTTAAAGAAAAAGTACGCGTGGCTTTTCTGAATGTTCGTGATCAGATTTCGAATTTGAACTCTTTTGTTCAGGAGCACATTAATGGGATGGATATTGTGCAGTTGTTTAATCGAGAGAAAAAACAACAAGAAAAATTCAACAAGATAAATGAGCAACACAAAGAAGCTCACGTTGAAACCATCTTTTACTTTTCGATTTTCTGGCCCTTAGTTGAAGTATTTTCCAGTTTTGCCATGGCTTTGATCGTTTGGTACGGTGGGGGACGAGCTATGATGGGAGGAGTAACTTTTGGAGTTTTACTCGCTTTTATTCAATACGCACGGCAGTTTTTTATGCCCATTCGCGGATTATCTGAAAAGTTTAACACGCTACAATCTGCACTTGCTTCTTCTGAACGTATTTTTAATGTGATGGATACGGACACCGATATAAAAGAGGTTGATCATCCAAAGCGAATTGAGCATCCGAAAGGAGAAATCCGATTCGAAAATGTTTGGTTTAAGTACAATGATGGAGAAGATTGGGTGCTCCGTGATGTTTCTTTCACGGCAAAGCCGGGTGAGAACATTGCCATTGTTGGCGCTACCGGAGCAGGAAAAACAACGATTATAAATCTACTCCTTCGCTTTTATGAGATTCAAAAAGGATCTATTAAACTTGATGGTGTTGACATAAAAGAACTGGCGTTATCTGATCTAAGATATTATTTCAGTTTAGTGCTACAGGATCATACACTGTTTACGGGTTCAATTATCGATAACATAACGCTGGGAGAAGAAGGGATCTCCAGAGAGCAAGTAATTGCAGCAGCCCATCAAGTAGAAGCCCATCGCTTTATCGAAAAATTGCCCGGTAAATACGATTATGTGCTCAAAGAACAGGGGAAATCTTTGTCGATGGGACAAAAACAATTGATCTGCTTCGTTCGAGCCATGGTATTTGATCCTAAAATTCTAGTGTTGGACGAAGCCACCTCCAGTGTGGATTCCGAAACAGAAAGTCTGGTGACCAAAGCCAGCGCCAAAATGATGAAAGGTCGCACTTCCATAGTAATCGCCCATCGATTATCCACTATTCAACATGCCGATACCATTTTAGTAATGCACCGTGGAGAAATCAGAGAGAAGGGTGCACATGCAGAACTCATCCAACAAGAAAACGGCATCTACAAAAAACTGTATGAGCTGCAGTATAAAGAGCAGGTGTTATCTAATGCAGAGGAAAACGCCGAAGATTCTGTAAAAAACTAAAGTCATAGAATAGCAATTAGATATTCACTTAACAGATTATACACTCGGCCATAAATCCCATGCGAACTCCCTTCACTCGGCCCGGCAACATTCATAACCTCGATATTCTTTGCGGAAATCCACTCAGAAACTTCAGTCACACTAATTCTTTTATTGAGATTAACTACCAAATAGGGTTTGCCAAATCTCTTCGCTGTTTCTAAAGCTAACTCTGTGCCTAGATCATGAGCTTGCCGATTGTTGTCACTATGTAACTTTGTGACTTCTTGGAATACCAACAACCCATCTGCATCTCTCACATTCCAAATGGTGCGTTGTGAACGAGAAATTTCTGGTGCGTAAACATCTCTTTCTTCAGGAGTCTCAGTCAGATTGAATCTCTCAGGAATAATCCCGTCTTCACAAATTCTACCGGGAGGGCACCATCCACCATGCTTCAATCGTCGATCGATGGCCGCTTGTAGTGCGGCCTGATCGACTCCTGTTTGTCCACCAGCGATTATTTTCTTAAGCATGCTTTTATGGTTGAATAGCTATAAAGTCCACCGAAAGCTTTTCGTGTATCTTTCTCAAGAACATTAAAGTGGTGCTCAAGTTTCTCAAACAGCCAATAGTTAAAATGAACATGATTTTTTGCCATCCAGTTGGCGAACCATTTGTAGGGTGTTTCGTCAAAATCAACAACCAAGAGTATTCCATCAGGCGTTAAATGTCGAGTAATAGCCTCCAGAATTTGCTCTAAATCTTCCATCATAGTCAGGCAATACGATGCGGTAATCAGGTCAAATGTGTTGGTTTGAAAAGAGTCGATCGAATAATGCTCGTTAAACCATTGAACTTCGTGTAGATTTTTTTGTTTAGCCTGATGAAGCATCTCCGGGGATGGATCGATTGCCGAAATCGAACATTCAGGGTAGGAGGTATGTAAAATGGAAGTTATTTTTCCCGTGCCACATCCTAAATCTAAAATTCGTGAACCTGATGGAAGTTCAGGAAAGTGATTATAGATTTGATTACGTCCGAATAGAAAACCCCATCTAGTAATATCATAAATTGGTGCGTGTAGTTTGTAGTATTCTTGAAGTGTTGTCGGAATCATTCTATAACTCCTAAATAGGTTCCGGTGTAGGTTCCAACTCTGTCGTTTATTTTCAACCAATTCGGGTCCACTTGCTCGATGTTACATCGCTCCAGAACAAACTCCGGTAGAAATGTTAAATCATCAAAAGCTGTACGGAAAAGTACTCTAGCACCCGTTTCTGCACGATCAAAAATCAACTCCCACTCATTTTCTAAATCTTTAGTTGAATGTCCAACCATCCAGTCGATGTGATCGAGCAAAACAAAATGGGTGAATTTCTCCTGAGTATTACTCAAATGGTCAGAAAATGAAGAAGTGGTAAACTCAATGTTATGCGAGCGATTACGAAGCTTGTCGAAATTCTCTTCTCGTAAATAATCCAATGTGGGACCCTTTAAAGACGGCAATTGCAAATATCTACCCCAATATGGATTGCTCGAAGCCTGTTGATCTACAAATATTTGCCGTAGAACTTTTCGCATAAAATGATTGATATCACCTACTGCATTTCGTTGTATTGCCGGAATTCCAGCAAGACTTAATACTGCGTTTCTATGCCACATTTTAGATTCAAAACCGGACCATAATTCTGATTCAATTATATTAAAAAGTTCATTGCGCTCAATTACTTCATTAGAACAGCTTATTCGAATAATAATGTCTCTTAACGATTTCCGATTGATAATAGAGTTCAGAAATCGGGCAAACATACCGCTACCACCTTCAAAATATAATCCACGACGGTTAGGCGAAAAGTAATGAATGTGTGAATCCCAAAAATCTCTAGTAGATTGTGACAAAAAATCCCTTACAGATTGATAAATACTTTGGTAATTCACGCATCTCCCATCCCAGAAAAACTCAGCGAAATGTTGATAATCGCAGTGTTGAAGCAAACACAGTTTTAATTCTAACAGAGCCGTTTGCTTTGGGTTTATATCAACGCTGTGAATGATTTTCGGGTTATCTAGCAAGTAGGAAAGCGTATTACAACCGGCAGAACTAATCATCATAATTTTACTATGATCATTGATTTCTAGCAGCTCCCGATCAACGGAAACATCTTCCCAGCACATATTGTAAACGAGATAGTTTTGGTGTATAAACCGGAACCAAAAATAGGAAGGGGTAAAACGCAAAAATCTAGGTGTTTGAAGCTTTCTAAGATGAAATAAACTTACAAACTATTTCGGATCATATTTGTATTTTCAGATCAAACTAAAAAAGGATTATCATGGCAGAATCGAAAAAAATAGACGACGTTCAAAAGAAAATAGGTCGCGCAGTCGCAGACACCACTGAAGTAATTCAAGAGAAAGTTGAAATGAAATACGACGATGTAATCGATCGGCTCAAAGACGAAAGAGACTGGATAGAACGTGAACTAAGGCACGAATATCGAAATGCTCGCCGATATGTTCGAGCCAATCCGGAAAAAGGAGTTGGATTTGCCTTAGCGGCAGGAATCGTAATCGGTATTCTACTCGGCCGATCCTCTAAATAATTAATTTTTTTACATTTTTCACTTCTCATTTTTCAATCAAAAAATGGCTATAAATAAAGATCATCTACAGGAAAACTTCGAGCGTTTGGACGCGCTCAGGGGGTATCTTTGACTACGACAAACGAAAAGTTCGGGTAATAGAATTAACCGAGCGAACTCAGAATCCTGAGTTTTGGAACGACCCCGATAACGCTCGAGTAGTAATGCAGGAGCTAGACAATGAGAAAAGTTTGGTAAAAGCATGGGACGATTTGGATGCAGTTCGAGAGAGCATCAATGTGTTTCTGGAATTTCAGGAAATGGGCGAAGATGTTGAAGACGAACTGGATGCAGAATATGAAAAACTACTGAAAGGATTAGAATCACTTGAGTTGCGCAACATGCTGAAAGGATCGGATGATCATCGCGATGCAGTGGTTACTTTTAATCCCGGTGCTGGTGGTACGGAAAGTCAGGATTGGGGGCAGATGCTATACCGTATGTACACTCGCTGGGCTGATCGTAATGATTTTAAGGTTTCAGTGATTGATTATCAGGATGGAGATGTAGCCGGTATAAAAAGTGCCACCATAGAAGTTCAGGGAACCAATGCTTACGGGTTTTTAAAAGCTGAAAGCGGTGTGCATCGTCTGGTTCGTGTTTCTCCTTTCGATAGTAACGCTCGACGCCACACTTCTTTTTGCTCAGTGTTTGTGTCTCCGTTAATCGATGATACCATCGAAGTAGACATTAACGAAAGTGACGTGGAATTACAGCGCTTTCACTCAAGTGGGGCCGGCGGACAGAATGTAAACAAGGTAGAAACCGGAGTTCGACTTATCTGGACCGGTACTCTCTCTGATGGTACTGAAAAACGTGTGGTGGCTGAATGTCAACAAGAGCGTTCTCAGCTTCAAAATCGTGAAAAAGCGATGGTGTTGCTGAAGTCTAGAATTTATGAGCATGAGAAGGAAATTCAGGAAGCCGAGAAAGCCCGACTTGAAGGCTCAAAAGGCAAAAATGAATGGGGATCGCAAATTCGCAGTTACGTGTTCGATGATCAACGCGTGAAAGATCACCGAACAAACCACGAAACCTCCAATGTAAGTGCGGTAATGGATGGTGATCTGGATGACTTTATAAAAGCGTATCTATTGATGATTTCCACGGAAGAACAAGAATAAAAGTGTATGCATAATTTTGATTTTCTCGTTATCGGAAGCGGTCTTGCCGGTCTTTCATTTGCACTAAAAGCGGCAGAATTTGGCACAGTTGCCATTGTAACGAAGCGGGAAATCAACGAAGCGAATACGAGTTATGCTCAGGGTGGAATCTCCGGAGTAATGAACCTGGACAATGATTCCTACGAAAAACACATCAATGATACGCTGGTAGCCGGGGCAGGTCTTTGCAATAAAGATGCGGTAGAAGCCATGGTGAAAGAAGCGCCGCGATTAATAAATGAGTTAATGAGCCGTGGAGTGGAGTTTACCAAAGAGAACGGTAAACTTCATTTAGGACGAGAAGGCGGGCATTCTGAAAATCGAGTAGTTCATGTAGATGACGCTACAGGTTTAGAGGTGGAAAATGTGATGGTTCGTAATGTCAGAAATCATCCAAATATTACCGTTTTCGAACATTACTTTGCGATGGAGCTGCTTACTGAGCATCATCTTGGGAAAAAGGTGAAATACCTCAAGAATATCCATTGTTTCGGGGCTTATGTACTTGAAGAAGCTACCGGAGAGGTTCATCGAATGTTGGCCAAGCGTACTATTTTAGCAACAGGTGGTGCAGGAGCAGTTTACGCAAAAACTACTAATCCGGATATCGCAACTGGCGATGGAATCGCAATGGCTTACCGCGCGAAAGCCAAAATTAATAATATGGAGTTTGTGCAGTTTCATCCCACCGCACTTAATGTGCCCGAGGCCGATTCCTTTTTGATTTCAGAAGCGCTACGTGGACATGGAGCCATTTTGCGAAATGCCAACGGAGAAGCGTTTATGGAGCAGTACGATGTGCGCAAAGAGCTTGCTCCTCGTGATATTGTTGCCCGCGCAATTGATGATCAATTAAAGAAAAGAGGGGATAAATCGGTTTTTCTGGATATCACACATTTACCTGCCGATGAAACGAAACACGCATTCCCGAATATTTACGAAACTTGCCTTAACTATGGTATTGATATCACCCGACACTTAATTCCGGTTGTACCCGCAGCTCATTACTTTTGTGGGGGAGTTGAAACGGATTTGAAGGGAAGAACATCCATCAAACAGTTGTATGCTTGTGGAGAGGTTGCCTGTACCGGAGTTCATGGTGCAAATAGATTGGCATCCAATAGTTTACTCGAAGCACTTTACTTTGCTGATCAAGCAGTTCACGCGGCTAAAAATAATTTAGAAAAGAGTACATTTAATGAACAAATTCCTCAGTGGGATGAAAGCGGAACATTTAATACCAAAGAATGGGTATTGATTTCTCACAACAGAGAAGAACTTCAACAAATTATGAGTAATTATGTTGGCATTGTTCGTAGCGATCTTCGTTTGGAAAGAGCCCTTCGACGGCAAACCCTGCTTTATGAAGAAGTAGAAGATTTTTACAGCAGAACACGAGTGAGTATTCCATTGTTTGAACTGAGAAATTTGATCAGCATTGCTTTTTTAATCATCCGCGCAGCGATGGATAGAAAAGAAAGCTGTGGATTGCACTACAACATCGACTTCGAAGATAGCTTGGGTCAGTTGGTATGATCCGGGTTGGGGTGACAGGTGGTATAGGATCGGGGAAAACCACTTTCTGTAAAGTGTTAGAGGAACAGGGTGCCTTTGTTGCGTATGCCGATGATATTGCCAAAAAACTAATGGTGGAAGATGAATCGCTGATTAGTGAAATCAAAAAAGCATTTGGGGATGAATCTTATCATAAAGACGGTAGTTTGAACCGCGCGCATCTAGCCAAAGAAGCATTTGAGAAAAACCGCGTGGAAGAATTAAATGCTATTGTTCATCCTCGATTATGGAAACACATCGAAGAGTTAGCTGATCTTAAAGAAAAGGAAGGGGTCGAAGTATTCGTAAAAGAAGCTGCATTATTACTAAAAGAGGGTAGACCATCAAATATTAATGTCGTGATATTAGTTCTAGCCAAGAAAGAGGATCGAATAAATCGGGTAGTTAAACGAGATCAAACCCAAGTGGGGAAAGTGGAAGAGAGAATGCAAAAGCAACAAGATTTTGAGGAACTGGAGTCTCTGGCAGATATTGTTGTTCGAAATAATGGAAGCTTGGCCAACCTCAAACAACATGCGAAAAGTATTTTTATTGACCTCATTCATCGATTGTAAACAAATTTAAATTTCTACTGTTTTCTGTCATAAAAACATTCTTATATTTATCAGAAAAGCGCTTCCAAAACAATTTTTATGCAGACAGTATCAGAAGCTAGATTGGTTACTTTAGAAGAGTACATTATTCAATCTCAAAATCGCTTTCCAGGTGCAACAGGGGAACTCTCTCAATTACTACGTGATATCGGCCTTGCCGCAAAAATCATATCACGTGAAGTTAATAAAGCCGGTATCACCAATATCTTAGGGGTTGATGGTTCAAAAAATGTACATGGCGAGGAGGTAAAAAAACTAGATGTCTTTTCTGATCATCAGCTTATCTCAGCACTTGAACGCTCGCAGATTACCTGCATGGTTATCTCTGAAGAAAATGACGGTATTGTACGACTGAGCAGTAAAGGTGGAAAGTATATCGTATATCTCGATCCACTTGACGGATCTTCCAACATAGATGTGAATGTTTCAGTAGGCTCCATTTTTTCGATTTACATGCGCGAAGCAAGGTTCGATCCTACGGTTAAAGAATCGGATGCACTTCAGCCGGGAATACGTCAAGTTGCTGCAGGATATGTACTCTATGGTTCAAGTACCACCTTAGCCTACACTACAGGACTTGGAGTTTCATTGTTTACACTAGACCCAAGTATTGGCGAATTTATACTGTGTAACAGGAATATCAAAATCCCACAAAAGGGGACGATTTACAGCATTAATGAAGGTAGTTACAATAGCTGGGATCTTGGATTAAAGAAGTACATTAAATATTGTCAGGAAACCGATCCTGAAACCGGAAGACCTTATTCAGCGCGTTACATTGGTTCGATGGTAGCGGATGTGCACAGAACTCTGATAAAAGGTGGAATTTTTATTTATCCGCATAGTAACCGGTATCCGGAGGGCAAACTTAGGCTGATGTACGAATGCAATCCTTTAAGTATGATTATTGAGCAGGCTGGAGGGATGGCATCAAATGGTGAACGTCGGATCATGGAAATTGAGCCCGTGGCCATTCATCAGCGTACACCAATTTATATGGGTTCTCCCATTAACGTGCGAAAAGTGCTCGACTTTTTGGTGGAATACGCAGAAGAAAAAACGTTGGCTTAGTATCTAAACTTCTTTTAAGGTAAAACTGAAATAAATACTTCCGGCAAGCATTAAGCACAAAAATAGCAGTAGCGCTTGCAAACTTATTAGTTCTGCGATTATTCCAATTCCCGCGGCAATAAGTGTGAATATTCCGATACATGTGTTGGCTAACGAAATGTAAAGAGGTCGCTCGTCTTCGGGTGCAAAATCTGTTAGCCATGTTTTTCGACTTAATCTCGCGCCTGAATGAATCATCATATTTGTCAAAATAAAAGGTGCAAAGAGGTAAATCGTTTTTAAAGAATTCGATAAGAGATCAAAGCCTAACACACTCAAGATATTCAGAATACCTAAGCCGGCGACTACCATCATCATTTTCCGACTCGAATTATCGGCAAACTTTCCCCAAAAAGGACTACTTATAAAACCGGCAATTCCACTTGCAAGCACTAGTAATCCAAGTCCGCTGAGGTTAGCACCCGTAACATTTTTACCATAAACGATTAGAAAAGGCTGCGCTAAGGGAATAGCCATCAATAAAGCTCTTGAAATGATAAAGTTTCTCAGATTTTGATTTTCTTTAAGTAGCTCCCATCCCTTTTTGATTTCATTAATTGGAGATCGTCCACCTTGATTTGCTCCCTTTGCCTCGTTGATGATCAAAAAGAAATAGCCGGCCCCAAACCAAAGTACAGCCGAGCAGGAAATCAATATAATTAGTGAAGTTTCGGAACTCTCGGTATTTAAATAAAAATACATACCTAATCCGGCAATGAGAGTGAGAATTCCTCCACCGGTTGCGCGTGCGGCAAGTAATTGTCCACGTTTACCTTTTGGAATTGTTTTAGCCATGACATCTTTAAAGCTAACCGAGCCCACTCCGCTAGCTATACTAAACAAAAATAAAGACAAAGTGATGAGTAAAGCAGCAAGGTTGCCATCGAAAAAAAGGAAGGCAAGTATCATGCAAAAAACCATCGCAGATTGAAAAAAAGCAGCGAATGCCCAAAAGTACTTTCTCTTTTGGAAGCCACGAATTTTAGCAGATACGATGAGTTGAGGGAGTAGGGAGCCTGCGTTTTTCAATGGAACTAACAAGCCTGTAAACACCGATGAGGCCCCTAAAATTGAAAGAATCCACGGCAAAGTTACACCCGGACTTACCAGTTGTTCAGCTAATTTTGAACAAAATCCACTTAGGGTATTTTTCAGGTAATTACCGGGTACGTTGGTACACTGATCCTCACTGATAGCTTCACAAACCCGTTCTTCTCCATCATCTGTAATCCAATCATAAATCTGTTCTTTCGTCTTCACGCCGATACAACGGATCTTGAATTGGAATCATTCGCCGGGTTAAAATCGAATTTTCATTCCCTCTGTAATGCCTTTGGATACAGCGTATCCCGCGTTCGTTTCCACTACATAAATGGCCGGAGCATCAGAAGGTAAGGTTGCTTCAGAAAATGGTGTGGTATAAGAATAGATTCTCACGATGGTAGAATCACTATTCACATACATGATATCGAGTGAAAGCGGAGTATTTGCCATCCAGAAACTGAGCGGTCGCTCTTCTTCGAATATAAATAACATGCCTTCATCAGCGCCCATAGAGCGAACATCCATCAAGCCTTGATTACGTTCTAAAGGTTCATCTGCAATTGCGATATCAATAGTTGAAAGAGTATTGCCTTCTGTATCGATAAAGGAAAGCTGAGCTTCAGGGGTAATAACTCTTCCTTTTGGACTATCCTGTTGGGCAGGTTGTTTCTCGGTATTTGAGCATGCTAAAGCACACCCAAATACTACGAGAGCGATCCACTTATTTAATTTCAAAACTTACCTCGTGGTTTGAACGTCGGGTTTTAAAGTTTACGGTGTACGTACCTTTGTCTAGAAATTCGTAATCACCATCGTTTTCACTTATGATGAGATTCCAGTCATAAACGTTGATTCCGTGATCTCCTTCCGTGTTCAACTCAACAATTACATCGCCATCGCTGTCTTTAATTTCAATGGTTACGTTTTGATTGTTAGCGTCATCACCTAAGAAATAAATCAACGATTGCTCCGGGAGAAATGGATCACGATAAGCTGCAGATTGACTGCCCCAGCGATTTGAATGGCGGATATCTTCGGGTTTAATACCGGTAATACGCTCGTTTTGTCGATCAACGATTTGATGCAATGGTTCGATGTCCATCACATAAATAGAACGACCGTGTGTTGCTATCACTAAATCTAAATCACGTGGATGTACCACCATATCATACGAAGCCACATTTGGGATAGAAGACAAATAATGCCAGTTTTCACCATCGTTTAAGCTAACATACGAACCATGATCTAATCCAGCGTACAGTATTGATGGATTCACAGGATCCTGAACAATAATATTTACCACATCTTCAGGAAGATCACCCTTTAAAGAATTCCATGTTTGTCCGTAATCTTCGGTCTTGTAAATGTAGGTTTTAAACTCATCGTTTCGATATCCGTTAATGGAAACGTAGGCTGTAGCTTCATCAAATTTAGAAGCATGAACTTCGCTGATCCATCGGCCTTGTGGTAGAAAATCGGATACTTTTGTCCAGCTGGCGCCACCGTCTCGAGTTAGTTGGATATTTCCGTCGTCGGTTCCAACCCAAATAACGCTAAAGTTTAAAGGCGATTCAGCAATGGAAGTTAACGTAGAGTAGGGGACATCACCATTGGGCATATCATTCGTTAAATCCGGACTGATGGGTGTCCATGTTTTACCCTCATCCATGCTTCGGTTTAAGCGCTGAGAACCAAAATAGATGATATCGGGATTATGATGACTGATAGTAACCGGAGTATTCCAATTATATCGATAACGCGGCTCTCCTACATCATGGCGGGGAGTGATTCGATTAAACGAACCTTCCTCGAGATTACTTCTGAAATAATTGCCGTACTGAAAGCCAACATATACAATGTCAGCATTACCCGGCTTTGCAGCTACATGCATTCCATCGCCACCAAATAGTCGTGTCCACGGCTGTTCTCTGTTGCCTGTGCTGGTTGACGGCCCTTTAAAAGTACCATTATCCTGCAAACCACCGTAGATATTGTAAGGTTCTTCCATATCCACATTTACAGTATAGAATTGCCCAACTGCAGCAGTATTATGATGGATAAAGTTTTCCCCGCCGTCATGACTTTCATACAAACCACCATCGTTTCCATTTAGTAGATGCTGAGAATCATTCGGGTTTATCCAAAATGCTTGATGATCGGCATGTACATTCTGATTGTTTGCAATAAGCGTATAGGTTTTACCACCATCGGTTGATTTGATCAATCGAACACCAAGTACATAAATTGTTTCAGGATCATTTGGATCAACTCTAACTTCACCGAAATAATACCCATAGGTAAAGTAGATACCATCAAGTGGGTAGCTGTTTACTTTAGTCCAAGAATTTCCACCGTCGTTCGAACGGTAGACTTCAGCACCTTTAATTTCTGTGTCGAAAAGCGCCGAGTTTGCATCTCCCAAGTATTCAGCTAAAGCTTTCGGCTCATACTCACCGGCTTCTACATCCGCTTTTACTTTGGCTGCGTCATATTCACTCGGGAAGCCGCTACGGCGTAAGTATTGGTTCAGTTTCTGATTATCAAGTTGCATGAAATCTCTCACTGAGATTTCCAGAAAAGTACTTTGTGAATAAACATCAGGATTGATTTCGCGCTCCGTTTTTGTCTCTTCCTGATTATCAATCAACACATACATGATATCCGGATTACTCTTGCTGATATCGATACCAATTCTTCCAACATGTGCACCATCCGGTAAACCATTGGTCACTTTCGTCCAGTTTTCACCGCCATCTGTTGATCGATAAAGCCCACTGGATTCACCACCTTCTTTAAAATTCCATGCTTTTCGATCTCTTTCCCAAGTAGCTGCCCATAATTCGTCAGGGTTTTCAGGATGCATAATTAAATCAATAACTCCGGTAGAGTCGTTGAGGAAGAGCGATTTTGTCCAGGTTTCGCCGCCATCGGTAGTTTTGTAAACGCCACGCTCGCTATTGTTGCTGTATAGTGAACCCATACTGCCTACCCAGGCTGTATTTACATCGGTAGGATGTGTAATAATTCGCCCAATATGCTGTGTGTTTCGCAATCCGGTGTAAGTCCAGTTTTCGCCACCATCCATACTTTTGTATACGCCTGTTCCGGCATAAGTAGAACGAGAACTGTTGTTTTCTCCGGTGCCGGCCCAAATTACCTCAGGATTAGCGCCCGAAATAGCAATATCACCAATACCCAAAGCTCCGCCGGCATGATCAAATACAGGAAACATGGTGTTACCACTATTCGTGGTTTTAAAAATTCCCCCACTGCCAAAAGCAGTGTAAAACACTCTGGGATTATCAGGGTGAACCGCAATATCTGAAACCCGACCGCTCATAACTACCGGGCCAACATTACGCACAGGGTAGTTTTTTAGAACAGATTGCTCGTAATGCTGTTGGCGAAGTTCAATAGATTCTTCAATTTCAGCAACGGTAGACGGTTGTATTTGAGCCCAAAGCGGAAAGCTCATAAGAAGTGAAATGCATGCAATGCGAAGTAGATAGCGCATAAAAAGGGATTAATTAATTTTGAAGGAAGATGATATAAAATGCAGGTATTAATTTTCTTAAAAAATCGTTGCATATCGATTTATAATAATTGCTACTAAAATCATTGAAATTCTACCCAAATAAGCCTACCTTTGAAGCCCGGTGAGCGTCGCAAGGCACTCACTTTTTTTTGTTTCTGGATTTTGGATATGACCCCTGACATTACTACTCAAATAAAGGAACTCGCGGCTCCCTTGGCAGAGGAACGTGGGTTATCCTTGGTTGACATCGAGCTTAAGAGCGGCGGTGGCACCGAGCTATGGGTGTATTTAGATGCCGAAGATCGCGGGGTTAATCTTGATGAATGCGCTGAGATTAGTCGTGAACTTGGCTTTTTAGTTGATGCCCACGAGTTATTAGATTCAAAATATCGATTAAATGTATCCTCACCCGGACTTAGTCGCCCACTTTCAGATCTAAAACAATATCCGAAAAATGTAGGACGAGTTTTAAAACTTCGATACAAATCCGGAGACGAAGTAAAAAAGATTGTCGCACAGCTTGAAGCCGTCGACGCTAATGAACTAACTGTTACTATTACTGAAGGAAAGAAAGAAGTCACCGAAAAGATCGCATTCGAATCGGTGATTGAGGCCAAAGTAATTCCTCAAATTTAAGTTTAAAATACATGCAGAACGATCTATCAAAACAAATCATCTCGTCATTTGCGGAAATTGCCAAAGACAAAGGCATCGACCGCGATTTACTGCTATCCATTCTAGAGGATGTGTTCAGGACTATGATCCGCAAAAAGTATGAGACTGATGACGCATTTGAGGTAATTTTGAACGCTGATCGTGGAGAAATACAAATTCTGCATGTACAGGAAGTGGTTCCTGCCGAAGAGCTCTCGGATGAAGTTGCTGAAATTAGTTTAGAGGATGCTAAGAAAATTGATCCCGATATTGAACTGTATGATGAATTAGCTCAAGAAGTTCAAATTTTTGATTTTGGTCGCCGTGCAGTAATGATGGCTCGTCAGCAGTTAGCGCAACGCATTCGTGAAATTGAAAAGGATAACATCTACGAAGATTACACTGATCGGGTAGGAGAAATCATTTTAGGGGATGTATACCAAGTACGCCATAACAAAGATATTCTCGTAAACCATAATGGTGTTGAATTATTATTGCCTAAAAACGAACAGATTTACAAAGATCGCTATCGTAAAGGAGATACCATTAGAGCCGTTGTTATTGGCGTGCACATGAAAAATGGTAACCCAACGGTAATCATTTCTCGCACATCGGAACTCTTTTTAGAGCGACTTTTTGAAAATGAAATCCCGGAAGTATTCGACGGCATTATTGATTTAGTGAAAATTGCCAGAGCTCCCGGTGATCGTTCTAAAGTAGCCGTTCAATCGCATGATGAGCGCGTAGACCCTGTTGGTGCTTGCGTAGGGATGAAAGGTATTCGAATTCATGCTATCGTTCGCGAGCTTCAAAACGAAAATATTGATGTAATTAACTACACCAGCGATAAGGTTGAATTCATCAAAAGAGCACTTCAGCCAGCGGATGTTATGAAAGTTGAACTTACCGAAGACGGTAAAAAAGCCAATGTTCTGGTGCCGGCCAATGAGGTGTCTAAAGCAATTGGTAAAGGCGGGGTAAACATCCGTTTGGCATCTCGATTAACTGAATGTGAAATTGACGTATATCGTGAAGTCGAAGAAGAAGACGATATCGATATTAATGAGTTCGAAGAGGATTTCGGACCTGATACCATTAAATTATTACACGAAATTGGTTGTGATACAGCTCGCTCTGTTCTCGACCTCGATAAAGATGAAATTGTTCGTAGAACAAACGGTGATATCTCTGCCGAAGAAGCAGCCAGAATCATCGAAGTAATTGCTTACGAATTTGACGACTAGTAATTACGCATTTACAAACAATTTTCTTTAGTTTTAAAAGACCTGAATTAAGCACTACATATGCCCATAAACCGACCTAAACCATTATTCAAAGTAGCATCTGAGTTTAATGTATCTACACAAACCATTATAGATACACTTTCGGATAATGGCTTTACTGCAGCTAATCGACCAAACTTCAAAATCACCCCAGAGATGTACGAAGTGTTGGATAACGTTTATGGGGAAGACAAGGCGAAAAGTCTTGATCACGAACGTGCTAAAGAAGAGTACGAAAGCCGCCGTAGCCACATGATAAACCAGCGTAACGACAGTGTTACGGTGGAGAATATGCTCGAGCCACTTGACGAACTTGAACCACAAGACGATGCGTCAAGCAGCATAGAAGACGAGCTGATTGGAGGTTTAGAACCTCTCGCAGAGCCGGTAGAAGAAACAAAAGAAGAACCGGAAGAAGCAGAGGAAGAGGTTAAAGAAGAAGAGCCAATAACAACTTCCGAAGAAGCGGAAGAGGCTGAAGAAAAAGTTGAGCCTGCTACAGAAACGGTAGAAGCTACTGAAGAAGTAGAAGAAGAAATTGAAGAGCCTGTTGTTGCTGAAGAAGAATTACAAGAGGCTGCTACGGAAACTGAAAAAGATTCGGAGCCGGAATCTGAGGTAGAAGAAGATTTAGACCAAGAGGATGACGATTCTGCTACTGAAGAAGAAGAGGATGTTGAAGACGAAGATGAAGACGAATCTGAATCTGAAGAGGTAGATGAAGAAGTTGAAGATGAAGACGACGATCAGCCTAAAGACAAAGATGGGAAGCGCATTATTCGCGCAAAAGCAGGTCAATTAAAAGGAACAAAGGTTCTTGGGAAAACCTCATTCACAAACGATCTAACTTCCGATTCAAAAGTTCGCAAGAAGCGTAAACGCAGAAAAGACCGTCCTTCTGATGATGATCTGAAAACGAACAAGAAGAAAGACGAACAGAAGAAAACCAGGAAGCCATCACCGAAAAAGCAGAAGCCTAAGAAAGAAAAGACAGAAGTTGATGAGGTGGATGTTGATAAGATGATGCGCGAAACCCTGAAGAAAATGCAGGGGAACTCAACGGTTGGAAGTAAGCGTGGTAAACGACGTCGCCAGCGTAAAGAGGAGCGCGAAGAGGAATTACAACAACAGCAGGAAATGCAGGAGATGGAAAATGAGGTAATTGAAGTTACCGAATTTATCACTGCAAACGACCTTGCTGAAGAACTCGGTGTTGGTGTAAACGATATTATTTCTGCCTGTATGAGCATTGGCTTGATGATCACCATCAACCAACGTTTGGATGCCGGTACTATTGAATTGGTAGCGGGTGAGTTCGATAAAGAAGTTAAATTTATCGACGCAGAAGAATTGGTGGTAGAGCTTGAAGTTGAAGAAGACAACGAAGAAGATCTTCAACCTCGTGCACCAATCATTACTGTAATGGGTCACGTAGATCACGGTAAAACTTCCTTACTTGATTACATTCGTGAAGCACGTGTAGCCGAAGGAGAGGCTGGTGGTATTACCCAGCACGTTGGTGCTTATGAAGTGATTCATAACGATAAGAAAATTACTTTCCTTGATACTCCGGGTCACGAAGCCTTTACAGCAATGCGTTCTCGTGGTGCTCAGGCAACCGATATTGTAATCCTGGTAGTAGCAGCTGATGATTCAGTGATGCCTCAAACCATTGAGGCGATTAATCATGCGAAAGCCGCTGGTGTGCCTATGGTAGTTGCGATCAACAAAATGGATAAAGATGGCGCCACTCCTGATCGAATAAAACAACAATTAACCGATCACGATGTGTTAGTGGAAGATTGGGGTGGTACTGTTCAGTACGCTCTAGTTTCTGCGAAAACCGGTTTAGGAATTGATGATCTTCTTGAAAAAGTATTGATTGAAGCTGAACTACTAGAGCTAATGGCAAATCCGGATCGAAGAGCGGATGGTGTAGTACTCGAAGCTCGATTAGATAAAGGAAAAGGTATTGTCGCCAATATCTTGGTTCAGAGTGGTACTATGAATGTTGGAGATCCATTTGTTGCCGGTCCTTGTTTTGGTCGTGTTCGCGCTATGGAAAACTCACGAGGTCAGCGAATCCAATCTGCAGGTCCAGCCACTCCACTACAATTAACTGGTTTTGATGATATGCCTCAAGCCGGTGATAAAATTGTAGTTGCTGCTGATGAGAAAACGGCTAAAGAGGTTGCAAATCAGCGTCAACAAATCAGAAGAGAGCAAGCACTACGCAAAACTAAACATATGACGCTCGATGACTTGTCTCGTCGACTTGCTCTTGGTGAAGTTTCTGAACTTAATATTATCATTAAGGCAGATGTGGATGGTTCTATTGAAGCACTTTCCGGATCTCTACAGAAAATCAGCACTGATGAAGTAGCAGTGAATATCATTCATACAGGTGCAGGTGCAATTTCCGAATCTGATGTATTGTTAGCTTCTGCATCCGATGCTATCATTATTGGTTTCCAGGTTCGACCAACAGCCCAAGCCCGCAAACTTGCAGAAACAGAAGAAATTGATATTCGATTGTTCTCTGTAATTTACGACGCCATCGATGAAGTTAAAGATGCTCTTGAGGGTCTGTTAAGTCCTGAATTGAAAGAGCAAATGATGGGTAACGTAGAAGTACGTGAAACTTTCAAAGTATCTAAAGTTGGTACCATTGCAGGTTGTTATGTAACCGATGGTAAAATCGATCGAAACAATCCAATCCGAATTATTCGAGATGGTGTTGTTATCTACGACGGAGCAATTGGAGCACTAAAACGCTTTAAAGACGACGTTAAAGAGGTTGCAGCCGGCTACGAATGTGGTATCAGTATTCAGGGTTATAACGATATTAAAGTTGGCGACATGTTCGAAAGCTATAAGATCACCGAAGAGAAACGAACCCTGGAAGACGCCAACTAACGCGTAATCCAAATTTATGAGTATTAGAGTAGAACGTCTTGGCGAATTGATCAAGAGAGATCTTGGTGTAATCATTCAACTTGAATTTCAACCGGAAGGAACTTTTGTAACAGTCACAAATGTGCGGGTAACTCCGGATTTGTCGATTGCAAAAGTTTATCTGAGTGTATTTGCACCCGGTAGAGACAAAGAAGGAGTTTATGAATTCATCGATGAACGAATTACTCAAATCCGTTATAAACTAGCCGGACGAATTAAAAATCAGGTACGAAAAATACCGGAGCTTCATTTTTATGCGGATGACACCGCAGAGTACGTAAATAAAATGGAGAACTTGTTCAAAAAAGTTGACGAACAACCGAAAGCGCCTACCGACGAAGAAGAATAATGCCTAAGCCCATCGACATTGCCGAATTACCGGTGTTCGGGGCTCATAATCCACCAACGCCTGAGTTTGATTTTCAGCAAGGCTCCGTATTATTAGTTAATAAACCAAAAGGGTGGACCAGCTTCGATGCTGTTAAATACTTACGTGGAAGAGTTAAATGCAAAAAAGTGGGTCATGCGGGAACACTAGATCCCATGGCTACCGGTCTACTGGTGATTTGTACTGGAAAAGCCACTAAATCCATTGAACAAATCCAAGATCAGAAGAAAACGTATCGAGCAGAAATTACCTTTGGGAATAGTACACCAAGCTATGATGCGGAATCAGATCCTGATTCAGAGAAATCATTCGATCATATTACCTTAAGCAAGATTGAAGAGAAGCTTGAACAAGAATTTTCAGGAGAAATACAGCAAGTTCCGCCGATGTACAGTGCACTAAAACGCGACGGAAAAAAGTTGTATGAATTAGCACGTAGAGGTAAAACAGTGGAACTACAACCGCGACCGGTCAAAATTTATTCTACAAAGATCCATTCTTATAACTCACCGATATTAGATATAGAAATCACTTGTGGTAAAGGAACCTACATTCGTTCGATTGCGCATGATTTGGGGAAGTCCCTAGATTCCTTAGGTCATCTTTCTGCGTTAGAGCGAATTTTTATTGGTGATTTTTCTAATTCGGATGCACTAACTCCACATCAATACAATGAAATATTGAGAACAGATGGCTAAACTCACCCATTTGAATGAAGTTGAACGATTGGACAACACCGTTTTGACGGTAGGAACCTTTGATGGAGTTCACGAAGGGCACCGAGCCTTGATGGAAATAGTAGTTGAGAAGGCAAAAAAGAGAGATGCCCGTAGCGTAGTTGTTACCTTCGATCCTCATCCGAGAACCATCATTCATTCCAAATCTGATGGGATCAAATTACTTACAACACTTCGAGAAAGAGCTGAGATACTCGAAACTATCGGAATAGATGTATTGGTGGTAATACCTTTTACGAGAGATTTTTCATTATTGAGTAGTGAAGAATTTGTGAAAGATGTAATTCATCAAAAAATTGGCATCTCTGAATTTATCATCGGTTACGATCACCATTTTGGGAAAGATCGTTCAGGAACAATAGAAACCTTAGAACGACTTGGACCTGAACTAAACTTTGATGTACAAGTGGTTTCAAAAAAGGAAATGGGTGATACAACCATCAGCAGTACCGTAATCCGAAATGAAATTATTGATCATGGCAACATGAATAAAGCATCAGATTTACTTGGTCGACCTTACATGTTGAATGCTATTGTAATTCATGGGGATGAACGAGGTCGTAAAATAGGTTTCCCAACGGCAAATCTACAGCCGGAACATCCTGATAAAGCTATCCCCAAAAATGGGATTTACGCTGTTAAAGTAAGAGTAGATGAGAAGTGGTTTTCGGGGATGATGAATATTGGTATCCGGCCTACTTTTGATGGGGTAACAAAATCACTCGAAGTGAATATTTTTAACTTCGATGAAATGATTTATGGCAAAACTGTACAGATTCGCTTCTTTGATCGCATAAGAGATGAACGGAAATTTGAAAATGCCAATGAATTGGTAAAACAACTTAAGATTGATAAACAAAGATCTGAAGATTTATTTACTCATTAATTTTATAAATGCGATATTTTCCATATTCGCGAAGCTCAGTTATTCTTCCTGAGTTAACTTGCCGATCAGCTACAAGATAATCAAAGGAATGGGTATCGATTGCTTCTTCAATATCCATCAATCCATTATTTAATTTGTAATACAACTCATTACGCTGAACCCACCTATAAAATTGAGAAGCGCCATGCGGAGTGTATTTGAAAATGAAATAGTTTTCTCTATCCGAATAGCGGGTGAATGATTTATGAGGTATACTTTGCCTTTCCACTAATAAAAAAAAGGAAGAATCTATCTGGGTATTAGTTTTCGCAAATTCTACAACCTTATTAAAATCAGAATCTGATTTTCCTATTGGGTTCACAGTTCTGTAAATATTAAAAGAAATAAAACTGATTAAAATTAATATTGTAGTCGCCCAGGCAATCCTTGTTTTTAAAATAGAGTCAAAATTAATTCTAGTGGTAATTAAAACGAAACTAAGGAAAAGACTAAGTGAACTTTGTCTTAATGGGTAAGTAGCTAATAAAGGACTTAATGATTTATCGAGTAAATAATAATCTAATGCAGCAATAAGAATAAAAACCAAGATCAAACACTGAATAATGAAGTTCAGTATTCTGATTCGTTCTTTATTTGAGCCATCATATTTAATCTTATAAAGAAAAATTAAATTGATGATACTTAATACTATTCCAATAGATTTAAGACTGAAAATGGAATAATTATAGAATATCCCGGTATGATGTGGCACTCTTGTATATACATAATATTCTGAAAGATTAAAGTTATCAGGATAACTAGCATCTATATTACCTATAAAAACATATATCAATAATGGAGTAATGGATAAAGAATAGATTATTCCAAGTTTAATAGTCTCTATTATGGAGGTATTGATAATGCAGTACAACAAAAGTGTTAAACAAAACCAGAATCCAACTAGTACATGAAAGTAAGTTGCAATGCAACATAATAGGATTGCCAAGAAGTATTTTTTATCAATGAAGAAATAGATAGCTCCTAATATCGCACAGTAAGCAAATGTTTTAGCTTCAAATCCACCAAAAATCCATTCATCTCCAATTAAACTCTGTGGGGTTAAACTAAATAGCAGAAGGCATACCATTCCTTGTAAAATAGAAAGTCCGATTTTCTCAAAGATTCTGCTTAATACAATAGAAAAGATTATAAAATTTATAAGTCGTAGTAATACACCAACAGTAATCCAATCGAAAGGTATTAATAGTGAACCGGCAATTATTCTTATTAACAATCTTGTCCCGGCGAAATCGTCGTATACCGAATTTTGCCTCGGCCAATCTTGATCAATAAATGCTTTAGCAAAGGTCAACTGCACTTCTTCATTTCCAATAAGGTCAAAAACAAGATAAAGACTACAAAGTATGAGGAATAAAGCTCCTGCGAATAGTGTTTGATTGTTAAACTTATGCTTTGTGATTATCAGCTTTTGTAGCATTTATGCCTTATGAAAAATTAGGTCTGAATATAAGGTCAGTCTACTTTATTAGCCTAATAAGAATATTCAATATTCTTTTTTATGCCAGATGTAATAGTTTCGCCAATAAACGCTAAACTAAATCTTATCTAATGGCTTACGAGGCAAACAACAATAAGGCAGAACACAGTACAAGTGGAGATATCAGTAAATGTCCGTTTCATAACGGAGCAATGAGAAATGCAGCAGGTGAAGGAACCAGAAACAGAGACTGGTGGCCCAATAAATTGAACCTGAATATTCTTCGCCAGCACTCAGAAAAAACAAACCCGATGGGCGAAGACTTTGACTACAAGGAGGCATTTTTATCACTTGATCTTGCCGAAGTAAAGAAAGATTTAACCGAGTTAATGACCGATTCTCAAGATTGGTGGCCCGCAGATTATGGACACTACGGTCCATTAATGATTCGCATGGCATGGCATAGTGCAGGAACTTATCGAGTAACCGACGGTCGTGGAGGAGGAGGAGCTGGTACACAGCGTTTTGCTCCATTAAATAGCTGGCCGGATAATGTAAACCTTGATAAAGCACGTTTACTACTATGGCCCGTTAAGCAAAAATATGGTCGTAAACTTTCTTGGGCGGATTTGATGATTCTGGCAGGAAATGTAGCTTTGGAATCAATGGGATTTGAAACGTATGGATTTGCAGGTGGTCGTGAAGACGTTTGGGAGCCAGAAGAAGATATCTATTGGGGATCAGAAGGTGAGTGGTTAGGCTCAAAAAGACATACTGAAGACGGTGAGCTTGAAAAACCACTTGGTGCCGACCACATGGGCCTAATCTATGTAAACCCGGAAGGTCCAAATGGAGAGCCTGATCCCGCAAAATCAGCACATTATATTCGCCAAACTTTTGCCCGAATGGCAATGAATGATGAAGAAACCGTTGCACTAATCGCTGGTGGACATACTTTTGGGAAAACACACGGTGCAGCACCAGAGTCTCATTTAGGTGATGATCCTGAAGCGGCAGACATCACCCAAATGGGAATGGGATGGGCCAGCACACATGGTACCGGGAAAGGTGCAGATACCATTACGAGTGGTCTGGAAGGTGCATGGACTCAAAAACCAACCGAATGGAGCAACTTATATTTCGAAAATTTATTTAAGTATGAATGGGAAAAATATAAATCACCTGCAGGTGCATGGCAATGGAGACCGGTAGATGGAGGTGGCGAAGGAACCATCCCTGATGCTCATGATCCAGAAAAAAAACATGCTCCGTTTATGCTGACAACAGATCTAGCTTTAAGAGTAGATCCCAATTATGAGAAAATTTCACGTCGTTTTTATGAAAATCCTGACGAATTTGCGGATGCATTCGCAAAAGCTTGGTTTAAATTAACTCACCGAGATATGGGACCTAAAACACTGTATTTAGGATCCGAAGTACCGGAAGAAGATTTGCTTTGGCAAGATCCTCTTCCGGAAGTTGATTTTGAAGTTGTAAATAATAAAGAAATCAACATTCTAAAAGGACAAATTTTAGATTCCGGTCTTTCCATTTCTGAATTAGTTTCTGCGGCTTGGGCTTCTGCTTCTACATTTCGCGGTTCTGATAAACGAGGTGGAGCCAATGGCGCTAGAGTTCGATTAGCACCGCAAAAGGACTGGGAAGTAAATAATCCGGAGCAACTCGCTAAAGTGATAAATACTCTGGAAGTTATTCAGCAAGGATTTAACGAATCACAAAATGGGAATAAGCAAGTTTCTCTAGCTGATTTAATAGTTCTTGGTGGATGTGTTGCGGTAGAAAAAGCAGCAGAAAAAGCAGGAATTAAAGTATCTGTACCATTTACTCCCGGTCGGGTTGACGCCACCGACGAGCAAACCGAGGTTGAATCATTTGAATGGTTAGAGCCTGAAGCAGATGGTTTCCGCAACTACTTTAATGCAAAACATAAAACTACCGCCGAGGAAATGTTGGTGGATAAATCTCAATTGCTAACACTAACCGCTCCTGAAATGACGGTTTTGGTTGGTGGAATGAGAGTATTGGGAACCAACTACAATAATTCGACTCATGGCGTATTTACGGAATACCCCGGAACGCTATCTAATGACTTTTTCAAAAATTTATTAGATATGGGCACTACCTGGACCGCCACAACCGATAAACAGGATGTGTTTGTAGGTAGTGATCGAAAAACCGGTGACATCAAATGGTCGGCGACGCGTGCAGACTTAATCTTTGGTTCAAATTCAGAACTTCGAGCAATTGCCGAAGTATATGGATGCGATGACGCCAACGAAAAATTTATACATGATTTTGTTTCAGCATGGGACAAGGTGATGAACCTAGATCGTTTTGATCTCAAAAATAAATAATTAAAAAGGGCTGCTTTCGAGCGGCCCTTTTTGGTTCTAAGCACAAAAACCTGCCTTAGTTTTTTCTAATACTTTCGTTATCTGCTTAATAAATCAGACCGTTCTCCGATAATGAGGTAAAATGAATAAATCTATTGCGAATTGATTGTTGCTTAGAGTCAAATACCTTATCTTTGGCTTCTATAAATCGATTTAAATAGTTATAACTGAACATTGCAATGAGCATTACTGCAGAAGAAAAAAAGGATATCTTTAAGAAGTTTGGCGGAGAAGAAGTAAATACCGGCACTACCGAAGGCCAGATCGCATTATTTACTCACAGAATTAATCATCTGACAGAGCATTTAAAGACCAATCAAAAAGACCATGCATCACGTCGTGGGTTATTAAAATTGGTAGGTAAGCGTCGCCGTTTACTCAATTACCTCATGAAGAAAGATATTCAGAAGTACAGAGAGCTTATCAAAGAGCTCGGTATTCGAAAATAATACATTAAGGCTCCGGTCATTCGGAGCCTTTTTCAATTCCTTCCCGCCCGCCTTATTTATTAGCTAACTATAAGCAGCCTATCAACATTGTTGGAGCGGGAATAAAGCAACAATCAAAGAAAAAAAAGAATGAAAGAAGATTTTAAAAGTGTAGAATTTGCACCAGGTAAGGTGCTTTCCGTAGAAACCGGAAGAATTGCAAAACAAGCCGATGGAGCTGTAGTTGTACGCATGGGAGATACCATGGTGCTTTGTACAGCGGTTAGTGCAAAAGAGCCTAAACCAGGACAAGATTTTTTCCCGCTAACGGTAGATCATAAAGAAAGTTTTTCAGCTGCAGGACGTTTCCCGGGCGGATTTATGAAAAGAGAGGGAAGGTCAAACGAAAAAGAAGTATTATCAAGTCGACTCATCGACCGTGTGCTTCGTCCATTATTCCCAAAAGGATACTACAACGACACTCAGGTAATTTCGAGTGTTATCTCGTCAGACGATGAGAACGATGGTGATGTATTAGGAGGCGTTGGTGCCTCACTAGCTATTCATTTATCTGATATCCCTTTCGATGGTCCTATGGCCGAAGTAAGAGTTGGACGTATTAATGGCGATTTTGTAATCAATCCTACAGTTTCTGAACTAAAAGAAAGCGATATCGATATGGTAGTTGGTGGTACAGCCGATTCCATTTTGATGATCGAAGGTGAGATGAAAGAGATTTCCGAAAAAGAAATGCTCGAAGCCATTAAAGCTGCTCATGAAGCAATCCAGAAATTGTGCGAATTCCAGGAAGAACTTCGTCAAGAATTAGGCAAGCCAAAGCGCGTGTTTGTTCCTGCGCAGGTTGATAGTGATTTAGAAAGCAAAGTAAAAGAGCTTGCAGAGTCACAAATTAAAGATGTTGTAAATATTGGACTTGGTAAAGAAGAGTACAACGACAAAATTCGTGAAGTAAAAGAAGCGGTTGTTGCTAAGTTTGAGGAAGACGAAGCAGAAGATGATGTAATGAAAGAAGTGAAAAAGATTCTTGGCACCATCGAAAAAGATGCGCTTCGTAACATGATTCTTGAGCAAGAGCGACGAATTGACGGCCGTACCCCGGTTGACATTCGCGATATCTGGACACAAGTTGGATACATTGCTCGTGCACACGGTTCTTCTATTTTTACCCGTGGAGAAACTCAAGCACTTGTTTCTGCAACGCTAGGTACTAAACGTGATGAGCAATCTGTAGACACTTTATTCGATCAGGAAGCAAAGACATTCTTCCTGCACTATAATTTCCCTCCATATTCTGTTGGTGAAGCAGGCTTTATGCGCGGTCCGGGACGTCGTGAAATCGGTCACGGACATTTAGCTGAGCGCTCGCTTCGCATGATGATGCCAACTTTCGAAGAATTCGGATATGTAGTTCGTGTGATTTCAGACATTACCGAATCTAATGGTTCATCTTCGATGGCTTCTGTTTGTGGTGGATCTATGGCGTTAATGGATGCCGGTGTACCCATCAAAAAACCGGTCGCAGGTATTGCAATGGGTATGATTGTAGGTGAAGAAAAAACGGTAGTACTTTCTGATATCCGTGGCGAAGAAGATTTCATGGGCGACATGGACTTCAAAACTGCCGGTACTTCAGATGGAATTACCGCGTGCCAGATGGATATGAAGGTGCAGGGCATAAGTTTCGAAATCATCGAAAAAGCATTAGATCAAGCACATGATGGCCGTATGCACATTCTAGGTGAAATGGCGAAAACTATTTCTTCTGCTAGAGAGAATATCTCTCAGTATGCTCCTCAATTCATTAAAATGGAAATTGACGGAAGCGATATTGGTGCGGTAATCGGCCCTGGTGGTAAAGTGATTCAAACGCTTCAAAAAGAAACCGGAACCGAAATCCTAATCGAAGAAGATTCGAATGGTAAAGGACAGGTTACCATTTCTGCGAACGACTTAGACAAAGCGGAAGAAGCGAAAAAACGAATCAAGATGATTGTTGGTCATCTGGAAGAAGGTGCTACTTACAAAGGTATCGTTAAATCGATCAAAGACTTCGGAGCATTTATTGAGATTGCACCGGGTAAAGATGGACTACTTCACATCTCTGAAATCGACCATAAACGAGTTGAAAAAGTAACAGATTACCTGCAGTTAGGTGATGAGCTTGATGTGAAACTGTTGAAAGTTGAACATGGTGGAAAACTTCGCCTTTCTCGCAAAGCGTTGATTGAACGAGAAGATTAAGATGGTTTATTAATTTTGAAGGGTTGAAACCCTTCATGTGATAAAATAGAATCAAATTAAAAGCATCCTCATTTTGTGGGGATGCTTTTTTTATGGAAGTCACTCAAAGCAAGCCAACCGCAGCAATACTGCGCTTTCGCTTCGTATTGTATACTTTAGTGGAGGTGGGCGCGGCGATGAGTCTATAAAATTGAAAAATCGGGCTGGTTTCAATTTGTGTAGATTCATCGGGAGTACCCTCTGAATGACTTTTTTATAGAAATCATACATAGATCAGTCAATCCAAGGAATCTCCCAAAGGGATGCCTGTGGCAGAGGAGTCTGCATAATACTGTTTTAAGCTGTAAATGAAGTGTTACCCAAAAAGGTATTTTGCAGATTCTTCACTTAGTTAAGAATGACTTTGCACTTAGTTTTTCTTTTGTTATTGTAATACATGAATTTCGCTGTATACATAACCACCAATCCAAACCGCAGTGTACTTTATACTGGCACATCCAATAATCTATCTCGAAGAGTAGTAGAGCATTATCTAGAACGTGGAAAATCAGATAGTTTTGCCGGAAAACACTATTGCTATAATTTGGTGTTTTATGATGTATTCCCAACTATGATTGAAGCCATTGCAGCTGAAAAAAGGATTAAAGGAAAATCCCGAAAATGGAAAGAGGAATTAATTAATTCATTCAATCCTAAGTGGAGATTTTTGAATAAAGAAATAGTAGGAGAATGGCCGCCGAATAAGGTTTTAGAAGATCCATATTTTCAGAAATATCTAAAAAAGTAATAACCCAGTCACTCCGTGAAATCGAGGAGTCTACAAAATTGATAAAGCGGGCTGGTTTCAATTTGTGTAGATTCATCGGGAGTACCCTCTGAATGACTCGGTGTTTTGATTGTGTGAGTAGATTCTAGTCACTCCGAGGAATCGAGGAGTCTGCAAAATAGATAACTCGAGCTATTACCAGTTTGTGTGGATTCATCTCCGCCAGCCGGCGGATCTGAATGACTTTTTAATTGAATTCATGGTTAGATCAGTCACTCCTCTAGATATTAAGTAATTTATTTTTCTTTGTGCCTCAGTGCCTCAGTGCCTCAGTGCCTCAGTGCCTCAGTGCCTCAGTGCCTAAGTGGCGTTCTCAATATTCTTGCTAGATTTCATATCATAGCGGATGTTTCTGGACATCTAACCTCGTATATTTGCCCACCCAAAATAGAGACGCTCACAGTAAACACATTTGATGGAAAATTTAAAGGAAATCGATTACGTCACTAAATCTACATTACCAAACGGCTTACGTATTGTAACCGAGCGCATCGATAGCGTAAAAAGTATTTCAGTTGGGATTTGGGTAAAGACCGGTTCAAGAAATGAAACGGCTAAACAGGCTGGTATTACGCACTTTTTAGAGCACATGCTTTTTAAAGGAACCGATAAGCGAACAGCCTTTGATATTGCACAAAGCATGGAATCGGTTGGAGGCTATCTGAATGCCTTTACATCCAGCGAATATACCTGTTACTATGCCAGATGTGTAGACGAACAACTTGGTAGAGCCTTAGATGTTCTTTCAGATATGGTGCTAAATCCTGCTTTTCCTGAAAAGGAAATCGAAAAAGAAAAGAAGGTTGTAGTCGAAGAAATGAAAATGTACCGCGACTCACCCGATGATTATCTTTTCGAAGAATTCTCGACGAAGATGTTTGAGAATCATTCACTTGGTAGACCAGTAATTGGCTTTGAGGATACTGTGAATGAATTTACTCGACAGGATTTGTTTGATTATATGGGAGACAGATACCGACCGGATAACCTGTTGATTGCTGTTGCCGGTAATGTAAATCATGATGAAGTTGTAGATCAGGTAACGAAGTATTTTTCACAGCTTGAAGCCACGAAAACAGTAAATGAACCTCAGCCTCTTCTTGATTTCAATCCGGAAAAATTGGAGTTAACCAAAGTAATTGAGCAAACTCATTATTTATTGGGACGACGTGGGCTGCATTTTGATCATGACGACAAATATTTATTGTTGCTCGCGAATACAGTTTTAGGCGGAGGAATGAGTTCCAGACTTCATCAAAATGTGCGAGAAAAATATGGATACTGTTATTCCATTCAGGCGTTTAATCAAAGTTACTCTGATTCGGGTATTTGGGGTGTTTATGTAGGAACTGATAAAGAATACGTCGAGCATGTTCATGAGTTAGTAGTGAACGAACTCAATAAAATAAGTTCTGATTTAATCCCTGAGAAGGAATTTGAAGAGGCTAAATCTCAATTAAAAGGAAAGCTATTGCTTAGCCAGGAAAATACAAGCAATCGAATGATGCGCTTAGCAAAAAGTGAGATGTATTTCGAACGATTTATCACTTTAGATGAGCTTGAGGAAAATATTGACGAAGTAAAAGCAGAAGATGTGCTGGAATTCGCCAAAAATTTCTTCGATCAAACACACTTTATGGAAGCTGTATTAACCCCCGAAGAATAATAATTATCAATGTATCAATTTTCAATTAAGAATGGCGGACATTCTTAATTGTATCATTCTTAATTCTTAATTGAACTATGATCTACATCAACCAATTAGCTAATCACGTCGACACTGAAATCACCTTAAAAGGCTGGGTGTACAATTATCGCAGTAGTGGAAGTTTGGTATTTATTGAATTACGCGATGGTACCGGAATCACACAATGTGTGGTAGCTAAAGACGAAGTTTCTGAAGATGCATGGGAAGCAGCTACTTCGCTAAAACAGGAAAGCTCGCTAGAAATCACCGGGAAGGTTAAAGCAGATGAACGAAGTGTAGGCGGTCATGAAATGCATGTATCTGATGTGAAAGTATTTCAGATTGCTGAAGATTATCCAATCACACCAAAAGAACATGGCGTTGAATTTTTGATGAATAATCGCCACTTATGGTTGAGAAGTCAGCGCCAGTGGGCTGCCATGCGTGTTCGCAATGAGATCATTTTTGCGATACACACCTTTTTTCAGAATAGAAATTTTGTGCAGATGGATTCCCCAATTTTTACCGGGAATGCTGCGGAAGGAAGTACCACTCTTTTCGAAACCGATTATTTTGATGAGAAAGCTTACTTGGCCCAAACTGGTCAGCTTTACGGCGAAGCGTTAGCAATGGCACATGGACTGATTTATACATTCGGTCCAACTTTCAGAGCTGAGAAGTCAAAAACACGCCGACATCTAACCGAATTCTGGATGATGGAACCTGAGATGGCTTTCTATGATCTGAAGATGAACATGGATTTGGCCGAAGATATGATTCGATTCATCGTGAAAACGGTGCTTGAGAAACGAGCGAAAGAATTGGAGATATTGGAACGTGATATCACAAAACTACAACCGCTTGTAGAAAAGCCGTTTGTTCGGATGAAATACACCGAAGCCGTTGACATCCTAAAAAGTAATGAAACGGCACAACTACTTGATGACATGCTTGCTTCACGAAAAGAAGAAGAAAAAGCATTAAAAGAGGAGAGAGAGGTCATTAAAAAAGAACATGGTTCCGCTAAGAAATGGCGAAAGAAGCAGATAGAAGCTCGTCAGGTTGAAATTGCTCAGCGACTAGATCAGATTGAAGAAGATTACCGCAATATTCCCAAATGGAAAGAATCAGCTCAAAACTTTGAGTGGGGCAATGATTTTGGTGGCTCCGATGAAACCGTGTTAATGATGCAGTATGATGTACCGGTAATCGTGACTCACTGGCCGGCAGAGATCAAAGCATTTTACATGAAACGCGACGAAACGGATAAATTGGCTCTAGGTATGGATGTACTCGCTCCGGAAGGTTATGGCGAAATTATCGGTGGCTCACAACGTGAAGATAGTCTGGAAGTACTTGAAGAACGCATCGCAGAGGAAGAGCTCGATAAAGAAGTGTTCGAGTGGTACTTAGATCTTCGTCGTTTTGGTACGGTACCTCATGCAGGTTTTGGGCTAGGACTTGAACGAACTGTTGCCTGGATCAGTGGATTATCACACGTTCGGGAAACGATACCATTCCCTAGAATGATGGGTCGTTTAAAGCCATAATTGTAGTTAGTTATTGGTTATTGGTAATGAGATTTCCTAATAACCATTAACCAATAACTAAAACTATCCGGCTTTTTTCTGGAGGGAAACTTCGTTTACAGTTTGCTCTTCCAATACATTTATACTGTTTCCGGTCTTGATATTCCCATTGATCTCGGCTCCATGCTCGGTAATCAAATGTTTAGCGTAAATATTGCCATTCACTTTAGCCGAAGCATGCAGGGTTAAGGTTTGTAGAATTCGAATATCGCCTTCAATTTCACCGGAAATCATTGCAGTTTTTGCAATGGTATTTCCTTTAATGCGACCTTTTTTATTAAGTATTACGTGAAGTTTAGTATTAATCTCGCCCATCACTGATCCGGAAATATGGATGTTTCCATCGGAGTGAATATCTGCGTTTATTGTTGTGCCTTCAGCAATAAAGCTGGTATTGTTAGGATTGCTTTGATTCTTCATAGTACTAAGAGTAGTCTTGACCGTAATTATTACGTTTTTTTCTGATTAGTTAGTTCTCCTTTTATGAATGGAAGTTAAGGAACTATCAGTACTTCTTTTTGGAAATTCGATTATTAGTTATCACTTTTTGTGCACTAGACTTGAAACGATTTACCCCTTCATTCCTTAGAGCTCTATGCTTTGTCTTGCGTCCCGAAACTCTTGACCTCCACTTCTTCCAGTTATTTAATTTCATTTGATCTTTCATTATTCGGATTACCTCTTGCTCGGAAACCCCAAACTGAAATTCAATGGCGTCGAAAGGAGTTCGATCTTCCCACGCCATTTCTACGATTCTGTCGATTTCGTATTTGCCTAAATTATATTTGTCGATGATATCTTGTGCCATATTTAAAGAACCAGTTATGGCCCTCAATACGTTCAAAATAAATTAGCCTGTAATTCCATCTCCATCAATATCCTTCCCAACGTGTTCTTCTAGTATATGCAAGGTCTTCAAAAGCAGTTCGCGCGTCTGTTTTAACTCTTTCTCCAACAGTTCTACCCGGTCTTCTATCGAATCTGCTTGTTTCTGTTGATCATCGAGCATACTTTGTTGCATAAGGTCGAAGAATAATCCCATGATATTTTTTCTAAATATGTTTCAGGTTGGATTTAATGAATTATCAAAGATGAGATAATAAATCTAAAATTGCATTGGCAATTAGAATTCATAATGTGATATTTTTGAGCAATGGCTCGAAAACCAACAAGTGCAGATCACTATCAAACTATTCTTCAACAGGTGCAATCCGGGAACCCAAAACCGGTATACTATCTGTACGGACAAGAGGAATTTTATCTAGATCGCCTCGTTGATTTTTTTGGAGATTTGCTACCAGCTCATGAAAAAGATTTCAATTTTGACCTGCTTTACGGCCAAGAAGTAACACCCGCTAAAGTATTAGCTATTGCTCGTAGCTTTCCCATGATGGCTGAACTACGAGTGCTTATGGTTCGCAACTTTTTGCAAACAGCGAAAGGTGCTTCTGGAGAAGGAGACATGAACGATTTCATTCCTTATTTCGAGCAACCCAATCCTTCTTGTTTGTTTGTGATGTTCGATACCGGCAAGCCCGCCGGAAATACAAAAATCGGAAAAGCACTCTCAAAAAATAAAAACGTAGGTTTTTTCAATTTCGAGCCTATCCCGGATTACATGGCCGGTGAATGGGTTATGAAATGGGCACATTCTCACCATAAAAAGAAAATACAGCCCGCTGCCGCCCAATTATTAGCCCAATTTGTTGGTAATAATCTACAGCTTCTGTCCAGCGAAATAGACAAAGTGTGTACTTTTGTAGACACTAAAACTGAAGTCTCTGAAGCCGATATTAAACAAATAATCGGCTCATATCGCGAATATTCGGCGATTGAGCTCAAAGAAGCCATCATTCGGCGAAATCTGGAACAAGCCCTTTATATCTCGGAACAGATATTGCAACATAGTAAATCAGACACGGGAGAATTAATTCGACTCGTGGGGTTCTTTTACAGTGTGTTTGTGAATATCTGGCAAATCCGACGTCTTGCCGAAAAAGGATTGAGCAAAGCAGACGTTCAAGCCCAAATGGGAATGAACGGCTGGTACTTCGACCGACTTTGGAAAGACGCTTCAAATTTTCGATACGCCGATATGCCTCGCATTTTTGAGGCACTGCTCGATGCAGATAAATCCATCAAAGGATTCTCCACACTCGACTCCACTGCGATTTTATTTCTCCTTGTCAAGCGATTGATTGGCTAAATAGCCGGCATCGTTCTGAACTGGAACACGAAATAAAATATTGGGAAACATCAACATGACTGCGGTTAAAAGGGCTAAATTAACTAACCTAAGCGACGAAGATTTAATGGAATTATTTCAAGACGGGAAAGAGACAGCGTTTAATGAGCTGGTTCGTCGCTACAATGATAGACTCCACAACTTTTTATTCCGATACACTCAGAACCATAACGATTGTCAAGACTTGGTTCAAGAAACCTTTCTAAGAGTGCATAAAAGTAAGCACAGTTACGAGCGTATCGCCAAATTCAGTACCTGGATGTACACCATCGCTATCAACCTTGCTAAGAGTTTGTACAAGAAAAAGAAAAGAATGCAGCTAACTTCTATTCATAGAGACGAATCGAATCCTGATTCGTATGAAATGATACTGCCCGATAAGGATATTCTTCCTGATCAGGAACTACACCAGAAATTTAGCATGGAAGCACTAGAAGCTGCGTTAGATTCACTTCCAGAAGATTTTAAACAAGTAGTTATCTTGCGCGACATTGAGCAATTGAGCTACGAAGAAATTTCAGAAAAACTAGATGTTCCGATGGGAACTGTTAAGTCGCGTATCAACCGTGGACGTGCACAGATCAGTCACAAAATAAAATCATACGTTGATCTGGGAACTTCTTTCTAAAATCTGACTTAAAAAGGGTGAAGAGTAAATTTTTTAGCCCCTTTTACTATGGATTTTTTGGAAAAAGAATTACACCCCGTAATCGAAGAATTTGTAAATGATTACACCGAAGAGCGTTTGACGACGATCGAGAGAGACACTTTCGAGGAGGTGTTAGTTTCTGATGACAACCTTCGGAAATTAGCATTCTCCGCGAAAGATGGAAAAAGTTTAATGGAAAGACTTCGGGTAATGAGATCAATTAAGAATGAAACAATGATCAATTAAGAATGAAACAATTAAGAATGATTTGCTTTTTAGCTTTGGCTTAACAAAACTATAACTGATAACTGATAATCAGATCATTTAATCAAAATCATTTTTCTCGTCTCAACAAACTCGCCCGCTTCAAGTCGATAAAAGTAAATTCCGCTTGAAAGGGCAGACGCATCAAATGTAATTTGATGGGCACCCGCATTTCTAAGCCCATCTTCTAAGGTAGCTACCAATCTTCCTGTAACATCATACACTGATACTTTTACATCTGTACTTTGTGGTAAATAGAATCGGATATTTGTACTCGGATTGAAGGGATTTGGGTAATTCTGGTGAAGACTAAAATCATCCAATATTTTTGAAACTAGCCCAGGATCATTTGAAGTTGCTAACTCATCAAAATTAATAGAAATCGTTTTTGTTAGTCCGGTAATATGGTCAGTTACCTTGATGTCGGTAGATTGCCCAATTTGGCCAATTCTTTGAATATAAACTGCATTATTAATGAAAGGATTGGGGATAATTTTTGCAATCGTAGAATCAGCCACCGCCCATTTGAAATCACTTAACGAATTATCAACGTTAGTTTCAGCTATTAATAAAAGCCGTTCAGATTCAGTTATTGTAAAAGAAGAACTTCCCATTGGTTTTCTGAAAGACCGATTGATGATGATTTGCTCTGCTGACTCTACATAAGATAAAGCACTAAAATCGCCCTCAATAGCTTTGTCTGTAGAACCATTTATATATAGTTTAAGTCGAGGAGGGAACTGGCCATCTAAGTTGGAAAAGTAAGAGTAGCCATAATAGCTAGATAATTCATTTTTAATAGCACCAAATATATTTACAATTTCCTTTGTGATGCTTTGAGGTAATGAAACAAAGGTGTGATTAGTATTCCTTATAAGCCTCAATGTTGAATTATCCGAACTTTCTTCATCGCGGTATTCTACGATATAAAGTTCACCGACCGAAGTGTCATTGTTTAAGCTAGAAAGTTCATTATCAGACAATGTGTAGTGTGACGTCGAAAATAAAACAGCGTTTTGTTGTAACACCGAGTCTTCAAAGATAGTTACTTTTTCATTTTCTAGCACATCGATTAAAGAATAGTAAAGATCTGCATCGGAATTATTTATTTCTAAAGATTCAATTGCTGAATGAAGATCATTTTTTGAAGCGGTAAAATCTTGAAGAATAGATGAAGGTTTATTTATAGTTATGATTTTTAACTCATGGCCGATTGCCTTTGTTTGGATGACGTGATTTAGCGCCTTTTTTAATTCTGATAACTCATGTTCGGTTTCCACTTTCGAATCAATCAACAAAGTTGTTCTCATTTGGCCGGAAATACCACTTAAATTAGATAGGTGAGCATTTATTTCATTGTTTGCCTTGTAATAGTCATTCTCCTTCAATGTGGTTGACTCAATTTCTAACCCACCAAACGGTTTTAGGTTTGATAGTTTAAATAAGAATCTGATACCATCGCTATTAAAAGTGTCTGCGTACAAGTTGTCGAATAAAAATTCTGAATTTTGAACTTCGGCTCGGATTTTTACCACATAATGTCTATCAAACTGATCCTTAAGTAGCAATTCACCCGAATACCGTCCATTTTTATTTGGAGTAAATTCTATTGTTAAAAGGGCAGTAGCCTCACTTCCAAGGCTAAATGATGAGTTATTTAAAACACGGATGTACTTAGGAATACGAACTAATTCTATGTCTATGTTAGAATTAGTTTTGTTGGTTATGGTAAAGAGCTTATGTGTTAAGCTGTATTGATCGAGTGTTCCAAAATCCAAGTTAGATTCAAATGCAATGTCGAGTTTGCGTAAAATCTGGATTGAGGGTTCATCATCACACGAAACGAAGACTATTTCTTCTAAAAGACTTTGAATTTCATCACTTAGGCAACTAAAGTGCGTTCTTGGAACAGGAATCGAGTTTATAAACTCCCAGCCGTTTGTATCATTATTAAAATTGTACTGATATATCTTATTTGGCGAATCAGATTTTATGATCAAGGCATTATCAGAAAGATAAACTTGTCGTCCAAAGTGTAAATGTTGTTCAGGTTCGGGTGGTAGAATTTCGTGTTTTAGTCCCCAATTATCGTTACCACCGTTATTTCTTTCAAAGATATAAGCTGTTCCTGCATCGAGGAATAATTTATTACTTCTTGGAGCTCCAACTACCAGAGTACCGTCGTGCAAACTAAACGTATGGCCAAATCTGGCACGATCTCTACCTTCGGGCATGGTTAAAGTTTTTTGTAATCCCCAATTATTTTCTCCACCTAAATGGCGTTCGAAAATGTACACCACTCCCGAATTTTCACCTTCACGATCGTCGTTATCTGAACCAACTACTAAAGTATTACCTTCCAGCTCCATCTCTTCACCAAAAGTATCATCTGTTCGTAGTTCATCTGGTATTAATAAGTTTGCAAACTCCCATTGGCCGGTTGCATTGTTTAAAGTAAAAATTTCAATGGAACCAGAATTTTTACCTTTGTAGGTACTATTTGGGTCACTTACTACGATGGTTGAGTCATCGGCAACAATTTGTTGTCCAAAATTCACATAATTCGAATCGTTCTGAGCATACAATTTCTGATGCGGTATATACACACCATTTTCATCTTTAGTATAGATTTGGACGTAATCACCAACAAGCGAAGTGGCTAAAAAATGATCTTTCAAAACCACCGATGTTCCGAAAGAACGATTTCTTGTCGTATCAGTTTGGTGTACCAATTGATGAAAGCGAACTATCTCAGAAGTGTTAGGATCATATTCGAATAGTTCGATGGCGCCATGGTAAAAGTAATCACCATACCTCTTAACCGTACTTATGGCCACTAGATTTTCATGAACATCATATCCAAGTCCGAATCGGTATACATTCTCCTGCTGCGAATAGACATTATAGAAAGGAGAGAGTGTTTGTGATGCAAGATTATTTGTTGAAAGGATAATTAACCCAAGTAGTAAAAATGCCCTGATCATATACCCGAATTTGTTAGTAGTTTTATCTCTAACTAATGATATAATAGTTTATTGCGCTAGTATTATAATTATTTTACATAACCTTTAAAAGCTGATTGATGAGATCAATTAAGAATGAAACAATGATCAATTAAGAATTGCTCAATTAAAAATCATTTGCCTTTAGCTTTGGCTCAACAAAACTTTAACTGATAACTGATAACTGATAACTGATAACTGATAACTGATAACTG
>JAEPQH010000005.1 GCA_017640605.1 Balneolaceae bacterium | reverse complement strand
CGGTAACTCGTTCGGTTAGAAAATATAATACCGGTAAACCTCATCGAGGATTACCCGCCCGATTGAGTCCAAAGGAGTTTATTCGTGCTCAAGCTGACGGAGCATATGGCGACTATACAGTTAAAATATTCTCAAAATTAATCTCAACGAAACGGTTATTCGTTAATTAAAAACGTCAACCTTCTTTAGGCATCAACAAGACAAACCGATTAACGATTAACGAATAACTAACTAAATCACCAACCCAACAAGTACGCAAAAATAAGCGGTGCAACAATAGTGGCGTCAGATTCGATGATAAACTTTGGAGTTTCGATTCCTAGTTTGCCCCATGTGATTTTTTCGTTGGGAACTGCGCCTGAATAAGAGCCAAAACTGGTGGTAGAATCCGAAATCTGGCAGAAATAGCTCCAAAGTGGTGCATCGATGCCTAAGTCTTGATCGAGCATCGGAACCACGCAGATCGGGAAATCGCCCGCGATACCGCCACCAATTTGGAAGAAGCCAATTCCATTCTCGGAGTTCTTTTGGTACCAATCGGCCAAAAACATCATGTATTCGATACCGGATTTCATCGCGTTTGGAGATGTTCGTCCTTCGATACAATGGGAGGCGAAGAAATTACCACAGGTCGAATCTTCCCAGCCGGGAACAATAATCGGTAAGTTTTTTTCTGCAGCGGCAAGCAGCCAGGAATTTTTCGGATCGATTTGATATTCCGATTTCAAATCACCTGAGAGGAGAATATCGTAGAAATACTCGTGGGGGAGATAGCGCTCTCCGGATTCCGAAGCAGCAACCCATCGTTTGACCAAATGTTCTTCGATGGCACGCATGGCTTCTTCTTCAGGGATGCACGTATCGGTCACTCGATTAAAGTGATTCTCTAGTAGTTCCTGTTCATCTTCCGGACTCAAATCCCGGTAGTTCGGAATACGCTTGTAGTGATCGTGAGCTACTAAGTTGAAGACATCTTCTTCCAGATTCGCACCGGTACAAGTGATAATGTGTACCTTGTCCTGACGAATCATTTCAGCTAAAGAAATACCTAATTCGGCAGTACTCATTGCCCCGGCCAAGGTGATCATCATCTTAGCATTGTTATTCAGCTGATCCTCGTAAGCCTTTGCTGCATCGACTAATGCGGCAGCATTAAAATGGCGGTAATGATGTTGAATAAATTGTGAAACTGGGCCTTTATTCATCTGTCTATGAGGATATGGTTTGTTTTTTAAATGCTATTTCGTAAAGAAATTCAGGGGAAAAGTCAGCACCATTTTTCCAAAAAATAGTCCAATCGTTCAACTTGAAATCTGCAAAGAATTTTTTATCGTTCAATGGTTCAAAAACTGAGCCTTTGGTGATTAGATCTTTAAAATCAATTACACTCTCTTCGTCAGAACTAAACAATAGCTTGATCTTATATTCACTTAAATATTCAGCGGATTTAACTCTTATTGTGTTCATGTGGTTTAAGCTAGAGGTTCAATTTTGAAAAGAGGTTCGCCTATCTGCGCTAGTTCCCAATCTTTAAGTAATTCTTCTCGATGTAATTCCATCCATTCAAAGATCAAATTCAAAGCTCTTTTGGGCATGATTCCATCGACAACTTGATCTTTGATCGAAATCACTACTCTGTATTCTCCGTAAACGGCATGAATATGAGGAGGATTATGATCAAAATAGAACATCTGAATTATAATTCCATAAAATGAGGATATAACCGGCATACTTATTGACTAATCGTTATAGCCTAAAATGTCTAACATAGTTTGTACAGATTGCTCGTCGCGATAGAGAAATTCAACTTGGTTGCCTTTCTCGTCAATATCAACCACAATTTGTTTAGGAGATGGAATTAGACAGTGTTTAATTCCTCCATATCCACTAATGGCATCCTGATAAGCTCCGGTGTGGAAAAACCCGATATACAACGGCTCCGGATCATCAGCAGGATAAGTCGGCAGCACCACATGTTGATCTAGTTGCTCCGAGTTGTAATAATCGTGCTGATCGCAACTAATGCCACCAATATTAATCCGCTTTGATGGGCGATCCCATTTATTAACCGGGAGCAGAATAAATTTCTCATTAATCGACCATGCATCGGGGATGGTGTTCATCAAACTGTTATTGATGATATACCAAAGCTCGGCATCGTTTTGCTGCTTTTGAGCAATCACTTCAAAAATCACAGCTCCACTTTCACCAACGGTATATTTGCCGAACTCTGTATAAATATCGGGATGTGGAATATTATCGGTATCGCAGTGTTCCGCTATGGTTTCGATAATGTAATTGGCAACTGCTTTATAATCGAACTCAAATCCAAGTGAATTACTGATCGGGAAGCCTCCGCCAATATTTAATCCATTCATTTCTGGTGCAATACGCTTCAAATCCGAATATAAATTCAGTGCTTTTTTAAATTCTCCCCAATAGTACATGGAATCGCTGATGCCCGAATCCACAAAAAAGTGAAGCATTCGTAAGTCGAATTTCGGATTATCAACAATTCTGGACTGCACCAACTCCATGATTTTATTGTGATTCAATCCCATTCGAGAGGTGTAATAGGCGGCCGAAGGCTCTTGTTCTACCGATAGACGTATTCCAATTTTAATTGGGCCTTCAATATCGAGTCGCTCAAGTTTGTCCAACTCGTCTACCGAATCGATTATGGTAATGGAATTGTTAAAACCTAGTTTGTGAAGGCGCTCAATCTTCAGTAAATAATTGTCGGTTTTGTACCCGTTGTGGATAATATAGCGCTCCTCGTCGATGCGATGATTATCAAAAAGTCGCTCAATCAAATCAATATCGAAAGAAGAAGAAGTTTCTAAACTCACGTTTTCTTTCATCGCCGAGCGTACAACATGACTAAAATGGCAGCATTTGGTACAGTAACAAAACTCGTAGGTGCCCTGATAAGCATGCGTTTGCATCACTTCATGGAAAATAGATCGCGCTTTTTTTATTTGAGATCGTATTTTCGGCAGATAGGTTAAACGAAATGGAGTTCCGTATTTTTTTATAAGTTCTGCGAGATTAACTCCGTTAAATTGTAAGCTACCGTCAACCAACTCAAAACCCTCTTGCGGGAATTCAAAGCTTTGCTCGATCAGCTCTTGGTACGTATGAATCATTTACTTCTTCGATTTAAAATGAGGGTTGCAAAGGTACTTAGAATCAAGCAGAGATGTAATATGCGTGTGATTTTTAGCAATCGCCGTCTAATTTTTGTAGTCGTTTTTCCAATTCTTTTTTTTGGGTTCTCAATCGTTTCAGAAGCTCAGGAATTTCAATTTCTTTCGATGGATGGCGATTCACTTTCCGTTCCTGCATCGATTGTGGAAAGGATTGCCAATCAGCCAGAATCTGCTAAAAACATCCTAACCACATATTACGCCGATCTCGGTTTTTTGAGCGTAAACATCGAAGAAATTGAAAGTATTATCTATGTAGATCAAGGCGAGCCATTTGAAGCGAATTTGATGATCAGGGAACGAGAGAAGGTTATTGCTGATATATCGAAGATCAGATACACCAAACAAAGTATTGAAGACTTGATTGAGTCCACACTCGATAGCTATCTCCAAGATGGATACTATTTTGCCGAAGCTACTATTAGCTCCTTCTACATTGATACGCTTAAGAATAGTGTGGCGATTGAAGTTGATTTGAAACCTGGTGAGCAAGTGTTCTTACAAGGATTAATTGTGAATGGAAATCGCTTAAATTCGGATCAATATTTATCAAAAATATCCAGAGCAAGTAGTTCATCAATAACAACCTACACCACGCTTCAAAGAATAAGAGAGCGGTTGTTGCAAAGTGAATTATTCGAAGAGGTTAGCTTCCCACAGGTGCAATTAGTTGATAATGAATATTACGCAGTGGTTGATGTACAGGAGCTTCAGCTTAATCAGTTTGATGGGGTGTTAGGTTATGTGCCGGATGCGAACGGAAACGGACAAATTGTTGGGGATGTTAAGCTAAATTTGTTGTCGGTTTTTGCGGAAGGAAATGGCATTGATTTGATTTATCGACGAATTGAACCGGAAGTAAGTCGATTGAACACAAAAGTAAAACAAAACTGGATAGGATCGCTTCCGGTTGGATTAGAAGCAGGCGTTCGATTATTTCAAAACGATACCACCTATCAACATCGAGAGTTTAAATTAAGTGGCTTCTATCAAACTTCTCCTCAATTAAAAATGATTTCCGGGATATCTGTAGAAGGTACTACGGGATCAACCGGGAACATGATTGAACCGGGAGGAAATCGTAGAACAGCCACACTTGGATTTGAATTATCCACCTTAAATAGATTGGAAGTACCTACAAGTGGAATTAAAGCTTCGGTAATTTTTGGGGTTTCTGAGAAAAGTGTAGATATCGATTCCATTCGCAGTTTTTCCCAACAACATTTGACTGCTCAGATTACCGGATTTATCTCTTTAAGCGAGCAAAGCGTATTAGCGATTCGATCAGAATCGTTTCTACTTAATGGCAGTACTTTTACCGATAGCGATCTATTTCGTTTTGGTGGGGCGACATCTTTGAGAGGATTTTCGGAAGAACAATTTACTGCATCGTTACTGAGCTGGGCGGATGTAGAGTATCGGTTTATGACCAATCCAAATTCTTACCTGTTCTCTTTTGTTGCCGCCGGCAGATACCATCGCCCGAAATTATTAACTGAATCAACCCATCAATTTAAACAAAGCGAATGGCTTCAATCTTTTGGATTTGGTTTAAGTTATAAAGTTAGAGTAGGGCGACTTAGTTTTTCTTACGCCATTTCCCCACAAAGCGGATTTGGTAACGGAAAAGTACATGTTGCGTTAACAACTAGGCTTTAACGCCGATAATTTGACATGTCGTAAGGAAGTTTTATCTTCGAAGCAGTTTTTAATGCTTATTAAGAAAGACTGAGGGAATGGGCCCGTAGAAGTCTTGGCAACCGTTTGAATTCTTGATTCAAAAAAGGTGCCAAATCCCACTTCGTGTTATGCGAAGAAAAATAAGTGAGCTTTCCATCACTCTTTGTTAATAAGCCAATCCTTAATAGAGTGATTATCAAAGAATTATTACAGCAGCGCGTTTTAGTTTTGGATGGTGCAATGGGCACGATGATCCAGCGGTTTAATCTCGGTGAAGATGATTTTCGGAGGGATAGATTTCGTGATTCAAGCATCGATTTGAAAGGAAATAACGATCTACTGTCGCTTACACGCCCGGATGTGATTCAAAACATTCACGAACAATATTTGGAAGCAGGAGCAGATATTGTAGAAACAAACACCTTTAGTGGCACGTCCATTGCACAGGCTGATTATGATTTAGAGTCTATTGTGTATGATTTAAATTTTGAATCCGCCCGGATAGCAAAAAAAGCTTGTGATATTTTCACCAAAAAAGATCCCTCAAAACCGAGGTTTGTTGCCGGTGCGATGGGACCAACCAATAAAACCGCTTCGCTCTCGCCCGATGTAAGCAGACCGGAATATCGCGCTATTTCATTCGATCAGTTGGCGGAAGCCTATAAAGAACAAGCGCGTGGATTGATGGACGGTGGCTCTGATGTATTACTCATCGAAACTATTTTTGATACGTTGAATGCAAAAGCTGCCATTTACGGAATATTGGAGCTTTTCGAAGAATCCGGAAATGAAATTCCGATTATGATTTCCGGGACAATCACCGATGCAAGTGGCCGAACCTTATCGGGACAAACCGTAGAGGCTTTTTTGATTTCATTATCGCATGCACCCATTTTATCGATTGGATTGAATTGTGCACTGGGGGCATCCCAACTAAAACCGTATGTGAAAACCTTGGCTCAAAATGCCGGGTATTTTATCAGCGCATATCCGAATGCAGGGCTCCCCAACGAATTTGGGGAATATGATCAGGGTCCCGAAGCCATGGGTAAAGAAGTGAAATCTTATTTGGAAGATGGTTTGGTAAATATTTTAGGAGGATGTTGTGGTACAACACCGGATCACATTAAAGTAATGGCAGAATTGGCTGCAAATTATCAGCCCAGAAAAATTACTGAGGGAGTGTTAGCAGGATGAAGCCCAATCCAATTACACTTAGCGGACTTGAACCTCTCATTATCACACCCGATTCGAATTTTGTTAATGTGGGGGAGCGCACCAATGTTACGGGATCTAAACGATTTTTGAATTTGATCAAAGCCGGTGATTATGAAACAGCGCTGGAAGTGGCTTTGGATCAGGTGCAGGGAGGAGCTCAGATTCTGGATGTAAACATGGACGAAGGCATGCTCGATTCGGCCAAAGAAATGACCATCTTTCTGAATTTGATTGCCTCAGAGCCGGATATTGCTCGCATCCCCATAATGATTGATTCTTCGAAATGGGAAGTAATTGAAGCCGGGTTAAAAGTAATTCAAGGTAAAGGCGTGGTGAATTCCATCAGTTTAAAAGATGGAGAGGAAGAGTTCATTCGTAGGGCAAAAATTATTCGAAAATTTGGTGCAGCGGTCATAGCTATGGCTTTTGATGAAGATGGTCAAGCCGATACACTAGATCGGAGAATTGAAATATGTCAACGGTCCTATAAATTATTAGTTGATAGGGTAGGATTTAATTCTTCTGATGTGATATTAGATCCTAACATCTTTCCAGTTGCAACCGGAATGGATGAACATCGGCGAAATGCACTCGATTTTTTCCAAACAGCGAAATGGATTCGAGAAAATCTACCGGGTGCCCATGTAATTGGCGGAGTAAGTAACGTATCGTTTTCGTTTCGGGGAAATAATCCTGTTCGTGAAGCTATGCATTCTGCCTTTTTATATCATGCCATAAAACACGGTATGGATATGGGAATTGTAAACCCAACGCAGCTTGAAGTGTATGATGAAATCCCAAAGGAGCTGCTTGAACGGGTTGAAGATGTACTGCTTGACCGTAGAGAAGATGCCACTGAACGATTGCTTGATATTGCCGAAAAGTACCGGGGAACAGGTGAAATCAAACAAAAAGAAACCCAAGAGTGGCGAACAAAAGCTGTAGAAGAACGATTGAGTTACTCGTTGGTAAAAGGTATCACCGAATTTATTGATGCCGATACCGAAGAAGCTCGACAAAAAATCGGGAGTCCACTTCGGGTGATAGAAGGTCCGCTAATGGACGGGATGAATATTGTTGGCGATCTGTTTGGGGATGGAAAAATGTTTCTGCCTCAGGTTGTGAAAAGTGCTCGGGTAATGAAACAAGCTGTAGCTTATCTCACTCCGTTTTTGGAAGAAGAGAAAGCAAAGAACAAAGATGAATCCCAACGTGCTAAGGTGCTTTTGGCTACGGTAAAAGGAGATGTTCACGACATCGGGAAAAACATCGTAGGTGTGGTTCTGGCATGTAATAACTTCGACATTGTTGATTTGGGAGTGATGGTGCCGACCGATAAGATTTTGGATGAAGCCGAACGAACCGGAGCGGATGTAATCGGACTCAGTGGTCTTATCACACCCTCTTTAGATGAAATGGTAGGAGTTGCAAAGGAGATGGAAAAGCGTGGAATGCATACACCATTGTTAATCGGTGGAGCTACCACATCCAGAATTCATACAGCTGTAAAAATCGATCCCAATTATTCATCGCCGGTAATTCATGTGAATGATGCCTCTCGATCGGTTTCTATTTGTACAGATTTACTTAACGAACAGCAGAAACAACGCACAAAAGCAAAATTTAAGGAAGAGTATTCGAAGCTGAGAACAGCGCACGAACAAAAGAATCAATCTCGAACACTGTTATCCTTTGATGAAGCCAGAAAAAATCGATTTAATATCGAATGGGATAAGCAAAACATCCATCCACCAATAAAGACGGGCATCTTTGTTCATGATTCTGTAGATCTGAGTACTCTTAGAAAGTGCATCGATTGGTCACCTTTTTTCAGAACTTGGATGTTGACAGGGAAATATCCATCTATCTTAACTGATTCCAAGGTAGGAGAGCAAGCAACACAATTATTTGATGATGCGAATCAATTACTTGATGAAATCATTACAGAGGATCTCTTACAAGCAAAAGCAGTTTTTGGACTGTTTCCGGCAAATTCTGTAAATGAAGATATTATTTTGTTTACCAATGAAGATCGGGATGAAGAATTAACCCGATTCCATTTTCTACGCCAGCAGGCTGAGAAGAGATCTGGACAACCAAATCATTGTCTGGCTGATTTTGTAGCTCCAATCGATACCGGTATACATGATTACATGGGATTATTTGCCGTAACGGCTGGTCTTGGCATCGAAACCTATTTGAAGCGATTTGAAGATAGCCACGATGACTATAATTCCATTTTGATAAAAGCCTTAGCTGATCGATTGGCGGAAGCTCATGCAGAGTACCTTCATTATAAAATTCGGACTGAGTTTTGGGGATATAGTGAAGAACCTTTCGATAATGAGGCCTTCATTGCAGAGCAATATCGAGGAATCAGACCCGCACCCGGATATCCGGCATGTCCTGATCATACCGAAAAGAGAATTTTATTTGATACTCTGGATGTTGAGAAAAATACAGGGATTTCACTCACTGAATCATGTGCGATGTATCCGGCTAGCTCGGTGAGTGGTTTCTATTTTGCACACCCTGAATCTCGCTACTTCAACGTGGGGAAATTTGGGAAAGATCAAATAACAGATTATGCAAAAAGAAAAGGGCAAAGTGTCGAAGAAACTGAGAAATGGCTCTCTTCTAATTTGGGGTACGATGAATAATCTACAGAAAGTCATCCTGATCCGACAGCTATCGGTGAAGGGTCTACAAAAATATAGACCGTGGCAAATAATGGGCTTTGTAGATTCTTCGCCACGCTTCAGCGTGGCTCTGATTGACCATTTTTAACCGAAGTTAAATATGAAAGTAACCGACTATTTTAAAGAGGCAAACGGAAAAACGCTGTTCACATTCGAGGTATTACCACCTTTAAAAGGACAGAATATTCGAACATTGTTTGATCACATTGATCCGTTAATGGAGTTTAATCCACCTTTTATTGATGTGACCTATCACCGAGAAGAATACTCGTATAAAAAGCGAGAAAACGGATTGTTGGAAAGAAAAACAGTTCGAAAGCGTCCGGGTACGGTTGGGATGTGTGCCGCAATTCAAAACCATTATAAGGTGGATGCGGTCCCACACATTATTTGTGGAGGATTTACCCGAGAAGAAACTGAGAATGCACTTATCGATTTGCATTTTTTAGGTATTGATAATGTGTTGGTGTTGCAAGGAGACGTTCGAAAACCCGACCGAGATTTTATAGCTGAGCCGGGTGGACATACCTACGCTTCTGAGTTATTGGGTCAGGTTGTGGATATGAATAATGGCATTTACTTAGATGACGATATCGAAAATGCAACAGCTTCCGATTTTTGTATTGGAGTTGCCGGTTATCCGGAGAAGCATGTAACTGCACCGAATATGGAAACCGACTTGAGATATTTAAAAAATAAAGTGGAAGGAGGAGCGGATTACATCGTAACCCAGATGTTTTTTGATAATCAAAAGTATTTCGATTTTGTAAAATGCTGCAGAGATATTGGTATCAACGTTCCAATAGTGCCTGGTTTAAAGCCAATTACTACAAAACGTCAGGTAACGCTGTTGCCTCAGTTATTTCATATTGACATTCCCGAAGCATTGAGCGTAGAATTGGAATATTGTAAGGATAATGATGCAGCTAGACAGATTGGGATAGAGTGGGCGATCCAGCAATCAAAAGAGTTGATTGAGTTCGGAGTGCCCACTTTACATTATTACTCGATGGGTAAAGCAACTTCGGTGTTTGAAGTGGCTAAAGAAGTTTTTTGATTACAGTTTTTTGCGGTGCTTCACTATTCTATCAACCTGCTTGTTTTTTGATTGATCCATAAAATTGAATTCTTCAGAAATATCGTAGGTAGCAGTGATTTTGTCGCCAATTTTTACTGTATCAAACTGAGTAGGAGAGGTGACTATTTCTTTGTTATCGCCTAATGTTACTACATGTTTTTTGGCTCCATCTTCATCCGCAGAATTCCAATCGGAAGGAATTTTTTTATCAGTTATCACCCCAGTTACTGCTCTCTTCTCACCATTGGTTTTCAGTTTTCTGTAAAACTGAATTTTTTTAAGTGATTCCAGAAATGAATAACCCATTATGGCAGCAATTACGATCAAAAATCCAATGATTGATACCGTAAATACCTGACTAGAAAAAACGCCGGCTTCATGTAAAAAATAAATTAGAAGAGGTACGATTAATGAAAATAAAAAGCCTTGTAATAATGAAGTTTTCGACTCTTTGGCTTTCGCTACGGTCTGATTGATGTATTGCAGATCGCTATTATTTAATTCTGCTGTATGTTCTCTATAAATACTCATAATTAATGTGTGTAAGTTATTAATATTATATGAGTATATACATCAGTTATAGGTTAATTGTTCCCGTTAGCATAACAAGTACAATAATTTGAGAGTAAGCGGTAATTAAGTGAGTACTTTTACAATAGTTATTTTTGATCTCTAAGTAAATCTCGGATCTCACTAAGTAGTTCAATGTCTTTTCGGGTTGGCACCGTTTTTTCGTTGGGCTCTAACGATTTAGAACGAAGCTTATTAAAGGTTTTAATCACCAAAAAAATAGTAAAGGAAATAATGAAGAAGTCGAGGGTGCTTTCCAGAAAGATTCCATAATTGATAGAAATGGCTTCTTGTAAAACTGCACCTGCTTCGTTGGTAATTTTGGGTTTTAGGATAATTTTCAACTCTTGAAAGGGTGCATCACCAATCCAAAAACCAAACATTGGCGTGATAATATCTTTAACCAACGAAGACACTATATTATTAAATGCGGTACCAATGATGATACCCACCGCCATGTCGAACATGTTGCCTTTAATGGCAAATTCTTTGAACTCTTTGATGATTCCCATCTCTATGGTAACTATTAAGTTTAATTTGAGTTTATACCAATTCTTTCGGCTACTTTAGCAAGAAATTCATCATCAGTAAGAATTGCAAGTTCAAAAGCGTTTAAACTGCCTTGCAACCGAATACTCTCAATCAAAGTTAATCCATCTAAAAAGTAAGCAAGTTCAGTAGTTTCACCATCTTTATCTTTGGCATACAAAGCTTTGGTAAGTACAAACGCAGTGGAGCCACCTTTCATCCCGGCATGACTTAACCATTCCTGATTTGCCGGATTTTCCATGAGTGATTCCATCACCTCGTCTAAATATTGATGAGTTTGTGCACTAAAATACGTTTTAGAATTCAGCTTACTCATCAATTGAGCGTACTCAGTGGTAGTGGAAGCAGGCAGACGATCTGACCACACTTTTTGAGCATCTAATCCAATTAAAGGAACGCCTGTCATGTAACTAGTATCGGCCACTAATTTTTGATGAATTTCATCGGAGAGGTCTACATACTCTTTTTGTGTGAGTGATTGTAGAGAATCAATTAAGGGCTCACCTTCGATGGTTGGAAATCGTTCATGAGCAATAAATAGGGAAGAAACTAAATAGTAAATTTCACTGTGGTTTTTTATTCCAAGCGAAGTAATTCTACGGTTGATGTTTTCTAAGCCCAGAAAAGCACTCAACCAATCGGTATTAGCATTCGAACTATACCGAATCATTCCTTGCGCTATTTCTCGTATGGTTGCAGAATCAGCATCAATGGTATTTAACCATGCAGGATGCGCACCTCCATCACTTCCTTGAAAATAAAATCGGTCTAATTCCTCTAATGCAATCATTGAATCCGGATTAAATATTTCTTCGGAAGCCTGAACTGCATATTCGATAGCTATCATAATTTTTACGGTGCTCGCTAATGGACGCATTTCATCGGAGCTTTGCTCAGCAACTAACGATCCATTCCGAAATAAAGTAATAGACGTGGTTTCGGGATGTTTAGCGATGTAAGAAAGCACATGATTTTTGTTGGGACTGAAATAGGAAAAGGTTATCCCGATGATTAGTGCTAATATTGTGATAATACCGCCAAGTATAAGTAGCAGTTTTTTCATGAAATCTGAAGATTTATGTGTTTAATTGGCTTCTATTTGCTGTCCCACACATCCTTCTAAAAAGCGGTGGATTCGCGTCATTTGTTTATGACCGAAACGTTGGCCAAAATAAGCAACTAAATAGAGGCTAAGAAATAAGAGGATAAGTCCGGGTACTGCCCACAAAATCCCGGCGGGTTGACCAATTGTTCTAAATGATAGACCGATCATAGCAACGATTATTGTTGCAAAACCAATGATTGAATAAAAGAAAACGAACATTGTCCAAACAGCAGGGCGTGGACCATAAAGCCCACGAACTAAGGTACCTTGTTCATCTTCTTCGATAGTTATGGTAAGTTGAGGCGACCAATAATGTTGATCTTCTTCGGGTGGGTAAATAGTGGCAAAGTTCTTGGTAACCTGCCCATTGCAATTACAAACTCCCGATCGTAATTGCCGGCGAATCTCTGTAATAATCTCATCGGAACTCAAAGTAGAATAAAATCGAACACGAGGTCGAACTCTTCGAAAATGAATTAGATCCTCCTGTGTATCAGAGTTTTTTAAATCCATTCTAAATCTGATTCATTTAGCGTTTTTTCGGTATTTACTTTCCCTGTATGAGCGGTTCCTTTCGGTTCGATTAGCATAACCCAACATTCCTCCTCGGCAACAGGGAAATGATCAGTGGATTTAGGTACAATATGTAAATCACCGGACGTTAAATGTATAGTTTTGTCCCTATAACGCATTTCTAAGTTTCCCTTTACGATATAAAAAAGTTCATCTTCATTTTCATGGGCATGCCATACAAATTCACCTTTCAGTTTCGCAATTTTAATCAATTGCCCGTTGAATTCACCTAATATTTTAGGAGTCCAATATTCATCAAATAAAGAGAATTTTTCTTTTAGATTGATTGGGAGCATTTAAAATTTACTTAATAGGTTTTCGTTCTCAAGCACTTCTTTTCTCAGATGCTCGGTTTTTTCTTTCTTGGATTCTCGTAAATCGATAACCACAGTTCCTGCAATTTTATCATGAATAGCTTGTCTATTTGCATCCCAATACACTTGAAAAAAGCCTAAAAACCCCGTTGCGAATCCGGCAGCATATCCACCGAAACGTTCAAATGCAAAAAGCAACCCAATGGGCTTGTTGTTAAGCCTTACTACTCTAATTCGTAGTAACCGTTTCCCTATAGTTTGCCCTTTAAAAAAGGCAATGGTTGTTATAAAGTACAAGCCAACCCATCCGAGAGAAAGTCCCATCATTTTGAAAGTTCGCTTTGTGGCTATATACAAGCTTGGATTTTCAATTTGCTCAGTTAAATCCTCATTTTTTTCTTGTAAATCGTCTGCGCGGTCATCCAGTTTATTTACTCTTTCTGATAGTTCATTAATTTCAGGTTTGGCAAGAATCAAAGCTAAATCAGGTCGAAGTGTATCTAGCGCAGTTGTATCGTTTTCTCGTAATGCAGATGTAAAGTTAGAAAGTAAAGTCTCGAAGTTTGCCGGATAAGCTACTATACTCCTTTTATCTTCATCATTGAATCCCATTGATTTTTCTAGGTCTTCAATCTGTTGTTCGAGTTTTTCAGGATCGGAATAATCCAAGGCCATCATTTGATTACCAAATTCACCCCAATCTACATCCTGCCCGGTTTTGATGTTATCATTTATCTGTAGATTGGTTTCAGTTGGATTAAACGTTTCCAATACTCCCAAAGCTATGGCGAAAATAAATAAGCTCGAAAAAGCAGCGCCTGCAAATCTTAGTAAGTTTTTAAAGGTGTTTTCACTTCGGGTTCTGATTACAATCCAAAAAATGAGTACAGTTACCGCCGAAGCTAATACAATATTGCCTAAATCGGCGAGTATATAGGCGATAAATACGTCGATGATAATCGCCAAAAAACGCCTTTTAGGTGTTGCCAAAGGTTGCCCTAATAAATCAGGGTGAATGGCAAAAGCAAAAGGCGTTACTATCTGTTTTGGATCCTTAATCATTCTGATGGCCTAAAATCGCTACAAAAAAAAGAAATCTTATCTCGTTTACCTGTAAAATGAGATAGTACTGGTTTTGAGATAAATACGAAATAATCGGAATATTCTGGATAAGACTTACAAAGCTGCCTGTACAGAATTTTATGAGCTCTTTCAGATGGATACAGTGCCACCTGTAATTCTTGAATTGCCCAGGCATTGGGTTGAACTACATATTCTAGACCATTATGTGGTGGTTTATAAATGTTTTGTAGCTGTAAGGCCAATTCATCGGGTATTAAGACTTCTGATTTGATCTTATTTCCCGAATATAATGCACCTGAAAGATGCTTTGGCCATAAATTCCAAATGCTAAGCACAGGTAATAATACAAAGAAGACAATAAGAGTGATTGAAGTGTATCTGGAGTAACCGGTAGTCATTTGTTTAATATCAATCACCGGATCCTTCAAATAAATAAACAGGTAATAGAGTAATCCCATAAAGGCCAGGTTCCATGGCCAAATTACCAGATTTGTATTCCAACCTAACGGACCAACAATTCCTAAGATCAAAATGTGCATTGCGATGAGAACACCTGCGGCCAAGCGGGCTGTTTTTCTGAACAGCAATCCTAGACCGGCAGATAATTCAACAATGGGTGCCGTTATCCAAAATTTATCAACAATTATTTGGTAAGATGAGGATGGTAAAAATGATTCTATTGGAGTAATAAACCAGATAAATGTACTGTTGGCAAACCCACCATTTAATTTCAGTACGCCACTCATCAAATAAACACAGGATAAAATGCCCCCATAGATAGTTAGCTTTTTTCGCTGTTCAGGAACATTGAAATAGATCCCAATGAAAACCAGAAAATAAAAGAACCAAGCCTGAATTCTGTTGTAATCACCTAGTGCATAAATTATCATAAAAACTATTGCAAGATTCTTGAACTTGACAGGAACTTTTGGAATCGATAACAAGAATAGCGCTAACACAAAAAGTACCGATGAAAAAATTGATACGAAGAACGGAATTGCTACATCGAAAACCGGAAGCTCCGGAAAAGCTCTGGGTACAGGAAACCAAACACGATAAGAGATGGCAATGCACATTATCAATGCCGAGTGGCAAAGTACAAATAGTATTCGATGATCATTAACGGTGTTTTTTGGCCTGAACTGCATTACCGAAAATAAAAAAAGCCGATAGAATTTCTATCGGCTTAGATCAGTTACTTTTTATTACTAGAAATTCAGGTTATAAAAAGCGGATACTTGCTCAAAATCGTTGTAGTCCAGTCCTTTGCCTTTGAACATCTGTCCGGGTGGAATAGCAACAACTCTTATAATATCTCCATCAAATAAACTTTCGTTTAACTGATTATTGTCGGGTGTTTCGCCTTCTAGAATTAAGTCAAAATTATCAATGTCGAAAGCATAACGCAGTACAACAACGTCGTTATCAAATGGAGTGGATAAGGGCAAAGAGTTCCATGAAGTAGATCCATCAAATTGAATGTAGGCGATTACCAAGCCTTCATCAACTGTACTAACATCAAGCACTCCCCACGAATACGATGCTACAGATACGAATTCATCTACCACACCGAAGTCGTCGTCTGAATTGATCACAAAAGTTCCTGTGTAAATTTCAACTTCTCCATCGCGACCGTCTCGGCCTCGAGGTCCTTCGGGACCAATAGCTGCGATACATGATGAAAAAATGAATCCCAATATTAATAATCCAAGTGTAACTGTAGCTCTCATAGCTGCCTCCATATTGATTAATGCTTGGTTGAATCTACATGCTAGCACTTCAACAGAATATCACATGTTGGGGTTAGGCAATCCATGCGATATAAATCAAAACGATTTAATCTTGAACTGAGTTAGGATGGAGGTTTAAGACTATCATTATTTTCGCTAACTTAAACATATAGCTGAATGCAAAACAGGATAGCATATTGAGTAAAGTGTTGATGGACATATTGGGGCTTTCTACAAGTCCAAGTAGTGGTGGGGCGTATGCACTTATATTAACAGAAGTTAACGGGTTGCGTAGATTGCCGATAATTATAGGATCTTTCGAAGCACAGGCTATTGCTCTAGAACTTGAAAATATAAAACCTCCACGACCTATGACTCATGATTTACTCAAAAATATGATTCAGGGTTTTGATGCGAGAGTTCAAAATGTGTTGGTAAGTGATTTATCTGAGGGAACATTTTATTCAAAAATAATTGTGGAACGAGGTGATCAACTTTTTGAGGTTGATGCCCGCCCGAGTGATGCCATTGCACTTGCGGTTCGATTCGGTTGCGAAATTTATGTGAATGAAAGAATCCTCAAAGAAGCAGGGATTCGAACAGATCAAGAAGTGGAGGAAGAAGCTCAGAAAACCGAGCAGAAACAAGAAATGGATTCGGTAAACGATAATCTTTCGAAATTAGAACAACTCGAAATAGATTTACACACAGCCATCGAGACCGAGAATTATGAAAAAGCCGCAAAAATCAGAGATCAAATCTCAAAAATGAAAGGATAATTAGTGGAAAAAAGTCAGTGTTCATTTAGTCAATTACCTTTTTCATCGCTCTTCTCAACTTATATTCACGATTTTTCCAAAGTACAACCCTATTTTTCTGCAAATCCTTTCAGCAACGAAGAAGTAGAGGATCGAATAACTCGCATTCCAAAGTATGATAACAGGAACGAAGTTGTAAACGCCTTAGCCGATTATCATTCCCAATTGGGTGTGGCAGACGAACAACGTACAATACTTGAAAAATTTGCGGATGATGAAAGTTTAGCAATTGTTACCGGGCAGCAACTGGGTGTAGCAGTTGGACCTCTTTACACTATTTTCAAGACCATCACTACCATAATTTTAGCAAGGAAATGGGAGCAGAAACTCCGAAAACCGGTTGTTCCTGTTTTTTGGCTTGCTGATGAGGACCACGATTTCGAAGAAATTGCTCAGCTTGGCATCCCCGGGAATGAAGAACTTGTTCAACTTAAACTTTCTCAAGACGGGAAGGGTTTGCCTGTTTCCGAAGTTCAGATCGATGAATCGATAACTGAATTGTTTTCAAAACTTCGGGATGAATTTCCTGACACTGATTTTAGTGAAGAACTCTTTGATCGCCTGCAAAAATTTTACTCAATTGGTAATACTCACGCGCAGGCATTTGCCCAACTAATTAGCTCTTTATTTTCGAGCTATGGATTGATGATTGCCGGCAGTAACCACAAGAAGTTAAAATCGTTGGTTTCGAGAGTTTTTAAACGATCGGTAACCAATGTAGAACAGATTCAAGAATCCCTAGAATCGCAAAGTGCTTTATTAGAGCAGCAATATCATCGTCAGGTGCTAATTGGGTCTACAAATCTCTTTTATTTTGATGAACAAGGTCGTAATAAAATAGACAGGGAAGGTGAGGATTGGATTATTGGCGATCAAAAGTTCACCGCAGAAGAACTACAAAGTAAGATCGATTCAGAACCTGAGCGATTTTCCCCAAATGTGTTTCTACGCCCAATTATTCAAGATGCGCTTCTGCCAACTATTGGCTATGTGGCCGGACCTGGTGAGATTGCATACTATGCACAGATGAAATCCTATTACAAACACTTTGATATGGAAATGCCGGTAATATTTCCAAGAATCAGTGCTACGTTGCTGGAATCAGGAATAGATCGCATCATGCAAAAACTTCCATTCGAAATGTGTAGTTATAATCAACGCATCGAAGATTTAGAATCAAGATACATTGAGTTAAACAGCCCGGCAGATTTAGATACATTATTCAACACCTGGATTACAGATATTCAGAATTCTTCTGAAAAACCTATCGAAAGAATAGCCTCCATCGACCCAACTTTAAAAGGTATGGCCGGCAAAACGGTAAGTGGTTTCGAAAATGAGTTAAATAAGCTTAAGGGCAGGGTATTCCGTTCTCTAAAGCAACAAGAAGAAACTCAACTAAAGCGTATTCGCAAAATTAAAGCACAACTTTTTCCTGATGGGTTGCAAGAAAGAGCGGTGAATCCAACGTATTTTATGAATAAATACGGGTTGGATATATGGGATCAATTGATTGAAGATTTCTCTTCCCAAGAACTTGATCTTTCCACGCATCATATCATTAAACTTTGATCAAATTAGATGCTCGATAAAACCACTTTACGAGCTCAGATAAAACAGCAACGATCAGCAATTTCTTGGCACGATTGGGAAAGGTGGTCTACTGATATTCAAAAACGATTATTGGTTTATCCTGCATTTTTAAAAGCGCACATTATTCATTGCTATGTTTCGATGAATGACAGAAAAGAGGTGGATACACGCTGTATTGTTGAATCGTGTTTGAAGCTGAATAAATCGTTGTTTGTCCCGATAATGAAAACGGAAGTAAATGAATTACAACACGTAAAGATTTCGACGAATGAGGAATTGAAACCTAATGAATGGGGTGTTCCAGAGCCGGAATACGGTGAACGTTTAGATAAGATTGATCCAGATTTGATTATAGTACCTCTATTAGCTGCCGATGAGAGAGGCAATCGTTTAGGATATGGAAAAGGCTATTACGATCGATTTTTATCTCAAATATCATCAATAAAAGTTGGATTAGTTTTCGACCAGTTTATATTGGATGAAATTCCCACTGAGCCGCACGATATTCCATTAGATGTTTTAATTACAGAAACCAGAATAATTAATGTGTAACCTCACTATTATTGGCTCGTAGCATCACCGAGGAGGATTTAATAAATGACACAACGCACACGAACAAAAACTTCATCAAAAACGGGCACCGCATCGCTCGAGTTCGACGATTTCGATTTGCATTCAACGATGCAAAATTTCTTGGAAGAAGATCAGCAAAAAGAAAGCGAAAAGGGCATTTGGAATTTTGCAACCATCACAGGTATGGCAATGCTTTTTATGGGAATGACTTTTGTACTGCAATGGATCGGGTTACCTGTTGGTACCGGATTCTCTGAATTTGCACAAGGCGCGATATCTGCATTACCATTCATCGGAGGTGCTTTAGTTACATTGGTTGGTTTTGGATTCCTTGTGGGAGATCGACGTAGAGTTAAGGCCGCTGAAAAGAAATTAAAACGTGAGATGAAAGCGCGAAAGCAACGTTCATCCAGCTCTAAAAACATGGACGATATTCATGGTTCATCAAGTAGATTTAGCCGAAAATCAAAAAAGAAAAGATCCACAGAAAGTGATGACGATATTTTCGGATCCTCGTTCAATACACTTCGAAATGATTTAGATTCCGATAGTTCTTCCTCAAGAAATTCTGCCTTTAGTTCCGAATTCGACAGCTTTAGTAGTTCCTCTTATGGTTTAAAACAATCCAAAAAGCTTATGAAATCGCGCTCTGATAAAAAATGGGCAGGTGTTTGCGGAGGTTTAGCAAAGTATTTCGGGATTTCCTCAACAGTAGTTCGCTTATTGTTCGTAATTGCTTTTTTTATGACTTCAGGGGCAAGTATTCCTATCTATATTGGCTTAGCTTTAGCAATGCCGAAAGAGCCCGTTGAAATGATGGACGATTTCGACTTTTAAACACAGATCAATTATGCTGATGAGTTTTGAGGGGATTGATGGCTGCGGTAAATCAACACAAATTGAATTACTTAAAGAGCACTTAATTCGATCCGGAAAAAAAGTAGAAGTATTTCGTGAGCCCGGCGGATCTGCTATTTCAGAACAAATACGGACAATCCTTTTAAATACTGACGATGACATTCATCCGGTTGCTGAGTTACTTTTGTTTTCTGCAGCTCGAGCTCAGCTAATCGCGGAGAAAGTAGAACCTGCTCTAACGGAAGGGTACATAGTAATATTAGATCGATTTTATGATTCTACAACTGCTTATCAGGGCTTCGGTAGGGATAGTATTGAATTAGATTACATCGCTTCGATAAATGCCATCGCCTCGCTCGGAAAAATTCCAGATCTCACTTTTTATTTGAAAATCAGTTGGGAGGAATCCAAAAAAAGAACGGCTCATATGCAAGAAGACAGGATGGAAAAAGCCGGACAAGAATTTTTCGAAAAAGTGATTGAAGGATATAATTATTTAGCAAAAACAGAAGAGCGATTCGTTGAAATTGATGCTTCGCAATCGATTAATTCCATTCATGAAACAATTTTAATGAAAATAGCAGCGCTGTAATTGCTGCCAAAATCGATATTATTGATAGGCTTACATTAATTTTAATTGTATGATTTCATTCAAAGTTGGCGCAGAATATTTGTTGTATAGATAATTGAGGCTTAATCATATTATCCGTATTTTTAGAACAATATGGATGAATCCTACCTTTTTCATCGAAATCTGGTTCATCGTAGAAAAACCCAACGATTAATATATCCAAGATATCTATTATGGCGCACGAAAGAATCGAAATTGATTTGCCACTAGCTAAAGTTTATGAATTACTAAGCAATCCTGTTGATTTCCCTAAATTCATGGATAGAGTAGACGCAGTTGAGAGAATTAATTCTCAAACCTTCGAATACCACACAAAAATTGGCAACGAAGATTTCGTTTGGACTACAAATTTAATTGACAACCTTCGAAATACTCGTTTCGCTTGGATTACTATCAATGGTAACCTTAACCAAACAGGTACCATTCGTTTTACTCCTCTTGATAACGGTACTCGTACTCGCGTTGAGTTTTCTTTAGACTATCGTACATTTTTTGGAGACCCAACTGAAGATTTGGCAACTTTTATCGAAGAGTCTCCAGCTCAGTTAGTTAAGGATCTTCAAAAGTTTAAAGAATTAGCAGAGTCTGATACTTTTAAAGAAACTCAGCTTGAGCCGAAAGAGGAAGTAACTGCTTAAAACAAGCTTTTAATTACTATTTTTAATGCGCATTTATCCAATGCGCATTTTTTTTGTCGATAAGTTTCCAAATCATGAAGTTTACTGAGTTTTTACAGTCCAAAGCCTCCAAAGAGCCACATTATTTGCTGATTGGCAATCCGGTTAGTCACAGTGTATCACCGCTCATGCACAATACGGCGTTAAACTATTATCAAATTGACGCTACATATCATGGCATACAACTTGAATTACAAGAATTAAGCTCGTTAGTTTCTCATTTTAACAATCCTGCTTTTCTGGGTGCTAACATTACAATTCCCTATAAAATGGAAATGTTGGCCATTGTGGATGAATTAACTCCTACTGCAAACGCCATAGGTGCAGTAAATACGATCATCAAAAAAGATGATAATTTAATCGGGCATAATACTGATGCTTATGGATTTATACAGCCATTGTTAGAACTCGATACTGAGGAAATTGATACAGATCGAGCTATCATTTTTGGGACTGGTGGTGCAACGAAAGCAATAGTATATGCGCTGAATGATTTTGGTTTTGAAGAAGTTTATCTGGTATCGAGGGAGCCAAATAGGTTTAGTCAGCGATCAGCATTTTATTGTTCGTATGATAATTGGTTCGATTATGCAGATGAAGCTTCTTTGATTATAAATGCAACCCCATTGGGCATGTATCCAAATGTTGAAACTTCACCGGTTGAGGATAATGACATAGATCTCCTAAGCGGTAAAATTTGTTACGACATTGTGTACAACCCTGTGGAAACAAAGTTTATCAGACAGGCTAAACAAGCACAAGGAATAACGATTGGCGGTCTTGATATGTTGATACATCAAGGAGCAGAATCATTCCTAAAATGGACGGGAAAACACTTTCCTGTTGGATTGATTAAAATGAAATTGGATGAGCACTTTTCCATTTGAATTTATTAGACCTTCTCAGCTGAATAATGCACGCATTATGTCGTGGTTTAGCTATAAAAATCCGGACTTCCATTCCGAAGGAGCTCATATAGAAGGTCTGAATGTTGGTTTCAGTTCTAATGAAGATCAACACATTGTGTTAAGCCATATTCATTCACTTTGCAAATCGATTGGAATTCGTCACAGAGATCTTGCTCTCGCTAATCAAATTCATAGTAGTAATGTACTTGTAGTTGACCGTGGTGGTGTTTATCCAAATGTTGATGCGTTTGTATCAAAAACACCGGGAGTTGCTTTAGGTATTCAGGTTGCTGATTGTGGGGCGTTATTGTTGGGAGATTTCAAAAATAAAGTGATTGCTGCTGTCCACTCAGGATGGCGCGGCGCTGTTGGTGAGATTGTACCACTCACAATTAATAAAATGATTGAGGTTGGAGCTGAAATACACGAAATAAACGCTTATCTAAGTCCCTGTCTTGGGGTTCATAATTTTGAAGTAGGGGAAGAAGTTTCATCAAAATTTCCCGGTCACCTTGTTAACAACGATGATTATGAAAAGCCTCATATAGATATGGTAGGTTTGCTTAAAGAGCAATTAATCGATGCGGGAGTCTTAACCAGCAATATCGAAACGGACGGGCGATGTACCATCGACGAAGATTCTCTTTTTTATTCGTATCGGCGAGAAAAAGAACAAAGTGGAAGAATGCTTGCTATCATTAAATTGAATAAATTCTAGCCATCCAGAAATTGAAATTATTTTGCAGCACTTTGGGGTTAGTGTTCTTATACTCAACAAGATAAATAACGGCTTTTGAATAGAAAGAGAATCGCGATACTCGGATCCACCGGATCGATAGGAACACAGGCTTTAGAGATTGTTCGGCAACATCCTGACAAATTTCAAATTGTAGTGCTAACTGCAAACAGCAATGTAGAGTTGCTACTAGAACAGATTTTAGAATTTAACCCGGAATATGGGTTAATATGCGATGAAGAGAAGTATTCCATCCTAAAGAAAAATGCCTCTGGATCAACATCTATTTTATCTGGAAGTGAGCATCTTAAGGAATTAGCCTCATTACCAACTGTTGATATTGTTCTAAATAGCTTGGTTGGTTTTGCCGGTTTTGAGCCTACAGTGGCCGCTTTGAAAGCAGGAAAAAAAGTAGCATTAGCCAATAAAGAATCATTGGTTGTTGGTGGTAAATTGATTAACGAGCTACTTAAAGAAACCAACGCAGAATTAGTACCCGTAGATTCAGAACACTCCGCGATGCTTCAAAGCATTGTCGGTGAATCGGTGCAGTCTATCGAAAAGATTGTGATAACAGCTAGTGGTGGACCATTCAGAGAGTATACATTAGAGCAGATGCAATCGATTACAGTTGAGCAGGCTTTAAAGCATCCAAATTGGGAAATGGGAGCTAAAATTACCATCGATTCATCGACTATGATGAACAAAGGACTCGAAATTATTGAGGCTCATTGGTTATTTAATCTTCCTGTTGAGATGATTGAACCCGTAATTCATCCGCAGAGCATCATTCATTCTATGGTAACTTTTACTGATGGAAGCAGTAAGGCACAATTGGGTCCGCCGGATATGAAAGTCCCTATTATATACGCGCTTACTTACCCGAAAAGATTACCTTTAGATACACCGCGAATGGATTGGACAAAAGCGCACGAATTAACCTTTTATCCCGTTGATTACGCCAAGTTTCCATGTGTTAAATTAGCGATGGATGCCATAAACGATTCCGACATTGCTCCTGCAATATTAAATGCTGCAAATGAGATCGCAGTACAGCGCTTTTTGGACAAAGAAATTGACTATATTTCGATCCCAAAAATCGTTGAAAAAAGTTTAGAGAAATTATCAGATCAAACTGAGATAAGTCTCCAAAATCTAATCGAAATAGATAAAAAAACAAGGGATTTTGCATCCCGAATTAATTGATTACATGGAAGTTATAGAGTTATTAAAAACCATCGGTATCTTTGTAGGTGCACTCATGATTCTTGTATTTATACATGAGTTGGGTCACTTTCTCGCAGCTAAAGCATTTGGTATGCGGGTTGAACGATTTTCGGTGGGTTTTCCTCCAAGAATTTGGGGATTCAAGTGGGGCGATACCGATTATTGCCTAGGTGCAACACCGCTTGGCGGATATGTTAAAATATCCGGAATGGTTGATGAGAGTATGGATACCGAACATCTTGCACAAGAACCACAGCCATGGGAATATAGAAGCAAACCCGTTTGGCAACGGATGATTGTTATTACCGCCGGTGTAATATTCAATATGATACTCGCTTTCTTCATCTTTACGGGAATGACGTTAAACAGCGGCAAGTTAACCTTACCGTTGGAAAAAGTGAGTGGATTATATATTCCTGAAACTAGTTTACTACATGAGATTGGTTTTGAAACCGATGACCGTATCATTGGAGTAAATGGAGAAGCGGTTGCAGCGTTCGAAGATTTAGTGTCACCCTCTGTACTTACTTCCAGCAATCTCACTTATCAAGTGATGCGAAACGGGCAGGAAATTGATATCAATGTTCCACCTAGTTTTTTGGATAGCTTACAAACCCGGGATTTTATTAGCCCGATTTTTGCGTTTCCAAGCACAATTTCTAGTGTTTCGTTGGGAACACCGGCATACGAAGCAGGCTTGAAAGCCGGTGATACATTCATTGCTGCAGACAGTATTGATATCAATTACTGGATTCAACTTACAGAAATTATTCGCGCTGCTGATGGTCCAATCAACTTTACTATAAAGCGCGGAGACTCGCTATTTACAAAGTCAATTACACCAGATAATCAGGCTATTGGTATTGCATCTCCAACGCTTGCAATGGCAGGAGGAGAACGAGTAGAACTAGGCTTCTTTGCTTCGATTGGAGATGGTTGGGATCAAACCATTGAACAAACCGAAGGAATAATTGGTGGTTTTTCCAGAATGGTTACCGGTGATATTTCGGTACGCCAAAATCTAGGTGGTCCAATCGCGATCGCTAATATCACAAAGCAGGCAACTGATCAATCGGGTTGGGATGGCTTTTGGACAATTACAGCATTGTTAAGTATCACACTGGCAATTATGAATATTCTACCAATTCCGGCATTGGATGGAGGTCATCTAGTATTTTTGATTTATGAAGGAATTGCACGTCGCGAACCTTCCGAAAAAGTAAAAATTGTAGCACAGAATATCGGTTTCGTAATTTTACTTACCTTAATGGTGTTTGTAATCTTCAACGACGTTTTAAAGTATTTCTAAATGTTCGCAAAAGACGGCTATCCGAGTATGGCCTTGGCTACAACAGTCATGGTCATTGTTTTTTATCTAACTTACACCTTCATTGAGCATTGGATTGCATATCCTATTTACGGGATTTTCTTTGTGATGTGGGCGATTGTGATTTATTTCTTTCGTGATCCTGAACGAATTCCACCAGAAGGAGAGAACCTTCTCATTTCACCGGCCGATGGGAAAGTAGTACTCATTAAAAAAGTGGAAGAGGAAGTGTATTTGAAAAGTGCTGCCACACAAGTAAGTATTTTTCTATCGCCGTTAGATGTGCATGTAAACCGAAATCCGATTTCAGGTCTACTTGAGTATTTAAAATATCATCCTGGAAAATATTTGATGGCATGGGATGAAAATGCGTCTACGTTAAACGAGCGAGCCGATTTTGGGGTAAAACACCCGAGTGGAACTAAGATCTTCTTTAAACAAATCACGGGCTTTCTTGCTCGCCGAATTGTGTATCACATCAAAGAGGGAGATCAGTTGAAAGCTGGGGAACGTTTCGGGATGATGAAATTTGGCAGCAGAATGGATATTATTGTACCCGAAAATGTAGAAATAAAGGTTAAAAAAGGAGATCGCACTTGGGCAGGGCAGTCTGTGTTGGGTGTAATCAACTAACATGAAATACCCAATCCAAAAACAATATCATAGTTTTAAGAAACGAAGAGAAGTTTTAAAAGCTTCAAAACCACCCGTAAATAAGCGGATTGCGGTTCCCAGTTTCTTTACCTTGATGAACTTGTTTTCGGGATTTCTAGCCATTATTTCTATTGCTGATGGTGATTTAATCAGAGGTGCCTGGCTGATAATGGCAGCAGGTATGTTTGATGTTTTTGATGGCATGATGGCACGTTTAGCCAATGCCTATTCCGATTTTGGTATAGAGCTGGATTCCTTAAGTGATATGGTATCTTTTGGAGTAGCTCCGGGTTTTTTAATCTATACGTTTGCGCTATCCGATCTGGGAATGTTGGGTGTGCTTGTAGCTGCATTGCCACCTCTTTGCGGGGCTGTTCGACTTGCACGTTTTAATGTTAATGCAAGACTGGAGCCTAAATCTGATGTATTTATCGGATTACCAATTCCTTCCGTAGCGATAACTATTATCGCCTTTTATTTAACATTCAGAGGAGATCTTGAACTTTTTGATTTCTTTAAAAATGGAGTAAACAGCGTGCTCATCCCAATGGTGGCGCTTGTTAGTTTTTTGATGGTTAGCTCCATTCAATTCGAGAAAATTCCGCGCTTCGATCGTGAATCAATCCGATCAAAAAAAGTATCATTCGTACTTTTCATTATTTATCTATTGCTGATTGCGACGCTGCACGAATATGGGTTAATGGCTGCGATTGTGATTTATATTTCAAAATCGATCATCGAGAGCGCCATTAAGTTTTTTAAGGATGATTTCGAAGAGGAAGATACCTTTCAGGATTTCAGCTAAGCAAAGTTCGGTACGCTTCCGCTGTTTTTTCAGCCACTTTTTCCCAAGTGTAATTTCTTATAATATGGTTTTTGAGCTGGTCATTTTTTTGCTCTGATAGAGCCTGCGTAATACCATCAAGTAATGATTGATCAGAATTAGGATCAGTGTATTTGGCCATATCCCGAAAATTCTCTTTTGTGCCGCCATATTTTGTTATTACAACTTTTGCATTTGCAAGTGCAGCTTCCATAGCGGCTATTCCTGGAGTTTCGAAAAAAGAGGGGAGGCAGAAAACATCACAAGCTGCATAAGCACTTTCGAGTAAAGGATCAGTGTGTGCTAAGGTGGATATCAAATGAATGTTATTGGACTTCTTTGCTAGTGAAAGACATTCATCGCTGTAAGTATCAGAATAGAAATCACCTATTATTACAACTTCTCGATCAATTTTTGGTGCAATTCGTAGTAGTTGAATAACATTTTTCCGCGCAGCACCGGCCTGGCCCACAAATAATACGAAGTCCTTTAGCTTATATTTTTGTTCAAATAATTCGGGTGTCGCGTGTGCGAATCTGGATTCCACTCCATTTGGAACTACCGTAAATCGAGATTCCTCAATATCAAAAGCATCTCGAACTAACTCTTTTTCTTGGATTGTATTTGGTAGTAGTATATCAGCAAGATGACAAATCTCAGCCTTTATTCCATATTCTGATCGGATTCCGGTCCCGAGTTTCGACAACAATTTCTCCATTTTCAGAATATTTCGAATACTATTCGCTGTTCGGTTGGCAAAAAACACAGGACTTACTACTAATGGAATTCCTTTATTCTTTACTTGTTTTGCAATACCAATTGTTTCCGGTGATGATGAAAAAATATGCACCAGATCAAAGTCAAAATGGTCATGATCTGAATGGATAATCTCTACGGAAATTCCTGATTGCCTTAAATGCTCGGCGGTTTTTAGCATTTGTGTTCTTACACCACCATTAACTGCGGCAAGACTCAATGGAGCTGCAATACCAATCTTCATAATGTTTTCCTGTTTCTCCAATCTAGGAGGGAGGTTTTAATCAACTGCATTTTCCCTCTTTGTAATTCGCTTTGAGTTTTTAGTGAAGGGAAGTCAGGATCTACCCACTCATATTCTTTAACTGAATCCAATGGTTTATTGGTTTTAGATGCAGGCATTAATCGGTAAGATTTTGAGCTGAAAGCTATTTGTACAAAGATGCTATTATCAGAACTATCCAAAGTTAACACTTTGTTTTTTTTATCAAACTTCGCTTCGATTAAGGCCTCATTTCTTTGCTTCCAGAAGAGAGCATATTCCAAAAAAGTGATAGGATTTAATTCTGAATTTTGAACTTTTTTGAATACCGATTTCCAAACATTAATACCAATTTGCATAGGGTGATGATAAAAAAATACAGGCTCTCTCGAACGAAGCTTTTTGGCCAATATCATTTCGAAATATTCCGTCATTTCGACTTCGTCAGCTTCTTTCCGACTTAAACTTCCCGTGCAAATTGGATGAATAGGAATTTGTAGAGTTGGATGTAATGCACCTTTATGAATTGGGAAGAAAGGTACACAATCATAACCCAGTGTAAACTCTGAGCTGTACTCGAACTCAAATTTTTTGAGTACATCTCCTAATGCTTCATTCCAAATACCATAAGGCACGCAGAAGCCTTTAGGCTGGAATCCAACATCATTAAGCTTTCGATAACCCGTTTCTATATTATTAAAAATATGTTCATAACTGGCTGATGTCCCATGTTCATAGCCATGCAATGCAATTTCCTGATGCTCAAATTTTTTGAACTCTTCCAGCCATTCTTCATGCGCTTGTACATGCAAAAACCAAGTAAAGGGAATGGAATACTCCTTCGAAAGTTGGTACAAGTTCGTTATTGATTCCTTAGTTCCAAAATCTGAATCGATTCGAAATCCGAATACAGGTTTTTCAGAAGGTGAGTGCCATTTTTTTATATATGGCAATGAGCGATGAAAATGTAATTCCGACAGTATTCGATCTAAGGTGACCAATAAGGCATTCTTATCTACTGAACTCACCAACTCATCAGGATGCATTAGTGGTCGAAAATAGAATCGTTTTCTGTGATAAGATGTGTCTGCAAATTCTTTATCCGGTGATAAATTCCATTGAGCAACAAATCCCTTTCCCGTTGAAAATGAGGAAACTTGTGAATGATAAGGAGCTGGGAGATGAATAGTGATATCATCAATTGGATCCCTTTTATCAAAGATGTTGATCGATACTTCTCTAGTGATTAATAGTGATCCATCTTCATTTAAAAACTGTTGAATATATTGAAGTTGCGTTGTTGTAGGGTGCTTATTTACAATCAACACGGAATAGGAAGTGGTTAAGTTGTTTTCGAACCGAACTTCTTCATAGCGAACTCCGAGTGAATCCAACATAGAAATCCATTCGGGTGTTAAAGCTAATACTCCGATACAAATTCTGTTCATAAGCCAAGTTTTAACAAAAACCAGTTTATATCCTTTTTGCGAATAACACGTGCAAAAAGGAGTATAAAAAATAAAATTACGGCACCTAAAATCGCTTCAACCCAATATTGGATGCGTACAATATCCATCAATTTATAGGTTACAAAAAAGGAAAGTATCGTAAGAATAAAAGGCATGATATAATGCACTTTCATATGCTTTGTGTACCAATAGTATGCAAGAGTCCCAATGAAAAATTCACTTAATACTACTGCAGCAGCAACTGCAAGCACACCAAATTGTGATGCTCCGATAGCTATAAGTACGATACCGATAGCGCCACCTATGGAAGTTGCTTTGAGATAATCCAAATCCTTACCGAGAGCAACTAACCCATGCGAAAAAATGCTGTTCTGAAAAGTGACAAATAGTAGAAAACTGAGAACCATAACGATTGAGATAGAATTTTCGAATTCACTTCCAAAAACTAAAAGTATAAAATCGGGAGCACCTAAGAACAGACCAATACTTGCTAACGCACCTAAAACCAGCATTAAACGCATGGTATGATCCATATTTAGGGTTGCTAGTTCTTTATCTTCACTCCATTGCTTTGATAAATTAGGGATTAAAAGTTGAACAAAAATCCGATCGATTAGCATACCAGCAATAATCAGCCGAAATGCAGCGCTATACTCACCGGCGTTTGAAGTGGTGAGAAAGTATCCAATTGCGATAGGGGGAAATAGTTGAATTACTTGTGCAAAAAAACTACCACTACCTACAGTAATGGCAGCTTTCAATCCGTCCCATAAAATATGAAACCCACGGAAGCCTAACTGCAATGGATTATCTTTTAAAAATATCCAAATCAACATAACAGCTGACGCCAACAGGCCTGTAACGTAATAAAAAGGTAAGGCAGGAATTTGATCCATTGAATCCACAAAAAGTAAAATCAGAATCAGGTAAACACCATTTTTTATAATGTTTGACAAAGCATTTACTTTGTAGCGTTGTACTCCTATAAAGTACCATTCCACTAAAAAAGAATGCGGAATTAGGGCGAGCATAAAACCACGAGTTAAGGATAATAACTGACTATCTTCGATGATGAATGGCATTATAAACCAACTAATCATTAGTACAGATAAAGCCATAAAAATGCGGAGTATGAGCAGCTCGCTAATTCGGTAGTTGCGTTTGCTTTCGTCGCGCGCAACTTCGCGACTCGCAATATTGAATAAGCCAAAATCGGCGAAAAAAACGAGGTATCCCAAATAAGCCATCGCAATACTCACTAAGCCAAAACCTTCTGTACCAAGTGATCTGGCAAGATATATTGTGGTAATAAAAGCTATTCCACGTGAAAGAATATCACCGGTAAAAATATGGGTTATTTTTTGCGTGATGGATGCCAATTCAACCGGTGATTAATTTAGTGATTAGTTCAACACATTCATTTTCTGAGTTGAATAAATGCACATTGGAGTGTGTTTCGTAGTGGATTAATGCTTCGAGTCGTGGTGCTACAACGGGTTTATTATAGGCAAGTGCTAATTCAATGCCGCCGGATGTAAGAATATCATCAAAATTAAACACACACACGTCGATTATATTCATCAAATTTGGAAGTAGATCTTCTGAAATGAACCCACGATGATAGAATAGCCAATCTCTGGATTTTGCTGATTCTATGAGCTTTGAATCTACTTCATGCATTCCTTTTTTAATATATCCGGCAATAATCATTTGTTTTGCAACCGATAGTTGATCCACAATATCAATCAATTCAGGATATCTTTTATATGCACTGATTGCGCCGAAACAACCGATTATTGGAATTTCCGGTGTTAATTGAAGTCCAAGTTTTGTGTTTATATGACTTACAGCTTCTGTCTTTTCAATGAATTTCGCTGGAAACTGAGGGTGGGGGTAAACCCGAATTTTCTTCGAATCCACTTCATATTCTTTGCTAACTAGTTCAACAGCTTTTGGAGTGTGAACTAATATCATATCACAGATTCCAGCAAACCATTGGTATAGCTTTTTGTGCTGAGGTCTCCATTTTTTGTTATGAGGATAAAGGTTGTGAACCGTCCAAACAATTGACCCACCAAAAGCTTTGTACAAGGTGATACATATCAGTTTATAAATGAGGCCTATTCCTGATTTAAGATCCTGAAATTCTAACCAATGATAATGTAGTATGGCGTGTTTATCTGTTAGTGGAGCGAGTATCAGCTTAATGTGAGTAACCGCACTCAGGCTTTTTATGTGGATTTGCTTATTAGCCAGTAAGTCTTTGTAAAGCAAATACAAGTAATCGGTTGTAGGATAATCAAATCGAATAAGAGGAACCATGAAAATGGTGGCAACCTTATCGGAAACTTCCTTGTAGATGTGCAAAAGTGATGTACTCGGCATTCGCTGAAATTGGTTCGCTACAACTGATATGTTAAACCAATTGAATGTACAGTTCCGAAGCCGGTATTGAAAGGAACCAATGCATAATTAAAGCGAACATTTTCGGCGATAAAGCCAAGCCCGAAAGAAACCGGCCGAACATTGTTGGATGTTTTATAGCCGGCTCGTACTTCCACGATTTCTGAGATTAGTAAGTTCAATCCCAGATTAAGGTAATTATCGTCTGGATTGATCTCATCAAATTCATCTTGTTGATCATGGAGCGGCATCACAAAATCTGCCATAATTGTAGCTAGAATAGGTAATTCTGGCGATTGCCAGTGCACAAATTCCATCACATCAATAGAGGTGCCTATCGTAAATTTTGTGGGTAATTCGGTAGCTCTTTGATCAAGTTTTTCCATCTCTCCTGCATTGGTTAAAGCTGCTCCAATACGTATTCTCTCATCGATGGCTGAAGTCACGATTCCTGCATTCATCGCAAATCCATTTGCTCTAAAGGGATATACATCTTCATTCAGATACTGCCCGGCAACACCTATGGAAAAGTATTTGAAAGCATAAGCATAGGCCCCTGCAATAGAAACATACTGAATACTGAATTCTCCGTTAGATTCTCCGGGACCATTACGCTGTTCAAAACCAGAAGCTCCAGAAGTATAAAAAGCAAATGCTGCAGCGCGCTTACCATTAACCAGGTTTATGCCACCAAACAAGTTATTGGAGTCCACAATCCAATTTGTGTAACCTAAACTTATGGAGGTGCGATCTTCATTGGCAAGCATGGCTGGATTAGAATAAATAGAAGAAGCTCCAAAAGCGGTAGCAACTGTGGCTTCAGAAATTGATAATTCAGCGGCTGTTGCACCAATGTTGAGCAACTGAAATCCGGAAGATTGGGCGTTTACCACACATGGCAGTAATAATATTATCCAAAATAGATTCTTTTTCATAAGTGTAAACGTAATGCAAAGACGTGAAAATTAGAAACACCAAAAGGTTCACGGACAAAGGCGTAATCAATAGAAGGAGAGAATCGATCGAAGGGTAGATGCACAGAAAATCCGGTACTTAAAGCGTTACTGCCTTTTGTTTTTGTGTCAGCAATTCGATATCCGGCTCTGAGTGTAAATCGGTCATGAGCATGCCACAATCCACCAATTTTAAATTGCCCTGAGTTGGTATTTAAGGTCTCGATCGTTGAAATGGATACTGGAGTGCCTGAATCACTGATGAAGATTTCATTTTCGGTAAACTCGCTTGAATAAACCTGAAGCTCATATTCACTATTAACACTAAACTGTTTATTCTGATAAGAAATGGCCCATTTTATGCGCGTAGGGAAGTTGTTAACCACATTTCGAGATTGTGATTGTCCATATAAGTCACCCGAGTTCCATGTGTAATTCGCAAATAGATCCTGAATACTCAGTCCAATATTGAATCTCTCGTTTAAGAGATATAAAAAACCCAAATCCAGACCTACTGCGGTGGCAGGGGAAAGTTCTTCGTGATAATTCGCATAATTAAGTTTAATGCCCACACCGCCGTAAAATTTTGGGCTAAATCGAATTCCAAACGCGGTATTAAGTTGGTATTCAGAAATATCAAAGGTTCCATTGGGATATCCACTAAGCGACCGAGCATCTATATCTTTCACTCCCGCGCGGATTAACCCAAACGCGATACCTGCATTTGGTGGAAGCTGCACATGTACACCGGCATTTTGATATACTCGATCAAAATCCATCGAAGAAACCGACAAATCAATTTGATTGTTCTCTTGAAAAACCGCTGCTAGTGCCGGATTATAATAGGGATACACGCCTTCGCTGGTGGATGCCCCCATCGCATTACTCATGGCCATACCACGTGGACCAAATCCTGATTGAAATGCAGCGCCCGCAAAACCTCCATTTTGAGCCAACGCATCCACACTGAATGATAGCAACAGAATACTTAGAGCGACAAGTAGCTTAATTTCTCTTTTCATTCGATTAACAGAAGTTTTCCTTTAATGGTAGATCCATCAGTTTCGATTACATAAAAGTAGGGGCCGTTTGCTACATTTCTACCATATTGATCGACACCATTCCATATAGCTTCATAGCTGCCGTTTACTGCTTGTATTTCATCAAGTTCACGCACTAGGTTCATCCCAAAATCAAAGATTTGGACGTTAATTTCACCTGGATTAGTGACATTAAATCGAATACGAACTACTTCATGTTGATTGGGTGAATAGGGGTTTGGATAAGCATAAGAGTCTACCGTTTTAGCCGATTCATCGTAGGTATTTCCACCCGTTAAAGGAAAATTTACACGAGTGATTTCCCAGCTTCGGCCAAAATCATCGGTTGATATGATCCCATCAGTGGTTCCAATCCAAACACGATCGTTGGTAGATGTGGCCGATTGAAACTCTGTCGTTGATTTCAGAAAGGTATTCGCACTTCTGATCTGTGGCGATTTCACCCAGCTATCGCCACCATCAGCCGAAATAAAAAGTCCATTTTCGCCTGCGGCAAATACGTGATTATCTTTAACGGTGATTCCTAAAATTTTCTCTCCAATCAGCCTTTGATTAAAGGTTTCTCCACCATCATCGGTGTAAACTATTCCAAAGCGATCCAATCCTTGAAAAGCTGAACCCGTGCTTTCTGCTAACCAGTTTGTCATCCAAATTCTTCCGGTAGCGGTGTCCTCGGCAATTTCTATAATCCAACGAGCTAACAAGCCATCCGAAGAATTATCGAATCCTACATTTTTCCAACGAATACTATCGATAGGTGCGGTTAGTGCATTATCCGATACATTTATTCCTCCGGCACTTCCAAACCAAACACGGTTTTGAGTATCAATATGCACGGCAAACCCCTTTAGATTGTCATCGCCCACGCTATTGTAGATATTTGCACTTTCTGTACACACTCCATTTTCTACACGTTGGCAATCGGGCCATACATAGTCGTTTCGTTCGGGGATTAGTTCATCCACACCGAAAGGTGGTAGTATTACACGTTCGTAGCTTTGGCCGGAATCTGTGCTACGTAATAAGCCTGATGCCCAGTTTGCTGAGAAAATTACCTCATCTTTTACGGCTACATTATAGGGTGGAGACTGTTCGGGAACGATGATTCTCTTGCGCGTATATTCCGTGCCACCATAAACAAAGGTAGTATCGCCCTCAACAAAGCGATCGAGTAAAAACTCGCTAAATTGCCAATTCTCGCCACCATCGTTGCTTATATAATAGCCAAAGCCTGCAGGTTGAGGTCCAGCCGGTGTTTGAGAAGTAAATCCCAAACCGGCTACAATCGTATTACCGTCCAAATCAATTGAAAACACTCTTGCATCTCCATTATCAATGAAATCGATGCCGGTAGGGCGGAACCATTCGGGACCGTTATCAACATTACGATTGAGTGCGGGGCTAATCCAAACGGTATCGCCAGTAGCTGCAATCGAGGAAACCCCGTTTTGGCGGATACTATTAAATTCGGAAGAAAGTGGTCCAATTATTTGGGCAATTCCTTGTGTTGAAAGTGATGTAAGAACTACAAGAATCAGAAAATACTTCAAAACTAATTGCTCGATATTCTAAAAGTTGTTTGGGTGGTATCGCTAACTAAGCCTCCGATATCCGTTGCATAATACAGAATGTCGTAGGTTTGGGGATCGTTATTTGCGCTAATGGTAAAGCTTGCAGTGAAAATGGAATCGGCTGCAAATTCATCTTCTTGCGTGCCATTATCTAATAAAGGAAAAGGTGAGCCTGATACTTCGCCACTTGCCCGGCTGATTAATCGTAAAAAAACACCATCGATGGTGTTTTGACCATCTTCATCGGTTACTTTAGCTTTGAACGAAACTACTTTAGAGCCTTGATCCGGTAAGGATACAGTCTCAGGATTTTCAGCAAAAAGAATTACGGGAGCTGCGTTAGAAAAACCATCAATATTTACGTAGGATTGAGCATACGTTCGCTCACCATCTTCAGTAAAGGCATTCACTTCCACAATTAAATCTAGTACTGCAGTAGTCTGAGTTTCAAGTTCGAAATCAGCAACATAATTGTTTCCACTAGCAGTCATTGAATTATTAAAAAGAACTACTCGGTTTCTCTGGTCAATTACAGAAAACGTAAAATTTACAGGCTCTAAATTAGCTAAAGAAATAGGAGTTACACTAATATTGAATGTAAGAGTTGTATCCTTATAACCGTCTGTTTCTTTCGAGAATGACACTGAATTAGGCATAACCACGAAATCAGTTAATTCAGGTAAATTAGTTGTAATGGAAGGTGGCTCGCCTGTGGAATCACACCCTTGTAAAACTATAATTAAGAAAATGAGTGATGAATAGAGAAAGAGGTGTTTCAAACCAAATAGCTGATATATTTTTCAGTGTCAATGTTACGGATTAGAGATCCTCAAATCCACTACGATATTGGTTGCTTTAAATTGTGGAAATTCTTCGTTGCTTTTAGAAAAGTGCCCTTTTATCTTTTGCGCATTATGCAAATTAAAGGTTTAAATAAAACTGCTTGGTGGTGGCCTGTTGATGAATCAACAGCGGGCTTGCTGCATTAATTTGTTGCTAAAAAGAATTTGAATAAATACCCGCTGTTCCTAAGGAAGAGTGGGTTTTTTTTTGAAATCCACTTTGAACAGAGATTTCAATTAAACAAAAAGTTTTGAACAAAAAAGAATTTCTATCACTCGCTTCTACGCACACGGCTGTTCCGGTTTACAGGCGATTACTCGCGGATGTGTTAACCCCCGTATCTTTATTTTTAAATATTCGTGAGCAAGCACGCTATCCGTTCCTACTCGAATCGGTAGAAGGAGGAGAAAAGTTAGCCCGATATTCATTTCTAGGTCGCAATCCATATCAGGTTTTACGATTTGATGGAGCTGTAACTACGCTCGAAAAAAATGGCTCCACCGAAACTATCGAGAAAAATTATTTCGATGTGCTCCGCGAGCTTACTACTGTTTATTCTGAACCATTTATTCCCGAACTGCCACGATTAACCGGAGGAGCGGTCGGCTTTTCAGCCTACGATACTTTTCGATTGGTAGAACATCTCCCAAATACTCCACCCGATGATCTGAATATCCCTGAAGCCGTATGGTCTTTTTATGACGAGATTTTTGCGTTCGATCATGTAAAGCATCAGGTCGTTTTGATTAAAACCGTATTCGTTGAAGAGCATGATGATCTAGATCAGGCTTATGAGGAGGCGGCGAGCGCACTTGATGCCATGGAACTAGCCGTAACACAGGGCGACTATCAAAAACGTTCGTTTAAGATTTTTCCGGATTCTCTCTCCAGTAATATGGAACAATCTTACTTCGAAGAAATAGTGAATAAAGGCAAAGAGTACATCTACGAGGGAGATATTTTTCAGGTAGTGCTTTCTCAACGATTCCAAGCTGATATGGAAGGAGATGCCTTTATGCTATATCGTGCACTGCGTATGGTAAATCCGTCTCCTTATTTGTTTTTCTTAGATTTCGAAGATTTCCACATTGTTGGCTCATCACCGGAAGTGTTGGTAAGTGTTCAAGACAGCACCGTAAAAGTGTTGCCCATTGCGGGTACTCGACCACGTGGTAAATCACATGCCGAAGATCTTGAATTTGAAGAAGATTTATTGGCCGATCCAAAAGAATTAGCCGAGCACGTGATGTTGGTTGATTTGGGTAGAAATGATTTATCAAGAGTGTGTACCGCAGGAACTGTTAAAGTAGTGCGCGACCATGTAATTGAGCGCTATTCGCATGTGATGCATATTGTTAGTGAAGTTCAAGGACATCTTGCGGATGAGAATACTTCGGTTGATGCATTGATGCAGTGTTTTCCTGCCGGAACCGTAAGTGGTGCGCCGAAGATCAGAGCTATGGAAATTATCGATGAATTTGAACCAACCAAACGAGGCATTTATGCCGGTGCAGTCGGTTATTTCGATTTTTCAGGAAATATGGATACATGCATTGCCATCCGAACGATGGTTGTCGCAAAAAATAAAGTTTACATACAAGCCGGGGCAGGAATAGTAGCAGATTCCGATCCGCAGAAAGAATTTGAAGAAACTCAAAATAAAGCCGGAGCGTTAGTTCAGGCCCTTAGCATTGCACTAGATATACAATGAGTACAAAAACTATTTTATCAGGAATTCAACCTTCTGGAAAACTGCATATTGGGAATTATTTCGGCGCCATTCGGCAACATATTGCCATGCAAGATGAAGGAGATGCATTCTATTTCATTGCCAATTATCACTCCTTAACTAGTTTAAGAGATGGCAAACAGCTTTATCAGAATACCATCGATGTAACCCTCGATTACTTGGCACTGGGACTCGATCCGGAAAGAGCTACTTTCTTTGCTCAATCTGATGTCCCACAAGTAACAGAATTAGCATGGATATTAGGAACACTCACTCCGGTCAGTATGATGGAGAAAGGGGTTTCTTATAAAGATAAGATTGCAGCTGGATTAAGCCCAAACATTGGACTTTTTACTTATCCCATTCTGCAAGCAGCTGATATTTTGATTTATCACTCAAACGTTGTTCCGGTGGGAGAAGATCAAAAACAAAACATCGAAATTTGTCGGGATTTGGCCGGTAAATTTAATCGAGAGTATGAAGGAGAATATTTAATTCTTCCTGAAGAACACATCGTTAAATCTGTTGCGGTAGTGCCCGGTACCGATGGTCGAAAAATGAGTAAGAGTTACAGTAATACCATTCCTATTTTCGGCGAAGGAAAAGCGTTTAAAAAGTCCATCATGTCGATTCAGACCGATTCTACAGCGTTGGAAGATCCTAAAGATCCTGAAACTGACAATGTTTTTGCTCTGATAAAGCTCTTTGCCTCAAAAGAAGAGCAAGATGAAATTGCGGCAAAATACAGAGCCGGTGGCTATGGTTACGGGCATGCGAAAAAAGAATTACTCGGCTTTATCCAAAACTATTTTGGAGAGGCGCTAGAAAAACGAAAACAACTTGAAAAGGATATCGATTATGTAAAAGATGTCCTTGCCGAGGGTGGGAAAAAAGCACGAATACGGGCTGAACAAGTGATGACTCCAATCCGTGAAGTAGCCGGAATCGTGAGGAGTTTCTGATGGTATTAATCATCGATAATTACGATTCGTTTACCTACAATTTGGTGCACTTAATTGCAGTGGAAACTGACCACTATAAAGTGATCAGAAACGATGCAATGAGTATCGAGGAAATTAAAGCGCACAATCCCACTAAAATTCTGATTTCACCCGGACCGGGTCGACCTCATGAAGCAGGGATTACCGAAGAAGTGATCAAAGAGCTGGGCGATACAATTCCAATTTTAGGTGTTTGTTTAGGACACCAGGCAATTGGCGAAGTGTTTGGAGCCAAAGTAGTTCACGCGCCCACCTTAATGCACGGTAAGGTGAGTGAAGTGGAACATGATGGATTATCAATATTCAAAGATGTTGAGGAGAAATTCACGGCAACACGGTATCATTCTTTGGTACTTGATCCTGATACAATTCCGGATGACTTAGAAGTAACCGCCCGAACCGGAGATATTGTGATGGGAGTTCGTCATCGCTCAAAACCCATCGAAGGAATTCAATTTCATCCCGAAAGTATTCTTACCACAGAAGGACCCAAAATGATTTCAAACTGGTTAAAGCAATAATGGATTTTAAAGAGATATTAGAACGTTTATCCTGCTCAGAAGATTTAACGCCCGAAACTGCAGAATCTGCTATTCGACAAATCATGTCGGGACAAGTAAATAATGAGCAAGTGGCCGGGTTTCTAACAGCAATGCGCTTGAAAGGGGAAACACATCAGGAGTTAACTGCTTTTGTAAAAGTGATGCGAGAAAAAGCCACCAAAGTTAACGTAAATGTAGACGGAGCCATTGACTTGGTAGGCACGGGTGGTGATAAATCCGGCACATTTAACATTTCAACCGTTTCGGCTTTTGTTGTAGCCGGTGCAGGCGTTCCAGTTATCAAACACAATAACCGAAGTGCTTCTAGTAAATGCGGAAGCGCGGATGTGCTCGAAAAGCTGGGAGTAGACATCGAACTAAAGGCAAATCAGGTTGAGCGCGCTTACAAAGAAGTGGGAATAGCCTTCATGTTTGCCCCCATGTTTCATCCGGCTATGAAATATGTGATGCCTGCTCGAAGAGCGCTGGGCTTCAGAACATTCTTCAATATACTCGGACCGATGTGTAATCCTGCTGGTGTTCGAAGGTATGTAATTGGTGCATTCAGCAAAGAAGTGGCAGAGAAAATGGCTCATATTTTAGCCAATCTCGAAACTGAATTTGCATACACGGTGAACTCACACGACGGATTAGATGAATTGAGTTTAACCTCCGGTGCCGATGTGTTCGAACTCAAAGATAGTATTCTATCAATGCCGATTTTGTTCGAACCGGAATCACTTGGGTTTGAAAAATGCTCAATGGCTGATATTACGGGTGGAGATGTACATGAAAATGCTCAGATTTTCGAGAATATCTTAGATAACAATGCGACCCAAGCCCAGCGAGATATCGTTTTGCTAAACGCAGCATTCGGAATTCAGGCATCCGGTAAAGTGTCGAGTTTGGGTGAGGCTATAATTCTGGCAGAAGAAAGTCTTGAATCAGGTAAAGCCCGCGATATTTTTAATAATTATGTAGAGGTAAGCCGAAACGTTTAACTATGCCAACGATCTTAGATAACATAGTTTCCAAGACTTCCGAAGATCTCAAAAAGAGGAAGAAAGAGCTTCACTTTAACAATTTACATTCTTTAGAAGGCTTCGAAAAGAACAGGAACTCTTTTAAAACTGCCTTGCAAAAAAATGGAGTTTCGGTGATTGCAGAGGTTAAAAAAGGATCTCCATCGAAAGGAATTATTAGAGAAGATTTTAATCCGGTTGATATCGCACTTCGCTACCAGGATGGTGGAGCGTCTGCAATATCCGTTTTGACCGACGAGCCTTTTTTTAAAGGTGATATTCAGTATCTGTCTGATATCTCGAAACGCGTTGAATTACCATTGCTTAGGAAAGATTTCATCATCGATCCCTATCAGATAAAAGAAGCGAGAGCGTTTGGTGCCGATGCTTTTCTTATCATCATGGCAATTGTTTCGGACGCCCAACTCGACGAATTACTAGCCGCGGGACGAGAATTTGGATTGGATGCCTTAGTTGAATGTTACGATCAGGACGATTTTGATCGGGTTCCGTTTGACCGAGTTGATATTCTTGGGGTGAATAATCGTGATTTGAAAAACTTTGAAGTAGATGTTCATCGTGGAATATCTATCCTAAAACAGGCGCCTGAAGACACAGTATTGGTTTCTGAAAGTGGAATATCATCGGGTAAAGACATGGCACTTTTGCATCAAAAAAGCATTGATGCGGTATTGATTGGGGAACATTTTATGCGGCAATCCGATCCCGGAAAGGCTGTTTCTTTGTTAATTGAAGAAGAGGAAGAAATTTTTGAGCGGAGTTTACAGAATGGATAACCTGACAAAAGTTAAAATTTGTGGAATCACCAATCTCGAAGATGCACGATTTGCTTCCGGTGCAATGGTAGATTATTTGGGATTCATTTTTGTGGAATCAAGTCCACGTTACATTGATCCGGAGAAAGCCGGAGCCATCATTAATTGGGTGGAAGGTCCCAAAAAAGTAGGCGTGTTCATGGATCAACCACTTGATGATGTGAATGTGCTCGCGAAGTTTTCAGGAATCGATTACATACAATTGCATGGGCAAGAAACCATCGAGTATTGCCAGTTAATCGAAAAACCGATTATTAAAGTGATTCATGTGGGGGAGACATCCACAAAAGAAGAAATTGAAGCTCAAGTAGCATTGTACAGTGAAGTGGCAGAATTCTTGTTATTTGATACCAAAGTAAATGGAAAATTTGGCGGAACGGGAATCACCTTCAATTGGTCGTTGTTAAACGAAATTGCTGATGACATCCCATTTTTTCTGGCAGGCGGATTGACTCCGGAAAATGTATCGGAAGCGATTGAAACAGTTCGACCATACGCTGTTGATTTAAACAGTGGGGTTGAAGAAGAACCAGGACTCAAAGATTTTGAAAAAATTGAACAGCTGATGGAAAACCTGAAATCGTATAAAATTTAGGTTACTCACAAATAAACTGAGCGCGAGCGAAGACTAAATTTCGATAATTATTATGCAAGCAACTGAAATTAAGACTAAGTACGACCAACCCAATAATCGTGGTTATTTTGGTGATTATGGTGGGAAGTTTGTCCCCGAAATTCTAATTCCTGCGATCACAGCATTGGAAGAAGAATACCAGAAAGCGCAAAATGACCCTGAGTTTCTGCAGCAGTATCATGAATTGTTGGAGGAGTATGTTGGTAGACCAACTAAGCTCACATTTGCCGATAAACTGACAGCTCATTATGGAAAAGCTAAAATTTACCTTAAACGGGAAGATCTTTGCCATACCGGTGCGCATAAAATAAACAATGCGATCGGACAGATATTACTTGCTCGGCGAATGGGAAAAACCCGCATTATCGCTGAAACGGGTGCGGGACAGCATGGAGTTGCTACCGCAACGGCCTGTGCTAAGTTCGGAATGCAATGCATCGTATATATGGGTGCTGAGGATACCGTTCGTCAAAAATTGAATGTAGATCGAATGCGCTTAATGGGTGCTGAAGTTCGCGAAGTAACCAGTGGATCAAAAACACTTAAAGACGCCACCAACGAAGCCATCCGCGATTGGGTGACCAATGTTGAAGATACGTTCTACATCATCGGATCGGTAGTTGGACCTCATCCATATCCAATGATGGTACGCAATTTCCATCGGGTGATTGGGGATGAAACCAAACGACAGATATTGGAGAAAGAAGGTCGTTTACCGGATTATTTGGTAGCCTGTGTAGGTGGTGGATCTAATGCACTTGGTTTATTTTATCCGTTTATGGATGATGACGTTAAAATCATAGGCGTTGAAGCTGCCGGATATGGTGTGGATTCAGGTCAGACTGCTGCAACCATCACCAAAGGAACTCCGGGTATTTTACATGGCTCATTAAGTTATTTGCTTCATGACGCTAACGGACAAATTGAATTGGCTCATTCAATCTCAGCCGGTTTGGATTATCCCGGAATTGGTCCGGAACATTCTTATTTACATGACTCCGGTAGGGTACAATACCACGCAGTAACAGACGAAGAAGCGATGGAAGCGGTAAAATTATTATCACAAAAAGAAGGAATTATCCCTGCGCTAGAAACCGCACATGCCTTTGCATGGTTAGAGAATCTGATGCCGGAAACTTCTCCTGATGAGATCGTGATTCTTAATCTTTCCGGTCGTGGCGACAAAGACATGAAAACGATTTCCGAAAACTTGTAAGTGCGGATCGCTATCCGCCCAACTAACGTCTGATTAGATGAACCGAATAACAAAGAAATTTCAAGAAAAACAGGCGGATGAAAAGCTGATGAGCTTGTTCATCACCGCAGGGTACCCGGATTTAGAATCTACCGTGGATTTGATTTTAGGCTTCGAAAAAAACGGAGCGGATGTCATCGAATTAGGCATGCCATTCAGCGATCCTTTAGCAGACGGTCCAACCATTCAATATTCGAGCGATGTTGCTATCGAAAAAGGGATTTCCATCGACAAAATTATGGATATGGTGGCTGAGATTCGTAAACATTCTGAGATTCCAATTATTCTGATGGGTTATATGAATCCTGTTCTCAGGTATGGTGTTTCTAAATTTTGTGATCGAGCCAAAGAGGTTGGAGTAGATGGATTTATCCTGCCCGATATCCCTGTTGAAGAAAGTGGATTAATCGAAAAAGAAGCAGATAACGTAGATATTCCAATTATTTACTTAGTGGCTCCAAACACCACCGACGAGCGTATGAGTCTGGCAGATGAAAAATCCAATGGTTTTGTGTATTGTGTATCGGTTACCGGTGTTACCGGAGCTCGAAGTGGTGAGGAAGTTTCTCAATCAGTAAATAGATTCATCGAAAGAGTTGGTGAAAACGTTACCAAAAACCCAAAAATGATAGGATTTGGTATTAAATCATTTGATGATGCCCAAAAAATTGCTGAGAAAGCAGATGGGTTTATTGTAGGGAGCGCGCTGATAAATAAAATCAAGGAAGTGTATCCACAACAAAATTGGAAAGACCACGTCTTTGATTTCGTACATTCTTTAAAATTTGGGAAATAAAAGTTCAATTTATGAGGTATTTGAAAAGTTTAGTTCTAATTGCAGTACTGGCAGGATTAGTTGCATGTGAAGGTGATTTCAGAGAGAGGGCAGATGGTAATCCGAGAGAGTTTATCGTAGTAATGGATTCTACCAAATGGGAGAGTGCAACTGCCGAAGCTATTCGAGATACCTTTGGGAAATATATCTTCACCTTACCTAATGCAGAGCCAAATTACGATTTAATGTTTATGCCTATTCGGTCTCGACAGCAGTTAGAGCGCATTCGAAAAGGTAGAAACGTAATATTTGCAGCTCCGTTAAACGAAGACACTAACGTTGGTCGCCAAATAAAAGCCTTTTTAGATGATGGCGTGGAAGCTCGGGTTGAATCCGGTGAAAGCTTTGCCTTTCCAATCGAAGATCAGTGGTATAAAGATCAATATGTGTTGATTCTTACCTCGACATCAGATTCTGTACTGGCTGAAAAAATCAGAAATTCTGAACAAGCGCTGGTCTCAAGCGCCCTTGAAAAAGAACTTCAGCGCTGGAATTGGGATGTGTATGAGAAGAAAGAGCAGACTCAGTATTCCGATTCGCTCTGGAACGATCACGGCTTTATGGTCCGCTTTCAGCATGATTATTACAAAGGAGTTGATACGCTAAACTTCCAAACCTATCGGCGATTACTGCCCGATAATGAGCGTAGAATGTGGATTTGGTGGAAAGATGATGTGACTGACATTAGTTTTTTGGATAACGACTGGATTAATGCTACACGCGATAGTTTGCTGCAAACCTATTTTAAAGGAGGGAGGGATAATCAATATGTATCCACAGAATATCGCCGTCCGGTAGAAACAGAATCCTTCCAAAAAGGTAGATATTTAGCCTACGAAACTCTCGGAACCTGGCAGTTGATCAATGGCGCTATGGGCGGACCTTTTGTCAATTTCACTTATTATGATCCTACTACAAATCGATTGTTTATGATCGAATATCATCAGTTTGCACCTCGGGTTCGTAAGAAGTTGCCGTTCGTGCGCCAATTCAGAGCAATGGGGAGAACCTTCGAGAGTGATTCTACCTGGACATCAAATTAAAGCGAATTCGTGGATAAGAACACTGATAAGCACCAATTTATCCGCGATGCGTTAGAATTACGGGAAAAACAAAATCAGCTAAGAACATTATATTCTTTAGAACCTGCAATGAATAGTATGCAGGTTTATAAAGATGGGGTTCCATTAATTAACTTCTCATCGAACGATTATCTCGGGCTTTCTAAACATCCGAAAGTAATTGACCGGGCTGAAGCATATCTAAAGAAGTATGGCGCCGGATCGGGAGCGAGTAGGTTGGTTACGGGCACACTTACTATTCATGAGGCACTAGAGGAAAAGCTAGCAACTACCTTTGGCACCGAAGCAGCTTTATTATTTAACTCAGGTTTTCAGGCCAATACTTCTATAATTCCTGCATTAGTTGATCGTAATTCTTGCATTTTTATTGATAAAAAGTGCCATAACAGCCTTATACAAGGTTCAATTTTGAGTAGGGCAACCATAAAGCGATTTCGACACAATGACCTAGAGCACCTTACTGAGTTACTGAATCAAGCGGAAAATGGAAAGTACAATCGACTTCTAATCGTCTCCGAAACAGTGTTTAGTATGGATGGGGATCGTAGTCCGGTAGCAGATCTTGCAAGATTAGCAGCAGAGTTTAACGCATTTTTTTATTCTGATGATGCTCATGCATTGGGCGTATTGGGTGAAAACGGGCTAGGTTTGAATTATCAGCAAACCGGAATTGATATATCGCTGGGAACCTTTGGTAAAGCCTTTGGAAGTTTCGGTGCCTTTGCAGCTTGTTCACAGGAAATGAAAGAATTTTTAGTCAATCATTCGGGTGGATTCATCTATACAACCGCTTTACCTCCGGCCGTGATTGGAGCCCTCGATGCAGCTCTAGATTTGATCCCAGAAATGGAAGAAGAACGGAAAAGGCTGATTGAAACGATTGTTACTTTTAAAGCAGAGCTCGCGCAATTAGGTTTCGAAACGGGCAACTCCAATTCGCAAATAATCCCAATAATTATCGGTGTTGAAAAGGAAACAATTGAATTATCAAATCATCTGCACAACAATGGTTTATGGGTTTCAGCTATACGTCCGCCTACGGTAGAAAAGGGTGCTTCACGAATTCGTATTACTTTCACTTCTAAGCACACAGAGAATGATATTCAAAAGCTGAAAGCCGCTTTAAAGAACTGGAAACGATGATCGAAATTTTAGCTTATCACGGGTGGGGATTTGATGGTTCTTTTTGGGATAAGATGAAGGGAAATCTCCCGAAATCATTCACTTTTAAAGCAGCAAACAGAGGCTATTTCGGGAAAGAATACCTACCAACATTTAGTGAAAATGCCGATCAAAAAATACTCTTTACTCATTCATTTGGCACCCACTGGGTGAATGAGGAATTAGTTGAACAAGCAGATTATCTGGTGTTATTCAGTGCATTCGATCAGTTTATTACCGGGCACTCTGATCAGGAAAAAAGAGAAAGAAAGATACTACAGCGAATGATTACGCAATTCAAAAGAGATCCAAATGAAGTGTTGAAGAACTTTTATGCAGGTTGTTTTCATCCCTTTAAAAAGTCATTTTCGGTACCGCTTGAAATAAATGAACAGCTTTTGAGTAATGATCTTGAATTGCTGAATGATTGCTCATTAGATTGGAGTTCCATTCCCACCAAAGTTATCGGCATTTGCGGAGCTGAAGACCAGATTGTGCCTTATCAACGCTCGAATGCTTTTTTCGATCAAATGGGAGTAGAAACTACAAAAGTGATCGAAAATTCAGGTCACGCTTTACCAATAACAAATTCTTCGGATTGTTGGTCGTTTCTCAATCGAGTAGTTCCTATTTTTAGGGAGTATGCAGAAAGAAATGAATCTGAATAATAATATCGCCCGTTCATTCGGGAAATCGGCTCAAAACTATCATCAAAAGGCGGAAATTCAACGTAAAGTTGCGAATGGACTTGTTGCTTCATTACGTCCCTGGAAGGATATTTTACCGGAAGGTCCGATTCTTGAAGTAGGGTGTGGAACAGGGTTTCTAACCGGAGCAATGATTAATGAGTTTCCCAATCGAGCATTTACTATAACGGATGCATCATCGGATATGGTGAATTTTGCTAAAGAGCAGCTTGGGGAGACATCTACCCGAAGATTTGAAGTTTTGAACGTGGATACAATCTCATCTACTGAGCCCAAATATGCTTGTATAGTAAGTAATTTTGCAGCCCAGTGGTTTGGTGATACCGCAATCGGACTTGAGAAACTAGGGGAGATGCTTCTACCGGGTGGGCTCCTATTAGTTGCTTTTCCGGGTAATTACAGTTTTGCGGAATGGTACGAGTGTTGCTTGGAACTCGGTTTACCTTTTACTGCCAATCCACTTCCGGATGTTGAAGAAGTGGTGGTGAAATTATCGATGGGACCTTTTCAAATTGATTATTACGAAAACGATCTGTTCCAAACTTTTGATCATGCCATTGACTTTTTTAAGCACATTAAGGAAATAGGAGCAGGCAAAAGCTTAACCGGTAAATCTCTAAACGCAAAACAATTACGGTTACTAGCTAAGCATTGGGATGAGAAAGTAAATCCCGTAAAAGTGAAATGGCATGTAGTGTATCTCGCCGCTAAAAAGGATGGGTTATGATCGAAATTCCTAAACAATTTTTTATTACCGGGACGGATACCGAAATTGGTAAAACGGTAGTCTCCGCAATGTTCATGTCGGCTTTGGATGCTACTTATTGGAAGCCAATTCAATCCGGACTTGAAGAAGAAACCGACTCACAATTTGTTCAAAGAATCTCAGAAGCTGATAGTGAGAGAGTTATCCCCGAGCGATGGGTTTTAAACGCACCAATGAGTCCACACGCATCTGCAGAAATCGATGGTGTTTCAATCACATTGGATGATTTTGAATTGCCTGAATATCAGACCCGGCACTTAATTGTTGAAGGAGCCGGTGGATTGATTGTTCCGATCAATTGGGAACACACCATGCTGGATATCATCGACAAATTAGCGTTACCGGTGTTATTGGTAGCTCGATCTGGTTTAGGAACGTTGAACCATACGTTATTATCGTTGAAAGCACTTCAGGATCGGGGAATTCGGGTTTTCGCAATCATGATGAGCGGTCCTTACCACGACAGCAACCGCGAAACACTGAGAAGATTAAGTGATTTACCCGTTTACGAACTTGGTCAACTTCCCAAAATTGATAAAAAATCATTGGAAGTAGCGTTCAGTCAACTAGTTAGTCTGGAAGCATAATACAGTTAGCATGCACAAGAATATCTGGCAACCATTTACCATTTTAAAAGGCAGTCCTGAACCCCAAAAGGTGAAATCGGGAAAGGGAGCGTATCTTACCTTAGAAGATGGCAGAGAGCTGTTGGATTGTATTTCGAGCTGGTGGGTGAATTTGCACGGACATTCACATCCTGACATCGCAAAAGCAGTGTATGAACAAGCTCAAAAATTAGAGCATGTGATTTTTGCAGGATTTACCCACGATCCTGCGGAGCAACTCGCGGAAAAAATCACTTCTAAGCTTCCCAAAAGTTTAAATCGGGTATTCTATTCAGATAATGGCTCAACGGCCGTGGAGGTGGCGCTGAAGGTTTCCTATCAGTATTGGCAGAACGTAGGCGAGAACCGAACAACCTTTATTTGTTTTGATGGAGCCTATCATGGCGATACACTTGGTGCGATGTCGGTTGGGGAGCGAAACAACTTTTTTGCAGACACTTTTAACGATCTGCTTTTTGATGTGGAAGTCATTCCATTTCCGGATACGTGGATTGGAGATTCCGATCGGGCTAAGAAAGAAGACGCAGTTATCGAGCATTTGGAGAATTTGTTGGATGAACATCCCGAGAAATATGCTGGTATTGTAATGGAGCCGTTGATTCAAGGCGCAGGAGGGATGCGCATGTGCAGCGAAGAGTTTATGCAAAAATTACACTGGGTAAATCGACAGTTTGATGTGCTTTTAATTTTGGATGAAGTCATGACCGGATTTGGCAGAACCGGGGATTATTTTGCGTGCTTAAAAGCTCAGGTAGAACCTGATATTATTTGTTTGAGTAAAGGAATTACAGGTGGATTTAGTCCATTGGCTGCAACGGTTTGTAGCGATCATATTTACAATACTTTTAATACTGTCGATCCGGTTAAAACCTTTTGGCATGCGCATAGTTATACCGGTAATCCGATTGGTTGCGCGGCCGGAATTGCTTCGTGGGATTTACTGATCGAAAATGAGCATCGCTTCAAACAAATGGAGCAGATTCATTTAAAAAATATCGAAAGGATTGCGGATCATCCAAGGCTGAAAAATCCACGGGTAAAAGGAACCATCTCAGCGGTAGATATTATTAATGATGAGGCAGATGGGTATTATAATTCAATCGCCAATCACATCAAGAAAAACTGCCTCAATCTTGGATATTTATTTCGACCACTAGGCAATGCTTTTTACTTGATGCCGCCTTATTGCGTTACAGAAGCAGAGATTGAAGGGATGTATGATGCGTTGCTGGAATTGATTGAAGAGTGAATTTCAGTAACACATTTTTAAACAAACACCAATTATTCAAAGCCCATCCATCATTTCGCTAAAAGCGGGGTGATGGAGTTGTAAAAGAGATAAGAATTTGAAATTCATCTGTAATCCATCAGCCGGATATTCATCCGACAGATGGAGAAGCTTAATCAAAGTTCTCAATTATTGAAAAAAAGATCGGCATTCACGAATTGACCCTTCAAACGTTTTATCAAATGAATGGTTTTAACCATTCATAAAATGTGTTGAAGTGAACTAAAATGCTCAGGAATTTTTGTTTTTACTATCATCTTTAAGGCGGGTGAGCTTGTCGAACCCCCGTTGAAATGTATCCAATTATTCTGTTAAACGGTCTTAACCATTCATCTTCCCACCAATCCAACCTAAATGGGTGTGTTTGAAATCATCCGAATGTTTGAGTCCATACCCAAATAATCGATCCATTGCTGCATGACCAAATAGGATGACTCCCAAGAGCGAAAGTAAATCAGAATTAAAGTGAACTCCTAGCAAAAAAGCGATGATAGCCAATCCTTTATGGTGAAAAAGATTATAAATAATTGCACCAAATTTTGTGTTTATCGCATATCCAAACATCCCTATATCAGGACCAATAAACAGAATTAAGTACCACCACCAATCAGCTTCTACCAATACTAAAAAGATAATAGCCGCCAGTAACTGTGCCGATTCTTCTAGTTTGAGGAGTATGTTCATTGCCCTAATTCTCCATAAGCATTTAATATCCGATCCATCATAGCATTGGTTGATTCATTCACAATCATTCTATCTGCCTCGGCTTCAAACCAAGCAATAGTATCTTTTATGCCTTCAGAAAATGGGATGGTGGCGCAATAATCGGGGACAAAGCTCTTGATTTTCGAATTGTCAAAAATACCGCAATGGGCTTTATCGCCCCAGAGTCCGTCTTTTTCACCGGGTGCGATTTTGTCAATAAAATCTGTTGCAATATGAACGGCATTTAGCTCAGCTCCGGCTGCATCCGCTACACATTGATAAATTTGATTCCATGTTAACCATTCATCGCTGGTAATATGAAAAGCATGACCAATTGTGCGCTGATTGCCAAGCAATCCGTTAAATCCTTTTGCAAAGTCTTTGGAGTGTGTGATGGTCCACAAACTGGTACCATCACCTTGAATGATGACTTTTTGGCCATTTCTCATTCGATCGACTACGGTGAATTCATTCCAACCGCCAATCGTTACCGGAATTACGGTTTCATAAGTATGAGAAGGACGCACAATGGTGATCGGGAAATCAAAATCACGATATGCGCTCATCAAGGCATCTTCGCAAGCGATCTTATTTCGAGAGTATTCCCAGAATGGATTATACAATGGGGTTGATTCCGTGATGAGCGGAAAAGTAGGCGGTTTTTGGTAGGCCGAAGCAGTTGAAATGAAGATGTACTGTTTTGTTTTACCGCGAAAGAGTTCTAAATCATTCTGAATATGCTCTGGAGTAAATGCAATCCAGTTTACCACTACATCCCATTCATGATCTTTTAATGCGGACTTAGTTTGCTCAGTATCATAAATATCGGCGGTAATGGTTTTGGCACCCGGTATATCAACCTTTCTGTTTCCACGATTCAACAGGTATAAATCGATTCCTTGTTCAACAGCTAACTTACTGCTTGCTGTGCTGATATTTCCTGTTCCACCGATGTATAAAACTTTCATTGTTAATCCCTTTTGCTTGGAAGATATTGAGTATAATCCAGATCCTTTTTTATGGCAATATCCATAATTAGCTTTTCTTTGTAAGGCAGTAAATTACGCCTGTTACCTTCCACTAATTCTTTAATCAAACGATTGTTTAGAATGAAGGTTTTTGTATGATCTCCATACGCTTCTTTAATCCCTTTTTGGATAGGTTTATAAAAATGAAGCTTTGCTACTTTCACTTGATGTTCTAAATCGCGATATCTTTCATATTCTTCTTTCGAAGGTTTTTTATAGGCTTTTTTCCGACGTGATAACTCTAAAGCCTGTGCTTCTTGTAAAGCAGAATCAATTTGTGCATTCAGTTCTTCAATAAACTCATTGTTTTTTGTGGAGTGATGATTGGAATTAATCGACATCCAGCTCCCGGCTTTTTTCGGGTTTTTCGCGATATCCGTGATGGTTCTACGCTCCGAAATATGGTAAGGCGGACGATTAACCGATTCGGCGTGACGATCTCTCAAATGCATCAATTTAGAAAATATGTGCCATTCTACTTCTGTCATATCGCCTTTATATTTTTCTTTCAGAATCTCATTCTGATCGGCATCCTCATAATTCTGAGTCTCGAAATGCTGCATTTCCTGATCAATCCAATCACTAACCCCACGTTCGTCAGCATGTTTAACAAATACATCATATAAATCAGGCAGATGGATTACATCCAGTATAGCATAATTGATTTGCTCATCCGATAACGGTCGCCTGAACCAGTTGCTTTGCTGAGAAGCTTTAGAAAGTGTGATTCCCAATACTTCCTGCAACAACGTAGCCAACGAGGCCGGGGGATAATTCAGTAGCGCACTAACCATCTGCAGATCATATAAACCTCGTGGAAAACAACCCAATGAATGGAGTAGTCGGATATCCTCACCAAAAGAAAACACAATTTTTTTGATATCCGGATTCGCGAAAACTTCGAAAATGGGTTGTAAATCCAATTCAGCAATCACCGGGTCGATGAGATAAGTTTGAGTCGCATCAAAGATTTGAATCAGGCAAAGATTGAATCCATAGCGGAATCGGTTCTTGTCAAATTCCAGGTCTACGGAGAGCTGTTTGGCGTTGTTTAATTGCGCGGCTGCTTGTTCTAAAGCAGCCTGATTATCAACGTATATATACGGTAGCTTTTTTTGTTCACTCATGCGCGATGAGTATAAAGAGAATCATGCTTATTTGTGACCCTCTAAGGCAAATAAAAATCTGATACTGAAAGAATTGTAATTTTCAGCCAAAGTGTATAATACATCAACTCCAAAGCCAAATGGTTTGGCAGGGGTAATAAATGTTTCAGCTAAAAATGTTATACCAGGTCGAATTACGTTCTCAGAGGAATAGTTATATGAGTTAAAATTGATGATACTTACTCCAGCTGCAACAGAGATACGACCAATTCTATCAACACTAGAAATACCCTTTAAAGCATCAATTGAGCCAATGAACTTATCGTTTAACACGTTGCTTCTGCCCGTAAATCCAAAACTCCAATAATTTGTTCTACCAAATTTTGAGCTTACCGAAACTGCATAATCTAACTCGCTATCGCTACCAACTGCTACTGTGAACCACCCCTTATCACAATTAGGGGTGCTAGACAATTCTCGACAATTCTGTTGGGCTAATACTAAGACTGGGATTAGGCAAAAGAATACAATTAGTAACAGCCGCATTATTTTTAGAAATATATTATTAATGGTTTATGAATTTCTGATAAAGTGTAATAAAGTTGGTTTGTATTAGCTATAAAAACAAATCTGCCTCATGATTTGAATGACCGTGATAATAGAATTATTAACCCAACTTATCGATGTTGATTATAAGTATTTATCGGGAGTATCTGTTTTATTTCTTTTATATAACGAGGATCAGTTTCTAATTCTACGACCATTAAAATTGACTCTAATTGATTTAAAGTTCGCATCCCCAAAACCGCACTTGAAACCGTTTGATTGGCGAGCACATATTGAATAGCCAATGAGAGTTCATTTCCTGTATCCTGAAGTTTTGCTTGAAGTTCAGCAACTTGTGACTCAGTGTAATTCAAATACGATTTAGCGGGCTTATCTACTAATAACCCTTTGGCAAGTGTTCCTCTGGTTATCACCGAAATATCATGTGTACCTAACAGTTCCAGCATTGCTTCTTCGGGTCGGCGATCCAGCAAACTGTACTGCATCATTACGGAGCTCATATTCGATTTTGAAACCCATTCTCTGATCACATTTGGGCGAATCGAGGAAATTCCGTAGGCTCTGATTTTCCCTTGTTCCTTGAGCAATTCAAACGCTTCAATGGTTTCGTCGATCGGATCTTCAATAGTACCACCATGCAGCTGATAGAGGTCGATATAATCGGTGTTTAATCGGCGAAGAGAATCTTCTACTGCCTTGAGAATGTATGTTTTGGTAGGATTCCAATCCCAGCCGGAGCCGTCTTCCCGCCATTGGTTACCAACTTTGGTGGCAATAATCACTTGATTTCTGACCGACTGAAGTGCTTTTCCAACCACTCGTTCATTTTCGCCTTTGTCATACAGATCGGCGGTATCGAAAAAATTAATGCCATGATCTACAGCAGATCGAAGCAAGGATTCGGAATCTTTTGATGTTACGTCCAGCGACATGCACCCAAAACTGATTTCTGAAACTTTAAGTGATGTTTTTCCAATTCTTCTATACTTCATTGATACTTAGGTAGTTGTATGTATGGATTAAATCAAAAATATTAGTGATATGCCTACATCACATTACTCATTACTTTTTCTGGCGATAATTTGCTTAGCCTGTGCTCCGACAAAAGTGGCAATCGATCTTAAATCTGAACAAATGATCAGTGATGTTAACAGGGAAATGAATGTAAAGAAAACGAAAGTTTACCTGAAAGAAAGACGAGTACTTACAAAGGGTGATTTTGTATTGAGATCGGATTCACTGTTGCAAATCAATGGTGATGAAATACAACGATTCGGAATTGATGAAATCTATGCGATCAAAACTGTAGGAAATCATTCATCAACAACAATACTTTCGGTAGGAATGATTGGGGCAGGAGCAGCGATTTTAGCTACCACACCAAAAGATTATTCAGATCAGTATCCTACTCCCAATACGCTTGATGAATCAAGAAGTGAATCGTTAACAGATACATTTAAAGGAAATTTCCTTGGGTCGTTACTTACCATTTCTGGACTGATTATTCTAATCGGAGGAATTCGTCAGGTTACTACTTGGTACGAGTTTTAGAAGTTACTTATCCGCTTTAGCAATAATCCAAACAGCATGGATTAACCCAAGAATATAAAAGCCGAATATGGTGAGTAATATGTTGATCCAAAAAGCACCTTTAATGCCAACGGTAAAGAAAACACCAAGGGGCGGAAGTAAAATGGTAAGAATGATTCTGAGAATGCTCATGATAAGTAGCTTTGATTAGTATTGCGTGTGGAAGGTACGAGCTAAGGTAAATTGAGTTACATACTAAGTTGATTGATGAACCCATTCACCATTTCCATGAAAGTGGAGTGATAGAAAGCTTCTATAATTGTTGGTATTCATTTCTCTTTAACTTGAAACCATCAGCCGGGTATCCACCCGACAGATGGAGAATTAAACGCTAAAAAGGGTGATGATAACGCTAATTTACCGAATCAATTTCTAATGCTTCGAATAAATAAAACCGAATCATTTCAATATCAAGTGACTGATCTACCGGGAAAGTAAGCGTTCGAACATATTTTCGTTTCTCTGCAGCAAGTGCGTTATAAGGATCGGGGAGAAGATGGCCTTGAGTAAAACCTAAAACCACTGAGTGATCGGGTACATTTCCCCATGGAATGCTGGCCGGCCAAATACAACAAATGTTTTTGCGAACGGAATAGAAAGGCACATTAAAAGATAGTTTTTCTTTTACGTGCGGAATACATTCAAAAACTAGAGATTGAAGTTCTTCAACTATTGTGAGTTCACTTTCCGGGAGATAATCCAAGAATTCATCCACTGAATTAAAATTCACTTTCTGAATTTTATTCATCCGATGCGGGCAAGGTTTCGATCGCAGATTGTTGGGTGGAATCGATAAAGGCATGCAGACGATTGAATTCTTTAAAGAATTCCGGGATTACTTCGAGTGCATAGCTACTGTTAGAGTTTACCAAAATGCTGATACCTATTTGTCGCTCCCGATCAAAAGCGATTTCGCTGCGAAAACCATTCACATACCCACCATGGTACACAATGGTTTGATCTTCATGTTCTAATACTCGCCAACCCATTGCGTAAAATGATTCATTCACACCATCCCAATGCCGGCTAAATCGTTTATTCGGGATTCTCGAAACCGGTGTAAAAATCTCATCCAAAGTAGAATCTGATATTAAATCCGGTCGGTTTCCGGTTAACAGAAGCAACCATTGTCCCATATCTTTGGCCGAAGCGTTAATTCCACCTGCCGAAATTGCATTGTAATAATTGTCTTTGATGGAGACAGGAACGCGCTTTTTTTGTCGATAACTGTACAAATGTGGCTGAGCAACGTTCGTATTGGTTTCGAACACCGAAACATCCGCCGATGCTTGTGTCATAGCCAGAGGCGTAAAAATTTCTTCTTCCAACAGTGTTTTGAAATCGGTATTGGTCCGTTGCTCCAGCACTTTCTCAATAACACTGTATGCAGCATTGGTATAAGCATGTCGTTGACCTTCTTGATCGATGAGTGGGACATCCTCGAACCGGGGGATAATACGTTCAAGGGTTAAACCATCCTCAACAAGATTGGTATAAGCATGGCGGGGAAGTCCCGTTGTGTGTTCCAGCAAATGTCTAACTCTAACTCGTGCTGTTTGCTCATTATCATTTAACCTAAAATAAGGCAAAATACTTGCCACAGAATCATCGAAGGATAAAACTCCCTGATCAATCATCATTCCTGCTAACACTGCGGCAAACCCTTTCGATACACTGCCAAGTCGGAATACAGTATAGGCATCAACCGGCATTTCTGAATTTAGCTCACGCACTCCGAAACCATTCGACGCTAAAACCTGATCTTTATAAGTGATGACATACGAACCCCCGGGGATATTTTTGTTTACCGCACCCATTGTTATGGTAGAATCAAAACGCTGAATAAATTGCACCAACGAATCTCTAACAGGGTCTTTTTTTTCTACAGGATTAGCGGGAGGGGTTTCCGGTTCATAAATTTTGGTAAAACCGAAAATCAACAAAATAATCCCTATAAAAAAAATGGCTTTTGGCACGAAGTAGATAGTTTTATAATTCGATGAGTGAAGTTACGTATTAAATTACTTTGAACGGTAATCAGAGACGAAAAAGAATTCAAAAGGTTAGACTGAAAATTTGGTAAGCCTGTTTTAAAAAATCTGAATTACTTCGCTTTAAACTTTTGGTTCTTCTTCGTGAGAGGTATTAAACAATCCTGTACCAAAATGCCCATAAATAAAAAAGCTCTTAGTGTATTCTAAGAGCTTTGGAAAGTGAAATACTTTTTATTTCAAGAACGAGCTGTACATCCAGACTTTCTTTTCTTGCTCGCGAATGTAATCGCTCATCATAGCATTGGTTCCTTCATCGTCCATTAAATCCGACATATTTAGGATGGTTCGCTGCTTTTGAAGTAAGATTTTGAATGCACTCAAAATTTCTGAAACGGCTTTTTCTCCGTCTTTCACTTCCACACTTTCGGGGATGTCTGCTACTTTCAAATATTCTGTAAATCTGTGATCGGGTGAGAACCCTAAAGTCAGCACACGTTCGGCGACTTCATCGATTTTTTCGAATAGATCGTTATATAATTCCTCGAACTTTTCGTGTAATTCAAAGAACTTATCACCCTGAATATTCCAGTGGTAGCCGCGTACATTTTGATAAAAAACAGAATAGTTAGCCAACAGCTCATTTAAATGCTTAGCTAACTCTTCACTCTTTTCGATATCCAGTCCGATTCGATTTAATTTTTCTGCTTCTTTTGTTACAGTACTCATAATTAACCCTTGATTTATATGTTAAATTCAACCGTTAGAACTCACATTATATAGAAAAGATTCAAATCATTACATCGTTTAAAATGATCGAAAGTATAGCGGAAAACTAAGTGCGTTTCCGAGCCTGAATCAGCCAAAATAAGGAGCTAGATTGCTCATGACGTGTTTTTTCCAACTGTGTATGAGTTAGCAGTTCATCCACATTTCGAGTGATGGAGGTAGCTAAAAGATTGGTGAGCAGATTTAGAGTTTGTCTTAGAAATCCTGCTGTTTTTCCCGGAGCCACAAATTTATCCATAATGGTACACATGCCACCGGGTTTCAAAACTCGTTCAGTTTCGGTAATGCAACCAACAGGATCTGGAATTACTGCTAATATTAAGTGTAGAATTACGATATCAAAACTTTGTTCATCGAATTCCAGATTACTACCATCCATTACATAGGAATCGATTTCCATTCCCAACTCTTGAGCACGTTGACCACAAGCTTTAACCATGGCCGGTGTTATATCTACCACAGTAAGTTCAATATCTTTTGGGAGAAGGTCTAAATCCAAGCCTGTACCGGCACCAATAATCAATACTTTTTGTCCGGATTGGAGCCCCAAAGTTTCAATCGATCGCTTTCGTTTTGGCCTGAAGTAACGATCGATTACATTATAAATCGGTCGATAAATCGTATATCGAATTTTATTCCATGTATTGGTATTTACCATCACTTTTTAGGTAAATATTCACCTATAACCGTTTCCCAAATTGAATAGCCTTTTTCATTCATGTGTAAATTGTCGCTGATGAAAATATCATCAAGCACTTCACCTGAATCATCAAGCATAGGCGACCAAATATCAATAAAGGTAATATCTTTAAAATCAGCCGTTTCAGTTAATTCAAGGAGAGCTTTATTTAGGCGCTCATATTCATCCTTTAAATGCCAACGCGCAATACTTGGTTTTGCAGCAATCAAAAAAAGTTGAGCATCCGGTAGGGTAGCTTGAATATCTGATAGTAAAAGGATGGCATCTTCTAAAATTTCTTCCGTAGGTTTGCCACTATTCACATCGTTATCTCCTTCGTAGATAAATACCATATCCGGCCGGAACCGATAAATCAATTCCTCCCGATAATGCATTAAATCACTGAATTCAGATCCTCCAAACCCATTATTTAAAACTTGATAGCTGGGAAAGCTCGACTCCAAATTTCCCCACATTCTTATGCTGGAACTTCCTGTAAAAACTACAGTGGGTTCGGTAGTAGATTTCTCAAATTCACGTTCAGCAATGATTGCGATTTCTGAGGCAAAACGGGTTGGATCTTGGCCATTAACTGCAGTTGAGTAAAGTAAAATGGGTAAGAGTAAGAGCAGAGATAGTCTCATTGTTTATCGATTAAGAATGAGCGGAAATCGGTGAAATTTGCATTAAACGGTATGCTCTTTTTTTCAAGTGATGTTTTTTCAACATGCGCAGGAACGGGTACATCACGCAGAATTTGATCTTCCACCGTTTGTTTAAATTTTACCGGATGCGCAGTTTCAAGGAGTATTCCTGTGCCTTGTTCAGATCGGAAGTAATCCATTAATCCGAGATAACCCACCGCGCCGTGCGGATCTAAAATGTATCCGTAGAGGGCATAGGTTTTTTGGATAGCATCTCGTGTACTGTCGTCGGTGTAGGCATAACCCGAAATGTGTTTGATCATTTGTTGATAAGAACCATCAAAAAGATCCAGCATTCTGAAGAAGTTGCTCGGGTTGCCCACATCCATCGCATTCGAAATAGTTGAAACACTCGGTTTCGGTTCGAAATTTCCATTCCACAGATATAAGGGAACGGTGTCGTTGGTATTCGAACAAGCCAAAAAATGTTTGATGGGTAATCCCATTTTTTGAGCAATCAATCCGGCACTTAGATTGCCATAATTACCACTTGGCACAGAGAAAATAGCTTCGTTTTTGGCTTCATCCGGCAATTGTGCCCACGCATAAAAATAGTAGATACTTTGTGGCAGCAATCGCGCTATGTTGATGGAATTCGCCGAAGTAAGTTGTTTTGCTTCTCTGAGTTCATCATCAAGAAAGGCTTGTTTCACCAAAGCCTGACAATCATCAAAAGTGCCGTCCACTTCCAGCGCGGTTATATTTCCACCCAAGGTCGTCATCTGTTGTTCCTGAAATCCGCTAACCTTGCCTGACGGATATAAAATGACGACTTCAATTCCATCAACATTAAAAAATCCGTTGGCTACGGCGCTACCTGTATCGCCCGATGTGGCTACCAATACCGTAAGTTGGTTGCTTTTCTTCTGTGTAAAATAACTCAAACATCGAGCTAAAAATCGTGCTCCAACGTCTTTAAACGCCATAGTTGGACCATGAAATAATTCCAGTGCATACACCGAGTCGTTTATTCGGGTAAGTGGAATATCAAAGCTTAATGTGTCTGCGACGAGTTCCTTTAAGGTTTCATCAGGAATTTCGCTATCCACAAAATGCCTTAATACTTCGAAGCCGATTTCGGGTAAACTCATTTTGGAAAGCTCATCGAAAAATGAGGAGGGGAGAACGGGGATTTTTTCCGGCATGAATAATCCGTTATCAGCAGGTAAGCCTCTAAAAATAGCTTCCTGAAAATTTACCGGTTCAACAGTGCCTTTGGTGCTGTAATACTTCATGAGATAATTTGAGTGCCTTGAGCATTAACCTGAGAGATGTACACATTCGCCATAATTCCATTGCTTGCATATACATTATTAAATGCTATTGCGATACCTTCGGCAATTTTTCTGCTGAATGAAAGGGCGAAAATGGAGGGACCGGATCCCGAGATACTAGCGCCTAATGCTCCTTCATTGAGTGCTGCTTTTTTTGCGTCTTTAAAATACGGAATCAGTTTACTGCGTATGGGTTCTGCAACAACATCTTGTAATGATCTGCCGATGAGATCATAATCCGGTTTTGCCAATCCTGAAATTAAACCACCCACATTTCCCCATTGAGTAATAGCATCTTTAATCGGGATATCTTTTTTCAGAATCTTTTTCGAATCGGACGTTTTTATTTCGATTTGAGGATGTACCACACTAGCATACAGCATATCCGGATATTGCAGTTCGATGATATCTAAGGGTTCGTAGCTGCGGATTAATGTAAAACCACCTAACAAACAAGGCGCAACATTATCGGCATGTGCCGCTCCGGATGCAGCGCGTTCACCTTCCATCGCAAATTTAACCAGTTCTTTTTTCTTGAATGGCTTTCCTAATAATTGATTTACCCCAAAAACTGCAGCAGAAGCACTGGATGCACTCGATCCCATGCCACTTCCGGGTTTTATATTCTTGGTTGTATAAAAATGAAAGCCAAAATCGATGGATTTACCGTACGCTTTCATCAAAGCTTCCACAGCCACACCAATTACATTTTCTTTTGGGCTTACCGGCAAACCTTCGCAACCACGGCCGTTTTCAATGACCCATTTTTTTGTCGCAATTTTTCTTATGGTCATGGTATCGCCAATATCTTTCATGGCAAATCCCATCACATCGTACCCGCAGGCTACATTTGCAACTGTAGCAGGCGCAAAAACTTTTATTTCTTCCATCAATCAGGCTGAAGTTATTCTCATCACATCTGCAAAAATCCCCGATGCAGTTACCGCAGCTCCCGCTCCGGCTCCTTTAACTACAAGGGGCTGTTCACTATAGCGTTTAGTGTAGAATAAAACAATGTTGTCTTTTCCATCCAACTCGAAAAAAGGATGTTCTCTACCGAAAGTCTGCAATCCTGTTTGTGCTTGCTTTCCATCGCGCTCAAAGGTTGCCACATATTTTATTCTCTTTCCGGCTTCGGCCGCTTCTTGATACATTTTTTTGAATACATCGTCGTGCTTATCAAGCATCGCATAGAAGTCATCAAGATAGTCGGTATTCATGCATTCTTCAGGCACAAATGGTTCATTACCGATGTCTTCCAATTCTAACTTGTATCCACTTTCGCGGGCAAGAATCAGAATTTTTCGCATTACATCAACACCTGATAAATCTAATCGTGGATCCGGTTCTGTGTATCCCTCGGCTTTTGCTTGTTTAACTACAACGCTAAATTTTTGACTTCCATCATAAGTATTAAACAAAAAGTTGAGAGTACCTGACAGTACTGCCTGAATTTTAGTGATGCGATCGCCGCTTTTTAACAGATCACTTAAGGTAGAAATCACCGGCAAACCGGCTCCTACATTGGTTTCAAATAAAAACTTTGCCTGATATCGTGTTGCTGTTTTTTTGAGGTCGAGGTAGGAATCGAAATCGGAAGAACAAGCCACTTTATTGGGCGTAACTACCGAAATACTGTTTCTTAAAATTCGATCGTACAATTTTGGGATATCGTTGCTGGCAGTGCAATCCACAAAAATACTATTTCGCATATTCATTGCCTCCATGACTTCCACAAATCCCTGATCAGACATTGGCGTACCGTGATCTTCAATATCTTGCTTCCAGGTATCCAGATTTATGGTTTCTTCATTAAAGATCATTTTTCTGGAATTAGCCAATCCACATACATTGAGCTGTACTTTAAAGGCTTCTGAAAGAAAGTCGTTCTGTGCTTTGATCTGATTCAAAAAAGCTTCACCCACATTGCCCACTCCAATCATGAACAAATAGTACTTTCGAATATCCGACAGGAAAAAGCTCTCGTGCAAAGAGTTCAATGACTTCTTCAGATGCTTACGATCGATTACCACCGATATATTCAATTCAGTAGAACCCTGAGCAATTGCTTTTACATTTACTCCATTATGGCTGAGCGTCTCAAAAAGATTGGCACTTACCCCAACTTGCTCCCGCATACGCGTTCCAACTAAGGCTATAATCGACAACTGAGTTTCAACGGTGAGTGGATTTACTTTTCTAAGCCTGATTTCATTCTCAAATTCGGCTTCAATGCTGATGCGGGCTCGTTCTGCATCTTTTTCGGCGATTCCAACGGTGATGGTATGCTCAGAAGATGCCTGCGTGATCATAATTACATTGATGCTTTCTCGACTTAGGGAAGCAAACAGGCGATACGAAAAATTAGGTACAGCCACCATCCCGGAACCGGAGAGCGTGCAAAGTGCTACGTCTTCGATACTTGATAATCCTTTCACTAAATCACCATTTTCTGCTCCGTTTTTGGTGATTAATGTGCCGTGATCTTCCGGCGAAAAGGTGTTTTTAACTTCAACATCTATGCCTTTATCCAACACAGGTTGAATGGTTGGCGGATAAATCACTTTTGCCCCAAAATGCGAAAGCTCCATGGCTTCTTCGTACGACAAATGTTTTATGGGATGGGCGAGAGGTACCATTCTCGGGTTTGCTGTCATCATTCCGGAAACATCGGTCCATATTTGTAGCTTATCGGCATCTAAAGCAGCTGCTATGAGTGCGGCTGAATAATCCGAACCACCACGACCTAAGGTTGTTGTGAAATTCCCTTCGTTCGATGAAGCGAGAAAACCCGGGATGATGCTGATATCATTATATCCATCAAAAGCTTGTTGAATATTGGTATAACTCAATGCCTGATCTACCACGGCATTTCCAAAATGGGCATCGGTTTTAACGATTTTGCGGGCATCCAGTAATCTGACCTTCAATCCGCTGGAAGCTAAATAATCGTGAATGAGTGCTGAGGAGAGTCGTTCCCCGAAACTTAAAATGTGATCGCTTGATCGAGGAGAAAGCTCATGAATCAGAAAAACACCTCTGCAAATATCTTCCAGATCATTTAGCAGAAGTTTAATGGTTGTAATCGTACTGCTGCGTTGTGTGGCCGGAATTAATGCTTCGATTACATCGAGATGTCGCTCTTCGATTGCAACCAGTAACTCGGTGTAACTTTCATCTCCGGCTTCGGCTTTTGCTGCTAATTCTACCAATTGATTGGTAATACCGCCCAGCGCAGAAACCACCACGGCTTGTGGAATTCCATTTTCTGCATGATTCTCGAGAATTTTCTGAACTTGTTTCAGGCTTTGGGCTGTGCCGACCGATGTTCCGCCAAATTTTAAAACGTACATAATATCTACTGCGATGAATATAATTGAGTGATTCCGAAGGTAGGAAACTCTGTTAAGGGATGTAACTATTTATTGACCCTGTGTGCGATTTAAAGCTGCAAGCGGTTTTCTGGAATTCAATGTCGTTTTTTCGTTTACTTTTAGCCGAATTTGGCTTAAATACCGAGCTATATTTGAAGGGTGATCGACGCTTAATTATAGATTCGCTCTTTTTGATAATCACTTAGTTACAATCAACTTAATCATCGGAGTATGAATAAAAAAAATAAGAAGGAAGAACGGAAACCGAATACCTCACGTCGCGATTTCCTAAAAACTACCGGAGCTTTAGCAGCAGGAGTTACCATTCTTCCGAGTTCTGTAATTGCGGGGTTAGGACATAAAGCGCCAAGCGATAAACTAAATATTGCCGGGATTGGAGTTGGCGGTATGGGACGCGGTAATTTGCGAGCCATGAATTCTGAAAATATCGTTGCTCTTGCCGATGTAGATTGGAAGTATGCAGCTCGTTGCTTTAACGATTATCCCGGCGCTCAAAAGTACATGGATTACCGGGAAATGTTGGATGAAATGGGCGACGATATCGACGCTGTTATGATTTCAACACCGGATCATACCCACTACGTTGCAGCTGCCGATTCTATGCGGGCCGGAAAGCACGTGTATGTTCAAAAGCCGTTAACGCACTCGGTATATGAATCACGAATGCTTACTCAATTAGCAGACGAAACCGGAGTTGCTACTCAAATGGGAAATCAGGGAAATTCGGGAGAAGGAATTCGATTGGTTTGTGAGTGGATTTGGGCCGGAGAAATTGGGGAAGTAACCGAAGTACATGCCTGGACAAACCGACCTATCTGGCCTCAGGGATTAATGCGGCCGATGGAAACTCCATCCACACCGCCAACCTTAGATTGGCACAACTTTATTGGTCCGGCACCTTGGCGACCGTATCATCCAAAATATACGCCTTGGAACTGGCGTGCATGGTGGGATTTCGGAACCGGTGCATTAGGCGATATGGGATGCCATATTATTGATCCAGTTTTCAAAGCACTTGAACTTGGTCAGCCAACCACAATCGAGGGATCATCTACACAAGTAAACACCGAAAGTGCACCTGTAGGAAGTACGGTTCATTATCATTTCCCAGCTCGTGGTAAAAAAGGTAATGTAAACATGCCTGCAGTTGATTTTACCTGGTATGATGGCGGCTTGATGCCTAAACGCCCGGAAGGATTAGCACCCGGAAAATGGATTGGCGACGATTGGGGTGGAGCTATGTTTGTTGGAACTAAAGGAGTATTGATTTGTGGCACCTACGCCAGAGATCCATTTATTGTAGGTAGAGAAAACGATCCTCCACGTGTCCCTCAAACTTTACGACGTGTACTCACTCCGATGAGTATTGCTGCAGAAACCGATGCTTCTGCAATAACCTCTCACGAAATGGACTGGGTGCGAGCTTGCAAAGAATCCCGCAGAAATCGAGTTGAGCCAAGTGCTCATTTTGGATATTCAGGTCCGCTAAACGAAGTGGTTGTGATGGGGAATTTAGCAATTCGTCTACAGGATTTACGCCGACCTCTACAATGGGATGGTGAAAACATGACCATCACCAATATCGACGAAAACGAGCAAATTCGCGTGGTAACCACCGATACCTTTGAGGTTGTGGATGGTGATCCGAAATTCAACACGAATTACGCTACGATTAATGCCGCTCAGGCAGCACGAAATTACATCAAACGACCATACCGAAATGGTTGGAGTTATTAATAAGAATTTGAAAAGAACAGTTAATCGAACAATGAAAAAACAAATCACTCAATGTTTGAGTCTGGCAACAATCGCAGTGTTTCTGCTAACTGCTTGCGCTCAACAAAAAGAACAAACTGCTACGGAACCCATGGAACCTACACCTAACACCTTAACCCAAGCTGAAATCGATGACGGCTGGATGCTGTTATTTGATGGAGAATCTACCGATGGCTGGCGAGGCTATCAAAAAGAGAGTTTCCCCAATGCATGGATGATTTCAGATGACGGATCGCTTCACATACAGGGATCCGGTCGCGGTGAATTAGGAAATGCCGAAGGTGGAGATATCATCTATGATCAGATGTTTAGCGACTTCCACTTTAAAGTTGAATGGAAAGTAGCTAAAGCCGCTAATGCTGGAATTTTCTACAGAGGAAGTGAAGACGAGCAGTGGGATTATATCTGGAAAACTGCCCCGGAAATGCAGGTATTGGATAATGTAAACCACCCGGATGCTGAACTAGGTAAAGACGGAAACCGCAAGGCAGGTTCATTATATGATTTAATTCCTGCCGATCCCCAAAATGCTAAACCATTTGGTGAGTGGAATTCTGCTGAGGTTATAGCACGTGGAAATAACATTCAGCATATCCAAAATGGAGAAGTAGTAGTTGAATATACCATCGGTTCAGAGCGAATGGCAGCATTAATTGCCGATTCTAAATGGCCGGGAATCAACGAAAATTGGGGCAACATTGCGATGGAAGGAATCATCGGACTTCAGGATCATGGCGATGATGTTTGGTTCCGTAATATTAAGATTAAAGAGCTTAAGTAGGGTTGAGGAGTGAGGAGTGAGGAGTGAGGTTTGAGGTTTGAGATTCTCCTTCTTTAAGCTCGTCTTCGTTTACTAGGAGCTTGAGCTTTTAAATGCTTAATACATCTGATTTTAAGCCTTCATTTTGTCAATGAAGGCTTTTTTATATTGAAAGTTAAGGGTAATCATTTACCTTCTTTTCAACTTTCAGCCTTTCAGTGATTAACAATAAGAACCAATACATCGAATGAAAACAAAGTTAAGCTTTTGGCAAATCTGGAACATGAATGTCGGATTTCTAGGAATCCAATATAGTTTTGGATTACAACAAACCGCGATCAATCCCATCTTTTTGTTTCTGGGTGCATCCGAAGAAATGCTGCCCATCCTGAATATTGCCGGACCGGTAACAGGTTTAGTGGTTCAGCCCATTGTTGGAGCGATTTCTGATAAAACCTGGCATCCGAAATGGGGACGAAGAAAGCCTTTCTTCTTGATTGGTGCCATTCTCGGAAGTTTGTGTTTGTTTGCCTTTCCATTAAGTCCCACCCTTTGGTTTGCGGTTGGCTTACTATGGATTCTTGATGTAGGAAATAACATGGCTATGGAGCCGTACCGAGCTTTTGTTGGTGATAAATTACCTGATGAGCAACTCAGTTTGGGATATCAAATGCAAAGCTTGTTTGTGGGTGCGGGTATTTTATTAGCCAACGGTTCCATCTTTATTTTTCAGGATTTATTAGGCGGTGGAGAGGAAGTCGCTCAAACCATTCCTACCTGGTTGTATTATTCGTTCTTCATTGGTTCTTTTTTGTCTATTTCAACGATTCTTTGGTCGGTATTAAAAACTCCGGAAATACCACCATCCGAAAAAGAACTCACCGAAATACTTGCCCACAAAGCGCAGTCATTTTGGGTTAAGTTTAAAGCGCCGTTTATCGAAATTTGGGATGCCGTTAAAGTAATGCCGAAATTCATGTGGAAACTCTCGGCGGTTTATTTATTTCAGTGGTATGCTTTGTTTTGTTATTGGCAATATATCACACCCTTGTTCAGAAATACGCTTGGATTCAACACCTCAGAAGCAGCGGCTCAGGCTGCGAAAATGAGCACCACCTATAACATCGTGACCGCAGTAGTTGCCTTAGGATTGGTTCCGTTAACCGTAAAATTTGGCGGAAAACGCATTTATGCTGCCAGTTTACTAGGTACAGGACTTGCGCTCTTGCTGATTCCGAATATTCATGATCCTATTTATGTGCTTTTCCCCATGGTGTTATTTGGAATCGGTTGGGCGGCAATGATGGGTATCCCTTACGGCATGGTTTCGAAAATTGTACCTCAGGATCGGCGTGGAGTGTACATGGGAATTTTGAATATGATGATTGTTATTCCGATGGGAATCCAAACCGTGAGTTTTGGTCCGATTTACAAATTCCTGCTCGGTGGTGAAGCTGCAAACGCCATGTACTTTGCCGGAATCTTTTTCATTATTTCTGCCGCTTTATCGATGCGTTTGAAGGAGAAGAGGGATTAGTTTTGAGTTTTGATCAACTTCGCATTAAGCTTCGTTGATTGAAAGTGGTTAGTTTTTAAGTGTTGAGTGTTGCCTTAGTGCCTTAGTTTTAATCAACGAAGCTAAACTACGCAAAAGCTTCGATAAGTATATTTTAGCGTAGTTGATGCCTTTGTCACTTGTGCCTGTGCGCCTTTGTCCCTCTCTTTTTGACCATGATTCTCTTGATTTAAGGATTAGTATGATTTTGTGGAAGCACATAATAAAAAGTTGAATCACGGATTAAATGGATTTATAGATTTCGCGGTTTATTTAATTTCTGTGCCTCTGTTTCGATCAACGAAGATGATCTATACAAAAGCCTTGTTCAGAATATTTTAACGTAGTTGATGCCTTTGCTCATTTTCACCTTTGCAACTCTGTGCCTGTCTTTGACCATGATTCTCTTGATTTAAAGATTTACAGGATTTTGTTTGAAGCTTTACTAGCTATCCTGCAATCAAGAATTGAATTTGATACTGTGTAACTCTGTTACAAAAAAACCAAACTCTCCTTTGAAGATTACCCGCAACTTGCCGTATATTTGAGTCTTGCCAAAAGCCAAAGTGGCGGAACTGGTAGACGCGCACGACTCAAAATCGTGTTCCTTCGGGAGTGTCGGTTCGATCCCGACCTTTGGTACTCAAAATGCTGAAATGGATTTATTCCATTTCGGCATTTTTTATTTATACAGTTTGGGCCAAAAAGTCTATCTCACATAAGCCGTTTATTTCTAGTTGATAAAAATGCTAAAGAAATTTAATGCAGTTTAAAGTCCTTAAAAATCCTGCTAATCCTTAAATCAAGCGAATCAAGGTCAAGAGAAGAGGAAATTCAAATAACCTGCGGTCCAATAATTAATGAAGATCCCACTTGGGTGATTTAGAGGTGGTATTAGCTCATCCATCAACAAATAATTTTACAGAGTATCATCCAAATCCAACGTAGATTTCGATAAATCAAATAAGGTATCTATCTATGAAAAAAGCGATGTATTCACTCTTCGTATTCTTGATAACAGCAACTCAATTATCCATTGCACAGCAGCCCTTCCAACGGCTCGATGTGTTTGATCTTCAATGGGTGGATAACCCTCAGATTTCACCGGATGGCCAGCAGATTGTATATCAACGTCGTGGAATGGACATCATGACCGATCGCCGGAATTCTTCACTATGGCTGATTGATACCGATGGAGAAAATCACCAAAAACTTACAAGTTTCGATAAGAATGAATCGCAACCGAGTTGGTCGCCGGATGGAAAGCGGATCGCCTTTGTCACTTCTGATGAAACCCATGGCGCTGAGCTCTTTATATATTGGGTAGAAACCGGAAAGGTGGCGCGCATCACACAATTGGAACGCGGTCCGGGTGGAATTAGCTGGTCGCCGGATGGTAATTATATTGCCTTCACCATGAAGATTGAGGAAAAAAATCCGGTGTTAGTAAGTGCTCCAAAAAAGCCGGAAGGCGCAAAATGGGCAGCCACACCACGTGTTACCGATCGATTTAAATACGAGCAGGATGGAGCCGGTTATCTGGATCCGGGATTCACTCATATTTTTATGGTGAACGCCGGAGGAGGAGCCGTTCGCCAATTAAGTTCAGGAGATTTTAATCATGGCGCTCCGGTTTGGGCTCCCGATGGAGAAACCATCTATTTTTCAGCCAATCGACACCCCGATTGGGAGCGAGTGCGCCGTAATTTTGAAGTGTATTCCCTTGATGTAACTACAGGAACAATTACTCAACTAACTGAACGCTTTGGTCCTGATGGAAATGCGGCAGTTTCGCCGGATGGTGAGACCATTGCCTATCTCGGTTATGAGGATAAAATTCAGACCTATCAGGTAGCCAAAATTAATTTAATGGATGCTGATGGCTCAAATCAGCGTATGCTGAATCTTGATTTGGATCGCTCGATTTCGGATGTGCAATGGGCTTCAAATGGGCGTGGATTGTATTTCCAATATGCCGATGAAGGCGTTTCAAAAATTGGCTACTCCGACTTGAATGGAAATATGGAAGTGGTTGCAGAACGCATTGGTGGAAATTCTATTGGTCGGCCTTATGGCGGCGGTTCTTTTACATTATCGGATGGAGATGTAATCGCTACGAATGTAGCTTCTCCGTATCATCCTGCTGAATTAGGAGTGGTTACACGTCGACGCGGACTTACGAAAATCACACGTTTAAACGATGATTTGTTTGCACAACGTACCTTAGGCGAAGTTCGTGATATTTGGTATACCTCTTCGGTGGATGGACGTGAAATTCAGGGCTGGGTGATTTATCCGCCAAATTATGATGAATCGAAAACGTATCCTTTATTGGTAGAAATTCATGGTGGACCCATTTCTCATTATGGTCCGCATTTTACTCCTGAGTTTCAATTATTTGCTGCAGAAGGTTATGTGGTGTTTTATCCAAATATGAGAGGGAGTACTAGTTATGGAGAGGAGTTCGGAAATTTACTATATCACAATTATCCGGGTGATGATTATCACGATATCATGGATGGAGTGGATGTGTTGATTTCGGAAGGCATCACCAGCGAAGATAGTTTATATGTTACCGGAGGGAGTGCCGGCGGAATAATGACCGCATGGATTATAGGAAAGAATAATCGTTTTGAAGCTTCAGCCGTGGTAAAACCGGTTATGAATTGGATCAGCAAAACTCTGGTAGCCGATAACTATTATGGATATGCCGATTACCGATATCCTGGTCAGCCTTGGGAGAATTTTGAGGAATACTGGAAGTTTTCGCCAATTTCTTTAGTAGGAAATGTGGAAACTCCAACGCTGTTGATGGTTGGAACCGAAGATTTGCGTACGCCACTTTCAGAATCCAAACAATTGTATAATGCACTACAAATTCGCGAAATTGAAACCGCATTGGTCGAAATTCCGGGCGCGAGTCATTTTATTGCCAATCGCCCGAGTCAACTTATCACCAAAGTGGATCACATTTTAGCCTGGTTTGCGCGTTATAGACAATAAACAATATTCAATATTCAACAAGGAACATTCAATGTTGTTTATCGGGTAACATTCTGATTGGTGTCAAACTATCACAGCATGTAATTCAACATTGAAAACTGTTTACTCCTTGTTGAATATTGAATATAGAACTTATCTATTCCTCATATCCATTTGGGTTATTCGATTACCGCTTCTGATTGTGAGAATGTGCTAGTAATTCTATAAGCTCATAGCTGCGTTAGAAAATGGTAAATTTTCATCTTGATGATGCTTCCGAAAGATCTATATGTGTTAAGAATACATACCAAGATAACTAATCGAATGTATATCAACGATGACGTTTTCTTGCACCGATCCTACCCAGGTATGCAAATTACATTGAGCATTCAATAATCAACGAACAACACTCAACATTGAATGTTGATTACTGCTTGTTGAATATTGAATATTGAAATCTTCTATTCCTCATATCCATTCGGGTTATTCGATTGCCAGCGCCAGGTGTCTTCGCACATTCGATGAATGTCGAATTCCGCTTTCCATCCAAGTTCTTCTTCGGCTTTTGTAGGATCGGCGTAGCATTCAGCAGCATCACCGGGTCGGCGAGGTGCAATTTTGTAGGGAATGTCTACTCCTGAGGCTTGTTCGAACGCATTGATCATCTCTAAAACCGAGCTTCCTGAACCGGTTCCTAAATTGTAAGTCACAACACCGGGAGCTTCTTCGAGCTTTTCCAACGCTTTTAAATGTCCTTTTGCTAAGTCAACCACATGGATATAATCCCGAACTCCGGTTCCATCTTTGGTTGGATAATCATCCCCAAAAACAGCTAGTTCTTTTAATTTACCAACAGCTACCTGCGAAATGTAGGGGAGAAGGTTATTGGGAATTCCATTAGGATCTTCACCAATTAAACCTGAATAATGCGCACCAATAGGATTAAAATATCTCAACAACGCTATGTTCCATTCCTCATCCGATACATAAACATCTCTAAGAATCTGTTCACACATCAATTTGGTATATCCATATGGATTTTGAGCCGAGATTGGAAAATCTTCAGTAATTGGCATGGTTTCCGGTTCACCATAAACAGTGGCCGAAGAACTGAATACCAAATTTTTGACACCATGTTTTGCCATAACTTCGCACAAGTACATGGTGGAGTTCATATTGTTTCTGTAGTATTTCAGCGGCTCCTTAACCGATTCTCCAACCGCTTTAAAACCGGCAAAGTGAATCACGGCATCTATGTGATGTCGACTAAATACTTCATCCACAGCGGGTTTATTCAGTAGGTTGAATTCATAAAAAATGGGTTTACGTCCGGCTATGTGCGATACACGAATCAACGACTGTTCGCTGCTGTTTGCCAAATTATCAATTACAATTACTTTGTGGCCTGATTCGAGCAGCTCAAGTACAGTGTGGCTTCCGATGTAACCCGCTCCACCGGTAACTAAAACGGTCATAGATGATGTATTTATTTTTGAATTCGCGCCAAACTACGATACCTGAAAATAAAAAGCCCCATTAAAATCATTAATGGGGCTGAGGGGTATGACCACACCATGGTCATCTCTTTTCGGGGTACAAATGAGAGTACGAGAATTATTTGCTGGCGGATTGGTCGGTTTTATAAAAAAATTAAACCGCTACTAAACCTAGTTTATTAAAAAACTTGAGCTGACTTTTATAAGAGCTGTAACTAGTCACGAATTTACCTTTGTATCGATCCGTTTCGAACTCAAGAACGGTTTGGCGATTCATTCCCGACTCATCCACGTAAATATTTACGCTGATAAAACTATCAATGGCCATTAACACCGCTCGCTGATAATTACTTCGGTTCACCAGTAGGGCAAGTCCATGATCGTAGCGTTGGAAAATCCCTTTGGAGTCTTCCCAGATGAGTACGTCTTCGCCCTCTAGTGTTTTAAGGGTTTTGATGAAGTAGTAGCTAGAGCCGGTTACTGTGAACCATTTACCGGGTTCTTTATAAGGTTTGCCAAGTACAGGAGCGATATTATCCTGATCAATCTCACTTTCTTTTAGAATCATGCTTGATGAATTAGTTGTCTATATCCATGTAATGAACTAGACTGAAACTAAATGTCGTTCCCTGATTCAAAGCACTGCGTACAGAAAGTTTAGCGCCGTGTAATTCTAATATTTTTTGAGCGATAGAAAGTCCCAAACCAGCACCTGTACCCGGACTTCTACTCTCATCCGCCTGATAAAACCGATCAAAAATTCGGGTGAGTTGATCTTCCGAAATTCCTTTTCCGGTGTCGGTTATTTGAACAGAAACCTGATCACCGGCGTTGGCAGGCGTAATACTTACCATACCACCATCAGGGGTATTTTTTATGGCATTATCGATGAGGTTCGAAAGTGCACGCTCCATCAATGCGATATCAGCCGTAACCAGTTTTAATGGCTCATTAGGTAGAACTGCTTTAAGCTGTACATTTTTAGCTTTGGCCAATGGTTGAAACTGCATAACTACATCCTGAGCCAGTTCTGCCATAGAAACGGGTTCTAAATCGGGTTGCACATTTTTGGCATCTAATTTTGATAACTCAAACAACTCAGAAATCAGTTTACCCAGCTTTTTCGTGTTTCTGATTACCACCTGATAGTATTTTTCGCGATCTGCTTCTGATAATGTTTTTTCTGCTTCTTTGAGTTGAATAGTTTCCAGATAACCTTGAATTGAAGCTAATGGACTGCGTAAATCATGCGAAATATTTGCTACTAATTCTCTACGTAAGCGGTCTACTTGTTTTATTTCGTCCATGTTAGCAACAATGGTATCTGCCATCTGATTGAATGAGGAGGAAAGTGTTCCCAATTCATCCTGCGAGCGAACGTGTACACGTTCATCTAATTGACCATGTTCAAAAGCAACTACGGTTTTGGTGATATTCCGTAAACGATGGGTGAGTAATCGAAATACCAGTAAACCAAGGAACACGGTGGTTAACAAAACAATCAGTAAGCCGATCATTGAATTTTTGATGATATAACTCTCTGCCAGCATTCCGGCAATCTCGCTGTATTGTTGGCTTTCTAAAATCACATATAAGTAACAGCCTTCGCTGCCCATAATGGAAATATTCGACACAGAGAACGGTTTACTAATCTCAGGATTCAGCGGATCTTGCCCTAAAATGGGAAGAGGGTCGCCACGTAAGAAAGCGTCCAATGGTGCTGTATTTACGGTAGCCATGGCTAACTCAGGTGGAGCATCATCGCTTAAGTACGATTCTTTGATCATCCCATTACTTTTTAGCAGATATATATCAACCTGTGGATTGATTCCCTTCAAATATTGAATCTTGCTGATGATACTGTCGGACTCAATCGCATCGATTAAAAAGGGTTGTAACTCAAAAGCGAGTTCTGTGGCAAGGTTTACGTTTACTTTCTGTGTGGTTTCCTCAACAAACATCATCGAGGATTTTAAGGTGAGGTAAGCCAGTGTTGCTCCCAAAAAGAGTACACAAAACAGAAAAACGGCCGATATTTTAGCATAAAAGCTGTTGGTGAAGATCTTCATGCGATTAACTCATCCATTTCTACAAAACGATAACCTACGCCCCATACCGTTTTTATGTATGTGGGATTGGAGGGATCGTCTTCAATTTTACTTCGTAATCGGTTAATGTGGCTATTTACAGTATGGCTGTACCCACTGTATTGATAACCCCAAACAACATCCAGCAACTCTTGGCGGCTATACGCTTTTCCGGGATTTGTGGCGAATAACATCAGCAAATCAAACTCTTTACTAGTCAGATCAAAGCTTTCATTTTTTAAGGTGATGGATCTTTTTTGAGGGAAGATGGAAAGTTCGCCAAAAGTGATGGAGTCTGATATGCCGGAGGTATCATCATTTTGAACCTGACTACGTCTCAGCAAAGCCTTAACCCGAGCTGTGAGTTCTCGAATACTGAAAGGTTTCGTGAGGTAATCGTCGGCACCAAACTCGAGTCCCATAATCTTATCGATTTCTTCTGCCTTCGCGGTAAGCATCAAAATGGGAGTTTTAGAATCGTTTGCTCGGATTTTTTTACAGATTTCAAAACCATCTAATCCGGGAAGCATTACATCCAGAATGAGCAATGAATACTCACCTTCATTAAAAGATTGTAGCCCGGTAGTGCCATTAAATTGTTGATGCACTTCGTAATTTTGATCTAGTAACTGAATCTTTATGAGTTCAGATAAATCGCGATCGTCTTCGATAATAAGTATGGGAGTGGACACAGTGTTCTATTTTTTCTCTAAAATAGAAATCTGCATCAAAGAAAAGTATCACGAGAACGTAACATTTAAGCGTTCTCGGCAACCTCGCGTAATTCAGCTAGCACTTGATCAATTATTTTACTCATACGCTGCGAGGAATTTCCTAATTCTGCGTCTGGTTTTTCTTCCCAGATCAGTGATTTGGCGGTTTCATATTCTTCCAGAATCATGTTTAAACCCAGCATTTGTGCTACAGGCTTAATTTTGTGTCCGGCTTTTCTGAAATTAACTTCATCACGCTTTATGAGGAAAAGGGTATAATTTTCGTTGAATTCCTCAAAAGAGATAACAGCCGCTTCGGCAAATTCTTTGATATATTTTGCTTCCCCAAAAAGCATTTCGTTCAGGGTCGTAAAATCAACAATTTTTTCTTGGTTACTCACTTCAACATTTATTCGTTTGCGGGTTCTGTTATGTTATGAGGAACTGGATTGCCATTTGCGTCAATATGCACAAAAACAATTCGGTCGATCGTAATAATGGTGTCTTTACTAAATTTAGTTCGAACTTCACATTTCACTGTAATGGAAGTTCTTCCAAATTTAACAGTTTCCATGCCAATCTCAATTACATCTCCCAATTTTGCCGAACTAACAAAATTAATCTCCGACATATATTTGGTTACAATTCGGCCTTTTCCAAGTTGACAGAGCACATAAATCGCTGCTTCTTCATCGATCCAGCTTAATACTGCACCTCCAAATAAGGTGCCGTTTGGATTAAGATCTTGTGGTTTTACAATTTTGCGACTAAAAAATCTCATACTTTTTCTTGATGACAATTAACTTCCGAAAGTTAAGAAACTATGTACAGGTTCGATACCTACATTAGGATTTATTATAGGATAGCCTTGCCATTTGTTATACCGAATGTTGTTTGTTTTCGGCACTTTCTATTAGAAAATTAACTGATTATAACTACCTTCTTAATCAAGTTAATGCTATTTAAGCATTCTCGTGTAACATTCGATAATTATATCCTCTTTAATACTCCATATTAGATATAAGTACGGCATTAATACGTTATGAAAACCATTGCTTTTACAAATCAAAAAGGCGGCGTAGGCAAAACTACCTCTACCATTAACGTTGGGGCAGGACTTGCAAAACTGGGCAAGAAAGTATTGTTAATCGATCTCGATCCGCAAGCTAATCTTACCTACTCATTGCGCATGCACTCTCAACGTCTGGAAAAAACCATTTATCAGGCACTCAAAGGACAGGTAAAAGTGCAGGATGTGGTAATCAAGCACAACGGGTTCGATTATATCGCGTCATCGTTAGAATTATCGGGAGCTGAGTTGGAATTAGCCAATGAGCCGGCACGAGAAAGTTTATTGCGGAATTTCTTAAGCCAATTAAAGGGATCGGAATATGATTATGTGTTGATTGACTGTCCGCCAAATCTGGGATTGCTCACTTTGAATGCTTTTACTGCGGTGCAGGATGTGTTTATTGTTTTACAATCCGAGTATCTGGCTTTACATGGTTTATCTAAATTATTAGATCTCATAAAAGTGGTTCAACAGCGCTTAAACGCCGATTTGGAAGTTGGAGGAATTATCTGCACGTTATACGACAGTAGAAAAAATCTGAATAAAGAAGTTGTAGGGCACATCAAAGATTACTTTGGCAAAAAAGTGTTCAATACTATTATTCGGGATAATGTTGCCCTGGCAGAGGCTCCAAGTCACCACAAAACAATTTTCGAATACGATGGCAATAGCAATGGTGCGAAGGATTATTTAGCCTTAGCTAAGGAGATAAAAAACGGCCACTAGCATTATGGATAAGAAAAAGGTGATGGGGCATAACCCTCTAGGTATGAATCACCTGGCAGACGCTAAATTTAACTTTATTCCTTACACCGAATCCGGTTCGGCGCAGAAAAACTCTGATAGTGATAAGCCCAAAAAGAAGCGAAAGGTAGTAAGCTATTACTTGGAAGAAGATCTCATTTCAAAAATCAGAGATAAAGCTACCGAAAATAGCGAATCGTACTCTGGCTTTGTGAGTCGTAAGTTGAAAGAGGCCATTAACGAGTAAACATATTGCATTGAGAATTCTCAGCTTAATTTTGGTATACTCTATCAAATTTTAGCCGATGATACATTTCCATTCTGCTCAATCTTTACAATCACATTTACCGGCACTATCCGAAGCTTTGCGTGCATTTCTTACAAAAAGCGATCCATTTGAAGCACCTTGGATTGTGGTTCAGAATAAAGAAACTGAAGCATGGTTAAACACTGCCATTGCCGATGGAATTGGTATTTCAGGAAATCTGAATTTTATCTTGCCCAATCAGTTTGTATTTAAACTGTACCGAGAAGTAGATCAATCATTACCCGAAATTTTGCCTTCCGATCGTATCCCTCTTCAATGGGGTTTTCTAAAAGTTATGGATGCACATAAAGCGGAGCTTTCAGCATCAGGATTAGTAATACCGGATTCTATTGATGCTAAAATCGCCCTTGCCAATGAAGTAGCGGATGTATTTGATTTATATCAGATATACCGTCCTGAAATGTTAGAAAATTGGGTACAAGCCAATCAAAAAGAGAAAGGAAATTGGCAGGTCAGATTATGGCAGTTATTAATTACTGAAATGAATGAGGTTGCATCGGGTATACCTGTTCGGTATCAAATACCAGCATTATTAACCCAATCGATGCAAAACGGTGGTATTAATCTACCTGATGAAGTTTTTGTAGTAGGTATTTCGCATTGGAATCAATCGTTTAATCGATTAATCACTCAAATTGCCAAACAAAGTGAAGTTCATTGGTTTCAGCAAACTCCGAAAATATCTGATAATATCAGCGCAATGGCATCGGACTGGGTACATCCTCAAAGTGCGGTTAAAAAAGCTTTAATGGATGAGCTAAAGCAACATGACGTTTCGTTTTCGGTGCATCAGCCAAATGAAACAATGCCGTCTGAGTTGAATGCAGATCGGATTCAAGTTCATTCTTGCCACAATCCGAAGCGTGAAGTAGAAGTGTTGTATCAGCAATTACTGTCGTTATTTGATACCGATGAATCACTTTCAGCGCATGAAGTGTTGGTGATGGTTCCGGATTTGGATGAATACATGCCTCATCTTGAATCGGTTTTTTTACATGAACATTCTCCCACAAAACTTCCGATTCAAAACTCAAAACAAATAAACAGTGATGGGGAAGACGCTTTTTTAAAGCTGCTTAGTTTTTTTGCAGAGGGAGAAAAAGTGAGTCAGTTTCTGGACCTAATCTCATCTTCGGGAATTAAGGAAAAATTCAAGATTACTGATGATATACTGATTTATGTAGAGCAATGGTTCGAAAAGATGCATATCCATTATGGATTAACCGTTCACGATTCTGATTACAGTATAGAAAAAGGTATTTATCAGTTGTTTGATGGCGTTTTGCTAAAAGAACAACCATTTGCTGTGTTTGATAATCATATTCCGTTTCCAATTCCACTTAAAAAAGAAGCGATTCAATTTGTTACACCGCTACATGCGGTTTTTCGTGGGTTAACATCTATCAAACAGAATATTGAGTCAGAAAAAGCTATCAACGAATGGATGTCGGATGCTCTGAGGTGGTGTTCACAAATATTTCCAGAGAATTCATCCATCAACAAAACATTGACTAAGCTTCAGCATCAGATTTCTCTTTTTAACAATCAGGAAAAATTCGGCTTAGATACATTTCGAGTTTGGTTAACCGAACATCTTGTTTCTTCTGATGCCTCAGCAACCCAACCGGGAACCGGAATCCAAATCAGTAGCTACATTCCGTATCGAAATATTCCTTTTCGGGTTAGTGCGATTTTAGGATTCAATGAAGGAGTGTTTCCAAGAAATCCTAAACGACCAACCTTCGATTTGATACACCAAAATCCACAACCGGGTGATCGAATTACAAAAGCCGACGATCAATTATTGTTTTTGGAACGTATGAGTTCTACCTCCGATTTTGTGCATATCAGTTACGGTGGAGAAGGCGAGCAAGGCAGTTTGGTTTCTCCTATTGTGCAACAGTTGATGGACGGCGTTGATGGCTTAAAAGTTCAAAAACATAGTCTCCATGCCTTTAGCGAATATGGTAATTCAGATGCTCTTTTTTATGAAGATGCAAATACCAAACTCTTTGATACTATAGATAAATCGGGGTTGGACTGGAAGCCCATCAGCCAAAAAATATCTATTTCCCCGGAACAACAAATTGAAGTTTCTGAGTTAATCAGCTTTTTCACTAATCCTTCTAAATATATTTGCACAAACAGTTTAGGGGTTTATGATGTGTATGATGATGAACTGCTAAATGATCGGCAGCTCTTTAAAGTTGATGGGTTGCAGAAGTATATAATCCGAAACGAAATTGAATCTGCTTTCTCAACGCTTTCCATAGAAGAAATGCTGAGTTATCTGAAAAAAAATGGACAACTACCAAAAGGATCTCTCGCTGTTAATACCCTGTATGCTGAGTATGATAAAGTCAAACTTATGAACGCATACATCACTCAGAATTTCCCGGATGTACATCGAGCAGTAGAAATCAATCATGTGATTGGAGACTTTGTAATCCATGGAAAAATTTCGGGATTACATAACTCTACTATAGTCAGAAGTCAACTTGCCAGTGTGAATGGCAAACACATTGTAAAAATATGGCTGGAGTTTCTGGTTGCGCAATGTTTTTGTGGTATCAAAAGTGCAATACTCATTGCCTTCAATAATGACAAACTGGTAGTGCACCGTTTTAAAAGCTGTGATAATCCACATGAAAAGCTTTTAGAATTCTTAGAGTATTTCAGTAAGTCTTCGTTTGATGAAAAAGACCTTTGTTTATTGCCTGATTTATGCTGGGAGTTGGTATGCAGCGATTTGGAGCCGGATAAAACGAATAAAAAACTAAACGAAGTATGGGAAGGAAGCAGGTACAGAACCGGCTTGATGGACGATTATTACAATAGGTTGATCTTCGGAGATGTCAATCCGAGTACGTTCCCTGAGTTTATGACTTTAAGCGAACGATTATATGATCCTATTGCTATGCATTGGGAAGAGGAGGAGCCATGAATAAAGCTCTGAACGTATTTGAACTTCCATTAAATGGTAAGTTTTTGATTGAGGCGGGAGCCGGCACCGGTAAAACCTACAATATCACTTCACTATATTTGAGAGTGTTGGTTGAGAAATTACTGAAGCCGAATCAGGTGTTAGTATTAACCTTTACCAACGATGCCACTAACGAATTAAAACAACGTCTTCGGTCAAGAATTCAGGAAGTCATTGATACGTTTAACGGTACAGATTCAGAAGATGAATTTGTAGCAACCTTTGCATCTAAGCTTTCTCAAGCTCAAGCCGACCACCTTCAACACTGTTTATATGCATTTGATGAGGCTGCAGTTTCTACCATCCATGGTTTTTGTCAGCGAATACTCAGTGAATATTCTATAGAATTCGAGGTGTCGCCGAATTTTGATTTGTTAACGGATGAGTTGCCTTTACTTACAGAAGTGACCGATTCTTTTTGGGTCAATTATTTTTATAAGTCAGAAAATGGAAGTGAATTTGAACGTTGGAGCAACTCATACCTTGAAGCAGCTTTTAAATCTCCGGAAGATTTCTTGGATTCATACCGAGAACTATGTCTTAATCCGGATCTTGATGTTAGCTGGTATGATCATTCATTGGATGATTATCAAGCACTATATATAAAGGCTTCAGAGGCATTAATTGCCTTAAAAAACCAGCTTGAAGTAGACAAAGAAGCATTAGCTGAGATTATTGCAACGAGTCCGCTAAGCGGTCGATACTATCGCAATAAAGAAGACATGTTTTCGGAATTCGTTAATCTTGTGCAGAACATTCAAACACCGGGATTAATATTTAATGGGTATGATACTAAAGCGGATACTTTAGAGGGTTGGTTTCAGAAGTTTGGAAGATTCATGCACGAGAAAGGAGCAAAAAAAGGAGGGAGCATACCATTTTTGCAAGTGTTTGATCGGGTGGATGACTTTTATGAGTTGAACAACGATTTATTATCTATTAAAAATGCATTTGTAGGTCATGCAATTCGAATTATTCGTGAGAAATATGCGAGCTTGAAAAAAAGAAGGAATCAAATTGGCTATAACGATTTATTGGTAAAAGTTCGGGATGTTCTTCTCCAAAATTCCTCGCTTGCAACAAGCTTAAAAAATCGTTTTCCTGCTGCCTTTATTGATGAGTTTCAAGATACCGATCACATTCAATATGCCATATTTGAAAAACTGTATGAAGGCGATGAATCCATATTTTGGGTAATGATTGGTGATCCCAAACAGGCAATTTACAGATTCAGAGGCGCGGATATAAACACCTATTTATATGCTAAAAAACAGGTTTCTACAGAGAATACACGAACATTGCTACATAATTACCGAAGCTCAAAAAGTCTGATTCAAGGTATTAACGCATTCTTTAATTATTCAGAAACTCCTTTTGGATTGCAGGATTTACACTTCGAAGATGCAGAGTATCCTGTTGGGCGAAATTCAGATTCTGAATACATGCTAGAGAATAACGTGGTTCCTCCAATTTCCGTAGTTAGTTTTACTCAGGATAATGAACGGGTAGGTGAGCTAAAGAATCTGGTCATGGAATCGGTTTGTACTGAAATCGTTCGCTTGCTTAATGAACCTTATCAGATTAATGGGCATCAGGTGACAACAGAAGACATTGCGATATTGGTGGATAAACATCAACATGCCGCAGAATTACAACAAAAGCTTTCTGCTCGTGGACTAAAAAGCGTCATTCGCAGTAAGTCATCTGTTTATGAAACACAAGAATCTGATGATCTTTATCGCATTCTAGTTGCGGTCGCTGAGTTCACGAATCAAAACTATATTCCCGCGGCTATGCTAACTCGCTTGTTACGGTTTTCAGCCTCGGAGGTACAACAAATATTTGATTCAGAAGAAGAAACAATTTCCATCTTACAACGCTTTTCTGATCTCAATGAAATATGGCAAAAAGAAGGTTTTTCACGGTTCATTAATCGATTATTTTTTGAGTTTGATATCGAGGTAAAAGCAGTTAAGACAGAATCTCCCGAACGAGTGATTACAAATTTACTGCATTTAAAAGAGCTATTGGTAGATGAGTACCGGAGCCATGGGAAAGGGATTAATGGGATGTTGCGTTTCCTTCAAGAGAAAAGAGAGCGCCCCAATGCAGATAATGACTCTGAGATAATCCGGCTTGAAAGCGATGGTAAGCTCATACAAATTGTTACTCATCATGCGAGTAAGGGACTTGAATATCCGATAGTATTTTGTCCGTTTTTGTGGGATTTAAATAAATCAAAACCACCATTCATCATACAGTCGGATGGAAAAAGTACAACTGCAATTCTTAAATCTGATTCTGCCAGGTATGATGAAACACTACCTTTTTTTGAACTAGAAGAAATTTCTGAACAGAAACGGTTAGCCTATGTGGCACTTACAAGAGCAAAATCCAAGTGTTTTGTGTATCTGCCGACAAATAAAAAAGTGAAGAATGCAACCGGACGGAATATTATCGGTGCGCTATGGGAGGAAAATGTAGAACCGCAGCTTTCAGATATTTCGGAGTTGGAGGTTAAAGATTTAAGCATTGACGGTAAACACCTATCGCTAAAGAATAGCGGTAAATCAGTGCAATCAGAGTTTAAAAGATCGCATCGAACAGATTTATGGGAATACCCTAGAATGGTTAGTTACAGCTCGTTGGTGGAGAGCTCTGGGAAAGAAACTGTCAAAGATTTTTTATTCAAAGATATAGATGATGATGTGAATTCAACGGCGGCGGCTGAGGAAAAAGAAGGAAAAGACATTTTCGCTTTACCCAAGGGAAAGAATACCGGAAACATCGTGCATGCTATTTTCGAAAATATAGAGTTTGATAACCCCGATCGGCATCCTGAAGTAATTAGAGAAATGATGACTCTCTTCAATATTGACAAGAAATGGGAGCAGGTGTTAATCGAATTAGTGCAAAGAAGTTTACAAGCTACACTAATTAATCAAATACAGTTGAACCATTTATCAAAGCAAGATACTCTGGTTGAAATGGAGTTTTATATTCCCGTTCAAGAGTTATCCAAAGCTAAATTACTGAAAGAATTAGGTAAAGAAGAAGAGGAAGACCTTCAAAGTATTAATGGTTACTTGAGAGGTTTTATCGATTTAATCTTCCGAGTTGAAGACACGTACTACATTTTGGATTATAAGACCAATCACCTCGGTAATAGATTTGAAGATTATTCGAAAAGTGCACTCGCCGAGGAGATGAAATCAGCAAAATACGATGTGCAATACCATTTATATACCCTCGCCTTATATCGGTATTTACAAACTCGAATACCCCATTTCGATTATTCTAAACATTTTGGTGGCGTATTTTATCTGTTCGTTCGAGGGATAAATCCTCAAGAAAAATATTCTGGTGTATTTTTCGATAAGCCGGATGAATCACTTATTGAGGCGTTAAATGCGATAGTTAGCAAGGTTGGGGATAAGAAATGAGCAATTCTTCATTCAAACTTGCGCTTCTCACCCGTCTTGAGCTCCAGCAATCACTTAGTTCAGAAGTGATTGAATTTGGACATTATTTGATTGTTAAAGATCCGAATCTATCAGATAAGGCCTTTATTGCATGTCTTGCTTGTATGAAAGCTTTTGAAGAGGGTAGAACGGCAATTGATTCAAACTATCTGCAAGATTTTTTGGTAGAGGTGAATTTAAACGACTTTTCTGAATTGTTACTTGATGAATATCTGTATGAAGAAAAGATTATTGGTAAACCGGGAGATTACAATCTGTTTATTTACAGTGATGGGTTTCTATACATTCACACATTCTATGAATATGAAGTTCAATTATCTGATTGGATCCTAAAAAAAGCCGCACAGTCAAGAAGTCTGAATGAACGGCAAATAGAGAAGTTAAATCAATTTTATCCTGAGCAAAATGAGGAAGAAATTGACCACCAAAAATTAGCGGTTAAGCTATCACTTCTAAAGCCTCTGGTGTTTTTAACAGGTGGACCCGGAACCGGTAAAACCTACACTGTTCAGAAAATAATTGAGATTCATAAATCTATTTTTGGCAAAGAATATCGCATACGGCTTGCTGCACCCACCGGAAAAGCTGCACAGCGCATCAATGAAACCTTAGGAGAAATTGATGACGATAAATTGGAAGCACAAACCATCCATCGTTTACTTCGGGCAAGAACAGGCTTTGATTCTTTCAAATACAATGAAGATAGACCACTTGCAGTCGATTTAATGATTGTGGATGAAGCATCTATGATGGACCTGTCACTCTGGGTTGCTCTAATAAATGCCCTTCCGGAGCATGCAAAACTAATCGTTGTTGGTGATAACAACCAATTGGCATCGGTAGAAGCAGGTGCGGTTTTAAATGATATTTGTAAGCCATCTGATAATACATTTTCTACTGAATTAGCCGCTAATCTCAATTTTAAAGTAGCTTCTGACAGTAATAATGCTATAAACGATTGCATCATTACGCTCACAAAAAGCAAGCGTTTTGGCGAAGAAACAGGTATTCAAGCATTAGCTGAAGCAATTCGAACAGAGCAAGCTGAGTTAGCTATTCAATTACTTGAGGATGAAGAGAGGGACGACATCAAGCGAGTAGATAATTCTATCGGAACTTTGGATACATTAATTCATGAGTATGCAATTCAGCCATTTTTTGAAAAGGAAAGCAATATCTCGCTGAATGCATTCTCAATTCTTTGCGCATTAAAAAAAGGTCCTTCTGGTAGTAAATCTCTAAATGATAAGATCGAGCGAGCCTTAAAAACAGGCTTAAACCATTCGTTATCCAGAGAATGGTATGAGAACCGAAAAATTATTGTCACCAAAAATCAACATGTTTTGGGCGTACAAAATGGTGAACTTGGTATATATAAAGCTGATCATGAACAGGTAAAATTTAATAATAATCAGGTACCGGTGAGCAGGTTACAATCGTACGAGCCGGGCTATTGCATTACTATTCACAAAAGTCAGGGAAGTGAATACCAGCAGGTATTGATTGTGTTGCCAAACAAAAAAAATCGTGTGCTAACCAAAGAACTTTTGTATACAGCTGTAACAAGAGCGGGGTTAAGTGTTCTTATAGTAGGAGATAGGCAATTGATAAAAGAAACAATTCTCACTCCAACACTAAGAAATAGTGGTTTAATGAATAAACTCTGGGGTAAATAACGGGGTAATCCAAGAATTTACTTACAAAAAAAGCTGTAGCGCTAACTACAGCTAATTTTCTGTACCCCGAAAAAGCCAACGTATTCATGGATAGCAGGTTGATAGCCTGTTATCTCTCTTTCTTTTTCGAGGCTTTATAAATATCGGACAATGCCCAACCGAATACCTTTATTTTCTTCTAATCTACATTACACATTCTTAATAGCATAAGGATTTTGGGAACACTTACGGTGAATTGTGCCTATAAACGGGTGAACTAATTAACAAACCAAAAATCAATAAACATATATTATGAAGTTTAGTAGATCATTTAAGTCGATAATGTTTGTACTCGGTTTTGCCGTTTTAGGACTTAATTGTTCTGATGATAACACGTCGGGCACCAGTTCTGATTACGCCACAATTTCGGGTCAAGTAGAAAGCTCAAAATCAAAAACTATAAATAACCAAGCTACTGTTGTTTCAGCTGCATATGTAACTGCAAACAGTAGTGTAGAAACCATTAGTGATACAGAAACTAATGTAGATGCTTCCGGTAATTTTGAATTACAAGTTGATGCCGAAGCATACCAAAACATCATCGTTGAAGCTAAATCAGATACAGAAACTACCATGGGATTTGTATCAGGATCTGTAGAAAATGGATCTGAATATACCATAAAGCCTATTGATGCTGAATCGAAAGCAGAGACAATGGTATTTGCTGAATTAGTAGCAAATAATGGATCAAACAATGTATCTAAAGCTGAAATTGAAGCAATAGTTACTGCAGAAAGTGCAGCAAATGTAAATTCAAGTTCAGCAACTAGTATTGCAGCCGCATTAAAGAAAGGTGCAGAAGTACGAGCGGCTTATTTTCAGAGTGAATTCAACTCAGAAAGTGAAGCAAAACTTGAAGCTATGATGGAAGCAATGGCTGAAGCGCAAGCCGACTTAGAGGCTAAGCTTGCAGCATCAACATCTGCCGAGAGTGAAACCAATGCTTATGTAGAATTTGAGCAGGATTTCTTTAACGCTTATTTAGCCGGAAATACAGAAGCATCAGTTGCAGCAAAAGCTGCAGAAATGTGGAGTCGTGCCGTGATTAATGGAAGCGCGAATGCATCAGCAGAAGCTAGAGCATCTGCGAGTATTCAAAGTTCAGTAGTTCTTGCTCACTTATTAGATGTAGCTGTTGAAGCTGAAGCAAGAGCAGCCGGTGCTAGTGAAACTACCATTAGTGCAGTAGCACAAGCATCTGTTGATTTACGCAATAATTTAAAGGCAACCGCTGGTACTGAGTCTGAAATAAGAGCAGAATTTCAAACCTATCATGATGAAGTTCGCACAGCGATCGAAAATGATAGCAGCTTTAATGCAACTGTAATTGCAGAAATCGATACTCAAATTAATGCAACTTCAGGTTCAAAAACAGTTTTTGAATCAGCACTTGCAACTACTGCAACTGCAGACCTTATGGTTGATGTATATGAAACCTTTTTCACATCAATCGAAAGTAATGTAAGTTCTTCAATGCAAGGCAGTAGCGATACTAAAATCGAAGCAGTTACAGAATTAATGATTCTAATTAACGCTGCCTCGTAATTAACACAGCTTAAAAACAAAAAGGAGCTCTTTTTAGAGCTCCTTTTTTTATATCTATACTTTTGGTTGCTGAGTTATTTCACTTCTAAAAGTTCAATTTTAAAAATTAAGGCATCGTTTGGCATGATCGCTCCACCCGGACGTGGATTCTCTCCGTAAGCCAACTCAGATGGAACATATAATTCATACTCACCGCCTACCTTCATCAGCTGAAGTCCTTCAATCCAACCGGGAATCATTTGTCCTAGTACATATTCAGCAGGATTTCCACTACCATAGTTTGAGTCAAAAATAGTTCCGTCGATCAAACGTCCCTCATACATCACAACAACGGTATTTTGTGGTAAGGGTTTAGGTCCGTCACCTTCTTTAAGTACTTTTAATTGTAAACCCGATTCAGTTTCAATTACACCGTCTTTTTTTCGATTATTTTCAAAAAATTCCTCGGCCTCTAATCGATTTTCAGTCTTGATCTTATCCTGAATAAATGTATTAAACTTTTGGAACATAGGGCGCAGCTCACCTTCCGAAATACGATGTTCATCCCCATTTAACCCATTTAAAAAACCAGCTACATAGGCATCTACATTTACATCCGGAAAACCCTGACTGCTTAACCTGCTACCGTTCTGAAAAGCAATCGCATAGCTGGCACTATCTACTAATGAATTCAATGCTGTATCAGTAGAAAATTCTTTTTCGGGAGAGGAACAAGCAAACAGGATGAATGAGCTAAGAATGATTGTACTTAATGAATGATAAAAACGCATGATTAGATTTTTGTTTGTGGATTAATTTTAAATCACAAAGATATAAGAATTGTGATAGTAATACACTTTATAAAGGTTCTGTGTATATTCCATGCTGTATTGATTAACAAGCATTTATATTACTTTGACGTTTAAAGAATTTGACTTAAATGAGTCGCTACAAATGGGGTTGCAAGATATTGGTTTTACTGAGCCAACTCCCATTCAAGAAAAATCTATTCCATTAATTTTATCCGGGCAGGACGTTCTTGGTGCAGCCCAAACCGGCACCGGAAAAACCGGGGCTTTTGTTATCCCAATTCTTAATCAAATTTTATCTGAGCCAAAGGAAGGGACAAAAGCATTAATTTTATCACCAACTCGTGAACTTGCACAACAAATTGATGAGCAAATTTTCGCACTCGGTTATCATACCGGGTTAAGTTCTTCGACTATAATTGGGGGAGAAGATTTTGCAAGACAAGCCGAAGCTATTCGAGCCGGAGTTGATTTGATCGTTGCTACGCCCGGGCGTTTGATCGATCAAATGAAAGTGCTTGATGTTGATTTTACCAATATCAAATACTTGATTTTGGATGAGGCTGATCGAATGCTTGATATGGGCTTCCTACCGGATGTAAATCACATTATTGATAAGTTGCCTAAAGAACGGCAAACCTTATTGTTCTCTGCTACGATGCCAAAAGAGATTCAGCATCTTGCTAAAAAGATTCAAAAGAATCCTGAGCTCATTCAGATTGAGATGTCGAAACCATCGAATAGTGTAGCACAGCGTGCCTATCAGGTGGATGGACGAGAGAAACTGAAATTAACTCAGCGTTTACTCGATGAACTCGAGTGGACGTCCTGTATCATTTTTACAGCTACCAAAAGAGGGACGGATCAGTTAGAACGACTTCTATCCAAAAAAGGTATTAATGCCGCCAGTATTCATGGCGATCGTGAACAGGATGAGCGAACTAAGGCATTGAACAGTTTCAAAAATGGGAAAGTACCTATTATTGTAGCAACAGATGTGTTAGCCAGGGGAATCGATATCGCCGACGTTTCCTTAATCATCAATTACGATGTTCCGCAAGCTGTTGATGATTACATCCATAGAATTGGGCGAACCGGTAGATATGACAAATCCGGGATGGCAGTCACATTGGTAAGTAAAAAAGATGCAAAGTTATTTAAACCCATCAAGCAAAAAGCAGGAAAAGATCTTGAGATTATTGATGGGGATGCACTTCTAAAGTCTGAAAGCAGTAGTGATGGCCGTCAGAATGATGCCAAATCATCGAAATCCAAATCGAACAAGAAGAAATCAGATACAAATAAAAATGAATCTGATAAAAATGTAGAGGCTAAATCTGCTTCCAATTCTAGTTCAGATAAGAAAGGGTCGGCTAAAGACATCTCTCCCGACTTTTCTGGTGCCAAGACCATCAATGTTTCAAAAAGTGAGCAAGGTGGGTTTGTGATTGAATTGAAGAATAAACCGGCAGACGAAAAGAAACAGGAAGAAAAAACTGTGTCGGTTAAGTTGCCGAAAAAAGAATCTAAGTCAAATTCTAAGAAAAAGGCAGTTTCAAAAAAATCGAATTCGAAAAAGCAACCAAAGCAAAAAGAAGCTAAACAAAGCAAACAGCCTAAGAAAACAATTGAATTAAAAACTATTGATAAAGCTGCAGAGCGAAATAAAAATGCACATAAACCCTCTAAAGGCATTTGGGGATTGATAAAAAGCTTTTTGCCAAAATTTTAGCAATCCGTTAATCTTGCGGTAATTCTAGGAAAACTTTGAATATTCAACTTACGATAAAAAAATGCGCTTTTTACTTTCCTTAATCTTGATGTCTTTTTTTCTCACTTTTGCCTCTAAGGCTCAGGAGCTTAAACTAGACACTATTTCTGTTCAGTTACCTTCTTTAGAAAAAACCGAGAAATATCCATTGGTTGCTGATGGACCAATCAAAAATGTGATTTTTATCATTGGTGATGGAACCGGTTTAGCACAACTGTATTCCGGTCAACTAAATTTGGTAGGTAAAGACGGCCGCTTAGTGGTTCAAAATATGCCGGTTACAGGTTTTTCAATTACCCATGCTGCAAATCGATTAGTTACCGATTCGGCTGCCGGTGCTACCGCTTACTCTTGCGGTGCGAAAACCAATAATGGAATGATTGCCTATTTACCAGAAGGCGAACACTGCCGAACGGTTCTTGAACTTGCCGAGGCACAAGGTAAAAGTACAGGTTTGGTTGCAACGTCTACAATTACTCATGCAACACCTGCAAGTTACGCAGCTCATATAGATGCGAGAAGTAAACAACCTGAAATTGCCGTACAATATCTGAATTCAGGTGTTGAAGTTTTTCTAGGTGGAGGGAGAGAATTTTTTATTCCACAATCTGAAGAGAATAGCTCAAGAAAAGACGATCGTAATTTAATTGATGAGTTTACCGCAAATGGATATGAGTTTGTAGAAAACGTAACTACGATGAAAGCATCGGATAGTGAGAAAATTCTAGGCTTATTCTCTGCAGCAGGTATGCCATCAGAAAACAGAACTCCAACATTGGCTGAAATGTCGCAAAAGGCAATCGATGTGTTATCAACAAATGAAAATGGATTTTTTCTGATGATTGAAGGTTCTCAGATCGATTGGGCCGGGCATGATAATAACGCAACTTATGCTATGCGTGAGGTGAAAGATTTTGATGCAGCGGTTAAAACTGCACTCGATTTTGCGGTAGAAGACGGAGAGACTTTAGTAGTGGTTACTGCCGATCATGAAACAGGAGGGATGACCCTGCAATACGGTAATAGCAGCGAAGAAATGGAAATTGCTTGGAGTACCGGTTACCATACAGGTGTTCCAGTTCCTGTAATGGCTTACGGCCCACATGCTGTTGAATTCACCGGCTGGCATGATAATACCGAAATTGGAATTCTAGTTGCCCAATTGGCTGGGTTAGGAACTCTTCCTCAAATCATCGAATAATTTTTGTTTTGATTCTGGGCCGATCGGTTGAAGCGTCGGTCCAGGCTAGTATTTTCGAATTACCGATGACTTCTAATTGTGGAAATCCGCCGCTTCTTGATGCAGAAACTTGATCTACAATCTGCAGCGACCTTCGATTTCCATATTCATCAAAAGAAGCAATTTTAAGAACAGCAGAATCGTCGCTTCTGCTCATCCAAGTTACCCAAATTACGTTATCCGATGTAATGGTTACATCCACACGACCAAGTGGCGTTTCTGCTTCCAGCTCCTGAATTTGATGCCATGAATCCCCTAAATTAGTTGATGTGCGCAGCTTTACTTTTGCCGTATCATTCGCTCCGGTGAACCAAGCTAAGGCCACTAACTGATCATTTGCAGCTAATACAGGACCATTAACAGGACACGCAGCTATCTTCCAATTATCATTGCTTATATTTTTTCCTTCCGTCCATTTACCGGTTTCAAGATTCATTGTTGATACATAAATATCTCTAATTTCCTCTGCACTTCTATTCCGGTAAGCTGCAATTAAGGTATTATTTGTATTTACCAGTGTAGTTCCACAACATTCACAAACCGATTGATCTATAACTTGGTCTGATACCGGCTTATCCGGCGTAATCATTGTCCCTCTCAACGTCATAGCATGATCTAGATTCGTTTCCTGTTCACCTGAAACGTGACCATGCCCACTCTTCATATTTCTACCATCCAGCCAAATTGCATAAAATGAATCCTCGCTGATGGGCTGCATGCTTACAAAACCATGCTCGGTTGGGGTATTGTCGGTATGTGGTGTAAGGGGATCAGAAAAAGCACTCCCATTGTAAGTAGCAATGGCTACGTCATAAGAATAGGTTCCGCCGGGTTTTTTTTGAAGCCAATGAGACGCCATTGGTTTGCCATTTTGCGCAATAATCGAGGGGTAATCAGCCCAATTCACAAACCATGAATCTGAGGAAGAAATGAGCATTGGCTCGGTCCAACGTTCTCCATTGTATTTGGCATAATAAAGAAAGGTGGTGTCACTCACGGTTTCCATCCAACTCATAAACACAGTTCCGGTGTTATCCGTAAATAATCGAGGATATTTGCCGTGCTCATTGGCTGGATTTTCTATTTCGATTTCTTTTGGAGTTGATGAACAATGAATTAAAAGAAGACTTGATATCAGTACCAATAGATTGTTAAGAGATCTGTTCATCGATTTTTTGTTTAGTTTTAAATGCAAGCAAAATCGCAACGGAATGCATAGAAATTAAAATCAAACTGAATAAGAATTCAGGTTCCGGATTAGCAAAATACTCACTCACTCTCCAAACGATCATCAATATTAGTAAAAGTAGGAAGTTTGAGAAATGCTTAGAGTTTAAAATTGTGGCATTAAGCATGCCTGCAATCCAACTAGAAATTAGTATGATAACAGCGAAAAGTACCACCCATTGCCATCCCGGTAGTGCTCCTGTTCCATAGAATGTGAATTCAGTTTGTTGGTAAATAATGATGACTATTCGTACAAATAATTCACAAAAAACAGCGAAGAGAAATGTGCCTAGGAGCGTAATTAATCGTTTCAATAAAATCCTTTCACTTTTTTTGAATTTGTTGATGTTCAACCCAAAATTGGACTGAATTCTTTCTTATTTTAGTCCAAAAAATACTGCTATGCGATCATTAGTAATAATTCTTTTTGTTCTTTTACCTTTTACAAATATCAATGCACAGGATGAGGTCATCAGACTCTCTGAGCCGGTTACCATTACCGAACAATATGAAACATTTGGTACAGTGTTGGAGCTAGGCAATGATGAAAACATTATCTCATTAGACGAGGCGATTAGGCAAAGCGGGAGTGATCAGGAGTTTATCATCAAAGCAAATGTGAAGCAGGTGTGCGCAAAAAAAGGCTGCTTCTTTATTGCAGAGGGAGAGTCGGCTGAAGCTAGAGTATCTTTCGTAGATTATTCCTTCTTTATTCCAACCAATTCAACCGGAAAAGAAGTGTTGTTTAAAGGGAAGCTCGAAGAAAAGATCCTTTCTACAGAACAAGCTAAACACTACGCCGAAGATGTAGGTGAGGATCCTAAGCTGATCACCAAAGAGCAAAAGGAATACGCTATTATTGCGAGCAGTGTTCGCATACCAAAAACTAAATAATTTATGCCAGAGAACGATTTTTTAGCACCAGAAGAGACTACATCAAGCGACAAACAGTTAATGGAGTCGCCCGAAATAGAGGCGATAGCACAAAAAGTTATAAAAGACTACAAATTAGAATTCGGACCTGCAGAAATTGGCTATTTTCTTGTTTACCCGCACATCAGTAAACAAAAAGCAGCTAAATGCATGAAAGCTACCCGCGAGGTAAAGTATTATTCAGGTAATGATTATTTGGTGGAAGTATCCGGAGAGCTTTGGGATATGCTGGATACCAAAACCAAAGAAATGATGATCTATCATCAACTACTCCATTTGGATCCTACTTTTAAGTCCAAAACTCAAGAGTGGAAAATGAATCTAAGAAAGCCTGATTTCGCTGATTTTTACGCCATTAATGACAAGTTTGGCAACGAGTGGTATAAAACTATACAGGCTACTGCTTCTTCTTTATATGATTTAGATCCTAAACAGGAAAGCAAAGTTTCGCTCTAACTATTGAACCGTATAGCCTTCGGCTTCAAGCAGTTTACTTACTTTGGGAAGGTGATTACCTTGGATTTCAATCACTTTCCCTTTTATAGTTCCACCGGTACCTAACTGAGATTTAATCTTCTTGGTAAGTTTTTCTATCACCTGAGGATTGTGTGTAATTCCACGAATAACGGTTACTTGTTTTCCTCGTCTACCACCGGTTTCCAGTGTTACTTTAACTTTCATTTATACGTTAACTTTTTTCCAGTTTCCTTTACGGAAGATAAGAAAGCCAATTACACCAAGTAAGGTTTCTGCAACAACTATTGCGTAAAACACACCATCTTGTTTAAAACCAAATTCTAATGCAAGTAAATAGGCTAATGGAATTTCGATCAGCCAAAAACAGATAAAATTGATAATAGTAGGGGTTGTGGTGTCTCCGGCTCCATTGAATGCCTGAATGATTATCATTCCAAATGCATAAGCCAGATAACCATAGCTGATAATTCGAAGACATTGTGCACCGATACGGATTATCTCCGGATCTGTTGAGAAGAGAGCAATCAGCCATTCTGCAAATATGTAAAACGTGATACCTACTAATGCTAGAAATACCATGTTAACGCCTGCGGTAGTCCAAACAGATTTTTCTGCACGTTCCGGTTTATTCGCGCCTAGGTTTTGACCAACCAAAGTAGCTGCTGCATTACTCATACCCCAAGATGGCAGGATCGAAAAAATAAAAATACGAATTGCGATAGTGTAACCTGCAACAGTAATACTCCCAAATTCAGCCAATATACGAACCAATCCAATCCAGCTGGAGGTTGCGATGATAAATTGGCCAATTCCACCTAAGCTCAAACGAATAAGTCGTTTCATGATATCCCACTGAACAACCAATGTTTCTTTTATGATGGTTACTCGGGTTTGATTTTTCGATAGGAGATATAATTGATACAGAACCCCAATACCACGCCCAATAACTGTGGCAATTGCTGCTCCTTTTACTCCAAATGCCGGAATAAAGCCGATTCCAAAAATAAGTATGGGATCAAGAATGATGTTTAATCCATTTGCTAGCCAAAGCACCCGCATAGATATAGCGGCATCTCCGGCTCCTCTGAAAATTGCGTTAATCACAAAGAGTAACATGATCACAACATTACCACCAATCATGATGGAAGTGTAGGCGTACATGGTTTCTACAATCACAGGTTCTGCACCCATTAATCGTAGTAAATCTTTGGCGTAAAAGATGCCTATTAAACTGATAGGAAGTGAAACAATAAAACCTACAATGATTGCCTGCACCGCCGATTTTGAGGCTCCTATCTTATCTTTTTCACCAATTCGACGAGCAACCATGGCTGTGGTTCCCATCGAAAGACCGATTCCAATAGCGTAAACAATGGTGATAAGTGATTCTGTGATTCCAACGGTAGCTACTGCATCGGCTCCCAATCTTGAAACGAAAAAGATATCGACGATCGCGAAAACTGATTCCATAGCCATTTCCAGCACCATAGGAATAGAAAGCAGTAGGATAGCGCGGCCAAGCTTTCCTTCGGTAAAGTCCTGATCATTTCCTGCGATGGAAGCCTTAATATCGGCCCAAAGAGTAGTTTCTGTATTTGTGGTAGGCAACTAGATTTTAAAGTGAGATTACTGAAAATGAATTAAACAAAAAAAGTGCTAGCCATTTGGCAAGCACTTTTAAATCTGTTTGTTGTTAGAATGTTTTTCGTCGAGTACCACTTATTGGGGTAAGTGTAGTTTCGTTTCCGGATGGGGAAACAACGGTGATATTTATGGAAAGATCTGCGGGTTCATTTGAATCATCATCAATATCACGAATTGAAAAGGTAAACTCCGTCGCACCAGGACCTGGGAAAATGTAATTACCTAAAGTTAAGTTTACATCTCCGGTGAGCTCGATTCCTTCGCCTGCATCTACCGAAATAGAAGTTCCTGCCGCCATTGGATTGCCATTCAGATCGGTTACCGTGTAAGTAAAGGTGTCACCACCACCTGGTGCCAAATCGAAGGTAGTTGGGTTTGCCGAAATAGAAGCTGCAGAAGTTGAGAATACAACATTAACCGATTTTTCGATCAACTGATTGTCTTTATCCACCGTTGAGGCTGTTATGGTAGCTAAACCATCTCGTGGAAATGGAGTGCCATCAATAGTTTGAGAATCATTGGGTCTGCGAGCACCGGAAATTAACTGAACAGAGGCAAATCCCTGATTATTGGTATTGCCCTGTGCAGAACCTTCAATTACACCACCGGTTGTACTGAAATAGACAGCAGTTCCCGGTTTTACTGGATTACTAAACTCATCACCAAGAATAGCTGTGATCTGATTTGTTCTTCCGTTGATCGAGTATCCTTCAAAATTATATTTGTTAGGAGCAAGACTAAAATGATCGGCATCCGGGAAGCCTCCATGAATGGTGACTGCTATTGGTCGGGATCGTATAGTAAGGCCAATATCGTCACGTACAATTTCTGCCTGAATTTGTACAACACCGGATTTAGTACCGGAATAAAGATTGGTTATCACTCTTCCAGAAGCATTTGTTGTACTCGTTTCAGGTAATAATCCTTCACCACCGTCAGGTCCAACTAAGATGCTGAAATTAACTTCGATTTGATTATTCAAATCCAAATTACGGCCGGCACTATCCTGTACTTGGAAGGTAAATGTACTGTTCACTGTACCACCAGTTCCTTGAATATTTATGAACTCATCCGAAATATTGGTGAGAATAATAGTAGCCGCTCCAGAAGGAGGTCCACTAACACCATCAGCGGAACTACTGCCTCTGATATCATTATAGATAGTTGTTACCTGTAAAGGTGTTTCAACAGAAATGGATATAATGATTACATCATCAGCATTACCAATATCTTCCACAGTAATTTCAAACTCAGTAGATCCATCACCAGGTTGCATAGTATTTCCTAGTTCAACGAAATCGTCGCCCGTAATAGATACCGAGCCTTCTGCCGTTGCTCGAATTATAGTTCCGGTTGGCATTGGACCACCATTTTGGTTGGTTACCGTAAACGGAATATTGATTTTACCGCCTGCATCTAAGCTGAATTCTGTTATAGGTGAGGAGATAATAGCTTCACTGTCACTACAAGTGAAATCAATATTTCGAGAAATTGGGTTTCCATTTTGATCAGTTGTTGTAGCTGTAACTGTACCTTGACCAGCAGCTCCATTTCCGTCTAAACCAATGCAACGTAACCAAACCGGATTCGAACCATTTATCAACGCTTCACCACGGTCGTTTGTGAAAGCAGACCCGGCAACTGTACCTAAGTTTGTTGAGAAAGAAACAGCAGTTCCGGGTTTTACGGGGTTTCCGAATTCATCGGTTAGTGTAACATTAATGTTCTCTTCTCCACCTTCTTCAAGGTTTTTTCTTTCCATGAATACATCAACCCCTTCTTCAACAGGAAACCCACCAAATATGGTTAAAGCAATTGGTTTGGAGCTTATTGTTAGCCCAATATCATCACGCACAATTTCAGCAAGAATTTGTACAACACCTGCTTTATTACCCGAATAGAAGTTGGTGCTTGCGCGACCTGAAGCATCTGTTTTAACAGATTCAGGTAGTAATCCTTCACCTCCATCAGGACCTGAAAGAACGCTAAAATTAACGGTTACTTGATTATTAATGTCGACATTTCTGCCCGAAGAATCTTGTACCTGAAAGGTAAGCACAGAGTTTACGATTCCACCTGTTTCGCTAATATTAAGTTCAGTTTCGGAGATTGAATCGAGAATGATAACCGCAGCACCTTCTGAAGGTCCGGAAATTTCACCACCAGATGAATTGCCCTTTATATTAAACGTTGTAGTAAAACCTGAAGGAGAGGTAACGGTTACGGGTATAACTAACTCGTTTGTCTCGCTACCAAAGTATTCTAGAACAAATTCAAACTCGGTTTTTCCCGGTCCGGTAGAAGTTGCGTTTGGAATAGTGATGTTGGTATTTCCGGTGAGATCGTAACTTGCATCATTATCGACAATATTTAATACTGTGCCTTCAGCCATTGGTCGGCCTGAAACATCCGTTACAGTAACGGTAAAACTTTGGGTTCCGCCAGGCTCAACAGCAAAATTAGGAGGATTAACTACGATCAATGCCTCGCTGTTTGAACAAACAACATCTAAAGTCTGCGAAATTTGCTGATTATTCTGGTCAACAGTAGTTGCGGTAACTACGCCCGTTCCGAAGTTGCCATCGCACCAAAATCGCACGGTAACTTCACCATCGTTGTTACTCTGAGTTTGTTGTGAGCCTTCGATAGATCCAATCGAAGTTGTAAAGTAAACAGCTGTTCCAGGTTTTACAGGGTTATTGAATTCATCAACAAGTTTAGCTGTGATCTCTGTTTCTTGTGAGGCACTTGATTCAATATTTGTACGATCTGAAGTGAGGTAAAATCCATCTTGAGTTGGAAACCCACCATGAATGGTAATTGCAACTGGAGAGGACTGAATGGTAAGGTTTACATCCTCGCGAACAATTTCGGCTTGTATTTGAACTACACCGGCTACATTACCAGAGAATAAACTTGCGGTAGCTCTTCCGGCAGCATTCGTTCTAACTGTTGGTGGTACAATTCCTTCGCCACCACCAGGTCCGGATACAATTGAAAAGTTGACCATTACTGCATTGTTAAGGTCAAGATTTCGCCCAGCAGAATCCTGAACTTGGAACGTAAACTCGGTACTTATGGTGCCGCCTGTTTCTTTAATGTTTAGTGATGATTCTGCAATACTAACAAGTTCAATGGCCGCAGCACCTTCAGATGGGCCAGAAACTTGTTGTCCACCATCGTCGCCACCATCACCTCCATCACCGGTTTCGACGGGTGTAAGTTCAATTGGTTGATCTAGTGCAATTTCTAACCCACCGGAAACCGGCACATTTAAGGTATTGTCAACAAACCCGGTTTTCTTAATGGATAAAGTTAATGTTGCCGACTCTGTTACTGTTAATTCAGTAAAGCTGAATGCACCATTTTCGTCGGTTACTTTTGCGGTTCCTGCAAATTCTTCAGGAGCTGAAATCTCAACAATAGCTTGATTTATAGGATCTCCCGTGAGTTCATTGATCACATTTCCTGATATCGTTACATCATCATTTGTGCTTGTAGTTTGGCATCCTAAGTACACCGAAATTGCTACTACAAAAATTACCGAAAAAGGGGCTAGGCGTTTCATACTATTTTATCTTTTAAGAGAAAAGAACTGTAGATCAGTTACAAATTTTGAACATAACAGAATACTAAGTATAACCGCTAGAGGAAAGCAAAGAAATTATATTCGTAAAGAACTATACTTTTTGGGTAACTAATTCTGGTTCGGGAACAAACTTCCATACAACATACGCGGTGATTACAATTGTAGAAGCACCAAATAGTGTATTTGATAAATAACCAAAATATTCAAAAAGTGGACCTGCTAACACTCCAGCGAGTCCAGAACCAATGTTCCCAATGGCTACGAGTAAACTCATAAGCGAGCCTCTGTTATTAGCGCGAACAAGTTCACTCGATAAAGCTTGAAAGGGACTGATTCGCATTGCAATTAAGATCATTGCTACCGGGAATAAAATAAACGCTACCCAAAAGCTTACGGTAATGTAAGTAGTTAAGCCCATGAGTAATGCTAAACCAATACACGACCAAATGATCATGTTTTTACGACCAATTTGATCAGACAAATTACCGGCTCGTGGACCGGTGATGGCATTCATAATACCACCTGCGAAGAAAACCCATCCTATATCAGATACAGTAACATCGAATTCCTTTGTAAGCCATGCTGGTAAGTAAATTATATATATAGACAGGCTTAGGAACATCAGCAGATATGAGAAAGCCACTGCTTTAATATCGTTTTGTTTTAGTAGAACTTTGTACTTAACAAAAGTAGTTTTTATTGTGATTTTACTTGTTTGAAGCGCTACATCTGGTTGAGGAACTTTTAAAAAGATTAAAATAAAAGTTAGCCCCATGATGATACCAAACAGAATAAATGGAAATTTAAAACCAAAGTGTTCTGCAAGAAAAGTTCCTAGAGGAATACCCAATATTTGTCCCATTGCAATGCCACTCATAATCCAACCGTTTGCCCAACCACGCTTCTCATAAGGGAAATAATCTCCAACATATGATACCGCTGCACCACTTAGTACTCCGCCGGCCATTCCGGTAAATGCTCGCAAAATTAAAAGAGACAGAAAAGAGTCGGCTATTCCATGAAGTAACAGGAAAACCGTCATTGTAGATGTGCCAAGTAATAAAATTTTACGGCGTCCGATTTTATCAGAAAGGGGACCAACTACAATTGCACATAATCCCAGCATAGTTGCATACACTGTAACCAAATTTCCAAGAAGACTTTCGGAGGTGTTAAGCTCTGCACCAATTTTGGGTAGGATGGGGGCTATTATCATTACTTGGCTACTCGCCGCAAAAACAAGTAACCACAATGGGAAAATAATAAAATAGTGACTGCTCTTATCCTTCATTCAAAAGTGTCGATAAGAGTATTTAAGAGAGAGTGCATTTCATAGTGTACATGTTACCATAAATTAATATGAAAAATTCATCAATGTTTTATTAGTTTGTAACATCATCTATAATTATTACTCATTCGTAATATAGTACAATATAAACGGCTAAGAATATTCTAATTTTGTTTTAAAAGAGTATTTCTGAACTTGTTTTCAAACGTAAAAGTTTAAATAAACAATAAATAAAACCTAGGAGATAATCATGGGTCAACAACAATTACTTCTCGTAATTCTAGTAACAATCATCGTTGGTATCGCAACTGTAGTTGCCATTAATACCTTCTCAAGTGCTGCTGATTCTGCAAACTTAGATGCAGTTCGACAAGACTTAGCACAAATTGCTTCTTCAGCTCAAGCATATTACATCAAGCCAACCATGCTTGGTGGTGGTGGTAACGATTGGAGTTCTGTAACTTTCAACAACATTACCTTCCCATCAGATAGTATTTTTAACAGTGGTCTATCTGCAGCTAACACCAACGGTTCTTATGTAATGACAACCAGAGCTGCTGGGCAGTTAGTAGTTACTGCTACTCCAGCTAGTGGTGCTGTAACTAGTATTGTTGCAACTATTACACCTGATAATATGACTCAGGCTACTAACCAGTAATGGTTATTTGATTAATTCATTAAAAGCTTCTTCATCAGTTGAAGAAGCTTTTTTTATTTAAGCCATGAATTATGGGACAACAACAACTAATGCTACTTTTAATTGTGACTGTTATTGTGGGAATAATGACAGTAGTTGCAATTACATTGTTTAGCAATTCAAGAGACGAATCGATTAAAGATATTATTCGCCAGGATGTAATGGAAGCAGCTACACTTGGCCAAATGTATTACAAGAAGCATCCGATGTTGGGTGGCGGTGGCGGTAGTTTCAATAATATTACTTTGAATGACATTCAATTAGATTCAACTACGGCAGTAAATACATTTGAAATTTCGGAAACATCAGGCAGTTATTTTAAATTACTCGCTACTCCAACAATAGGAGAAATAGATCCATTTACAGCTGTTGTAACAGTGGATAATGTGGTTTGGGAATAAAACTAACGCTATAAAGGAGCAAGTATGGCACAGTTTCGTTTAAAAGCAGTATCACAAAAAGGTAAGGTTGTACAAACAGAATTTGAAGCAAATAACAAGAAGGATGCTCAAATCAAGGTTGATCGCTTATCGAAAACAAATGGGTTACGCATACAAGCTCTCGATCAAAAGTATACTTTCGTATATAAAGTAAAAAAGTCGGGTAGTAAAAAAACCATAGCCGGCGAACAGGAAGCGTATACCAAAGAAGAACTGGAGCGTGCACTCATTAAACTTGGATATCAGGTTGTAAGTGTAAATAAAAAGCTCTTCAACTTTTCCGGCGGCGTTCCGATGAGTGAGGTAGTTTCTTTCATTAGTTTATCTGCCGACTTATTAAAACAACAGCTCACCTTTGATGAAATCCTAAATCTTCTAATAGAAGATACTACCAACAAGAGGATGAAAGAGGTGATTAAAGAAATTCAAAAAGATCTTAAAGACGGTAAAGAGGGTTCGCAGGTTTATGGTAAGCATGAGCCCATATTTGGTAAATTTGCTGCTTACATGTTAAGTGTTGCTTCTACTTCCGGTAACATGGCACTGGTATTTGAAAGCACTGCAAAATTCCTGGAACGTGATGCAGAGTTCAAAAAGAATTTAAAGAGATCGTTAATGATGCCGGCAGTAACTGTATTTGCTGTTGTTGGCGTTGTATTATTTTATGTAGGTTATATATTTCCTTCAACAGCTGAATTATTTGTGGAAATGGGTATAGACTTACCTCCAATGACACAATCTACACTTGACCTAAGTTACTGGCTAAGAGATAATTGGGTGATGTTGCTAATATCATTTATTGCTCCGATTGTTGGGTTTGTTTGGTTCGTAAACACATCAAAAGGAAAGCTAATTGTTGACAGGGTGATTATTAGAATACCTGTAATTGGGGATTTACTTCATAAAACGAGTATCGAGATTTTTTCAAGAGTATTCTACACTCTTTACAGTGGGTCAGGACAAAATATTGAAGTGATTAGAGTAGCATCCGAAGCTTGTAGAAACACCTACATGGAAAAACAGATAAAAGAAGTTGCAATAAAAAAGATGCTTAAAGATGGTGCCGGTTTGATTGAAAGTATCGAAGAAACCGGTGTATTTACTCAAACAGCTATTAGTAGATTTAGGTTAGGTGCCGAGTCCGGTGCGCTTAGGGAAAATGCAAAGCAGCTTGCCGAGTATTACGAAATTCAAACCACTTATAAGATGCAATCTGTAATTGATACTATAAATTTGTTTATCATGATCTCACTAATTGGAATTACCGTTGTATCATCAGAATCGGCTGTTATTAAACCTAATTCAGGCATCTAAAATCACTTGTATTACTCCTAATCATGGGTAAAATCAATATACGTCGACATATTGGCGATATCCTTGTACGCAAAGGAGTAGTAAGTGAAGAGCAGCTTACTCAAGCTCTTCAAATTTTAGAAGAGGAACCGTCAGGTAGTTCCAGACGATTAGGTCAAATACTATTCCAGGATATTGGTCTGAATCGGCATCTCATCATGCGCGAAATCTCTAAAGTGTATGCATTTAGGGAAGTGCTAGCCGATGTAGAGATTGTTCCTGATGAGATTATTGACACCATCAAAAATTATGTTGAAAAACTCCCGGAAGAAACGGTAGACGAGCTGGTTCATCATAAAGCGTTACCGTATCAAATTTCTCGTGGTGATTTAACAATCGCAGCTGCTGATCCATCCGATCCGAATCTGCAAACAATTATCAATAAACTCAATTTTAAGCAAACAGAATTAGTTTACTGTAATTACGACCTGGTTGAGCAAATTCTTGGTAAAGTTTACGAGCGTAAAAATGAGTTTCTGGATCTTCTTGAAGAGATCGATTACGAAGAAACCAATATTGAAGCCGACGAAGAGAATATTGATGAGGAAGAAATCGATGCTGAGATTAACCAAAGTATGCTCAACTCGTTGGTTGAAGGGATGCTGGTTGAATCTGTTCGGCAAGGTGTTAGTGATTTGCACATTATCCCAAGCGGCCCTTCTTCTACGGATATTCGATTTAGAATTGATGGTAAGCTACAGCTTTGGTATCAGCAGAAAAATGTAAAACCAGAGGCTATTTCGGCGGTTATTAAGGATAAAACCAGAAACGTAGATCGCTTTGAGCGGGATTCTTCACAAGATGGATTTATTCAACGGCAAATAGATGGTTACAATATCAGATACCGTGTTTCCATCATGCCAATTGTAGGAAATCAATACGATCGCAAATTTGAGTCGATTGTAATTCGAATTCTGGATGATAGAAAAGTAATCCGCGATTTGGATTTACTTGGTTTACAGAAAGTAGCCAAAGATAATTTTGTTAAGTCGATTCAACAGCCTTCTGGCATCGTAATTATCACAGGTCCTACTGGTAGTGGTAAGTCAACCACGCTTGTTGCAGCCTTGTATTATGTGATTGACCCCACAAAAAACGTACTAACCGTTGAAGAGCCGGTAGAATATATTATTGAAGGGGCAAGGCAGTTAAAAATATCCACGGCAATGACCTTCGATCAAAGTATTCGTGGTATCCTGCGGCATGACCCTGATATTGTACTTGTGGGTGAGATTCGTGATTTAAAAACAGCAGAAATCGCTATCAAACTTGCGAACACAGGTCACTTAACCTTTTCAACGTTGCACACCAATGATGCGCCTAGTGCAGTATCGCGACTTTTTAAAATGGGCGTAGAACCATTTCTTATTGCGAATGCGGTTAATTTAGTAATGGCTCAGCGATTAATTAGAAGGTTATGCAAAGATTGTAAAGAAGAGTTTAAACCGCATCCCGAAATCGCAAGAGGTCTAGGTTTTACTGATGAAGAAATTGAAACTACTACTTTCTATAAAGCGGTGGGATGCGATGTTTGTAGCGGAAGTGGCTATAAAGGACGGTCTGCAATACACGAAGCTTTATTCTTTTCTAAAGAAATAAAGCAAATGATATTAGATGCAGGTGGAGATATTGATGAGAATTCAATTAAAGAATTAGCGGTAAGCCAAGGTATGTTAACACTACGAGGTTCAGGTCGCGAACGAATTAAAGAAGGAATCACAACTATTGAAGAAATAATTGCATCAACCATCGACGATTGAGCATTATTTAGTTTTATTATTGATGATTTTAACACATATTTAACAGCATGTGCAAAATAGTGAGGTTTTATGAATGCAGGTAACGAGCCGTCGAAAGAATGGATGGCAGATTACATAAAAAAGTTTTTAAAAGAGCCACCATTACTCTTAAAAAACTTTCATTATGAAGATGTGCTGGAATTTCTACAGCTAGGAATAGAAGAAAAATTTCAAGCAGATGATATCATTTTAAACGAATCAGAATACGTTAATTCGGCTTATTTGGTAGCAGATGGTAAAGTGGCCATTTGGAAAGATAACATACAGTTGGCAACGCTTTCGGAAGGAAATTTTCTTGGTGAAGCTTTTTTATTTAGTAAAAACAGTAGAATGGCCAAAGTTACGGCAGAAGGTGAGTGCATTTTACTTAGGTACGAACGATATGAAGCTTTAAACTTCTTCAGAAAAAAGCCAGAAAAATTATTCAATATATTCACAAAAAATATCATCGAAATTCAACAGAGAAAAATAAGTAATATGAACATTCAATTATTGAATCTTAAAAAACGATTATTGAATGATTCCAATTGGTAATAGTGTATTACACTAAATACCAATCCTGATTATTATTTTTTTCGTAACAATAGGTGTGTAAGATTATCTATTGATTCCATCAAAAAGATGGATTTATCATGGCGGCAATTGACTTAGACAGAATATCGGGGCTTATAAAGCCGATTTTGGATCGCATTCCCAAGACTGCGCGAGGACCCGAATTGCATCGAAGAATCGGAGATCTTATTGAAAATGCCGACATAAGCCTGCGAGTAGACCTTAAAGAAGCGCTGGATTCTTTTCTTGTAAATATGATAAAAGTAAGTGCTTCGGATATTGATTTAGGCGGCCCCGGTTGTAACGGAAAAATCTGGTATCGAATTTTTGGAGATAAAAACCCGCTTAAGCTTCCTAAAAAGTTAGAGTATCTGGAAACAGATGTTTTACTGCATAATGTTTTATTAGCTACACAACGCAAAACATTACTCGAAAAGAAAAACCTGGATTTTTCTTACTCAATAAATCTTGGAAAAGGTAAGAGCCAACGATTTCGAGCAGATATGTATTTCGATCTGGATCATCTTGGCTTGAATATGAGAAAGATCGATAATAACATCCGTCCGTTTAAGTCGCTGGGTGTTCACGCAGAAGTAGCAAAAGCTGTAAGTTTAAAGTATTACAAATACGGTTTAACATTAATTACCGGGATTACCGGCTCTGGTAAATCATCTACCTTAGACACCATTATTGATGCAAATAACCGTACGGTTGATGCTCATATCGTAATCATTGCATCTCCGGTGGAATTAATTCATGAACCCATTCGCTGTGTAGTACGTCATCGTGAAATTGGTAGCGATGTACACTCTTTTAAAGAAGGGGCAATTCAAGCCTTGCGGCAAGATCCGGATATCATTGTAATAGGTGAGCTTAGAGATCCCGAAACTATAATGACAGCTCTTGAAATTACGGATTCTGGACATAAAACCTTTGGCACTTTGCATACTTCATCAGCTATGGAAAGTATCGAGCGTATTTTAGGTGAAATGCCAAGCGAAGAACAAAATCGAGTACGTGCTCGCTTAGCCGATGTATTAACCTGCGTGATAAGTCAGAAATTAGTACCCTCGTTAGACGGTAAACGCGTCCTTGCTAAAGAAGTATTATTAGCAAATTCTTCCATTAAAGCAGCAATAAGAAACAATAATATAGGTGAGATTTATCAAATGCTGATGGAAGGCAAAGAGCGTGGTATGAATACCATGGAACAGGATTTAAAAAGGTTGTTTGATGAAGGTAAGATTTCTAAAGAATCTGCCTTAAATTACTCGAACAATAAAACCAAAATGGTGCAACTTTTAAGCGAGGTTAATTACTAATAGGTGAAGTCAGGTAAACTATATACCGGTATTGTACTTGAAGCGGAGAGCCTCAAATTTGCTGTAATCCAAATTAAGGATAAGAAAGTTCAGCTTGTACGGGTGGATCGGTTTTCACTATTAGAAAAGCTCGATAAACCCACAGAGGAAAAAGAGCTTAATGATGTTTTCGGAGAAACTAGCGACGATGTTTTTGATCTTGATTCTGCACTAAATGAAGATAGTTCTACTTCTGAGATTGATCTTGATGATGACATCCTTAGCGGTATTGATGATGATATCCTAGGCGATCTTGACGATGATATATTAGGTGAAATTGGAGATGATATAGATCTCGAGCTCGACGAGCTAGAAAAAGGGGATGAGATCGTAGATGTAGACATGATTGACGAAACCGAAGGTCCGGTTTCAAATGAGATTCAGGTTTTTAATTTCCTTTCTAACATCGACCCCAAACGCGTTGATCTTGGTTTAAATATTCCCGCCGGTACTGCCATTTTTCAGGTATTAAAGGATGTCGATTTTAACGAGGTAAAGAAGAAAGATCTAAAAGTCATTATCGACGATCGACTGGAAGCATTATATGGAGATCCAAAAGATCCTGATTTTTATTCCTATGGCGTGCGTGAAGATGGCGCTCTTGTACTATCTAGTATCGATGATCAGCCCATACTACTTTCGTTAATTGACAGAGTAGATACCTTATACCGAGGGAAAATCTTTATCAGTGAAATTCTTCCGGATGAGTCGATTTTATTGGCAATGGTTAAAGCCAATTATGAACTCGAAGATGAAAAAATCACCTGTATTCTTCAGTTTTCAGAGCTTAATTGTCGCGTAATTTTCATGAAAGGTGACAAACTCTGGCTAGTATCACCGATTATTACGGAAGGTGTTCGTTCAAGAAAGTTTTTGAATACCGTATTCTCAAAAATTCTTTTCCAACTTGATACAGGCGAAGTTCCAAACCTCGACCGATTAATAATATGCAATAACTCGTTGGGGGAAGAGGGTATATCGTTTTTTAAAGAGCGCTTTCCTGATGTTGAAGTTTCAGAATTTGAGTTTGCTGAAGAGTTATTCGATCCGCAGGAGCACACTTTAGACTCCATTGCTCCATTTACAACGGCTATCGGTACAGCATGGGCAGCAACGAACTTTAAGAAAGAAGTTTTTTCAGGAATTTCTTTCTTGCCTAAATATGTGATTGATCGGCAAAAGATCTTTAAGCTTCAATGGCATGGTATCTTGTTATTAATTCTGATTATGATGTCTTTTCCGGGAGTCAATTTTTTGTGGCAACAACATTTTGCGGAGATTAATCGGTTGGAATCTGAAATCTCATTGGTTGATACCCAACTTCAATCGTATGCTCCAACAGTAAATAACTACAACAGAATTAGTAGTCAGCTTAGTCAAATTCAAGATAATCTTGTTTTGATGAATACCTTGGCAGAAAATTCTATCACGTGGTCGGTAAATTTGAACACCATTAACGCTGGTATTGATAACATTGGTGGAGTTTGGCTGACAAATGTAACACCGGGTGATGAGCCAAATACACTTGAAATACAGGGAATAGCTCGTTATCAAGATCGAATTGGACAGGTTGCTGAATTGTTTGCCGATGCAACTTTGCTCGACGTTACTCGCAGCGAAATTCGTGAAGTTGAGGTGTACAACTTTAGCTATTACGTGAATCGCATTGTTGCAAATACCGATGTTTATACACCACAGAACTTACAAGGTATGGGGGACCTTATAGGCAATTAATGTCATACGCTATACGAAATACCCTAATTTTGCTTGTTACCTTGTTTTTAATATTAGGTTTGGGTTTTTCATATTCGAAATTCTTTTTAGAATCGAAGGTGGAAGATTTGGAAAATTCATTGGTAGCTAAGCGAAACGATTTAGCCTCAAAAGAAGACATCAACATACAATTCACGGAATTAAACGAACGGTATCAGGCTGCATTAGAGGTTATATCGAACTACGATAAGATCCTGTTTAGTTCTAACAAGCCAGACGATGTATTCGATTTCTTGAACCGAGTGAATGCCGAAGGTGGTAACCAAATGTATTACGATTATATTTATACAGACTCTATTCCAAGTAGCGAATACGGGATCATTGAATCTTCTATCGCAGGATTTGGTCGATATGATGCACTTACTGATTTTGTAAATCGAATTGAACATTCTCAGCTTCTTAATAAAGTAAGTAATCTAACAATTTCACCAGCGCGACAAGATGATGATTTGCATACCGTAAACTTCTCATTCGAGCTCGAAAGTTATTATGAGAAAACGAACCTATTTGATTCGTTAGGAAGAAATTTTTCGATCAATTTGGATGAGGAAATCTCAAATTACAATCCACTCTTTCCTTTAATTCAACCAACTGTTCAAGCCAATGTCAATGGGTTGACTGATATCAGAGGCTCTCGGCTAATTGGTATGACAGATAACCGTGTTTTTGTTAGAGATCAAACCGGAAGAATAATTTCCCTTAAACAAGGTGATCGTGTATATCTGGGTAGCTTAGTTTCTATAGATTTACAAAATAAAAAAGCTACCTTTAACCTGGACGTAGGCGGCATAGAAGAAGTAGTTACCCTGGAGGTAGTTCGATGAAAATTCAGCAATTATATCATTTACGGAAGCTTAAAATTGCGATAATCGCGGTTTTATCATTTTTGTGCATGCCAGTAATGGTTAATGCTCAGGATGAATATCCGAGAGAGTACACCAATCCGGATGAAATCGTAGCCTTCGACCGAAGTACCAGCTACGAAGAAGCCATCGAAGTTATCAACCAATTTTACCAAGAGTTTCAAAACAAATTCATAATCGATCAAACCGAAACAACCGGTTCTATAGGTGTTACGCTACCGGCTATGCACTGGAAAGATGCTTTAGATTTTATTCTTAGGCTGAAGAATCTAACTTTAATCGAATCCGATGAATTCGTCGAAATTGTGCCATTATCCTCCTTAGCAACGCCTGAAGAGCAGCAACAAACTCAGGCTCAGCAAGGTGAAATCAATTTAGATACTCGAGAAATTCGTATAAACGCTACCTTTTTTGAAGGTAACCGACGAGCCTTACAGGAAATTGGGGTTGATTGGTCGACATTGCGAGGTACTGTACCAACGGAATTGAATAATATTGTTGGTGGAGAAGGAGCCGGAGCCGGTGAAGGCTTGCCCAACACAACATTTAATGATCAGTTTGTATCCATAAATTCTTTTAATGCGGCAAATGTCTCACAAAATGTATTCAACGCGCTAGTGAACCTCGGCCCATTTGGTGAAGGTGACAACGCAATTAGCGTTCAGGCACTATTTAACGCTTTTGAAGCTGATAACTTAGGAGAAGTTCTTGCAACGCCATTTACAAAAGTATTAGATGGCGAGGAAGGTCGGGTTCAAGTTGGTCAGGATTTCTCGATAAAACAGCGAGATATTGCAGGAAACGTAACCGACCAGTTTTTTAGCACAGGAACAATATTAACAGTTGTACCAACAGTAATTGATGTTAATGATACTTCATTTATCCATCTAGAGATAGAAGTTGAACGATCTTCAGCTCAACCAGATGCGGTAAGTACAATCATCAATAAGCAACAAGCATCCACGCAGGCACTTTTATTAGACGGGGAAGCAACAACGATAGCAGGATTGTACAGAACCGAAGAATCAAAAGTTCGAAGAGGAATTCCGATCTTAAAAGATTTACCACCATGGTTCTTCGGACTTCGATATTTATTTGGATACAATTCCAACGATTATCTGGAAAATGAGCTAATTATTATAGTTCAAGCTTCACTCGAAAAAACAGTTAAACAACGAGCAAATGAGAAGTTTGCAACTAAACAAACCTTATTAGATGCCGAAAGAGACTATTTGAGAAGCAATCTGGATGCAGTCTTCAATAACAATCTGCTAACAACTCCTGTAAAACTACTGGAAGATTTAGATGATTTTGTTTCTAACGAGAATCAAGAAATGAAAACGGAGCCTTCTAAAACTTCAGAAGAAGCTCCAGTAGAATCACCGGATACCTCAACTGATAATACTGAAGGTGATTCGGAAGACGAAATGCCCGAGGAAGTTGTAGATGAAGCAGATACTGTGAATAACGAAAATGAATCATCAGAGGGCAATGAACTTACTCCGGAACAGCAGCGACTAGCTGATGAGTTAAGCATGCCGGTTGAAAACCCAGAACTTATGGTTCTTGTGCCACGTGCGTTTAGTCTAAATGAATATTTAGAACAACAGCAGAATGGAGGAGAGGAACAGGAATCCTATGAAAGCGAAGATAAAAGGTTCTTCGTTATTGGGGGCTCATTCATCGTAAGAAATAATGCAAATCGATTTAATGAATCGTTAATGGATGAAGGCTATGATACACGAATCTTATTTCATCCCGAAAGCCGTTTCAATTATGTGGCATATCAAGGCTTCGCTACTTTTGACGAAGCGGTTAGTTACCTAATGTCGATCAGAGAAACCGTTAACCAAGAAGCGTGGCTATTTACCTTACCTAAGTAAAGCTTTACACATTTTTTTTGATGAAGTCGATGGATATTTTATTAAATATCCTCGGCTTTTCTACATTACAAACGTGTCCGCAATTATCGATTACTTCAAGAAATGACTGCTTGTGATCAGCTACTATTTGCTGAACCGGTGGCAAAAACATGTAGTCTTCGCTTCCCATCACATAAAGCATAGGAGTATCGATTTCTTTTTCTTTAAAATATTTAAGCAACGGATTTACTGAGTTGGTTAATTTAAACCATCTCATAAATTCCTTCTGATACAGTTTCTTGGCTTCACCAATAAATAGATTGCGTGCTTTTTCATGGCGCTTTCGAGGCATAATTATCCATGCAAAAAAGCGATATAACCACATGTATGGCACGAATTTTTTAAAGGTATTGCCCAAAAAAACGAGTAATCTGGAGCGAACATTAAGCCGTGTAATTGCTCCACAAAGGATAGCAGATTTGACTCTTTCAGGAGCAAGTTCGCTTAAGTTTCTAATGATAATAGTACCAAGAGAAACCCCCACAAAATGAGCTCTTTGTATATTAAGGTGATCGAGGACTTGTAGTACATCTTTACTGATATCATCAAAAGTATATTCTTCTTCGTAGTACATTTGTAAGGCATCTTTCGATTTACCATGTCCTCGTAAATCAACCAGAAGAACATTGAATACACTTTTAAATGCCTTTAACTGCTGGAACCATATAGACGAACTTCCCCCTGCGCCGTGTACAAAAACCACCCATTCTTTGCTTTCGTCCTTTTCGTATTTTTTATAGTAAAGCACTTAGTACTAATATTTTACATTACTTTTTTGTGATGAATTTATATACTGTTAATAGTTAAATAACAGTTCACCTCTATTTTTACTTGTTATTAAAACTAAGCAGAATGAGCCTCATCAACAATTATATATCTTCAACAAAAGTATCAGACTTTTCAATTCCGGGACAAAAATATTCTGTTAAAATTGCTTCCGACAGAACAGAGGTTGAAAAAGCACTCCGTTTACGATTTGAAGTGTTCAATATTGAACTGGGAGAAGGGTTAGATTCGTCTTTTCAAACGTTTATGGATGAAGATGAATACGATCAACAATGTCATCATTTATTGGTAATTGAGAATGCAACTTCCAATGTTATCGGTACCTATCGTATGCAAGACGATCAAATGGCCGCGAAAGGTAATGGTTTTTATACCGAGCAGGAGTTCGATATTTCTCAATTTCCGGAGTATGTTTTATCTAATTCTGTAGAATTAGGGAGAGCGTGTATCCATAGAGATCATCGAAGTGGACGAGTGCTATATTTATTATGGAGGGGACTCGCACGGTATTTGGCCTTATCGGGTAAAAGATTTCTTTTTGGGTGCTGTTCAATTACCAGTCAAAATCCGGCTGAAGGAGAAGCATTCTATCATTATTTGAAACAAACCGATGCCTATCATTCAGAATTTCTAATTGATGTGCAGCCAAAATATAAATGCATCAATTCCGATAATAGTTTTGAATTCGATGAAGAAGTGAAGCTTCCGCAATTGTTTAAACTATACATCGAATTAGGCACTAAGGTGTGTAGTAAGCCGGCAATAGACACCACTTTTAAAACGATAGATTTCTTAATTCTTTTAGATAAAGAAGGGCTTTCGGAACAATCTAAGGCACTTTTTTTGCGATAGTTTTCATACTTTGATGTATGGCGAATTTGAGAGCAGCATTTCGATTAATTCGATTTATACTGGCTACCCTTATTTATTATTCTGTGATACTTTTTGGGAATGTTTTGTCCATTTTTGGTGCAGACAGGAAAGGCTGGGCCTCATATGCCAGGCATAAATGGGGCAAAGCAGTAGCAAGAATAATTGGAATGCGTATTCAAATAAACGGCGAAGCTCCGAAGCCTCCATTTTTTTTAGTAGCTAATCATCTTAGCTATATCGATGTTTGGGTGTTATTCTCTGCTGCGAAAGGTACTTTTATTGCCAAAAGTGATATTAAAGATTGGCCTATTGCTGGCTTCGTGCTTTCAACATCTGGTTTGATTTTTGTGGATCGATCCAAAAAAAGTGATGTAACCCGCGTGAATGCAGAAATCACTACTCATTTGACGCCTTCTCAAGGGATTTTTTTATTTCCGGAAAGTACAACCAGTAGTGGAGAGGATGTTCTACCTTTCAAGTCTTCGCTTTTTCAATATCCGGCACAAGTAGATATTCCTGTTTCTGCAGCATCCATCAGCTATTCCTGTGAGCATAAGGAGGTTGATTGTAGCCGTGAATTATGCTGGTGGGATGATACACCATTCCCAAAGCATTTTTGGAATGTGCTAAAGATTAAACAATTTGATGCTCACATAACTTTTATCCCGGATAAAATCAGGAGTTCTAACCGTAAAGAACTAGCACTTCAAAGTTATAAACTCGTAAGAGATCAATTTAAACCGGTAAATCAATCGGAAATACATGAAGCAGACACCGGAAGTATTACAGTCTAATATCCATTTTTTAGAGCAAGGCATCGAATTACTGACGTCCATTACTGATGAACTATATAAAAAGAATAATGGAGCCTATCATAAAAGTGGAATAGGGGTTCATTTTCGACACATTATTGAGCATTATTTTAGTTTGATCAATTCAGAGTATTCCGGGATAATCAATTATGATCTTCGTAAACGGGATCTACGATTAGAAAATGATCGATTATTCATGATAGAATTGCTTCAAGAAGTAATTGAAGCTTTAAAAAAACTTGCAGACTCACCCAAATTACTGCAAAATCATGTAGAGATTGTTTGCAATGAAGGTAATGATTCGGAAAATAGTTTAATTAGTAGCTCATCAATTGTGAGAGAATTACAATTCCTAATCAGTCATACGGTACATCATTACGCGCTTATAGGTCTGATATTAAAAACGATGGGGTATATTCCAGATGAGGATTTTGGTGTAGCACCCTCTACATTAAAGCACAAGAAATTGAGCAATACCGTTGAGAGGGTTTCGTAGCAGGATTAAATATGTCTGAATCAACGAACCGTTTTATTTCTAAGAAATGGGTAGTTACTACGGTTTGTTACTTTGTACTTCTGGCAGCTTCGTTCGGATATCAAATATTATTTAATGGGGAAAACGATAAGCTTACATTTCTCAACTATGATAGCATAACTACGATTTACATCGCTGATCCGGTTTACTCAAATCTTAAACAATTTGAGAGTTTTGATGATGAATTTTTGATCATAGAATTGGAGCGAGAGAGTATCAAAGATCAAGCAACTAAAGTTATTCAGCTCACAGATTCATTAGAAATAGTTCGATATCATTTGATTGGAGAGGGAATAGGTGGAAGCGTTGCTATGCATATTACTGCACAGGCTTCATTAAATGATACGGTTCAGTCTTTAACGTTGATTAACTCTACTGGAATAGTAGAGCTTGAATTACTCGGTGGAGCATTCTTGAACCAAGCTATTTATCAAGGGAAAAAAATAGGTTTTCAACTTCTAAAGGCGTTAGTTCCGCATTTTGGTTCGTTAGACTTTTTAAACAATCATATCACGAGAGCAGAGATTCAGGTTAAATCTGATCACCAAGAAATCAGGGAAATACTTAAAACTATCCAGCTTCCTATTTCTGTGATTCATACTGCTGATGCTGAAGTTAGAAAGGAAGTTGCCACTGAACTTCATCGATTGCTCCCACAAAGTGAGTTGCAGGTATTAAGTCGAGATGAGATTGATTCAACAATTGCCGCATTTCATCAGCGAGTGGATACGCAAGATGTGAAAGTTCGCTCAGAAGTTTCGATGGCGGCAGATATACTCTCTAAACAGCCTTTTGATGCTTCTAACAGCATAAAAGCCGAGGGTAAAGCTCTAATCATCTTAATGCTGGTTATTATTTTTTCCACCTTTATTACCGAAGATCTTACTTGTATTGGAACTGGATTATTGATCGCACGCGGAATGATAGGCTTTTTTCCTGGGGTGCTCGCTTGCCTGATCGGTATTTTCGTGGGTGATATTCTACTTTATTTGATGGGACGATGGGTTGCCAAAGGCACAATCAATAAAGCACCTCTAAAATGGTTTATCTCTGAAAAAGATCTCGAACTATCTTATTACTGGTTCGAAGCAAAAGGTCCGGCTATAATAATCGCCAGTAGATTTATTCCTGGATCGAGATTTCCAACCTACGTAAGTGCAGGTGCGATCGGAGCTAACTTCTTTACCTTCATCTTTTATTTCGGAATTGCCTCTTTAATGTGGACTCCAATCTTAGTAGGTCTTGCAGTGGTACTAGGAAATGAGATGATTGAATATTTCTCGGTGTATCAAGAGTATGCAATCTGGGCTCTGATTGGGCTATTTGCTGTATTTTATATTCTGATCAAAATCATTATCCCTTCGTTTACCTATAAAGGTAGAAGACTTCTAGTTGGCCGATTTCGGAGAAAAACAAAGTGGGAATTCTGGACACCTGTTGCACTTTACGTACCTGTTGTGATTTATATCATTGGATTATGGATCAAACACAAAAGTATTGCTTTAGTCACATTAGCGAACCCCGGAATCGAATATGGGGGACTTGTGAGAGAGTCTAAATCCAAAATTCTATGTGCCATTCAAAAACAAGATGCCGTAGCAAATTTTCGTGTTATTAATGCTGATGAACGTGCATTTTCTGATTGTCTGACTTTTATATCAGATAATAAACTCACTTTTCCTGTTGTCTTAAAACCGGATATAGGGGAACGAGGCAAGCAAGTGGTAATCCCTAAAAATGAAATGGAATTGAAGCGGATGATAACTCAGTTTTCGAGTTCATTTATAATTCAGGAATATATAGATGGAGAGGAGTACGGTGTATTTTATGCTCGCTATCCAAATCAAGAGAATGGTGATATTATTTCCATCACCCAAAAAGAATATTTATGGATAACAGGTGATGGAAAACATACTCTTGAAGAATTAATACTTAAAGATGAGCGCGCAGTGTGCATGGCTAATACTCATTTTGAACAACATGCGGATCATTTATTTAACATTATTCCCAAAGGAAAATTGATTAAGCTTGTTGAAGTTGGTACCCATTCGCGAGGAGCTATTTTTAGAGATGGAATTCATCTTAAAACTAGAGCATTGGTAGATCGAATAGATGATATTAGTAAGAGTTTTGATGGTTTTTATTTTGGCCGATTTGATATCAAAGTTCCGGATGAAACACATTTCAAAGAAGGGAATAACCTCAAAGTGCTGGAGTTAAATGGGATTACATCCGAAGCGACTCATATTTACGATCCTAGATATCCATATTGGTATGCGGTTAAAACTTTGTGTAGGCAATGGAAAATGGCCTACGAAATTGCGAACCAGGTAAACATCCAACAGCCAGAAAAAAAAATACCTTCGCTTAGAGCACTTATTAAACTCTTTGGCTAGAATTTTTGTCTTTTACTCGCAAAAAATGCTTTAAGCAGATATTCCGCATCGTGTTCTAGCACACCTTGAATTACTTTGGCTCTATGATTCAAAGTCTCGTTGTCGGCAATATTAAACATGCTGCCACAGGCTCCTGATTTAGGATCCGAAGCACCAAAAACCACCGTACCTAATTTCGACCAAACAATACCACCTGCACACATCGGGCATGGTTCTAGCGTAACATATAAGGTGCAATCACTTAAGTATTTGGAGTCAATCGTATCGCAAGCTGCAGAAATCGCTAACATTTCGGCATGAGCTGTTGGGTCGTTTAAACGTTCAACCTGATTGTATCCTTTGCCCACAATTTGATTCTCATGCACAACAATTGCGCCAACAGGAATCTCGCCTTCTTCGAAAGCACGTTCAGCTAATTGCAAAGCCTTAGCCATATACTGTTGATGAACCTGCCAAATCGGTTTTTCTGAATTACTCATTCTGCTTGATTGATGTAGGTAATTATCTCTACTTTCGGGTCGAATTTTATAACATCAAGTTTATGCAAAAAGTAGAAGAAAGTATTAAAGAATATTTGCTCGATAATATTCGAACCATCCCTGATTTCCCCAAAGAAGGCATTCAGTTCAAAGATATAACTACGTTATTATCGAATAAAAAAGCATTACAACTCACTACTTTTTTGCTCACCGAGCCCTATCTGGAAAAAGAAGTGGATGTAGTAGTTGGCCTAGAATCACGCGGGTTTTTATTTGGAACCAACATTGCACAGAATTTAAATGCGGGATTTGTTCCTGTTAGAAAACCGGGCAAACTACCGGCAGATACCATTTCTCAGCAATACGAATTGGAATATGGAATGGATACCCTTGAGATGCATGCAGATGCAATAACACCGGGTGCCAAAGTATTAATTCACGATGACTTAATTGCCACCGGGGGTTCTGCTGTTGCCGCTACAAAATTAGTACAAGAATTAGGCGGAATAGTTGTTGGTTACTCATTCATTATGGAGCTTAGTTTTTTAAACGGCCGGGCACTGCTTGAGAAAGAAGCTCCAATCGAATCAATTCTGATTATTTAAGGAACAAAGTTGGTTTTGATGGCTTCAATTTTGTGAATCTATATCACAAGAGGAAAAGTCATGAATTCTATAAAAATACTAGTTCTGATCATGGTGTCAGCCGTGAGTTATAACTGCAATAACGCGCTGATAATTGAAGATGTAAACTATGCACAACACGTTGAGTCGGTTGTAGCGCCAAACGAAGAAGGCATAGTAAGCGATCAACGAAACAATATCCGTTTTTCGGTTCTTCCGCTTTTAAACGAAGAGTTCGGCGCTGATTCTGCACAATCTGTGGAATTTGTACGAATATTGAGAAATGCTGATGGGTTCTATTTCATTACCGCCAATGGATTTAAAAATGTGTATGTGTTCGAACCAAAAAGAGGGGAGCTAAAACTCAAAAAAAGTATTCAAATATCAGAAAGTGGTTTGGAACATCCGGCACTAAATTGGAGAGCACCCTATATACAAATTATTGCCTATAACACAGAATCCCCTCTTTACATAACTGAAAAAGGAGTAATTAAAAATCAGGAGAGCAAGTCATGAAAAAATTAACCGTAATACTTCCAGCATTGATCATGCTTATTCTTGGCTCTGTTATGGCCCAAGAAAGTGATTACGAAATTGTTGAAGAATTTAGACTCAACACCGATCAACTTGAGCAGAAGATTCAAAATGCAATCACTACCACTCAAATTCAGCTAATCGAGCAAGAATTAGACTCACTAGAACAAGCATTTGATAAGCATTCATCCATCATAAATCATGCAGTGTATCCGGCAACATACTCTAAGGAGATTGAAAACCTTCGTGCTGCCTTGATTAATAATGAACATCGATTATATCTCATCGAAAATCAGAGAGAACAATTGTTTGATCTGAGCAATCAGGTGATGGCACATCGAGCGGAAATAAACCGGTTATACACTCAGGTTGATTCGTTAAATCAGGAAATCACCTATTCTCAAGCAAGTGAAGCACGTTTATCAGAGTTAGTAAGTAATTATAGAAAAAGTGTAGAAGAGCGGGATCGTTTATTATTCGGTATGATTGATTCTTTATTGGTTACTCATCAAAAAATTCAGTCATCAACTAAAGGAGAACAGCAATTAAGTATCTATACCATAGAAGACCGAGATAATCCTTTAGGAATGATTCAACATCTGATAGATCAAAATATAGAGGCTACCCACGCGAACAATGCGATGCTTTCGGTTAATGATCATTTAAGAATGCGAGCCTTGCAGGTGCAATTCGAAAGAACTTGGGATCAAATTAAAGACGATTTCATTGCGATTTATGGTGAACCGGAGGAGCAATGGGAAGCACGTATTGATACGTCCTTAAAGCAATGGAGAATGATTGCATCAAAAAAAATGTGGCAATCGGTAGACCAATATCTTGCTCACCATCAAATTGATGTAGACGCCTTTGATAACACTCAGAGTTTTTATTCCGCTATGGATACATTTATTGCTGAAGGTCATGAGTTGAGTAAAGAGGAGTTTCTGGTTTCAGATAGTTATCAACAGTTCGTAGAATTCGAGAAATTTTGGAATGAAACATTCAAAACACGTTGGATGCCAAAAATGCCTGAGGGAGTTTTATTGAATGAGGAGCAAATTGCCACTATTGATGTTGCAATCACAAACTGGGAAGAAACTGCACGCCCAATCCATCCTATGTTGGCGGCATTGTTAGCACTTACTGTGGTTAGCCTTACAGGATTCGTTTTGGTAATGTTCAAATCAGGAAAGGCAAGTAAAAAAGGTTGATACATTTGTAGCATGGACGATTAAATGCTACTATCAGGAATGAAATCTTTTAAAATCTTTTCCTGCATCTTATTTGTACTAATTAGCAACTCTGTATTTGGTTTTCAGAATAAGCCAATACAAGCTGATGAAACACTACTAATCTTTGTTAGGCATACAGAAAAGGCGGACGACGGTACTCGGAATCCGCCTTTAAGTTTTGAAGGAATTGAACGAGCAAATGCATTGGTATCTAAACTAGTGAATACGCCACTGGCAGCGATTTATAGTACCGATTATAAACGAACAATTATGACAGCTACCCCAACTGCATTCCATTTCGAATTACCGGTGCTAACTTATGATTTTAACAATCTTGATGCATTTTTGGATGGAGTAATTGCTGAAAACAGAGGTAATGCTGTGTTGATTGTAGGACATTCCAACACCACGCCGCGATTAATTAACATGGTTTTAAGGGAGGATAAACTCAGTCAAATTGACGAGAAGCAATACGGTGATTTATTTTGGGTATATATCAAATCTATGGGAGAGGGAGAACTGACGGTTAGCTCTTTTTAGGGATTAAGGCAACGAATAATTTTTGCGTAATAACCACTCTGCACCCAACAAGAGAATAACCAATACAAACCAAAATATAGATCGAATAGGGTGGATGTAGGCTTCCACTAGTTCTTCGGTTGAGGTTAGGGTTCCTTTATCGCGAAGGGTTTCCCAGAAGTTTTGTATTTGGTTATAGATAAAGAAACTTCCCTCACTTTCTAGTGCCAATGAGTTTAGAAATGGATCGTTTCTAACGGTGTTTATAAGTTCCGAACTGGAGTCTTCCACCAAAAACTCCCCGGTTTGTTCATCCAATGTTCTAGAGCCTTTTCGTGCAGTTGCTGAGAAAGAGTATAAACCATTACTCAATGATTCAAATTGAATGGAATACCGCCCGGCACCATTATTCGTCATATTGAATACTCGATCATTGCCCGATTCGTCGATCAAATGAAATTCGATAGCTGCATCCGATTCAGATTCACCACTTTCGTTCACCAAGCTCGCATTAATTATTACCGACTCAGAACTGTTGAATACAGATTTTGATGGTGTTATGGTGAGTAATCGTTCATCCGGATTATTAGATGCCCAGGTAATTGTATTTAAGAATAATTCTTCGGCAAATAATCGCTCCGTTTCATTGGTACTTTGAAATAACCGATGCCAACCCCAGGCAGCGATATGAGCACGACGCGAATTACCTCTGTCAGCAATGGCGAGTACCGTATTTGGGGTGACCATATTTTGAAATTGAGTATTCAGTAACGAAGTAATGTCAACACCGTTAACGGTTGCGCGCAATGAAGTTAGTATTGGAGCTAAGGCGTCATAATTAACTTCGCTTACTTCCAGAATAGGGTGATCTTCGTTGTTTGCATTCGGAATAATATTCAATTCAAAGATCTGAGCTCCTTGATTATTTAGTAATCGAATAGGAAGTCTTTCTACTGAGTTTCGTCTGGTCCGGGGCAGTTCTATATATAAAGTGGGTGTTTGTGTGATGAGCTCTTCCTGATTTGGTAACCAATCACCTTGTACCATTCCATGAAGTACGATCAGATCTAGGTCATCAACATTTGGAGATTCTGTCTCAACAAAAGAATTACCTCCTAACCAAGTTAACGTACTTAGTTCGTAGGAAGGATCAGAGAGAAGAAGTGAACGAATTGCTTTAACATCGGGGTGAATTTCGCTCGCAATATGAAGTACCCGCGTTTTGCTATCTAATACATCTATACTAAACGTTCTTGTGTTATTTTCAGTGGACCATTCTTCATCTAATGCTTCAATTTGCACTTGAAAAGCCTGTAAGCCTTCTTCTTTAAGCGGGAGCTCCAGTTGAATGGTTTGTACTTCTTCTGAGGCTGAAAACGAAAGTTCTTCGGAAGTAACCGCATTTTTTTGTCCATCAAAAATAGTTAGTACAGTCTCTGAGCCGGAAAACCCGTTTTGTGAAACTTCAACTTCTACAATGTGATTACTTTCTGTGTAGCCTGTATTATTAGTTAGAATATTGTTGATGGTAACATCACGTACTGCCGAGGTATCACCGGTAGCGATGGTAAAAACAGGAATTCCAAGTCCTGCCGCTTGAATAAGTGGGTTTCGACCGATAGTAATAATGCCGTCACTGATTATTATGGCAACATTGTAATCGTCCTGTAATTCTTCAATTTGTGTTATCGCTTCGGTAAAATTGGTTTGCGATTCCGAAAATCTCAAAGAATCAGGTGATAAGACCGGTCGAGTGTCGTTACCGAAAGAAAAGAAATCAATGCTCGCTTCAGTTCGAGTTTCAAAAGCCAGCTCAGTAAGCAACTCATTTATAGACTGTATTCCTCTATAGTCTCCTTTTTCAATCGCTAAAGACTCAGAATTATCGAATAGCACTAACAACTTAGGTTCACGCTCAACCAATTCCGATTTAAAGAATACAGGATTAAAAATGAGTAAAGCAATAATGGTTAATGTGATTGCCCGTAAGGTTCCTAATAACCATCTAGAGCCTACAGGTAAGCTCTTTTGTTTATGGTAGCTGTAAAGAGCTAGGCAAATCAGAATTGCAATTACTGATAAAATTGCGATGGTAGAGAAAGAAGACTGGAAACCTTGAAAGTCCATAAATGTCATCCTTCTAATTTACATCTTCCAATAATCGCTCAATTAGCTTGATGGTGGTGAATCCTTCGGCCTCGGCTGCATAATTATTTACGATACGATGGCGCAGTACAGGAACAGCTAAGGCTTTAATATCCTCTTCGGTTACATTATATCGGCCTTTTGAAAGCGCTCGGGCTTTACCACCCAAAATCAAATATTGGCTTGCTCGAGGTCCTGCGCCCCAACTCATATATTTTTTGATATAATCAGGAGCCATTTCCGAATTCGGACGAGTCATTCCCACTAATTTCACCGCATAATCTAACACACTATCAGGAACAGGTACTTCGCGCACCAACGATTGTAATTGATTAATCTTCTCGCGATCAAGCATGGAGTTGATCTGAATATTTTGCCGTGATGTAGTTTGACTCACAATCTGTTTTTCTTCTTCAAAGCTTGGGTAATCCACCCAAATGTTGAACATAAAACGATCCAGCTGCGCTTCGGGAAGAGGGTAGGTTCCTTCTTGCTCAATCGGGTTTTGTGTAGCTAACACAAAGAAAGGCGTATCTAAGTCGTAGGTTGTTCCTGATGCGGTTACATGATACTCTTGCATTCCTTCTAGCAAGGCCGCTTGTGTTTTTGGCGGTGTACGATTGATCTCATCCGCTAATACGATGTTTGCGAAGATAGGTCCTTTTATAAACTTGAACTCTTTAGTTCCTTTATCAACGTTCTCTTCAATAACTTCTGTTCCGGTTATATCGCCTGGCATTAGATCCGGAGTGAATTGAATTCGGTTAAAAGATAGATTGAGTGAATCCGCTAATGTTCTGATGAGCAATGTTTTAGCTAGTCCCGGTACTCCAACCAACACACAATGACCTTTAGAAAATAGACTTATCAGTAAAAGATCAATTATATCTTCTTGTCCTATTACAGCTTTATGAATTTCCGATTTAATGTTATCGAAAGCAGTTTTAAATTCATCGGCCAACTGAACCGGATCATTTAGCTCAACGCTCATTAATTATTCTCCTTATTTGGCATGGGTATACGATACTCGATGTATACATCTTCTTTCAATTCTTCGATCCAATTGGTGTATTCTTCCACTTGCTTACGCTGAAGCGCAATGCTTTTTAATCGCTCGTAGTCTTGTTCCATATTTGCCACATGCTCTGGTATTTGTTGATCTAATCGAACAATGCGGTAAGCCTTCCCACCATTCCCAGATTGTAGATTAAAAGGGCGAGGTTCAGAAATTGTCCCAACTTCATCCATCAATAAAACAACTCTGTATAACGATGGATCTAATCGATTCAATGGAATTAATCGTTCACCGGTTTGTGGGTCCAGAATTTTACCGCCCGTAACTTTGGTTGCTGGATCTTCACTTCTGGCCTTAGCCATCATCGAAAAAGTGATGTCGTTGTTGGTTTGGATGGAATCTCTTATTTCGATCAAGCGCTGTTGAGCATATTCATCATCCAACTCATTACTATCTACAGAAATGAGGATGTGGCGTGTTTCGATTTGATCTCCAACTCGACGGATTAATTCAATCACATGGAAGCCAAAGCTTGTTTCCACAACTTCCGAAATTTGACCGGGCTGAAGGGCAGCAGCAGCAGCAGAGTATTCGCTTACTAATTCATTTAATCCCATTAATGGGAGAAGTCCACCACGTGGACCAGAAGGACCATCACTATGGCGGCGTGCAAGTTCTTCCAAACTTTTGCCATGATTTAAAATCGAATCTCTTAGTGATTGCGCAAGCTGAAAAGCGGCATTTTTTGCATCTGCTTTTGCAGGTGGTACAATTACAATTTGAGAAAGCGAAACTTGTTCAGGTATTGTAGGAAGTGAATCCTTAGGAATTGAATTGAAAAACTCTTGTACTTCAGGACGAGTAATTTTAACCGTTTCAAACTTACCCATGCGAACCATTTCGGTAAGCATTTGCTCTCTAAAATCTTCCCTAAAGTCTTCTTTTAATTGGATGATCGATTTGCCGAAGGCTTGCTCCAATGCGCGTTCACTGCCTGCTTGGCGTATTAGTTGATCAACTCGTTGATCCATTTGTCGGTTTACGCGTTCGTCTGGCACTACAATAGAATCTATCTTTGCTTTCTCAATTAGTAGTTTGTTCTCGATAGATGCATTTAAAAAGTCGTACCACAAACCTTCAGAAAAAGAGATAGGTTGCCCCATATTTTGTGCTTGTCTGAGATAAGCGGATACATCAGAATCGATGTCGGACTTTAAAATGATGTTGTCGTTTACGATGGCTACAATTTGATCGGCCGGTTGCTGAGCGCTTACAAGAGAGCTGTTAAGCCCAAGAAAAGTGATAATCAGCGCTAAAAAAGTATATTTCATTGAATAAATTGTGTTCGAATTTTGCTATTTGCTACTGTTGAACGGAGTAGCTCTCTATTTCATTATTTGCCTGCGCCTGAAGATAAAGATTCTTTACATAGGTGTTGAATGCTATTCGCTTTTTTTCAAGGATTAACCAGTCTTTTATTTGGTCGATGAGCCATTCTAAATCAGGGTGTTCGCCGGCAGCACGTTCTTCAAGTAATTGTACAAAATGATATTCATCACCTATTTGCTCAATCACTGAAATTTCTGATTGCCCAATAAGTTGCAGATATCTATTAAGAATCTGATAATCGCTAGCTGCGATAGAAACTGGCCAAAACCGTTCCGACTCTCGGATTGCTAAATCGGGATTGATGGTGAAATTTTGTGCGACTACTTCCCATTCAATACCCCTTAATAAATCTTCTCGTGCGTCTTCAGCATCCTGTAATGTTGCAGCTCTTACATGTCTAAACCGAACATAACGTTCTTCGAGTACAAAGCTGTCTCTGTTTTCGAGATAATAGGAACGGGCTTCTTCATCCGATACGGTAAGTTCTTCGCCTAACTCTGCGATGATGTATTCCTGCGCTGCCTTGGCGATATAATTGTCTCGGATGTTTGAGAGCCGTTGAACAACATCCGGTTCACGATGTACTCTTAATCGGTATGCTTCCTGCAAAAGAATTTGTTTTCTGATCCAATCTTCACGGTATTTTTCGTAGGCACCTACACTATCTTGCTCAAACAAATGAGGGGGAATATTTGCTCTTGCCTCAGAAAAGGTTAAAACGGAAGAGCCCACTTTTGCTAAAGCAGGCTCATCAAATTCAGCTTTTCTTGTACAACTAAAGAAAGTAAGTACCAATAATATAAGCAGTAGGTGTTGGTTCATAAACACTTATTCTTTTTGCTGATATAGTTCTCTCAATTTCTCCGGATAAGCTTCAATTTCGTACGTTTCTCTAAGTCGGTTCAACCAATTTTCTTCACGAATAGGTTGATATTCTGAAGCTAATCGGAAGAAGGCCTCGTCGAAAGTCATGGTGCGAGCAGGTAAAATATCTACCAGATAAAAATGTGCTTTACGGTTTCCATATTCGAATCTTTCAGATAAAGTTCCAACAGCCATGCTATCTAACTTTGTAAATGGTTCTCCTCTAAATGCTCCGGTAGAGTCGCTTGTAACTCCTACTCTAAAGCCATTAGTTAATAAGGAGTCGGGATGGTTTCCTTCTTCCAAATATGCTATGGCACGATTTAATGCGGTATCTCTGCTGGAGGTAATCATGTAATAATAAAATCGCGTATCGAAACGATAATCCTCAAGATTATTCTCGTAGCGATTAAGTAGGGCAGAAGTGTCAATGGTCGCAGTACTCCAAACTGAATCCTCATTAATTTGATACACCACTAAACCTTCTTTATAACTATTTACCTGTGGTTCAAACTCTGGGAATTCAGTGATTGTAAGTTCAAGTATTCTTTGATCAACTTGAGCTTCCTTAAAACGATTAAACCAATTATCGGTATAAAATGGAGTTGTTTCATTTGCTCGAGTTTCGTTTAGGTAAGCAACATAATCGTTAACGGTAAAGCTATTATCTCGGAATGAATAAATATGTGCATTACCCAATTCGCTTGGAACGGTTAATTCGCTGTAACTAGTAGAATCTATTTCTTGAATGTAAGATTTAACCTCAGCATGAGCACGTAGGTTGGATTGTGCATTATATTTATGTTGTAAGTAATCGATTACAAAACCATTGTTTTCTTGAAATGCATCCGATTCCTGGAGTAAATCCATTAGGTAATCATCACGTGCTGCATCATTATTAAAGCTACGCACGCTATCAATTCTGAAGATGTGAACCCCATAATTCGTAGTTATGGGCTTTGTATATGGCTGAGAAGCATCTAATCCCATTAATGTGTCAACAAAAGCGGCATTGTACCTAGAGCCATAATTGACCCATCCAATGTACCCTTCGTTTTGAATGGAGGGAGTATCTTCTGAGAATTCGCGTACCACCGCGTCCCACGGGCCACCAAGTTCCAGTGCTTTATAAGCTTCTTCTATTTTTGATGGATTAGAATTCGGACGAACATACACATGATACACTCTACGATCAGCTTGGCGCTCACGTTTGTCAAGTAGTTGAATAACGTGGTAACCAAATTGAGTTCGAACAGGTTTACTAATTTCGCCTACTTCTAAATTGTAAAGTGCATCTTCAAAAGGCGCTACCGTTGTACCAACAGAAAACCAAGGCAGTTCGCCTCCCATAGATCGGCCGTTTCTTTTTGTAGAGTACTGTGCGTCTAATTCTTCGTAGTCTTCGCCATTGGCTAACCGTTCTCTGGCCTCTGTAATACGTTCAAATGCTGCAAGAGTATCGGCTGGTGAGGGGCCCGGAGGGAGGGAAATAAGAATGTGTCGACTCTTAAGTTCCTGTTCGTAACGATTCTTGAATTCGTTGAATTTTGCGGGTTTAATCACCTGATCCATCCAATACGCATAAGAAGCTTGCTTTGCATACAGCTGGAACTCGCTTTCAATATCTTCATTTTGATAGTAACCAGCTCGTTTAGCATCCAGAATTTTTGCACGATAGTCGAGATATATTGGTAAGAATTCTACTAAATCTTCTTCGGTACTTTCTTCGTTGCTTCCGGCTACAAAATTGTCGTAAACCTCCTCAAATGTTATAAAATTACCACCAACTACTCCTACGGCATCAGGAGGGGGGATTCGATCTGCTTGAGATGATTTACTCCCAGAACAAGCGGAGGCAGTTAATAGAAAACCTACACATACTACTTGTAAGATGTTTCTGTTCATATCTGTTGATGAATAATGATGTTTTATAGTTTTGATTATTAAAAAAGCATTCCTGCGATGGTGGCTGTCATTAAATTAGCCATTGTTCCGGCAAATACAGCTTTCAAACCAAATTTAGCCAGTTCAGATTTTCTTGAAGGTGCTAACCCGCCAATACCACCAATTTGTATCGCAATGGATGAAAAATTCGCAAAGCCACAAAGAGCAAAGGTAGCCATTGCAATAGTTTTAGGTCCCAGATTGGCCGCAGCCACTTCTTCGGCTAATTTTAAATAAGCCACAAATTCGTTTAATACTATTTTCGTACCTAATAAAGCTCCCATATTGGTAGCATCTTCCCAAGGCACTCCAACTATCCATGCAATTGGAGCTATCGCCCATCCTAATAACATTTCGATAGTTAGTTCGCTCCCAATTACTTGTGTAAGTCCCGTAATGTTACTTACCCATCCAGTGAAGCCGTTTAACATTGCCAATAATGCAACAAAAGCCAGTAGCATTGCACCTACATTTAATGCCAAGTGTAGTCCGGTACCTGCGCCACTAGCAGCGGCATCGATGCCGTTTGCGTCAGTCTTTTCTACTACCATTTTTACATCGCCTGCCGTAACCGATTGCTCAGTTTCCGGTTGTAGAATTTTCGCGATTACAAGTGCAGCCGGTGCAGCCATTAAACTAGCTCCTAAGAGTCGTTCGGCAAAGAGCTGTTGTGCAACTTCAATTTCTAATCCGTTAGCAGCCGCAAATGAAGAACCAAGCATTGCAACATAGGCAGCCATCACACCACCGGCAATAGTTGCCATACCACCCGTCATAACAGCGAGCAATTCCGATTTCGTCATCTTATCGATAAAAGGCTTTATCACAAGTGGCGCTTCTGTTTGACCTACAAAAATATTTGAGATAACAGAAAGAGTCTCTGCTCCCGAAGTTCCTAATAATCTTTGCATCCCTTTAGAAAGAAAACGAACAATGGCTTGCAATACACCATAGTGGTATAAAATTGAAGTTAGAGAAGCGAAAAAGATAATGGTTGGTAAAATCTGAAAGGCGAAAATTACGCCAACACTGTCTTCATATTCCGGACCACGGCCCAAGAAACCAAACAAAAAAGCAGCGCCTTCGGTTGTATATCGTAACACAACTACAAAAAAACCTGCAATCACCTCAAACAATCGCATGGGCCAGCCTAAAGGACTCCAAAGCTCGGTTAAAAAATCTGATTTCAGGATGAAGATCGCCAAAATGAATTGAATGGATAAACCGGTGATTACAAGTCGCCAGTTTATGCTTTTTCGATCTTTACTAAGCAGGTATGATACCCCGATAATTGCGACCATACCTAAGAGACCGCGTAAAATATTTTCCATTAAGAATGGGTTTGGTTTTCGATTTCTTCTTCATCTACCACCTTGTTGGGTAAGATGAAGGGGCGAATTGGTTTTCCTCGTCTCTTATCTACCGATGGCCTGAAACAATGCCGGGCACGAGGTTCGTATGCATCGTATTCGCCAACTAAAACAGTGTTTTCGTTTTCAACAACACGTTGAGAAAAATTAGCCATTACACCACTTTCGCTGCAAACAGCATGTAATTTGGTTACAAATTCTGCAATGGCTAACAAGAAGGGCATAGGACCAAATGGTTTTCCTTCAAAGTCCATGTCTAATCCTGCAACAATTACTCTTTTACCGTCATTTGCTAAAGAATTCGCTACATCAACAATGCGCTCATCAAAAAATTGTGCTTCATCTATACAAACCACATCACTATTACCGGTAAGTAAAACAATTTGATCGGCGGTATCTACCAAAATACTAGGAAGTGCGGTTTCATTATGAGATACAACTTCTGTTTCGCTGTATCTTTTATCGATAGCCGGTTTTACCACAATTACATTCTGTCCTGCAATATGCGCTCGTTTAGCTCTTCGAATTAGTTCTTCGGTTTTTCCGCTAAACATTCCGCCACATACAACTTCAATCCAGCCAAATTCTTTGGGGGCTAGCGAGGGTTCGTTAATCATTAATTAATCTTTGATAGATGCCTTTTAAAACTCCAAATATATTGGGCTAAGTTATGAATGGAAAGAGCTAATATGGATTAGATTGTATTCGCAAACCTACACATAATTTTTACATACGTTCGGGTTTTCGTACTTTTTGGGTATGAAGAAGTTTGTACTCAAAAAAGATCATCATACTCCAAAGCCTGAAGATTACTCAATAAACTATAAAGATTTATTGAATCCCGAACAGTTAAAGGCTGTTTTTTATGATCATGGACCTGCATTAGTTATTGCTGGTGCAGGAACTGGCAAAACACGAACCCTAGTTTATCGAGTAGCTCGCTTAGTAGAATCCGGTGTGCACCCTTCATCAATTCTGTTGCTTACATTTACCCGACGTGCTGCACAAGAGATGATTAGTCGCGCAAGCTCAATTCTGGACGATCGGTGCAAACACGTAAAAGGAGGGACTTTCCACTATTATTGCAGCCAACTCTTGCATCAATATGCCGGGGAAATTGGGTACCCGGATAACTTTACCATTATCGATACAGCCGATGCATTGGATGTGATTCAGCATGTAAGAACACAATTGGGTTTACATAAAAAGAGCAAACGATTTCCGAATAAAAATACCCTGCTATCCATTATTTCGGCGGTCAAAAATAAACACTTGGATATGCGTGTTGTGGTAGGGGATCAATATCCTCAGTTTATGGAGAATATCGAGCAGATTCAGCAAGTGTATGAGGGATATCAAATATATAAAGAGAAGAACTTTGTAATGGATTTTGATGATTTGCTGGAAAAATCTGTTCAATTACTCCAATCTAACGAAGAGGTAAGAATCAAAGTGGCAGCGCAGCATAGGTTTATAATGGTTGATGAATATCAGGATACCAATAAACTGCAAGCTACTCTTACACAGTTACTTTCAAGTGTTCATAAAAACGTGATGGCCGTGGGCGACGATGCGCAGAGTATTTACGCGTTTCGGGGCGCTGATCATCGTAACATCTTAGAGTTCCCAACACTTTATGATAATTGCACGCTGATCAAACTCGAGGAGAATTACCGCTCAACTCCTCAAATTCTTGACGTAGCGAATGAATTACTAAAACAAGCGTATCATAAATTTGATAAGCAGTTGTTTTCGCGAAAAGAAGATAGTGATAAGCCGGCATTGGTTAAAGCCGCATCCGACAACGAACAAAGTCGATTTCTTTCACAAGCAATATTACAACTAAGAGAGCAAGAGATTGGGTTAAATGAAATTGCCGTTTTGTTCAGGAATGGGAGAGATTCATTTGATCTTGAGATAGAATTAAACCGAAAGAACATTCCGTTTGTAAAATTTGGGGGACTAAAATTTACAGAAGCCGCACATGTTAAAGATGTACTAGCTCACATACGCGTTTTAGTTAATCCGATGGATACGCTAGCCTGGAATCGAATTCTGTTACTAATTGACGGGATTGGTCCAAAAACTGCTCAAGACTTATTTGAATGGATTCGATTGGCTTCAAATCCTTACGCGTTGGAGGCATCGGAGGTTGTAAGTAAAAGCTACATGAAGCAAATCAAAGCCTTAAGTAAGCTCCTTATTGAATTGAAGTCCAGTGATTTAACTGTATCAGAAACTATATCAAGTGTAGTAGAATATTATAAAGTGTTTTGCGAAAAGAGGTATGATGATTACCCTAAACGGCTCAAAGATTTAGAAACATTTATCGGTATTGCTGCAGGTTTTAGTTCGCTTTCGAATATGCTCCGCGACTTAGCACTAGATCCTATCAATGCCACAGCCATTGATACTGAGCAACAACAACATGATGAGGCGCCTTTAGTTTTAAGTACAATTCATTCGGCTAAAGGATTGGAATGGGAGCACGTATTTATCATGCAATGCTTAGATGGCGTTATTCCTTCGTCGTATTCGGTAGAAGATGAGGAACAGCTTGACGAGGAATTGCGATTGCTTTACGTAGCATCAACTAGGGCAAAGCAAATGTTGTATTTCACTTATCCGGCTTTGGCACAATCTAGTTATGGGGATTATTTCACGAAACCAAGCAGATTTATTGAACAGTTGCCGGAAGATGTATTAGAACCTTGGATATTAACTGAAGAACCCGATGTAGATTTGCTAGAAAATCAAGAAAATTACTTAACGGATTGATTAGTTTTTCTTCATAAACATATGCTGCTCAATGATATCCCTAATTAACCAATAGATAGGATAAATAGGAACGAACAAAGCTAAAGCAACCTTCCAGCCACTAAATTTTGGTTTTCCGCCGTCTACAGGAAGCGTAATTCCAGCAAGGCCAGCAATCCAGAAAATCGATAGAATAAAAATGACGAGCGATAGGCCAAGTGCTCCAAAAAAACCAAGTATTTCGTATAAGCTGCTAAGCATGGCTAAGTGTTGTTTGAAAAATGCGTACTTTTAGGCAAAAACTACTAATTCAATTTATTAAATGCTTCCTGTTGTTTCTATAGTTGGACGTCCAAACGTTGGTAAATCTACAATTTTTAATCGCTTGATTGGTGAAAGACGTGCCATTGTTCACGATGAATATGGAGTAACCCGCGATCGACACTATGGAGAATCGTATTGGAATGGCGTTGATTTTACTGTAATTGACACCGGCGGCTATTTACCCGACGACATGGATGTGATGGTAGTGGGAATTCGGGAGCAAGTTCACATAGCACTAGAAGAATCAGATTTAGTTCTTTTTGTTGTTGATGTGGAATCTGGTATTAATACTCTTGATAAATCAGTAGCGAATCTACTTCGTCAGCAAGAAAAACCGGTATTGGTAGTAGCCAATAAGGCCGATAATGAGATGAGAAGGTTAAATGCATCAGAGTTTTATGAGTTAGGATTTGATGAAATTTTCCCCATTTCTGGGATTAGCGGGTCAGGAAGTGGAGATTTACTCGATCGAGTGGTAGAATTACTACCAGAAAAAGAGCCTGAACAAGAAGAAACTGCACCTAAACTTGCATTCGTAGGTCGACCGAACGTGGGTAAAAGCAGCTTGGTTAATGCATTGTTAAATGATGAACGATCCATCGTAACTGATATAGCAGGAACAACTCGTGATACCATCAACAGTAAGCTGGAATTTGATGGGAGAGAGTACATTCTGGTTGATACTGCAGGCTTAAGAAAGAGGGTTAAAGTAAAAGAAAACATTGAGTTTTATTCTACGGTTAGAACTGAAAAAGCAATTAGAGAGTGCGATGTAGCTGTTTTAATCTTAGATGCAGTTCGTGGATTTGAGGATCAGGATAAGCGAGTACTACGAGAAGCCGAAAAATTTAATAAAGGCTTGATTATCGTATTAAATAAGTGGGATTTGATAGATGACAAAGACACAAACACTGTAAAAGAGTTTGAGACCTACATCTATGAGTCGGTACCTCAGCTAAATTACGTGCCAATTGTAACTATTTCAGCGGTTAACAAGAAAAGGATTCACAGAGTTATTGAAATGACCGATGAGGTACTGAGAGAACGTGCTAAGCAAATTAGTACTTCAGAATTCAATAATTTCCTGGATGAAATTCTACACGCTCGCCCGTTACCCATGAAGCGCGGGAAACAACTCAAAATTAGCTATGCGAGTCAGGTAAAATCAAATCCACCGGTTTTCAAATTCTTCATGAATAGTCCGCAAGATTTACCACCTAATTATCGCCGATATTTGGAGAATAAAATTCGTGATAAATATGGATTTACAGGTGTACCCATAACAATGACTTTTAAGCAGAAGTAAGTACGCAAATGTTATCTATAAATTGGATAAATATACTTCTGATTATTTCCGGGTGTATAAGTTCGATACTTTTATTTAATGTGGCTTATAAAGCAAAATCTTTGTCGAATTTATTTTTTGGGCTTTCGATTTTGTTTTTACTGATAGGTATAATTACGGGAATGATTGTGACTGACTACACAGACGTTGCTAACGAGTGGGGAGAGTTGTTGGCCATGGCAAGCTTATTATGTGGCTTATTCGTCAAAACCCGGAACTCTAAACCGATATTTGCCAGATTTCCTTTACCGATGACGTTGCTGCCAATATTGGGTGTCTTGTTTTATCCAATGATTAACCAAGCAGATGTAATAAAAGAATTGCTTTGGATTACGTATCAGGGTGGGGCGTTAATTGTAGCTTTGCTTGTAATCAGCATCAATCACTTCTTATATAAGCATAGAACTTTACTATTATTAGCATGCATTATATTAGCAATTGCATTTGCACTTTATTGGTTTGTAAACATTGGTGATACTCTGTTTACTCAAAATATTGCGCTTGCATTATTTGCTTTGGGAATGCTGGTAGGATCTATTGGATTTAAAAAAGTAGCTAAAACAAAAATCGAAAATCAAAGTTAATGAGCTTATTAAATAAAAAAGCACCGAATTTCGAATTACAGAATGGTGAGTTCGAGCAGATAAGTTTAAATAATCTAATCGGGGAGACGAACATTGTTCTATTGTTTTATCCTTTGGCATTTTCAAGTACATGTACCGAAGAATTATGTTCTGTACGAGATAACATGAAAATTTATGAGGCACTAGACGCTAAAGTGTTTGGTATCAGTGTAGATTCATTGTTTGTTCAGAAAACATTTAAAAAAGCTCAGAATTTGAACTTTGAGTTGTTGAGCGATTTCAACAAAGATGCGATGAAAGCTTATGGAGTTTTTGATGAAGATTTCTTTGGAATGCATGGCGTGTCCAAAAGATCTGCATTCGTAATTGATAAGAATGGGTTTGTAAGGTATGAAGAAATTCATGAGACAAGCGATCAATTACCAAACTTCAATGCAATACAACGCATTCTAGGGGAGATTTGATCTCCCTTTATCATAACAACTTTACATAATATATATTATAGGGTAATTATTTACCGTGTTAATGCTTGGTTTGATTTGAATATTTATATCAGCGGACATTTAGTTTTATAAAAGCAGACAAATAGATTACTCCACTTTTATTACTGATTAGCTTTTGCCGGGCAAAGCTTTCATAACTAATTAACTCACTTTAAATCCAGAACTCATCAAAAAACTTTTCATAGACTTAATCCACCAAATTAGTCCACTATGTATTGCTTGAATAATTAGTAATTCTGGGATAGTCACTTAACCTTTATCAATCAATGCCGATAAGTTGAAATTGTAGAGTTTACATTTCGAAATTTTAAACTTGGTTAGTTTCATATAATCTTAGGTCTAGCCTTAGCAATTGCGAGTGTATCCTCTTACATTTGCTCGGTATAAAAACTATGTAGGTAATTTCGCACGGTGTGTTATGAGAAAAGTTCTAATTGTAGAAGACGATAAAGTACTTTCATTACTCCTCACAAAAATGATGGAGAAAATGGATATGGAAGTAATTGCTACAGTTACTGAAGGCGGTGAAGCTATTCGATTAGCTAAAGAGTTAACACCGGATCTTATCTTAATGGATATTATGCTCGAAGATGATATTGATGGAATCGAAGCAATGATTACCATTCAAAAAGAAGACATAAAAAGCCCGGTTATTTTCATCACTGGTAATTCTGATTCTTATAACCGGGATCGAGCTGAAGCTGTAAACTATGTGGATTATTTGGTGAAGCCTATTAGTTTTTCTATACTTAAAGACTCCGTCGACAAACTTTCCTAATCTTTATTTACTGTCTTTATTGTAGATTTTAAATGTAATCGGTAGTGAATATCTAACTGATACTGGTCTACCACGTTGCATACCGGGTTGGAATTTCGCAGTTTTTACAGCTCTGATAGCTTCTTCATCACATCCACCTCCAATTCCTCGCATCACAACAGGATTTACAACTCTACCCTCTCTATCTACAACGAATTGAACTACTACTCTACCTTCGATTCCTACTTTTAGTGCAAGCTCAGGATAAACAATGCGTTTTTGAACTCCTGCTATTCCACCTATTAAAACAGGTGGCTGCTCAACAACAACAAATATTTCGTCTTCAATTTCTTCTTCAGCTTGTTTTGGTGGTGGCGGTGGTAAATCCATCGGTCCATCAAGATCAAATTCTAAATCAAGCTCAACGATGTCGTCTGCAATGATTTCATCATTAGGAACTTCAACCGGAACCGGCGGTCTTGGTGGCGGTGGCGGTGTGTCGGTTTGTTTAGTTTGAACTATTTCTTCTACAAATACTTCTTCCTGAACTTCAAAAAATACTTGTTCGTCGCCTTGTTGTGGGTAAAAATCCATCTTAAACAGAAAAATGAACAGGGCTAACGAAAATATTAATCCCAATTCTATACTGATAAAATAGTTTTTACGTAGGGTGCTGTTACGTTTCATTCTTGTGATTGGCTCTTTCATAATATACCTCCTATCAATTGTTAATAGATGATAACAGAGATGTATGAAGATTTGATGAAATCGCTTTCATAAAAAAATAGCCCTCTTAAGGGCTATTTAATAATTAAAGACTTTGGCTCTTTATTTTGTATTCAAAGAAAATGTAATGGGTAAGCTATAACTTACATTTACGGGTCTACCCCGCTGATATCCGGGTTCAAATTTAGCGTACTTTAAAGCCTCGAGTGCTGCTTCATCACAGCCTCCGCCAATACCTCTTACTACTCGAGGATTAATAACCTCACCTTCGCTAGTTACAACAAATTGTATAACAACACGTCCTTCAATACCGGCATTTCTGGCCAATTCAGGGTACTTTATTCGTTTCTGCACGCTTGCGATTCCTCCAATCAACACTGGTGGTTGTTCTACAACTACAAATATTTCTGCTTCTTCTTCGTCGCTAGCCGGTGGCGGCGGAGGTGGTAAATCCATAGGTCCGTCTAAATCGAATTCCAGATCTAGAGCTACAATATCATCTTCTATAATTTCATCATTTGGAACTTCAACCGGAACCGGTGGCCTTGGTGGCGGTGGTGGCGTAGAGACTTGTTTAGTCTGTACAACTTCTTCCATAAATACTTCTTCAGGAAGTTCTAAAATCATAGCTTCGGGCGGAGCGGAAGTCAGGTTTAGATTAAATACAATTACAAAAATGGCTAAACTTGCAATTAATCCAATCTGGATTTTTAAGCCATAATGATTGCGATGATATTCTTTATAGCGTTTTATTTTTTTGACAGGTTCTCTCATAGCGATAATAAATGTGATTTTTGATAACGGGCAATTATCCGAAGAGAACATTATTAAGTTGCGAAGGGTGTGTAAATTAATTGTTACCCTTTGTAATAACCTTTAAAGAACCCGGGTTCATAATAAACTCAATATCTGTAATGAAACCAATGTCTTCCCCATCACAGTGAGCCGGAAAAGACCGATCAAACTGTAATTTAGCTTTTGTACATGTATATGTTTTGAGGATGTGCTGAGAGAACGATCCAAAAAAAGACAACCTCAAAAATTGATAAAACAATTGAATTCGGCTCTTGATGGCAGCAACATGTAATTCAAAAATTCCATCGCTTGAACTGGAATTAGGAGATAACTGATAAGAACCTCCCTCCCAACGGCCATTGGTTGCTAACGCAAGGTACGTATCAAAGCTCTCTTCATGAGTTTCATCATTGATCTTTACTTTAACTTTAGATTTCGAAATGGAAAGAATAGCTTTAGCAGCCGCAAACACATACTTCAGCTTTCCTCTAAGAACTTTACTTTTTGCAGCATATTTGTTGGTCAAGCCATCAACGCCAATCCCTAAAGTGTTAATGCAAACGCCCTTGTCCCACGTAATAGAATCGAAAGCTACAGGTACACCATTTAAAAGGATATCTAAATACGCAATTTGATCCGTTTCATTTCCCAACATTTTCGCGAAATCGTTACCACTCCCTATTGGTATAATACCTAACATCGAGTTTTTACCAATCAATTGTTTGGCAACAGCTTGGGCAGTACCATCTCCACCACAAGCAACAAACACTGATGTCGGTGAATCATTAGACGCTACAATCTCCACTATTTCATCAACTGTGTTGGTATGAAAAGCTTCATATTGATCAAATTTTGCGTCGATTATGGGTTTTAATTCTTCAAATCGACGAGTGGCACGCCCCGAATTTGCGCGACTATTTACGATAAAATAATATGTAAACGGTTGGTTCAGTGAGCTTAATCGAAATGCTTAATATTGATCTCGAATTTGCCCTTTTTATTTTTTGAAACAGGAATTCGATCTATAATAGCATCAATAGAGAAGGTGCCTTTTATCTCAAGGAGTTCTATAGAGTCTTTTTTCACTTTTTTTATTGGTGCATGGATACGCAGTGGATCAATGACCAATAAAAATAGCTTAGTGGCATCAAGAAATTCTGAATTAGCAACGGCCTCTATATTTTTGCCCTCATAAGTGTAAATAACGCCATCTTCTATCATTGACTGAGGCTCAAAGGTGCCCTTTTCAGTTAGTTGTTTCCATTCGCTGTGATCGATTAAAGTAAATAGTAAATCGTATTCCAAAATATTGCTGCTAATTATATGCTAAATGAATGATTGCATCGCCTTTATGAACAATTGGGTTATTGTTCAAGCCGATGATAGTCCCTTTTTGTGAAGATAACATTCTTGCTTTTCTACCACCAAATGGCTCACTAATATACCCCAATTCTTGTTTAGGAAGTACCATGTCTCCCAAAGAAGTCGTGGCATTAAATAACCCTGATTTTTTGGCTCGTACCCACATCGATTTCTTAAACATCTTTGTGGTAGGTTTTTCTTGATCTAGAGTTTTCATTCCAAGATGTGCCATCACACGCATCGTACCTTCAATGCCTTCAGAAATCGCAAATTCATCAAACCTTAGGGTTTCTCCTGCTTCATAAACAATGATAGGCTTCCCTTTTTTGTGCGCTGCCATTCGAAAAGAATTCTTGATTAACGCAGAGTGCAACATTACAGGTGCACCAAAAGCTTTAGCTAAGATTTTTGCATCAGGTTGATTAAACGTACAACGAACTTGCGGGAAATTGGCTCTGCTTGCACCACCGGTATGGAAATCAATGCCGCAATCAACTACGGGTAGTATGGATTGCATGAGCGTATAAGCGAGCAATCTTGCTAATGATCCATCTTTTGCACCGGGAAAACTCCGATTAATATCTTTTCCATCGGGCACGCCACGCTCGTTAAAAATAAATCCATATACATTTACGATAGGGATAGCAATCACTGTTCCAATTTCAGGTTGTAGCGACTTTGATTCAATCATTCGCCGGATGATCTCTATGCCATTGGTTTCATCACCATGTAAGCCACCGGTAAGCAAAAGTACCGGACCATCTTTTTTTGCACGAAATACCTGTACCGATAAATCAATGTTAGTGTGCGTTGGTAACTTGGCCACATTCATTGTGAATGATTTATGCTCACCAAGTTTTACATCCAAGCCATTAATCGAGATGATATCAGGCATTACTTTTAATTTTACGACGTTTAGTAGACTTCGATTTCATCGCTTCAGTTTGCTTAACAACATATCTTACAATACTTGAAGCAATGTCTTTTTTTGTAGTTAGTTCGATTCCTTGAAGTCCTGGAGAAGAATTCACTTCCAATATTAATGGTCCCCGCTCCGATTGCAACATATCAACTCCGGCAATTGGTAAACCCATAGCTCGGGCAGCAGTTAATGCGGCTTCTCGTTCAACTTTTGAGAGTTTGATTAAGGATCCACTACCTCCTTGATGTAGATTTGAACGAAACTCACCTTCTTTGCCCTGCCTTTTCATGGCTCCAACTACTTTCCCATCTACAACAAATGCTCGAATATCGGCTCCTTTCGACTCTTCAATATATTCCTGAACAATAACTCGTGCTTTCATGCTGTGAAAGGCTTCAATAATGGATTGAGCCGCTTTTTTGGTGGGTGCTAAAACTACCCCATAACCTTGAGTTCCCTCTAATAATTTAACGATTAGAGGAGCTCCACCTACCGATTCGATCAGTTTGTTTACCTCTTTCGAGTAATTGGTAAATACTGTTTTAGGCAGACCAACTCCGGAACTTGCCAATATTTGTAAACTTCTCAATTTATCACGGGAACGCACCAAGGCCTGACTTTGAACCGCTGTAAAGGTATTCATCATTTCGAATTGACGAACCACCGCTGTACCGTAAAATGTTACCGAAGCACCAATCCTCGGGATTACTGCATCCACATAGTCTAAGTTTTCTTTATTGTAGTAAATCGTCGGATTATCCTGCTCAATAACGATATCACATTTTAAATGATCGATTACTTTTGGGGTATGTCCGGCCTTTTCGATGGCCTCTACTAACCGTTTAGTGGAATATAAAGCTGCGTTTCTTGATAAAATACCTATGGTAAGCTGCACTCTGTTAACTTCTTTGTTTTAGTGATTGATTTTTCTTGGTTACATCAACCAGAAAATGATTTCTTCGAATAAATTTTCTACCAATTAGGATAGGAAACTTCATTTCTGAACGATCAGTAAGTGATAGCTCAATATCGTATTCATGCTCAAAAAGCAGAATTTTAGTTTTCACAAAGTAACGTAGCTCCCTTTGTCCATTAGAGCTTTTTACTTCTCGCTTATCATGAATGGGAAATACAAATAATTGCTCGTTATACGCAGGATGTTCCGGATCTAATAAATTGAATTGAATAAAAGTAGCTCCACTTTTGTGAACTTCTTCGATGTGGTGGCAATGCACACTCGAAGTGAATGCACCCGTATCTATCTTAGCTTCGATATTTTCTATGTTCCAGAGAGGTAAGTCTACGCGTTCTGTTCTTCCTAATGTATGTCGTTTCATCTTCTTCATTGATCGCATCAAAAATAACTCTAATTATGCACTATCTCATAACAATGAGGATAATTTTATATCATTCGAAAAAAAATCCACATGCGTCTACCATATTTAAGTATTGATACAGAGAAAGTTGAAGCCAACATTAAAAAAATGGTATCTAAAGCTGTTCAAAATAGTTTAGATTTTCGCCCTCATTTTAAAACGCATCAATCTAAACAGATTGGTCAATTGTATAAAGAGCAAGGAGTTAAAGGGATTACCGTATCTTCAGTTTATATGGCCGACTATTTCTCATCTCATGGTTGGAAAGATATTACCATTGCTTTCCCGGCTAGTGTTTCGTTTGCACCATTGTATAACAAACTGCTTCAAAATTGCTCGTTAACCTTGCTTTTGACGGATTCGGAAGTAGCAAAAAAGCTCGATTCCAAGTTGAACTCCCCTGTTTCTGTGTATATAGAAATTGACCCAGGTTATGGTCGTAGTGGATTAGCATTCGATGATTTTGATGCTATCAAAGAACTCAAGTCTACCCTTGAGTCGTGCAAAAACTTAACATTTGAGGGCTTTTATACACACTGTGGACATACTTATAAATGTAGATCAAAAGATGCTGTTAAATCACTTATCGAGCCCATTTTCGCAAGCCTAGGCAATTTAAAGCAAACTTTCGGAGGAAAGATTTGTTTTGGGGATACTCCCTCCTGTTCAATACTCGAACATTTTGACGGAATTGATCAGATTAGTCCTGGTAATTTTGCGTTCTATGATTGGATGCAATACCACATCGGTTCGTGTAACCCAGAAGAAATAGCCGTTACTATGCATTGCGAAGTAGTTGCTAAATACGAGCAACGAAATGAAGTTTTAATTCATGGTGGAGCGGTTCATTTTTCGAAGGATTTCATCCTAAACAATGATAATGAGCCGATTTATGGGGTTTTAGTGGATGATTGTCAGAGTAATTCTCCATCCTATATAAAATCACTTTCACAAGAACATGGTATAGTTTCATGTTCAAAATCAACAATAGAGCTAATCTCAGTTGGGGATGTGCTTGAGTTTTATCCCATACATTCTTGCTTGACTGCCAATCTCATGCGTGAATATGTAACTAAAACCGGTGAAGTGATTTCGCAATTTGGTTCAGGTGCGCCTTATCAACTGTATTAGAAAAGAATTTGAAAGCCAACTGAATTGCCATAATCTCCCGCAATTCGCTGACTAAATTCCGCGTATAAGAAACCGAAGATCTTAAAAGCTGCAATACCTATCTCAGCTTGTGTTTTAGAATTAGAGTATGGTAATAAAGGCTCTAAACTAGCTTTATCGTCGATTGTACCAACGGTTAGAAAGGTGGCTAAATGAATTCCACTCTTTTGCAAAAGTGGTAAAGGAGATTTTCGAGTTAGCGAACTACCGAATTTGTACTTCAGCCTTAATACAGAAACTCTGTGGCCAATCGGTTCCCGAAAACTCACGGTATTAAATGGGCGTTCGCGTACATAATCATCTAGCACAAATCCATTGTAAGTAAACAAGCGCTGCGAAGGCGTGCCATCACTCGAAGCGCCAGCTATTATATCTGTTTGGATAAAGTGAGAACTAAATACAGGGATGTTAAACTTCAATCCCAATCTATATCGATGAAAATCAAAATCTCCGCCCCAGTTTGATGTACCCATCTCCCAAACTACATCTCCCAGCCAGCCGAAATCTCTGATGTTATAATCTCTTAGAAACTGAGTTCGTAGGTATTTTCTGGTGTCATGATGTAAATGGAATGATACTCCGGTTAAAGATCCATTTTGCATCGGATAAATCGGGTCATTATTGGGTATAGATCCCATAAGTTCAGACTGTCCCAATAAATTCTTATTCGTTGTTGTCAGTAAGGCAGAATGACTTTCATTAAGATAGAGCACACGGAAAAACGATTCTATATCAAAGCGATATCGAAAACCGGATGCGATCCCTTTTCGTAAGAAATAATTGTTCACAGGTTCGCTATCGAGTAATTGAGCCAGAGTATGTCTGAATTCGAAGAAATCGAGTGGAGTACGATTGTATTCGTAATCCTGATATTGCTGCACAACGTCTTTTTGAACAATTATTTCCGGTGCAAAGGCTGTTCCCGGAATAAATTGAAGTCCTGATAATGTATAGGTCCAATCTTTTTGCCCGAAACTATAGGCTGTAACCGCACGATATTGATAATTTGGATGTACGGGCGTTCGGATTCCCAGCCCAAGTGTATGCCCTTCTACACGGTTAAATCGATAAATATCGCTGATATTGGTGAGATAGAAACGTTCTAATTCGTATGGTAATCGAAAGAAATTACTCATCACGCTCATACCAAGTCGAAGTGTACGATTCTTTTCGGTGTACGTTTTTGCTTTATCCAGATAGCTGAGGTTATCGTTAGCAGCAGCGGTTGAAACACTGTCCCAATAAGTGCCACTTTTACGATGAGAACCTGCTACCATTACCGAAGTATTTAAATCGAGTGCACCCAACGAAAGTTTTGGATTCACTTCATGTCCCGACCATGCCCACTCATCTAAATATTGAATGGGTTTGGCTGATGCGAGAAAATCTAAAGTTGCCGAAAGTTTGGTGTTTTCAGGTAACCAAAAGTCACCAACTTTCATATAACTCTGTTTATAGCGTAGATTTTGTATGCTAAATAAGCCTGTATTGGTACTGGCGTAGTCGTTTAAGCGCACATCAATTCCAAGAATTGAATTCGTACTTTGCTGCACCCAAACGCTACCTTCAAACAAAGGCCGATTGTTATTTTTTGGAGTAAAACTTATTTCAATGGTACCGGAAGGCCACGTGGAGTCAGCGGTTTGATCACTTAAATAATAAAACCTTCCAGCTCTCTTAGAAATCGGACCAATTACCGTAATATCTTCAGAGAGAATACTAAGTGGTACTAGTTCCTGATTAAGATTTAGAGGAGGTCCTCCGGTTGAGAAGAAATCGTATTCGCTAAAAAAATTCTTACTCGATCGATTAGCTACCGTAGTTTCCGAGAATCTCTCCGGTGAAATCACATGTTTTATTTCTGATACTCGCTCCGAGAATGCAATAGGTGCTACAGAATCTATTTCAGAATCTTGTGTGCCCAGTATTGCCAGCTTATAAACGTCGGCTCGATAGGAAGTTAAACCCTCATTTTGCTGCTCTCTGAAAACGGCCAGTTGTTGAACCATTCGAGTTACTCGATCGGCACTAACCACAATTTCTCCCAAAACCAGCCGATCTTCTTGTAACTGCAGTGTCAAATTTTTTTGTTCTAGGGGAGCTAATCGAACTTGGATTAAGGTATCTACATAAATCATGGATGAAAACTGAAGAGTATGAATACCCGGACCTAATTCAAGTTCGAACAATCCATTTTCATCGCTATTGGTACCGATGGTTGTGCCCTCTTTCACAATGTTAACCAAAGGAATTGTTTCGCCGGATTCTGCATCTAAAATCACCCCGGAAATTGATGCTCTTTGAGCAATACTTTGCGCACTAAAACCGGTTGCTATGCACCCTGCAAGTATGCTTAACCACGTGAAATAAAAAATCCGTCCCAAAGAATAGCCGTTAAAATGAAGTTCTACTTATTTGAGTGTACCAGGCTCAAGTAATTCAATGGTTTTTGCATCTCCATCGATGGTAGCCTGTACTCCAACGGGAATCGTTAGATTAAGTTCCTCATGACTTATCATAGCTCCATAAAAAGCTGGTATCTCTAAGTCTGATAAATAGTCATCAAATACTTGCTGTAAACTCAATCCATTCGCTGATTCATCACAATTAGTACACTTACCAAAAGCTAAACCATTTATTTTATTTAGGATACCAGAGAGTTTAAGCTGAGAAAACATCCGATCCACGCGATAAATATCCTCCCCCACATCCTCCAAAAACAGAATGGCATTGTCGAAGGACGGTAAATAATCGGAACCCAACAAGGAAGTAAGAACCGTTAAATTTCCACCGAGTAAAATACCGGTAGATTTCCCTGAATTGATGGTGTATGCAGCATCTTTCTGTTCTGATGGGATTTCATAAAGAGGATTTTTCGCATCTTGCAGCACATCTACCCAAGAATTTCTTGTGTACTCCGGCCAACTGGATTTCCCAACCGGTCCATGAAAAGTAATTAAGCCCGTATTTTTATAAATGGCCATGTGTAAGCTGGTGATGTCACTGAAGCCAATAAAGGGTTTTGGATTGGCTGCAATCAAATTGAAATCAATTAATTCTAGAATTCGATTACTTCCATAACCTCCTCTTATACATAAGATTCCATCAATTGCAGGATTGCTGAACATTTGATGTAGATCTTCCACTCTATCTTCATCTTTGCCTGCCAAATATCCGTAACGATCATCTACATGATTGCCTAAAACTAAGTTATAGCCTAAGTCGTTTAGATCGACAATCATCTGATCAAATTCAGTTTTCGAATAAATTGGGCTGGCTGGAGCCACTAATCCGAGAGTTGCGTTTTTTGGTAATGCTTTTGGGATTACGTGTCGTTTAGAAAGATTCTCTGATTTTGATAAACCATGAATGATGGATGGAATCCCCACTATAGTTGTCCCTAATAGCTGAATAGATTGGCGTCTTGATATGCTCATGAGCTGAAATTACTGGAAGTATAATTTTTCGGAGAGAATATAGTCTTCCACTTGTTGAGGAACCAAATCAGAAATTGATTTTCCTTCATTTAATCGTTCTCGGATTAATGAAGACGACACAGAAACCGGTTGATGAGCAATGAACGAGGTTTTTTTGAGTATGGATTCAGAAACATTTTGATGATGAAATTCCGGTCGCTCTGCTACTAACAGATCAACTTCGTTCAATATTTGGTCATAGTTTTTCCATAAATGAAAGTTCTGCAAGCTATCGCCACCCAAGCAATAACTAAAATCGAAATCTGGATGTTTATCTTTTAAAGCCCGAATCGTTTGGATGGTGTAGGAAGGTTTAGGCAGTTCTTGCTCGATGGTAGAAATAGATACCGCACTCAAATCCTCAATAGCAAGATGCAGCATCGCTATCCGATTGCTATACTTCGCATGATTCTTATCTGCTTTGTGAGGCGGATCGGGTGTTAAAAGAACCCACAATTGATCGATGAGATCAGATTCAGTAAATGATCTGAAAATTGAAATATGGCCGTTATGAACGGGATCGAAGGTTCCACCTAACAATCCTATTCGATTAGCCATTAGTTGCTACCAATAGAGTCTCCGGTAGCGGTTGGATCAACATCTGCTAACTTATCCACTGCTTCCAGATAAAGCGCTTCTGCTTCTGCTCGATTATTACTTTGAGGAAAGAGCTGTAAGTATTTTTCGTAATTGGATATAGCGTTGTTATATCGCTCAGCTTGCTTCGATTCTATACTGTTGTCTGCATAAACAATATAGGTTTCAATTTGTTTCAGAAGAGCGCGTTCAGCCCAAATAGATTCAGGATACTGGTCGATCACCTGATCAAAATAAATGGTTGAAGCTAGATAGCGGTCGGTTCGCAAGTAAAACTCACCGGCTTCATAAGCTTTGCGTGCTAGTTTATTACGTAATTCATCGATTCTTTCGGCAGATTCTACTACCAACTCACTATCAGGGTATTTTGTGTTGAAAAGTTGAAATAATTCAATAGCTCTTCGAGTTGGGGTTTGGTCCAAGCGATATCGGGGAGATTGTTGGTAATAACACATGGCTAGTTTATACTCCACTTCCTGTCTTTTTTCATCACGCGGATAGTAACTGATAAATCGCTGATATTCTGAGGCCGCTAGTATGTACTGATTATCATTGTAATAACTTTCAGCAAGGTAAAACTGCGCATCTTTCGAGAAGTTTGTCCCCCTACCCATTCTGGTAACTAAATCGAAGCCATAAGCAGCATCGTCGTATTTACCTGCTTCATAAAGTGCTAGAGATTTATCGTAAGCAACATTTAAAGGGTCTCCCGGACGAATAAGATCTTTGTTTCGGCATGCGCCTGTTAGTACGATTAGCGATAATAGTGCGATAGATAAATAGCGCATAGTAGATGATGTAAACTCTTTAGTGATCACGATTTTGTAAGAAGATAAGCAGATTTTCGAGTTCTTTCTTGTACTCGTTTTCTTCAAATTGTTCAAGTAATTGATAAGTATGTGAATAGTAATTTTGTAAGATTTCGGCCACATCATTCATCACATTCAATTCTTTCATAATTGAAAGAACTTCATCCACCTTTTTTTCATCTGGATTTGAAGCCTCTAAAGTAGAAGTAATGATGTTTGATTGTTCCTCATTCGCTCGTTCTAACGCAAGTATAGTGAGATATGTTTTCTTGCCTTCGAAAATATCTCCTCCTGGACGTTTACCAAATTTCTCAGGATCAGCTGTGGCGTCTAAAAGGTCATCTTGAATTTGAAAAGCAATCCCCATTTCCATACCAAGTTGAAATAATGCATCCTTCTGTACAGTGGTGGCATGTGCAGTAATTCCACCCATTTTAAGCGAAGCTGCAAGAAGAGCTGCTGTCTTACCACTGATCATGCGAATGTATTCGTCAAGGGTGACATCCTCTCTATTTACAAACTCCATATCAAAGGCCTGACCTTCGCACACAGTAACGATCGCGTTCAAAAAGGTAGAGTTTAAATCGAAATACTCTTGTTTGGAGTAATTTTCATCAGCGCCATAAGGATGCAAGAAGCGCATGGCATCGGCAAACATCAAATCGCCGGATAAAATGGCTACATTTTCGTCCCACTTTTTAAACACGCTTGGTCTGCCTCTTCGTGTATCGGCCGAATCCATGATATCATCATGAACCAAGGTAAAATTATGGAGCACTTCTACTGCCAGAGCGGCCGGAACCGAAGCTTCTACCGATCCACCACACATTCCAGCAGCAAGCATCGTTAACAAAGGGCGTATACGTTTACCACCACCATCCATAGTGTATTTATATGGTTGGTATAAACTTGCGGGTTCATTAGAAAATTCAATGCGCTGAATTTTCTCTTCTATCTGATGTAAAAGCTGGCTTCTTAAATCTTGGTTTTTCAAACGATATATACTTTAGAACAGCTTTAAAGATACTGATAATATTAACGTATTGAGTATTTATTTCTCAATTAATAGCGATCGATTCATTTCTTGAATGGATGAACACCCAAGCAATAACATGAGTGTTTTAAAAGTGTGTTTTAGATGCTCAAAATAGGTTTCTAATTGTTTCGCACCGCCTTTTTTTATGGCTTTGATAATAGGTTGAGCCGTTGCCGAAAAAGTAGCTCCCAGACACAAAGACTTAGCAATGTCGCTTGCCGAACGAATCCCACCGGAAGCGATAAGCTCAAAACTTCGCTCCCATTGCAATGCTGAAATTTGCTGTAAACAAACGGTAGTAGGAACGCCCCAATCATCAAATTCGAAATTTGCTATCTCATTATCCTCTCGTTGATTTTCAACCTTTGCCCAGCTTGTCCCACCTGCCCCGGCTACATCAATGGCTTGAACACCTGCATTCAATAAACGTTTTGCTGTGTAGGATGAAATCCCTGCTCCTGTCTCCTTTGCAATTACCGGAATTGATGCGTCTTTTACCAATTGTTCAATACCACTTAACACCCCTTTAAAATTGCGATCGCCCTCGGGTTGCATCATTTCTTGCAGCGGATTAAGATGCACAATCATTGCATCGGCTTGAATGGTATCGATGATGAGTTTTAACTCACTTTTATCTAGTCCGCCAATAAGCTGCGCTCCACCAATATTACCGGCGATAAAAGCATTCGGGGCTTTTTTTCTAGCTACCGCAAAAGACTCGATTTGAGTTTCGTCAACCAACATGGCGCGTTGACTCCCTACACCGAACGGAAGGTCATGTTCTTCACAAAACTCTGCAATAATTGCATTTACAGGGCCTGCATCGGAATAGCCGCCTGTCATAGAAGAAATCATCAACGGAAAAGAAAAGCTTCTTCCGAGTAAACTTGCTTGCGTAGAAATTTCATCGAAGTTTACTTCGGGAAGTGCGTTATGATTGAAGTAATATCGATCGAATCCGGTTGAAATGCCGTATTGGGTTTGATCAGTAATAGTTAGATCAACGTGGTCTTTTTTGCGTGTGGAAATATGTGACATGACTTAAAAATCAAATTCCAAGAATCAAAATCCAAACAAATTCCACTGTTCAATAATTTAGATCAAATAACTGCCCGAATTGATATGGAATGTCTGTCCGGTAGAGTGTTTTAGTTTACCTTGGGCAAGTAAAAGCACCAAATTTGCAATTTCTTCGGGTGGAGCGATTTCATTTAATGCTAGTCCTTGAGTTAAATATTCGGCTCCATAAACTTCAATAGATTCACGAGCCATGTCGGTCTCCACAAATCCGGGAGCGATGGTATAGGCTGTAATTCCTTTCTTACCCATACTTCGTGCGATACTTTTGGTAAGTCCGATCATACCTGCTTTGCTGGCAGAATATGCCGCATATTCCTGAGTATCGCCACGCATACCTGCTCTACTCGAAATATTGATGATTCTCCCTTCGATTCTTTTTTCTGTCCACGCATTTATTGCCCATTTACATAACAAAGCTGCGGATCGCAGGTTTACTTGTTGGGTGATGTCCCACGTTTCGAGCCATTCCTCATCAGATATCTCAAAATCCGCATCCCGAAACATCCCTGCATTGTTTATTAATACCTCAGGAATGGAGTCTTCGAAGAAGATTTGCTTCAGTTTCTGAACTTCATCTGGTTTAGATAAGTCACAGGCTATATGGCGGTATTCGTTATTCGTATAATCGTTAATCGGTTTGGTTGAGGTGCCGATCACCGAATAACCATTAACGAGTAACGAATTACAAATTGCCTTTCCTATTCCGCGAGAAGAGCCTGTTAGTAGTGTTTTCATTTATACTAGTAACGATTAACAATTAACGAGAAGCAACCGGCACAAAACTACACGCTTCGCCGTACATAATCTTTTTTGCTACTCCCTGTAACTTGTTGGTGACCAATAAATAGATTGAATCAGGTACGTGGATATCTCCACAGCCTTTTAGCAGAATAAATTTGTCCTGATATTGGCTCCACTCGTGATTATCCACCCTTCTGCGGTAAAGTTCGTAGGTTACCTCATACTTTGTGAGATGAAAAACTTCTTTGGCAAACTCTGAAGCATGAGTTGTAATCAACATCCAAGCCCAAGGTGCAATGATGGCATCGGTAGAACAAAATACCGACAAATATTTTCCCTCGAACTGCGACCAATCAAACTCAATAAGATGAGCTCTGAAATCAGCTTCTTTGAGGAGTAATTCCATATGCAGAAACTGTTTAATATCCAGGTCAGCGATGGGTTTTTCATCATGAAAAAGCTTAGCCAAATCAAGGGTGATCAGCTTGGTATTCGCTTTTACTTTGTTGATGATTGTTTCGGACATGCTTTACAGTTTGGTCGTTATTTTAAAAGAGTCATTCAGAGCGAAAGCGATGAACCTAGACGGATTAATGCTGCTCTCAATTTATAAGACTATTATTATATCAACGTTGATTTTCGTCTTTTACTAAGATTAAAATCGATTCCTTTATCCGTTCAGATCCTTCGGAAGTATCCTCAGGATGACCTAAATGTCAAACACTAAAGCTTTCCCCACACGAACAAGTGCGACTGGCATTTGGATTATGAAAATGAAATCCTTGCCCTTCGAGTCCATCGGTGAAATCGAGCTCCGTTCCTGCCAAATAAAGGAAACTGCGCATATCCACGAATACTTTCAGTCCGTTTAATTCGAATACTTGATCGTTATCGCCAGGCTGTGCGTCAGAAGCAAAATCGAGATTGTAGGTTAATCCCGAGCAACCACCAGAAACAACGCCCACTTTGAGATAGGCATCGTTTGGTATATTTTGCTCACTACGAATCTCTTCTATTCGTTGATAAGCGCGTTCACTAATGGTAATCTCGCCCATCGTTGATTTTATTTAAACTGAAATTACTTGAATTTCCGGATCGATTCTTTTCACCATACTTTCGATGGCATATAAAGTACCTGTAGTTGCTGTAGGACAAGTTCCACAAGCACCTTGATAGTGAACTTTCAATCGATTGTCGTCTAAACTCAATACTTTCAATCCACCACCATCAGCCAATAAATACGGACGTACTTGTTCGTCAAGCATTCGGTTAATTTCTTGGAGTCGAGGATCATCCGAATTTGCAGCTTCTTCGCTTACGTGAACGGCGTCATCGGCTTCTAAATCTAATTGTGGTTTTGCTTCGCGAATTGGTGGAGCGAGTTTACGAAGTAACTCTGACCAAACAGCTTTTCCATCTTGGGTAACTGTAATATATTTATCCACATAATAAACGTTAATCACGTTTTCAATAGCAAATAACGCTTTTGCTAACTCATCATTTTCAGCTTCAACGCTGTTTTCGAATGAGCGAGTAACGCCATTTGTGAGCGGTTCTGCTAACACAAAACGCATTGCATCGGGATTGGGTGTACGTTCTATCTCTTTAATTTTAGCCATCTTTCTATCTGTTTATGCGAAAAATTCTTTTGTATAAATAATTGCGTCTACGAGGCGATCAATATCGGCTTCATTATTGTAAAATGAAATGGAAGCTCGCAATGTGCCCGGTATTTTATAATAATCCATAACCGGTTGGGCACAGTGGTGACCGGTACGAACAGCGATTCCTTCTTTATCCATAATAGTTCCGGCATCGGTTGGATGAATACCATCCAGCAAAAAGGAAATTACACTAGCTTTATGTTTAGCTTCACCCACAAATCGAAAACCATCAATTTCAGACAATTTTTTCGTTGCGTAATCTAATAGTTCAGCTTCACGTGCCGCGATATTTTCCATTCCAATTTCGTTTAAGAAATCGATAGCGGCGCCTAAACCAATGCCTGCAGCTATGGGCGGAGTTCCAGCTTCGAATTTGTGTGGCAGATCGTTATAAGTGGTTTTTTCAAAGGTCACTTTGTCGATCATATCCCCTCCGCCTCGGTATGGTGGCATTATATTCAGTAATTCTTTTTTACCGTACAAAACGCCGAAACCGGTTGGTCCGCACATTTTATGTGCAGAGAATGTATAGAAATCAGCATTTAAAGCCTGTACATCCACTTTTGTATGAGGTACAGATTGTGCTCCATCGATCAAAACAACGGCATGTTTAGAATGTGCTGCTTCGATGATTTCTTCCACAGGATTAATGGTTCCCAAAGCATTTGAGACATGAATCAACGCTACAATAGCCGTTTTTTCTGAAAGTAAAGCATGGAAAGCATCTATCATCAAGTTGCCTTTCTCATCCATCGGAATCACTTTAAGAACGGCTCCGGTTTGCTCAGCAACCATCTGCCAAGGAACAATATTCGCATGATGTTCCATTTGGGAAACAATGATTTCATCACCTTCTTTCAGGAAAGTTCTACCATAACTACTTGCAACAAGATTAATAGAATCAGTAGTACCGGTTGTAAAAATTACTTCTTCCAATGAACTCGCATTGATGAAGTCTTTTACTTTGGTACGTGTTGCCTCGTAGGCGTCGGTAGCTTTTTGACTGAGTGAATGAATACCGCGATGCACATTGGCATGTTCGTTGGAGTGATATGCATTCAAGCGATCAATCACAGATTGCGGCATTTGGCTTGAAGCTCCATTATCGAGATACACCAATGATTTTCCATTTACTTCTTGCTGAAGTACCGGGAATTGGTTTCTGATTGTTTCCCAATCAATTTTGGTCTCGATATTTTTTAAAGTCTCTGCCATATATGTTGTTATTCGTTAATTGTTAATCGTTTGAACTAATAACGAATAACAATTAACTAACTAGTCTCTGGTTGTATATTTAATTACCTCGTCGAGAAGTAGTTTTTCTACCGATTCAACTTCCATGCTTTCCACACTTTCTAGTGCAAATGCGTACACTAATAATTCGCGTGACTTTTGTTCTGTTAGTCCACGTGAATGTAGATAGAAAACTTCCTCATCATTTAAATGACCGATAGTTGCGCCATGCGAACAGCGAACATCGTCTGCAAAAATCTCTAATTGAGGCTTAGTGTTCACTTTACCATCATCAGAAAGCAATAGGTTTCGGTTTTCCTGGAAAGAGTCGATTTTCTGAGCATCCTTCGCTACAAAAATCTTTCCGTTGAAAATCGAATGTGCATTATCGTTTACTACTACTTTGTGCAACTGATGGCTATTTCCATGTGCATATCGGTGATCCATAATTGAATGAGTATCAGCGATTTGATCTCCATCAATAAGTACCAGACCATCAACGGTGAAATCAACTTCTTCTGCGTTTTGGATAACGCGGGGATCGTTTCTGAACAGTTTTGCACCCAAACAAATAGTGTATGAATGATACTCTGCATTTCGGTCGATCATCGCAATTGGGCGTGAAACATGAGCTGCTTGCTTCGAATCGCGCTGGATTCTGGCGTGATGTACATGCGCACCTGCAAATAAACGGAATTCAGTAACAGGAACATTCAGGTAAACGTTGTTTGCTAAGCCAATGTGTTCCTCAATAATAGTTGCTTTTGAGTACATCTCCCCTACAAAAAGAAGTCGAGGCGTTGCGTAGAAAGCTTTCTCAGCATCCGTAAAGAGGTTAAGAATATGAATTGGCGCTTCTACTGAAGTTTCTTCCGGTAGATAAATAAAAGCTGCATCCTCGAATGCGGCATCATTAAAGGGAGCAAATGCATCATCATCATAATTGGTGATGGTTCCTAAATGCTCTTTTACCGCATCGTGATCACCATATTCGCTCATATTCCCCACAATTACGTGGTTGGGTAAATCGCTGATCGAAGATAGTTCTTCGTTGTAGATTCCATTCACAAATACCAAGCGAGTATTTAGTGCTTCCGGCAAATAATGCTTCGAGATATCACCGACTTCGGCTGCATTTGCATATGAAACAGAAGTAAATCGGTTTTTCTTGATAGCATTTAGATCAATAAATCTCCAATCTTCGTCTTTTCGGGTTGGAAATGGAGTGTTTTCCAACGCATCTTTCCCACGAACATTAATGGCTCGAATAGCTACCGAATTGGCATTGCTTTGTATTTCACCATTGATGTAAGAAAGCATAGTGTCTTTTTGAATTACTTCACTCATTACTGAGCCTCACCATTTAGTGCTAATTCCTTTTCCATTTTGTCGTAGCCGTTTGCTTCTAATTCTTCTGCAAGGCTGATATCGCCCGACTTGATGATTTTACCATCCATCATTACGTGCACGAAATCAGGCTTGATATAATTTAGTAATCGCTGATAATGCGTAATCATAACGATAGCATTTTCATCGTTCGCAATTTTGTTTACGCCATCTGAAACTACTTTAAGTGCATCAATGTCCAATCCTGAGTCAGTTTCATCTAAAAATGATAAAACAGGATTTAAAACGGCCATTTGAAAAATCTCGTTTTTCTTTTTCTCTCCACCAGAAAAACCAGTGTTGATAGATCGATTCAGAAACTCATCCTTCATATCGATTACATCCAATTTACTTTCGATATAATCTTCGAACTCGAGAGGATCTAATTCTTCCCGGTCGTTCGCACGAGCAATGGTGTTGTAAGCTTCGCGTAGTAGTGTTCGATTAGTAATTCCTGGAACTTCAACCGGGTATTGAAATGCTAAGAACAATCCCAAATGAGCTCGCTCATCGGCATCAAGTTCTGTAATATCTTCGCCATTAAATAGAATCTCACCTTCTGTTACTTCATATTCGGGATGACCTGATACCACTTTTGAAAGGGTACTTTTACCACTTCCGTTTGGTCCCATGATTGCATGGATTTCACCGGCGTTTACTTTCAAATTAACGCCTTTGAGAATTTCGATGTCTTCGCCTTCAACTACGGCGTGTAAATTTTTGATCTCTAACACAGTTCTGATTTTTTGCTTTTTTGTTTATTTAAATTCGTTTTGCGAGGTCATTTTGTGCTTCGAGAACCACAAATGATTCTTCAATTTGCTACGAATGACCTAATTACCGGCATGTAGATTTATCCTACACTACCTTCTAATTTCACGTCAAGGAGTTTGTTAGCTTCCACAGCAAATTCAAGCGGAAGCTCTTTTAATACATCTTTTACAAATCCGTTGATGATCATCGAGATTGCATCTTGCTCACTAATACCACGTTGCATCAAATAAAAGATTTGTTCTTCACCAACGCGCGATGTAGTTGCCTCATGCTCCACACTACTACTTGGATTCTCACTCGAGATGTATGGGAAAGTATGAGCGCCACACTCTTGCCCAATCAACATAGAGTCACACACTGAGTAATTTTTTGAGCCATGTGCTTTCTTACCGATTTTAACTTCGCCTCGGTAACTATTTTGTGAACGTCCGGCAGAAATACCTTTTGATATGATGGTACTTTTGGTGTTTTTGCCTAAGTGAATCATTTTAGTACCGGTATCAGCTTGCTGCATTTTAGTAGTAACTGCCACCGAATAAAATTCGCCAATGGAATTATCACCTTGCAGAATAACGCTCGGGTATTTCAACGTTACAGCAGAACCGGTTTCTAGTTGAGTCCAGCTGATTTTTGAATTTCTACCTTTACAAATACCGCGTTTGGTCACAAAATTGTAGATACCACCTTTTCCATTTTCATCACCGGAATACCAGTTTTGAATGGTCGAGTATTTGATATCGGCATTATCTAAGGCCACTAATTCAACAACAGCAGCATGTAATTGATTCTCGTCGTACATGGGCGCAGTACAACCTTCCAAATAACTAACACTTGAGCCTTCTTCTGCTACGATTAATGTTCTCTCGAACTGTCCCGATTCCATATTATTGATACGAAAATAGGTACTTAGTTCCATCGGACATTTAGTATTCTTAGGGATGTAGCAAAATGATCCGTCAGAAAATACTGCAGAGTTTAATGCTGAAAAATAATTATCACGCACCGGAACAACCGAAGCCATGTACTTCTTCACCAACTCAGGATGATCTTGAATAGCTTCACTCATCGAGCAAAATATTACACCTGCTTCTGCAAGTTTCTCTTTGAATGAGGTAAAGACAGAAACACTATCAAAAACAGCATCAACTGCAACACCTGCAAGCATTTTTTGCTCTTCAAGAGGAATACCCAATTTTTCATAAGTCTCGCGGATGTTCGGATCTACATCATCCATACTATCCAATTGGGGCTTTTTCTTCGGAGCTGAATAATAAAGTAGATTTTCGTAATCGGGCTTTTTGTACGTAGCATTGAACCAAGTTGGTTCTTCCATTTCTTTCCACGCATGATATGCCTTCACACGGAAGTCAGTCATCCACTCCGGTTCATTTTTTCTTTTTGATAATTCACGAACAATTTCCTCACTAATACCTTTAGGGAAATCTTCGTATTCAACGTCGGTTGTGAAGCCATACTTATATTCTTCACCGATCATTGATTCTAATGCTTTAACCTCTTCGCTCATGTAATCTTTATTTGTCGTTAATTACTTACAATTTCTAACCGCCATTTAATGCGTGGCGTTCAGACATAAAACTCTTATTTAGACACTGTCCAAAGATAATAAATCGCTGTCTCAGAACTAATTGAGAAATCTTATCAGCGGAATAGAAAAGTATTTATTTACAGCTTTTTGCTGTCTGATTTTGGCGCTGATCGGTATTCGGAGGTCAACATCCCGGCAAATCCCCAATTTTCGACTTCAACTTCATCAATCACAATGTGTATGTGTTCAGGTTTTTTACCCAACCTATTCACCAGCGATTGTGTGATGTCTTCAACAATTTGCTGCTTCTGTAATTTCGTAACACCGTCTTTGGTGATTTTAACATTTACGTATGGCATAGCTTAGTTCTCTGGAATCCTCACTTCTAACAATTTAGATTCTGAATTTGGCTCGATTTCAACACCGGAAAGCGCATTTGGTACTAAGATGGAATCGCCAAGCTGGTATTCTATTTCCCCACCTTCGAAACGAAGCAACCCATTACCCTGTAAACACATTAAGATTACGCAGGAATCAAAGTTACCGTAATCGCGAGTGAGTTTCTCTTTTGTAGTGAGTCTACGAGTTACAAAATACTGACAGTTCCCAATTTCGGTGTCGGATGCGTTTTTGTCATACATCGTTTTGTATTCATCGTAGAAATTATAATCAATAGCATCTACAGCTTCTTCAATATGTAACTCTCTGCCAACTCCATTTTCATCCACGCGATCGAAGTCATAAATGCGGTATGTAATATCCGAGGTTTGTTGAATCTCGGCAATCAATAATCCCTTTCCAATCGTATGAACTCGCCCTGCTGGAAGAAAGAAAACATCATCGTTGTTAACCTCTTCCCTGTTTAGTAAATCGATGAGCTTTCCGGCATCGAAATACGAAAGGTATTCGTCTTTAGATGTTTCTTTATTAAACCCGGAAATTAGTGTAGCTCCTTCATCGGCAGATACCACATACCACATTTCAGTTTTACCGAACGAATTGTGACGTTTTCCTGCAAGCTTGTCATCAGGATGCACTTGAATACTTAGATCATCATTGGCATCAATAAATTTAATTAACAGCGGGAATTTATTACCAAATCGTTCAAATACGGATTCACCGATCAAATCGCCTCTATATTCATCAATCAGTTCTACTAAGGACTTTCCTTTCAAAGCACCTTCAGAAACAATCGAAATGTTTCCTTCTACTCCTGATATTTCCCAGGATTCACCCGCCGTTTTCGATCCACCAGTTGGTTTATCCAAAACGGATTCAAGCTTTTGGCCACCCCAAATTTTGTTTTTTATGATGGGAGTGAATTTTAAGGGATATAGTTTTTTCATAACTAACGCTCGATTTTCAGGTAGGTTAATTTCTTTAGATTCAGAGTTCGTTTTTAAAGGATGCGAAATGTGATATTCCATCTATATCAAGACAATAAAGCAGCCACACATGCGGTATTCACGATGTCTTCCCAAGAGCATCCTCGCGATAAATCCATCATTGGTTTTGCTAAACCTTGAATTACCGGTCCGGTTGCGGTGGCTCCTGCTAGACGTTCGGTAATTTTATACCCGATATTTCCAGCATCCAAATTAGGGAAAATGAACACATTTGCTTTTCCTGCTACGGGGGAGCCTGAGGCCTTTTGCTGACCAATACGCTCAATTAATGCTGCATCGAACTGAAGTTCGCCATCAATATCTAGAGTTGGCGCGTTGGTTTTGGCAATTTCGAGTGCTTCTCTAACCAAGTCTACTCGTTCATGATTTGCACTTCCTTTTGATGAAAATGATAACATAGCAACTTTTGCTGGATCTCCTGTTAATGCTCGGTGAGTCTCGGCGGAATCGGTTGCAATAGTTGCCAATTGTTCTTGAGTAGGATAAGGCACAACAGCACAATCTCCATAAGTAAATACTCTGCCATCTTCGAAACTCATCAAAAAGGTAGATGATACTACATTTGAGCCTTGTTTTAGCCCAATTGTTTGTATAGCTGCCCTGAGTACATCGCCGGTTGTTGATATTGATCCGGCCACAGCTCCATCTGCATCACCTGCTGCAAGCATGGACGCCGCAAAAAAGAGAGGATCTTTTACTTGTTCAGTGGCTTGGGCGAGCGTAATTCCTTTGTGCTTCCTTTTTTCAAAAAAAGATTGCGCGTAAACACTCAATTTTGGGTGCGTGTCGATATTCAGTATATCGAGCTTTGTATTCACCTCATTGTTATTACTTAGAAGTACAGGAGTGCAAAGTTGATGATCAGCTAGAAATTCTGCTGCTTGAACCACCCTTGGATCGCTGGATCTGGGGAATACAATGATAGCTTTTTTTTCAGATGCTCTTTTTCGAATGCTCTCTATGATGTTCATACTAGATGATGAGTAAAATGATTGCGATTATAGCTGCGATTAACCCAAAAATTTGGGTACGAGAAAGTAGGTCTTTCCAATAAAAAATACCCAGAAGAGTGCCTAACAATACATTCAGAATATTTGTTAATGAAAATACCAAAGCCCCTTCCAGCATTTCGAGGGCGAGTAAGATAAAATAGGACGAATAGAGGTTCACAATTCCAACAAGAACACCATAAAATAAATGTTTTCTCGAAAACTTAACTCTCCCTTTTAACGCCATGTATGAAAGTCCCAAAATAAAGGCGCTACTAAATATCAAAGCTAAAAAAGCCTCTTTTGGTAAGGCCGAAGTAAACTCGCGATCGTAAATTTTTAAAAGCACATCTACGAGTCCATTCAAGAAAAAGAGAAGTAATAAAGAATACGAAAACACTCTATTGGTATTCGATTTTTGTGATTTCGGCAACAACAGAACCAGTGCCACAAACACGATAAAAATCCCCAAATAATTCACTGAGTTTAAAAACTCTTTATACCAAAATAAGCTCACTAAAACAGGTAATACCAACGATAAACGCATAGCTGCTACACTTACCCCAACCCCATTTTTGTGCAATGAAAAGCTGTACAGGAAAAAATTTATGATAAACAGTGCGCCCGTGAAAAGAGCAAAAACCAATGTTGCAGGAGCGGCATCAGTAATTACATCTAAATGCTCTATTTGAAACCCACTGATTAAGCTGGCTACGGCATAGTTTACTGTAAGTATAGGTACAATAGACAGCTCTTTATTTCGAGCAAGTTTCAGTAAATGAGCGATTGCAATAGAGCAAATTACACTTGCAATGATGTAAAAGAAACCAGTCATTATTCAATCAAACTGATTCCGGATTCACCAAAAAACAGTATATGTTGCGGTTGATTGTGTAACCTTCGGCTGGTGTAATCAACATTTCGTTGTAAATGATTTACTATTTCAGAAACCGTAGTTGCACCTTGCTTTATAGCATCTGCAATAAAGTAACTAAAGATACTGTGTCGTTTTTGTTCCCCCCCGCTACGTGAGTAATTTCTTGATCGTTGAGTTTCGGACGAACTAACGATAATTGCACTGTTGGGATTATTCTCTAGTATTTGATTAGCAAGCGGTTCGATAAGAATCTGGTCCTGATCATCAATGTTATCGATATCGAGCAAAATGATTAGTTCTTCAACAAGTAATCGAGAAATCCCGCTAAAAAAGGAATTAAGATTGATCATGCTCGAGGTGCTGCCGCCAGTGCCATAAAGCAGCATTTCGCTACTTTCTCCTGATGTTACATATCCAGAAACATAAACTACCAGATGTTTTTGATCACCACGCATGTCGTTGGCTAATCGATTGTAAGCCAATACAAGTTGCTGTTGATTCTCGACATTGGTAACGGTTCTGATGTTTCCGCTACGAAAAGAAAATGCATTCTCTAGGTAAGCCGACATTAACTGAGCATCACGCTCGGCATAATTTCGTTCAGATAATTCACCTTGATATTCTCTGTTGGCAAGTACAAAGCCGTAGCTTCGTTCATTTTGATCGACATGTGTGGGGATATCCGATTCAACATCGATATTTCCAAATGGAATATTGGGTACCGTAACAATTGAAAGTTGTGATGCGAATTCTGTTGGACGCCAAATTAAGTAAGCATCTGACTTAGAAACATAGGTTTCAGAGATACCAAACAATACTTTGTACCATAAATTGTCTTCTTCCACGAATCTTAGCTGACTTCCCTGCGCCAGATCCGTTAATATGGTTCTCGATTCCAATACAGGCTCATCACGTAAAGCAGTAACTTCGGTATCAATAACAACAAACTGCTCTAAAAACGATGAAATGGGAACGGTGTTTACGTAAATATCCTCGTTAAAATAGATTTCAACCGTAATTACATCATCATCCTGATACTCGGATTCTTCCGGATTAAAACTTTCCAGCAAATTTATGGTAAACCGACTGTTTCTATATTCGAGATCATCGCCAAAAGCTACGATTTCTCCATCGTGGTACATTGTATAGGATATATCGGTGGATAGATCAGGGGATGCACTCACGGTATCCGTTTCTGTAACAGAACCTGTTCTCCGAAGTAATCGAACTTCGCCTGTTGGAGTTGGATTTCCGGTAGGATTCATATTGAGGAAAGATGCTAATGATACCAATGCAGCTGTACCAAAAAGTGCTTGTTGAGTCGATTTTGGTTGATCGATAAGCAAAGCGGCAGAAGTAGCAAGCGAAGCACCGCCTAATCCAAGTAATACCGATTTAAAACTAGGCCGATAGCGTTGTATGTATCGATCTGTTCGTACTCTTTGCGTATACTCGAAGGTATTGGCTGATTTTATTTCGAATTGAATCACCGGATTCTGAGGTGAAACTGAGCCAACTCGGGTTAAAAACTGATCGGAAGAAAGTAATTCAAAATCATTACGATCAATCTCATATTGATTCTCAACTACCCATTTTGAACTGGAGCAAGCAGAACCAATCAATAAAAATAGAATCAAAATGTTCCGAAGTCGGATCATGCCCAGGGTGTTTGTTTCGATGCCAGCGCAATTTTAGCAGAATCTATGGCAATTACTAATTCCTCATTGGTAGGAATTACCATCACTTCTACCTGAGAATCATCCGTTGAAATTACAGTATTACCTCGATCAGCATTTCGATCTGCATCTAGCTTAACACCTGCATATTGCATGTCTTTGAGGATTAACTCGCGAATTTTTGCTGAATTCTCTCCAATACCACCGGTAAAAATAATTGCATCCACCCCATTCATTGCCGCAATATAGGCGCCGATATATTTTTTAGCTCGGTAGCAAAAAACGTCGATAGCTTCCTGGCAACGTCGATCGCCATTTTCGGCTTCTTCAAGTAGATCTCGCATATCGCCCGCATATCCACTTAGGCCAAGCAAACCGGAATGCTTATTAAGGAGAGCATGAACATTAGCCAGCGAAAGCTCTTCTTTTTCAATTAAATAAAACATGATCGATGGATCGATATCACCACTTCGCGTTCCCATCACCAAACCTTCTAATGGGGTAAATCCCATACTGGTATCGATGGAAAGTCCGTCTTTGATGGCTGTAATAGATCCACCATTACCTAAATGACAGGTAATTATTTTAGTGCCATCTTTTTTCTTCTCAGCGAGTTTGTAATACTGCCGGCTTACATAATAATGACTTGTCCCGTGAAAACCGTATCGTCGGATTTTATACCTGCGGTATAAACGGTTTGGGATGCCGTACAAAAACGCATGCTGAGGGATGGAATGATGAAAAGCCGTATCAAATACCGCTACGTGAGGTACATTCGGCAAATGTTTTTTCGCTGCTCTGATGCCCTGTAAGTTTGGAGGATTGTGAAGCGGAGCGATATCGAATGCAGCTTGTATTGCCTCTTCTACGTCTTCATCAATAAGTACCGAGTCTTTGAATGTTTCCCCACCATGCACCACTCGGTGGCCAACCGCTTCAATTTCATCCAGTGAATGCAAATAATCGTTATCTGCAGCAATTAGAAGTTCCATGATAGTTTTTAGGGCTGCTGCATGGTTTTCAAGAGCGATTGATTTTTTGATGGGTTTCTCACCCTTAAACTCTTGCTTTATAATGGAGGTTACTGCTCCTATCCGTTCTACTAATCCTTTACAAAGAGTCTCTCTGTTCTCTGTGTCTATTAATTGATACTTAATAGATGAACTACCGCAGTTTATGACAAAAATCTTCATGACTAAAAATTGAAAATGGCACCGAAGCCAATTACGTTTCTAAATTTAAAATTGCTTTCGTTATTCATTGTTGATGAAAGCCATAATGGTAGATCGTATCGGACAAAAATACCTCGATCTTTACCTAAATAATCAGGAATGTTGATCGAAAACTGAAAGCCGAGTCCTGCATCCGCTAACCACTGTTCCGACTCAAAAACACTCTCAACTTTTGGTGGAACTACGGCCGGAAATACTTCGACATTTGGATCGCTAAGCACAGTGGTGCCTTTACCTCTACTAACATCAATAAATGTATACGTTCTGAACTCAATCAGGTCACCAAGATATTTGATGTTTGTTAATTTATTATGAAGAGGATTCGGAAAATCAATTTCTGCATTTAATGCGATACTTTGATGATGCAAGGGAAACTCAAACTGCCCACCAGGAGAATTTTCAATAGTTGCTAACAACTCTGACATGTAAGCTTGATATCCTCTTAAATTAGCCCCTCCCTCAATGTGAATAAAGCCATCATTCAGCCAGGTAGTAGGAACCGTTCCTGAGGCTCTTGAAAATGCATTCCATTGCCATTCTACCGGAGCTCCATTTGTGGAAAGAAACTTAAATTCAGGAGTTGCTAAATCAGAAGTAAACCCAAGAAAATTCCTGAGCCTGATTTTATAATCACCTGAATAATTAATTACATAATTTAGTGTAATCGTTGCAGTAGAATAATTTATGGTATTATTATCAACATTTCTTTGAACGGTGATATCCCCAAAAAACTGACTTCTATCAAACTTTTCACTAATCCTAATATTGGCTCCAATCATCGTTCTCCAACCTTGTTGCCACAAGTATCGATACGGTTGATATTCGGCGTCAAAATGGCCTTGTCGTGAGGTAAACATCGAAGCCTCAATATAATCCAACTCCTGAAAACCTCGCTGCCAGCGCTTATTTATTTGAAGTTTATGAACCGAATACCCGGTGCGAACAGATGAAATCAGTTGAACACTCCCTTCGTTCATATAACTGCTAATGGCAGGGATAGGATTTGTGTATGATAAATAATAACTAACAGGTTTTTCCGGAAGTTTGGTTGCTAACCAAATTCCGGCATCCACTCTGTGCGGACCATCTTTAAATGTGCCCTGCATTTCGCCTAAAAAACGAGCCCCTAACCGAACGCCATCGGTTGAGTTGAACCAAGCGTCAGGGTAAATGGCAAACTCGTAGGGTTGAGCTTCTATATTGGTTGAAAATGACCCAAAGCCAACAAAAAATATGATTGCAATTAAAGCTCGATGTGCCACTCGGGTAGTATTTGTTGATTTCGTAACAACTGATCTGTTAGTCGTATCAGGCGTTTTTGTTCCGGCCATGCGATCATAGCATCAATTTCATCAGCCTTTACCCAACGGTATTCGGTGTGCTCGTCGTCTAGAATAATGGATGCAGATGGTGGCAGCTCGGCAGCAAAGGCCGGTATGTGATGAATTTGATCCGAAGATGCTTCATAAAAGCTATTTACTGATGGAATTGTCCAAAAGATTTCTGGAAAAACATCTAACTCTTCTTTTAGTTCTCTAAGCGCAGCTTGCCAAGATGCTTCGTTTGCTTCCACTTTCCCGCCCACCATGCGCCACTGATTGGCGTAAATTTTCTTTTTTGAACGTAGTAATAGCAAAAACTCCGGAATTCCGGAGTTCATTTTGTACACATACACATCGATGAGCTTTTTCATCGTGGCTTATATTTCGATCTTCTTAATCTCAAGTTGTAAAATACCAGCAGGTACTTTGACTTCCACAGTTTCACCCACTTCACGGCCCAGCAGTGCTTTTCCTATGGGTGAATCCACACTAATTTTTCCTTTCTTAAAATCTGCTTCGTTCGCTGATACTAAGGTATACTGCATCTCTTTATTCATCTTTTTGTTTAAGATGGTAACCTTAGTTAATACACGAACTTTTGATAAATCCAGATCTTTCGCATCAATAATTCGAGCATTTGCAAGAATGTCTTCCAATTTGGTGATTCGATCTTCCATGTGGCCTTGCGCTTCTTTCGCGGCATCATATTCGGCATTCTCACTCAAATCTCCTTTTGCACGTGCTTCGGCAATGTCTGCGGCCACTTCACGACGTCCCCTGGTTTTCAAGTCCTTTAGCTCTGCATCAAGCTTATCGTAACCTTCTTGCGACAAATATTGAACTTTACTCATACTCTTTTTCTGTTCGGTTGCTGATATAAATAAAAAGAAGCATGCCGAGGTCGGAATGCTTCTTTAATTGAGAGCGGAAAATACAGCCTTTCCAACTGTTTTTCTAATCTTTCTGGCAGAATAACCCTAGTTCGCAGTTTGCAATTTCCATTTCCTCATCACCCAATAAGCTCCGGCTAATGAAATCACACATAGAATAGAACCTGCAATAAATGCAGCGCCCGGCAATATGAACGGCGCACTTTGTGAGGTAAAGTAACCAAATAGGCCTGTCATCATTGGCGGACCAATTATCGCGGACAAGCTAATCAAACTGGTTAAGGCCCCTTGCAATTCTCCCTGTTGATTATTCTGAACTCCATTTGAAATGATGCCTTGTAATGCAGGTCCGGCAAAACCACCAAGTGCAAATGGCGCAATCATTACCAAAAGCATCCAACCGCTTGGGACAAAAGCAAAACCAAGAAACCCGAAGATGTAGAAAATCAAACCAATATAAACCGATTTTTGCTCACCCCATTTTGGAATAAACACCCGGGTTAATCCACCTTGAACTACGGCAACACACACTCCAACTATTCCCAACGAAAAGCCAACCATAGCCTCATTCCAATCAAACCGGAGCATAGTGAAGTACGTCCAGGTGCTTTGTGTAGCATGATGCGATAAGTATAAAACAAAATAAATGACTACTAATCCGGATATTGCGGGAAACTTCTTGATTTGAAGTAGTGAACCCAACGGATTAGCACGCCTCCATTCAAATGGCCGACGATTTTCTTCTGATAAGGACTCAGGCAGGATGAAGTATCCATAGGCACAATTCAAAAATGCTAAACCAGCTGAGGCAAAAAACGGCACTCGTGCGCCATATTCACCCAATAATCCTCCAATTACAGGACCTAATATAAATCCCATCCCAAAAGCAGCACCAATTAGGCCAAAGTTTTGTGCTCTTTTCTCCGGCTCGCTGATATCGGCGATGTAAGCAGTTGCTGTGGTATGTGAGGCTCCGAAAATTCCAGCTAAAATTCTGGCTCCAAAAAGCCAATAAATGTTGGGTGCAAATCCTGTAATGATGTAGTCTATACCAAATCCGGCAAGGGACAGTAATAATACCGGTCGTCGACCAAAACGATCACTCAGTCCGCCAATAATCGGTGCTAAGAGAAACTGCATTCCGGCATAAACAAACATCAGCCAACCACCGTAAATAGCTGCTTTTCCTAAACCTTCACCGGTTAATTCCATGATTAGAGCCGGGATCACCGGAATAATAATTCCAAGACCGATGGTATCAATTACAACGGTGATGAAAATAAAAGTAAGTGCTGCTTTTCTGGGTTTTTTCCGGCTCATAGTAAAAAAAATGAGCCCAATGATAGGGTTATTTGGAATAGAATGATTGCCTAAATTCAGCCAAAAAAATATGCTTAGAAAATTATCTACCAAAGAGATTCTAGAAGAAAACCTGGCACAAAAACCGCCCAAAGGGATGGAAAAAGTAAAAGTGATTCTTCATGATATTCGAAGTATGCATAATGTGGGATCGGTGTTTCGTTCTGCTGATGCATTTGGTATTTCAGAAATAATACTATCCGGCTATTCCCCTACTCCTCCACGTGATGAAATCACCAAAACGGCCATTGGCGCCGAAGAATTTGTAAACTGGCGATATGTTGAGGATGTACTCAACGAAATTGAAAACTTAAAAACATCGGGATACCGTATTATTGGACTGGAACAAACCAACGACAGTATTTCGATGTTGGATTTAAACATCGAGCCTGACCAAAAAATATGTATCGTAATGGGTAATGAAGTTTCAGGAATCGATAACCAGCTACTTCGGCTGATAGACACCTTCGTTGCTATCCCACAATTCGGGCAAAAACACTCCCTAAACGTTTCTGTGGCAACCGGAGTTACTTTTTATGCACTGCTGGATAAATTCCATCGCCTGTAACTGATAACGTAATTCTAAAAATTATGAACGAATTTCTTACTTCATTAACCGATAAGCTATCCTCGATATTCGACCCGGAACTGATTGGTAGTTGGCTCGCAGATGCCGTTGTAAATCTCTTGATTGCAGTAAGCGTATTCGCAGTCTTTTATTTGGTGTGGAGGATCATCAAATTTGCTTCGAAACCCATTTTTGAACGATCCAAACTCGATGAAACCAGCAGTATTTTCATTAATTCCATTATTAAGTACACCATTTTAATTTTTGGCGCGGTTACAGCTCTTGATTCAATAGGCATTAAAACTTCGGCTATTCTTACTTCTCTTGGTATTGTTGGTTTAACGATTGGATTTGCTGCCCGCGACTCACTTTCAAACATCATTTCAGGAATCATCATTTTTCTTGATCGCCCCTTCGTGATTGGTGATCTGGTGGAAATTGACGGTAAATATGGAAAAGTAGATCGTATCACATTAAGGAGTACCCGAATTGTCACGGTAGATGGTAAAATGCTGGCCGTTCCCAATGTGGATGTAATCAACAAAACCGTGAGTTCTTACACCAACTTCCCGCACCTTAGAATTGATATTGAAGTAACCATTGGTGTTGAGGAAGATATCGACAAAGCCAGAGCTATACTTCTTGAATTAGTTGAAAATACTGATGTCTACATGACTACCCCACAACCCGAAGTTATCGTAAAAGCGTTGAATGATTACAATGTGTTACTGGAACTACGGGCATGGATTCATCACGAAAGGGAACATCTTTCTCTTAAAGCAAAATTAAGGGAGCAGATTTTTAAGGCCTTCAATCAACATAATATTGCTATGCCTTTTGAAACTATTACTATCGAACCTTTAAAAGTTCAGACTTTTGCCGAGCAATGAATTAGCTTCTCTATTTCGATCATCAAATAACAAGTATTTTTGTCTTGTCAATTCTATAAATCCGCTTATTTTTAGCCAAAATTTTAATCAACCAAATCAACTAGATGAGTACGGAAGCCGCTAAGCCCACATTATTTAATCGATTTTTAAATGCAATTGAAAAAAGTGGGAATAAACTCCCTGATCCGGCCATCCTCTTCTTCTATTTGATGGTGTTTGTTTGGGTATTATCCGCCTTACTCGCTCCCATCGATTTTGGGGAAGTCCATCCTCTTACTGGCGACGAACTTCGAGTAAATAACCTACTCACAGGTACAGCATTGGCCAACTTCTTCGCTACCATGGTGGGCACATTTACCGGATTTGCTCCACTAGGAATTGTTTTGGTTGCCATGCTTGGTGTTGGAGTCGCTGAAAATTCCGGTTGGATTGATGCCGGGCTAAAAAAGCTGTTGAACGTCACTCCAAAAATGTTGCTCACTCCAATGCTTATTTTAATTGCGATTGTGAGTCATACTGCCGCTGATGCCGGTTATATTTTGGTGATTCCATTAGGTGGAGTGATTTTTTATGCGGCTGGTAGACATCCATTAGCCGGTATTGCAGCTGCATTTGCCGGAGTTTCCGGTGGATTTGCAGCCAACTTTATCCCTTCTGCTATTGATCCACTTATTATGAGCTTCACCTTAGAGGCTGCAAGGATTTTAGATCCGGAAATCGCTCTGAATCCATTGAACAACATTTATTTTACGGGGATTTCTTCCGTGCTAATTGTATCCGTTGGTTGGTTTGTAACCGATAAAATTGTGGAACCACGCTTAGCAGATACCAAAGTAGATGGCGATGAAGAAGAAATGCCTCAAATGGAAGAGGTATCTGCCAAAGAATCCCGAGCTTTCTGGATGGGTTTCGGTGCTATGCTACTTGGTGTTGTTGGCTTAATTGCTTGGGCCGTTCCCGCTGATTCTGCCCTTCGTGGTCCCGACATGGTGGATCCAGAGTTGATGTCGCTTACTTCGTTCAATGCTCCGTTAATGCAAGCCATTGTACCGCTTATTTTCGTTTTTCTGTTGATTCCGGGCGTCGTGTATGGCATTGTTTCCGGTAAATACTCCAGCTCCAAAGACATGATCGATAATATGACCAAATCGATGCAGAGCATGGGATATTATATTGTAATGGCCTTTTTCTGTGCCTTGTTTATTGATGCCTTTGCGACCTCTAATATTGGATTATTAGTGGCTTTAAAAGGTGCTCAATTCCTGCAATCATTAGCCCTTCCCGGACAAATAACCATTGTTGGAATCATAATTCTAAGTGCTTCGGTAAACTTGCTGGTAGGTTCAGCATCCGCAAAATGGGCGCTTATTGCTCCAATTTTTGTCCCTATGTTGATGCAATTGGGAATTTCTCCTGATTTAACCCAAGCTGCTTATCGTGTGGGCGATTCGGTTTCCAATATCATCACTCCATTATTGCCCTACTTTCCCTTAGTGGTGGTTTTCTGTCAGCGGTACGTAAAAAATACCGGTATTGGAACTCTCATTTCGATGATGCTCCCCTACTCCATCATCTTCGGAATCACATGGACAATCTTCCTACTCGTGTACTGGTGGATAGGAATTCCATTGAGTTTCGAAGCAAGTTATGTATATCCGTAGTGACGAAAGGTTAACGACGAACGACGATTGGTTGAAGATGAAAGTCGAATAAAATTTCCTACGATTCCCTAAGCTGGTTCAAGCGTCCGCTTGGACCATGCCCTCTACATTAAATGAATTTGATTTTGCACAAGCGGACGCTTGCGCAAGATTGTTGCTACTATTTGCGAGGAATCCAATGAACTCAGTGAAAAGATTCCCTGGAAATCTCAGTTTCATTTAGCCAACTAATATTCACAATCTATAGATCACGTCGCTCCGCTCGTGAATGTATCTAGTTTCGGGGAGCTCGCGACGAAGCGTTCTCTAGCTAAAGATTCAGGAACCAAATTTCCGGGAAACTATCGAGATCGTGAATGTTTAAATCCTGTTGATTGTTTTTTGAAGCTAAATCATATAATTTGCATCATTATTTATGCATCAATACATCATTATATATGAGAACTACCATTGACATACAGCAAGAATTATTAGATGAAGTAATGAAATTGACCGGTGCAAAAACCAAAAATCAGGCGGTAAATGAAGCGCTAAAGAGTCAGATTCAACGCGCAAAGAGAAAGCGTTTACTGACAAGAAAAGGAACCATCGATCTGAACATCGATCTTGATAAAAACCGCCAGCGGTAATGCAAAGTTATCAGGTAATAGTCGATTCTTCCGTTTGGATTGATTACTTCAAAAAGGGTAATAACGATATTCTTGATAGACTTATCGAAGAAGATTTAATTTGTACAAATGATTTAATTCTCACAGAACTCATACCTTTTTTAATTCATCAAAACCATGATTCTGTAGTTGAAGAACTTCAAGCAGTAAATAGAATTCCGTTAAACATTGATTGGGATATTATACGAGAATACCAGCTCATGAATCTAAAGAATGAAATTAATAATGTTGGAATACCTGACCTCATCATTCTTAATCAGGTAATCCAGAATAAGCTGACTTTATTCACTTTTGATAAGCATTTTAAATTAATGCAAAAGCACTTGTACTTTGAGTTAATTGAATAGCAAAACTTGATAACCACATACTCCTGTAAAGTTAAACTTCACCTCGTTCCCAACGTCCTCGTTGGGAATACAGTCTAGAAGCTCCAGCTTCGAGGTTACAATTCCTTCGTTCATTTTCGCTCATCAGAGATACTTACTTTAATCAATCCATTCATCGATTTGTAATTTCTGGCTGAAGAATATCTCCAATGATCAGGTTCATCCACAAAACCAGCTTAAAATTTGAATTTCATTGCTCAGGTGCCGTCAAACTTTCCCTTCCTTTCCAATGTACAAGTCGGGCAAGCAATTCATAAACTCGAGCTTCGAAATGATCACCCATAAACACTCTTCACATATTTAGATAATTTGGTAGTCGAAAGCCCTCGGACGAGACGTTCATCGGCGGTATAAAGAGTCGATTCGGTGAACACTGCTGTTGCCACATAAAGGGCATCGTAGTAGGAAACAGGTAACTGCGTAGTGATTTCAAAAGCTTTATCAAGAATTAAAGCGTGAGTTATGAGTTCAAATTCATGTTGTTTTAACTCTTCATGCTTTAATTCTGCAATTTCAAGATCTATCTCACGTATTCGATACTTTTTTGAAATGATTGCGTTCATTTCGATAGGGAAAATCGCTGGTTGGTAAAGTTCCTGAATATTGGCTAACAACTCCTGAACAAGTTCAGTACCCTCCTCATAAAACAACATTTTTGCAACCACAGAAGCATCTAGAACTGCGTTCATCGACTATCTCTCAATTCTCGAATAATTTCAACACTGTCGGAATGTTTGATTCCATTGGCTTTGTAATCTTCAATTGTTTCTTTAACGATATTTTTGAATTTCTCTAAATCATAACCTGCATGTCTTGCAATCATCTCATGAAGCTCATTTTGTAGCGATCGATTATTGGCGGCGGCTTTAGCTTTTAACTTTTCAAGTGTTTTTTCATCAATATTTCGAATTAATACGTCTGGCATAAATCTACATTTTAATTGATATCATAATGATATCGTTTTATGATTAAATTTACCATTAGAATTAACATCCATACAGCTGAGTAATTATCGACGAATGGTATATGACGAACGACCAACGTGGGAGGAAATCCGTAATAATATAATGTCTGTAAATGAATTCAGCTACAAAGAGCCTTGCATTAACAGTGAAAATTTTAAAAAGACTGTTCAGGCTAGCTTGGAACAGTTATAATATTTCAAGCCAAACGTTTGTCATTCGTCGTTAGTCGTTTTTCGTTCGTCGTATCTCACAATACCAAAATTCCCACACTCACCATTCATAATTAACCCATCCTTTCATTATCTTCGCGCACCAGAACGTTTCAAATAGCATCTATGAACGAAAAGAAAAAGATTTTAGTTACCGCGGCGCTCCCCTATGCAAACGGTCCACTTCATTTAGGTCACCTTGCCGGGGCCTACCTTACCCCAGATTTTTACTGCCGATACAAGCGCTTAAATGGCGATGATGTCGTTTTTATTTGTGGATCTGATGAACATGGAGTTCCCATTACCATTGCAGCCGAAAAGGAAGGCGTAAAGCCGCAAGATATTGTGGATCGCTATCATGAGATGAACAAAAAGGTATTCGAGGATTTCGGAATTGCCTTCGATTATTATGGCCGGACCTCATCCAAAGTACATCACGAAACATCGCAGGCGATTTTTACAACGCTCTACGATAAAGGCTTCTTCAAAAAGAAAACTGAGCAGCAATTGTATGATGCCAAATCAGACATGTTTTTGCCCGATCGCTATGTGAAAGGAACCTGTCCTAATTGTGGATACGAGGAAGCCTATGGGGACCAGTGCGAGAAATGTGGAGCAAGTCTCTCTCCTACCGAGTTGATAAATCCAGTGAGTGCGCTTAGTGGTGAAAAACCCGAGCTCAAAGAAACGGAGCACTGGTATATGCCATTGGGAGATATTCAGCCCAAATTTGAAGAGTGGCTAAACACTCGGGAGAATTGGAAACCCAATGTAATGGGTCAGGTTAAAAGTTGGTTGCAGGATGGTCTTGCAGATCGGGCGGCAACGCGAGATTTAAGCTGGGGAGTACCGGTTCCGTTAGAAGAAGCCAAGGGCAAAGTACTATACGTTTGGTTCGATGCGCCTATCGGATACATTTCAGCTACCAAAGAATGGGCGACAGAGCAAGGAAACCCCGAAGCTTGGAAAGACTATTGGCAGAATCAAGATTGCGAGCTTTATCATTTTATCGGGAAAGACAATATTGTATTTCATTGCATCATGTTTCCCATCATGTTAATGGAACATGGCGAATATGTATTACCAAAGAATGTTCCTGCTAATGAATTTCTGAATTTAGAAGGCAAGAAACTATCCACATCACGCGGTTGGGCAGTTTGGTTACACGAATATCTAGAGGATTTTGAACCTGATTTACTTCGCTATGCCTTAGGGACCACCCTCCCAGAGAGTAAAGATTCTGATTTTTCCTGGAGCGACTTCCAAGCACGCGTGAACAACGAACTAGCTGCTGTGTTGGGTAATTTTGTGTTTCGCGCGCTTTCCTTCACCCAAAAATTTGCAGATGGTAAAGTACCGGAATTGGTAAATCCATCAGAAACTGATTTGGAAGCTTTAAAAGCGATTCAACAGCAGAAAGAAAAAGTCACCGCTGCATTTGAATCCTTTAAATTCAAAGAAGCCATTCAGGAAAGCTTGAATTTAGCTCGTGTTGGTAACAAATATTTTACCGAGACAGAGCCATGGAAAACCCGAAAGGACAATCCACAGGCATGTAACAATACGTTGTACGTGAGTAATCAAATTTGTGCAGCGCTTGGTGTATTAATGGATCCCGTACTCCCGGATTCCATGAAAAAATTACGAACACAACTTGGGATGAATGATGAAATTTCTTGGGTTCAAATTACTGAGGAAATGATTCCCGCCGGAACAGCTGTTGATGCGGGCGAAGTACTATTCACAAAAGTTGAAAACGAACAAATCGAAGCTCAAATTAAACGATTAGAAGAACGTGCTGCAGCAAATGATCCTGCCATTAACTACCCGCCACTCAAAAAGAATATTGAGTTTGGGGATTTTATGAATATTGATTTGCGAGCAGGCGAAATTTTAGCTTCAGAACGCATTCCTAAGTCCGATAAACTACTCAAACTTCATGTAGATATTGGCATTGAAACAAGAACCATTGTTTCAGGTATTGCAAAACATGTTGATGTGTCGACTCTGGTTGGCCAGAAAGTATGTGTGGTTGCAAACCTTTCTCCCAAAAAATTGATGGGTGTAGAAAGCAAAGGGATGATTTTAATGGCCGAAGATAGTGAAGGTAATCTGAAGTTTGTCGAGACCGAGGCCGAAAATGGAAGTTCTATCTCCTAAAATGGTAGCAATTAAACTCAAAGAGAGATCAACCCGCACCATCGATTTTAAAAATTACGCACTTGGCTATACCATTCTGGAAGACGGTATTGTATTCCGATTGTTTGCTCCTAAAGCCGATCAGGTACAAATCGTTTTTTATGATAATTATGAGCATTTGTATGGCACTGATTTTAAAATGCTTAAAGATGACGAAGGAATTTGGAATTACTTCTTCCCTTCCCTTGATATCGTTGATTCATGGTATGCCTACAAGTTGGATGTAAATGAGAAATCGCCAAAATTTGAATGGACCGATAAATATATAGCTGATCCATTCAGCAAGCTTGTAACCTCTCGAAACCATTATCTGGGTTTTGCTAAAACAAAGATTATAAAGCCGCACGTATTTGACTGGGAAGATGATACTTTTCAGGCACCGAAAGATATTCGTGATTTAGTAATCTACGAAACACACATCAAGGATTTAGTCGCACACCCATCAGCAAAAACATACGTACAGGGCGTGTACAACGATTTTTGGCAAGCAGAAGTTGGCGGAATCAAACATCTAAAAAAGCTGGGCGTAAATTGTGTTGAGTTTCTACCCCTTCAAAAATTTGCCTACTTCGAACCGCCTTTTGGTACAACTATCTCATCCGGTTTAACAAATACCTGGAACCATTACAGCAAGAATTATTGGGGATATATGACTTCCTTTTTCTTCTGTCCGGAGACTATTTATGCATCGGATGGAAGCCTAAATCATGGTTCAGCTGTAGGGCGTAATATCAATGCCATAAACGAATTAAAGGAATTAGTTAAACGCCTGCATGCCGAAGGAATATCCGTAATTATGGATGTGGTTTACAATCATGCTTCGCAATATGATTTGAATCCACTTAAATACACGGCTAAAGATGAGTACTTCCGGTTAGACGATCATGGGAACTATTTAAACGATAGTTGGACGGGTAACGACATCAACACACGAAATCCAAATGCCCGAAAACTAATCGTGGAATCGGTGAAATATTGGATGGAAGAGTTTCATATTGATGGGTTTCGATTCGATCTGGCCGGAATTATTGATTGGGAAACGGTAGATCAGATCAAACAAGAAGCAAAAAAAATCAATCCTAATGCTATTCTTATCGCAGAGCCTTGGGGCGGAGAATATAAACCGGCAGGATTTTCGGAGCATGGCTGGGCAAGTTGGAATGATAAACTCCGTAATGGCTTTAAAGGATACGATCCTGTAAACGATAAAGGGTTATTGTTTGGTAGCTGGCATCATGGCTGCAATCGCTATGCGCTCGAAAATTTCATCAGAGGTACGCTAAAAACCGGGGAACATGGACTGTTTAGAAGTTCTGTACATGCGGTAAATTATTTAGAAGCACATGATGGCTACACACTTGGGGATTTCATCCGGATTGCATTAAATCCTGAGAAAAAGGAGCAAATCTTTACAAAGAAGAACCAAGTTGTAAAATTGAATTCTAAAGAATTAGAGATTGCAAAATTAGCAGCCTTGGCCTTGATGGTGAGTCAAGGCGTGAGCATGATTCATGCAGGACAGGAATGGGCCCGCGCAAAAGTGATTCGCGATCCAAAAGGAATAGATCCGCGCAATGGGAAATTAGATCACGACAGTTATAACAAAGACAATGAGACCAATTGGTTGAACTTCAATGAGATTCAAAGCAATCAAGAGCTTTTCGATTATTATCGTGAACTCATCAAGCTGCGCTTAGAATCACCAGCTTTACGCAAATCCGATCCGGGAGCCATTAACTTTAAAGTATACCTACATCCTTTGCATATCACATTCTCAATTGATGGAAAAAACACCAACGACCCTTACGATTATTTCATCTCGCTGAATTGCGATCCGCACTCCTCGCATAAAATAGACTTACCGGAGGGCGATTGGACCATAGTAGCAAATGCAAGAAAATGTAACGTTGAAGGCATTCGCACTGTCAAAAATCAATATCGATTGCCAGCCAGCACAGGAGTTATACTTAGACGGTTGCGGTTGAAGCAAGCATAAAATATTTTACGCCGCTACAAATCTAATATATTAGGAGATCATCACTTGGCAATATCATCTACAGAAAGAGGTTCTTGGAACTCAAAACTTGGTTTTATTCTGGCAGCCGCCGGATCTGCAGTAGGACTTGGAAACATTTGGGGATTTCCGACCAAAGTAGCAACCGAAGGTGGCGCTGCTTACTTGGTAATTTATCTGCTGTGTACATTTTTAATCGGTTTTCCTGTGATGGTTGCCGAACTTTCTATTGGACGAAAATCAGGCAAAAACCCTGTTGGTGCCTTTAAGGCATTATCATCTAATAAGTTTTTCCCTCTTGTTGGTTTATGGGGTGTAATCTGTGGGGTGATGATTCTCTCCTTTTATACAGTAATCGCAGGCTGGGCTTTCGGTTTCGCATTCGAAGAAATCTTTTACTATTTAGGCTGGAATGCGGCAGCTGATCTACTCACCGATACCGGTAATGGTTGGAAAAATGCCATCATTGCTTCAGTTTTTATGTTGGGAACCATCAAGATTATAACCGGCGGCGTTAGCGATGGAATCGAAAAAGCCACCAAAATGATGATGCCACTTCTTATTGGTATTATTGTAATTATGATTGGCTACGTGCTAACCCAAGACGGCGCTATGGATGGTGTTCGTGAGTATTTACTACCCGATTTCAGCAAAATTAATGCTCGATTGATCTTCTCAGCGATGGGACAAGCATTCTTCTCATTATCTCTGGGGATGGGCGCCTTGATTACCTACGGATCTTATTTGAGCAAAAAGGAAAACATCCCACAAGCCGCAGCTTTTGTAACTCTCGCCGATGTTGGGATTGCATTCTTAGCCGGTTTATTAATTATTCCTGCAATGTATGTAGCACAAGCAGCAGGCATTGATATTTTTGTGGGTGACCAACTCGCATCTTCAACCAATTTAGTATTTCAAATACTTCCAGCGCTCTTCCACACTATCGGTGGTGCTGTTGGATTAATTCTTGGTGTTGTGTTCTTCTTGTTGTTGAGTATTGCAGCCTTAACCTCAACAATCTCACTCTTAGAAGTACCTGTAGCGTTCGTTATTGATGAATATGAAGTTCCTAGAAAAAAAGCAGCCTGGGGAGTTGGACTTGGCATTCTTGTAGTTTCCATTATCGTAGCATTTAACACATCCCTCATTGGTACGTTTGATAATATTTTCAATAACTTCGGACTTCCTCTTGGTGGTTTACTGATGTGTATTTTTGTAGGATATGTTTGGAAAACCGACTCGGCTTTATCAGAAATGGAACTTGGATTTGCTGGAGTGAAACAAGGCTTATTCGCCAAAATTTGGCCGATTTTCATCAAATTTATCTGTCCTTTGGTAATTGCTTACAACGTGTACCAAGGCATACTAGGAATGCTATAATTTTATTTGATCAAAATGGTGGCTTGTCCACCATTTTCTTTTCTTTCACTTGTTATCCAAAACGGGTAGCCCTATTTTTGCGCAACTAAAAACGGAGTTACAATTTAATGTCTAAAGTCTCAACGTCCGATTTCAGAAACGGTTTAGTTCTGGATCTTGATGGCGAATTATATTCTATCACAGAATTTCAGCATGTGAAACCCGGAAAGGGTCCTGCTTTTGTACGTACGAAATTAAAAGGAATCGTTAACGGCAAAAATATCGATAAAACATGGCGCTCTGGCGAAAAAGCCGAGTCCATTCGTGTTGAAAATAGAGAGTATCAGTACTTATATAACGATGGATCTATGTTCTACTTCATGAATAATGAAACCTATGAGCAAATACCGATTGCTCCCAATCAGGTAGAACGGCAAGATTTTATCATCGAAGGTCAGACCTGTAAAGTGCTGTTTAATGCCGATGATGAACAAGTATTATACGCCGAACCACCAGATCATTTGGTGTTAACTGTTGAGCAAACCGATCCCGGCGTAAAAGGTGATACTGCCCAAGGCGGTTCTAAACCTGCTACTTTGGATTCTGGCGCTATAGTAAACGTTCCACTTTTCATTCAGGAAGGGGAAAAAATCCGAGTTGATACACGAACTGGATCATACATTGAACGAGCTAAATAATTTGATATGGACTTAAAACTAATAAAGAATATCCTAACAATGATCTCTGACAGCGATGTGGACGAAGTTTCCATCGAAGAAGGAGATTTTAAAATCAAAGTAAAAAAGACCGGAACCGTTGAGCAAATCACATATACTCAACCTGCAGCTGCTCCCGCAGCACCGGCACAACCTGCTCCTCCTCAGGCTCCGGCTCAACCTGCACCTACCGCGGAATCAGCGAGCAAACCCACTGCAAGCGGAGAAACGGTTAAGTCGCCAATTGTAGGTACCTATTATCAAGCTGCTTCACCAGATTCTGATCCATTCGTGAAAGTGGGCGATACTGTACAAAAAGGTCAAACTTTGTGCATTATCGAGGCCATGAAAATTATGAATGAAATTGAAGCTGAATTTGGCGGAACTTTAAAAGAAATATTAGTTACCGATGGTACTCCCGTCGAATTTGATCAGCCTTTATTTATCATAGAAAAAAGCTAATTCCACCGCATGTTTAACAAAATACTGATTGCTAATCGCGGCGAAATTGCTCTTCGAATTATTCGAACATGCAAAGAGCTCGGCATCAAAACTGTGGCTGTTTATTCTACCGCAGATGAAGAGAGCTTGCATGTAAAATTTGCGGATGAAGCCGTTTGCATTGGCCCTCCTGCCAGTAAAGACAGTTACTTAAAAATTCCCAGCATTCTTGCAGCGGCTGAAATTACCAATGCAGAAGCTATTCACCCCGGCTATGGATTCCTCGCTGAAAATGCTGAGTTTTCGAGAATCTGCACCGAGCACGATATCAAATTTATTGGTCCATCACCCGATGCAATCAATAAAATGGGTGATAAAGCGGTAGCCAAAGCAACAATGATTGCCAATAAAGTACCGGTAGTTCCGGGAAGTGATGGAATTGTAGAATCGTATGAGGATGCAAAGAAAGTTTGTAAAGAAATTGGCTACCCGGTAATTATCAAAGCATCCGCTGGTGGTGGAGGGCGTGGAATGCGCGTTGTTGAACGTGAAGAAGACCTCAAAAAGAATTATGAGATGTGCTGCAACGAAGCTGCAAGTGCGTTTAATAATCCTGAAGTGTACATCGAGCGCTTTGTTAAAAATCCACATCATGTTGAAATTCAAGTATTGGCCGATCAACATGGAAATGCCATACACCTTGGCGAACGTGATTGTTCATCTCAACGACGACATCAGAAGATTCTGGAAGAAGCCCCTTCCCCACTTATGACTCCCGATTTACGGGAGCGAATGGGACTAGCGGCCGTTAACGCTGCCAAATCGGTGAATTACGAAGGCGCAGGTACCGTAGAGTTTTTAGTAGATGATGATCTGAATTTCTACTTCATGGAAATGAATACCAGAATTCAGGTAGAACATCCGGTTACGGAAGAAGTAACTGGGCACGATTTAATTGAACAGCAAATTCGAGTTGCTGCAGGTGAAAAAATTGACGATCTGTCGGTAGAAATTGAAGGTCATTCGATTGAGTGTAGAATAAATGCAGAAGATCCTGAACATGGTTTCCGTCCTTCGGCAGGTGTGATTACTGTTTTCCATCCACCGGGCGGTCATGGCGTACGTTTAGATACACATGCTTACTCTGGGTATCGCATCCCTCCTTTTTACGATTCGATGATTGCAAAGCTGATTTGTACGGCTCCAACCAGAGAGCAAGCCATTGCAAAAATGAAACGAGCGCTTGAAGAATTCATCATCGAAGGGATAAAAACTACCATCCCATATCATATTCAATTGCTGGACGATCCTAACTTTAAAGCGGGTTCAATCAGCACTAAATATTTAGAAACATCATTCAAATTTAAACCTAAGGATCAAGAATGAGCACTCCTGCTGATTTAAAATATACCCGCGAACACGAATGGGTTCGCGATAACGGTGATGGCACTGTAACTGTTGGAATTACTGATTTCGCACAAGGCGAGTTGGGCGACATCGTATTTGTTGAGTTGGAAGAAGCGGGAGCCGACTATTCTAAAGACGATACGTTTGGCACGGTAGAAGCAGTTAAAACAGTTTCTGATCTTTACGCCCCTATTGATGGCGAAGTGATTGAACTGAACGAAGCTCTTGAAGATAATCCCGAGCTCGTGAACGATGATCCCTATGGTGAAGGCTGGATGATTAAAATGAAAGTAGCAGATCCGGATCAACTAGAAGGCTTACTATCGGCCGTAGATTACCAAGGCATCACCTCTTAATAATTCTTATAGATGAGCAGACATAGCGAGTGGATTTTAATTCTTGATTATGGTTCACAATTCACGCAGTTAATAGCACGTCGTTTACGTGAATTTAATATCTATTGCGAAATCCATCCGTTCAATGTCAATTTAGAGGAAGTCTTAACTCCAAAACCAAGTGGAGTTATCCTTTCAGGTGGACCGATGAGCGTTAATGATGAAGGCGCTCCACACTTGCAAACGGAAATATTTGATTGGGATGTACCAATTTTAGGAGTGTGTTACGGCTTACAATTACTTTCGCATACTGCTATTCCCGGAAGTGTTGAAAAAGCTGAAAAGAGAGAATATGGTCGAGCCCACCTCATTATCGATAATTCTAGCGATTTACTCAAAGATGTTGAAGACGGCTCAGTAGTTTGGATGAGTCATGGCGATCATATTCATCAACTTCCTTCCGATTTTGAAATCATCGGACACACAGCTAATGCAGATGTTGCTGCAGTTCGGCATATCAACAAACAAATTTTCGGTGTACAATTTCACCCTGAAGTTGCCCACACCGATTGTGGTAAACAGCTGCTAAAAAACTTCGCATATAATATTTGTGGATTATCCGGCGATTGGACCGCAGCCTCATTTATCGACGAGCAAGTGGCTTCTATTCGTGAAAAAGTTGGCTCAGACAAGGTTTTGTGCGCGTTGTCGGGTGGAGTAGATTCAACAGTGGTAGCAACGCTTATACACAAAGCAATTGGCGATCAACTCGAATGTGTATTTGTTGATAATGGCTTATTGCGGAAAAATGAATTTGAAGATGTACTCCATCTTTATACTCGTGATTTGCATCTACCTGTTCGAGGGGTAGACGCCACTGATCTCTTTATGGAACGCTTGAGTGGTGTTTCAGATCCCGAAAAAAAGCGCAAAATTATTGGCGTTAGCTTTATCGATGTGTTTGAGCAAGAAATCGGCACTGATTCTGATTTCAAATATTTGGCACAGGGCACACTCTATCCGGATGTAATAGAAAGTGTATCTTTTAAAGGTCCTTCCGCAACCATAAAATCTCATCACAATGTGGGCGGATTACCGGATAAAATGAAACTCGATTTAATTGAACCGGTCCGCGAATTATTCAAAGATGAAGTTCGGGATGTAGGGCGCGAATTAGGAATCCCCGAACATTTTATCTCTCGGCATCCTTTTCCCGGACCAGGTTTAGGGATTCGAGTAATCGGTGAATTAAGCAAAGAACGACTCGATTTACTCAGAGAAGCAGATAAGATTTTTATTGATGAACTGAAGGCAAATCACTTGTACAACGAAACTTGGCAAGCTTTAGCTGTTCTTTTGCCTGTTCAAAGTGTTGGCGTTATGGGCGATGAGCGTACCTATGAGTTCACCGTTGCATTACGTGCAGTTACCAGCGTTGACGGTATGACCGCCGATTGGGCGCATCTCCCCTATGAGTTTTTGGCTCATGTTTCTAATCGGATAATTAACGAAATTAAGGGAATCAATCGTGTGGTGTACGATATCAGTTCTAAGCCGCCGGCCACCATCGAGTGGGAATAAAATCATCAGAACAAAATGGATTCTGTGTAGTGTAAGTGGCTACAAAAAAATTACAATGAAAAAAGCACTATTCTTTTCGGTACTCGCCCTATTCTCCTATAGTTCTTTGGTTGCTCAAAGCATTGAAATGGGAAGAAATCTATATCAACAAGGAGATTTTGAACGAGCTATTTTTGTACTTGAACGAGTTCCCGGCGAAGAATCTGAATTGTTACTGGGTAAAAGTCATTTCGCACAACGGAACTACCTAAAGGCAATAAATATATTAAGAGGGATATCAGATTCTAATACTGAATGGAATCAAGATGCGAGATATACAATAGCATTAGCACATTTTCAGCTCAAAAATTATGCAGAGTCGCTCGAAACACTACATGGCTTACTAAGTGAGTCAAAAACAACAGCAATCACTCGTAAAGCCGATCAGTTCTATAACGATGTGCTTAGCTTCCTTACCGATAAACAACGATTCACGGTATTTAAAGCAGTTTCTGAACAAGAAATTCAGTTAGATATTATAGAAAAAGCTTTAGGTCGTGCCCATTATTCAGTAGTTACTGCTTTATTTGATTTATATGAACGATCAAAAAGTAGTGAAAATGCTTTGAAGGAAAATCGTATTAAAACAGCTTTATCTGATTCTATTCAATATCAACAGAGTTTCAATCCAAATCGCCTGAAAACGGCTCCTGATGGCATTTCATACAACATTGGAGTTGTTTTACCGCAGTTCGAATTTGATGCATCGGAGTATGAAATCCCTCAACACTTGTACTATGGGATTCAGCTTGCAGTGGAACAATTCAATCAAGAGAAACCGAATACGAAGGCATTTATTACATACAGAAATACCAATCAAGAAGGAAGTTCAACAGAATCCATTTTAGCCGATCTGGTGTACAAAGAAGGCATTGATGTCCTGATTGGTCCCTTATTTTCTGAGGTAGCGAAAGAATTTTCAAATTTGGCTGAAGCATACGAAATACCAATGTTGCTACCTTTAGCCAACGCCGATAGTCTGGATCTCTATAATAATTACGTATTTCAATTAAACCCGAGTTTTGCTACACAGGGTAAAATTATGGCTAGAAAAGCAGTGCAAGAACTCGGCTATGATACACTAGGTGTGATCGCAGAAGCACAATCACTTGGTGCCCCTGCTGCTCGAGCATTTAGGCATGAAGCGGAACGCCTTGGCGGTTATGTAGAATATTATTTCGAAGAAGATTTCGAGAGCCTCGGTTACGACATTAGAGATTACACTCAGTTTTTTACAACGGATACTCTCGATTCAGTAGCTATGGTTAAAGCAGTTTACGCACCATTTACAGGCTCTATAGCACAAACCCTGATCGAAAGTATGCTTACCGATTTGGAAGCTATGCGAAGTAAAGTAGCTATTTTGGGTTCAGAAGAATGGCGCGAAGTAAATATTGAATCTCGTCGCCTAGATTCTACCCAGCTATATTTTTCTCGCTCTTTTTACGTAGATACAAGCACTTCAGAAGCACGTAAATTTATCTCCGAGTTCAGAATTAGGTTTTCAACCGTTCCTAACGATTTTGCTTTTATTGGCTATGATGCGGCTTCAGTGATCCTTGAACAATTAGACTTTGTGAATAACCCGGCAGACTTAAGAGACTCTCTCAAAGATTTGCGTGGCTACAAGGGCTTAAGTATTGATGTGAGTTTTAATGGAACTCATGTAAATGAAAAAATATCAATAGAAAGGATGATTCGTGACTACGAACGAGTTTTTGTAGCACAACCCGGGCAAAGTCAGCAGAACAGGCGTCGACGTTAAGCTGATTTACTCCGAAGACTGAGCTGCCTCTCTCTCCTTTTGACGTTTAATCCGATATTGCTCTCGTAACCATTTTCTCCATCGCTCCGAAGCCTCTTGATGTTCTGCAAATGTTCGAGAGAATTCATGTCCACCTTCTGGGTTTGCAACCATGTACAAAAAATCATGCTTTGCAGGTCGCAACGTAGCAATTATCGTAGATAAACTAGGATTAGCGATAGGTGCTGGTGGTAATCCACGATTTAAATAGGTATTAAATGGATGCTGAAATTTATAATCCTCAAAAAGTAATCTTCTTCGCTCACCAAGTGCAAAGTTTACGGTAGGATCCGCTTCCAGTCGCATTCCTCTATCGATCCGATTCCAATACAAGCCGGCAATAATCGGTTTTTCGTCTTCAAGTTTTGCTTCCCATTCTACAATAGAAGCCATAGTTAAGATTTCTGAAACTGTGTATCCTTTATCATTCGCTTCGTCTGAAAATGGTTCAACAACACTATCATCAAATTCTTTGAGAATCCGTCGAATAATCTCTTTTGGGGTGGATGTCCAATACACTCGATAAGTTTCAGGCAACATTCTGCCTAATAATTCTTCACTGGATATACCTATTTCAGCGAGGAAAACAGAATCCCCAAAAACAGCATTTAAGCTCTCGGATTCAAGCTTCAAACGTGAAGATACAGATGTTGAAAATCGTTCTTGATCGATGCCGGGTAGAATAACAATCTCAACGGGATCCTGAATACCAAGTGCAAGTTTTGATAATAATACTTCGTACGAATACTCCCCTTCAAACTCATAATTACCCACTTTAAACTGTCTCCAGCCAAGTAATCGAGTAGCCCATTTAAAATCGGATGCATCAAATTCTGCATTCTTTACTATAAGAAGATCAACTAGTTCAGATACACCAATGGTTTCATGAATTTGGAGTGAGGCTGGTTCAGAAAATCGAAATGCATCATTGGCTGATAGACGAAGTTGACGTGTGCTGAATACTAAAAGCGAAACCACTAGTAAAGTCAACATAGCGGTTATAAAATCAGTTTTTGTGATAGAAAATTTTCTGAACAGATTCATAGCCGAAGATACACAGTTCTTTCTAATGTTATTGTTTCAAAAAACGTAAACGAATTGAAATAGTTCGCAACCTATACAATTAGCACTCGTACCCATGCCACGAAGAGCAAACGAGCTTTTGGATGCTGCAAAGCACCAAATGCCCTAAAGAAAAACCCGAACTTTGACCGGTTCGGGTTTCTTTATTTTCGATCAATAATTTTGTTAATCAAATAGCTTACCGAACTAGATTCACTCAAATACTTGTATCAAAAATTGGATGTGTTCATTAATAGGTTTGATTATTAGTTCCGCCCCTCTATAAATATCTTCTCTAGATACATTTGCAGCGAAATTAGCAGTCTTTAGTTTTTTAGTTACCGACTTTGGTTTCATCCCTTCAAAACCTGTAGGTCGCATTAAAGAAACGGCATGCATAAATCCTGAAAGTTCATCACAAGCAAATAAATATCGTTCAATCTCTGTTTCCGGGTGCTTACCGGTACGCCCAGGTGCATGAGCTTTGATAGCGTTTATGATAGCCTCACTGAGATCATACTTAGGGAAAATATACTCGATGGCATAATTCGGATGTTGATCCGGATACTTTTCCCAATCTAAATCGTGTAATAATCCGGCAATCCACCACTCATCAATTTCCGTACTATTCTTATGTAAGCTATTGGCATAAGCTTCCATAGCAGTTGCCACCATTTCGCAATGATGCCTCAATGCATCGTTTTCGATAAAAGAATGTAATAGTTCTCTGCAATCTGCTCTTGGTATCATCAACTTTTTGTTCGTTATTAATTAAAATTATTAATCACTCATCGTTATAACTGTGAAGCGCAGAATACTCAAAATATTTAAAAACATCGCATTTGTATTCCTAATTACCTGTTCCGTTGGTTGTCTAAATAATATCGAAGATGTAACCGGAACGGTTCAAACTAATGTGAGCTTTAGTGCAGATGTTCAACCCATCATGCAACAACATTGCGTGAGTTGTCATAACAATAATTTTGCTAATAATAACTTCAACGCCACTTCGTATGAATCCATTTTATCAGGTTCAGGAACCGTTTATGGCAATCAGATTGTAGTACCAAATGAACCGGACCAAAGTGGACTCGTAGATATTATTGAACCGGATCCCGAAAGTGGATTACAACGAATGCCTACCGGTGGATCGCTGAGTGGAGACGAAATTCAAATTATTCGCGCCTGGATACGTGAAGGTGCTCAAAACAATTAATTATGAAGAATATTTTACTAATCACATTATTTGCTGTTTTACAAACCACAGTATCAGCTCAAACCTTCTATGCCGAAGATGGTAAAGCGGTGTTTTTATCGAAGGTTCCACTACACTCGTTTGAAGGCTCTTCCGAAAATCTAGTGGGCATGATAAATCTCGATGAAAATATTCTGGATTTTTATCTCGATTTGGAAACCTTGGATACGGGGAATGGAAAACGTGATCGTGATATGCGGTTGACATTAAACACCGAAGAATATCCCTTCGCAGAATTCTATGGCACATTATCCTCACCTTTTGATATCAATAATCCCGAGCCCCAACCCGCTACAGCAAAAGGAACCTTCAAAATCCATGGCAATCAACAAGAAGTGGAAATTGAAGGTACTTTGACGCCAACAGAAGATGGATTGCTACTGAAAGCAAGTTGGATATTGAATCTAACCGACTACGATATTGAACCACCAAAACTACTCATCATCAAAGTTGATGAGAATCAGGAAATAAACATCGAAATGTTATTAACCCCCTACAGCGAGGATGAATAATGAAATATTTGACTACACTGTTACTCCTCTTCCTTTTATCCTCAACATTAATGGCTCAAATGCAGCGCCAACGTGCTGTTAAAGACGGACCTGTTGAAGATATATTCAGAATTGGGTCGATTACAGGCATGAGTACTGTTACAACTTTAGAGGCCAAAAATTTAAATAGCTTGATTATGCATAACTTTGGTCTTGTAAGTACAGGCATAGAAGAATTTTATGGACTGGATCAAAATGCGGCTGTTCGACTTGGTTTTGATTACGGGGTAACCGACGAATTAACAATTGGTATAGGCAGAACAAGCGTAGAAGATAATGTTGATTTCCGAGCCAAATATTTAATCCTCAAGCAACTAGAATCTGATAAAATTCCCGTACAGATTGCGATTAAGGGTGATGTTGGGATTAATACTCAAAAAAACACGCAATTCGATGAGTTCACCTTTCAGGAGCGCTTAAATTATTTTGCAAGTGTTATGATTGCGAGGAAATTTAACAAACAGCTTTCTCTGCAAATTGCGCCTATGGTCTCTCACTTCAATACTGTTAAGATTGAACGAGTGGGAGAAATTCCCGAAAATACTCATTATGGCCTGGGTATTGGTGGTAGGTATGCATTCGATGAGAGAAAAGCTATTACTTTTGAATATTTACCGGTTATTGGCGATCGATCACCAGGCACAAAAAATCACTTCGCTCTAGGATACGAGATCGAAACTGGCGGTCATGTTTTTCAAATGTTCTTCATGTCGGGTAAATGGTTTACCGAACAGCACTTACTTGCTCGTACGAACACCAATTTCTTCGAAGGTGATTTTCGATTAGGCTTTAATATAAATCGAGTATTTGGGCTTTAACCCAATTACATCATAGAACGAAGTTCTTTAGCTACTTCTCGGTTGTATTGAAAAGCTAAGTCTTTATGGTTTACTAAATCCACAATGGTTCCAATCAGGCAAAGTCCACCGGTTAATAAATAAAGAATTCCCATTCCAATTTGGTTTAACAGAAAACGATGAATTCCGGCAATACTAAAAAAACCAAGTAAGCAGGTAAGTAAGATAACTTGAGGGTCTTTTCGACGCGCTCGGTAAGCATTTGAGAACCTATTGAGTTGTTCTACACTTAGTCCTTCTGTGATTTTGTTAAGATAAAGCGCTTCGTCTCCGGTTGCTTCCGGTATTACATGGATGATATTAGACATATTGGGTACCCAAAGTTTCTTTTTTGTAGTTGATATAAATTGTTTTCCAGATCATTAAAATTCTAAATGATAGCAGTGCTACGGCAAATGGTCCCATTATGTTTGCTCCAAAAGCCGCCTCGAAATTGCCGCGTACAGTGAACGCTATCGAGTGTCCTAATCCCTCACCTAAGCAAAACTCGAATCCTGCCAAGTCAAATAGACACCAACTTGTGCCAACGGTATATGGATTCATGGTGCCCATCAAAATCAAGCCTCCCAAAAAAACCATCCATTCTATATGTAGTGCTCGATTACTCATTAGTTTAGGTCAACTTCGATACAATCTGTACAAAATGGTGCCAGCTTGAATCACTAATTTAGATGTTAATTCGAATTCGGTAGATGAGATCAATCCAGAGCGTTTAATGACTATTGCTCCAAACATAGTAGCCGTTTCAGGTATTTGATATTCATTTACTAAAAATCCTTGTTCGTTTACCGAATAAAGTGGTATCACAATTTCTGCGGGCAAGTTTTTTTCTTTAGCTATACTGCTAAAAAATGTATGCTCTTGGTTGTAGACGTGATTACTAAAAAAAGGTTGGCCTGTTTTTTTGAGTTTCTCAAAACCCGGCTCACTAAATATATCTCTGATGTCATTTTCATTCTCTACAGCAGTTCCTTTAAAAGTAATAAGTTGCGAACTAGCTTTACCCAGTACCCACATACCAACAAAATCAGCGAATAATAAAGCTCGCAATTCAGCACAAAGCGTTTGAACGGTCTCATTGAATAAGCCAAGTAAAGCGGTATCCATTAAACTCATTACCAACTTGTTTTTGCTTTCTTCGAGCGAATCATCCAATTGATCGAACACAATATTCGTGACCAATTTCATATTTATTTGCTCGATAATCTTATCCGGATTTTTATTGAATAAACTTTTTGGAATAAAATCCGATGCCCCTAAATCGTAGGCTTTCTTTTCTTTCTCAACCGTTGGCAGGCTCGTCATTATAAGCACAGGTATATGCTTCTTATCTTTATCCGCGCGTAACGATTCCAGCAATTCTAATCCGGTCAGATTTGGCATGTGAATATCAGAAAGGATCAAATCAATGTGTTCGGATGAAAGTATATCGATGGCGTCTTGACCGTTTCGGGCGTGTTTCAAATCATAACGCTTACCCAACAAACTTTTTGTAAGAATATGAATGGCTTCGTCGTCATCGATAATCAATAAGGTGTTATTCATCAATTTGGATTAGTTAAGCGGCAATTGAATTGTAAACGTTGTGCCTATATTTTCTTCTGAATCTACAAAAATATATCCATCGTGTAAGCCAACATAATGTTGAACTACGTCTAATCCCAAGCCAATTCCAACTTCCCCTTCAGTGCCTTGTAAACGAATACTTCCATTTTTATTAAACAGGCGTGACACCATATGACTAGGGATTCCTATTCCATTATCTTTAACAATGAGTTCTATCATTTCATCCTTCAACTGCGCGATAATCGTAACTTTACCACCAGAAGGAGTAAACTTTATCGCATTTGATACAAGATTATTAAGAACAATTTCCAACTTGATTTGATCTAATAAGTACGTACCCTCGTCAATGTGAATAACTGCTTCAAGCTCAATTTTTTTAAGAATTGCTTTAGGGCGATGCATCTTGATCACATTGTCAACTATTTCTCGTGGATCAGATGGTGCTTTATTCAATGTTATTTTTAAATCCAGATGATTTTCATCATAGAGAACCTTGTCCACGAGGTTCAAAAGTTTATTCGCACTTTCCGTAATGATTTCTGAAACTTGATATTCTTCTGTTTCAGGCTTATGCATATTCTGCAAATGTGTACTGAGTCCAACGATGCCATTAAGCGGATTATATATGTCATGACTAACTATTCTCAATAACTCTTTCTTTCGTTGATTTACTTCTTTGTACTCCTGCTCGTGCTTTTGTAATTGTTGTAAACTCAACTCGTAAGCTTTTGTAACTTGCTTCAAGGTTAATTGAGTTTTTATTCTAGCAATTACTTCCTCTTGCTGAAAAGGCTTAACGATGTAATCTACTCCCCCGGCTTCAAATCCTTTTAGTTTGTCACGTAGATCGGTTAATGCTGTTATAAAAATGATTGGTACGGTTTGCAAATTTTCGATTGCATGAATTTTTCGAGCCACATCGTAGCCAATCATATCCGGCAATAAAATATCGAGAAGTATTAAATCAGGGTTACGCTGTTCTGCAATTCGCAGACATTCTTCAGCATTGTAGGCGGCTAAAATGTTGTATCCTTGATTCCTTAGAAGAAGAGTGAGCAACTTTACGTTCGACTCTGTATCATCTACGATAAGAATTGTAAAATTTTCTTCACGAACATGGAATTGTTTCATGCTTAAATGCAGTTGTTTTACTGAAGCTAGAAGGATGCGTCCATTTTTAAAAGGAAAAAATATTTTTTTGTAAAATGTTTGCAACTTTTTTGAATCTCGTTCGTCTTTATCGCAGGAATAAATCTTAGGAATAATGAAAATCAAAACTTTACCACAATTATCTGTTTTTTCATTACTACTATTTTTGCCACTCTTCGCCACAAACTCATTTGCCACACCGGCTAATGATGACACACTTCTAGAAATCACTGATAGAAATAATCAAATCAGTCTTGGTATCTCGAATAATTCAATTACAGTTACTATAACCGAGGAATTGCGTGTTATGTACAATAATGAAATTCGATTATTTGAGCGAAAAGAATGGCATACATTTTCAGATTCCGGAGGAAACTACATTCCTAGCACTCACTCTTATTTAGATTCTGATATCATTGAAATACCTTTATCTGATATTAAATCAATCCATTTAATGAATGATGGATTGGATTTTACCTTTGATACTTACTCAAAATCTGAGTTTAAAAACGTTTTATCTGATTTAGGGTCAGATTTTTTCAAAAATTTCAGCTCCGAGGACCTAACCTCATTTCATCAAGTTTACCTCAGCGTTCAATAAATCACCATAAAGGTGAATTCTTAATGTAACAGAGCATATAGTCGATAACTCCTTTAATAAAAAAACTGGAGAAGACTATGCTGAAGTATATACTGCTCTGTATATTAGCAATGTCGGGTTATTATGCTTGGTCGGTGTTTCCTGTGAACCACGGACCCGGCGTCACAAATCCAAATCGCCCCGAATTAAATTTCACGGCTTTCGACAAGCCCTTCAACTATAAAGGCAATACTTTAAAGCCATTAAAAAGGTACGAAGCGGACGTTCGTGTTTTACAAAAAAAACGCTATTTATTTGACGCACGTGCCTCATTGTCGCCCATGGATATATTAGTTGGATGGAATGAGATGTCGGATGCCAGGAATGTGGATTTTATTCATTTTTCCATGAGTAACAGAACGGTATCGATGAGCTACACCAAACCCCCTATTCCCGTAAAGCAGATCCATCAGCAGATGGATCACCTGCATTTGATTCCTTCTAATAAAGAAATAAAATCGACCATTAACGGTTTGAGACAGGGACACAAAATTAAAATTGAAGGAATTATTGTTAACGTAGAATCGATTGATAATTACGATTGGGATTCTAAAACGATACTAACCAATAAGGAAGAACATAGAAAACTTGTTGTATGGGTAGAGTCGATACAAGTTGAATAAAAAATAATTTTATCTACTTGAATTGAATACAAATAAGCACTTTATTTTATGTACTTCTTTTAAGGGTCAGAAATCATAACATTATGTCGTCAAAAAAAGTAGGAACTGTAAAGTGGTTTCATAATATCAAAGGCTACGGCTTTATCAACTCTGATAATGACGAAGAGGTATTTGTACACTACAGTGAGATTAATTCTGATGGTTTTAAAAAACTTAAACGTGGTGAAAAAGTTGAATTTACGTTGGCTACGGGTGATAAAGGCCTTCTTGCAAGAGACGTTACTTTATTGTCTACCGAAGATTCGCATGATCCAGATATATTCTAAACCATCTATTTAATGACACGTTGGCTTAAGGATGTACTCCTTGATGTAGTTGCACTATCATTAATTCTAATTTTTGCTTTTACCGGTAATCACATACTCGAGATAATTCTTTGGGTGTATACTATCTTATTGGTTACGGGTAAAGTGTTATACTTTTCATTCAATTATTTGCAAAAAAAAGCTAACACCGAATCGGTCCCACCGGCTTTTTATCATAGTACTTATTTAATAAGCGTTTCTGCTTTTGTGTATGCTGCCAATTATTATTTAGCCACCCTTTGGCTGTTGATTTGGATCTTATCCACTATTGCAATGCTTAAGAAAAATAAGTCGAAAACTATTTAATACAGCTGCTATTGGATTGCTTAACTAAGGCTAGATTTCTTTTACTACTAATTCTCGCGTATCCATTTTCTAATTCATTCGCTCAACTTTCCGAGAAAGATGAAATCCGATATGTTTCCACAACATTGGGATACTCTACGAATTCGGTAATACTACTTGGTAAAACGCCGAATACTAAAACCTTTTATTCGTATATCGGCTTTGGAAAGGAAATCAAAAGTCCCCTACCTGGTGTTAATACTTATGTGACTCGCGGTATTGTACCCTACATCGAATTTAGCTACCCAAAAAGAGATGAAGGTAGTCGTCGTGATATCGTTTCAGGCTTCGGAATATCTCCTCTTGGCTATTCATTTGTGAAGCCCTTTAAATATTTTGATTTCGAAACTGCTATTAAAAGTGGTTTAAGTTTAATCAACAAAACGTTTCCCACAGATAAAGGCAGACGACTGAATTACTCATTCGATATCAAGTTGGCTATACAGCGCCAATTGTTTTCTCAAACCTACTTATCTTTGGGCTATACATTTCATCATATATCGAATGCGCAAACAGGATCTGAGAATCCCGGCGTTGATTCGAACATATTTTTTTTTAGCATCAAACAATTTTAGACATGTCAATTACAGCAATCATCGAGACAAATAAAGGTTCTATAAACCTTAACCTATTTGAGTCAAAAACTCCTAAAACAGTAGCAAACTTTGTAAATCTTGCACAAAGAGGTTACTACGATGGACTTACTTTCCACCGTGTTATTGATAATTTTATGATTCAAGGCGGCTGCCCTAATGGAGATGGTAGAGGTGGTCCAGGATACAATTTTGAGGATGAATTTGATCAGGAATTGCGTCATGACGAACCTGGAGTTTTATCGATGGCGAATGCAGGTCCCGGAACAAACGGAAGCCAGTTTTTTATCACACATGTGGAAACTCCATGGTTAGATGGTCGGCATTCGGTGTTTGGGAAAGTAGTATCACAGGCAGATCAGGATGTAGTAAACTCAATTTCTCAAGGAGATCAAATTACCTCAATCACAATAAATGGCGAAACCTCTGATTTATTCGACCAAGTTGATGAACTTACCGTTTGGAATGAACTACTTGATGACCGTTTTGATGGGTTGAACCCGGCTTAATTTGCTTCACTTCATCGGATAGAAACTTACAAGGGTTGCAATAACAACCCTTGTTCTATTTTTTTGTTTTCGAACTTAGTGAGTTTAAAAATTGTCTGACTTTTTTAATGATTCCTTCATCACTTAAGTAAACGCCAATCAAGTTAATAGTCCCATGATATTTTAGTGTGAAACATTTTAAGCACTTGGCGGTAATAGTTCTCGAACTTAAATACGGATCAGTTATGAGAAGCAATAAATTTTTGGGGTTTCTGCTCATCGCCCTTTTCGCCATATCAACTCAAACAGTGGCACAAGATTACGACAAATACGATGAATTAGAATATCGTAAATGGCGTGTAACGATCATCCCTCCACTCTCAACCAACGGCGCTCGCACAACCGACTTTACCGCTAAAAGATCGATCAATCTTATTGGTGGATACCATGGTGCGCTTGATGGCTGGGAAATTGGTTTACTCTACAATGGTACAAAATACTATTCTGCGGGGTTGCAAATCGCAGGGATAACCAACTATACGCGTGGTACCATGGAAGGATTGAATATCGCGGGAATTGCAAACGTTGCAAACAAATCAATGTCGGGTTTACAAGTTGCGGGCGCACTCAACTATTCTAATCGAGATATTGAAGGGCTTCAAGCTACCTTAGGGTTAAATTATTCCAGACTTTCTATTTCGGGACTCCAAGCTGCCGGTATTGCAAATATTAGTGAGCGAAGTGTTGAAGGCTTACAAGCAGCCGGAATTATGAATGCATCTAATGGAGATTTGTCAGGTTTGCAGGCAGCTGGAATCATGAATATAGCTAAAGATGATGTTGAAGGGTTGCAAGCATCTGGTGTTCTTAACTTTGCAGGTGATGACTTATCCGGTATGCAGGCTACGTTTGGAGCAAATATAGCGTTAGGTAATATTGAAGGCTTATTTGCGTCAGGTGTGTTCAACTTATCACGCGAAAATGCTGATGGTTTACTATTTACCGGAGGAGTAAATCTTGCGAAAAATATTAATGGTTTATCTATTGCCGGAGTTGGAAACTTTGCTCGTGAATTAAATGGGGTGCAATCTGCAATGGTAAATTTCAGCGAATCTGCGATGGGGGTACAAATCGGAATCCTCAATATAGCAAAGGAATTTGAAGGCGTACCTTTGGGAGTTCTAAGCATTTACGGAAATGGAAGAAAAAATCTTGATGTACGATTTTCTGATGGTGGATTTACCGATTTTTCTATCACAACAGGAACCCACAGAGTGTATAACATGGCAATGTTTGGATATAACACCTTACTCGACCGTGAGGTGTACCGAATAGGATTTGCCGTTGGGTTAGAAAAAAACATCCAAGATTCTTTCGAGAAAATTGAGAGCACTACCCTTTTTGTGAATCAGGAGTTTAGTGCCCATCATGTGTTTGAAGGAGACTATGACAAAACACTCAATATGATGTATTCTTACAAATATTTAGTAGGAAATAGATTTGCGAACGGACTCTCGTTATATGCAGGTCCAAGTATCAATATGCAAGTTTCTCGTGTAACCGGTAGCGAAGATTACAGTTGGTACAGTTTATGGTCGCCCGATCGAAAAGGCAGAGATTATCAATTCTGGGTAGGCTTTACAGTAGGTGTGCGTGTATTTAAGCAAATGAACTTGCCACTTCTTGAGAATGAATGGGACGGTTTTGAAAGTCGGTGGGATTGGTAAACAACTCCAACCATTGTTAATCATTTGTGATGAAATTGAGAATCGGGATTGGTAATCTAATAGATATTGTTTCGTCGAAAAAACAAACTATCTATGAAAATCATTATCACTGTTACAGCAATTTTATCGATTGCAGGAATTCTCTTCATAAACGAAGAGCACGCATCACATAATGATGCTTTACATTCGCATCCTCATTCACCATTAGTGGCTATGCAATCTGATACCGTTCCTACGTTCCCTTATCAAAAAACAGAAGCAGAATGGAAGGAGATTTTAACTTCCTCCCAATATCGAATTCTAAGAAAAAAAGGCACAGAAATACCTTACATAAACGAGTATTTCGACTTTAAAGGCGATGGAATCTATGTATGCGCAGGTTGCGGGCAGCATCTTTATGATTCAGATCATAAATACAAAAGTGGAACTGGCTGGCCAAGCTTTTGGAAACCTATCGATGACAGCTTGGTAGTTGAACTAGAAGACAGAAGTTTCTTTATGGTGCGAACCGAAATAGTTTGTTCAAATTGTGGTGGACATTTAGGCCATGTTTTTGATGATGGCCCACAACCTACCGGTTTGCGCTATTGTATGAATAGTGCAGCAATGAAGTTTGTAGCTCGTGATGAGATTTCAGAACAAGATTCGAAATAAATTGTTTATGATTTGAATTTATTCGTTCTTTTCGAGGCATCCGTCTGGATGCCTTTTTTATTTCACGAACTTGATGATTGATGTCTAAACCTGTCCTGCTTAAAAAAGCTGAATTTAATCCCCGCCTTAAAACGTATCTAAATTTGTATGGTGCATTTACCATGCTGGTTATGATTATTACCATTCCCTTTCTTCCGATTTGGTTTATCATTGCCCCCTATTTCATCAATAAATATTTCGAGCGTTTAGAGTGTGAACTAACAACACGTTCACTTCGATTTAAAAAAGGATTTATTATACAAATAGAAAAAACCATCCCACTGGATAAAATTCAGGATTTAACCTTCAGAGAAGGTCCACTACTCAAAAAATTCGGGCTAAGCGTTTTAAAAGTTGAAACCGCCGGAAATTCCGGTACTGCTACCGCTGATTTAAGTCTGATCGGAATAGTTGATGCACAAGAATTCCGCCAAATGGTATTTGATCAGCGCGATAAAGTTACAGACAACTCTGCTTCATCCGATTCCGACTCAGAATCCTTAGCCCAAATTTTAAGTGATATCCGAGATTCTATAAAAGTAATAGAAGCGAATATTTCTAAGAATTAATTTCTGCACACTTCATCTGTTCTTCATACGTTAGCCCTTAGTTGATAAAAAATTCAGGGGCATGCGTTTTTTAGGTCTATGTTTAATTCCATTTCTATTTTCCTGTTCTGTATTTGAAAATGAACAGGATTTAGAAATTCATCCTCCCAGCATTATTGGGGAATGGTATCTTATTCATGATGAAGATGGAAATCCTAATTTTTTTCACCCTTCGAAAATAGATACTGCCGAGTTTGAGAGAATTATAACTATCGATTTTTTTGAATCTAATGATTGCTCAATAAATGATCTTAAACCTAAATATAATAGACATTGGAGCTGTGTTTGGTCGATTTACGCTGAAGAAAACTATACTCGTTTCTTCTTAAATCTAGATTTTGATTATCAATTACCAGCTCCAACTTTTTTTGATAAAAGCACAGGTATCTTATATGAAATTATAGAGCTTTCACAAGATAGATTAATCGTAAATACATTGGGAGGTTACAATCAATGATAATTAGGTTGGCATATTTACTACTAATCATAGTTACACTGAATAACTGTTCAATACTTGAAACAGAAGGAGTAATTGAAATCAATTCGGACTATGCTGCTCAAAAATGGATGTACTTAAGTAGTGATAAAGACTTCGTGTTAAGACCATATAACCGTGATAAAGCTAATGAAGCTGAATACTATATTATCTATGATTTGATAGAAAGTAATGGTTACACTTCATGTATTATTACACATTCAAATAGGCCTACAAATTACTACAGAAAATGTACCTGGTTAATTCAAGGAGCAGAGCCAGACCTTTATTTCAGATTATTTTACAGCATAGAAGACAATAATGCTATTCGAAGAAATTTCAGTTATTTCTATAGAGTTCAAGAGCTTTCAAAAGATCGATTTCGATTAAAAATGTTAAGTGAAGTGGTGTTGCATTAACCTCGTAATCATGAAACATCTCATCTGGATTCTCCCGTTGTTTTATTTTTCCTGTTCACTTTTCGATAATGAGCAGAAGTATGAAATAGATCCCCTCCAACTTTATGGCGAATGGTACCAAGATGAATTTAAAGGCTCTATCAATTTGGTTAAAACCGGCGAATTTGATTCCACAAACGCCCCAGTAAGGCTTATCAATTTTAAATCTGATAACAGCTGTACTCTCGAATATATCTATCCACCAAATAACAGGTTTGGAGACTGTGAATGGAGAATTTATGCTGATGCCTCAGACATATATCTTAAAATAGACTATGATGAAATTGTCATTCAATGGCACTTTTTTGTGGGTGAACTATATCGAATCAAGGAGTTAAATGAACACACTTTTCGAGTTGTTCAAATAGGAACGAAAAGAGATGACCCATCATGAGATTCGTACTATGTTTACTATTGGTAAGCTTCGTTCATTGTTCCATTTTAGGTGAAACTGATGAAAAATTTGATTTGATCCCAAGTAATTTAGAAGGTGAATGGACTCGGGTTAAATTCAACGATACATTTACAATTCACAAGCTGATTGATTCAGCTGAACTTCCCACTAGTCAACATATTCGTTACTCATTTACTGCAAATAGTTTTAATTCGTGCAAGATCTATAATTCTGTACGACCTGATAATTTTTACGGATATTGCAGATGGAATATTTATGGCGAGTATCCCGAAATATATCTTTCGATAGAATACCGTACTTCAAATAACCCGAATGGTGAAATTCAAAGTTTTCTGTATCAAGTTGTAGATAAAAGCTCCGATCAAATTACCTTGCGTACTATTCGGCAGGCATTATGAATACTTGAAGGAATACATTTTTACGAGTACGATTAATATTATTACAGTTTCTGCGGCAACAATCGCTTATTAAAAAACCAAACCAATCCTAAAGCTAATATCCACTGCCCAACTACGGTTGCTACTGAAAATGGATCGAAAGGATTATACCAGCTATCCGGTGCATATTCTGTTGCTGAAAGATAGAACCACCATAATAGTAAGGTGATTACCTCAACAGGGATAATATACTTGAGTAAAATATCCCACCATCCCCCAAGTTTAGTTTTACTTTCTTCTGTATTTACAAGATTAAGTCGGAAATCCTTAGCTCCAAAACTGATTACCGCGTACGATATAAACGCTCCTGAAACCATCAATCCAACCCCCCAAACGAAATCCTGATTTGCAAAGAAGGTTAAGTTTAATGCGGATGGAATACCGAACGCAAATCCAATGGCACAAATCCAAATTGTTGCTTGTTTCCGTGAAACTCCGGTGTCCACAAATACTTTTACAGCCAGTTCTATCATAGAGATCAGCGAGCTGAATGCCGCAAAAGTTAATCCAAGGAAGAAGAGAATGGAAAATATGCCGCCACCGCCCATGCTAGCAAAAAGTTGAGGCATCCAGATAAAAGTAAGTCCTGTGCTTGCCGGGCCCGAGGTTTTCATTACATTTAAAATTTCGGCATCCGACATCGAAGATCCTAACGTACCGAAGACAGTGCTAAATATGATAATGGCTGCAATCAATGAAATCATATTATTCCCAATTCCGGTTTGAAAAGCGCTGATCGTAATATCATCTTGCTTACGCATGTAAGCACCATAAGTAAGAATCAGTCCCCAAGCAGCGCCCGTATCCCAGGCGTTTTGAGTTAGAGCTTCCAGCCAAATTTGAGGATCCTTAAGGGTAGACCAATCCGGAGTAAACAAATACTTAATCCCCTCCATGCTTCCTTCAAGTGTTAAGGAGCGAATCAACGAAACAAATAAAACGAGAAGAAGTGACGGAATTAGAATTTTGTTAATGCGCTCGATAGAGGAAATTCCTTTTATCACTACCCATCCTCCAAAAAGCATAATAATCGCATGCGTGAAAACAGGCATTCCTGAAGCATGAAAATTATCCCATAGCATCAACGAAGCTTCGTATGAATCTGGCAAGGATGCCGTTAACGACTGGAACAAATAGTATAAACACCATCCGGCTACCACACTATAGTAGAACATGATAGCAGTTGCCACAAAACCGATGAATCCACCCATCCATCCTTTTTTTTCGCCAATCAATTTTGCGAAAGCGCCAACTATACCGGAACGGCCGTTACGTCCTATTCCATATTCGGCTATTATCAGTGGGATCGACCATAAGATCAGGAAACTCAGCCAAGCTATTAAAAACGCTCCAGCTCCGGTTTCTCCCCCATTTTGTGCGGCAATTCTGGGGAATCGCCAGATGTTACCGGTTCCAATTGCAATGCCTAAAACGCTTACTAATAAGCCAATTTTGGATGAAAACCTTTCCATTGATGGTGCTGCCATGCAAATAATTGTTAATTAAAAAATAGGGATACTTTTGGCTCGTTTAGATTGCCATTTGAACCGTATATTCAACATCATTTTGATGTGATACAGGCTATGCATATCATTGCTGGCCAATCATACAGGTTAAAAATCGACTATCCAAAACTTTTTCAATAGCCGAACTTCATTTACATGTTTTCAAATCACCAAACGACGAATAAATATTTAGCGCTTTTTGCTTTTTTTACCTCGCTAGTCATCTACACCTTAACCATGGCCCCAACAGCTAGTTTCTGGGATGCCGGCGAGTTTATCGCAGTTGCCCATGGTTTACAGGTTAATCACCCGCCCGGGGCTCCTTTGTATTCCATAATGGGGCGACTTGCTTCTATGTTTATGCCTACTGAATACGTTGCAGCAAGCATTAACTTTTTGAGTGTATTGTCATCTGCGCTCACCGTAATGTTATTGTATCTCATCATCGTCCGGTTGATTCGTGAATTCAAAGGGCATCCCGATGAGATGGCTTTGATAGATAAGATAGGAATGTATGGCGGAGCTTTAGTTGGCGCTCTTACTTTTGCCGTTACCGATACGTTCTGGTTCAACGCTGTAGAAGCCGAAGTGTATGCAATGTCGATGTTCTTTACAGCCATTGTAGTGTGGCTTGCACTAAAATGGAGCGAAAACCACGATGCCGACTACAACGAGCGTTGGCTGGTTCTAATCGCTTATATGTTTGGTTTAGCTATTGGGGTTCACTTGTTGAACTTGCTCGCTTTATTCTTCGTAGCGCTCATTGTGTATTTCAAGAAAAGAGATTTCACACTCATTTCTTTTGTAATTATGGGGGCAATATCCGTTTTATCATTCTTCCTCATTTATCCACTTTCGATACAATATTTACCAGATTGGGCAGATAAAATTGGTGACGCAACTTATGGTCTAATCGGTCCACTTACATTTGTATTGCTGATTGTTGGCTCGCTTAGTTACGCTATTTACTACACCCATAAAAATAAATATCGCTTAGCAAACATCATGTTTATCAGCTATGCCATGATTTTAATTGGGTACTCAAGTTATGCGGTAATTATGATCCGTTCAATCGCTGACCCTCCGGTAGATGAGAACGACCCGGAAACCGTAGAGGCCTTCGTAAAGTATTTGAAACGCGAGCAATATGGTGACACTCCAATTCTCAAGGGCCGATATTATGATGATGCAACGGCTCAGATTTCACAGGATGAAAAGTTTTTCCCTCGGCGATATTCCAGCGATCCGCGACACATGCAGTTTTATGCTCGGTACGATAGCGACTTAGAGTATTTCTTGTCGCACCAAATTAACCACATGTACATTCGGTACTTTAACTGGAACTTTATTGGTCGCCAAGCAGATATTCAGGATGCAGGCTGGCAATCCGGGTTCGAGGAAGAACGCTATCCCGAAAACAAAGCAAGTAATGCGTATTACTTTATTCCTTTTTTGTTGGGCTTATTTGGATTGATCTATCATTTTACTTCCGATTGGAGGCGGGCATTTGCAGTTTTTGCACTCTTCATTGTTACAGGTTTAGCGATTATCGTCTTCCTCAATCAAAGTCCATATCAACCCAGGGAGCGGGATTACGCCTATGTGGGCTCATTCTTTGCTTTTGCAATCTGGATTGGCATGGGAGTTACCGGGCTAATCGAGATGTTAAAGAATTACACGAAAGACAATACCATGGTGGCTTATGGTGTAATCGGTTTGTGTTTACTTGGTTCTCCAGTTTTGATGGGAGTTGAAAACTGGGACGATCATGATCGTTCCGGCAGATATGTAGCGCCTGATTATGCTAAGAATTTATTGAACTCGTTAGCACCAAATGCAATCGTGTTCACGAATGGCGATAACGATACTTTCCCGTTATGGTACGCCCAGGAAGTTGAAGGAGTGCGTACCGATGTTCGCATCGTTTGTTTGAGTTTATTAAACACCGATTGGTACATCAAACAGCTGAAACATCAGTGGTCGCATGAGTCTGCCCCACTTCCTATCAGTTATACCGATGAAGAAATTGATCGCATTACTTCTAGAATTGATCGTTGGGATCCAAAGACGATTACCATTCCGGTTGATAAAAATATGCTGAAAGAAGCATTTTCTGAGGATTATGAATACAAAGAAGCAATCGGTGTTAAACCAGATACATCTTTACAAATTCTACAAGTAGGAACAGATTTTGAGATGCCGGTTGATTCTCTGGATAATCAAATGAGCTGGAGGGTAAATGGTCGCTTTTTTGGCAATGATGCTCAAGGTAACGGTATCTATTACATGCAGGTTCAAGATTTGTTAATTCTGGATCTCCTAGAAACGAACAATTGGTTGCGCCCTATTTACTTCGCGAATACCGTTTCATCGCAAAGTATGTTAGGCATGCAGGATTACTTCAGAACAGAAGGAAAGGCGTATCGCGTAATTCCTAAGAAAATGGAAAGCGAATATACCGGTTACATTGATACCGACATTCACACTCGTCGTTTAAATAACTTCAGCTTCAAAAACTGGAATGATCCTGATTTATATTTAGATGAAAACATTCGCCGAATGCTTGGTAACTATCGATTTAGCTTCCTGCAATTAGCAGAAACTTACTTAGATCAAGGCCAGCCTGATAGCGCAGCCTATTGGTTGAATCGTGCCGAAGAAGTGATTCCATTCCGTCCGGATGAAGAGAATTATAACCTACAGGCGTTGTTTGCGGTTAATTATGTACAACTCGATATGCTCGAGCATGCATCGCGTGTAATTGACGTAATTAAACCTAACATTCAACGAGATTTTACCAGAAGTTTCGAAGCATTTATCCGTGCTGAAGGTGAATTTCAGGACTTGAGTGCAGAATTTGAAACCGCACGAAGAGAAGGCAATATTCAAGCTCAACGTAAATTACGTCCTAGAATTAATACGGTTAACGAACGACGGCAAGGTTATGTAGATCAGTTGATGCAGGTTCGTCAATATTTATCTATTGTAACCTATGTGTTATACAAAACCGAAGCCGTAGATGAGGCCAATGAATTAGTTAATTTGGTAAATGACTCCTTCGCAGGTACTCCTTTCCCAACATTACCAACAAATCTTGAAGAAAGTGAAATGGAAATGCGCAGATACGGTTTAACTGAATAAGCATTTTTATATATTTCGACGAAATACAACGTTATGATACATCAGTTTACTAAAGAAAATATCGAAGCCATCGGAACCGTATTAGGCGCAACGCCAAAACCGTTGGGTGATGATGTGTACCGCATCGAGGTGATAAACGAAGAAGAAAATGCAAAACTGGCACTGGAAATTCATTTGGGACTCGAAGCTAACGGGCAGCAAATGAACCTTGTTTCTGTGTATTCTTACAGTACTTTTTTGCAACTACAAAACTGTACGGCCTTCATCGCTAGTGATATTTTGGAGCAAGTTACCTTTTTTGGAAAATCGGGCGACAAAACTTCCGGTCTAATTGTTGATAAAGCAGCTGGTTGCAGTTTGTATGCCAATGTAGACGAATCCATTATTTCCGGAGATTTTACCCAACTTCCCGAAGATTTAATGATGTGCGGAATCGCGCTTTCGCTTACCGAATCGATGGACGACGATCTCGGAATTTAACCCGATGGAAGGCTTCCATCCTATCCAACTATTTAACACAAGTGGCATCGAGATTCCGATTTTGGAAACCGATGCCATTTTTTTGTTAAATGCAGTTTCTAAACACTTCGAGGTAGATTTTGAACTTGTTGAAGTGGTATATGTTGATGAAGCCGAAATACAACGGATAAATACCGAGTACTTAAAGCACGAGTATGTAACTGATATCATCACTTTTCGCCTTGATGAGCAACAAACAGACTCCACAATTGAAGGCACTATTTACTGCTGTGCACAACGGATTTTTGAGCAAGCTGAAGAATTTGATCAACAACCTCGTACCGAGTTTTTAAGGGTACTTATCCACGGCTTAATTCATTTGAATGGCTACAACGATCAAACGCCTGAAGAAAAAAAAGAAATGACCCGCCTTGAAGATCATTTTTTAGATTTGATCGACAACTAAAACAGATTTCATAAAAAATGGGTCATCTTTAACAATGGACCCACTTCTTCCTAATATCAATGACTGATCGAATTGGGAGTTAATCCATTTCGATTAGTTGTCCCGATAATTGCATTAATTGAATTTCCGCTCGTTTAGCTTGAATCTTCAATCTTACCATATTCTGTTGAACTCTAGAAACTCCCAGTTGTGCTTCCCGAAACTGAGTATTTGTTATTTGTCCTAGCTCAAAGAGTTCTTTACTTCGCTCAAAATTCAACTCAGCAGTTTCCAAATTCAGCGTCTCCTTTTCCAATAGAAACAAACTGGTTTGATAATCCTGATACAGATTCATCACATCCCTTTCTAAAGTTTTTTCTGCTAATTGTAGCGACTCCTGATTGTTTTTCAGCGTAACCATTGCGTTTTGAATTTGAGTCTCTCTACGAAATCCATTGAACAATGTGAGGCTGACCGAAATCCCCCCATTAAATCCTGATAGCTGTTGGTATTCGAATTGACCCGCGTCCAACTCATTTCTTGTGTAGTTGTAGGATCCATTTAAGGATACAACCGGAAACCGATCTGATCGGGATTGTTTTAATTGCAATTCTGCACTTTCCGAGGCTAATCTACTAATCACCAACGCAGCATTATTTTGTTGAGCTTGGGTTAATATTTCATCAAATGCCATCCTATCATTAATCTCAAACTGATCATTCAAAGCAAGGCTCTCTGTTGGTGAAGCTCCCAATTCTATCAACAAGGAGCGCTTTGCATTTTCTAAACGAGCGTTAGATTGTACAAGTGCAACGCTGTCTGCATTTAAATCGACGCGAGCTGTGAGTACATCTAAACGGGTTGCATTTCCAAAATTAAAGCGTTCTGTCACCCGCTGTAGTCGATTTTCAGAACGCAGGATGGATTCCTCAGCAATTCGTACCGATTCACTTTCAAACAATACATTAAGGTATTGATTAATCACTTGAATAAGAGTGCCTTCAATTTGCAATCGAGCTGAAATACCTGATTGTTCGGCTAATGTATTCAGGTTTTTGAACGTGTAATAGTTTCCAAAGCCATCAAACAATACATAATTGGCACTGATTGACCCATTTAATGCCGTACTACCTGCATCATCTACATTAATATCGGGCTGATTTCCAGGGAAACGTAATTCTGTATCCTGAATGGAACCACTGTAAGAACCATTTGCGGTGATGGTTGGCAAGAAGCCGGCATTTCCCAAACTGGCATTATTTTCGGCAATTTCGACAGTACGCTTCGCGATCGAAATGTCGTGGTTCTTATCAAGTGCAATAGTTATTGCATCTTGCAGTGTGATTGGTTGATCAAGCAACGTTTCCGTCTGCTGTGCAATTATTTGTGGATGAAATAAAACAAGGGCGAATAGAAGTGTGATTATTTTATTCATTTTCTTTCTCCCATTCTGTTTCGATATAAGCAGGTTCAACTTCTTCGCGTTTGATGGTTAATTTTTCTCCGGTCCACGCCCAGGTTCGTAGCCATTTGGTATTTAATCGAATGGTGTTCGCTATTAACAAAAAGGCAGGTAAAACTGAAAGTAATAGAAATGTACCTACCAGTAATCCATAAGCGATGGTTATGGCCATAGGAATTAGAAATTGCGCCTGAAAGCTTTTTTCAAAGATTAAAGGGGCTAGACCCGCACAAGTTGTAGCCGTGGTTAGCAGGATGGGCCTGAATCTGGATCTGCCTGTTTCGATTAGAGATTCCATCACATCTTTTCCTTGCCTAATGGAATTATTAAATGCATTGATGAATACCAATCCATCATTAACAAGAATCCCGATTAGTGCTACAAATCCTAAAAAGGAAAGCAAACTTATTTGAAAACCATGTATGTAATGTCCCAGCGCCATGCCAATAATTCCAAACGGTACAATGCAATAGAGCACAATGGCTTGAATGAATGATCTGAATGTGAATGTTACTATAGAAAAGAGTAAAATCAGAATGGCCGGTAGTGCAAAACGAGCTGAATTTGCTGCTTTTTGAGTTTCCCGAACTTGCCCTTCAAATTGATAAGTAACATTTGGGTGAGCAGCGAGGACAGGTGGTAGCGCAACGTTTTCAACTTTATTTAAAGCCTCGGTACCGGATACATCGAGATTAGCAAGCTCTGCTTCTACTCTAATCTCGCGCTTTCCATCACGGTGATTGATAGCGACCAACCCATTAGTAAATTCAATATCAGCTAATTCGCGCAAAGGATAGGAACCTCCACTTGCTGATCGAATTCGCATATCAAGTAACTGGCTGATATCGCGACGATCTTCAAGAAGATATCGTGTCCACACTTTTACCTCTGTTGTACCGCGTTGTAAACGTTGCACTTCATTCCCGAAGAACGCATTCCTTACTTGCCCAATCACTTCCAGATTTGTAAAACCGAGTGCATACGCTCGATCTTTTAAGGTAATTTGAATTTCCGGCTGATCCTCATTATCGGTATCGGTGATATCTCGCAGGATATCTAGTTTTTGCATTTCTGCGATCAGCATTTCTTTGGCACTTCGCAACTCCTGAAAATTATCAGCAGCTAGTGAAACCGAAACAGGTTTACCAAACGGGTTTTGTGATACAAACGAAAGTAGAGTTGCATCTGGAATGGCTCCCACTTCTTCTTTTATTGCTAATGAAATATCAAAACTTTGAATATCTCGTTCTTCCGAGGGAATCAAATAGAAATTAATCGACGCTTTATTACTACCCGGACCAAGTTTAGTTACGATATTGCGAATGTAGCCAACTTCATCACCCGTTCTCTCTTTATATTGTTCGTTAAGGCGTAAAGCTCCTTCACGAATTTGCTGAACTCTAAGCTCCGTAACAGCTTCCGAAGTTCCTTGAGGCATCTCCAGAGTCGCTGTAACGGCATTTTGTTCAATATTCGGAAAGAAAGTGGTTTTCACATATCCACCCGCGATGGCACCAAAGGTTATCAGCAGTAAGCCGATAGCCGTTAACACCATAAAGGTTTTGTTTTGCAGGGTAAATCGTAAAAAAGGTACATATAACTCATCACGCACATAAAACAGCTTTTGCTCTAACCAATGCTGAATGCTTTTATCCTCTTTTTCGGGATCTTTATGCAAGTCTTTGGAATGTGCAAGGTGAGCAGGCAAAAACAGAAATACTTCAATTAACGATACCAATAGTGCTCCCGCTACAACAAATGCAATCTCGCTAAAGAAATCACCCAGTTGACCATCTACAAAAAAGAAAAAACTAAAAGCGATACTGGTGGTTAATATTGCAGAAGTTACCGATGGCACTACTTCCATGGTTCCTTCTACCGCAGCTTTTAATGGATGCATCCCTTCTTCATACTTTTGATAAATGTTTTCGCCAACTACGATTCCATCATCTACCAAAATTCCGATCACAACTATCATCCCGAATAGCGAAATCACGTTAATGGTGATGCCGTAAAACGAAGCAAGAACGAACATGCCCAAAAATGAGATGGGAATTCCCAATGCAACCCAAAAAGCTAATCTGATTCGTAAAAACAAACCAAGAAGTATAAATACGAGGAGTACTCCTAACAGTCCATTGTCTCTGAGAAGCTCGATTCGCTCTACCAGAGATATGGTAGCATCATCAACCAGTACGGCTTCTACCCTGCTATTTTCAGCGTTAAATTCATCGATATAGTTTTTGATGAACGCCGAGGCGGCTAAAATATCCTCTTCGTTGGTAGTGGTTACAAAAATGAAAACCGCTGGCTTTCCATCCAGGTAGCCTTTATTGGTGTTTTCATCAAAGGTATCTTCCACAGTTGCAACATCCGAAAGTTTAACGATAGTACCGTTTGGATCACTTTTAACTACGATATCATTAAAGCCTTTTGCATAATAATTCTGCTCATCGACACGAATCGTAAATTCTCGTCGTTCGCCTCTCAGAATACCACCGGTTATTCGTACGTTCGAACTTGCAACGGCTCTGCTGATATCTGCAAAAGTAAGTCCATAAGCCCGTAGAGCGTCTTCACTGACTCCGATTTGAATTTCCGGCTCGGTGAAACCACTTAATTGCAACTGCGAGAGTCCATCGTAAGCTAAAAGAGCGTCTTCAAATGCGTCGATGGTACTTTTTAAAGTAGTTGGGGTAACATCACCCACTAACGCGATTTCACCTACTTGATTGAATGGTTCTTCTTTGAATACCACTACTCGTTCTAGCCCGACCGGAAAGGAAGAGATACGGTCTACGGCATTTTTTACTTCTTGAAGAACAACATTTGGATCCTGATCGGGCAACAATTCTACACGAACCGTAGCAAAATTCTCTTGTGAAACGGAAGTGACTCGATCTACTCCTTTGGTTCCTTCCAGACTTTCTTCAATTTTAAGTACCACCCCTTCTTCAATTTCGATGGGTGATGCTCCGGGATAAACTGCTTCAACGATGATGAATTGTACGGTTCTGTTTGGGAAAAATGTGGATGTTAAACTAGACGCTGCCAGTACTCCAAAGAGGATAAACAGCAAAATACCCAGATTAACCAGCACCACATGCTTGGTAAAATATTGAATTAAACTTCTCATGATGGCATCCTCAATTACGAACAGGAACTACGTTTCTACCCTCAAAAGAGGCATCACGAAATTCATTGATCACTAATTTCCCGTCTGATATACCGCGAACAATGGTGCTGTCATTCTCAGTGGTTAACACTTCTACACGTTCAAGAACAGCTACATCATTTTCGATTACAAATACCAAATCGTTTCTTACCAATGCTTTGGTGGCGATTTTATCAGCGTTTTCGAATGTTTCTCCCTCAATAGTTCCAGAAACATATTGGCCGGGAAGCAACCGATTACTTTTTACCGTTAAGTAGACCAATAAGGTTTGGGTAAGTGGATTTATTCGGGCGTTGATTCGCGCAACATCTGCCTCATAATCTGTGTTTTGATCTCTATCAAGATGTAAAGCAACATTGTCTCCGGTTGATATGAAAAATCGATCTGAAGCATTAATCGAAGCCTCAATCTCATAACTTCCGGTTTGGGTAAACTGTCCTAAAGGCTGATTGGGACGAACCAAAGTGCCGGGCTCGATAAGTGCTTGTGTAACTACACCATCAAAAGGTGCAGTAATCGTGAATTTTGATAGGCGAACTTCACTTTGTTTGATGGAATAATAATTGGTTAGCACATTTCTACCCGAAAGAAACAAAGTAAATTGCCTGTTTTCAGAAGATGGAACCTTATCTAGTGGTTGATTTATATCCATTGAATTCAGATAGTCAAACCAAGCATCATATTCGTTCGGGTAATCGATTTTTATATCAGCAAGTATTTGAGTGATTAACGATTGGAATTGAGATTTTTGGCTTTTCAACAATTGTTGCTGTTCCCGATCATCCATTTTCAGGATTATTTCTCCTTTTTTAAAAGCCATACCTTCTTCAAATTCTCTGGCTCCATCAAGCAAGATCCCTTGAACTTCAGCAAAAAGTTGAATTTCATTTTTTGGAATCACATTTCCGGTGAACGTTATACTTGAAGTAATCGCCTCGTTTTTAATTTCTTGTACGGCTACTCCAATTCCGTCATTTCCGCCATTGGTGGCAGTTTGCTCTTCTTGGGGTCCGGAAGAAAGTAACCGGAATAAAAAAATGGAGCCTAAGAATAATATTATGCCCGCTATGATTGATATTTGTCTGAATTTCATTGTTTTGATGTATTAATACTTGATGAGTTCATTGCTTGCTCGATATGATGCAACAATGATTGTAATTGTTTAGTGAGATTTTCGCGTTGATCGCCTAAGCTACCGAAGAAATCCTGCTCAGCTTGTAGCATTACCGGTAGAACCTGTTTTATTTTGTTGTGGCCGGCCTCAGTTAACTCCAGTACATTGACTCTGGAATCATTTTCAGAGCTTTTTTTAGCCAAATAGCCTGCTTCAACATTTTTCTTAACCATTTTAGAAACCAACATGCGATCAATTTTCACCAGTTCGACCAAATCCTGCTGGATTACTTCTTCCTGATTCTGACTTAACCACCGTGTTCCTACCAAAGTGATAAGTTGGGTGTGGGTCATATCATGTTCACTCACCATTTGGTTCACTTTTCGCACCCATTGCATATTTATTTGCCAAAATAGAAATCCGAGTTTTTCACTCGGTATCGGAAGGGTGCTTTCTTCTAGGGTTTGTGATTTTGAATTATTTGTTGTCATGACTACAAACTAAGGAGTTTCTGTTGCAACGACAACAATATTATTTAATTCATTCCCTGCTTTCTAAGAAAAGAGAGATAAAGCTATGCGAGTTTTATTCTTTAATGAATACGAGGCTCAATTTGTTAAAATCGGCGGCAGAATTTATAAGCGTTCTGAATTTTGAGTAATCTTCTATTGAGAAATGGGGTTTAGCATAGTATTCCGAAACATTAATGGAAACCATATTCTCATTCATCTCATAATCCGCAGAATATTCACCTACTACAGTAGAATCTTGGTCGATTATTTGGTGATACTCTATTACCTCTTCTAAGCCTTCAACGATGTAACCATCGGGTATCCGGAATGTAATATGATGCTTATATTTTATAGGATAATCTAAATCTATTGCATTTGTTCGCTCTGTCTCCTGATATAATTCAGTTTGACTACCGATTACTTCACCAATGTTAAAAATATAGTCTCTACCTGCTTTATTAATTAAAGACGACACCTCTAATTTGGCATCCAGAACAAATGGAGTACTCTCAGCATCAAAAAAATTATATTTATGGTTTTGAACCTCAGAATTAATTAGATCGACTCCTTGAATACCTGAAATCGCTAAACTTTCAATCAAATCTTCTTTGTTTTCATTGGGTGCATTTGCATACGAATAACGCAGAAGCGTACCTCTATGCCCAAACCAACTATTTTTCTTATTCATAACAGGACTATCTATGCCCCCCTCGAAATCAACAGTAATAGTACTTTCGATTAGATTATTATCCATTTCATTCATTTTGATAAAATGGAACTGATCATATTTACTGTCTTGGATAATTAAAGCATCATTATTAGCTAAATAGTAAGGAGCCATACCAATACGGTATCTGAAATCGGAAGGACTTAAATATGCATCATATTCAGGCAAATACAGCAGGAAATCTGTTGCATAAGCTAAGGAAGGCTTAAGAGCAGAAAATGAATTTTGATACCGATTCGATGTAGCTAATAGTTCGTAATCTATTTTTAACTTGTCAAGCACTTCAGCAAAAATGCGTACCATGCCAAGTTGGTTCGCATTTTTATTTTTTAAGATAATTCTGACATCACTAAGATCGTCCGCTCTTCCATCAACAAGATTAATATCCTTTTTTATAACATTCTCGAGTTGTATCAGCTGTTCAATCGTAGTTTGATATCTAGGGTTAGTATACGTTGTCATGTATTCTTTCAATCCACCAGAACTCCTAATCCCAATATTTTCAATCATAAATTTGTAGCGTTCACGAACAAATGACCATCCGCTAAAATCAGTCTGAAAAAGCTTTTTTAGAGTAATATCCATATTCATTCTGTTAGCTCTGTATGTAGAATATGGCTCTTCTTTTATAGGTGGAATATTTTGATGCTCAAAAGTGATGAGATTGAAATTACCTTCTTCTTGGTATACTCCTTCATTTAATCCATTATTAACATATGTATGGAAGTGCAAGTCTCTGGTCGACTTCAAAAGAAAGGAAAAGTGTTTGACGGGGTATTCTCCCTGAGCGTACTCTTTGTAGGTATATTGAAGGTCGAGCGGGACTGTGTAATAATATTCTATGATACTCCCGGTTACAGCACCTTCAATAGCAAAGATTTTAAAGGAACCGTACTCCTGTACATTACTAATATCTTTCAGGTTTCTTCGATCAAAATCAGTTACCACCCCGTTAGGATCTATAGATCGGGCCTTTAATTCTAAAATTGCCTGACCATCTTTAATCGGAATAAACACTTTGTTATGATTTTCTAGTCCTTCCTCTGTATTAATCCACACTTTGAAATGCCTTGTTATAACACCGGAGATATCCTGATTAAACCGTTTTGTTCTGAATTCTTTGATCGTACGATCTAGAAGAATCACAGCTGCTTCAGAAGAATCCGTTTTTGTTAATTCAACTTCTTGTTCTACAGCATTCCAATCATACGACTTGTATATGTACTCATCCGATAAATAATTTTCTTGTGCTACTAAAACTGTAGAACAAAGTATGAGGAAAGAAAAAGCTAATTGTAGTTTATGAAACATAGGTCAGTTTGTTACTCTTTTAAATGCAATGGTTTCTTTAATTGCATCTGTTAGTATGGCGATGTGATCTTTGAAAGCCGCTACTTTGTCCGAGTCTAGTACTAAAAAGTCATGATAGACTTCAAAAGTAACTATTACTTCATTCTCGTTTTCTTGATAGGATAAACTATATCCGTAATCATCATACTCTGATTGTTTGGATTTAGGCAAGTAGTCTATTTCATAGCCTGGTGGAATGGTAATATGTACCACATCTCTGTCAAGAAATTTATAGTCCTCTACATAATCCAAGGTTCTTTCATTAAAACTCTGGAATGCATTTACATAATCTTCGTTTAAAATCGGATCTACGTAAATCTTATTTCGGATAGCAGTAGCATAATTCGGAATGATAAAGGAATAAGTGAGTTCCGCATCCATAGTTCTTTTTTCCATAATCCCGGATATATCTATGGAAACAATCGAAAATTTGTTACTCCCTTTGGATAAATAACTATTGAAGAAATCATCGTACTTGTTTGGTGAGATATTCTTTAATGCATAATCAATATCTGCCCTACGATACCCTGATAGATAACGTTTATTTAAACCTATCAACGAATCACCTTCAATAGTAAAATATGTGGTATCAATTCTTTGATTTCTTTCTTTCTCAACAACTGGGACATTCAATATTTCGTAATCATCAAAGGACTTTCCAATTAAAGCCTCTTTTCCCTGAATAAAACTTGAAGGCAAACCGTAAGGAGTATGCGAATTTGTTGCATCCAGATAAATCAGATTATCGCTGAAATCTATGGCAGCAATCATATGATTATCTGTTATTGGCGTGGGTAATTCATAGTAGGAATACGGTCTCTCCCTTGTACCAATCCAAGCGAGGTGAACATTTTCGAACCCTGCCATTTGTAACATAGTTTTCAATAGATAGGCCATATCTTTGCAATCACCGTATTTTCTATCAAATACCAATGATGATCCCCGTGGAATAAAGCCACCATATCCATCTTCGAAAGCTATGTAATTGATATTCTGTTGAACCCAGGTATAAATAGTTCGAATAAGTTCTTCATCGTTTAATGATTGCTCTTTTAATTCACTAACAAATTGTTCTAATGAGCTGTTATCAGAATCATTAATATTGTCGATTAATACTGAATACCAATTATATAAATCGTCAACAGAACCAGCTATACGAACAGTATCGCCCTTATTTGTGATATAATATTCTATATATGGTATGATGTGTGTTCGATAATGAGCCTGGCTTAATGAGTTTGCCTCTATTTCAACTTTAGGTAAACTATTACCCTTCCAAATATGCCGGGTCTTGCCTCTTTTGAGAGGCTCAATTTCATACTCAATGTTGTCGGCATTATCACCAAAAAGTTTGAATCCAAGTTTTACATCTTTATCAGTAATGATTTCATAACTCGAATCCATTGTTTCCAATGTGGAATTGAAATAAAAAGGATTAAGAAATCTAGGGTTCTTAATGATTTTACCGTAATTAAGTTCGGTAATAGAGCCTACACTTGTATTTGGAAACAGAAACGACTTACTCTTGTTATCGCCATAAAAAATACCGTTAACTACTACATCTTTTGTCTCGAAATCTGATACTTTTTTTCTCTTATAGTTACCTGTACCATCTAAATATCGAGTATTAGCTTCGAGCTCAAAGAGTGTTTCAAAACTATTATAGCCAACATTTCCAGCATTGAATCTTGTAGCTTCTTCATTTAAGTAAATCTTACGCTCACTACTCTCTTCTTTTATCTCAACTACATTTTTATTGATTTTAATTTCAACAATTGAAGATTTCGATAGAATAAGTAAATCTTCTTCTGGAAATAGATTTCTGTATGTTACATAGCTAATATCTTGTGAATAAGAAGCTTGAGCATTTAGAAGTAAAACAAACAGTCCCGCGAAAAGTATTTTTTTCAAACTCAATTAATTAAATTTCTTACGACTAAAATTACAAATATCTATATATCATATGAATTTTAAATTAACTTTTGTGAGTAATTTCCGTCATTTCAGTGAAATAAAGAATCATGGCTGAAATCGAAGAAAAAAATATCATCAAAGAAAACAGTAAGAAGTACGCCGGGCAGCTCTGGAACTTGATTACTGAGCAAATAGAGCGACAAAGTGCAAATCAGGAAAAGTTACCGGCACACCTTGCTCCGCCCAAAAAAGAATCAAAGAATAAATGGCTAATCAAGCTTCTTTTCTTCTTTCCGGTGCTTTTGTTAGGTGGATTTATCACCTCTTTTTGGTGGGATTTTAACGGCATTAGCACAACACTGTTTGGATATGATATAGTCTTCGAAGGTTTACTCAAAGTACTAACTATAAGCGGCTTGATTGGGTTTATGACCAACTGGGTTGCCATCAAAATGCTATTTCGTCCAACTCATCGTCGACCAATTTTAGGACAAGGGTTAATTCCGGCTCAAAAAGACAGGATTGCTTATCGATTAGCTCGTGCTGTTTCGGAGGATTTGATCAACCCGGAGATTATCAAGAAAAAGATTCAGGAATCGCAGGCAATCAGTAAATATCGAGAGAAAGCAACTCAATATATCCGCAATATTATTGACGATCCCCGATTTCGTTCAGAGCTGAAAATACTGCTGGTAAGTTATGTTGATGAGATGATGACCGAACCGGAAGTTCGAGCAAACATTGCCAAAAATTTGATCAAACAAATCAATTCGGCCATTGATGAAAACTCATTTGAACGAGTAGCTTTAAAAGCATATAGCTTTTTCAAAGGACAGGAAATGCAAGATCTTGTGGAAGAAGCTCTAACAAAATTGCCATCGGGCGTAGAGCGCAGTTTAGATAAAATGGATGAATTTCTTGATACCCTCCCCGATCGCATTGATAAAAACAGCGACACCATAGAAGACTTAGTCACAAATATGCTGTATCGCCTGATAAATCAACTGGATGTGCATGCATTGGTAGAAGACAATTTGCGGCAGTATGATGAAAAGCGGATTGAGCTACTCATCAAAAATGCATCGAATGATCAACTGCAATACATTCAGTATTTAGGAGCTGTTTTAGGAACACTTGGTGGCTTTATCATCTGGAAACCGATTGCGAGCTTAATCGTTTTAGCTACAATTATTCTCATAATTTATGGGCTTGACGTTTTGTTAATCAAAATCAAAGTTTCTGATTAAACTTTTTATCTTAGGCAGGTAATTTTTCACTTTAATTGTATTCCTGTCTTGAAGATTTTAACTCATCTACGCATCCCATTTTTCCTTAGCATTAGCGTATTAGTGCTCGCTAGTTGTTCATCTACCGGTGAACTAGCCCAAAACAGTACAGTAAATGAGCCAACCGAAACTGAAACTGTTGCTACTGAAGCAGAAGTTTTAGCACCTACCGAAGATTGGCATCTGCTCTCCCCCAACTCCGATCCATATTTCGGAACCGGTGTTGAGTTGGCTTACGAACAGTTACTGACCAACAAACAACCGCGGAAAGAAGTAATTGTTGCAATTATCGATTCTGGAACGGATATCGAACATGAAGATTTGGCCGAGAATATCTGGATTAATGAAGATGAAATTGCCGGAAATGGAATTGATGACGATGGAAATGGCTATGTAGATGACATTCATGGTTGGAATTTTATTGGAGGTGCTGATGGATCGCATGTAATCGACGATACGTACGAAGTAACGCGTATTTACGCCTCATTACGAGATGATTATGAAGGGGTAAATCCGGCTGATTTGAATGAGGAAGAACGCGCTGAATATGAATACTATCAGGAAATTAAAGCTGACTATCTTGCAGAGCGAAATGAAGTGCAGACGGTTCTTCAAAATATTATGGGTTTCGAGCAAGCAATTATGGGGTCAAAACAAGTATTTGGTGTCACTCATATTGATTCTGTTTCAGCTAAAGACTTAGAACCCGATTCGTCGGATACTCCATTGAAAGCACAAGCAAAACAAGTGTTGTCGTATGTGAAAGAAGTAGGGTTAACTGAAGAAGAATTGCAGGAAGCCAAAGAACAATATCAGACTTTAGCCGAGTTTGGAATGAACCCGGACTTTGATCCTCGCGGAATTGTTGGGGATGATTACGATGATCTTACCAACAGATTTTATGGTAATAATGACGTTGCGGGTCCAAGAAGTGATCATGGAACACATGTTGCAGGAATTGTAGGCGCAATCCGAAATAATAGTGTGGGTATGGATGGGATTGCCGATGTAAAGCTGATGATCGTGCGAACGGTTCCTATGGGTGATGAGCGTGATAAAGATGTAGCAAATGCTATCCGATATGCTGCAGAAAACGGTGCCGATATTATCAATATGAGTTTTGGTAAGGGCTACTCACCTCAAAAAGCGTATGTTGATGCTGCCGTCCGATTTGCCGACAGTCTTGGCGTATTAATGATTCACGGTGCCGGAAATGATGGTGCCAATATTGACACAACAAATAACTTCCCGAGCCGAACTTACTCAAACGGTGGAATGGCTATCAATTTTATGAACATTGGAGCTTCTTCTTGGGAAGACGGCGAAGCGTTACCGGCCGTATTCAGTAACTATGGATCGGAAGAAGTGGATCTTTTTGCACCCGGTGTAGAAATCTACTCTACTTATCCCGAAAATGAATATAAAGCAAACGATGGTACCAGCATGGCCGCTCCTGTAGTTTCCGGTGTGGCTGCATTAATCATGGCATATTATCCGGATTTAACGGCGACCCAAGTGAAGGAAATTCTGATGGATTCTTCTACAAAACCTGAACAAAATATTGTAAATCGACCCGGAAGTGGCGAAGAACCTGTTCTAGTGCCTTTTTCAGAGCTTTCAATCTCAGGTGGAATTGTTAATGCATTCGAAGCCCTTAAAATGGCCGATCAACTCAGTGATTATTAATTAGAAAACAGCATTGTCTACGCTTGATGCAGTAATAGTAGGATCAGGTCCTAATGGATTATCTGCCGGTATCTTATTGGCCCAGAAGGGTTTGTCTGTGCAAATTATTGAAGCGGAAGACACCATAGGTGGTGGCACACGTACCAAAGAGTTGACTGAACCCGGTTTTTTACATGATGTTTGTTCGGCGGTGCATCCAACCGCCGTGGCATCCCCTTTTCTATCAAAGCTAGAGTTGAAAAAGTATGGCTTAGAGTGGGTTTATCCGGAAGTTGCAGCAGCTCACCCTTTCGATTCCGGAAATGCAATTTTAGGTTATCAGGACCTTGAAAAGACTAGTGAGCAATTCGGAAAGGATAGTAAATTTTATAAACGTCTTTTTTCAGAATTCATTGATCATTGGGATGCACTTCGACATGATCTTTTCGGTACGCTACGATCGGTACAAAATCCTTTATTGATGGCAAGTTTTGGATGGTACGGCTGGCTATCAGCGAAAGATTTAACGAGTTCATTGTTCAAAAATCCCGAGACCAAAGCGTTTTTCGCAGGAATGGCTGCGCACAGTATTCTTCCATTAGAAAAGCTCTTTTCATCTTCGTTTGGATTGGTTCTTACTACATCGATGCACGCTGTCGGTTGGCCTATCGCTAAGGGCGGATCAGCAAAGATCACACATGCGATGGCAAAGTATTTTGAGTCGCTTGGTGGTAGCATTGAAATCGGAAATCGAATCAAAAGCTTTAAAGAACTACCGAACGCACGCGCAGTTTTATTTGACCTTACTCCTCACCAAATTGCAAAAATATGCGACCAAACGTTACCCTCTGATTTTCGAAAAAAACTAGAGAATTACGAATATGGTCCAGGAGTTTTTAAAATGGACTTTGCAGTTTCTGAACCGATCCCCTGGAAAAATGAAGAATGCAAAAAAGCCGGCACCGTCCATTTAGGGGGTACATTTGAAGAATTAGCACACTCGGAACGTGAAATCTGGAAAGGTAATCACCCTGAAAAACCATACGTATTACTTTCGCAGCCCACGCTATTCGATGCTTCGCGTGCTCCAAATGGAAAACATGTTGTTTGGGCTTATTGTCATGTACCTAATAGCTCTGAAAAAGATTGCAGCGAAGAAATTATAAACCAAATCGAGCGATATGCGCCAGGTTTCAGAGATACCATAATCGCAACGCATAGTATGAATGCGGTACAGATGAATACCTACAATGAAAATTATGTAGGTGGCGACATAAATGGTGGCGCTCAATCATTTAAACAACTTATTGGTCGACCGGTGCTTAAGTGGGATCCTTATAAATTGCCACACAAAGGTTTTTATATCTGTTCGTCTTCAACTCCGCCCGGTGGTGGGGTTCATGGTATGTGTGGATTTCATGCTGCGAAATCTGCTTTAAAAAACGAATTCGGAATCACGCTATGAAGATTCCTGAGATTTTTACTTCAAATCCGAATGAGTTCAACCAACCTCCCATCGAACAAGCTTCTACAATTCCATCAAGTTGGTATCACGATCAGGAAGTGTATGATTTTGAACAGAACGTGTTATTTGCTCGAAACTGGCAATATGTTTGCCATCAGGATCAGCTAAAAAATGTTGGTGATGTAGTACATGCAACTATAGCTGGAAATCCAATACTGGTCATCAAAACGAAAGATGAAGGAATTCGAGCGTTTTATAATGTGTGCAAACATCGGGGTGGTCCGCTAGCCGTAAAAAAAGGAACAACTACCGTTTTGCAGTGCCAATATCATGGGTGGACTTATCTTACCGACGGAAGTTTACGTGGAGTTCCGGACTGGAATTTGGTAGAATTATTTGATGAGAAAAATTTCGGATTAGAACCTATTGAACTCTCTTTCTGGGATGGATTAATCTTTGCTAGAATTGAATCAGGTGGACCAGATTTGCAGCAAATTGTTAAAGGCATTTCGGATCGTATATCGCCGATATCAATGGAAAAACTTCAATTCTACAATGAGGTTGTGTACGATATCAATTGCAATTGGAAAGTATATTTAGACAATTATCTGGAAGGCTATCACATTCCAATTGTTCATCCCGAACTCGCTAACCTATTGGACTACAAGAATTACGTAACAGAAGCTTATCCTTGGTATTCGTTGCAACATAGTCCGTTTAAAGGTGAAGACAATGTTTATCAAACGGAAGAAGGCGAAGCGTTTTATTATTTCTTATTCCCGAATATGATGCTAAATATTTTGCCTGGTCGACTTCAGGTAAATTTAGTAGAGCCGGTATCAACAAATCGGTGCAAAGTATACTTCTGGTATTTTTATGACGATTTATCAGCTAAAGAATCGACTGGAATTATCAAAGATGATTTGGAATACAGCGAAGTTATTCAGCAGGAAGACATAGAAATCTGTGAGGCTGTACAACGTGGTCTCCAATCCAAAGCTTATGATAAAGGAAGATTTTCGGTAAAAAGAGAACTTGGGGTGTATCATTTTCAGAGTTTACTCAAAAAGCTTTTTCAGTCCGTTTTGTAAATCTTAATTCTTCTCTAAATAAGTAATCAATGTTATTTCGGTCATAGTTTAGGCTCTGATTGTTTCGGTCAAAAGTGTGGATTTGTAATAAATTGGCTGTTAATCACTCATGTTGTTAAAAGGTGAAGCATTAACCAACCTGAGTAGCTATGAAACAGAATAAAACTACTAAAAAGGGTAAAGTAACTAAGCAACCCACCACCCCTTCAAAACCATCAGAAACAGGCATTCGATCACTCTTTGATCAAGAAGAAAGTATTTTCCAACCTAAAAGTGGTTCATCCAGAATATTTACTAAACATTACACTAATTCAAGGTTTAGATAATCTACATCTCCATCTGTCGGGCGCAAGCACGGTTGATGGATTGCTGTTTAGTAGAATTTGTCTTTGTGCTTTATCAACATTTCCATCACCCCGACTTCGTCGAAATGATGGAGAGTTAAAAAAGAAAGAATACAAATTTACAAACTGGGACTTTGGCCTTGCTAAATTTTGGCTCTATTGAATAGTGGGTTCGACAGGCTCGTCCATCTTTCTGTTTATTATAGAATTTTGAAAATGGTGCTTGAGCCTGTCGAAAGCACCATTTTTATTATTTATTCTTTACCAAAGGCTAAAGCCTTTGCTTGTTTATGACCGATGCTTATTCTCACCTATAAGCTAACTCGAACAACAATCCTGCAAAATTAGTTAAACGTTCAGTGGGTTAGAGATGAGCACCCATCTAATCATATTATTGTAAAATTAATGATAACGTTGCTTGAACCTGTCGAAAGCAACTCCTCACACCTCACCCCTCATTCCTCAATCCTACTTATGATTTTCAGGATCCAACCAGCGAAGTGTTTCCCAGCGATACATTCCCGAATTATGTCCATCCACCCAAGTAATTTGAAGCGCATGATTCCCAACCGGTTGTAAGCTTTTGATATTCATTCGTGGAGGATTCTCAAGGAAAAAAGCTTGTGGTTGAAAATTCTGCATATTTTCGTGCCCACCCCTACACATTACACACGGACAGTTTTTTCTAAGTCCAAACAATGGGTACCGCGATTTGATGCCATTTTCCCAGGTTACTTGAAGAATTTGTTCTTCATTAAATACATCTATTCCTACTGCGGTAGTTGCTTCGTCCATGAATGCTTTTTATCGTTCCAAAATGGAAAATTACGAAATGCTTTGGATAATAATCACCGCAGGATTCACATTCTTAATCAGCGGTTTTTTCGGATTTAAACGATTATTCTATTTATACCAACTAAATCTTCGAAATATTGCTATTTCAGCTATTTTGGGACTCTTAGTTCTGACGCTACTACTATTTCTTTATCGAATTGAGCTTATGAGTGAGCAAGTTGGGGCCGCAATAATTACCAACGTATATGCATCGGTTGCAGGTTTTTTTGGTGGTGCGGCATTTCAGCAATATCAAACCAAAGCTAAAGCCGGGCACATTTTATATTCGAACCGAAGTTTTTTAAGTGATCATGCTTCGGTGATCGTTGCTATTGCAATCATCCTATACGGATTATACCGAACATCTATCTTTACTCAGTTGCCTATCACTCCTATTCGGGTAAGTTCCGGGCTTTCGTTTATTGCCTTTGGGTTTTGGGGAATGACTCTTCGTTTAGTTCCCGAGTTCCGACAAAAAGGTATCATTTTACTGGACGTTCTTATCCACTGGAAAGATTTTCTGAATTATCAATGGTTTTACGAAGAAGTGATCGAAATTGAATATGAAAAAGACGAGACTATACTGTTTTTCAAAACACACATTCCGCCCGAGGATCAATTAGCCATTGAGGATGTACTGCGAGCCAAGATGAAAGAGAAAATGGAAAGTTCGTGATTCGTTATTCGTTAATCGTATATTTACCCGACTATTAACAAATAACGATTAACGAAAATCATGGCCAGCTTCGATATTGTAAACGAGATTAACGCACAGGAAATTGATAATGCGATTAATAATACCCTGAAGGAAATAAGCACACGCTACGATTTCCGCGGACTCCATTCAGAAGTGACCTATCATAAAAAAGAGAATAGAGTTCACTTAGTTGCTGCAGAAAGCATGAAAATGCAAGCCATAAAAGAGATGCTGATTCGGAATTTTATTAAGCGTGGCATCGACTCTAAGGTGTTAGAATTTGGTACGGAGGAAGGAACTTCTCAAGGACACGTTAAAATGGATGTTGCCCTTAAAGAAGGAATCAATCGCGAGCAAGCCAAGAAAATCGTTAAAGAAATCAAGGATTTGAAGTTCAAAGTGCAGCCCCAGATTCAGGACGATCAGGTTCGTGTAACCGGTAAAAAAATTGATGATCTACAGACGGTTATTGCTCACCTAAAAGGCAAAGATATGGGCGTACCACTACAGTTTGTCAACTTTAAGTAATTCAAAATTTAAGATGAAAAATTTAAAATCATCATCAATTTTTCATCTTAAATCTTTCATTTTTAATTACAAATGATCTAGCTCAACCATAATGCACAGATTTCGGATGTAGGGAATTTCTGCTTTTTCTGCTACTAGTTCGGCTTCAGGGGAGGAAACATCTAATTGAGTCCATACAACAGGATTTTGTCCTGTTTTATCTTTCCACTCCTCTACTTCCTCTACAACTCCACCGGTATATCTTTTATTTCTGAACACGTTTACTACATCAATCTGAATCTCTTGAGGAATGTCATCGAGTTTTGAATAACAGGTTACTCCCAGAATTTCTTTTTCAACCGGGTTCACCGGAATCACTGTATAGCCTCGATTCATAAGATATTTGGCCGCATAGTTACTCGTACGGTAAGGATTCGCTGAACAACCTACCACGGCTACTGTTTTGGCTTTCTTTAACACTTCTTGTGGATTTGGCTGGATTAAGTTGCTCATACTTATCAAAATATTGGTTTACAGGATGCTTATCTTTAAGGCTGAATTTAAACTACTCAAAATAAAAGGAATATTTTGTCAACTATTAAAGACGGTGATACCGTTAAAGTACATTACACAGGAACATTAGAAGATGGTGAAGTTTTTGATTCTTCACTAAATCGCGACCCACTACAATTTACCCTTGGTCAGGGGCAACTTATCCCGGGATTTGAAAAAGCAATTATTGGTTTAGGTGTTGGTGAATCAACCACAGCTAACATCCCAAGTGCAGAAGCATATGGCGAGCACAATCCGCAAATGGAAGTAGTTGTTGAGAAATCTCAGCTACCCGAAGGCATGGAACCTGAAGTTGGAATGCAGCTTCAACTCAATCAACCGGATGGTCAAGCTATTCCTTGCCAGGTAACAAATGTTGAGGGAGAGCAAGTTACCATCGATGCTAACCACCCCCTTGCAGGTAAAGACTTAACGTTCAACATTGAAGTTGTTGAAATAGCATAATCAGTTTTGAGTTCTAAATGCTGAGTGTTGAGTTTTTTTAAACTTAACACTCAAAACTCAACACTAAACACTTTTACATGGCCGACTTTTCCCAATCTTCTACTATATCTATAACCTGCCCAAAAGGCATGGTTCCCTTTCTTAAAACCGAACTGGTGTTACTTGGATTTGTAATTCGAAAAACACGATTAGCCGGTGTAGAGATTGATGGTACGCTCGACGATTGTATGTTCTTGAATCTCACCCTTCGTTGTGCGCACCGCATTCATTATCAGCTGAAGAGTTTCAAAGCGAGGAATGCAGAAGAATTAGCTGAAGAGCTCAAATCTGTTCCCTGGGAAGATTATATCGATAAGCACGGCTATGTGAGTTTGACTTCGTTCATCAATAATAGAACCATCACCAACACGCAGTTTGCAAATCTGGCTGCAAAGGATGCTATCGTTGATCGCATAAGAGCAAGGAAAGGAGCACGTCCTGATTCAGGGCCAAAATTAAACCGCACCGTGGTTTTTCTCTTCTGGAAAGATGATGAGGCTGCGGTTTATTTAGATACCTCTGGTGAGTCGCTAAACCGACGTGGATATCGAAGAGAATATCATGCCGCCCCCATGCAAGAAACTTTAGCTGCGGCAATTATTCAGGCTTCAAAATGGGAAACAGATTGGCACTTCATAAACCCGATGTGTGGTTCCGGCACAATCGCTATCGAAGCTGCGTTAATTGCCACTCAAAAAGCACCGGGTTTACTTCGACCAAATTTCGGAATCAAACACATTTTAGGTTTTGATGAAGATGCTTGGAAAAAACTACGATCGGAATTAAAACAAGCCTCTATCAAAGAACCAAAAGGTCGGATTATCGCCACTGATCATGATTTAAAAGCAATTGAAGCGGCTCGTAAAAATGCCCAAACCGCGGGTGTTGATCATCTCATAGAATTTGATTTATGTGATTTTAAAGACACTACCATTCCGGAAGGCAATGGAGTAGTTGTACTGAATCCTCCCTATGGAGAACGACTGGATGAAGGCGTTAATCTCGCTCCTCTTTACAAATCAATGGGTGATTTCTTCAAACAGGAATGCTCCGGTAAATGGGGCTATGTATTCACCGGAAATTTGCCACTGTCCAAAAAAGTTGGATTGCGTTCGTCGCAACGTATTGAATTGTATAACTCTACTATCGAGTGTCGTTTGTTGGAATACGAGTTGTATTGAGTTATAGGAGTAATTGTAAATTTTTCATTTTTAATTTAAAATTACCCTAGAATTTACTCCCCTTTATCCAAGTATCCGATCTTTCCCAACTTGCTTCGAACGCTTTTTCTAATTCAGGATCCGATGTTCCCTGTCCTTCAAGTGCTTGCATCAATCCGTAATACGACCATCCATTATTTGGGTGATCTTCCAACTCTGCGCGATAGACTGCTTCGGCTTTCTTAAAATCGCCGATTTCTAAGTAAGCAGCTCCCAGCCAATGTCGGGCAGCAAATGGTAGTGGTTCTGGTTCGTCATAATCTAAGCCGTCTTCTATAATCACAGCTTGTTCAAAGGCATCGATAGCTGCTTGCAGATCTCCTTCTAACCACGAAATCTCTCCTTTCAGAATGTTGGCTAAGGTTCCCAGTAAATCTTTGCCGGAATGAAACCTGAATCGTGAGTTAGTTGAATCTGCTAAATCAGCAACTCGTTTGAGATGGGCCTTTGCAAATTCAATTTCACCTTGTTTAGCCAATGCATAGCCATGACTAAAATCCCAAATTCCGGCTTGTACATCATGGGTTGGTCGTTCGGAAACTCTAAATACTTCATCAAAACGACCAAAGCGAATTAACGTCATTAACTCGTACATTGGTCGGCCCGTTAGTTTGGTGTAATCCCGCCCAGCTTGGGTTGCAATTCCACTTTGACCATCCATACTCGCTGCAAAAGCAAGCATGTGTAGATTATGACTTGGATAAATGGCAAAACCCTCTCCTACCGCTTCTTTTTGATCAGAATGCCAAGCCATGATGTTTGCTCGAACGGCATCGCCCCAACGCCCGATTTCGTTCCACGTATGCGATGGCATGTGATTGATGTGAGATGCCCCCGGAATTGAAGTACCTATATACTCAGAGCAAGCCTCAGCTTTACCCGGATCGATGGTTGACTCAGTAGCATGAATGTACAAATGGCACGCACCGGGGTGTTTGATGTCTTTGGCGAGTACATCTTCCAGAACTTCGTGAATTTTGATCACGTCAGGATCGTCAAGATCTCGGGTTCCACGTCGGGGTTCCAGCAAAAAAAGTGCTTCTCCATAAAAAGTACCGGCTTCCAAATCGTCCGGATATTTTTCATATAGTTCACGAGATGCCTCGGCATAAAGCGTGTCTAACTTAGCTTGATTTTCTTCATCAAATTCAGGTGCATAACGTACTGCCATTGCATCAATAAAATCTTTTTCTTTTTGGGATGCGTATCCTTGGTCGGCTAATTCTTTGGCTTTTTGAATAGCTGTAAACGCTCGTGGAGCTTCACTTGACCGCATTTTCCCATTCAGATACGAACCCCAGGCCCAAGCTTCACCCCAATAACAAATCGCACAATTTGGATCTGCTTTCCAGGCTTCACGAAAAGATCGAGCAGCATCTTGTTTTGTGAACGCGTACATCATCTGATAGCCCTGATCGAAGTAACGTTGAGCTAATTCATTTTCTGAAGAAATGGGTTTATGAAAATCACCAAGGGCCTTTTCGTAGATCGGGAATATTTCCTCAAATTCAGGTGGATAGGTAATTTCAGTGGTTTGGGCGATTATTGAGGATGAAGTTCCAAGAATAACTCCAATCAAGAACAGTAAGTCAGATTTTTGCATAGGAAATAATTTTTGGATGAAGCTAGGTTATAAATAGGGTCTCTGCAATATGAAAATGATGGAGGGGTAAAAGGATCAAAGGAACAGAGGCATCAACTACGTTAAAACTTCGTTGATTGAAACAGAGGAACACTGATTAATGTTGAGTGTTGAATATTCATTATTGAATATTGAATATTCAATTCCCTATCATCTACCATGCATCAAGCTGAATTACATATCAAAAACATGGTTTGTGGTCGCTGTATAAAAGCAGTAGCCGACATTCTGGATTCGTTCGATTTTGAAACCACTTCAGTTGATTTAGGAAAAGCATATATCGAATCGAACCACCCCATCGACAGAGCTGATATTGCTGAAGCGCTGGAACAAGCCGGATTTGAGTTAATTGATGACGAGCAGTCAAAGTTGATTTCGATGATCAAAACGCAGGTCATTAAGTATGTGCATCAAGAGTCTAGTGAAGTGGAGCAGATGAATATTTCCTCGTTTTTAGAGCGTGATCTGAATAAAAGTTACTCAAGTTTAAGCTCACTGTTTTCGAAAGCGGAAGGCCGAACCATTGAAAAATATGTGATTCTACAACGTATCGAACGCGTAAAAGAGTTATTGGTGTACGGCGAAAAAACTATTTCTGAAATCGCTTGGGAGCTTGGATACAGCAGCTCCCAATATCTCTCCAATCAATTTAAAGCCGAAACGGGCTTCACTCCTTCTCAATTCAGAAAACTGATGGATAAGCCAAGAAAAGCTCTAGACGAGGTTTAGGACAAAGGGACAAAGGGACAAAGGGACAAAGGGACAAAGAAAAATTACTTTGATTGTGGATTTACAAAAAAATTTCACTTTGCTCGTAACTCGAGAAAACTTTGTTTATATCTATTGGACAAATGCACAGTTGAAGGTTTTTTTAATGGCTTGTTTCCTCAATAAATTTCCATCACCCCGCCTCTTTCGATGTAGGATTTGTGATCATAAACATTAAATCAGCGAAATGGTGGATGGGCAAAAATATAATTCTTTAGCTTTCCATCTGTCGGGCAACAATGCATTAAGACTTGCGAACTTACGATTTGGCTATATGCGTTCAATTGAGGCTAGCATAGCCCGGCTGATAAAATCTAAAATAGGGCACGTCTGCATAATAAATTTCCATCACCCCGCCTCTTACGATGTTGGATTTGTGATCATAAACTTTAAATCGGCGAAATGATGGATGGGCAAAAATATAATTCTTTAGCTTTCCATCTGTCGGGCAACAACGAATTAAGGCTCACAACCCATGATTTAGCTAAATGCATCCAATTAAGGCTTGCTTAGCCCGGCTGATGGAATCTTTAATAGGGCACGTTTCATCATTAAATTTCCATCACCCCGCCTCTTTTGATGTAGGATTTGTGATCATAAACTTTAAATCAGCGAAATGATGGATGGGCAAAAATATAATTCTTTGGCTTTCCATCTGTCGGGCAACAACGCATTAAGACTTGTGAACCCATGATTTGGCTAAATGCATTCAATTAAGGCTTGCATAGCCCGGCTGATGGAATCTATAATAAGGCAAGTTTCCTCAATAAATTTCCATCACCCCGCCTCTTTCGATGGAGGATTTATGATCATAAACATTAAATCGGCGAAATGATGGAGATTTCATTCCAAAAACACATCATGTGAAAATGTCTCCGAAAGAATTACACAAGAATTCAAAAATCTTGTACACACATTGCAAACAAAAAAATGGAAATTCAGCACAAATAAATCATCAGAAAAATGAAGTATACCTATAAAGTAGATGGCATGTCGTGCAATGGCTGCCGAGGTCACGTTGAGGAACTACTGAGTAAGATTGACGGCGTTGAGGCCGTTTCAGTGGATTTGAATGCAGAAGAAGCTGTCATAGAATCAGAACAGGAAATTGAGCTCAAACGGCTTCAAAAACCTCTGGTTGATGACGGCGGACATTATCACATCCGAAAACCTGATCAAGAGGCGCCAAAGAAAGAAGAAATCCCAGAGGAAGCTAAAACTGGCAAATACTACTGCCCCATGCGCTGCGAAGGCGATAAAATGTATGATGAACCGGGTGATTGTCCGGTTTGTGGCATGGATTTGGTTCCCGAAGTTTCCGACGATTTAGAAGCCTCTGAGCTAGCACATTATCAGCAATTAAAGCAAAAACTCTGGATCAGTATAGCATTTACCCTTCCTGTTTTTGTGATTGCGATGTCGGAGATGATTCCTAATAATCCTCTGTATCGCTGGATGGATGTGGGTATCTGGAACTGGATTCAACTTCTGCTTACACTGCCTGTTGTGTTTTACAGTACTCGCATGTTTTTCGAACGTGCTTGGCGCTCGATTCGCTCGATGAACCTTAACATGTTTACACTCATAGGAGTGGGTGCCGGAGTGGCTTGGTTGTTTAGCGTGATTGCTCTTCTATTTCCGGGACTTTTCCCTACAGAATTCAAAACCGAAGCCGGACATGTATTTCTGTATTTCGAAACTGCCGTGGTAATTCTAACCTTGGTACTAGTTGGACAAGTGTTGGAAGCAAAGGCTCATTCTCAGACCAATCAATCGATAAAAGCCTTGTTACAACTTGCACCAAACGATGCGGTTCGGATCAGTGAATCGGGTGTTATGGAGTTTATTTCGGCAGATGAAATTCGGGTTGGTGACAGACTGTGTATCAAACCCGGCGATAAAATCCCTGTAGATGGAAAGATTGTTGAAGGATCTGCGAATATTGACGAATCCACCATTACGGGTGAATCGATGCCTGTTACCAAAAAAAAAGGTGATTCTGTAACATCAGGAACCATTAACACCAATTCGAGCTTCGATATGATTGCCGAAAAAGTAGGCGATGAAACCCTGCTCGCGCAAATCATCGAAATGGTGAAATCGGCCAGTTCGAGTCGCGCTCCCATTCAGAATCTGGCAGATCGCATCAGTTCGTATTTTGTGCCGATCGTTTTGAGTATTTCAGTCATCACTTACATTGTTTGGTGGCAATTTGGTCCTGATCCTGCGCATGTGTACGCTTTGGTAAATGCTATCGCGGTATTAATTATTGCTTGTCCGTGTGCCTTAGGACTCGCAACACCGATGAGTGTAATGGTAGGAATGGGCAAAGGTGCTCAATCGGGCGTGCTCATCAAAAATGCCGAGAAATTGGAGCAGCTTTCTAAGATCGATGTGCTCGTTGTAGATAAAACCGGAACGCTAACTATAGGGAAACCTGAGATTCAGAATATCAAAGTATTAGCCGATGATTTCTCAGAATCTGATGTGCTAAAGTATGCAGCTTCTTTGAATGCACACAGTACACATCCTCTTGCGAAAGCTTTTGTGGATGCTGCTGAATCAAAATCTTTATCTCTATTCAATGCCAGTGACATAGATCAAGAATCCGGGAAAGGTATTCAGGGATCTGTTGATGGAAAAGTCATCAAATTAGGGAATGATCGATTTGTAGGTACCAATAATACAATCAGTAATGAGGACGAAGGCAATACCATTTCGTGGATCAGTATTGATGAAAAGGTGATAGGATACTTTACTATTAGTGATACGGTTAAAACACTGGCTGGCAATGCAATTAATGAATTACATAATAATTATATTAACATAGTAATGCTTACCGGCGATAACGAATCGTCAGCTCAAAAAGTAGCTGAAGAATTAAGTATCGATTCTTATAAAGCGCATTGTTTACCGGGCGATAAAATTGAAGAAGTAAAACGCTTACAAGAAGAAGGTAAAATAGTAGCCGTTGCCGGTGACGGCACCAATGACGCCCCTGCCCTTGCTCAAGCCGATATCGGAATTGCCATGGATACCGGAACCGATGTTGCTATCGAATCCGCCGACATCACCCTGTTGAAAGGCGATATTATGGGCGTGGTGAAAGCGCTAAGGTTGAGTAAATCGGTGATGAAAAATATTTATCAGAATCTGTTTTTCGCATTTGTATATAACACAGTTGGGATTCCAATAGCTGCAGGGTTATTATACCCGATATTTGGCTTATTACTTTCACCGATGATCGCGGCTCTTGCAATGAGTTTCAGCTCTGTTTCGGTAATTGCGAATTCGTTGCGACTGAGAACGATACAACTGAACTAAGCTATTTTTTCCGGATCAGTGTAACTCCATCTCTGATGGGTAGCAAGACTGTTTCAACACGTTCGTCGTTGGCAACAAAGGCGTTAAAATCAGCGATCGCTTGTGCTTTGTGTTCTAAAGGATTTAGAACCGTGCCATCCCATAGCACATTGTCGGTTACTAATAAACCTCCGGATTTCAATTTAGGTAGCACTTTATCGAAGTAAAACTGATAGCGCAATTTATCGGCATCTAAATAAACGAAATCGAAGGTTATATCGAGCTCGTCAATTAATTCCTGAGCATTGCCTTTTAGTAAGGTAATTTTTGGAGCCTGAACTGAGTTAGAAAAATGTTTTTCTGCCAAATCCTGATAGCGGAGGTTCATCTCAATGGTTGTTATAGCGCCATTTTCGGGCAGTGCTTCCGCCATTTTAATGGCCGAATAACCGGTGAATGTCCCAATTTCAAGTACCGAAGTTGCACCGCTTATTTTGATCAGTAGCTGTAGCAATCCACCCACCAACGAACCGCTGAGCATATCGATATACTCCAACTCCTGATCACTAGACTCGATTAATTGCTTTAATTCGTCCGAATCCTGTATGGAATGTTCTTCTGCATAGGCATCAATGGCCGCATCGGTAATTTTAAGTATCGGTTTTCCTCGATGTTTTTTCATAATTGGAAGATAAGATCTTGAGCCCTATCATCACCAGAAAAGCTTTGGATTTTATTCCCGCTCGCGAATCCCGTTTTATGATCTGGTTTTTCACCACCTTCACACGCATCCTCATGTGGATTAGATTTAAGCGCGTGCATGTGAATTATCGGTATACGCCCAACGGCAAAAGCACGGTATATTTCTTGAATCATAATTACTGGTGGGATGGCTTAATACCGCTTTATTTAAATCATCGGTTGTTCAATCAGCGAGCTCGGGCATTCATGGAAGACAAGCAGATGCATGAACATCGTTTTTTCTCCAAAATCGGAGCTTTTTCCATAAATCTTGAAGATCCAAAATCCACAATCACTTCTCTAAGATTCGCTGTTGATAGCCTTTCAAAACCTAATTCCGCAGTATATATTTATCCTGAGGGTAAAATTGTTCCTCCAGCGGACAAAGTACAGCCATTTAAACAAGGGCTCGCATGGCTGGCACAACATAGCTCCGAGATAGATTTTGTACCCGTTGCTGTACATATCGACTATTCGAAGCAATCTAAACCGGAACTGTATCTTTCCGTTGGTGAAGCTATTAAGATTGATAAAATTGCATCGAAACAAGAATTAACCACACAATTCGAGCATTCGTTAAATACCTTATTGGGCGAATTAATCGGACGTATTTACCAAGTCCATTCGTAGAACATTTTACGTTTTTGCACCCAATGTGCAGGTTCACGTAAATATCGTAATCGCATGCGCACCATCCACCAATACGATTTATCCTCTATCCTTTTTGGATGAATATACTCACTGATACCGGTTTTGATTTCTTTCCCATTTACATCATTGAATTCAGCTTCTGCAAGAAATCGCTGATAAAAGGGTCCATTATCTATGATGCTGTTTTGTCGGATTTGCACCGTTCCTAACACCCCGGATAGTTTTATATCCCGATAACTCTCTAAGCCCAACCAGTTTTTTTTAAGTTTTGAAAGCTCAATAACATCCAAGTGACCGGCAATTTCTTGATTATCATTCGATATGAGCCACGCCTGATGCTGTTTGTCCTTATGCCCATTCATGATATAGTAGATCAGTGTGTAATCTTTGAAATGCACCCTGCCCCAATACCAATCTTTAAAACTCTTGCTCATCGGTTCAAAGCCAATGTTATGATCATGATAACCGTTGCCATGAAATCCGATATGGTAAGTATCTGTTTTACCCGCAATTTTTACCGAACCCACCACTTTCGATCTAGGCAATAGCAAATTCCAAGCATGTTTATCGGTGGGCGATTCGCTTTGGATGAGAGAGCTTTTAGTTCGGTTTCCAATAAATTTGAGTTTTCCCGAAATAGAATGACCAGAATCCAGCGTCTGATTCAGATTAAGTTCATATTCCACCGTATCGGCTAACACTGTTCTACGAAACGCACAGCCACCAATCGAACAATGAATATCCTCCTCTTCATCCCATAAAAACTTAGATGCCGGAAACTCTAAAAAACTATAGTACTCTGCTTTCCCTTGTTTATAAACCGAAATACTTATTGCCGGATATTGCTCAGGATCTTTTGAATATGATCCTTCTATATAATTACCGCTGAATGGATTACCTTGATAAAATATTATCACCATCGACCATTCTTTATCGGCCGAAAGCGCATCAAAGTACCACCATTCGTAGCTGGTTTCGGGCTTATCAGGATTTAAATATTCGTCTTCGGTTTTTGTGGAAATGTTCATCGATAAATAAACGGTTATAGGTGTGCTCTGTAACGCAGAGACTTGTAACTTAATTCACTATGGATCTGATACTTTACGCCGCACTTTTTTTTATGGTACTCACCACTTTGGTGCTCCTTCGAAATCGATTTGAATTCACTTCAATCGCTTCGGTCGACGAAGATACCATTTCCGATAAAAAAGTAAGCATTTGTATTCCGGCTAGAAATGAAGAGGCAAACATCAGAAAATGCGTAGAAAGTGTATTGGCACAATCCTATTCAAATTTGGAAGTGCTTGTTCTTGATGATCAATCGGAAGATAATACTCCACATATATTGGCATCTCTTGCAGAAAAAGATTCCCGATTAAGGGTACTGAACGGAACTCCCAAACCCGAAAATTGGCTTGGAAAGCCCTGGGCTTGTCACCAAATAAGTAAATCAGCTAGTGGTGAATATTTGATTTTTGTGGATGCTGATGTTTGGCTGGAACCTAACAACGTTCAAAATGCCGTATCTGCCCTCAAAACCACCGATGCACTTACCGTTTGGCCCCAACAAGTAGTTCATTCATTTTGGGAAAAACTGATCGTACCCACTGTCTATTTCTCATTACTTACACTACTTCCTTCAGTGTACGTCCGCCGATCACCGCGATGGATGCCTTCGTTTTTACGTCCTATTTTAAATCCGAAGTTTGTTGCAGCCTGTGGACAGTTTATAGCTTTTAATAAAAACGCCTATCAGCATATTGGTGGACACGTTCGAGTAAAAAGTGAAGTAGTAGAAGATATGGAACTCGCACGAGCGCTTAAAAATAGTGGACGAACACTTACCATGTTTCACGGGCAAAATTCCGTTTATTGCCGCATGTACACATCTTATCAAGAAATATGGAGTGGTTTTCAGAAGAACTTCTTAGCCGGATTTGGGAATGTGTTCGAATTCCTGTTTATGGGTGTACTTCACTTTCTGTTCTTCCTCTTCCCTGTATTTACACTTGTGAATGCCATTCTTTCTGAAGATTTGAAATTAGCTTTGATCTCGGCAACGGTCCTCATCTTATTCACCATTCAACGATTCATACTTCACCAATGGTTTGGATGGAGCAAAACTATTGCTCTTCTTCATCCTTTTGCAGTTTTGTGGTTTCAAGCTCTCGGGATTACCTGTTTGTACAACAAAGTTTTTTCTAGAAATACATCCTGGAAAGGTCGACCAGTTTAATACTTGAAAAAGCACGGCTTTTCGTTTTCTTTTTACTGCGCAGTTAAACATATTTGAGCAGATGAAAATACTGGTAGAGAAATATTTGAGATATCTGAATATTGAGCGCAACGCCTCTTCTCATACTATTACGTCCTACCAAAATGACCTTTCCGGATTTCTGGCATTTTGCAGCAAAAATTTTGAAGTAGCCGAAGAAAAAGTAGACATCCACGAAGTAAACCGACTAACCATTCGTTTGTGGTTGGGTGAATTATCGGATGAAGGATTAGCTAAAAGCTCTATCGCCCGAAAAGTAGCAGCCTTGCGATCGTTTTTTAAATACTGCTTCAAACGTGGACATATTGAAAAGAATCCTGCTCATTTACTGATTGTACCTAAAAAAGAAAAATCCTTGCCTAAAACCGTTACACAGCAAGATCTGGAGCGACTAATGGATGGTGTAGATATTACCACAGCCAAAGGGTTGCAAGACCGCGCTATTCTGGAAGTATTTTATGGCACCGGTGTTAGGGTTAGTGAACTCGTTGGGCTTAATATTACCGATGTTGACCTCCGATCGAAACAAATAATTGTACATGGAAAAGGAAATAAAGAACGTGTAATTCCTTTAGGTGATACAGCCGTTAAGATCATCAAAGACTTTTTAAAACAACGAACGCAATTATACGGAAACCGAACCGATTCTGACGCGCGAAAAGCCCTGTTTATTGCAGCGAGCGGACAAAGAATTTACGATCGCGCCGTTCGGTATATGGTAGAACGATATCTAAAACAATACAGCGAAGTCACCCAGAAATCGCCTCATGTGTTACGGCATAGTTTTGCTACACACATGTTGGATAATGGCGCAGATATTCGCATCATCAAAGAGTTCTTAGGCCATGCAAATCTTGCGGCTACGCAGGTTTATACCCACACCAGTGTGGAAAGGCTTAAGAATGTTTACGAACAAGCACACCCAAGAGCAAAAACTTAAGGAGGAACCTATGAATGTAACGTTCACAGCACGTCATTTTGAAGCCAGCGAAAATCTAAAAAACTACGCACAGGAATCTGTTCAAAAACTAACCCAGTATTTCGATCGAATAGTGAGTTGTAGTATTGTGCTTGAGCCTTCAGCGTCGAATAAAACGCCCCAAAAGGCTGAAATTTTGGTGAAAATCCCAAATAAAGTGCTTACCGCAGAAGTGAGTGCCGAAGTGTATGAGAAAGCCATTTCAGATGCTGTAGATAATATGGCACGTCAACTAAAACGGTATAAAGAGAAGAAATTCGCCCACTAAGCCATGCCATTTAGCACCCAGCCCCCGATTCCGATCAAGGAAAAAATTACGGTTAAGTATATCGTAGAAAAACTTCGGAGTCGGGTTAATATCAACCTCGTATGCTGCGCAGCCGAAGATTGCTGCGCAGAACGTTATGTACGAGAGGCCGACTTACACCGCCCCGGTCTGGCTTTAGCCGGATACATAAAGCTGTTTACTTTTCAACGGATACAGATAATCGGGAATACCGAATCGCAGTATCTGGAAAATAAACCCAAAGAAGAGCAGATTGAGGCGTTCAAAAATCTGATGCAATTTCAGATTCCGGTAATTTTTCTTACCGATGGCAATCTTTTGCCTGATTATTTGATCGAACTGGCCGAACAAGCCGGAATCCCCATTTATCGCACCCCCTATGAAACTACGCGTTTCATGTTCTTACTACGCGATTTTCTGGACGATCAGTTTGCGCTACAAACCGTGGTGCATGGAGCGATGGTGGATGTATATGGAATTGGTATTTTGATTGTAGGTCGCTCGGGCATCGGTAAAAGTGAAGTTGCACTAGATCTGGTTGAACGAGGACATCGCCTAGTGGCAGATGATGTAGTAATGCTTACCAAAAAAAGCAGCGTATTGATGGGTGCTGCTACCGAAATCAGCCAACATTTTATGGAAATACGCGGACTTGGGATTGTGGATGTTATGAAAATGTTTGGCATTCGATCCGTTCGTTATCAAAAAAGGCTGGAAGTGGTGATGGAACTTACTCTTTGGGATGATAATTTGGAAGTAAATCGAACCGGATTAGACCATGATACTGTTACCATTTTGGATGTGGAAGTACCGCTCATCCAGCTCCCCATCACGCCCGGAAAAAACATTACGGTAATCGCCGAAGTAATTGCAATGAATCATTTATTGAAACATTATGGCTACGATGCCGCAAAAGCTTTTCAGGATCGGATACAGAACAAAATCGCTGAGAAATCGGGAGATGCATCCGATACGATGCGGCGGGCAATTGAATATTTTGAAGGAGATATCGAGTAACAAAGCGTGCTTTCTCCCCTCTTTATTTAAGTACCAGCAGTTCTTATATTTTACAGTTGGAATCACTTAGGCAATGTCGATAAAAAATCACTATTACTACGACGAGGAAAAATGCGAGTTTATACCCATAGAGTATAAACGTCGTGAACAGATTATCTACAATCTGGCATTGTGGATACTAAACGGAGTGGTTATTGCCGGATTAGGCATCATAATTTTATCCACTAAAATTGGTACTCCCACCGAATTAGCACTCCGTGCCGAAAATGATGCGCTCTACGAACAGCTTGAGCTCACCAAAACTACCATCATTGAATTAGACAACAAACTCGCAGAAATTGCAGATCGCGATAACGAAGTGTATCGTTCCATTTTAGGACTTGCCCCCATCGAAGACGATGAACGACAAGCCGGTGTAGGTGGATCTGATCCTTATTCTGATTTCGAAATTTACAGTGAATCCACGGCAGATCTTTTGCGATGGACCTCGGAACGACTTGATAAACTTGAACGCAAGATTGGGATTCAGAATCTGAGTTTTGAGGAGTTAAAGCATCAGTACAATAACAACAAAGAAAAGATGAGCCACATACCTGCCATCAAACCAAGCGGTGGAATTTTGTTAAGTGGATTTGGGATGCGTGACCACCCTATTCTCGGATATCGACGGCCACATAATGGACTGGATTTTCGAGCGGATGTCGGCTCCCCCGTGTATGCAACCGGAGACGGACGTATTAAATATGCCGGTCGACAAGGAAATTTAGGTCGAATTGTAATTATCGATCATGGCTTTGGTTACGAAACGGTATATGCGCACTTATCCGCCTTCGAGAATGGCATACGATCAGGCGCTGAAGTAAAACGTGGGCAACAAATTGCTAAAGCCGGTGATTCGGGACTTGCTGAGGGTCCACATTTGCACTACGAAATCCGCTTACATGGCAAACATGTTGATCCTTTGTACTATTTATTCGCCGACACTTCCCCCGAGGAATACATGATTTTCAAGCAAATTTCGGAAACCAATACGAAGTCGCTGGATTAACTGCTGGTTTTTTAAATTCCTACAACCTCTCTCCTTTCTACTCTTTTAAAATTTCTACCGTCATCACGAGTGGAATTTAAAATACTTGAGGTAACCCAGACCGATCGACGAAGTGATCTCCGGTTGGTGGCCTTGTTAAGGAGATTGCCGCGTCGAGTTATCTTATTCTTGGACCCCTAATTCCAGGGCTCCACGCAATGACCCAAGTAAAAACAATTAAACCCGTCATCACGAGGAGAATCTAAATTAATTGGGAAAACTAGCCCCATCGACGAAGTGATCTCCTGTTTGAGGCGTTGATCGGGAGATTGCCGCGTCGAGTTTTCTTTTCATTCGATTCTTGATTCCTGGGCTCCTCGCAAAGACCGTATGTAAAATGATCAACATTCCATAAAAAAAATTCGCGAATCTAAAATTGTGACTCTCAATTCTTACTTCCTTGTTCATCTATTAGATAAGTTTTAGAGTAAATCCTTACAAAAAATGTTCAACTAAATTTTATTCCCCGTTTTATTTGAACTGGTTTATTGAACTT
>JAEPQH010000029.1 GCA_017640605.1 Balneolaceae bacterium | reverse complement strand
TTTCATAGGCAGTATAACGCCCTCGCTCTATTTGTTCAATCACTTGAAGTTTAAATGCTTCACTGTATCGATGGGTAATTCGTCGTGGTTTACTGTTCATTGCTATCATGTTTTGTGTAAACCTATTTCAGGATGTGACCTCTGGTTTCTGGTTTCTGGTTTCTGGTTTCTGGTTTCTGGTTTCTGGTTTCTGGTTTCTGGTTTCTGGTTTCTGGTTTCTGGTTTCTGGTTTCTGGTTTCTGGTTTCTGGTAATAAGGAAGTTTGTAAATACTCTTGAATCTTAATTTATAATTGACAATTGAACAATTCTTAATTGATAATTGACTCCTCTTTGCATATTCTGATGCTGTATTGATGCGATTTTGAACCAACCTTCTGATTATGGCAAGACAAAGCATTTCCCTTACTGAACCCAATGATCTATGGCTTAAAAGTCAGGTTGAAAAAAAAGAATATTCAAGCAAAAGTGAATTAGTTAACGATTTAATCCGTCAGGCAAGAAATCAACAGAGTCAGATAGATTTTGTAAAGCTTAAACTGGAAAAAGCTGAGAAGAGCGGTTTTACCAACGATAGGAAGAAAGAGATTCTTGAGGCTTCCAAAAAGCTTTTGAATGGCTAACTATTATTTAAGTAATCAAGCTAAGGAAGATCTAATCAGAATTCATCAGTATGGGGTTTACAAATTCGGCGAATCTCAAGCAGATAAGTATTTCAATCAATTTTTCGAATTCTTTGAAATCTTAGCTGAGAATCCGACCTCATTTGAATCTGTTGATTTTATAAAGCCAGGCTATCGCAGATGTGTATGCGGAGTTGATAGTATTTTCTACCGAGTGAGAAATAATGTTGTAGAAATAATGGCCATTATTGGAAAACAAGATATCAACCTAATACTTTAACGATCTAATCTAAGAGTGGTACTTGCACGTAATTCTGAATTGATCATTGATCAATTCTTAATTGCATCGAATCCTTTTGGTGAGTTCTCCGTACCCCACTTGCAGTTAACTAATCAAAGAGAAGAATATGCTAGCCAGAATCGGACGAATTATTGCCTCATTATTTGGAGCTGCAGGAGTTGCTGCCGCCCCCGTTAAATCCATCGCCGCCATCGTACTTTCGATGATCGTGCCTTATCTACTTTACGCTTTTCTAGGTGGATTTGGAATCGCACTCTTATTTGTTGGAATCATCTGGGCAATCTGGTATTTCGCTAAGAAGAAATGATTTCGTTATTTGTTAATCGTTATTCGTCTTTCTTGAATTAAACGAATAACGATTACACGATTAACGATCAAAGATATTCCCTTCCAAAAAACGGCTTTAAAACTTCAGGAACGCGTACTTTTCCATTCTCTTCCTGATAGGCTTCCAAAATAGCTGATACAATTCTTGGTAATGCCAATGCAGATCCATTAAGCGTATGCACCATTTCCGTAGATTTACCATCTTTTCGATATCGTAGCTGCATACGGCGAGCTTGAAAACTTTCGAAGTTGGAACATGAGCTCACTTCCAACCAGCGTTGCTGTCCCGGACTCCAAACTTCCAGATCGTACTTTTTTGTTTGGGTAAAGCCCATATCACCTGTACACATCAAAAGTGTTCTGTAAGGCAACTCAAGTGCTTGAAGGAGTTTCTCTGCATGATCACGAAGGCTTTCAAGCTCCTCGTAAGAAGTCTCGGGCTTCACGATTTTCACAATCTCTACTTTATCAAATTGATGAAGTCGATTTAATCCGCGAACATCTTTTCCATAAGATCCTGCTTCTCTTCTCCAACATGGTGTATGGCACACATAGTTGATCGGTAAATCGCTTTCTTTCAAAATCTCATCCCGATGATAATTCGTTACCGGAACCTCCCCTGTTGGTATCACAAAAAACTCATCCCTGGGAATAGTGTACATCATATCTTCCTTGTCTGGAATTTGTCCGGTACCTCTAGCGGAATCTTCATTCACAAAATAGGGAGCCTGTAATTCGGTAAATCCGGCAGCAACCCCTTCATTAATAAAATAGTTAATTAATGCGCGTTGCAACTGCGCAACAGGACCAACATAGAATGGAAATCCTGCTCCGGTTACTTTCACACCTCGTTCAAAATCTACCCATCCATAACGCTCTACAATTTCCCAATGTGGTTTGCGCCACTCTTCGTTATTTGGTGTTCCCCATGTTGCAAAAACATCATTATCATCTTCAGTATGGCCAACTGGTACACTAGGATGAGGCACATTTGCAATTTTGTAAAGCAATGAGTCTCGCTCTTCCGACAGTATTCTCTCCTTTTCTTCAAGTGCTTTTACTTCTTCCTTGAATTGCCCGGTTTCTTTAATGATGGCCTGGGCTTCCTCTTTTTTACCCTGCCCCATCAGCATGCCAATTTGCTTAGCCTTGGCATTATTCTCGCTTCGCAAGGTATCGAGTTTATGAACGAAAGCCCTCCATTCTTCGTCCTTAGCTAAAACCTGATCCACCAATTCCGGTTCTTTTTCGCCTTTATTGATCATCCCCTGTTTTACGGTTTCAACGTTTTCTCTGATGAAGTTTATATCGAGCATTTCTGAATGAGTTTTCTATTTAATTTTGGATTCAAAGATACAGCAGTTTTCACTTCCTTTTGAAGCGTTTTTTTCTTCTAATCAGCTATAACTTTTGTTTGTAAAATCATAATCTCCGCCATTGCCAACCTAAATAAATTAGGTTATTTTGCATGATTGTTAGAATTTTTAGGAAATAGCGAGTAAAATATGAGCCAAATGCTTGATGAAATTGATATTGCGATTTTAAATCACTTACAGGACAACGGGCGTGCGCAGCGCAATAAAATTGCTGAGATGGTAAACCTCTCCGTTCCCTCAGTTTCTGAACGAATGAAAAAATTAGAAGAGCGTGGTTTAATCAAAGGGTATTATGCAGTTTTAAGTGATAAGAGTTTCAATTTTGATATCTGTGCTTTTTTATTTGTACAAATTGATGGCTCTGAAAACTACCCCAGCTTTGTTGACAAGATTCAGAATGAACCAGAAGTTTTAGAATGTCACTCCATTACAGGAGAAGGTTCTCATCTGCTTAAAGTAAGAACAAAAAATACCTCCTCTTTCGAGCAATTACTTTCCAGAATTCAATCATGGCCCGGTGTTGATAAAACGCGCTCAAACCTTGTACTATCAAGTTTTAAAGAAACCAGAAAATTGCCCATCGAGCAGGCTACTGAACTCATCAAATCGTAATTTATAGTATTCATTAAGTGCTATAAAAGCTGTATCAAACCGATACAAGAAGAATTATGGACAGAGAAGTATTTCAAGAACAATTTGGATTATTAGGTAAATCAGAATCGATGAAACAGGTGGTCGATAAGATCATGCAGGTTTCTAAGGCTGATATTACCGTGTTGTTACAGGGAGAAAGCGGAGTTGGTAAAGATGTTACCGCGCGTGCCATTCACGGTTTAAGTTCACGAAAGCACAACGATTTAGTGATTGTAAACTGTGGTGCAATTCCGGAAGGTATTATCGAAAGTGAGCTTTTTGGACACGAAAAAGGTGCTTTTACCGGTGCTAACGAAAGTCGGGAAGGATATTTCGAAAAAGCTGATGGCGGTACAATTTTTCTTGATGAGATTGGAGATACCCCAAAAAATGTACAGGTAAAATTACTTCGTGTTCTCGAAAACGGTGAGTTTTTTCGGGTAGGATCAAGCAAAGTGCAAACCACTAATGTTCGAATAATTGCTGCAACCAATAAAGATCTATGGAAATTAGTTGAAGAAGACGCTTTCCGCGAAGATTTGTACTACCGCCTCGATACCGTTCAAATACATCTTCCACCACTTCGAGATCGACAAGAGGATATAATCGAGATATTCAGAAAGTTTGTTCAGGAATATTCTACTCGCTACGATTCGGTTTTTAAAGGGTTTTCTGATGAAGCTCGTGAACTGCTTGTTTCCTACAGATGGCCGGGTAATATTCGGGAATTACGAAATGTAGCCGAACAGCTGGTAGTTCTTGAAAAATCGCAATTTATTGATGCTGAACGCCTACAGAAATACTTGAAAGGAAGGCAACGCAGTGGATCGGCAGATAACCTCCCAATGGTATCTGACCAAAAAGAGCGCGATGACAACAATTATGAAGAAAGCTTCAGTAAACGTGATCGAGAATTGATCTATCGCGCTTTGGTTGAACTTAGTAACGATATCGGAGACGTTAAAAAAATGCTGGCAAATTTTCTTTACAGCTCGTTTTCTAACTCTAATAAACAGTTACCTGCACTCCCCGAAATATCTACAGGTGGACTTGAAGCGGCTACCGAACAATTGATAAAATACAGTCCTGATATAGACACACCACTTGGAATGCGAAATATGCCGGAAGATAATTTGGAATCGGAGCCTGAGGTGTATGAAGAAAGCTCCGATATCGAAGAATTTTTCAGTTCCGATGAGATTCCTTCAATCGAAGAAACTGAGCAATTCTTAATCAAAAAAGCCTTAGAAAAATACGATGGCAATCGCCGAAAAGCATCTGAGGCGCTAGGTATCAGCGAACGAACTTTGTATCGAAAACTGGATCAGTATGGGCTTGCGTAAACTTCTGCTCGGATTTTTGATGTGCTCCATGTTTATGCAAACTAGTTGCTTGAGGTATAGCTTCACGGGTACATCAATTCCCGAAGATGTTAATACGATTTTTATCCCATTTTTTCCTGATCAATCCAATTCGGGAATCGGTGACCTTTCAGATCGTTTAAATGATGTATTACTTCAACGCTTTGTTAACGAAAGTAGGTTGGCATTAGCAAACAGCGAACAAGACGCTGATGCTTTGCTTACCGGGCAGATAATCAGCTATAGCAATCGTCCATTTAGCATTGGTGGAAATGAACAAGCGAACCAAAATCAGGTTCAAATAGTGGTTCGAGCAACCTTCTCTTATCAAAAAAACGCAGATAATGAATGGGAAAATAAGAGCTTTACCGGCACATTTACCTTTGATCCCACACAAGATCCTATTGAAGGTGAAGACAATGCTGCCGATGAGGCGTTAGAACAAATTGCGAACAACATGTTTAACGAAGCAGTAAGTAGCTGGTAAACATTGTTTAATAATGGCAGGTGCAGTATTATTGCCACCAATGCAGCAGATTCCTTTTAACATACCAAAGTCGCTATCTTCGTTTGTCGAGATTTTCGAGTCTGATGAAGATAAAGCCATTCAAAAACTTCAGAAACAAGTAAAGAAGAGGGATCCCGATGCTGTTGGGCATTTTTTGTTAGCTTGGTTTTATCACTTAAAAGACGATCAGAAATCAGCCATTAAAGAAGCCTTAATCGCAAAAAACTATGCTCCTGGTAGTCCACTTATGGAGCATTTGCATTACTTTTTGGTACATCCGGAGAAGTTTGATGCCCGGGTTCCTGAATCCCGATATTCAGAAAAAACAACGCTCACCCAAGGCACTCGCAGGTCACCTGTTCTAGATCTTGATCGACTTATAGAAATGCTGGAAGCGGTAGAATCTCAACGGATACAAATCCCGATGGATGACGATGGCGAGGTTGAAGACCTGAGTGAAGATGCCAATAATATTGAGGATATAGTTTCTGAAACCTTGGCAAAAATCCATATTGCGCAAGGCAATAAAAAAGAAGCGATCAAAATGTATGAGCGATTGGTAGTTGCTGATGAACACAAAGCTTCAGAATATCAGCAAAAGATAGAAGACCTTAAAAAAGACTAGCCCTTAACAAAAGGGTTAAATTTTTTCTCATGACTGACAGTAGTTGAAGGTCCGTGCCCCGGATAGATCTTAGTTTCCTCGGGCAGGGTATACAGCTTATTTTTTATTGACGCGGAAAGTACCTCTATCGATCCTTCGTATAAATCAGTTCTGCCTATACTTTCTCTGAATAGTGCATCACCTGCTATACAAAAACCTTCACTTTTTTGATAAAAAGTGGTGTGATCGGGTGAATGTCCCGGAGTATATAAGCATTCGAAAGAAAATGAACCAATTTCGAAGGTATCATCCACAGGTAATGATTCGGGGATAAAACTAAATCCAACCTGTCGCAAACCAAACATGGTAGCTTGATTGCCAAAATTTTCCCATAAAAAAAGATCTTCAGTGTTCAGGTAGACGGGAACTTCAAAATCTTTAAGTACTTGTTGAAGTCCTAACACATGGTCTACATGAGCATGAGTAAGTAAAATGGCTATTAGCGAAGAGCCTGAGCTATCCAGATAGTTCACAAATTGCTGATACTCGGAAGTTGAAGAGAAACCGGGATCAAAAAGAATTGCCTCCCCGTTTTGCTCCAGCAAATACGTGTTTTCTAAAAATGGACCAACTTCAAATATCTTAATCTTCATCTTTCAGCTATAAAAAAAGGATGTACCGATAAGATACATCCTTTTGAAATCCATGGAGAAATAGGATTATTTCTTCTTGTACATTCTCTTGAAACGATCAACACGACCAGCTTTGGCGGTGAACGCTTTCTTAGTATAAAACGGATGATTTCTTGAATCGATTTCCGCTCTGTATACACCATCTTTGGTGTCTAATGTACTTCTGGTTTTGATTTCTGAGCCATCGCTCAGTACAACAGTAATTTCTTTGTAATCGGGATGGATACCTTGTTTCATGTCTTGGCTATATCAAATTTGCGAAAGGCTGTAAATATACGATGATCTTTTTGTGATATCAATCTTTAAATATCAAAATCATTATAATCTTCTTCATCAGAATCACTTATAGAAGAAAACATGGAACCAAGCATATCCGAGTACGTGGTATCATCGTCCATATCTTCTTTACTAAGCATAGAATTTTGGTGCAATGCTTCCAGAACCATATCCATTAATGCATAGACTTCTTCTTCGGGAGCCTTATCAAAAGTGTTACGAACTAATGTTTTGAGTCCATCAATGCTATCTAACGCTGAGTAGTATTCAGGAGTTGAAAGTGTATCCGGCAAGTTCACTTCATTTCCTTTTGTAAACCAGCTGGTAACCGTTTCATATTTTGATTTACCGTCGCCATTTCGGTTTTGGGGATCAGGAAAATAAAGCTTAAATGTTTTACTGATGGCTTTACCAATGATATGTTTTGCAACACTAATCGCCCCCTCTTGTTCACCTTCGTATACTAACTCTAACTTTCCGGTAAGGGCAGGAACCATATGATAAATATCCGCGATGCGCACCGTTGCTTTATCCTCACTATTGATAACTGCTCGGCGTTCGGCAGAAGAAACTATCTGTTCCATCGCGGTAATAGTCATTCTCGTGGAGACCCCACTCTTTTGATCGACATATTCCGAGTCGCGTGCTTCAAATGCCGCACGTTCTATGATTTCACGATAAATTTCAGGAATTGTGATTCTCGGCGCTTGTTCGCGTTCTTGCCAAGCTTCCTGCCTAGTAATTTTGATTCCTGTTTCTAGTTCCTTTGGATAATGCGTAATAATTTGAGCATCAATTCTATCTTTTAGCGGCGTAATGATATTTCCACGATTTGTGTAATCTTCCGGGTTAGCAGAAAAGGCCATCGATATATCCAATGGAATCCGCACATTAAAACCACGAATTTGAATATCCCTTTCCTGCATGATGTTTAACAATGCCACCTGAATACGTGGTTGTAAATCCGGCAACTCATTGATCACAAATATTCCGCGATTGGTTCTTGGGATTAGCCCAAAATTGATAGCATTTTCATCCGCCAGATTTAACTTATTGGTGGCTGCTTTTATTGGATCAATATCACCAATTAAATCGGCTACGGTAGTATCTGGTGTCGCAAGTTTTTCTCCATAACGGTGACTTCGATGTACCCATTCGATAGGGGTATCGTCGCCCTGTTCCTTGATTAAATCAATTGCGTATTTAGAGAGTGGTTTTAAGGGATCATCATTAATTTCTGATCCTGCAATCACCGGCATGTACTCATCCAAGAAATTGACTAACGATCGCAGAATTCGAGTTTTTGCCTGCCCTCTTAAGCCCAATAATATCAAATCATGGCGTGAGAGTATCGCATGCTGGATTTGGGGCAATACAGTTTTTTCATATCCTAAAATACCTTCAAAAATGGGAGTACCTGACTTTATAGCGGCAATCAGGTTTTTTCTAATTTCATCTTTTACTGTGATGGATTTCCATCCACTTGCCTTTAATTCACCTAGTGTTGTGATACCCGGCTTTGTATTCGTCATAGTTTCCTTTTGGATTTATTACTAATACAACTTTTCCATTTTGGATATCATTCAACGCTTATCCGTTATTTCTAAAGTATTTTTTAGGGCTTCTGTTTTAACTAACGTTTCGTGCCATTCATCTCTTGGGTCGGAATCTGCTGTTATGGCACCACCAACGGGATAGATCAATCTATTCTCTTTAATCATTGCGGTGCGGATTACCACATTAAAATCGAAATCAAAATTTGGAGTAAAATATCCTATTGCTCCTGAGTATAGCCCGCGTTTGTAGGATTCTAATTCTTCGATTAATTCCATGGCAGCAATTTTCGGTGCGCCGGTCATCGATCCCATCGGAAAACAGGCTTTAATTAAATCTACAGGATGAACATCCTCCAAAGCGCTAGCGGTAATCGTAGACACTAACTGATGAACCGTTTTAAAACTTTGCACTTCAAACAGAGACTCAACTTTTACACTACCCGGTATCGAAACACGATTCAGGTCGTTTCTAACCAAATCTACGATCATCAAATTTTCAGCTCGGTTCTTTTCTGAGGTTAAATCGTTGATGCTGTGCGAACTCGAATTCGGAATAGTACCTTTAATGGGTTGGGAAAACAGTGTGTTCCCTTTTTTACTCAAAAATCGTTCAGGAGATGAGCAGCAAACATTAATCCCCTCAAACTGAAGATAGGCAGCAAAAGGAACTTCTCCCCTGTTTCGCATTTGTTGGTACAGGCTAAATGCATCACCTTCAAATTCAAATTCATGGGCGTACGAATAATTTACTTCGTACACATCTCCTTCAAAAATATGTTGCTTTATCGCAATTACATTCTTTTCGAATTCTTGCCTCGATATACTTTTATGTCCACTAATCGAGTATTGATTATTTCTCTTTGTAGCACCTAGTTTCTTTAATTCGGAAACATTGCCTTTTAAAAAACTTAACTCTCCCTCGTTATCTATTTCAATCAAAATTTGAGGTTGAATGAAGAACAAGTCTGGGATTTTAATTAGCGATAAATTCTGAGTGGGTATCGCTTCATTGTACGATTTCAGATCGTAGCACATAAATCCAAATAACCAATCGCTGCAGGAATCCAGATACTTTTTTAATGCTGAAAAAGGATTTTCAACCTTTGTTGTTTGAGTTCCTGCTTTTTGTATGTGGATAGTATCGCCATAAGCGGTTAAAGAAGATTCTTCCCCCACCGCAATCAGAGATTTAGTGCTGGCTTGATGATCCGTTTTCTGAGATTCAAGCATAACCACTGCTACATTTGGTGGCAGATTTGAAATCATCTCTTCGATATGTATTGGTATTTTAGGCATAGAAAGTAATCGGTCTCAATGATAAGGCTTTTCGGTTTTCTTTTATGTGTTTTCGTATCATCGTTCTCAAAAAAACAACATGCTCTACTCTACATTTCTAAAGCCTTATTTATTTCAAAAAGATGCCGAAGAGGCCCATGAACTAGCTGTGGAGTGGGCCGAGCGAACTTCGAATTCACCTATCCTCAAAGCATTATGCAAATTTATTTATAGTGGGGATGATTCCAGGCTTGACAACACTTATTTCGGGTTACACTTTCCAAATCCGGTTGGCTTGGCAGCAGGTTTTGATAAAAATGGAGTAACACCAATTGCAATGCAGGCTATGGGCTTTGGCTTTATTGAAATAGGAAGTATTACAGCAAAAGCAGCGAAAGGAAATCCAAAACCAAGAGCGTTTAGACTTCCTGAGGATAATTCTCTGATCAACCGAATGGGTTTGAATAATGAAGGAGCGGATGCAATTGTTCAACGCTTGAAAAACGTAAAATTGGACATCCCACTAGGGATTAATATTGCTAAAACTAACGACACTACGATTCATGGTGATGCCGCTATCGAAGATTATGCCTATAGTTATCGCAAAGCAATGGAAGTAGCAGATTATATTACCGTGAATATTTCTTGCCCGAATACAGGTGAGGGTAAAACATTTGAAGATCCTGATGCTTTAAAGGCTTTATTGGAAGGACTCCCACTATCAGAGAGTCAAAGAATCCCAACTTTAGTAAAGTTCTCGGTAGATACGGCTAAAGAAGATCTGGCCTATTTAGTAGACTTATGTGAATCGTTTGGTATTGATGGCTATGTAGCCACCAATACTTCTTCTGATCGATCGGGATTGAAAACCAGTGCAACTCGGCTTGAGCAAATTGGAAATGGAGGACTAAGTGGGGCTGCCATCCATACTCAAAGTACACAAGTTATTGGATGGCTCAATGAATTTTTGCAAGGTAAAAAGCCTATTGTTGGCGTTGGTGGAATTCATGATGCTCAAACTGCAATAGATAAAATTGAAGCGGGTGCAAATTTACTGCAAATATATACCGGAATGGTTTACCGTGGACCCGGATTAGTGAAAGAGATAAAGCAGGCTTTGCAACGTCAATAATTATTTTGGAATCACAAAATCGATATTACAAGAAATCATTTGTGCTTCACCTTCGAACATAATAGGCTCAAAGGAAATAAACGATTCTATAGCATTCTGATAGGCCGATATGAGGCGTTCATTTTCTGTCTCAGTGACTAATTCAAAATCATCAACTACTCCGCGTTGATTGATTAAAAAACGGTAGGTAATAAAATCTTCTTCCACTCCGTCCGGAACATTTAATGAACTATTAAACGCATCTACCCCCCCTCTAATTTGCGGTTCAACTTCTAAATCCACACAACTAGTGTAGCCTTCGATAGTTAAAGATGTAGTAATTGTAGAATCTGAAGTAGCAGGATTAAAATCAGGTTCGAATGTCTCTTTTTTTGGCTCAGGTAAAGCAAATTCATTCTTCCAGATAGAAATGGTTTTTTGGAATTGCAAAGAACTGAACTCGCTACTAAAAGTTTGTATATGAGTTCGAGTTGAATCCCAATACCTCCCTTGATATGGAAATAAGTTTGTGTAATCAGGCTGAACTAACACTGAATCAAGTACTGTTCGATAGTATACACTATCCTGTGATGATAAATTGCTGGTACTGTCAGCAAGTGAACTTTGAAGTGAATCCTTGAGTGAACTAAATTCCATTTGAGACTTCTTCCAAGACTCTTTTGCACTTACCCATTTCGGATAGTTTGTACTAAATACAGAATCACTTTTCCCCAATTGGATATAGATGGATATAGCATCGAAATAAGCCCGATCACTAAATGCTTCCTGCTTATTGTTTAATGCAAGATTAGTTAATTCCTGAGCTTTGGTTGTATCAGGAATCATTTCGTTTGTGATTAAAGCTCTGTATTCATCTCGAGGATTTGCCTCTGTATATCCTTCCACTACGGGGCGTTGTAAATCATATTTATTAACAACTCTCCCTGTATATTCGCTACCAGGGAAAAGTTCGATTAAGTCGTTTGCGAAAGCAACTGCTTGATCTGTATTCCCTTGCGCATCGTGTAACTCGGTTAGCGAGTATAAAGTAACTGCTTTAATATCGCTCTTGGAATTACCGGTTATTACTTTTTCGAAGTAATGAATGGCACTATCGGGAAGGTTTAAGGACAAAAAGAACAAATTACCCAATTCATAATGCATTTCACTTTTCAGTGCTTTAACTGAATCTTTTTCGCCTGATGTGAATGGAATTCTTGATAAATCAATAGTAATCTGTGATGAGAGGTCTTCTTCCCCATTAGAAACTGCGTTATTATCTGCTAATGTACTGTCCTCCACTACCGTATTTTGCACTAGCGTACTGAAACGCCAATTATCTACTAATGGTCGCGTGCCCCAAACCGCTTTGAACTGTTCTTTCGCTTCTGCAATCAAGATCGGATTTTGGATGTTCAGGAATCCACTTCGATTATTTGACGATTCACTTTCTTCATTAGAAGAACTCACATTTACCATAGTATTTCTGCGTTCTTCCTGCTCGCGTTGTAGACGTTCTAACTCTGCAATTTTTCTTTCTCTGATTTCTTTTAATACTGAATCGAAGGCTTGTTCAGATAGTGATCCAAGCCAAAGTAAACTATCCTGTTCGTTAATTTGGAATTTGAGATTGGCATATTGACCAAAAGATTGCGCAAGTTCAGCGGCGTTATACGATTCCGGCAGTTGATCTTTCGGCACGTTAAGTCGAGCTGATGAATCGTAATAAGCAGCGGCTAAGGTATAATCATCAAAATCATACTGATATAATTCACCAAGTCCGTAATAAGTAAGTGCTTTAATGTTAGCTTCGGGCTTATATCGGTCATTCCGAAGTAGTTCCAAATAAATACGCTCCGCTTTCTCGGCATTACCTCTTATTTGCTCTGTTTTACCTAATTCATAATTCAATTCTGATATGAACTCAGTGTTTTTATCGTCCCGAACCATACTAGAAAAAACCTTAATGGCTTCTTTTGTATTTCCTAAATCCCGGGCTACTTCTGCTTTCTTTTTCTTTGCGGCGAATTGCAGGTCATAATTCGAGTAAAATCGTTCTACCTGATCGTAGGCATCAAAAGCAGCCTCGGTATTACCCAATATTTCGTTTAATTGCCCAAGTAAGAAAAAAGCGCGCTCCTTTTGAGCTCTTTCGGGTAATCTATTTGCACTCTCTGAAAGTAAATCAAGTGCATTTACATAGTTTTCTTGTTCTATGTAGTGTTCGGCCAGAATGGTTTTTGTTTGAAACTCCAACGAACCAACCCATTCACCTTCAAGCAAGGAGAGTTGCTCGTTCAAATATTGAATACCTTCACTAAATGCTTTAAGCTCAAGCAGTACCCTGCCTCGCCAGAATACTGCTTTTTGCTTCATTTCTTCCGATTCAGCCGTAATAAATAACTCATCGAACTTTTGAATAGCGTTGAAATATTCACTTCTATAGAAGTAGGATTTCCCAATAATCTCTAGTGCATTATCTACCCATTTGGTTTCTTTATACTTTCGTAAAACACTAGCGCCTTTGTCGATCGCATTACCAAAGTCGGAGGCTCCGGCTCCGCGAGGAGTTTCGTACACTCTAATTGGTTGCAGAATATTATAAGTGCGAGCCTGTTCGCGGCTTTTTTTAAGTCCGGAATTATAACTTTTCTTGGCATTGTAATAGGTGTTGTAGTATGCGTTAAAATCTCTGAAATTCGATTTAAACGTGGTTTTACAACCAGAAACACCCACTATAATTATCAATAAAAAACAAAATTTCTTCATTCGGAATAATATTCTGCACTCACAACGTCACTTACTCGGTTATGGTACTTACCGTAATCATATTTGTGTGACCCCGTTTTGCCAGTGGAATTCCGGTTGCGATAACTATTCGCTCTCCGGGTTTGACCTGACCAACATCTTTAAGATAATTTTCCATTAACGCTACGCTTTTATCAGTATCAAAGAGTTCATCCAAACGAACAGAACGAACACCCCATACAAGATTTAGCTGTCGACGTATCTTCTGCGATTCTGTAAACGCAAAAATCGGAACATTAGGTCTGAACTTAGCAATTCTTCGAGCAGTACTTCCGCTATGTGTAATAGTGCTTATCACTTTTGCACCTACATTATTCGCCATAAAAATACACGAATGAGCAATCGATTCGATAATCTGCTTTTCTTCCAGCGTTGGCTTTCGATACTCTAAGCTATTGTACAAAGCCTGCGTTTTCTCTTCAACTTTTCTACAGATACGATCCATCACATTTACTGCTTCCATAGGATACTTACCTGCCGCGGTTTCACCCGAAAGCATTACGGCATCAGTTCCGTCTAACACAGCGTTGGCAACGTCTGAGCTTTCTGCGCGGGTTGGCCGGGGATTACTAATCATAGAGTCGAGCATTTGCGTAGCTGTAATTACAGGAATGCCCTCTTTTCTGCATTTCTGGATAATCGTTTTTTGAATTACAGGTACCTCTTCGGTGGCAATTTCTATCCCTAAATCGCCCCGGGCAACCATAATGGCATCCGATGCAGCAATAATTTCGTCGATGTTATCAATCGCTTCCGGTTTTTCGATTTTGGATACAACTTTAGCCAAACTGCCAGCAGCTTCAAGTCTTCGCTTTAGATCGTAAACTTCATCTGCAGTTCTAACAAAAGAAAGCGCTACAAAATCGGCATCCTGTTCAATTGCGAAATCCAAATCTTCAAGATCTTTCTCTGTAAGTGCGGGAATTGAAATCTTAACATTGGGTAGGTTCACACCTTTTCTGGATTTTAATAACCCACCTACAACCACTTCTGCTTTCAGATTTCTACCTTCTTTGCCGATTACTTTAAATTCGAGTAAGCCATCATCCAATAAAATCATATTCCCAACTTCGGCTTCTTCTACCAATTTTTTATAATCAATCGGGATGATTTTATCAGTTCCTTCCACGTCTTCGCCAGTAATGGTGATAACCGAACCGTCTTTTAGAACTTGTCCGCCATCTTTCATTTGCCCTACTCTAATTTTTGGGCCTTGTAAATCCATTAGCACGGGGATACTGTAATCGTATTCGCGAGCTGCTTTTCTGATGTAACTTATACTACGAGCGTGAATTTCGTGCGTGCCATGCGAGCAATTAATACGAGCTACGTTCATTCCATGTAGTAATAAATTTACGATGGTATCGTAGGTATTTGTTGAAGGGCCTATGGTACAAACGATTTTAGTTCTTCGAACTGGGGTCATAAATGACTATTGTTTCTTGTGAGTGAATGTTTTCTTTATATAAATACTTAAAATAATTTAAATGAATATGCTTTATTAATATGTTTAGGTAAACATTTTAGGATATGCATTTAAGCGTTAAGCACCTCTATAAATGAGCCAAGTATTAACCTTACTAATTAACACGAGGAACATCAAAGGTACGATTTTTCTGCTTTTGAGCCTATTTCTCATTCAATGCTCGAACACATACATTGAGGGGATAGATCGAGCCGGCACTTACGAATATAAGCCCGGGTTTCCTGAAGTAACCGGTGTTTCAGCCGGCATTGTGGATGAAAATACCGACAGTACCTTTATAGATCTTACTGTCGAAGTTGTATATAGTAGCCTCATCTTTAAACGAAATGGTGCAAATTTTGAAGCGAATATGCTCCTCGAGATCACTGTTTTTACTGACAATTCTCAGAATGAACTAGTTAAGAATTATCAATACCCGTTAACTGCTTCATTGAAATCTCAAAATGCGACGAAGAGCAATCAAACATTTATTTTTTCAAAAAAATACCCACACCCACCGGGTGATTACCGCATTAATATTTCGGTAACTGATTTAAGCACCGACAAGCAAACCGTTCGCACTACTAACGCGTATATCCCCGATCCAACTGACGAAGTTTCACATATCACCAATGTACAAGTGTTCACTAAAGATTCTTCATTAAGCAATCAGTTTGAACCTGTAACCTCCTATGATTTAAGCAATTCTTCTGACTCTCTTTTATTCCGATTTCAAGTTACCAATAACAAGGCCGGCCAGCCTTTACTGCTAAATACACGTTTGTTAAAATTTCGATCGGATACAAGCGCTGCTCGCCCACTAAGCTACCCAAACTATAATCCGTCTAGCTTACCTTACATTGGCATCAGCTATAGTAATTACGAGGAAATATCCACATCAACTCGGCTTATATCTCAGCCCGGAAACGTAAGTATAGAATTTTACTTTCCTAATTTAGAACGTGGAAATTACCGATTCGAGGTGTTTACAGATAACGAGGATTCTGAGTTAAATTTATATCGGGCAAGAGAGTTCAGCCTAAAAAGCAAAAATTATCCAACCCTTAGAACACCAAAAGAATTAGCCGCTCCCCTGATCTACCTGATGGAAAAGGACGAACACGAGGAATTAATGGCAATTACCAACTCAAGCCAATTAAAGCAAGAAATTGATCGCTTTTGGTTGAAAAACATAAAAAACCAACGAAAGGCACAAAACGTGATTGAATTATATTACGAAAGAGTAGAAGAAGCGAATAAGCAGTTTTCGAATTATAAAGAAGGATGGAAAACCGATATGGGAATGATGTACATTCTGTTTGGTCCACCGCGATATGTGACTACTTCTATCAATGATGTAATATGGTCGTATTCAACTAACCTAGCCGATCCTGAAACAAATTTTTTGTTCCGAAATCCAAAAGTAAAAAGTAAGTTCTATCCGTTCGACAATTATATACTTCAAAGAAATCAACAGTATTTTAGTATCCACTATCAACAAGTACAGGATTGGTTATCTGGTGATATACTTCGTGATAATCTTTAAACAATACATCTTTTAATTGCTTCGTAATACACCTATAGCTTCTGTTCTTAATTAACAATCCTTCGAATGAGTTTAAGACAATCTACTTATTTTGCTCTCTTCTCACTTTTTGTAATTCTTTCTGCATGTTCCACAACTCAACAGAATATTGAACGTGGTAATGGATATACATTTCGCGTTGGGTATCCTGAAATTCGATTATCCGCTATTGGTGTAATAAGTGATGATGATCAACCTTTAGTAAGCACAGCGACTGAACTGATTATAAACTCATTCATTTTTAAAAAGATAGATAACGAACGAGTTGCCGAAGTTCTGCTAGAAATAAGAGTGATTAATAAAGAAACTGGGGCGCTCTATAATTATTCCGAGACTATCAAAGTTACCGACAATGAAGAACTTCGCGCATCAGGGCTGGATAGTTTTCAGATTCAAAAAAACTTTCAGGTGGATCCCGGATTCTACGACGTTTATGCAACTGTAACTGATATGAATTCTCAGAAAGATATATCCATCAAAACTGAAACTTCGATTCCTGATCCCGATAATCCTACGGTAAATCTTACTAGTATCTTACTTCTTACAAAAGACAACAGCAGTTTTACCAAGGGATTCTACCCAACTACTACCTACGATGTGCCTTCCAAAATGGATAGTTTGAGATTTGAATTCCAAGCAACCAACAACAATTCTAACGATCCATTATTGATTCGGGCTAAATTAATACGATTTGAAACCGACACCTTACCCGCGCAGCCAATGAGTTACAACAATTATACAATTGGCTCTCTACGTTACAAAGGGATTGACTACAGAGAAGATGAAGAAGTGGCAAGCACAACCCGAAGGCTCACTCAACCGGGAAGTGTATATATAGAATTTACCTATCCCAATTTAGAACGTGGAAACTATCGCTTTGAAGTAACAACCGAAAACAGTGGTGGACAGGAACTATATCAAGCCAGAGACTTTAGTATTAAAAGTCGCAATTACCCAATCTTAAGTAATGTTAGAGAACTTGCAGCGCCTTTAGCTTATTTAATGAACGATAAAGAATACAGGGCATTAATGAGCATTCAAGGTGATCAAAAACTAAAGCAAGCCGTAGATAGATTTTGGTTAGAAAATATTGGAAACCCAAATATTGCACGACAAGTGATACAAAAATATTATGATAGGGTGGAACAGGCTAATAAACTGTTTTCCAGTTACAAAGAAGGTTGGAAAACTGATATGGGTATGATGTATATTTTATTCGGCCAACCTTGGTATGTAGATGAAACTGTAAGACGTATGTCTTGGTCTTATTCTTACGATATAAATGATTTCCAAACCAATTTCTTTTTCTTCAAACCTAAGCAGCGAAGTAAATACTATCCATTCGATTATTTTATTCTAAATCGCTCTCCGGAATATTTTAATCTTGAATATAGACAGAAACAATTGTGGTTAACCGGACAGATTCTAACTGATAATCTTTAACTGATTTGTTTCGGAGAAAGGCTCTTTTTTAGAGATCATCTCCATCTCATCTACTTACATCACTACAATATTTGAACTATTGATTTCAGATTAGCCATTAAGTCTTATACCCCCTAGTTAAACCGGTACATTTAGGAGATCCACATCAAAGCAAATACTTGTTTTCGCTTATATGTTTGATAGAGAGTCCCCAATTCATGATAAATCGATTGTAGTAATCTGTATTTCATTACTAATTAACCTGATCCAATCTAAAGTCTGTACTTAAAAATTGGTTTCAAATAGATGAACTAAGTTTCTCCTTTTGAAATAGCTGATTACCGAACATAAAAAAGCCTGTACACTTTCGTGCACAGGCTTAAAAAGGTTAACTACTACTAACTATTAGTTTTTAGTAGCTGTGAATTGTACTTCTGCTGGAGCACCACCACAATCGCTATTTGCATTGTCAATGATAGTGAAAGTGAATTGACTATCATCATCAACATCAAATGAAGATTTGGTTTCATCTGGTACGTTTCCAAATACAAGACCAATTCCACATCCTACAGAAGGATCAACAGTACCTGGGAATGAAACCCAGTTATCTGCGGCAGTAAATGTTTGGAAATCTTGGAATCGGAAGAATGTAAATGGCATGTCAAAATTAAAACCACCAAACTGTGGTAAGTAAGCCACATCTCGGATTACTCGACCATTCAGATCATTTGAAGGATTAATTTGAAGTTCACCAACAAAAGTTGCACCAAATAGTGGGTTGAAAGTGGCACCGTTATTTAGCTGAGTAAATGTATATTCACCCACAAAAATATTTTGCGGAATACTTTGTACAACACCAGCACGTGCGAAGTAAGGAGACTGGTAGAAACCACCGGTTACAGCAGGGCTGGCATCGGTGTTAGTAAACTCAGTTCCATCTTTAGTAGTAAGTACCCAACGAATCTCAAAATTATCACCTAATGCTAAGTCATTAAGAGTGATATTTAAGTAAGCTAAAATTTCGTTAAGTGTTACACTAAACTGTGCACTTGGCAATCCAGAAGCTTCACGGGTAGTGAATTGATCAGCTGTATAAGTCTTGATAGGATTATTAGGCTCATCAACACCTGGATTAGTTCTGTCTGCAGGACGAAATGCAACATAGAAATCTACTTTTTCTACATCAGCACCATTATTTACATCCTGAATTTCGCCAGTGAATGTATAAGCTGCAGCAGCTAAATCTGCTACGTCAAATCCTGATGACTCTACAGAAAGTACTCTTAAAAAGGCACCTGTGTTTTCCAACGTCTCATCGAGAGGAATTGGAAGCTCAGGATCACCAACAAGAGCATCACACTGAATCAATGTGGTAACCACCAACATTGAAGCGATTATATACTTTAATTTTCTCATTTCGATTATCCTGATTTTAGAAATTAAACTTTGTACTTCCCTTGTTCGGATCCCAGAAAGGTCCTTGAAGGATGTCAGCATTAGACTTCTGATCTACGTTTTCGTTTCTCTCAGTCATGTTAGCTGGGTAAAGAACAGATCTGTACCAGTTACCTGGGTTCGGAGAACGTGCAGGCTGTAAGTTGTCATCTCTGTCAGGGAATCCAGTTCTACGCATTGCATTATATGCCTCGTATCCATTAGGGAATACAGCAAAGTAATACTCACGAATAATCTGGCGTAGTTTATTATCGTTGTTAGCTGCATCCCATCGTGTAGTTACTTCAGCGATGTAATCATCTACACCGGCCTGAGTAATAGCGAAAGGAGTAGCATCAGCTAAATCTTCACCGAAGTCAGCAACTTTATCGAACGATCCCTGCATTGCAGCATCTAAAGCAGCTTTTGCAGCTACCGGATCATTATTCATAGTTAACTCAACTTCAGCAATCATAAACTGAGTAAAGAATGATAACATGATTGGCTCGAAACCAGCACCACCGAGTCCATCACCACGGTCAGCAGATCCGCCGGTAGAACCGTCGAATAAACCACCTACCGGGTAAACGCCCCAAGTAGTTCTTAGTTCTCCATCTGGTGGAATACCGTCATCGATCAAGTGATCGCGACCCCACCAACCATCACCTAACAGACAGTATGGATCGTCTGCATCGAAATGTGGAGGAGCGAAAGAAGCAATACATGTATTTTCGTTAATATCCTGAGTGTCAGTAGTTGTCTGACGGTAGAAGTAATAACGCATACGTGGATCCATGTCATCCTTGTCGTTCAACAACAAGTTCATGAAACTAACTGCCATGTAATCACCGGCACCGGTGTTATCAATGTAGTTTCCAGAATACTCAGGGTGACGTGAATCAGGATCTACTTCGTTCAATGAGTATTGGAAATCAAAATCTTGATCTTCATCAATAATCAGAGAGTTAGCAGCATCAGCTACAAGAGCAGTTGCACCTGCAGTGTTACCTGTATTCAAATGTGCTTTAAGCTTGAAAGTATTTGCAGCTCTTTTCCAATAATCTAACTGATTAGCAGTGCTTTCGTCACCGTAATAGAAGTCGTTATCTGGAATTGGAGCAGAGTTTGCGATACCATCATCGATATCAGCAATACCTTCGTCTAACAAAGCAATGGCTTCGTTATAAATAGACTCACCACTATCCAAAGAAGGATTAAAATTGGTTGCATCTAGTGCTTCAGAGTATGGCATGTCGCCAAACATATCAACCAATACAAGCAAAGTGTAACCTTTCAAAATTTTCGCCATACCAGCATGAATAGTGAATCCACGCTCTTCAGCGATAGGTAAAAGGTTATCTGTATCTTTGAATTGATCGTTGTATGCATTTCCGTAGATACCGTTGAATGAGTTTGGTGAAAACGCATTTGCGTAAGTGTCACCGAACATATAGGTCATACGGGTCATTTCTCCACCAACTGAAGCTGCTGCACGGTACACCGAGCGAGCTTCTAATTGAATTTGGTTCAACAAGAAATCCGGATCTACCGCCGAAGGTGGTAGAGAATTCGGACTTTCTAACTTATCGTCACCGATAATCTCGCATTGTACTGTAAACAGTAGCAATGATGCGAGTACGAATAAACTATTTCTAAATTTCATATCAATAATATTTTTCAATGTCTCTTATTAGAATCGGAATCTTACACTACCACCGAATCTGCGCGCAGCAGGACCGGTTAAGTAATCAAATCCACGTGAGTTACCACCGATTGAGTTAACATTCGGGTCGAATCCACTACCTTCAGGCACATTGAAAGCATACATCCAAAGGTTATCACCAGTAACTGACAAGGTAATTTGTTTAAATGGAGTATTACCTAACAAGCTAGTTGGCAGATCGTAAGATAGAGCTACGTTCGCAAGGCGAATGTGAGTCATATCATATACACGTAGTTCGTCTGCACCAAAGCCGAAGTTACTGAAGAACACACCACTAGGTGAAATCTGAACTGTGTTAGCATCGCCAGACTCGTTAACACCTGGTAAGATGAATGTGTTATTTCTATCAACACGATCGGTATCTGTAGTTAAACCACGTGCCATAAGTGTACTAATCCATACAGAGAACATATCTCCACCCTGCTGATAATCAACCTGGAATGAAAGTGAAGCACCTTTGTAACGGAACGTATTGTTTAAAGTTAGATCCCAATCTGGGTTTGGATCACCAATAATTCCAATATCATTTTGCTCGATATAGTTACCGGTAGAACCTACAATAGGAGTACCAATTGCTACGTCAGCAAAATTTGGATCACTATCTTTTAGTTCTTGCGTTACACGCTCAATTTTAGAACCTAACATTACACCGTATGGCTCGCCTTTAATCGCGAAGTTACCACGAGTTGTGAAACCACCACCAATTTGGATTCTGCTAAGACCGGCACCAAGTTCAGTTACTTCAGAACGATTTGTAAAGAAGTTTGCTTGGATGTCCCAACGCAGATCTGTCTGGATAGGAGTAGCGTTTAATGTTAATTCTAAACCTTGGTTTTGAACTTCACCAATGTTAGTAAGTGTTCTGGTGAATCCAGTTGCTGGATCAAGATCCGCATCAGTGATCAAATCAGTAGTAGTTCTAGCGTATGCAGAAGCACTTAAACCTATACGATCGTTTAAGAATCGGATATCAACACCACCCTCATACTCTGTGTGTAGCTCTGGCTTTAAGTCAGGGTTACCTAAGAAGTTTGAAGTGAAGTTGGTAGTTACTACAGAACCATCATTGAAAGCAAATGCACGTGCATTAGTACCTAATGTACTTCTTGTTTGATAAGCACCAGGCTGACCAGCTGAACTACCTACACCAGCAAAGATTTTTAAGTAAGTCAATGCATCAGAAGTAATATCTAAGTGATCAGATAGTACATAAGAAACACTAGCAGATGGATAGAAGATTGAACGGTTGTCAGCCTCTAGAGTAGAGAACCAATCATTACGTCCAGCAACGTTTAAGTAGATGAAATCCTGGAAACCAATAGTTGCTTCAGCAAAAACACCGGCATTTTCAGTTTCAACTAAACGCTGATAACCACCACCGCCTAAAGTGTTACCTGCAGATGTATTCAGGAAGTTGTTATGGTTAAAGAAACCAGTTACAATCATTTCAACACTTTCAAGACCCTGACGCTCAAATCTGTCAGAAACATACTGAGCACCTAAAGTTGCATCAAGAGATACATCTTCTGTTACCTGGAAGGAAAGCAACGCGTTTACGTTGTGATCCCAAGAAACTCGACGCTGAGAAATTGTTTGGTAGTAACCGTTGATGAAGTCAGCCGGCTCTACACCACCTGCATCCTGGAAATACTCCTGATACTCGTTGTAACTATCGTAACCTAAACGGTAAACTAAGTTTACGCCATCAGCAGCTTTGAAATTCATTTCAGTTTTACCATAGTAACGGTCGGTAAGGTTATTGTAACCTGTACGTTCCGCAATCCAACGTGGGTTAGGAATATCATTACCAGAACGATAGTACGCTGAACCACCTGTTACAGGGTTAATGAACGGAATACCACCTAAATCGATAGAACGAGGGGTAAACATTACATAACCAAATACACCAGGGGTACCACCTGCAGCAGCAGGACCTGAACCACCACCAGCTGAACTAGGAGGTGTATTAACATCGGTTAAACTGAAGTTAAAAGTTGTTTGAGAACTTAAACGGTCGCTAATCTTGTAGTTAGCACCGATAGAGAATGCATCACGCGTAAGATCATTATTAGGCGTGAAACCTTCCTCACCACTGTGAGAATAGTTTGCATTGATTCTAAGATCGTTAGTACCACCAGAGATATTTAAACTAGTGTTAGATGCCAATCCAGTTCTGAAGAATGCATCTAGTGGATCTGGTTTTGCTTCGTAACGGTAACCTACACCTACTAACTCAGGGAATGCTTCTGCTTGAGTAGCATTTTGAAGTAATGGATGCTCGATTAAAATAGTACCGTCAGCATCAGTTCCAATGTAATCTGAACCAAACAATGATGGGTTGTCAGTATCGAAACGAGGACCCCAGTTACTAAAGAACCAACCGAAATTCTGATCGAATCCACCACCGTAAGTATCTTGGTAGTCAGGACGAGATGAAATTTCAGTAGCGTAAATAGACTGATCCACTGTTACAGAGAATCCTGCAGGAGCATCCCCTGAAGAAAAAGAACCAGATTTAGTAGTAACAATGATTACACCGTTACGACCTTGCTCACCGTAAAGTACAGTTGCGCTTAGCCCTTTTAGAACAGTTACGTCTGCGATATTGTTAGGATCTAAATCAAGGAAACGGTTAGGGGTTACTTGCTGTCCACCACCAGTGAATGAACCACTAGTTGCGTTAGAACCACCGTCGAATCGTACGCCGTCTACAATCCATAGCGGCTGATTTGAACCTGTTAAAGATGTAAGACCACGAATCACGATATCAGTTCCAGAACCTGTTAAACCACCTGAAGATGTAATATCAACACCCGGTAGTGATCCTGAAAGTGAGCGTGCGATGTTTGGATCGCTTCTGTTTTCGATTGTTTCAGCAGAAACTTCAGCAACACCGTAGCCAAGTGCCCGACGCTCGCGTTGAATACCGAAAGCAGTTACTACTACATCATCCAGACCGAATACATCGGATTCTAGAGCAATGTCGAAGTCTACATTTTGGTTGCCAACCTGGAGAGTCGCCGTGAAAGTTTGATAACCAACGAATGTGGCTCTTACTGTATATGTGCCCGCGGGAACGTTATTCACAGTGTAATCACCATCAACATCAGTAGCCGCACCTCTCTGCAGCTCTGTGATCAGGATATTTACACCAGGAAGAGTCTCCCCTGTCTCAGCGTCTGTAACAGTACCCGAAATGGATACTTGTGCGTACAAACTACCAGACAATAAGGCAAAAACTAACAATGTTAGTAGCTTTTTGAACATAGATGACCTCTTATGTTTGGTTTTTGTTTTAGATGGAATCTCTCCCATCTTAAATAGTATTAGATGAATTTAATTGACTCAATACTTAAGTACAATTGAAATGTTCTGTGTTTAAAAAGTAACGGGAACAACGTATTTGATAGTAATTTATGAATCAAATCTGTCCTTCCTTTTAAATTAAACACGATTAGGCGTACAACTTATTAAGTTGCAATTGCAATTCCAACAATCATCTGATAAAAATTAAGCTCCCATTATTCTATAATAAGGTAATAATCAAGAGAAATATCAGAGCGCAATAACAAACCTTTTGTGCCGAGCAGAACCAACTAAATTAGATTCCAAGTGTACAGGGTATAACGTGTGAATAAATTATTATTGTAGCGGGTATCGTTTAAGTAACCGCCATTACACTCATACCTCCCTTTTGCTGACTTCACTTCTCGCTCTCGCTTCATTGCCTCGGATTTAGTAGCAAATGATTCTGTGAACACAATTTCCCAAGGTCTGTACTTTATCGTCCACCCTTTTTTACCAAGTTCGTTGTGCGAACGCATCCGAGCTTGCAAATTCGAACTATACCCTACGTATATCTTATCATGATTCGGTGAATACAGTGCATATACTTTAAACATAATGCCCCCCCTAAATAAAAAAAGCGTCGTTCCGATTGAGAAACGACGCTTAGTGTTAGTGGCGGCCCGCCAGTAGTCGGGTTTCAGTAAGGATTCTCCTGTTTGGATTCCTGCGGAAGAACCTGCGTCCGCCATTTGGCGGATATGAGCCCGATTAGCTCAATTCATATTTGAGAGCAACTTGCTTCCAAACATACTCTCTTCCTTTTGCTGACTTCAGCTCTCGCTCTCGCTTCATTGCCTCGGCTTTGGTTGCAAATGATTCTGTGAACACAATTTCCCAAGGTCTGTACTTTATCGTCCACCCTTTTTTACCAAGTTCGTTGTGCGAACGCATCCGAGCTTGCAAATTCGAACTATACCCTACGTATAT
>JAEPQH010000009.1 GCA_017640605.1 Balneolaceae bacterium | reverse complement strand
TGCGCAGGGGCCCCACCCGTTCCCATACCGAACACGGCCGTTAAGCCCTGCAGCGCCGATGGTACTGCTTACGCGGTAGAGTAGGTCGCCGCCTCTTCCCCTTTAACCCCGCATTCCTAGAATGACGGGGTTTTTTTATACGTAGAATTCATTAAACTATGTATTCAATAAAATCTGCTTAAAATTACTCTATGGCGCATTGTTACGATTTTTAATTCACGTAGTTCTGAATGAAATCTTTTAAAAACTTCGCAATCATAACAATTGCATTACTATTCTCAAGCAGTAAGGCTTATAGTCAAATCAACCAATGGAATGTATATAGTTCATTTTCGACGATAAATGATATAGCATATACCCTAACATCTACTTTTGTTGCTACAACAGGTGGGGTGTTTATTGTAAATGAAGGAATAATTGAAAAGAGATTAACAACAGTAGATGGACTGCATCGGCTTGACCCTATGAGCATCTTTTACGATCAAGAATCTTCATCTGTGCTACTTGGTTATGCAGATGGGATAATCGATTTCGTTGATACAGATACTTATGAGATACAAAGAATATCCGACATCAATCGGTCGGGTGAATTTACATCAAAGCAGATTCATGCCTTTGATCAAAGTGAAAACCAAATCTTTGTAGCTACCGATTTTGGGGTTGTTGTAATTGATAACACGGATTTATTGGTGCTAAATAATTTTTTGAAAATAGGTGATTTTGAACGCGGTGTTCCAGTCTACGATGTCGAAGTTAAAGGTGATTCTATCTTAGTTGGTACATCTCAAGGAATAGCTATTGCATCACTGAAAGATAATTTAGTTAATCCCAATGCATGGCAAAATTTTGCGTTAAATGTGGATGGTAATACCCGAGTTGATAACATTGAATCCAATGCCTCAATTACTATTTCTATCTCTGATAACAAATTGTTTGTTTATGACGGGGGTGTTTGGAATACATTAGATCTATCAGGCATAAATAACCCAATTGATTTATATGCTACAGAAAACATCATGGCGGTATTAGATCAAAATAGTGTAGTAGTAATAAATGAAGAAGGGCAGAATTCAGAAGTTTATACAAATAGTAATATGAGTCTGCGTTCGATTACTTTAACAGACGATCATGCTTTGATCGGGACTTTAGCTGATGGTTATCTTTCACTTAATCTGAACAATGGCTCAATAACTAATTTCTTACCAGACGGTCCATATCTGAATTTCTTTAGCGAATTAGATTTTAATACTGGTACTCTTTTGGCTACTGCAACGGATGAATTTCCTCAATCGGACCCCTTCAACCCTATTAGAGGTTACTATGTCTATGAAGATCAACAGTGGACAAATTATAATCGAAATACTAATCCAGAATTAGCTGATTTTTCTTTTTCAACAGCATATTCCGCATTAAATGGTACGCAATATTATGCAGTAGGAAGTTGGGGTGGTGGAATTGTATTACAAGAAAAAGAAAACGATCAGATTAGAGTATTTAATAAAAGTAACAGTGGTTTTTCCGGGATATCAGCAAATAGAAACTTTGTTGTGATTTCAGGGATTGATGAGGATATAGAATCCAATATATGGGCGATAAGTTATTTGTCTGATTTTCCTCTCAATGTGTATGAAGCAAGCTCCAATACTTGGTCTCATTTTGAATCTGTCCCAATTAACTCTGATGAACTTTATTTTAGAATTTTTATTGATTCGAATGATCATTTATGGATTCCATTAATTGATGTAAGTAATAATGGACAGGGTTTGTTGATCATCGATACCGGTTCTGACATCCAAAGTAGTAGTGATGATACTTATCGAAAGCTTTCCACGGGGGAAAATAATGGAAACCTACCGGACGATAATGTAACTGCAGTTGTAGAGGATAAAGAAGGTGAGGTTTGGGTTGGTACGACTCGCGGAATTGCACGTTTCATATTTCCAGATTTTATTGTGTCTTCGAATAATCCGAGTGAATTCCGTGCTCAATGGTTGATAAATAGCGATACAGCAGCAGCCTCCAGATTTTTATTGCGTGATGTAAATGTGGCAAGTATTGCGGTTAACAATGCAAATCAAAAATGGATTGGTAGCCGAAATCAAGGCGTGTGGTTATTGAATGAAGATGGGAGTGAGATTTTAAGACGTTTTACTCGGAATAATAGTCCATTATTGTCAGATAATATTCAGGATATAACGATTGATGAACGTACCGGAGAAGTCTTTTTCTCAACGGATTTAGGTTTGATTTCTTTTACCGATGTAGCAAAAGAGCCGACATCAAAAATGGAAGAATTGAAGGTGTTTCCAAACCCATATGTTTACGACAAGCATAATCAAATAACGATTGAAAACTTATCTGACCAAACCACCATTCGAATTGTTGGGGCTGATGGCTCGGTATTTAACGAGTTCGAAAGCAGGGGTGGAAGAACTGTTTGGGATGGAAGAACAGCTGATGGTAAAGAGCTATCGAGTGGAGTTTATTTCGTTATTGCGTTAGATGCATCGAATAATGAAAAAGGGATTGGCAAAGTAGTGATTATTCGATAATAAATGATAAGCTCTAAATTGAAAAGTGATCAAATAGACATATCAATAGTAATTGTTAACTATAAGGTTAAAGAGTATATCGCTAACCTGCTGAATTCAATTTATAAGGCAAAAAAAGCATATACACTTCAAATTATTGTTGTTGATAATAATTCAGAAGATAATTCGATCGCATATCTCAGAGAGAGATATCCTGAGGTAATCTATATAGAAAACAAAGAAAATGTAGGCTTCGGAAAGGCCAATAATCAAGGTTTTGATATTGCTACCGGAAAATACACTCTCGTCATAAATCCGGACACTCTAGTAAGTGAAGATACACTGGAATGTATGATGGATTATATGGAGAAACATCCCTCATGTGGTGCCAGTGGTTGCAAGATTTTAAATCCAGATGGAACCTACGCCCCTGAATCAAAGAGAAGCGTTCCAACCATTGGAACCGCAATTTCTAAAGTATTTGGATTAAATTATTTATTTCCAAAGCATAAGATTCTCGGGAGTTATTATTTGGGATGGATTGATGAAGACGAAATTGCAGAAATACCGGTTCTATCCGGTTGCTTCATGTTTTGGCGCACTTCCGTTTTACATCAGCTGAATGGATTTGATGAACGATTTTTCATGTATGGCGAAGATATCGACCTGTGTTATCGCATACAGGAAACCGATTTTCACATTGCCTATGTGCCTACTACTTCCATCATACATTATAAGGGAGAAAGTACCCGAAAAGGCGATCTGAAATATGTCAAAATCTTTAACAAAGCCTTGTATCAATTTTTTGACAAGCATCACTCTTCTAACTACAGTCACCTTTTTCGAGGGGTGATATTTACCGCAATCACATTACGAGCAATTTTTGCTTTTTTTGCGAATAACCTAAGGTTGATAGGCTTAATTGCTACAGATTTAGTTCTCTTAAATATATCGGTGATTTTGGGTTTTCTGATCCGTTTCCAGTTTTCTCTAGAAGTGATCACCAATCTTCAAAACTTAAAACACTTATGGATTAATGTGTTAGCCTCTGTTTTGTATGTTGCTATTGGTAGTGCCATCGATTTATTTCGTACCCAACGGAGTTCCATATCTAACCAACTAAAAGCGGTAGTGGGTAGCTTTTTAGCTATTGCTGTAGTGACATTTTTTGTGCGTGATCTCGCATTTTCACGCCTTGCATTATTATATGGTTTAGCTATTTCCATAATCTTAATGATTGGACTACGCCTGATCCAGATCAATTTTTCGAAATCTACCACCAAAGTTACAGGGCGAATTAAACGCTCTAAGTTGTTACTAGTGGGTGATTATTCAGAAACCGAGCCACTGAAGAAACAAATCTATGCCCACCCCGATTGGAATTATGAAGTTGTTGGCACGGTAGGAATTAAAGAACAACACGCTAAACAGGTTGGTGTTCTACCACAATTGAGGGACTATGTTAGAGCGTATAAAGTAGATCAGGTGTTCTTTTTATTGAAATGTATCTCCTACAAAGCCATGCTAGAGCAATTATCCATCCTCCAAAATGAACGTGTAATTGTAAAATTAATTCCAGATTCGATGGATTTCATCTTAGGGAAATCGAATGTCGAATACCTTGAAAAAATTCCACTTATAGATGTAGGCCTGGAATATTCAAAGGGAATTAACCAATGGTTGAAACGAGCAACAGAGTTATTTTTGGCATCGCTCGGGTTGCTAGTATTATCTCCGGTGGTGTTGCCAGCTATTCTTTTTTCTAAAGCGAAAAAGAGAAAAATTAGCGAAATAACTTTCTACGAATCTATCACCACTCACAAATGGAAAAATAGATTTCTTCTACTTTGGAATGTGTTGATTGGAAATCTTCACATTGTTGGAGCCCCATTATCCGATAAAAAGCAAAATTCATTAAACTACAAACAAGGCATCACCGGACTACGCCAAATTAATGAGTCAAGAATAAGCGACGATGAAGATGCTCGAAATTACGAGCTCTTCTACCTCCAGCAATATTCCATTTGGATGGATTTCGATATTTTGATGAAATCGATGTTAAGTAAATTTTCTGCCCTCCAATATATCGAAGAACAATCTAGCCACTAAACCTTTCGCTCTAATTGTTCTACCATACCAGGATACCAAGCCGCAAATGTATCGTTGTTAATCCGAGCTCGAACCTCTTCCATCAGCCATAAGTAAAAAGTAAGATTGTGAAGCGAAGCTAAAGTGAGGCCAAAGATTTCATCGTTTTTTATCAAATGATGCATATATGCCATGGTGTATTTCGAGCAAAGATCTGAAGGGAAGTCAGCGTCAAGCAACTCGTGATGTGTTTTCCATTTAGCGTTTCTCAAGTTGACCTTTCCATGTCTTGTGAACACCATGCCATTTCTAGCGTTTCGCGTTGGCATCACACAGTCGAACATATCAATTCCGCGAGCTACACATTCTAATAAATTTGCAGGTGTACCCACACCCATTAAGTAACGAGCTTTTTCACTGGGGAGAAAATCGGTGTTTAAATCTGCCATTTCGTACATCAAAGGGATAGGTTCACCTACGCTTAATCCACCGATTGCAATGCCCTCAAAGTCCATTTCGGCCATAAACTCGGAGCTTGCTTTGCGTAAGTCATTAAATGTGCCACCTTGTACAATTCCAAATTGGTGTTGTCGATGCCCGTAAAGTCCATCTGTTTCAAGAAAATGTTTTCTTCCCCTTTTTGCCCACCGATGAGTTAATTCCATCGAGTTTTTGGCATATTCGTAAGAGCAAGGGTAAGGAGGACATTCGTCCAAAATCATCATGATGTCGGAGCCCAAAACACGCTGAGTATCCACCACATTTTCTGGAGTAAACCAATGGGTTGAGCCATCTATATGGCTTTTAAATTTCGCACCTTCTTCTTCTAACTTTCGGTTCTCGGCTAGCGAAAAAATTTGATACCCACCAGAATCTGTTAAAATTGGACGATCCCAATTCATGAAAGCATGCAAACCACCAGCCTTCTTCATAATATCATTTCCAGGTCGTAGATAAAGGTGATAGGTATTACCAAGAATAATTTGAGCTTTTATATCTTCAATAAGTTGGGTTTGGGATACTGCTTTTACTGTGGCTAACGTACCAACAGGCATAAAAATGGGTGTTTCTATATCGCCATGATCGGTTTTTAATGTTCCTAAGCGTGCTTTTGTTGCCGGGCAGTTTTTTTTAAGTGTATACAAATGAACTTCTTTTTCTTGGTTATGTAGCCTTTAAGAAAATGCTTATTTTCAAAGCTTGGAATTTAATGATTCAAAAGGAATTTCTTGAGCAGCATTAAGCGATATAGGGAAGTAATCTTTACCAGCGTTATGGACTATTTGATTGTTCTTGCTGGATGGTTTGTCTTCCACTACAATTATACCGATTCGATAAACGAGATTTTACGGGCGTACGATACCAATTTTGCATCGGTAGGAATCGTTCTAAGTTTCTACTGGGTGTTCATGTTCGTAATTACTGGACTCTATAAAAAACTTTACCTGGTTTCTCGCTTAGATGAATTTTTCAAAGTGCTGAAATCAACAGCGCTAGGCTCGCTTATGCTGTATTTCTTGCTCGATATCAGCTCAAACGAAGCATTCGAAAAGGTAAAGATTCTCGTGCTTTTATATTGGGGATTTACCTTCAGTATTAGTGCATTAAACCGTTTCGTGATTCGAACAGTGCAGCGTTTCTATGCTCGCCGCGGGAAAGGTCTTCACCGCACAGTGATTATTGGTACAGGCTATAATGCAAAAGTTGCATACGATGATCTTATGAGAAACCGTACCCTAGGCATGGATGTGATGGGATATGTACAGGTGAATGGTAAATCACCGGAACCGGAAACAGGGATCGAAGCTGATCAGGTAATCGGGCATTTGGATGATATCGATGACATCATCAACAAAAATCAAATTCAGGATGTATTAGTGGCTATCGAGCCGGATCGAAGAGGAGAACTCGTTGAGGTAATTTCAAAAGTTGATAAACCGGATATTACTCTAAAGCTATTGCCGGATTTCCATCAGTTAGTAAGCGGATTAAATAAAACGAATCAAATATTCGGGCTTCCGTTTATTGAAATTTCCCCACAACCAATGCCACTTTGGGAGCGCGCAATCAAACGCTTAATGGATATACTTGTATCAATTGCAGTGCTCATTTTGGGAGCACCTATTTTTTTGGTGATTGCTATCATCATCAAATTGACTTCAAAAGGGCCAGTAATTTATGCTCAAGAAAGAGTAGGTAGAAATGGTAAAACCTTTACCATGTTTAAGTTCCGCACAATGAAGCAGGATGCCGAAGCAGATTCTGGACCGATGTGGGCTACTGAAAATGATCCGCGTGTAACAAAGGTTGGTTATTGGCTACGTAAACTTAGGCTGGATGAAATGCCTCAATTGCTTAATGTGCTAAGTGGATCGATGAGCTTAGTGGGACCAAGACCGGAGCGCCCTCATTTTGTGGATCAATTTAAAGTGCAAATCCCATTGTATACACGCCGGCTTAGAGTTCGTCCTGGTATTACAGGATGGGCACAAGTAAAATGGAAATACGACGAATCGCTCGCAGATGTAAAGGAAAAAACCAAGTACGATCTTTACTATGTAGAGAATATTTCACTTATGATGGATATGAAAATCTTGATTAATACCATTCTTACGATGGTTAAAGGTAAGGGGCAATAAGTGAAAGACAGAGCGCTTGTAATCATCCCCACTTATAACGAAGCCGGTAATATTCGCCGGATGATTGACACCCTGATTGGGCTGAAAGAACAACTAGATATTCTTGTGGTTGATGATGGTTCACCTGACGGTACGGCACAGATTGTGAGCGATTTGCGGGTAATTTACCCCGGACGAATTCATCTTATTAAACGAGGCGGCAAACAGGGATTAGGTACCGCGTACATCGCTGGTTTTAAATACGGCTTAGAACAAGGTTATGAGTATCTCTGCGAAATGGATGCAGATTTTTCGCACGATCCGAACGACATTCCCAGATTGATCAAAGAAGTACGCTCAGAATCGGCCGATTTGGCAATTGGTTCTCGATACTGCAATGGGATTAGCATCATAAACTGGCCGCTTAGCCGACTGATTTTATCGTATGGCGCCAATATTTATGCTCGATCTATTACCGGCTTACCAATTTTTGATACCACAGCAGGTTTTAAATGCATTCACCGTAGTGTTATTGAAAACATATCACTAGATAATATTCGCTCAAATGGATACGCATTTCAGATCGAATTACACTTCAGAGCATGGAAAGCAGGTTTTAAGTTGAAGGAAGTGTCTATTATCTTCAGAGAACGCGAAGAAGGAGTATCCAAAATGTCGAAGAAAATTGTGCGCGAGGCAATGTGGCGAGTTTGGGCGTTAAAAGTTCGCAGTATTTTTGGCGCTTTATAACACCGAAAAAATTTTAAACCGATTAGAGACCGCTCTAAACAGTAGAATACAATCATGCAATATTTAGATTTTGAACAACCAATTGCTGATCTCGAAAAAAAGATCGAAGAATTGGAGAACCTATCCACTGCAAGCGACGGTGTATTAAATAAAGAAGTAGAGAGCCTTCGCAGAAAAGTAGATAAACTCAGAGAGAGTATATTCTCTAACCTTACCCGATGGCAACGAGTGCAATTAGCCCGCCATCCTGACCGACCATACACACTCGATTATATCGAGTTAATGACCGACGAGTTTGTCGAATTACATGGCGATCGTTATCACTCTGATGATAAAGCTTGCGTGGGTGGAATGGCTAAAATGGATGGCCATACCGTAATGATTATTGGTCAACAAAAAGGACGAGATACCGCAAGTCGACAATACCGTAATTTTGGTATGATGAACCCCGAAGGCTATCGCAAAGCTTATCGATTGATGAAACTTGCAGAGAAATTCAATATCCCTGTAATAACGCTACTAGATACACCGGGCGCATTTCCGGGTTTAGAGGCCGAAGAAAGAGGACAGGCCGAGGCAATTGCTAAAAACCTGAAATTAATGGCAGTACTTAAGGTGCCAATCGTGACAATCGTAATTGGTGAAGGAGCAAGTGGCGGGGCACTTGGTATCGGCATGGGTAACGAAGTATACATGATGGAAAACACCTGGTACTCAGTAATCTCTCCTGAATCTTGTTCATCCATTCTTTGGAAAACCTGGGATTATAAGGAGCAAGCAGCTTCTGTTCTTAAATTAACAGCGCCCGATCTTGTTGAGCTGAAAGTAATTGATGGCGTGATAAAAGAGCCTACTTCCGGTGCGCATCGAAATTACGAAGCTGCCGCTAAAGCAGTAAAAGATCAGATCCAAAAAAGCCTGAAAAAACTTTCGAAAATGAAGCCCGAAAAGCTGGTAGAGCAACGCATCAAAAAGTACTCGGCCATGGGTTCCTTCAAAAAGGCCTAAAATGATTTCATTTCCCGATTCAGACCCACTTATCGAGTTTTCCTATCCACTTAGAAGCAGATATGGAGAAACTGATAAAATGGGAGTGGTGTATCATGGTCACTTTCTTAATTACTTTGAAGTAGCCAGAACCGAAATGATTCGTTCTTACGGAATCACTTACAAGGATATGGAAGACGATGGCATCATGTTGCCGGTTATTGACGCTGAACTATCGTTCAAAAACCCAGTGCAATACGACGAACCCGTGCACATAAAAGTCCTGATTTACGATAAACCGGGAATTCGATTAATCACCTACTACAAAGTGATTTCTCAGAGCACCCAAAAAGAATGTGTGCTGGGGAAAGTAACGCTCTGTTTTATGAGCGCAGAATCGCGCCGACCGATTCGTGCACCACAGTTTTTTCTCGACAAAATGAACCAGGCAATTTTCAAGTAGCCAGCTCATGAATCTCAACCTAAATCGCTCTAACATAGGTTTATATCGGTTCTTACTTATCGTAACCTGCTTTTTTGTAGTTTCAGCGGTTGGGCCGGGCTTGTTCGGACAAACAATATCAAATAGTTCGTGGCAGTATAAAATTTTTCATTTAGTTTGTCACCAAGATGCATTTCGTTCGTACAGCGTCAATAGTGTCTCGATGGCTGTTTGTGCACGTTGTTTTGGAATTTATACCGCGCTATTTATTGGTTTATTGATTGCTCCATTAGTTGTTAACATTCGGTTTTTGAACAGAACTCGATGTTTAGCATTTTTGGCCACGTCAATAATCATCAATTTTGCCGATGTATTAGCTAATGCAACAGGAATTTATTCCAATACTTTGCACAGCAGATTTGTATTAGGGGCACTATTTGGGCTATCAATAATGCTATTTTTAGCCGATGAATTTTTTAAAAAAATCACTTTAACGGAGGATACTTATGGAACAACAAGCACAACCTAGTTACTGGCCTTCAGTAATGATTGGGGCATTAATAATCGGTTTAATAATGTCGGTATTAGGAATTATTAGCCAGTATATGACGATAAGCAGCGAGCCGGTTGGTTCTAGCTTTAATCTTGCACAAGGAATTGGAACCTTTGCTTGTTTAGCCGGAGCTATTGGTGGATTTTTTGCAGTTCGGCATTACGCATTAGAAAACGAAATCACCTTTCCGATTGGAAAAGGGGCATTGGTAGGTTTTTTTACCGGTGTAGTAGGAACATTAATCAGCACTGTTATTAGTTTAATCTGGCAATATGTGGTAGATCCGGAATTAAATCAGGCTGTTTATGATTGGTCGGTTCGCAATTTAGAAGCACAAAATCTTCCGGCGGAGCAATTCGAAATGGCATTAAATTTTATTCCAGAACCAGGCTCGATGAGCACCTTATTATGGGGATTAGGAATTGGAATTGTAGTTCTTGGTATTCTGAATATGATTTCGGGAATTATTGGTGCCAAAGTTTTTGCTAAAGAAGAAGAATTTTAAAATTTAACTATCGAGTAAAACAGACAATATGGAAGAGGTTACTAACCAAGCAGAAGAATCAGTGTTAAACGATCAGTCTATTCCAAAACCTCTTCCTTTTGTTGAGAGAAATGGCTTCGCTCACTGGCTAATGGCCATTGTGTGGGTATTAGTGGCATTTGTTGGCTTTAATCTGGTAGGTGCTATCGTTGGAGCCGTAGGGGCAGTCCTTACCGCGCCCGATCTATCTGATATACAAGCCATCATGACTTCGCTTGCCGAAAACGTTGACCTATTGTTTTGGGCAAACACATCGGGGCAAGTATTAGTGATGGCACTTGGTACTCTTTTGATCGTGAAATTAAGCGCTGTAAAAGGTGAAAGAAATAAATTTCTGCGACTTCAATTATCAAACAATGTTTGGCAGGTTACGGGTATATCTGCAGTTTTGATTGTGGCCGTTTTCCCAACCGTAACATTTCTTGGTTGGTTAAACTCGTTTGTTCCGGCCCCCGATTTTATGGTAGAAATGCAGGAATCGATGATGGAAATGATTACAAAGTTCCTGAAATCTGATAATGCTTTAATCATGGGCATTATTCACATCGGTTTTGTACCCGCAATTTGCGAAGAAATCATGTATCGCGGTTACGTACAGCGATCATTAGAAAAGAGTGGCGGAATATGGATGGCTATCCTTGTGTCTGGGTTCATTTTTGGCGCATACCATCTGCAAATAACAAATATTCTGCCACTTGCTTTTCTTGGCGTTATCCTCGCTTACGTTACTTATATTTCCGATAGTTTAATTCCTGCTATGGTTGCCCATCTCATTAATAATGGTGGACAGGTAATTGCGAGTTCATTTTATCCCGAAATGCTGGAGCAAACTATCACTCCCGAAACCGAAATGCCTTGGTTACTCATTCTTTTAAGTATTATTGTATCTTCCGCTTTGATTTATCTATTGTATAGAATGAAACCTAACCACACGGCATGAGTTTATTTGAACATCCTAAGCCCAACGATATAGATAATTGGGTATGTGTACTTGAAAGCGGAACCGAGTACGAAGTTGATATGGCCAAGAATTACTTGAGTAATCTCAAGATTCCATCCAACATTCTATCGAAGCGAGATACAGCATACAGCTTGCAAATTGGCGAAATGGCACTCATTTACTTGTACGTGCCTGTTGAGTTTGAAAAGAAAGCTCGTAAAGCGCTCAAAGAATTGGAGGAAGCTGAGCCGTTATTCCCGGAAGACGAAGAAGGAGATTCGGTTGAATAATTTACTTCAACGGATATTATTTGCTGTTCCGGCTGCGGCTTTATTTATCTGGATTACATGGTTAGGTGGCTGGTTTTTTCAAGGCATGATGGTAATTATTGGATTTTTCATCATACAGGAAATGATGAAAATACTCGAACAGTGTGGTCAATCAACTGATGCGCTCTTTCCTTACACTTTAGGTCTTTGGATTATGCTTTCCCCCAATCTGCCCTTTGCTTTCGAAATTGGAGTTGGGATACTTGTGCTATTCTTATCGGTGCAAACCTTTAACCAAGCTGAGGTAGTATTTTCAAAATTAACTTCTTCTCTTTTCGCTGGAATTTACGCACCCTTAGGCTTGCTCTGTTTTATGTTGATTAATCAAATGGGGGAAGGAACCGACGGCTTTGTACTTAGCATGATGCTGATTTTTATGGTTTGGGGCAGCGATGTTTTTGCTTATTTCGGAGGCAAGACATTCGGTAAACGAGCGCTTGCTCCAAAAATCAGCCCCAAAAAAACATGGGAAGGATTCTTTTTTGGCTACGTGGGCAGTTTGGTAGGAGCTTCTATTGTTTATTTCTTGTTCCCATTAGACATGCCAATCACCTTCACTTTAGTTGTTCCTATTACCATACTCGTGGCAACATTTGGCCCGATTGGTGATTTGCTGGAAAGTAAACTAAAGCGACGGGCAAATATTAAAGATTCATCTACTATTCTACCCGGGCACGGCGGTTTCTTCGATCGTTTTGATGCGTTATTACTTGCAGCGCCGGTAGTGTTCGTTAGCTTGCAAATTTTTCAAGAAATAGGTGTTTTCTAGTTCTGAAAGAAATGCTAGAGTATTTCTTTAAGTTTATCTGAATAAAGGCCTCTTTATGAAACACATTCTACTCACCGGTGGCACCGGATTTATTGGCAAAGAACTCCGAAGATTATTACTTCAAGAAGGGCACTATTTGACCATCGTTACCAGGCGTCCAAACAAATACGAAGACGAAAAGGCAAAAAATCAGCAATTTATTGCCTGGGATGGTGATTTGGTTTCCGCCATGAATGAGGCCAATATCGTAATTCATCTTGCGGGCGAAAATGTATTCAGCCAACGGTGGTCGGATGAGGTTAAGAAGAAAATCTACAACAGCAGAATTGAAGGTACCCGTACGCTTGTTGATGCAATGCGCGAAGCTGAAACAAAGCCAGAGCTTTTTATTTCCGCCTCAGCTTCCGGCTATTATGGTGATGGTGGAGATTCCATAAAAACAGAAAATGATCCAGCCGCTGACGATTTTCTAGCTAAGGTGTGTGTAGATTGGGAAGCTGAAGCTCAGAAAGCTACTGAAATAGGAGTACGTGTAGCTAATCCACGAATTGGAATCGTGCTCGAAAAAGACGGTGGGGCTATGGAAAAAATGATTCCACCTTTTCAGTTTTTTGTAGGAGGACCGGTAGGCGATGGAAAACAATACATGAGTTGGATTCACCGCGAGGATTTGATCAATGCGTTGCTTTTTCCCATCCAAAATGAAACCATTGAGGGTGCTTATAATGTATGTGCCCCCGAACCGGTGACTATGAATCTATTTGCGGATGTTCTTGGGGATGTAATGAACCGACCGGTACTGTTCCGTGTACCAAAAATTGCTCTTCAAATTATGTATGGTGAAGGGGCAAAGCCCATTTTGGATAGCATCCGAATGAAGCCTAAAGTGTTACAAGAGCAAGGCTTCGATTTCCGATATGATGATCTGGAAGAAGCCTTAGCTGATATTTTAAACTAATTATTTATATTGTACCGAATTAAGTATGAATTTGGTATGAAAAGAATCAATATAGAAAAGAATATTAGGCCCATATCTGAGTTTAGAACAAATGCTTCAGAGATACTCGAATACATCAACAATCAAAGAGAGCCGATTGTAATTACACAAAATGGAAGAAGTGCCGGTGTAATTTTAAGCGTTGCAGACTATGAAGAAATAATGGTTCAACAAGATATATTAAATGCAATCGAGCTAGCACATAAAGAATCGGAAAGTGGAGTTACTATTCCTCATCAGGAAGTAATGAAGAATTTAAAGGCTAAGCTGATTTCATGAACATCGAGTGGTCATCGCAAGCAAACGCTGATGCCATTGCTATAATTGAATATATTAGTAAGGATAATCCTTCTTCAGCACTCGCACTAATTCAAGAAATAGATGACCAACTGGCGAAATTGATTGAGTTTCCAGAAATGGGTAGAGTTGTTCCCGAACTTAATTCGACGCTAGCACGCGAGTTGATCGTTGAAGAAAACTATAGAGTGATTTACACTTTTACAACTAATAAGATATTAGTAGCGTCAATCCGACATGTGAAACGTAAACCACTTGAAAATGATCTTTAATTATTTTCTGCTTTATTGATCGTCCAGCAACGCAAACCTTCTCGGGTTTGAGCAATTAATTCATACAATCCGTCTTTATTCAAATCAGCAATAATTGGATATTCCATTCCCGAAGTTGGGATACTGAAAATCCGACGGCCTGTCAAAATCTCCCAAGCAAATAAGCGGCCGAAATCAGCAAGTGCAATAACTTCATCCCGATTATCTCCATTTATATCAAGAATTTGAGGAGACATTGTTGCAGAAGATGGTTGTCCAAGATTATGAGTGATTTCAAGTTTTCCGGCCGGATTAAACATCAAAATCGAGCCGTTTACACTTTGTGCCAGATACAAATCAGATCGATAAAATCCAGAGCTATCGCGAAGTAAAATATTTTCTTCAACCGTAATTTTATTCAATTGGCTACTTGTGGCATACAGCGATTTAATGGCAATGCTGTCCATTTGAACACTAATCGATAATGAATCGGCAAATCCTGGGTTCTGTCCGATGGCATACACATATCCATCTGAGCCTGCACCAAGAATTTTATCCTCAAATATTGTTGGTGTGGTGTTAAACGCGGCATTGATGAAGGTAGGATAACCGGCACGAACGGCTCCACTTCTTTGCCAACTGTGCAAAATATTCTGAGAAACTACCCAAACCGACCATTCGCCATCAACTTGAGTATGTAGTGGAGCGTGGCGCGTAACTGCACTTGTAAATTGTGGCCATCCTCTCAGATTCTGCCCTCGACCATCAACCACATGGATTTTTCGATTTTCGGTGGGCACTATAATTTCTGGAATTCCATTACGCGACACATCTGAAACGACAATAGGAGCACTAATTAGTTCTCCAATTTCAATAGGGAATTGTGGTAAGGCTCTGCCCGATTCATTCCATGCGTACACTTTTGAACCTGCCGCTTGCAGAATAACCGGTTGTCCATTTCCATACCAATCATACAAAACCGGACTCCCAATAGGCACATCTCCATCGTTGGTTTGGGCCTGCATTACCGAAGTGCCATCAAAAGCCACCGCTTCTATTCTACCGGTTGTTGTTGAAAAGATAATTTCGTCTGATCGATTCCCAACAATGTTTCCTAAAACGGGCTGTCCGGTTAGTTCTTCACTTAACAACGGTAATACCCAAAGTTCGTCGTAAGGTTGGGTGGATCCTTCTTCGGTTACCGATTTAAAGGTAAAATTGACCGATTTGTTGATGTTTTGAGTAAAACCCATTGTCAAAACATCATACACACCAATAAGCCCATTTAGTGGAGTGCCTCGCATCATCAATGGATCAAGAAACTTCAGAAAATCATCGGAGTTTACCCATGCGAAACCACTAACTCCTTCTGGATATTCATTTTTAGCAGATCGGAAAGTATCATCATAATAAACCGTTCGGCGGCGTGTACGATCGGCATCAACGCTTTCAGCAAGTCCACGTCGCTTAGCCATCACTACTACATCTTGAGAAAATGCGAGGTAGAAATCTGTAAATAAACTCATATTTCCACTTATCAGGGCGCTTAGGAGTTTACTTTTCACATAAAAAGAGTTGCCCTGCTGTATTACTATTCCTTCATCAGCAAACTGCTGTAACCGGGATCTTAACAATACCGAATTCTCAAGATTTCTGAGGTATAAATACTCCCCATCCGTTAAAAGTCCGGATTCAGGAAAAGCAACGATTCCAAATTCTGTTTCTAAGGAAAGCGCTAACTCACGATACAGTTCAGGATCCGAGAAAAGAAGCGAATCGAGCTTGAATTCTGAAACGGTAGTTCGATCTGGGACCAACATTGGCTGATTTCTGTGTAATGAAAAAGCAGCCGCATTTCCTGCAATGTATCGATCTAAAATGATGGGAGTATTTATAGTACTTAGCGACTTAACTAACGCTGATTTCGAGGAATCTATTGCAGGAATTACCCCACGAAGTTCAAATCCAGAGGAAATATTCTCTTCGGTAGAAAAGGTAAGTTTAGAGGGTGCAAATCCATCAAACGAACCCATAATCTGCGGACGATACCCCACATTAATAAACTGCTGAACCCATAGATCTAGCTCTGCGGTATTAAGAGTTAATGTTCCCGGTTCAGGGGTTTGCTCAAAATTAATTCCAGATTGGATTCCTAAGTACGTGCGAAGTGCACTTTCTACCGCTAGACTTGATTCAGAAAAAATTACCCATTGATGAATTTGTGCAGCATACATCAACGTCTCGTTAAAATTTATTTTATGTACGGTGAGTCCGTTAAAGCTGTAATAATTTTGTTCAAACGGTTCATAAAACGAAGGAGCAACTTCATCGATATCTGAAGTACTTTCAGCAATCCAGATAAACTGAGAGGTTGTGGATGAAGCCGGGTACAGTGCAAGTCCCTTTAAACTAAGTTTAGATAGAATACTGTCTGGTAGTTCACCAAGCTGCTGAATAGCTCCAGGGGTTAAGTCGTCTAAAATGGAAGCATAATCGGTATTACCAATATTAGAAACTTGAACACTGGTTTTTGGCGTAATAACGAATGTGGTTTCACCCGGAATTAAATACTCCCAGCTTTGCTTTTTTACACTGTTGCATCCCAGAAAAAGTATGATGCAAAAAAAGGTAATGATTGATTGAACAGTACGTTGCATAGATGGAATAATAGGCCGCTTTTTTGAATATTATTGTATATCGGTAGTTCTGATTATGTAGTTTTGTTCCAGCACTGAAATTCCCCTAAAATAATATTTTTTGACCCCATAATGAGTTTTTTAAGTCCTCTATTTTTATTTGCCGTTGCTGCCGTGGGTCTGCCGTTAATAATTCATCTGTTAAACCTTAAAAGACCGCAAAAAGTAGCATTTTCTACACTCGCTTTTTTTAAGGAGCTGCAAAAAACAACCATCCGTAAGATACAGATAAAACGGTACCTGTTATTATTTATTCGATTACTGGCTGTTGCTTGCTTGGCCTTAGTGCTTGCCCGTCCTTTTTTACCGCCGGGGGTTTCAACCGGAAATAACAATGCGCCATCATTAAATGTAATTGTGTTAGACAACAGTATTAGTATGCAGCGTATTGGGCAAGATGGACCGCTTTTTGAGCAAGCCAAATCTATTATCGAAACCATCGAAGCTTCCTCGAAAGAAAGCGACCGTTTTATAATTCAAACTACGAATGGCGAAGCTACTTTTAATAGTATCATTGGGCATAGTCAATTACTTCGAAGAACAGAAGAAGCGGCTATTTCTGATGGAGGGAACTATGCAATCGAGCGAATGCAAACCGTTTCCGGTATTTTGGAAGAGTCACCCTATCAAAATAAACACATATTTTTGATTACCGATGGGCAACAAAGTCAATTTTCTGAGTTAGACGAGCTTGATCTTTCAGAAACTATTTCGATTACCATGTTTAATCTTGGGGATGTTGCCGTTCAAAACACCCGAATTTTAGATGTGTCGACGTCGAGTACAATGATTGGGCGAGGACTTCCGGTAACCGTTTCTGTTGAAGTAAAAAACGATGCTGATGTACCTGTATCCAATCAGTTTATTACCTTAGAAGTAGATGGGCGAATAGCGGGCCAATATTCAGTTTCTCTTCCCGCTGATGGTATTCAAACCTATTCGTTCGAAGTTATTCCATCGCAGATAGGAACGTTGAAAGGTGCCGTTCGCATCGAAGGCGATGAATTTACGGCAGACAATAGCTATTACTTTTCGTTACTCGTTCCTGAAAGTCGTTCGATTGTTTGGGTAACCGATCCGAATGCAGCACCTACCGAAATATCGTATACGAATTTAGTTCTCAATGCCTCCAATCAAAATGATGCGACTCTAAACTATCAACGTGTCACCCTCAACGATATCGAATCGGTGGATTACCAAAACACAGAAGCCATCATACTCGATGGACTTACTTCAATTCCGGCATTTATACTTCCCCGGTTGCAAGAATTTATACAAAACGGTGGTGGTTTGATGTTTTTCCCCTCTGAACAGGGTGATATTCAAAACTATAATGCCTTTCTACAACAATTTAATGTTGGTCAATTTCAATCGGTAATTGGAGAGTTTGCTTCATTTAATTCCATCGCAAAAGGCACTCAAATCCAGGAAGATCATCCAATATTTACCGAGTTATTTGAAGCTGATGGCGAAAATCCGATTCGGGTAGCCAATCCTGACATTTTCTATTACTACAAGCTAAGGGTTTCCAATTCACCCGGTGGATTTGATTTAATTAGCTTGAACTCTGGCGATCCTTTAATTCGAGAGAAGCAGTTCGGCGAGGGAAGAATTTTAATTTCTTCGATTGGGACCGGTGTTGAATGGTCAAATTTCTCGGTTAAGCCATTGTTTGCTCCTTTCTTTTATCGATCGTTGATGTATGTGGCGTCTTCGGATGCTGGTGGGTTATTAACTCATGAGTTGGGCCAGCCATTTTCTTTTTCAGGGGATGTAGACGCTAACACGGTGCGCATCACAAAAAACGATGAGGAAATTATTCCGGAAAGCAGAAACACGGGATTAGGAACCACCATAAGTTACGAAGCGGAAAACTGGCAGCCCGGTTTTGTAACCATCAACGATGAAACGAAAACGATAGATGTTGCAGTAAACTTTCCAAGAAACGAAAGCGATTTCTATAGCATGGATAAATCCACATTTGAATCAATTTCTCAAAATGCACGTTTAGTAGCCGTGAATGAAATTGACGAAACTAATCTCAATAATGAAGTCATTGCGTCAGGTTTTGGGCGCGAAATTTGGAATTGGTTTATGTGGTTGGGATTAGTTTTCTTAGTAATTGAAAGCCTGATAGCTGCGTTTTATAAAACAGAATCATCCAACGTATGAAAGAAATTCTGTTACTATTTTTTCAAAGCGTGATTGTGTTATTCACGATCGCTTCCACTTTATTAGCCGCGTATTCTTTTCAGAATAAGCTACGACTGAGAAATGTACGGTTGAGTTGGCGGGCTGGAAAACTGAGAGGCTATCCACTTTTTGCTACAGTATTTCTGGGTTTGATCACAACCTTAGGGATGATTGTGTATCTGATCGAAGACACCAGGAATTTTGGCTTTTTTGCGGCCTACGTCTGGATTGGTGGTATGTGGTTTATATCAAGTTATCTGGCCTCTAAACACTATATCACTGATTACGGCATCGTAAAAAACATTAATGAACCATCACAAACAATTCCATGGTTTCAGATTCTGGATTTTGTAGAAAAAGAAACATTAGCCGGTTGTGAGTATACATTTACGTACTCAGAAATGGATAAAGCTTTAACAAAAGGCTATAAACAATTGCGGATTGTGGTTCCTGCTACAAAACGCAAAGCATTTCAAAAAGTGGTATCTTTAAAGCTGAAATCAAGAATGGAAAGTGATTTACTGCCCGATATTGATTTCAGGAAAATTCAAGAAGATTAGAGGGATTTATTGCTCGACGACGTTAAAAACACAGATATAAACAAAGAAAGAGTAATGTTGGTTGGTCTTTACGGACCTAACACCACACGAAAACAAGCCGAAGAATATTTGGATGAGCTGGAAATGCTCACCGATACTGCCGGAGGAAATACCGTTGAAAAAGTGCTTCAAAACAGGAATAATCCTGACGTAAGCACTTATGTTGGAAAGGGAAAGCTGCAAGAATTGAAAGGGCAGATGAAAGCGCTGAACATCAAAACGGTTATTTTTGATGATGACCTTTCCCCCACGCAAATCAGAAATATTGAAGCGGGAACAGAATCCAAAGTACTCGATCGTAGTGCATTAATTCTGGATATTTTTGCATCCCGTGCCCAGACTGCCGCCGCTAAAACACAAGTAGAATTGGCTCAGCTCCAATATTTACTTCCCAGACTTACCCGATACTGGACGCACCTTTCGCGCCAAAGTGGTGGAATTGGAACCAAAGGGCCCGGTGAAACTCAAATTGAGACCGATAGAAGAATTATTGGCCAACGAATTGCAGCCCTTAAATCGAAATTAGAAAAACTCGATCGCCAACGAACTACTCAACGTAAAGGTAGAGAGGGGATGATTCGAATCTCGTTAGTCGGTTACACCAACGCAGGTAAATCAACCTTGATGAATGCCCTTACTGAGACCAATGTACTGGCCGAAAATAAACTTTTTGCCACATTGGATTCAACGGTTCGTCGACACGAACTTGAAAATCATGAAGTTCTGCTATCCGATACGGTAGGATTCATTAGAAAACTCCCGCATAATTTAATTGAGAGTTTCAAATCTACCTTAGATGAAGTTCGTGAAGCCGACATTCTGTTACACGTTGTGGACGGTTCTTCCACTATGGCACACGAATACATCGAAGTGGTAGAAAAAACGCTCAAAGAAATCGAAGCCACGAATACAAAAACGCTGCTTGTTCTTAATAAAGTAGACATGATGGATCAGGAGCAAGTGGTGATGATGAAAGATGAGTATCCGGAAGCAATTTTTATTTCAGCCGAGCGCGGAATCGGTTTGTCAGAACTGGAACAAAATATCGAAGCGCTGATTGAAGACGATTACTTAAGCCGAACTATTTCAATTCCGATAAGTAAATACAAAGCGATTGCATTTATCCACGAACACGCAAACGTTCTAAATGAGAAGTATGTTGGCAACAACGTGGAAGTTTCATTCAGAATCGCTAAAAAAGATTTTAAGCAATTGTCTCATTTGTTAGATACTATTGGGGCTGAAAGTCAGGTTATGTAATCATGCTTGTACACGAAATCATCGACAAAAATATTACCCCGCTCAAAGTAACCGACTCGGTAGCCCTTGCGCTAACGAAGTTGGATTTACTGTTTGTCACCCGTTTTCCGGTGGTTAATGATGGGGAGCTAATTGGGATGGTTTCGTTAGATACGTTGATTGAAGCAGATAACGAAGAATTAAAAATTTCGGCATTGTCGCTTCAGGACAACATATCAATCCCTGAAAGTCAGCACTTATTTGAAGCAGCACGAACCATGCTCGCCCATGAGCAATTTATACTCCCGGTAGTAGACCACGAACAACGTTTTGTTGGCGTGATAAAAAAGCGGGAAGTACTACAAGCCCTGGGCGATGTGTTCAATCTGGAATCTTTTGGATCGGTGATCACGATCGAAATGATGCCGTACGATTTCACACTCACAGAAGTCATCCGCCTTATCGAAACCGAGCAGGCTAAAGTTCTGGGTGTAGCTGTTGAACAACCAAATGATAACTACGGATTTTATCGAGTATCTATAAAGTTGAATATGGAAGATTCTTCAAATGTGTGTTCCACATTACAACGCTATGGATATGTTGTTACTTCGCAGGTAAGTAGTGCAACGATGGAAAGGGATTTAAGCGAGCGAGCTGACGAACTAATTCGTTATCTTGATATCTAAAAGCTAACTCGAAATTCAACATCCGCACATGCGCTTCGTTACTCCCGGAAGCCTCCTGTACTTACTCATACTATTGTTTGTGCCTGCCGTCATTTCTGCACAGGCAACACAACCCTCTACCAATTTTCTATATGAAGAAGGATTACGCCTTTACGAAAAAGGATATTTTGAAGAATCCACTTCTTCATTCGCTGATTTCATTGAGCAGAATGAACAACATGAGCTCTTAATTTCTGCAAACTATTATCTCGCCCGGGCAAAAACAGGAGCCGACTCAGTTAATATTGAGCATTATTACCAACAATTTATTTTAGAATATCCCGGTAGTGACTTATCCGTGATTTTGCTTAAAGATCTAGGGCATCGATTTACTTCAAAAGGTGAGTACGATCAAGCCATTGCCTATTATAATCAGGCTATAGAATCTTGGATGGGAAACACCAAAGCTGCCGAAACTACCTATTGGGTTGCAGAAGCAGCTGCTGAGAAGCAAGATTACGTACAATCACGCTATTACTTCATGAAGTTAGCCGACGATTACCCCGAATCTGAATGGGCGGCAGATGCTTTATATGCACGGGGTAGATTGTACCTCACCGAAAACGAATACGATTCTTCAGCCATCGCCTTCGAGTTGTTGAAAGAACGTTACCCAAACGATCCTGTTACTCGTCGGGTAGGAACCGCTCTGGGAGAGTCTTATTATCAACAAGCCCGATATGCCGAAGCGATAGAAGCACTCGACGCACAGATGATTTTTCTGGATGATGAATCCAAAATTAAGGCATTATTCTTAATGGCAGAAGCCAATAACTATTTGGGCAATTTCGATGAAGCCACCAAAGATTACCTCCAATACATTCGCTTAACCGAAGGCACCGATCGTGAAGCACCTGCACATTATGGATTGGGCTGGTTGTATAATCGACAGGAGATTTATCACTGGGCGGCACAATCATTCGAAAAAGCTGTTGGAGGAAATGATGAATTATCTCGAAAAGCACTTTATTACGAGGCTATTAACCACAAATTAGGTGGTAATTATCGCCGGGCGATGGAAACCTTTGCAGAGTTTGGTGAACGATTTAAAACAGGTTTTTGGGTTGAAGAAGCTTATTACGAATGGGCAATTTCTGCGTTTGAAGCCGGTAATTATGATCAAGCCATCGAAATAATGCTGAGTTTGGTGCGCAATCAGGACGAGTTTAATGATCCGGGCAAGATCTATACGTTCTTAGGAGAAGCTTTTTTCGCAAATAATGAATTTACCAGAGCGACTCAAGCATTTGAAGAAGCAGAAAAAGTAGCCAATATTGATCCGGCGCTTCGTCGACAAGCTCGTTTTCAAAAAGCATGGATTTTGTTTCGAAATCAAGCGTATGAGCAAGCCCAACCCATATTTGAGGCCGTGTACGCAGAAGCGCCGACCAGCGAGCTCGGTGCTGAAGCACTTTTTTGGAGCGGAGATGCCTACTACAAACTCGATCAATTTGGGGATGCTACAAAGAGATTTAAGTTATTTGTAGATAATTATCCGAACCACGAAATGATTGGAGCTGCTCGTTATTCGTTGGGATGGAGCTACTTCAAAACCGGCGATTATGAGTTAGCTGTGGGTCCTCTCGAAGATTTTCTGAATAATTACAATCCACCTCCAATAGCTTTATATCCGTACGATGTAGATACCCAACTGAGAATTGGAGATGCCTATTATGCATTGGGTGATTACCGAAATGCCATCCGTTTTTACAACAAAGCTATTGGCGCCGAACCGGGTGGTGATTATGCGATGTTTCAGGTAGCGAATTCCTACTATCGATCGAACAGAACGTTTGAGGCAGTAAGCAATTTCAGACGAATGCTACGGATTTATCCATTTAGTAATCTGAGAGAGCAAGCGCAGTATAATGTGGCATATATTTATTTGAATACTTCAAACTATTCGCAGGCGATTGAAGAGTTTCAGACGGTGATTAATCGCTATCCCGGCACCGATTGGGCCGCACGCGCGCAGTATAACATTGGAGATGCATTTTATAATGCCGGTGAATACGATCGTGCGGTAGAAGCTTATCAAAAAGTACTGGAAGATTATCCTCGATCGCGATACATCATCGAAGCAATTAATGGAATTCAATATGCACAGCTGTCGGCAGGTGGAACAGATAGTAGTTCAGTAATTCTTGAAGAATTTTTAAGTGATAATCCTCAATCATCTACGGCAGACCGACTCCGATATCGCCAAGCAGAAACTGTGTTGCAAACCGGTGATTATGAAGGAGCAATTCGTGAATTTCGTCAGTATTTGCGCGTTACAAATTCAGATGCTCTTGCCCCGGAAGCGTACATGAATTTAGGAGTAGCCTATCAACAAATGGGACAAACTGATCGCGCAATTACGGCATATCAAACAGTGTTGAATGATTATCCAAACGATGATCAGGTGCCTGCTGCGTTAACCTCGCTTGGTTTGCTCTTTTATGAATTGGATGAGTACGAAACTTCGCATCAATACTTCAGCGATTTGTTGCAAAAAGAACGTCGTTTTGCTCAAGAGGCATATATTGGGATGGCGAATGCGAGTCTGGGCCAAAATAAATATGAAATTGCTCGCAGTGAGTATGAATCGGCTCTTCAAATTAATCCGAATAACGAAGCAGCGAGCGTTGGACTTGGCAAAGTTGCATTGGCAGAACGAAAGTTCGAAGAAGCACAAATCATTTTAAAACCGATAGCTGAAAGAAACACTACAGACATCGGTGCAGAAGCACAGTTTTATTTGGGTCGACTCGAACAAGTGCAAGGTAATATGGAAGAAGCCATCGCAGAATATGCTCGAGTTAAAGTATTGTTCGAAGCATTTGATACTTGGGTAGCATTGGCGATGTATCATTCGGCCGAATGCAACATTCAGTTGGGAAATCGAGGGGATGCTTTAGCTATTCTGAATGAAATCGTCGAGTTTTATTCAGGAACAGAAGCGGCTCAACGAGCTCAAGCTTTGATCGATCGAACAGGGGATTCGTAAAATGAGAATCTGTTAAATTCCAAATTCGGAAAATCCAATTTTCAAACAAGCTCCAATGTTCCAGCTTTGAGTAATTCTCCGATTGTGCGGTTTGATTATGTCCAAGCGGACGCTTGAACCAGGTTTGGGATTCGTAGATGACGAACGATTTACGACGAATGACCAACAAAATTTTCAGATTATCCTGAGTATTCAATTTTAGGATCTTATCTAGTTTAGATTTATTTGTTGAATCATTGACTTAAGTACTAAATTCAACACACTTGAACGAAATAATCACTAGCTAGATGTCATTTAATACTATTTCCATTTTTATAATTACTCTACTTTTTACACCAGAAATTTTTGCTCAGAGAATTCTCTTAAAAAATCAGACAAATACATTGAGAAATGTTTATGCACTTGAGCAATTGAATCAAGCAAACATGTTTCAAGACGATCCATCAGTTTCTTACCGAATTTCTGAAGAGCTTTGTCCACCAGCAGCAAACCATCGCCTAGAACAACCGAAAAGATTTATTCGTCAAGAAGAGTTCGAGTTTAGTTCGGAATATTATTTTACGGGCGATGATGAGATAATAAGATGTGCTAGCTATGATTTAAATCTTGAAAGCTTGGGATATGGATATGATGAAAACAGTGAAATAAATAGGGACTTCATAAAAAAATTCAAGGAGACTGTTGCTATACTCACAAATCAATTTGGAGAGCCTGTCTCTGTTGATCAAGAACCACAGGAAGAAATGGTTTATGGTACATCTTTCCTGTTTTTTGAGGCTGTGTGGGCGTATGAACAAATGTACTTAAGAGCCAAACTATCACCAGGGAAAAGAGAAATTGCGATTACGCAATATTGGAATTTTGAGTAAAGGAAAGTTTAGGTAGAGTAATTGTGCATTCTTTATTCATGTGGATTTATCTGTCGAGCTTACAAAAGCAGTCCGCTAGATAATGTTAAGTTCAGACAATTCACGATTAACGAATAACAAAAAACACCGTCCTACTTTTCCGTGATTTCGTGCATTTGTGGCAATGAATTAGAATTAACGAATCACGATTAACGATTAATAAAAACCGAAACAATAAATTCCCTACCTTCGTCTTTCGTTGTTAAATACTCACATCGAACAGGATGATCAAAAAAATTGCCCCTGCATTTTCGTTAAACGGAACCATTACTCCCCCACCGGATAAGTCGATTTCACAAAGAGCAGCTATTTTTGCGTTGTTGCATGATGGGAAGTCTGTTATTAAAAATTATTCCCCGGCCGAAGATCCACAAAGTACGTTGAATTGTGTGGAATTATTAGGAGCCGAAGTTACACAACTTGATGATGTAGTAGTGGTTGAAGGTCGCGGCAGATATGGCATTCAACCTTTATCCGACGAACTCGATTGCGGGAATTCAGGAACGGCCATGCGGTTACTTTCAGGCGTTTTGGTAGGCTCAGGTTCCTCGGTGTATTTAATAGGTGACCCATCACTTTCTGCAAGAACCATGAAACGGATTATTGATCCACTAGAAAGTATGGGAGCGCATATTTTGGCTCGTAATGGAAAATACGCCCCGTTATTTGTAACCCGCGAGGATCCTTTTGTACCCATCGATTTCGAATTACCCATTCCTAGTGCACAGTTGAAATCATGCATTTTGCTGGCGGGATTATTTGGAGAAACTCCTACACGAGTGATTGAAACTGTTCCGAGCAGGGATCACACCGAACGATTGCTCAATCTTGAAGTGGAAGTTATAGATGGGAAGCGAGTGATTAGTGCATCCTTAAAAAATAAAATCCCGAACCAAAGTTATACTATACCGGCAGATTTCTCTGCTGCAGCTTTTTGGTTAGTGGCGGGATCGATTATGCCCGACTCCGAAATCAGGTTGGAAAATGTAGGATTGAATCCAACTCGAACAGGACTGTTAACCATTTTAAAACAGATGGGCGCCGACATTACCATCGAAAATCAACATGAAGAAGGCGCTGAACCGGCTGGTGATATCATCGTGCGAACCGCCCAGCTCAGAAAAATTGATGTGGACCCGGCGCTGATCCCGAACTGCATTGATGAACTCCCCATTTTAGCCGTTGCCATGATGTTTGCCGACGGAACCTCAATCATATCCGGAGCAGAAGAACTTCGCCACAAAGAAACCGATCGCATTATGGCCATCGCTAAAATGCTGGATGCGGTAGGCGGAGTGTATGAAGAAATGGAAGATGGATTAGTTATCCGAGGCAATCCGGATTTTGAATTCGAAAACGGGATGTTCGATTCTTTCCACGATCACCGTATTGCTATGGCTTCAGCCATCCTATCCCTAAAAGGAAAAGAAGAATCCGAAATCGAAGCCGCCGAAAGCGCAGCAGTAAGCTATCCTAGTTTTTGGAGTGATTTGGAAAAGTTGGCTGAAGGGTAGTTTTCTTGCCACGAAATCACAAACGTACTAAAAATAGTTAGAAGTCATCCGTCTGGATTCTTCGCCACGCCTCGGCGTGACTCAGAATGACTCAATAGCGATTTATATTTAATTCCTAAGTTTTTGGTAGGATGTAGCAGCTTTGGCAGGATAGCACACCTTAAAAATCGATTTTATTGATGTTTGCCTGCTCAGAAGGATGAGCTTTAAGGTCGTTTTTCGATTAAACATTAAAAATCAAAATTTTTAATGTTTATATGATTCCAATGACCTATTTTGAGATCGGAATAGGGGTAAACATTAAAAATTAGATTAATTAATGCAGAAAGATTCATTATATCCGATAAATCCAGACCGAAGTATTCCGTGGAATGATTTGCCAGAACTCCCACTTGAAGAGGAGATTTTTTTGGATTTAGAGGTATACAAACAGCTAGGTAAGGCAAAGGAGGCATTAGCTTTATTAAATGGTAGAAGTATAGCGATTCCTAATCAAGGAATATTAGTAAACACGATCACATTACAAGAGGCTAAGGATTCAAGTGCTATTGAAAACATATTTACAACAGAAGATGAGTTATACAAAGCATATAGTGAAGGTAAATCGGGTGAGCTAAAACAAGGTACAGCAAAAGAGGTGTTGAGGTATATAGAAGCACTATGGAGAGGGTATCATTACTTGGATGAACATAATAACTTCGACACAGATTATTTTGTGCTGGTTTTTAATGAGATTAAGGAGACTACTGAGAGGTATAGATCGCCAGTGTCAAGAGTATACATTCGACAGGGAGGGAGTGGACCTAATGCTGGTAAAGCTGTGTATACACCACCAAGAGGAGTGGGGATTGTGGAGCGAAAAATGGACAATCTAATTGATTTTTTAAATGGGAGTATAAACATCCCTGATGAACCACTTTTGAAACTAGCTGTGGCTCATTATCAACTTGAAGTGATACATCCTTTTTCTGATGGGAATGGAAGAACCGGAAGAATTATGATGATCCACTTTTTATGCAAAAATGGGTTATTGGATAATCCCATTTTATTTTTGAGTAGATATATCATGGACCACAGGCAGGAGTATTTTGATTTACTTGCAGGAGTTTCACAGAAAGGTGATTGGAAGAGCTGGCTTTTGTATATGCTTAGAGCGGTAGAGTTTACTTCTCGATTAACCTTCGATAAAATCACAGATATTTTAGCAGTGAAAGAAGACATGTTGGAGCTCTTAAAAAAGAATTCAGAAATACGAAGGCCTGATGACCTAATTGAAGCAATATTTACTCAGCCTTTCACAAAGGTAAGTCACTTAACAAATAAAGGAATCTATTCAGAAAATACTGCTAGAGATTACTTAAACAAAATGGTTGAAATGCGATTGCTAGAGAAAAGAACCATTCACGGAAAACATTATTATTTGAATACTGAACTCAAACGAATACTGTCTTACTAGTAGACTAAAACTCATCGTCCGTTAAGGGATTTTACCTTCAATCCGCTCAGTTCGATTCCTTCCATGATGTCAGGATTGCAATGGGCTCCGTAATTCTAGCTATCAAAGGAAAAGAAGCTTCCGAAATCGAAGCCGCCGAAAGTGCTGCCTTGAGTTACTCAAGCTTTTGGAAGGATTTGGAGTCGTTGTCTGAAGAGTAGTTTTCTTGACACGAAAACACAAAAGCACTCGAAGAATGACTGATTAAGTGTGTAGTCTTACATAGCGATGCCTGTGGCACTAATTACTAATTCCCCTATTCCTAATTCATCCTTGCCTGACAATTCGATTGTCAATTAGTCATGTCAGTATGTGATAGACTCCATTGGCATTGTGCTTGCTTATTTAAGTTCGAATTTAAACGAACATGAGCGCCATGGGAGACTTCACAGAATTTGGAATAGAGATAGAGAAACACCTTTCGAAACTTGGAAAAGACATACAGCAATTTGTTGAAAAGGTAGTTCCTCTTACACACGATGATAAAGACTTTGCCCCCGACTGCGACATTTTGGAAAGCGAAGCTGAATACAAAGTTCAGATCGACTTACCAGGGCTGGCCAAGAAAGAGATCGGAATTGCACTCAAAAACAATGTGCTCACCATAAAAGGTGAAAGGGATATACAAGCAGGCGAGGGCGAAGAATTTAAGCGTCAGGAAAGAAAGCGCGGGGCTTTTGCTCGCTCTTTTGCACTTCCGGAAAATGTGAATGCAGCTGAAATCAGCGCTTCGTTCAGAAATGGAGTACTAACAGTGGCTATGCCGAAATCAGATAAACTGAAAGACACTACCAGTATTCCAGTGAATTAATAGTTGCCACAAAATCACTAAAACACAAAAGGTGTTATGAAAAATGTGGCTAAAAAGAATATCAAAACAAGAAAACAATAAACTTTAGTGCTCTCGAGATTTCGTGGCACAAATAAAATCAAATTAGACCAATGGGAAAGATAATTGGAATTGACTTAGGTACTACCAACTCTTGCGTTTCCGTAATGGAAGGAAACGAACCGGTAGTAATCCAGAATGCAGAGGGTGGACGAACCACTCCATCTGTAGTAGCATTTAGTAAAGACGGTGAGCGCTTAGTGGGCGCGCCTGCAAAACGTCAGGCGATCACCAATCCGGATAAAACCATCGCTTCTGTTAAGCGATTTATGGGACGGATGTTTAATGAAGTTACCGGTGAGACTGAGCAGGTAGCATACAAAGTAGTTAAAGGTGATGATGGCACTGCACGTGTACAAATCGACGACCGCAAGTATGCACCGCAAGAAATTTCAGCAATGGTGCTTCAAAAAATGAAGCAAACTGCTGAAGAGTATTTAGGCGAGAAAGTAACCGAGGCTGTAATTACCGTGCCTGCTTACTTTAACGATGCACAACGTAAAGCTACTCAGGAAGCCGGAAAAATTGCTGGACTTGAAGTAAAGCGTATCATCAACGAGCCAACTGCAGCTGCACTTGCTTACGGTTTAGATAAAAAAGATGTAGATCAAACCATTGCCGTATATGACCTTGGTGGTGGTACCTTTGATATCTCGATTCTTGAGCTTGGCGATGGTGTATTCGAAGTAAAATCAACCAACGGTGATACACACCTTGGTGGAGATGACTTCGATCAGCGTATTATCAACTTCTTGGCCGATGAGTTTAAGTCAAGCGAAGGTGTTGATCTTCGCAAAGACGCCATGGCGATGCAGCGTTTGAAAGATGCAGCCGAGAAAGCGAAAATTGAGCTTTCGTCTTCACAAAAAACCAACATCAACCTACCGTTTATTACTGCAACTCAAGACGGTCCAAAGCACTTAAATATTGATCTAAGTCGTTCGAAGTTCGAGCAATTAGTAGATGATTTAGTAAAGCGTTCGATCACTCCTTGCGAGCAGGCTTTGAAAGATGCCGGAATGAGTAAGTCAGAAATCGATCAGGTAATTTTGGTAGGTGGATCTACTCGTATTCCTCGCATTGTGGAAGCGGTAAAAGAATTTTTCGGAAAAGATCCGAGCAAAGGCGTTAACCCGGATGAAGTAGTAGCCGTTGGTGCTGCTATTCAAGGTGGTGTTCTTTCCGGTGATGTAGAAGATGTGGTTCTTTTGGATGTAACTCCACTTACATTGGGAATCGAGACTTTAGGTGGTGTTATGACTCCACTTATCGAATCGAACAGTACGATCCCGACTTCAAAATCACAGACATTCTCTACCGCAGCGGACAACCAAAGCTCGGTAGAAATTCATGTGTTGCAAGGCGAGCGTGCTCAGGCAGCCAACAACCGTACGTTGGGTCGTTTCCACTTAGATGGAATTCCACCGGCGCCACGTGGTATGCCGCAAATTGAAGTTACTTTTGATTTAGATGCCAACGGTGTATTGAACATTGTAGCCAAAGATAAAGGAACCGGCAAAGAGCAAAGTATTCGTATCGAGTCATCATCAGGATTGAGCGATGAGGAAATCGAAAAGATGAAAAACGCAGCCAAAGAGCACGAAGAAGAGGATAAGAAAATCCGTGAGCGTGTAGAGAAGATGAATGAAGCAGATGCTCAAATCTTTAAGGCAAAGAAAGACCTCGAAGAATATGGTGATAAAATATCGGAAGCTAATAAGACAACTATAATGGACGCAGTTGCAAAGCTTGAAGAAGCTCATAAAGCTGAAGATTTAGATGCGATAGATACTGCTTTAGAAGCATTAAATACGGCTTGGACAGCGGCCTCGCAAGAAATCTACGCTGCTTCACAAGCAGAAGCTGCTGCCGGTGGCGATGCCGCAGGCGGTGCAAGTGCCGGAGCTGAAGAACCAGCTGCAGACGCATCTTCAGACGAAGAAGACGAAGGTGCCGTTGATGCCGACTACGAAGTAGTGGAAGACGACGACGATAAGAAATAAGCGTCTCGTTAATTACTACACTGATTTAATTCAGAAATTGAAAAGCCCCGGTCATTAGATCGGGGCTTTTTACTTATTTATAATTTGAAAAGGATTTTTCCTCACTCCTCACTCCTATAAACGACAAAACCAACATTGTTTAGATCAAAGCTGGGTAATATATTCATCCCGAATTGGAACATTATAAATAGGGTAAAATGAAAAAGTTGAATGTACTGCTTCTGATTGGGGTGTTGCTTCTTGGAATTACACAAACTGCTGAGGCACAATTATTACGCCGGCTCAAGGATAAAGCCAAAGAAAAAGTAGTGGAGAGAGTGGAGCAAAAAGTTGATGAAAAGCTGCGCGAAATCGCGTACAAACAGGTTGATAAGACTTGGGAATCCGTGTTTGGAACTTCGAATCCGAGCGATGGAGGCAGCACCAATGTGCCTTTTATGATGAACAGTTCGGTAGAAACAGCCGATAAGTACACTTTCGATCGAATGAGTATTATGGAAATGACGTCAACCGACGATCAAGGCACGAAAGAAACAATTAACGTGGAGATGTTTTATTCATCGAACAATGCATCCACTGCCAGCAAATATTTGACCGGGAATCCCGAGGACGAACAAACCACTTTTATTTACGATTACGATCGAAGTATAATGGTGATGCTTTCAGAAAGTGAGGAAGGGAAATATTCATTTGCTTACGATTGGCAACAAATGAGCTCAGATAATTCCACCGAAGAACAATACATTCAACCGGGATTCGAGCAAATAGGCTCAAAAACTATCATGGGCATTGAATGTACCGGCTATCGAAATACCTCAGAAACAATTGAAACAGAATTTTGGGTAGCGAATGAGTCCATTCAAGATTATGATCGCGCTGTTCGTGCTAATTCCAGCACTCGCTATTTTATGAACGGTATGGCTATGGGAGCAACGAATGGCACTATTCTGGAAATGACTACTACAAACAAAGAAACTAATGAGTCATTCGAAATGAAGACAAAATCTATAGCTAAATCGACTTCAAAAAGTTTTGATATGTCGGACTATCCGGTCATTGGCAATAATTAAACCGTTAGTTGTGGTTTATCAGCCACTCGATTTATTTACATATCGAACAACTTGTTCGGAATGCCAAATTAAACCACCGATTCAAAAGACTATATCTCAAAACGAGATTCTAAGCCAAATTGCCCCTATCTTTGGTGCATGAATATTTTAGGCATTGAATCCTCCTGCGACGACACTTCTGCGGCAGTTTTAACCGATAAAGGCGTGCAATCGAACGTGATTGCCTCCCAATCTATCCACATAAAATTTGGGGGCGTAGTGCCAGAATTGGCATCACGTGCGCATCAAAAAACAATCACCCAAACGGTAGAACAAGCCTTAAAGGAAGCCGAAATTTCGATTGAAGAAATCGACCTGATTGCAGTAACTCAAGGTCCGGGTTTGATGGGTTCTTTGCTGGTGGGTTTGTGTTTTGCAAAAGGATTGTCGCTTTCAAGAGATATTCCGATTGTTGGCGTTAATCACATGGATGCTCACATTTATGCTAACTTTATCGATGAAGCGCCTGAATTTCCGTTCGTTTGCCTAACTGTTTCGGGCGGACATACCCAATTGGTGCATGTTAAGGCAGCATTCGAGCACGAAATTCTAGGCAAAACCAGAGACGATGCCGCCGGGGAGGCTTTCGATAAAATCGGGAAGATTCTAGGGCTCCCATATCCTGCAGGTCCTGTGATGGATAAGTTATCGAAAGATGGAAATCCTAAATTCCACAAATTCCCTCAAGCGCTTTTAAAAGAAGGGCTGGATTTCAGCTTTTCGGGCTTAAAAACCAGTGCATTGTATTATCTGCACGACAAATCCGAAGATTGGAAAAAAGAGCACCTAAATGATGTCTGTGCCAGTATTTCGGAAGCAATTACGGAAGTGTTGATCAAAAAATTAAAACGAGCGGTACAACAAACTGGAGTAAAATCCATTGCCATAGCCGGGGGAGTTTCTGCCAATTCCATGCTTCGTGCAAAAGCGCAGAAACTGGCGGAGGAGTTATCTTTGAAACTGCATATCCCACATATCACCTATTGCACCGACAACGCCGCCATGATCGCCATCACCGGAAAAATGAAGGCAGAATTAGGTGAATTTGATGATTTAGCCATGCGACCATACGCTTCTATCTGAAATTTTAAATTATGGATTATGAATTTTGAATTAGATCGAAATCAATTCAAAATAAAAGATTTAAAATTAGTTTGAGTCCATTCATAATATTTCATCTTTAATTTTTAATTTGTTCAAATGCCGGAAATAGATGCTCTTCAACTTAATTTAAACAACGATGGACTCATGGTGATGAATGCATCGCTGTTTTTCATCATGTTTGGAGTGGCGTTGGAACTCACCATTCAGGATTTTAAAGATCTGGCGAAGAATCCCAGATCGACGCTGGCGGGCGTTTTTTCTCAATTCATTTTTCTTCCGGCAATTACTTTTTTAGTGGTGATTATTACTGAACCACACCCATCACTTGCTCTGGGCATGATGATGGTGGCTGCTTGTCCGGGCGGGAATATCTCGAATTTCTTTTCTCAGCTGGCAGGAGGGAATATTGCACTTTCGGTAAGTATGACCGCCATTGCTACTTTGCTGGCCATTTTTGCAACGCCTCTTAATTTTACACTCTGGGCAAGTTTGTACGGCCCAACCAACGAGATACTTCGGGAAGTAAGTCTCGATATTTACGAAGTGTTTCGAATAGTGGTAATCATTCTTGGAATCCCACTCGTTTTAGGGATGTTGGTTCGGCATTTCAAAGAAAAGCTTGCACTAAAACTTACGAAATGGATTAAAGGATTTGGGGTGATTTTCTTCGCCGGTTTTATTTTGGTGGCTTTTTCTATGAACCTCGATAACTTTATCGATAATGTTCAGTACGTGGTGGGATACGTTTTTCTGCACAATGCGTTAGCTCTACTTGGTGGATTTACCATTGCAACTGTTCTGAAGCTTGCTTTCAACGATCGGAAATCTATTGCCATTGAAACAGGAATTCAGAATTCAGGCTTAGGGCTTTTGTTGATTTTTAATTTTTTCAAAGGGCTGGGCGGGATGGCATTAATTGCTGCTTGGTGGGGTATCTGGCATATAATTATGGGCTTTGCAATCGGCTGGTATTGGTCGATTGGCAAAGCGAGTATTCAAAAAGTATTTTCAAATGCGTAAAAATTATCTCTGGTATAACCTGTTCAGGCTCGGAATCACTAAAACAGGTCTCTCCCTTTTTTATAGAAAAATTGAAATTGTTGGGAGGGAAAACATCCCCAAAGACAAGCCTTTTATGATTCTCCCGAATCACCAGAATTCCTTTATGGATGCGTTACTGGTATGCACGCAAATGCCCGGGTTTATCTTTTTTCTAACTCGAGCCGGAGCTTTTTCTACGCCTTTCATGAATTGGTTTTTGAGAAGCCTGAATATGTTACCGGTGTACCGAGTGCGTGATGGTTTAAGTTCGGTAACCAAGAACAACGAGATTTTTGATCAATGTGTGGAGAATTTAAAAAAGCGTCATCCAATTTTGGTTTTTCCCGAGGCAAATCATGATTTGAGGCGTCGAGTTCGTCCACTTAGTAAAGGCTTCACCCGTATTGCATTCGATGCAGAGGCCAAAAATAACTGGGAAATGGATCTTCAAATGTTGCCGGTGGGAGTGAATTACGAAGAACATCGCAGATCACGTAATAAAGTTCGTGTGGTATTCGGCGAGCCCATCCCAATGAAAAATTACAAAGAGATTTTTGAACAAGATGAGCGAAAAGCGGCCAATCAGCTAAAGAACGATGTAGCCAAGGGCATGAAGAAAACGGTGATGCATGTACCAAACCTGGACCAATATCCAGCGATGCAAGTTGTACTTACCGATCTTGAAAATGACGTGTCGAATTACCTCAACCCAGATTCTGCGAATAAAAATGTAGCCAAAGTAGCCACAGTTATTTCTGAAGATGAAATCGAAGCAGGGAAAAATGTGGTGGAAATCAGCAATGCATATGATATTTCGGTAAAGACTATCAATGGCCGTAAAAAACCATGGTTTCTATTGATTTTACTGTCTCCTTTGTACCTATTTAGTTGGGTGAATAATATCATTCCGTATTTACCGGTAAGGAAGATGATCAGGGAAAAAATCAAAGATAAAGCTTTTGATGCATCCATTAAGTTTGTAATGGGACTAGCTTTATTTCCAGCTTTCTGGATTCTTATTTCTCTGATCCTGTTAATGAGTGGAGTTCCGACGCTTTATATTTGGATTTATCTTGGGTTAAGTGTGTTCACCTCCATTTATTTTAAAACCGCGAATACTTTTTTAAGAGAAGCCACCACAAGAAAACGGCTGGAAGCGTTAAGAAAATCACACCCCGATGAATACCAAACGTTCATAAACGGACTAAAAACGTTGAACGAATTACGCCAAAAAGCACTTTAGTAAGTCGAACACTAACATCAAGAAAAAAGGATTTATGAAGAAGTTGATTGCACTTTTTACTGCCATCATCATTATTAGCGGTTGTGCGCAACAACCAGAAATGGAGCTCATTGAACAATCAGAGTTTGAAAAAGCTGTTGCAATAGTTCATCCTAAAAATGGAAGCGATGTAAGCGGAATGGTTCACTTTGAGCAAACAGAAAGTGGGGTGCTTGTAAAGGCAGAAATTAATGGGTTAACAGGAACTAAACATGGATTCCATATCCACCAATATGGCGATTGCACTGCGGATGATGGTACTTCGGCAGGCGGACATTTTAACCCAAATAACAATCAGCATGCCGGACCGGAAGACATGAATCGTCACATGGGTGATTTAGGAAATATTATTGCAGAAGATGGAACTGCACTGCTCGAATATGTGGATGACGAGATTGATTTATCTCAAATTATCGGTCGTGGAGTAATTGTTCACGGTGGCGAAGATGACCTAGAATCTCAACCTTCAGGGGCAGCCGGACCAAGAATTGGATGCGGTGTAATTGGGATTCAACAGAATTAATTGTACCTACTCTTTTATGTGATTTCGGCTTAGCTTTGCGGCATGAAATCAACCGAATTAACGAGCCTTTGGTTGAAAGAACTGGAGGCTCGTCCTGTTTTTATGGCCGTAGTTGCAGCGATCCTGATAAGAGCGTTGGCACTGATTATTGGATTTCAGGACTATTGGGGAGATTCCTATCACAATATTATTATGAGTAATCTAACACTCGATAATGGTTGGGTGTACTCCGATTTTAAGGATCGGCATTTAACCTGGCTCCCGGCGTTTAGATACTGGGGAAGTCTGGTGATTTGGATTACCGGTTCTGCAAAACTCATCACTCTAAACATTGCTAATTCTTTTCTGGGAGTAGTCATTGTTGGTTTAGGTACTTGGCTTGTTCGTACAGTGGTTGGTAATAAAACGGCAATAGTTGCCGGAATTTTGTTAGCACTGATGCCGTATTTAATAGTGTTCAGTTATATGAATATGGCAGAAGGATTTGGCGCTTTGTTGATTCTTTACTGGGTGATTGGGGTAGAGAAAAAGCTTAAATCAGTAATATTTTTAGCGGCGCTTTTGGCAACATTGACACGCTATGAGCTGGTTTTATACATCACAATGGCTGCAGGATATTTAATAATCGTTTCTAGAAAGCAAGCCGTGCTTTATACACTTCTAGGAATTATTGCCGGACTTTCAATCTGGAGCTGGTGGAGTTATCTAAATACCGGAGATTTGTTAAACTGGCTTTGGATGCGGATAGAATCCACAACACTTAGTACAGGTTTTTATGCTGAAGATGCCGGCTTTTTTCAACGATTTGTGTTGCTGCCATTCTTTGCGATGTTACAGGCATTTCCTTTAATCGTTGCTTTTATATGGCTCAAAAAGGTTGATCTGCGTACAAAGGAGTATTCCCTCACTTACTTTCTAGCTACTCTAATTTTATCGGGATTATTGTTTTTCGCTTATGCTCAAACCTCCGTCATTGTATATCCGGATCCTCGATACTTGGTGATGATTCTTCCGCTTACTGTAATTTGGTTTTGTTTGATCTGGAGTCGTGGTTTTTTTCGGCCATTTATAACCACTCGGTTTTTGATAATGGTTACCACACTGAGTTTATTACAGCTTGTGATTCCCTATTACCGCCAGTTTAGTTTACAGCCCAGAATAGAAATGGGCGAGTGGATGAATGAACATCTGACAGATACGGCCATAGTTTGGTCGGATAACGCGGTAACTATTGCTCAATCCGATTTACCATTAACGATATTTAAATCGTCAACCCAACTTGGATTTTCAAATATGGATCAAATTGAAGATATAATCATCGCAGATCGATTAAGGGAATCCAAAGTTGAATATCTGACCGTATATCCTGCACCTTACTCAACGTCTCATCAACTTTTTCTGGAATTATTGGATAATGTAACCTTTGAAAAAAACGGAGTTACTTTCGTTCCTGTTTTTAAGTATGCTCCGTATCGAATGCAAAAAGCGTCGGCTCACGAGTATTTGAGATCAAAATTTGAATCAGGAGCTCAACCTGCTAGTATCTGGAAACTCTATTACGAATAACATGGAACTCAATCTTACTACACCCGGACTCCTTTTCTCGGCCATTTCTCTACTTCTTTTAGCCTATACCAATCGCTTTCTTTCTTTGGCAAATTTGATTCGAACTCTGCATGGACGGTATCAGCAAACGGGTGATAAAGGAGCAAAAGCCCAAATTGAAAATCTTCACAAGAGGGTACAGCTTATAAAAAATATGCAGCTTTTAGGCATTGGATCTCTATTCCTTTCGGTATTCTGCATGGTAGCTTTATTTGCCGGGTGGGTGATTTTAGGTAAAATTCTATTCGGGGTAAGTTTAATACTACTGCTTATTTCTTTGGGGATGATGATGATCGAAATTCAAATCAGCGTTAAGGCGTTGAATATTCATTTGCGGGATTTGGATTGAGATTTTGGACGGAGGTAAGAGGACGGAAGTCAGAAGACAGACGACAGACGATTAACTTTCTGTCTGAAAGCTTAGGCTCGTAGGTCGGATTTTTTATGGCATTGACATGTGAAAAATGAGTGACGAAGTATATTTGATTCTGATAGTTTGGCGAAAAATGTAAAAGCTCATCCATCATTTCGCCAAAGGCGGGGTGATGGAATTGTCGGAAAAGCAAGCATTTTTTCACTTTACCCAGAATCCATCAGCCGGGTATGCACCCGACAGATGGAGTGATAGCATACAGATTCATGATTCTGAAAGTATCTGAAAAATTGCTCTCAAGATTTTAATTAAGGGATTGAATTCGGTTTAATAAATTGATCATTTCACCTAATCACCTAATCACCTAATCACCTAATCACCTAATCACCTAATCACCTAATCACCTAATCACCTATCAAAAAACAACTATTGATTCAATCAAGTAGAATGCTATATTTAGACAGTTATCTAATTATCTAAATGAATAGTCTTTTTAAAGCACTTAATGATCCAACCCGTCGACAAATTCTGGATTTGTTGAAGGAAAAAGATATGACTGCCGGTGAAATTGCGGATGTGTTTGACATCTCAAAACCCAGTATTTCGCATCATTTGGACATTTTGAAGCGAGCAAAATTGGTATCAACCGAGCGAGACGGTCAATTTATCACTTATTCGCTTGATACCACGGTGCTGGAAGAGGCTACGCAATGGTTGTTCAATTTATTAAACTCAAACTCCTGAGCTATGATACTTCAAACGCTAAAAAAAGAATGGTATGTGGTAGTATTATTGATACTGCCTTTTATTTTCTCGGCTTATATCTGGGACGAACTCCCTGATGAAGTGCCTACTCATTTTAACTTGCAGGGAGAAGCCGACGACTGGGGACCAAAGTGGGTGAATGCAATTATGTTTCCAGCCATCGGTTTAGGCACCTATTTACTACTTGTATTCCTGCCGCTAATCGATCCCAAAAAGAGAATTGAATCAACCCAAAAACCTATTGCTGCCATCCGAATTATAACCAGTATGTTCATGGTATTTATGTATGTATTTATCATGGCCGAGTCGCTGGGAACCGACATCAATTTCAGTATCTACCTTCAAATTGCAATAGGTATGCTGTTTTTAGTTTTAGGCAATTACATGCATTCTATCAAGCAGAATTATTTTATCGGAGTAAGAACACCATGGACTCTGGAGAATGAAACCGTTTGGAAACGGACGCACCGAATTACTGCAAAAGTTTGGACGGCTGGTGGACTAATCATGATGATTGCACCTCTAGCCATTTCACATTCGGTGGCATACTGGAGTATTTTTGGAGTAGTAATAGCAGTGCTGGTTTTAGTGCCTGTCATCTATTCGTATGTAATCTTTCAACAACTTGACTCCCAAACCTCATGAATAGTATTAATAAAGCTTTTGTGACATTAGTTCTTTTTGCAATGCTGATACCTGCCTTTTCACACGCTCAGGATTTAGTTATTCCAAACGGTAACCTTGAAATTGGCGGGACCTTAGAACTACCCGAGAATCATGAAAAAGGTGATCCGGTTGTAATTTTGATTACAGGAAGTGGTGCGCAGGATCGAGACGAAACCATATTGGGATTTAAACCTTTTCGATTAATCGCAGAACACCTTAAAGAGCAAGGGATTGCTAGTTTCAGATATGATGATCGGGAAGTAGGTAGCTCAACAGGTAGTTTTTCGGAAGCTACACTCGACGTTTTAGCCGATGATGTAACCGCTATTATGGATTATTTCCAGTTTCAGGCAGATGAGCTCTTCGATGAATTTATACTACTCGGACACTCACAAGGTGGCATTGTATCCATCAAAACAGCCGATAAAGATGATCGTGTTAGGGCAATGGTCTTAATGGCTAGTACAACAGTACCTTTGAAGGATGTGATTAATGAACAGGTTATAATCATGCAAAAAGCTGCGGGTAAAACAGACGATGATATTGAGCCCATTTTGGAATTTCAGGAATTAGCGTACAAAACAGCGAAGGAAAACGAAGGTTGGGACGAACTAAAAGTGGCTTATCAAAAACTAATTGAAAGCGAAGTAGCAAAGTTGCCGGAAGCACAGCGGCAATACATTGTTGATGTTGAAGCGTTTGCGAATGCACAATACAACGCGCAAGTAACACCATTGAAAACAGCACAAATGAGGTCACTTTTACATTACGATCCAGCCGTTGACCTGGAGGGATTAGAGATCCCCATTCTCGCATTATTCGGAGGTAAAGATACACAAGTAACTCCCACTCAGAATGAAACCGTTTTCGTAGAAGTATGCCTTAACGATCGTATGAACTGCACCAACAAGAATTTCCCAAACGCCAATCACTTATTTCAACCGGCTAATACCGGATTTGTGACTGAATACGCCACATTACCCAAAGAGTTTGTGGATGGTTTTTTGGAGGAAATTTCTAGGTGGGTGAAGGGGATAGAGTAACCCAAATTATTCACTAAGTCTCTTTTCAAAGTCATGCTGAGGCTACTGCCGAAGCATCTAAACGGGTGAATAGATTTAATTTACTTATTCTGATTCCAAGATTTGTCAGCGTTGAGACTTTTGGAGGTACAAAATTGTATTCAACCATTTTCGCGAATAGTTCCGTCTCCGCCAGCTGGCGGATCTGGATGACTAATTTTTGATCTTGGTTTCATGCTATCGGTGAATCGGACCAAAAAAGCTCCGACGCGGAGCATCGGAGCTAGAGCAATTATTTACTGAGAATCCCACTTAGTCTGAGAAGTGATAAACAAGGCAATTTCATTATTTAAACTATCGGGAATAGGCTGAATAATACCCTGTTCAAATTTCTTTAGTTCTAATCTAATATTCATTCTGAAATATAAATCATCTTCAAGTTTTACTAAATTAAGTTCTGCTTTTTGAGGAATATTATAGTTTGGAATATTTCCGATTATACCATTTAAGTTAATATTGTGTCTTTTTTTATCAATAAACCAATGATCTTTTTGGTACCGGAAAAATGAATTCTCATCTCTTAAAAAACCAAAAAATATAAAATAGTCTGCTGGACTCGATATCGGATCAACCAGTTTTACATCGAAATGTTTTTCTAATGCTTTAATAGGAATAAATAGACGGACTGCGCTAATATCGAAAAACAATTCAATTCCACCATTCATATTAACTTCGAAATTCTTAGATGAATCTTGAAATTCGAAGGAATAATGTACTTGTTGAAAAATTAAGGTGTCTACTTGTGCTACACCTTTTCGTGGAAATAGTATTAGCAATAAAAGAGCTATTGTAAATAGCCTGATCACTCTGCTTTCCAATTCTTCATTCCATCCCGAATCACATCGCCTACTTTGTCGATATCCACGCGAACCTGACTCATATCATCGCGGTGGCGAATAGTAACTTTCTGATCCTGCTCGATGGTATCAAAATCGACAGTTACGCAAAATGGAGTTCCTGCTTCATCCAATCGGCGATAACGCTTACCGATCGAGCCGGCTTCGTCATACTGTACAGAGTAATCTTCACGAAGATCAGCTTCTATTTTACGAGCGATTTCCTGCAGCGGTCCTTTTTTGATCAAAGGAAACACCCCAACTTGAATCGGAGCTAATTCAGGATGCATTTTTAAAACAACTCGTTTGTCGCCATCCACTTCTTCTTCACGGTAAGAATCACAAAGCACCATCAACGTGCAGCGATCAAGTCCGATAGAAGTTTCAATTACGTAAGGCACGTAACGTTTACCTGCTTTTTGGTCGAAGTAATCCAGTTTTTTGCCGGAAAATTCTTGGTGTTGGGTCAAATCAAAATCAGATCGGTTGTGGATACCTTCTACTTCCTGCCAGCCAATCGGGAATTGATATTGCACATCCACGGCAGCTAACGCATAATGCGCTAATTTATCCTGTGGATGATCTGCAAATCGCAAATTCTCTTCCCGAATACCAATTCGCTTGTGCCAACTAATGCGCTTTTCTTTCCAGGCATCATACGCTTCGGCATCGGTGCCGGGCTCAACAAAATATTGCATTTCCATTTGTTCGAATTCACGCATTCGGAACACAAACTGACGCGCTACCACTTCATTTCTGAATGCTTTTCCGGTTTGTGCGATTCCAAAAGGAACGCCCACACGGCTGGTATCCAGCACGTTTTTATAATTCACGAAGATTCCCTGCGCTGTTTCCGGACGTAAATACACGCCGTCCTCTTCGCTAGATGTAGCCCCGAACTGAGTCTTAAACATCAAGTTAAACTGTCGAACTTCAGTCCAGTCGAAGGCGCCGGAATCCGGTGAACGAATTTCATTTTCTATAATGATATCGTATAAATCCTCGGTAAGACTTTTTCTAGTACCTGAGGTATCCAGCAATTCCTGAATTTCAGTGGCTTTGTCTGCTTTGCCGTCTTTTTCAAGCTTCATAATATACTGCTCGATCAGCATATCAGCGCGATAACGCTTCTTCGACTGCTTGTCGTCGATCATCGGATCGTTAAAACCGCCCACATGTCCGGATGCTTCCCATACTTTGGGATGCATGAAAATGGCTGCATCCACACCCACAATATTATTGTGGCGTTGAGTCATCTCTTTCCACCATGCATTGCGGATGTTGCGCTTTAATTCCACGCCTAATGGACCATAATCGTACACGGCGCTTAATCCGCCGTAAATTTCAGAAGATTGAAAGATGAAGCCACGAGCTTTGGCTAGCGAAACAATTTTATCAAGACTGTCTAAATTCGACATGAAACAGGAATACTTCGATTTGTGATTAAATGAGCGGTGAAGATAATGAATTAGTGAGATAGGCACAGAGTTACAAAGGCACAAAGTGAAAAAAGCTGTGTGGCTCAATGCCATTGTGCCTATCTTTAAGCTTCACTCATTAAAAACTCATCATTGTACTCATGAAAGTCGGAATTCTTGGCGCTACGGGCGCAGTCGGACAAAAATTTATTCGTTTACTTCAGAATCATCCATGGTTTGAAATTACAGCACTTGGAGCTTCAGAGCGATCTGCGGGTAAGAAATATGCAGTGGCTGCTAATTGGGTGGAAGATGTTGCACTTCCGCAAAACGTGGCTGAAATGGTGGTAAATCCCTGCGATCCAAACATGATGCAAGATGTGGATTTTGTGTTTTCGGGATTGGATTCATCAGTAGCAACCGAAATTGAAGGAGCTTTTGCCCGAGCAGGGATTCCGGTTATCTCGAATGCGAAAAATTATCGGCAGGATCCAACAGTACCATTATTGGTGCCGGAAGTGAATCCGGATCACATCGAATTAATCAAAACTCAGAAATTCACAGAGGACGGCTCCGGTTGGATTGTGACGAACCCCAACTGTGTAGCTGTTCCACTTTCGTTAGCGCTAAAACCGATTTATGATGCATTTGGCATCGAAGCGATGATCGTTACCACCATGCAAGCAATTTCCGGAGCAGGTTATCCGGGCGTTCCAAGTCTTGATATTTTGGGTAACGTAGTGCCGTTTATTTCTGGTGAGGAAGATAAAATTGCGCCCGAAACTCAAAAGTTACTGGGAAAGCTAGCAAACAACAGAATCGAAACTCCCGACTATCCTGTGCAAGCTACCTGTACACGTGTGCCAACTTTGAACGGGCACATGGCAGCAGTAACGGTTAAACTGTCTGAAAAACCGGTTAATATTGAAGCCGTGAAAGAAGCTGTCTTAGGTTTCGAAAACCCAATCGCAGAGCTCGATTTGCCCTTTGCTCCAAAGCAGGTTATCAAATTGCACGACGAAGAACGATTCCCTCAACCCCGCCTTCATGCCGATCACGAAAATGGTATGCAACTACACATGGGGCGACTCCGAGAAGCTGAAGTCTTCGATATTTCTTTCGTTTGCATGGCACACAATACTATTCGAGGAGCAGCCGGTGGCGCGATTTTGAATGCGGAATTGTTGGTGAAAAAAGGATTTTTAAAGTAGCTAATAAATCAAGGCTCATTAAAAGATTTAGAAATATTCAATTCGAGCAAAATCAATTCTCTACTCTGATGTAGAATAGGGTTATCCCATACTTTTTGCCAGTAAATGAAAACTATAGGAATAGTTTACAGTTCATAACTCAAACGTACTGTAATAAACCAATTCCGCTCGGGAGCCGGTTGGAAGTAACGGCCGCCAAACGCATTGATATCAAAGCCGCGGCTGTATTGTTCATCCAGCAGATTATCGATGCCAAAACCTACATCGAAATTCAATTTTTCAGCTACACGCTGCTTCAATCCAAGCTTAAATTGCACTAGTTGGTAAGATTCTGAATAGATCGAATTATCGTCTTCCAGAGGAATTTCATCATTGAATGTATGGCTTAGCGTAGAATAAAAGCCATCTTTTTGTTGGATGAGTAGCGTATTCACTAATATATTGGGTGCAACTCCGGTAAGATCGTTACCGCTGAAGTCACCGTCCGCTGTCTGATAGTCATCAAACTCGAAATCATTAAAGGTGTAGGCAGTTTTTAATTCAATATTTGAGAAAAATGCCATGGGATCATCAATCAAAAGAATAGATGAATTAAGTTCGAGACCAAACTGATTGGTACTTCCGGCATTTCGAAATAATGTGGTTCCACGTTCCGATTCTTGTTGTACAATACTGTCGTTTAAGCGATAGAAAAAGGTAGTGGCGTCAAATCCCCATCGACCTAAAAATGCATATCCGCGAATACCAAGCTCAAAATTTGTACCAATTTCGGGTTGTAGACCTCGGTTTATACTTCCCTCATTTGTCCGCACTTCTTCAATGGTTGGAGGTGAGAAACCATAGCCAATGCCGCCAAATGCAGTGATAGTATTACTAAGTTTCTTTGCAATCGATAAGCGGGGTACAAATTGAGTATCAAAATTGATAGTAGTTTGTCCGGTACTGCCGTATTCATCCACATCGGCACTAAATAATCGTTTAATATCGTAACGGAGCAGATTTAAACTCGCTCCGGCGTTTAGTATCCAGCTATTGCCAATATCGAGCTGTGAACTCACATAAAAGGAGGTGCTTTTTACTTTGAGTTCATCATCAAAATTTAGTGCTCCTACCTTAGATGAATCATTTTCAAAATTCCGTGACGCATAACTCGATGCCTGATATTCTGAGCCGAAACTAATTTCCGAGGGACTATTACCCGCAATAAAATCATAAGTATATTGCGTTCGGAAACCTCCACTTTTTCGGCTGTCGATTTTGTAATCCAGATTGAATGGATTTTCGAAATCACTTAAAGTGCCATAGGCGGAAGCGGTATTTGAGAATCGATCGGTAATTTGATAATCGTGGGTTAGTCCAAATAATAAGGCTTCGTGTTTAATGCTTGCATCAGCATCCACACTGCTTAATGCAAAACGGTTGCCGGGACGAGCTTGAGTAGGATTCGCTTCAAATTGCTCGGCGTTTAAACCTCCAGGGATACCATAGTTGAGCTCGGAAAACAACACGTTGGCATTTATTGAACGCCCTTCAGCATATTCCACTTCACCGGAAACCTCAAGAACCCGACGATCTAAATAAGACTGCTCCCGGTATCCATCGCTTTGTTGATTGGAGTATTTGAAGGAGATGGCCCCATTTTCGAGTGCATCATGATAGGCTAACCGGATAGAATAACTGCCAAATGATCCTATTGAAAAAGAACTGCTTAATTGATCGGTTAGTACAGGTTGTGTGCTGTTAATCAATAACACACCACCGTTTCCGGCGCCATACAAACTTCCGGCCGGACCTTTGATTACTTCAACGGATTGCATGTTCCAGACATCCAGTAAATTCAAAAAAGTAGTACCTGTTGGTTCTGTAAACGGAATTCCATTCCAATACACCTTCACATTTCGAATTCCAAATGGAGAGCGAAGGGAGCTGCCCCGTAGCGAAATTCGATAACTGCCCGGAGCTCGTTCTTCCATTCGAACACCGGCTATCGTATTTAACCCAAACAATAAGCTGGAAGCATCTAATCCGGTTATGGTTTGTGGATTTACTAAGGCCACGCTCACCGGTGTTTCCAGAATATTTCGATTGGTTTCGTAGCCAACAACTACAATTTCATCTATTTGGCGCTGAAGAGTGTCGGGTTCGAATTGGGCAAAAAGGGAGTTAGATATTGAAAAAAGGAAAAAAACTAAAAGTAAGAGCCGCATGCGGAACAAAAGGGTTCGGTTGGATAAATAACATCAAAGCAATAGTTGCGATGATTAAGCATTGAGAAATGAATACATTTCCTGCAAAAAATAAGTTCTCACAAAAGTATTGAAAAAACAGACGGCACCTATAGGAATTTTTGACTCCGGTATTGGCGGACTCACTGTGGCAAAAGCAGTTATGGAGGCGTTACCCAACGAAGACATTCTGTATTTCGGAGATACAGCGCGGGTTCCTTATGGTATAAAATCGCAGGAAACAGTGCGTAAGTATGCGCTTGAAATTACCCGCTTTTTGTTGGACAGAGGTGTTAAAATGATTTTGGTAGCTTGCAATACTGTATCGGCATCGGCAAAAAAAGAGATCATAGAGATGGCGGGAGATGTACCTGTGCTCGACGTTATCACCTCCGGTTCAGAAAAGGCAGTCTCGTTAAAAACTCACAATGAAGTTGCAGTGATTGGTACGCTGGCAACGGTGAATTCGGGAGCGTATCCAAAGGCAATAAAACAGCTTGACCAACATGTGAAAGTCCGACTAAAAGCCTGCCCTATGTTCGTGCCACTTGCTGAAGAGGGCTGGACAGATAACGAAATAGCCCAAAAAGTGATTGAAGAATACCTAGGTGAATTTGAAGATTCAGGAATTGATGCCCTCATTTTGGGATGCACCCATTACCCGTTGTTCAAGAAATCAATCGAGACTTTTTTACACGATGAGCATATTCACATCATCGATTCGGCAGAATCGATTGCTGCCTCTGCGAAACAGGAACTTGTAGATAGAAATCTTTCGAATACCACTGGCGGTAATTTTCAATGCTTCGTGAGCGATCAGCCGCAACGCTTTCAGGAATTAGCCGAGCGATTTTTGGGGCGGGAACTGGTTAATGTGGAGATTGTGAGTATGGTGTAAGAATACAGGATCAGAAGGGCAAAGGAACAAAGGCACTAAGGCACAAAGTTTTTAAATTTAGCATTATTTGAATTGCGATAACCCTCACTGTGCACTAAATTAAATACTATAAAAAATGCAGCAAGCATCTCTGCAAGCTGCATCACTATTATACATTCTCTTTAAATTGAGGTCTAGTCAATCGAAGAGATTCAACTGGCTCGGGTCAAGAACTTTAGTTCTAGGCTCGAGCCTTTTGCGTACTGGAACTAACCAGTATACACGCTTAAAGCGTCCTTCAGTTTTTAAGACTTGAAAACGGTGTTCCCAAGTCAGTTTATTTGCCATATAGTAATGGTTTTGGTTTAGGGTTAAATACTAGATCAAAATGATCAAGTAGTTTCTTCAAAAACAGGATGTTTAAAACTACCTTCAACAATTACATCATACAGCAACCAAAGCAATATAATTGAAAAAAAAGTGCTGGTTTAGAGTTCTTTTCAACAAGCTTTACACTAGTTATCCACATTTTACAATGACGTCTTTTGCCACTCAAACCACTATCCTTTGGACTTCTCCACTAATGGGGAGAATGTCGCAAGCCTTCAAAAAAACTAAATGGAATTTGATTTTGTATGAACTGTATCAAATTTTTCTCACGTCTCACGTCTCACGTCTCACGTCTCACGTCTCACGTCTCACGTCTCACGTCTTAAAACGCTCAACAAAATTCCTCAAAATCACCGGCGGGTAATTAACATCTACTTCTTGGAGCGAATCTATTAACTCATTGGCTTTTTCAGGATCAAAATAACCGTGATTTTTATACGCCTTTATGCGCAGTGTGATGCCAGCAACATCTAGTTCGGGATGAAATTGAGTGGCATAAATATTGTTTTTGCAACGAATCATCTGCACTGGGCAATGCTCGGAAGAGGCTAATAACGTAGCTTTATCAGGAAGTTGTTGGCAGGATTCTTTATGTCCTGCTAGCGCAGTGAATGTTTCCGGAATTCCATCAAGAAGAGGATCTTTTTCTTTCTGGTTTTTTGTGATGGTAACTGCACCAACAGGTTCGCTGTATTTTTCCTTTCCTACTTCACCGCCTAAATAGCGCGTGATTGAGCCCATTCCGTAGCACATACCGAGATAAGGAATATCATGCTCGAAAATGGTTGGGTATAAATCAGCTAATTCATACTCAAAACGCTTTTGAACGTCCGATTTTTCATCTTCAGAATCGCTGATGTTTGCAGGTCCGCCCCCGGTAATTATACCCGAATAGTCCAAAGGATTGATGTCAGCAATACTTTGCTGATCCATACGAATTCGTACAATCTCATTGGGTTGGAGATTTCCGTAATCAAGAACGGCCTCGTATTCATTATCAGAGGCTTCATCCAAATAGCGATGTTGTAAGAGTAAAAAAGGCTTCATCCAAATAAGATAAAACCAAAACACGTTTTAACTAACAAAATTTCTTTGTTGATGTTGCGTATTCTATCTTCTTTGAGTTTTTAAAATAAATAGATCAAAAAGCATGAAAAAGAGTTCGATTTTAGCCTTGTTGCTAATTGTGAGTGCCAACCTTTCGGCGCAATTAACGGGAATTGAGTTATACAACGAAATGAACTCCCCCGGTTTTATCCAATACGATGGTCAACCCGCCTTGCCTTGGCTACCGGGTGATATGGGGTATTTAGAAGTGGAAGAAAATGAAGATGGGTCGATTGAATTTTATAAAGTAAACCCGGCCAACGAAAAGAAATCGCGCTTATTCAATCGAAGAACCAAATCAGCCATTATTAATCAATATAATGAGCTAACCGAAAGTGATGTGGATACATATCCATTCTCTGATTTTGATTTTGTGATGGATGATGAGGCGATCTTTTTCACGGTGGATGGAACGGATTTTGTGTTTGAATTAGATGGTCGCAAAATGAGAAAGCTCATCAAACCGGAAGTGGAGCGTGCCCAATACACCGATGAGCTGATGCGTAATATGGAAGCTTCGCAGCTTTGGAATGGAACCTACTCGCATGATTACTCAAAATTTGCACACGTAAAAGGATATGATCTTTATTTGGTGGATACGGCAACCGGAGAAGAAACCCGATTAACCGTTGGAAGCGAGGAGCAAATGAATGGGCGACCAAGCTGGGTGTATCCTGAAGAATTTGGTGAGCGAGACGCCTATTGGTTTTCTCCCGATGATTCCAAGATTGCTTATTTGCAATACAACGAAGTAGAGGTATTTCAATATCCGGTGATTCACGAGCTTGAATTCGAAACCGGTTTGGAACTAATGCGTTATCCGAAAGCTGGGGAAGAAAATCCGACATTGAAGCTTTTTATCGTGGATTTAGCATCGGGCGAGATTGAAGAAGTGCCAACGAACAGCCACGCTGATAATTACATTGTTCGCCCGGTTTGGAAAAATGATGGTTCAGAACTGACCTTCCGCCGATTTAATCGCCAACAGAATCACTTGGAATTTCTTTCTTACGATTTGAGCTCGAAGTCGGTGCGAACAATTTTTGAAGAAAAAGAAGATGCCTACATCAGTCTGCACGATAATTTTATTCAACTGGAAGATGGCGAGACTTTCATCTGGACTTCAGAAGTAAGTGGCTTCAATCACATCTACCATTACAACTTTGATGGCACGTTAATCAACCAACTTACAACGGGTGAAAATCCGGTGGGGGGAATCATTAATGTAGATGAGAAGAAAGGCAAGGTGTATTACACCGCGTACTCCAATATGGGATTGGAGAGCCATTTTTATGTGGTGGATATGGACGGATCGAATAAAAAGCAATTAACTGAGCGTCCGGGCCGACATTCTATCAGTATGAACGATGCCGCAGAATATTATACCGACTTGTTTACCGGCTTTGACCATCCCTACGAAGCAACCTTACATAAAGCGGATGGTAAAGAGATCAGGACATTGCTTAGCACCAACGTTGAAAAAGTGGTGGAAAATAACCTGGAAAAACCGGAACTGATGATTTTCAAATCGGCGGATGGAAAACACGATCTGGTTGCTACTATTTACAAGCCGGTCGATTTTGATCCGAATAAGTCCTACCCGGTGGTATTGCCATTGTACGGTGGACCGGAATACCAAGATGTAACGAGCACTTACAAAAATGCGGATGGATATCAGCAATTAGCTCAACTTGGTTTTATCGTGGTTCGTGCGAATTACCGTGGTTCCGGAAATCGTGGTAAGGAATTCGCGACCTTGCATTACAAAAAGTTAGGCACCTACGAAATCGATGATTATGCCCAAGTAATTAAGGAAGTAACTAAGCGCGATTATGCCGATGAAAATCGCGTGGGCGTTTATGGTCACTCTTATGGTGGATATGCCACAGCAATGTTGATGCTACGCTACCCCGATTTATTCCATGCCGGCGTATCAGGCGCTCCGGTTACCGATTGGAGAAGTTACGATACGATCTACACCGAGCGATATATGGATACTCCACAGCGAAATAAGGCCGGCTATGATGAGGGCTCTGCAATGACCTATGCGGATAATCTGAAAGGAAATCTTATGATCATTCATGGAACCATCGATAACAACGTGCATCCCCAAAACAGCATTATGCTCATTGATGCACTAATCCGCGCCGATAAAGATTTCGATGTGATGTTCTATCCGGGCAATCGTCATGGAATTCGAGGTGCTCACGGACAGCATTATCGTAAAATCAGAACGCGCTATATGGTTGAACATTTACAGCCCGAGCATGCAGACGCGTATTTAGAGCAATACGCATTTTCGAATTGATATCATTTAGTCATCCCCGCGAAGGCGGGGATCTAGGATTTTCTCTAGCTCCAATGCTCTGCATTGAAGCTTTAAGATTGTTTATTTCAATGATCATTCACCGTAACTGGTCATCCCGCAGCGCATGCCGGGATCTATAGTTATTTGAGGACTACAGATTCTTATTTACGCAGGAATGACTTTTGTTATGGATAGCGCAATTCATGTTGCACCTACATACACTCTATTAAGATTTGCTTTGAAGAAGTCATCCCGCAGCGCAAGCCGGGATCTTTGGCTATTTAAGAGCTATAGAATCCTGCCACCCCTTTAATAAATCTTCGGACTGCATGCTACGCAGGAATGACGGTTGTTGTGGATATTGCAGTTCATGAATTGCACCTACAGAGTTGTACAATATTTTGCTTTGAAGAAGTCATCCCGCAGCGCATGCCGGGATCTGAAGCTATTTAAGGGCTATAGATTCCTGCCATCCCTGCGATAAATCTTCGGATTGCATGCTATGCAGGAATGACTACCAAATTCTAATTCTAGCTCCAATGCTCTGTGTTGGAGCTTTAAGATTGTTTATTTCAATGATCATTCAACTTAACTATTCATCCCGCGGCGAATGCCGGGATCTATGGTTATTTGAGGACTTTAGATTCCTACTTACGCAAGAATGACGATTGTTATGGATAGCGTAATTCATGTAGCACCAACATACATTCTATTAAGATTTGCTTTGAGGTTGTCATCCCGCAGCGCAAGCCGGGATCTAAGGCTATTTAAGGGCTATAGAATCCTGCTTACTAAGGAATGACTACCAAATTCTAATTCTAGCTCCAATGCTCTGTGTTGGAGCTATTTTTTTAAAACTAATCAAGTCGATTCGAAACATTTACCATACTTTCAGTAAAGGAGACAGCTACTAACCCACATTACGTTTTGTTCGATTTTATCCCATTCAGCTTTAACGATTACAGTTCGCTGTTACTTTTCTTCTTCCTGAACGGAGGCATCTTATCAGTAATCTTGTATTGGAATCACAGAGAAGAGGCAAGAAATAGCACAAAATGGTTAATATGCTTCATTCTTTTATGTATGATGTACATCGCGCCATTCATGCTGGGATATGCGGGATGGTATGCACAGGAATCTACCCGGAACATTCTATTTTACCTCCCCTTTCAGCAGCTGTTTCTGATTGGCCCGGTTATATATTTTTACCTGCGATCGTTGCTCTCCCCAAATCAAACGAATTCCACAGATTTATTTTATCACTTTTTGCCGGCTATACTCTACAATTTGGCTATGTTAGTAGTGTTTGTAAACGATGTAGTTATTCAAAGTGATTACTATTTCTACGCCGATGGCAAGGATATGGATTTAGATCCTTGGTATCAGTGGGCGGGCTTATTTTCGATGGTGGCTTATTTAGTGTTGAGTATAAACTACTATCAAAAATATAAACGAGCATTGTACGACTCGATTAGCTTCGCAGATGAATTGGTAGTAAACTGGGTACAGCACTTTTTAGTGGCTTTTCTGATAGTACTACTGCTACGGGTATTGTTTTTTATTCTGAATCCCGAGTGGGGCGAGTTTGGTAATAAATTCTGGTACTATTTCTGTTTTTCAGTGCTTTATATTTACATCGGATTTAGAGGTTATATCCATGCGTTAAAAATTCAGCTTATTGCGCCAAATCAATTTGACGATCGTGTTATAGTGAATCAGCTTTTAGAATTTTCAGCAACAGCAGATCAAGTAAAATTAGCGGAAGCAAAGGAGCAGGATGATATTTCCCAAGAATCGAAAGATGATCTAGTGTTTCTTATGAGCGAAAAGCAGTTGTTTAAAAACCCACAGTTATCAATTTCAGATATTGCAGAGCAGATTGGGACTCATCCAAAACAAATTTCAACCATTGTGAACAAAGGCTTTGGGGTGAACTTTAACGATTGGGTAAATCAATACAGAGTGCAGGAAGTTATCTCGCACATTGATGCCGGAGAATTGGAAACTAAAACGTTGTTGGCACTCGCCATCGACGCCGGATTCAATTCTAAATCAACCTTTAATCGAGCATTCAAGAAACAGATGGGGATGTCACCAAATCAATATGTGAAATCTGGTGATTAAATAGGTATCAAATCACGATTTGAAGCGTCATATTTGTATTTAATGGTGAAATTCTAAGCGAATTCAAATTCCAAATAGAGACGCATGACAAAATTATTTCCGGTGCTACTGTTATTGGTTTTTACCAGTACATCTTTGATTGCTCAGCCAATAACTGAGGTTCAAAAACAAGAAATAGAAGCTTATTTAGACGAATTAATTGATGAAGATCACCCCGGCTTTGCCGTTGGTGTGATTAAAGATGGTGAAATTCTGCTAGAAGAATATCGGGGCTTGGCCAGTTTGCACCACAATGTGCAGGTAGATCGGAATACAAAATTTAATATTGCTTCAGTCGCAAAACAGTTTACAGCACTGATGGTGCTTGAATTACACCTTCAGGGAAAGCTGAATCTGCAGGATGATTTCCGAACGTATTTACCTGATTTCTATCCTGAAATCAGCGACTCCATCTTAATCAGGCATTTGATAAATCACACTAGTGGAGTCAGAGACTTTTACGATTTGATGAGCATACAACAGGATCCATGGTGGAGACAGGAAGGCCTGGATAACGAGGACGCTCTTGAGTTGTTGAAGACACAAAATGACCTGAATTTTACACCCGGCTCTGATTATATGTATAGCAATTCCAATTACACCATCATGACGAAATTGGTGGAAGTAGTAAGCGGGATGCCATTTCACGAATATTCTTCCGGCTTTTTTCAAAGAGTGGGGATGCCCAACTCGGAGTTCAATAAAAACTACATGTACGTGATTTCAGATTTGGCAATACCTTATGCCGATTGGGGAAACGGAATCTGGCAGCAATACCCGCATATCACCAATCTTTTTGGGGATGGTTTTCTGTATACGACGCTGCCCGATCAACTGGCCTTTGAGTTAAGTATTCAAAATGCCGATGCATCCAATAACGAGCTATTGAAAATCAGCCAAAAACCAATCGCATATTCTGAAATTACTCATTATGGATTCGGATTGGAGTTGCAAGATAGATTGGGAAGAAAAGCAGTACATCATTCCGGGGGAACGGGAGCTAATCACGCACAAACGGTAAGGTTTATTGATGATGACTTAACCATTGTGGTAATGAGTAATAATAGCACGATTTGGAGCGGCTATATCGCAGATAAGATTGCAAATATTCTTCTCCCTAAAGTTGATACTAATGCTGACAAAGAAAACGGTATGATTGCGGCAAGTTATGAAGCCAATACAGATATAGAGCAACTCGTTGGCGAGTACAAAAGTCCTGAAGGTTCAATCATCCGAATCAGATCAAACGAAGGGAAATTAAGTTGGCGAATAGGTAACAATAATCCGGTAGAGTTAAAGCGTGAATTCGGAAATATTTTTCACTTTCATTACAACGAAAACATCAAGCTTGGCTTTACTGATGCTCAATTTACTGTGTACTATCCCGGGGAAGAACCGAGGGCTCACATCAAAATGAAAGAGTTTGATGCTTCGAAAAATTATCTGCTTGGTTTAACCGGCACATATATAAACGATGAAATTGATGTCACTTTTGAGCTAAGTCTAGGTGAAGATGGTACTTTGATGCTGTTCAATCAGAGCCTGTCTAACGAGAAATTAGAAGTAGAAATCCTACAAGAAGACGAGCTAATTCTCTACGATTATTTGATGAAAGTTGAGCGAAATGAAATCAAACAAGTAGATCAGATTTTACTCACCTACAATAGAGTTAAAAACTTACAGTTTATTAAAGCTAATTAGCCCGATCTATATAGCAAGACCTGAATTCATAAACTCTAATCCAGCTCCAATGACAAGCGTTAGAGCTTTTTTTGGGTATATAAATCAATGATCAGTCACCTTAACTAGTCATCCCGCAGCGCAAGCCGGGATCTCTGGCTAATTAAGGACTATAGATTCCTGCCACTCCTGCAATAAATCTTCGGACTGCATGCTACGCAGGAATGAATTATTCCTTCAATCTCAAACCTACAACAACTTACTAGCGATATTTGCCAGCTCCCAACGTTCCCCTTTTTCTAGGTTGATGTGGGCGTAAATAGGATTATTGTGCAGGCGGTCGACCAGATACGAAAGTCTATTATTTACTGCAAAAGTGAAAATTAAGGCTATTTTTTTTGTGGTATTATGGAGAGAGAATTATAAATCGTCAACTTTCATTCAACCACAATTTTTTGTTTTCCTTGTAATTCAATAAGATTGCATTTGTCAGCTTTAACGATATACTCTTCGAGATAAGAAGTCTCATCATAGTCAAATCTTATTTCTAATCGATCACCGTCTACAACATCACCGAATGTTATATTAAATGTTGATAAAACTAAATACTCACCAACGCTCAAGTCAGTATTTGATATTTCATTATTTCTTTCCTTACACAAAAGCCTATTTGATTCATTAACAATACTTTCACATAGTTCTAATTGATTTCTAGAATTGATTATTGTAACAGATATGTTAGGTATCGGTTCATTATTGTTGTCGATTATAGAAACAGTCCCAAGTTTCAATATGTCGTCACAGGCTTCATCACAAGAAAAAAAGGGAATTACAAATAACAAAAAGATAAATTTAGGAATATTATTATTGTGCATATTATTGTTCATGACAAGTTAACGGATTTTCGATACAAGGATCTATAATTACACCACCACCAGGTGGGTTACTTGGTGCTACATAAGTAGAGTTTGGATCGTCAGCATAAAAAGTACCTAGATCATGCATGATCCCACTGATGGGACTATAATAGCTGTATGAAGAACTGGAACCCCAATGTATTCCTAATAAACTTAAGTGTTCCCAACCGTTCTCGTCATAAATAAACCTAAATACTGGTGAGCCACTATCTCCACCAGTAGCTCGATAATTAGTTCTAGTTTGGCAATTCATTTGCCACCAACCGCCACTCTTTTGAACATCAACACATGTATTAATGATGTTGCCAGAAGTCCACCCAGTAGTTCTTCCAATTTTTTGAATAAAAGCACCAGTTGATGGATTTTCGTCAATTTTTGCAATTGACCAAGTCGGGTCAGGTGTGTTAATTATATTCGTGGAACCATCTACCCCATCACCTCTAAATTCTGTTCTAACAATTTTACCCCTTTCAAAAGTGACTCCCGGTGCGATTTTTATTGCAGCTGCATCACTTCTCCTACAATTGTGAAAGGGGGGCCAGACTTGCCCACAACTCCAAGTATTAGGGTCGCTATATTCGGATCCTATTATATCAGATGATGTTATTAAACCTTGAAAGAATGTTGTATTCAAGTCAGTGTTAAATATTTGATCCGTGCAATGAGAATTTGTGATAAAAACATCCTCTCCATTTAATGAAGCAATAAAGCCCATGGTACACATTCCTTCGTGATTAACTCTTTGAATGCCCAGACCTCCAACTAAAGGTCTGTTGTGGGAGTTTATACTTCCAGACAATGTATTTTGACTCAAACTATTGTCAAGACTCAATAAAGGTTCCACTTTTTCAATTTCAAATGCCTCATTCGGTATTTCAAGTCCGTGAATCAAAAATTCAGTTAATTTTTCGACTTCTGATGGTTTGACATTATTTTGTAAGGCAATAATTATCAATCCTTTATTTTCATTTAAGTCTACAAATTCTATATCTTTAAATTCAGAATTACCTAAAACAAAGGTGCTGACTAAATCTCTAAATGCAGCAAGTTCACTAATTGTAAATTGTCTTTCTTCGAATAGTAGATTGGGTGCAACTTGACTACTAATTTGATTTCTAACGTTAGAGATTAATTGGTTTCTATTTTTTTTACTTAAATCTTTAATAAAAATAATTGTTTTATCTTTGGTTTTTTGGATCCCAGAGAAACCAGGAATCTTAGATTCCAAGTAAAACAAATGTTTTTCCTCATCACGTATTTGAGGGTTTTCCTTATAACTCTTAATAATGCTTGATATTTCAGTTGTACTTAATTGTGTACCGACTTTTAAGTGATCTTCAACAGTTTTAGCATTATTGTTGACCTCGCAACCAGCTATTATTATGAGTATAATAATATAATATTTGATCTTCATTTTACCCCATTACTTATGTTTGATTTAGTCGTAAAGTAAATGAATCAAAAAAAAAAAAATCAATTAAATTTGAAGAAAAATTTTGATCGTCTCAGCAAGAATTACTTGTTATTAGTTTTTGACGGTCGATTTTAAAATCACTCACTTTTCGGTCATCCCGCGGCGAAAGCCGGGATCTATAGCTATTTGAGGGCTATAGTTTTCTGCCACACCTGCGATAAATCTTCGAACTGCATGCTACGCAGGAATGACTTATTACTGAAAATTTATTAATTGTACCTACAATAACTTACTAGCGATATTTGCCAGCTCCGAACGTTCCCCCTTTTCAAGGTTGATGTGGGCGTAAATAGGATTATCGTGCAGTCGATCAACCAAATAGGAAAGTCCGTTACTTTCCGCGTCCAGATACGGAGTATCGATTTGGAAAATATCGCCGGTAAAAATGATTTTGGTATTTTCTCCGGCGCGGGTGATAATGGTTTTGATTTCATGCGGAGTGAGATTCTGAGCTTCATCCACAATAAAAATCACATTCGATAAACTACGTCCGCGAATATATGCCAGTGGCACAATGCGCAATTTATCAGTTTGGATCATATCATCGATTTTCTTGTACTGCTTGCTCGTTTCCTTAAACTGATTTTTGATAAAACTCAGATTATCCCACAAAGGCTGCATATATGGATCGATTTTTTGATTGGCATCACCGGGTAGATAACCAATATCACGATTGCTAAGCGGCACAATTGGTCGGGCAAGATAAATCTGTTTGTACTCGCTGCGTTGTTCTAGCGCACTTGCTAAAGCCAATAAGGTTTTTCCGGTTCCCGCCGAACCCGTTACGGTACAGAGCTTTACTTCAGGGTTCATTAATGCATGCATGGCAAAGTTCTGTTCGGCATTTCGCGGGATGATTCCATACGCATTCAGCTGATCAATACCCTCGATGTACTTCGTTTTTGCGTTATAATAACCAAGAGCCGAGGCGCCATGACTTCTCATCAAATAATAATGATTGGCCGGTGGAGTGTCTTCCATCACATCCTTCGGTTTGATGCGGTTCTTTTCATAAAACTTGCTGATAATGGCCGGGTCTTCCAGATTGAGTTCTGTTTTTCCCCGATACAGCTGGTCGATATTTTTTACGCGAACGGTTTCATAATCCTCAGCCTGTAAATTAAGCGCTCTTGCTTTCAGCCTAAGGTTGATGTCTTTAGAAACTAAAATCACAGGCTGATCCGGGTTTTCTGATTTCAATTTCAGAGCTGCGTTTAAAATCTCATGATCATTTTTTTTGGAGCCGAATACTTTATTAGCATCCAGATGATCACCCCCATTACTGATCACTTTTAGTTTTCCGTGACTCCGACCATTTAAAGGAATCCAGTCTTGCAGAAGATTGGCATCCGAAATGCCATCTAAATACCGAATAAATTCACGTGCATGAAGATTGGTTACGGTATTTCCTTTTTTAAAGGTGTCGATTTCTTCTAATACCGTAATGGGTATTGCAACGTCGTTTTTTTCAAAATTTCTTACAGCTTCATAATCATATAAAAGCACTGAGGTGTCGAGTACAAAAATTTTCTTTGCTTTCTTTCTCGGCATGGGCAAATGGGTTTTTATAGAGCGTAACCGCCGGGTTTGTAGATGACGTATGTAAAAGAACGTTCACTGAATTAAACCAAAGCCAAGTCCATTTGCAACGAATGTGGAAAACTAATGCAGGATTTTCAAATGGCTTAACATTGGCATAATAAGGGAGGAGTTGTCCACTTATTTATTAACAATTGCCAAGGCGATACTCATGGCAACTCCGGCATTCAGGCTCTCTACATATTGTTGGGGCGATTTAGTTGGTAGCAATACACGCTGGTAACCGGCATCGATTAGTTCACCGGAAATGCCATTGGCTTCGTTGCCCACAATCAGGATAGTTTTATTTTGAAATGGAACATCGCTGATCGATACAGCTCCGGCATTGCCATCAAGCAACATTACGCTCCAGCCCAAAGTTTTAAGTTCACTACAAAGGTCAATTAATTCACCTTGAACAAAGGGTAAGATTCCCGTAGCACCGGCTGTACTACGCACCACTTTTGGGTTGTAGATATCCACCGATCCTGTGCCTGTAATAAGTGCACTAGCTCCATACCAAACGGCTGATCGGATAATTGTGCCCATGTTTCCGGGGTCCTGAATGGCATCGGTAGCAATGATTAATCCATTGGTTGTAGATAACTGCGACAGCGAAATTGGCTCCGGGATTTTACAGATGGCGAGCATTCCCTGAGGATTCTCTGTATCGGCCAGATCATTAAAATCGCGGTGATCGAGCAGATGCAGCTTTTTATTTACTCCTTTAAAATGATCGAGCTTACTAGCCTTTAGAAAGATGGCCTCCACATCAACCACTCCATTTTCGATCACTTGATCGATAGCGCGCTCGCCTTCTATCACAAATTTTTGCTCAATGGTGCGGTACTTACGTTGTTTAAGTTTTCTAAGTAGAGTTATCTGAGCTTGAGAGGCAGTTTTCATAGACAGTAGGGTTTATGCCGAAGCAATTTATTCCACATTTCTTTTTGCGAAATGGCTATCTTCACATCGCTAAAGTACCAATCAATAAAATAAACTGAATGGATTTTTTAAAGAAGCTTGGCATCGAGGGTGTAAATGCCGGAACCAGCACTGGGTTACATAATTTAGAAAGCAAAGAAGTAATAGCTAGTTTTACTCCGGTTGATGGTAAAAAAATTGCGAATGTAAGTATTACCACCAAAGAGCAATACGAGCAGGTTGTTGCCAAAGCAGAAGAAGCATTTTTAGTATGGCGCGCTATGCCGGCTCCGCAACGTGGGGAAATTGTTCGGCAAATTGGGGATAAACTTCGCGAATACAAAGAACCACTTGGTAAGCTGGTTACTTACGAGATGGGGAAAATTCATCAGGAAGGATTGGGCGAAGTTCAGGAGATGATTGACATTTGCGATTTCGCCGTTGGATTAAGCAGACAGTTGTACGGTTTAACTATGCACAGCGAGCGCCCACAACACAGAATGTACGAGCAATGGCATCCTATCGGGATTGTTGGGATAATTTCTGCTTTTAACTTTCCGGTTGCTGTTTGGAGCTGGAATGCAATGATTGCTGCAGCTTGCGGGGATGTGATGATTTGGAAAGGCTCGGAAAAAACACCATTGTGTGGCGTGGCCATTCAGAAAATTGTAGCGAAAGTGCTACGAGAGAACAACCTTCCTGAAGGTATTTTTAACTTAGTAACCGGCGACCGTGAAGTGGGCGAGTGGATGACCAACGATTCTCGAATTCCATTGATTTCAGCAACAGGTTCCATCAGAATGGGTAAAGAAGTGGCCAAAACTGTGGGTGGTCGTTTAGGAAAAACCATTTTGGAATTGGGTGGTAATAACGCCATCATCATCAGTGAAAATGCCGATATCGAAATGAGTATTCGAGCGACGGTATTCGGAGCCGTTGGGACTTGTGGACAAAGATGTACTTCTACACGACGATTGATTATCCACGAATCGGTATACGATCAAGTGAAAGAACGTTTACTCGGTATTTATGAGAAGATTACGATTGGTGATCCGCTTGAGCCCGGAACGTTGGTAGGACCACTAATCGACGAGCAAGCTGTAGAAACCATGCAAGCTGCGCTGAAGCAAATCGAAAAAGAAGGCGGTAAGGTGATATATGGTGGGGAAGTAATCGAAGGCGATGGCCATTATGTGCGTCCGGCGCTCGCTGAAGTTGAAAATCACTACAAGATTGTACAAGATGAGACGTTCGCGCCGATTTTATATCTGATGAAATATTCGACCTTAGAAGAAGCCATTGCTCTGCAAAATGGCGTGAAGCAAGGCTTAAGTTCATCGATGTTTACCTTGAATATGCGCGAAGCGGAAAACTTCCTGAGTGCGCATGGTTCTGATTGTGGGATCGCGAATATCAACATTGGTACGAGTGGCGCCGAGATTGGTGGCGCTTTTGGTGGTGAGAAAGAAACCGGTGGTGGACGTGAATCCGGATCGGATGCCTGGAAAGCGTATATGCGTCGCCAAACCAATACCATCAATTGGGGCGATGAACTGCCATTGGCACAGGGTATTTCGTTTGATGTTTAAATTCTAGGCAAAACACGTAGGATCAATTCATGAATTGACCCTACTTTTTGCAACGAAATTTGACCTAGCAGTCAGGAGTTTTTGGTTGATATTTTTACTACTTATATGAGCAGATGTAATTTTGTCTTTTTGGTGTTATTAACCGTAAGTAACATTCAAGCACAAAGTATTGCTCAACCATATAGCTTTTCCGCTGGACTTGATATTTCAAAACCTACTTTTCAGACATCTGGATCTGATGAAGGAATATCTCACAGCTCTGTATTTGGATATCTTAGATCAAGAATCGCCTTTAAATCATTATCTATATCATTAGCGCTACCTTTTTCCCATTACGAATTTAAAGATCCAGGCGCCCGATTTGGTGGACTTGCAGCACATTCAACTTTTGGTAATCTTGGTTTAGATTTCACCTATACCAATCACATTTCTGCATTTTGGTACAAAACATCGATACGATTTAAACTCCCAACAATGCCCAATCCAGACTATCCTAGAGAGTGGGGTTTTTTAGCTGGTTTTGTTGCTGATATTGAAAATAGAGACTCTTATGCGCAAGAAAATTTTTCATATGGAGCCCATGTGAGGGGTGGAGTATATGTAAATCAAAATCTTGAATTCGACATAGCCTTAGGTATAAATAATTGGACACATGTTGGAGATTTTGATGAAATCCAAGACCAACTATATATATTGCATTCTGTAAACATTACAGTAAGAAGTGAATATTTAAATAGTTTTTCAAGAGTTAAAGGGAGCTATAAGATTTCTGACGATAGCTATCCATTGAATCTCAAAGATGATGTAACCCAAATAGAAACTGGATTTATCAAAGAGATGAGTCGTTTCCAAATATTGCTTTCAATTAGCACTCCTCTCAATTATGATTTTGTACGACATAGCATAAAATTTGGGATTAACTATGAACTTTAAAGCTCATTATCCATTATTAATTTTATCTCTAGTTGTAGTTATTACTGGGTGGAGTTGTACACAAGAAGGGCGGTGCGAGGATACACTAGTCGTTGAAAATCCTATCGAAGACATTACAATGTCGGTGGGGGAAACCTTGTTTATCGATTTAACAAATCCACCAGTATTCGTTAGTTCTGAGGGTCGAGTAATCTATGATATATCATATTTATCAGTTGAAGGGGCAGTACGTATTATTTTTGCAAATAACCCTAACGATAACGGTCATTTATCGATGATAAAGTTAACAGCATTGGATAAGGGTGAAGATTTTTTTCAGCTCTCAGCCTCGCATGGATGTTTGGAAAATCAACTTAATTTTAAAGTAACAGCAATTAAACCGTAAGCCAAATCCAGCCGAGGGTGATCCAAAGCAGAATAAAACGGTAGATTTGTAATAGGGGAGCAAAGAGCAGGTTTAATACCAGAACTTTCCAAACTACTTTAGTCCACTTCTCGGCGAAAAACTTTTTATATAAGAAAAAGCCAAATATGTTAAGAATCAGAAATATGAAAATGGTGACGTTTACTTCGGTCCGAAAGTCCTTCATTGCTTCCGATTCCAACACAATTCCAATCAAACTATAAGTAGCTGGAGCAATACTAACTCCTATTAAAAGCAGGAATGCATAAAAAACCAAGCTGTGATTAAAGTGATGAATTAGTGGCTTTTCAGTTCTGCGGCGATAGTAGAGCAAATAAGTGAGTAAACCGAACAACAACGGTTGAATAATCACAAAAAGTTTTGATATAACAGCGGTGGCATCATTATAAAGTAATGCGAAATCGCTAGCGCTCAACCCGGTACTAATCTGAAATTTTGTTAAAAAGTCGAGAGTTAGTGAACTATAGGGGAGTCCACCAAGCTGGGTAGTCCACGACGTTTTAAAGGTATTTATGGCCGGGAAAAGGAAGTACCACGCATTCGCCAGTAAGAACAATTTGATGGGAGAGATAAACTTCTTTCGCGCTCCTTTGATGTATTCATCAACATAGGTTGCCGGCTTAATCAGAAAGTATTTAAGCGTTCGCCAAAACTTGTTTTCGATGTTGAACACATCCACTACAAAATCATTGACAAGAGAGAATGCCGAATAATCCTTTTCTGTAAGTCTGCGCTCACCGCAATTGGGGCAAAATTGAGTCTCGAAAGGTAAACCGCAACTCGCGCATTCTCTTTTTTGTAATGAAGTACCCATGGATGCTAAATAGCATTTTCAATTCTGCGAATCAATTCGGGAATAAAATCGTGATGCTCCGGTCGCATGAGTACGCTTCTTAAAATCGTAACGGTCTTTTCATCCGGTTCAAACTCAGGATGCAATCGTGTAAAGTCTTCCGTAGATACTTTATACAACGACAAATAAAAGCTTTGGTCCTCCATCCCTTTCTGAAACACTTTTCTTGATAAAGTTGATATTTGTGATATGCTTTTTGTGGTTTCTTGAATGGGGAAATAAGTTAAAATATCCAGCTCTGGCTTTTTGTAGGCCTTGAGCTTCTTCGAATCAACGATTAACGAATAACCATAAATCGCTGCTTTTCGGCATTTAGCTAGAATCGGTCCAAAACCAGAATTTTCTTCAAGAGGAAAACACTGTAAAGTCGCCCAGAATGCAACAGCTGCCGCTCCGGCGCGTGAACATTCCAAGCTGATTTCCCCGAGGTGTAAATCATCCGAAGTAAAATAGGTGTAGGGAGAATCGTGTTTATAAAACCGCCCAACAGCAGGATCCTTGAAAATCACCGCACCGCAACCATAGGGTTGTAATCCATGTTTGTGGGGGTCTACCACGATGCTGTCTGCTTCCTGCATTAACTTCCAGGAGGTGCCATCAATCAACTCCGAATCTTTCAGACATCGGAAAAATCCCCCATAAGCCGCATCGATATGAATGCGGATATTATGCTCTCTTGCCCACGCCAAAGCTTGATCTAGTGGTTCCACTTCACCCAAACCCGTAGTTCCAAGAGTGACAACCAAAGTGCCAATTTCTGAGGCCTCAATCGTAGAAAAATCAAACTTGCCATCCGGTGTGATAGGAATGGTTTCTGATTCTATTCCAAGTACTTCGCACATACGTCCATGAGTGTAGTGTGCATTGGATGAGAATGCTATCTTTTTGGCTGGATGAAGTTTGCGAGCAATCCAAAGGGCTTCCAGATTGCCGATAGTACCACTTGAGGTTAGATGTCCTAAAAAGGTATCCCCGTAGCCAAAAAACTTTGCCAGCATCGGCATGATTTCCTTTTCCATTTCGGAAGAAGGAGGTCCGCCATCCAGAGCATGATTGTTAGGATTGATGGAGCTGGCTAAAGCATATGCAGCCCACGCAATGTCGTGCGGACTTTTGAGCATCTGCCCCGCGTACACAGGATGGTGAAAAGGAAAATTCCCCTTTAATCGATCGATTAATTCGTTAAAAACTTTGGCAGAGGTATCGGGATAAACCTGCAGGGATTCATCTAAAGAAAAAGCTCCGAACGAGTTCTTCCATTGTTGGAGGTCGTCCAGAGCTTTTGAAAATTGTTGGGAAATGTTTGATTGCATTATCTGAGATTAACTAACAAACCGGCTGCAAGAATTTGCCGTGTTTGCAGCTCATCTGCAACTACATCATCATCATAAATCATTTCAAGTTGAAAAGAGGCGGTTAGGTAATCATTTATTTTACCCGTGAGCTCATTAGCCCAGGAAACATCTGTACTTGCCAAACTTTTATTGATGTTGTTAAACGTCTCGAAACTTGTTGTGTAGTTCACGTTTGTAAGGATTTCCTTACTAAAATTGACTGCCAGTTGAAGACCACCTTCAGAAAATACATTCTCTCCCGCTTCAACACCATAACCCGGAACGAGTGCATCATCGTTAACAAAGGTTTGTTTAAGCGCTAAACCTGCTTCAAAACTCACAAAATCGGTAGGAGTGTATGCATAACCGATACTTTCTGAAAGATATCCGGGTGCCATGAAATCTGAAATACGAACACGAGCGTCTCCGGAATAGTCGTAGCCATCATAAAACTGAGTGACGAATGATATTTGAGCGAAAGCGTTCATGGTATTTTCCTCATTAAGTATGTACGCAGCACGATGTCTGATGGCTAAACGATCGGCAGTTTTTCGGCTTTCCTCACCTTCAATATTAGTGATGCCATATCGCACATTAAATACGTAACCGTAGGTGAATTTCCCTTGGCGATACGCACCATTAACACGCGTAAAAGCAGTTGCAGAAACATTATTTTGGCCACCCGCTGCCCAGTTATTAAAGGTAGATTGCGAAGCATTTAAGCCAAGTACCCAGGTAGTTGCCCACTCATTATCGAGGGTGTCGGGGATGATGATGGTTTCTTGTGCAAAGGATAATCCTGTTACACATACGAGTGTAAGTGTAAGTAGAAAATGTTTCATGATAGATAGTTAGTTAGTTTTTAATTAAGAATTCTTGAATAGGACAACTTCCTGCAGCGTATTGTTTTCCAGAATAACTTCGATATGTTCGCCGAATTTAGTCGGAACGGATATTCCTGTGAGTTCACATAGTACGGGGTATTTACGATGCCCCCGATCCACTAGGCTTAGAACTTCGATTATTTGTGGCTCGTTCGAATAGCATATAGTAGAAAGTGCATTGAACATCGTTTTTCCCGAGAAAATCACATCATCAATAATTAAAACAGCTTTTTCAGTGCAATTGGGAATGGGTGTTTTTTGCCCGTTATCGGCAACATGAAATTGATGAAGTTGGATGCGTTGATCGCTAATCTCTTCTAAGAACTTTGTAAGTATTACCGCAGTCGCATAACCTCTTTCGTTCAACCCAAATACAATCAGCTCTTCTACCTCGCCCATTTGTTCCCATACTTGTATAGCAAGACGTTTAATGGTTCGCTTAATATGATGTTGATCCATCAGTGTAATATGCTGCATGTAAACTCGGTTTGTTTGGTTAGAAAGGTAAATTAATTATTACACTATTTTGTTTTTTAAGCATTAAATTAAAAAATCCAAACATTATATTAACACTGTTAACCTCAACCAAAACAACTGAACCATGAGTAGAACATTAGGCACCCTATTTACTGCACTTGCATCATTTTCTGCCGGAGTGGCCGTGGGTTTATTAGTTGCGCCACAAAGCGGGAAAGATAACCGGCGTTGGATTAGCGAGCATTCTGCCGAGGCGAAAGATTGGGTAGAAGGCAAAAGCCATGAACTTCTAGAGCAAAGCGAAAAAAGGCTGGGCAAGATTCAACACGAGATAAAAGGTTCGATCCCGGATTTATATGAAGCAACCGAAAGCTTATTATTTGATGAATCGGATATGAAAGATGTTTCCTGATGAGGAAATAAAATACGAGCGAATTCTCCATACTATTTGGAACGAGCAATTAATTGAACAAAAAGCTTTAGCTACAGTTTGTGGACAAACAGTAACTGTGGTGCGTCCAGGTTTTTTAAACCCAAGTGACGGCCCCGATTTTGTAAATGCTTCTGTGCAAATTGGAGCGGTAACTCATTACGGAGCGATTGAGATTCATTTAAACTCTCGGGATTGGAATGCACACCATCATCAATCGGATACAAACTATAATAATGTAGTTTTGCATGTGGTGGCAGATGCCGGAAACGTGTTGCCTATACGCACACAAAATGGAGATGAAATTCCCACGCTAAATATTCGATCCTTTATCCCAAAGCAGATTGATGAGCTAATTAACGCGCTGGAAGGAAACCATCTGCCATGCTCTAATATCATTACTTACATTTCTGATGAAGCCTTTGAAGAACAACTCGCTATTGCGCAGCAAGAGTATTTAGAAAAGAAAGTGCGAGATTTTTACTCCTTTTATGATCCTGCACAAGGTATGTCGTTATCTTGGAAACAAGCATTGATGGTTAGCTTAGCGGATGGGTTGGGAATTCCACACAATCGTGATTCTATGGTAAAAGCTGCCCGCTACTGGCTTTCTCATACTGATGATGGACGAGGGTTTTCATCTGATGCTCATTTTGTGAACGCAATTTTCGAGAAATCGGGCATCATATTTTCAAGAAAAGGAGTAAGGCCAGCGCATCGTCCCGAGCAACGGCTTCTGCAACTACATCATCTTCTAACAGCGTTACATGAAACAGCATTTTCTTCATTTTTAGACCAAGAGTTATCCGTCCATTGGCAGCAATTATTAGTAACAGCAGGCATATCCAAGCAGGGGTTTTCTAAAATTTTGTACGGAACCGTTTATTTGCCAGCGCATCTTGCATTAAGCCAACTAGTATTTTCATCTACACTGCGGCAACAGGTTTTTGAAGAATGGCAGCAGTTAAAAGTACAAGTACCCGATCCTATTCGGAAAAAGTTTGCGATTTTCCCTAAGCAATTATACACTCAAACAAAGGGAAACCTTGGTGCAGTGCATCTATACCATGCTTATTGTAAAGAAAAACGATGTATGGAATGTAAGGTGCTAAATAAAGCAATTTTATCTTGACTGCATTTTTATAGCTCTTTATCTTTGGAGTCTGTTAACGATCTGAATTGCCCGGTCGTCTAATGGCAGGACACCTGGTTTTGGTCCAGTATGTGGGGGTTCGAGTCCTCCCCGGGCAACTATACTCAAAAGGATGATTAGGGATGCATCCTTTTGTTTTATGTAATCCTGAATCTTTCAGTGCTAGCAATTTGGAAAGTCCTCTCGCAATATTCTCCGGTACCGCAAATCCGGCATTAGCTCGCGCTATTGCCAAAGAATATGGTACACAGCTCGGAAAAGTAACTCTCAAGCGCTTCTCTGATGGAGAGCTGTATGTGAAATTCGAACAAAGCATTCGCGGAGAAGATATTTTCATCGTTCAACCAACCCCACCTTCAGGCGATAACATCATCGAATTATTATTGATGTTGGATGCTGCTAAACGCGCATCTGTAAAACGTGTTACCGCTGTAATTCCTTATTTCGGATATGCCCGGCAAGATCGTAAAGATCAGCCGCGTGTTTCGATTGGGTCGAAGTTGATGGCGAATTTATTGGTTGAAGCCGGCGCCGACCGTGTGTTGACTATGGATCTACACGCTGCACAGATTCAAGGATTCTTCGATATTCCACTCGATCATTTATATGCAAGCCGAGTGTTTATCGATCATCTCTCAAAAAACCCAATTGAGAATCTGGTAGTTGTTGCCCCTGATGTTGGTAGTTTGAAAATGTCTCGCTCGTACGCGAAAAAGTTAGGTGCTTCGCTTGCCTTTATTGATAAGCGCAGACCCAAAGCTAACGAATCAGAGATCATGAACATTATTGGGGAAGTAGAAGGCAAAAACGTATTAATCGTAGACGATTTAATTGATACAGCCGGAACACTTACCAACGCTGCTGCGGCTATGAAAGAGCGGGGCGCACTTAGCATTGTGGCTATGTGTACGCATCCAATACTGTCTGGCCCTGCATTTCAACGCATCGAAGATTCTCCCATTGATGAATTATTAGTTAGTGATACTATTCCGTTACGTCAGCCATCCGAAAAAATTAAGGTGCTTAGCGTAGCGAATATTTTCGCAGAAGCCATTCAGCGGATTCATACTAATGATACCATCAGTGCTTTGTTTGACAATTAACATTACAGAAACCAAAAATGTCATATCCTGAATTAGTAAAAATCGAAGGAACACTTCGCGAGACCAGCAAAAAAGCGAATCGCGAATTACGTGCTGCTAAGCGTGTACCTGCTGTTCTTTACGGTCCCGAAATCGAAGAAAACGTAAATTTTTCGATTGATGAACTTGAGTTAGAGCGAATTCTTCGCAAGTCTCAAACCAAATTGCAAGAACTTACCGTAGATGGTAAGGTGTACAAAACACTTTTAAAGCGAACTGAATTTGATCCGGTAACCGATCGCCCGATCCACGCCGATTTCTATGTGCTTTCAGATAATCATAAAGTAACATTGCGTGTACCGTTCAGAGTTACTGGTGCTGCACGTGGAGTTGTTGAAAGTGGTGGACGTTTGTTCCAGCCTATGAAATATCTTCGAATTCGCGTACTTCCACAGTACATTCCTGCTGAGTTTGTTGTAGATATTACTCCATTGAAGATCGGTCAGTCGATTCACGTTGGTGATTTAGACCTCGAAGGTATTGTGCCAATCGACAGTTTAACTCGAACCATTGTAAATATTCGTCCGCCAAAAGGTAAGCTTGTAAGCGAAGTGCTGGATGATGACGAAGATGAGGACGCTGAAGATGCTGAAGGCGCAGAAGGCGATGAAGAATCAACTGAGGAATCTTCAGCAGAAGAGTAAAAACCAATAGGGTATCCACCACTTATGTCCATTATTGTAGGATTAGGAAATGTTGGGCAGGAATATGAGGGTACCCGCCATAATATTGGTTTTGAGGTTGTTGACTTAATTGCACAAAAACTCTCCATCAGTTTTAAAGCTGGTGGAGGTCCTTATGTAGTTGCTGAAGGGCGGCACAAAGGCAGAAAAGTGATATTAATTAAGCCAACAACTTATATGAATCGCAGTGGAACTGCTGTGAAAAAGGCGCTTGCGAACTATAACACAAACAAGGACGATTGTTTAGTTATTTACGACGATTTGAATTTACCGGTGGGAAGTACACGCATGAAGCCACAAGGCAGTGATGGCGGACATAACGGAATTGCTGATATCAACGAGAAAATTGGCCGAGAATATCCACGGCTGAGGGTTGGTATTGGAAACGATTTTAAACGAGGACGGCAAGTAGATTACGTACTTTCCCCGTTTGATTTGGATGAGATGGATGAAGTAACTGCTTCCATCCAAAAAGCTCACGAAGCTGCTCTTGCATTCGTGAATTTGGGTATTGAAAGAGCAATGAACTTTTATAATTGAAAACCCTTCGGGGGATTCTTAAACAAACCTTAACGGAGTTATGCAAAACATAATCTTTTTCTCAATTGCGGCGGGTGTGATAGCCCTACTTTATACCGCGTTCAAATCTTCTTGGGTTTCGAAACAAGAAGTTGGTACCGAAAGAATGGGGCGTATTGCTGACAGTATTTCAAACGGAGCAATGGCTTTCTTAAAAGCTGAGTACCGGGTACTTTCAGTATTTGTGATTGTAGTTGCCGTAATCTTAGCATTAAGCGCAGATGCAGTAACATCAAGCTGGATGGTAGCCATTTCATTTATTGTTGGAGCGATTTGTTCCGGCCTGGCTGGATTCATTGGAATGAAAGTTGCCACCAAAGCAAATGTAAGAACCACAAATGCTGCACGTGAAAGCCTTGGAAAAGGTCTTGAAGTGGCTTTTGCCGGTGGTTCTGTAATGGGGCTTGGTGTTGTTGGTTTAGGTGTACTTGGTCTTTCGATCTTGTTTTTCATCTTCTCTAATGTATTTGGTATCGAAGGTGCTGACGCCGTAAATCGCGTACTTGCCATCGTAACCGGATTTTCTTTTGGTGCATCTTCAATCGCTTTGTTTGCACGTGTTGGTGGCGGTATTTATACAAAAGCTGCCGATGTTGGAGCTGACCTTGTTGGTAAAGTAGAAGCAGGAATTCCTGAAGATCACCCGCTAAACCCAGCAACTATTGCCGATAACGTAGGTGATAACGTAGGTGATGTAGCCGGTATGGGCGCCGATCTTTTCGAGTCTTATGTTGGTTCTATTATTGGTACAATGGTATTGGGAGCTGCATTCATGACTATCCCAAACTGGAGCGACGGTTTTGAAGGATTATCTGCTGTATTGTTGCCACTTGTGCTTGCAGGAACAGGAATTGTTACTTCCATTTTGGGAACATTCTTAGTTCGTGTTAAAGAAGGTGGTGATCCACAAAAAGCATTAAACATGGGTGAGCTTTTCTCCGGTGTGGTAATGTTAGTGGCTTCTTACTTCATCATTACTTGGATGCTTCCTGAGAGTTGGACATTCACCGGTATCGAATACACAAGCACAGGTGTATTTATTGCTACTATTTTTGGATTGATTTCAGGTCTTGCAATTGGTTTTGTAACCGAGCATTACACTGGTACTGGCACTAAGCCGGTTCTTTCTATTGTTAAGCAGTCTGTTACCGGATCTGCAACAAACATTATCGCCGGTTTAGGCGTTGGTATGATTTCTACCGCTATTCCAATCATCATTATCGCGATTGCTATTATTGGTGCTTACAGCTTTGCAGGTCTTTATGGTATCGCTATTGCCGCTGTTGGTATGCTTGCAAACACCGGTATTCAATTAGCTGTTGATGCTTACGGTCCTATTTCTGATAACGCCGGTGGTATTGCTGAAATGGCTGAACTTGAGCCGCAAGTACGTGAGCGTACAGATAAATTAGATGCAGTTGGTAACACTACTGCAGCTATTGGTAAAGGTTTTGCAATCGGTTCTGCAGCCTTAACAGCGCTGGCATTATTTGCTGCCTTCATTACTGCTTACGAAGCGGTAAATCCCGGCTTGGAAGTAGTGATTAACATCACCAACCCATATGTAATGGCTGCTCTTTTTGTTGGAGCGATGCTTCCGTTCTTGTTCTCTGCTCTTTCAATGAATGCGGTAGGTAGAGCTGCGATGAGTATGATCGAAGAAGTTCGTCGTCAGTTCAAAGCTATCCCGGAATTAAGAGCTGCTTTGGATGTTATGAACAAAAACGAAGGTGCAGATTTCAAAACCTGGAGTAAAGAAGATCAGGATACTTTTGAAGCTGCCGATGGTAAAGCGGAATACGAGAAGTGTGTTGAGATTTCAACTACTGCTTCTATCCGTGAGATGGTATTACCGGGTTTATTAGCGGTAATCGTACCGGTTCTATTCGGATTTGTACCTGGCTTCATCAGCGATGACCCAACTCTTGGCGCTAAAATGCTTGGTGGTTTATTAGCTGGTGTAACTTCTGCCGGTGTATTAATGGCACTTTTCCAATCAAATGCTGGTGGTGCATGGGATAACGCTAAGAAAATGATTGAAGAAGGTGTTGAAATCGATGGCGTTCATTACGGCAAAGGTTCAGAGCCACACAAAGCAGGTGTTGTAGGTGATACTGTTGGTGATCCATTTAAGGATACTTCCGGACCATCACTTAACATTCTTCTTAAGTTGATGTCGGTTGTAGCTCTTGTTATTGCTACAATGATCTAATCCATCACAGGATTTGTTAACTTTAATCCCGGTTGCACCAGTTGTAGCCGGGATTTTTTATTTCTTCTTACACTACAAATATGCCTAATACTGATATCCTAAAGCTGATTTTTCATCACGACCAACGTATGGAGCAACTTGCACCAGCAACTGCTTCGGAAACGGAAAATGATCCTTTGGCTATGTTTACTCAACCGGATCCTACCTATTCCACGCTATATTTTAGCGGTAGTGTGATTGAAGAGCAGCAATTTGGAATAAATAACTTGTCGCGATTCGATCCTATTATTCAAACCATTCAGGCCGGACTGGGTGCACAAACTTTTCAAACAGCGAACGGAAGTTTCAGTGAATTAAAACAAGCTTTGTTAGCTATTGAAAACAATGAAATGATACTACTTGCGGATGAAACTCTTCCTGCTGAAAGTATTCACTCATTTTCAGGAAAAGTGCTGCGAGATATTCTGGAGAAAGGCTGGATTGCCATTTATAAGAGGGAAGCTCCAAACGGCTTCGATGTTCAAATCTTTAGTCGAGATAATTTATATACCCGATTCTTTTATCCGCTTCAAAAAATGTTGGAACCAGAATTTCGAGTATTCAGCATAAACGGAAAGAGAGTAAGCAGCGAGCGCCATTTTTATTTCGAAACGTGGACGCTACATAAGCCGCCCCATGGTTTTGAAGAAATCTTACCCGAATCTGTACTATAGAGTTTTTTACCTCTCCCATATACTTTTTTGCATATAATCTCTATCTTATTTAGATCACATTTAAATAAGAAAGATGTACCCGTTAAATCTTACAAAAGAAGGCGAAGAAGTAGTGGTAAAGTGTATTAACTGCCATTGTGAGGATGTGTGCAGGTTGAATGAACTTGGGTGTATAGAGGGTGCGAAAGGTGTGATTATATCCAATCAAAAAAATGTGATTTTTAAAGTGGGAGAGACTCGACTTGCAATCAATTCAGATATTGCAAAATCAATTCTTGTAAGCTCAAACTAACCGGATGTCAACCAAACTTTCGAACATAACTAAACCGGGAGCCTATCAAATCCGAACGATTACCGGTGCCGAAACCACTAGGCTCATGGAAATGGGAATTTTGCCGGGAATAAGGCTGGAAATGATTCGAAAAGCTCCAACAGGGTTTCCAATCGAAATAAAAGTGCGTAATTCTTTCTACACCTTACGCAAGTCGGAAGCTGAATGTATTGAACTGGAAAACTAGTGGAACAAACGCCTAAAACCATTGCATTAGTTGGTAACCCAAATACAGGGAAATCAACCGTTTTTAACGCTTTGACCGGATTGCGCCAAAAAATTGCGAACTATCCGGGGATTACGGTAGAGCGAAAAGTGGGTACGTCGATAATAGGTGGCGTACTCCATCAGATCATTGATCTTCCCGGTGCATATAGTTTGAATTACAAAAAACTGGATGAGCGCATTGCTTATCAGGCATTAATTGGAAGTTACGAGCATGAAGAAAAGCCGGATTTGGTTCTGGCAGTTGTGGATGTTACAAATCTAGATCGAAACCTATTTCTGGTTTCGCAATTATTGGATCTGGAAATCCCGGTTATTTTGGTATTAAATATGATGGATGTTGCTGAACAGAAGCAAATTACCATCAACGAGCAAATCCTTTCCGAGAATCTTGGCATTCCCGTAATTTCCATCTCAGCGAAAAAGAGAGAAGATATTGAACGCTTAAAGCAGTTTGTGGCAAAAGCGGAATTAAGTCCTCCATCACCCTTAGCTTGGTTGGATAGCTTTCAGTTGCGGCAGGCTTTGGGGAAAGTGAAGAAAGAGTGGATTCAGCCTCACACGAATATTCCTGAAAGCGCGCAACACACTGAAGCGCTTCGGCTTATTTCTGAAGGGAATTTCGAGTATGTTTTTTATACTTTTGAAGAGCAGGAAAAAGGGTTAAAAGTCATTGAACAAGCGAGAGAGATTCTCGAGCAGGCCGGCGAAAACCCAATGGCTACTGAAGTGCTCCAACGCTACGATTTTATTGATCGGTGTACGAAAGATGCAACTCAGCAAAACACGGATACATCGCTTAGCATAACCGATCGAATTGATAGTGTAGTAACCCACAAAGTATTTGGACCTATTATTTTCACTTCCATTTTGTTGTTGATGTTTCAAGCTATTTTTAGCTGGGCAACTCCATTTATGGATTTCATAGATCTGATTTTTATTGAAACAGGAAATTGGGTTGCTAATGCCTTGCCTCCTGGAATTCTAAACGACTTATTAGTGGAAGGAGTGATTGCCGGGCTTGGCGGAGTTGTTATTTTCTTGCCGCAAATTGTGTTCCTGTTTTTCTTTATTTACATCCTGGAAGGAACCGGATATATGGCCAGAGCAGCTTTCGTGATGGATGGATTTATGACCAAAGTTGGCTTGCATGGGCGATCTGTGGTGCCCTTGATGTCAGGTTTTGCGTGCGCCATTCCCGGAATCATGGCAGCACGAACCATAGAAAACTGGCGCGACCGAATTATCACCATCATGGTATTGCCGTTTATGGCATGTTCGGCTCGCTTACCGGTATATGCACTGCTTATAGCTGCATTTATCCCTGCTACGCCTGTATTGGGAATTTTTACCTATCAGGGGATTACATTTTTTGGGTTATACATTTTTGGGATTGTGATGGCCTTACTTGCAGCGGCTGTTATGAAATGGTTTTTCCCAAGTGGACAGCAAACACCGTTTATTATGGAGCTACCTGCGTATAAACTGCCAAAATGGGATGTAGTGTTTAAAAACGTTGCCGACCGAGGATGGATTTTTGTAAAAGAAGCCGGTAAAATTATTGTAGCTATTTCTATTGTACTGTGGTTCTTGGCTTCGTTTCCCGGTGTAGATCAACAGGAATACGATCAAAATGCTTACGAGGGTGAGACGATCGAATCTTACCAACTTCGAAATAGTTTTGCGGGAAAATTCGGGCAGATTATTGAGCCAACCATTGAGCCGCTAGGTTTCGATTGGAAAATCGGAATCGGATTACTCACCTCTTTTGCAGCTCGTGAGGTTATGGTAGGGACACTGAACACTATTTATAGCATCGAAGGCAGCGATGAAGACATCGTAACGCTCAAGGAAAAACTGATTAACGATACCGATCCCGAAACCGGGCAACCAATTTATTCGATAGCTACTGCCTTATCGCTTATGGTCTTTTTTGCACTTGCAATGCAATGTATGAGCACCATTGCCATTGTTCGCCGAGAAACAAATTCATGGAAATGGCCAACAGCTATGTTCGTGTACATGAGTGCGCTGGCTTATGTTTGTTCACTAATCACTTTTCAGGTTGGGAGTAATTTATAAGATGCTAAATCTCGATCTTCAATCTATCATTGCAGTTTGTATGCTAGTATTTGTGGTTGGCTACATTTCGAATAGATATATAATAAAGCCATTAACCGGCGATCCCCAAAAAGAGAAAAATTGCGGTCCGGATTGTAATTGCAACCATTGAGCATAGTTCGGAAATACACCTTGAGTAAGCTGCAAGTGTTAGCTAACTTCTCAGCCACTCAAACTTAACTCAATGACCTACCTCGAAAAGCTGGAAACAGCGGTAAAAAATTCAAATTCTACGCTTTGTGTAGGGCTCGATCCCAATCTGAATCTGCTGCCGGATGCTACCCGTAAAAAGATTGGCTCTACCAGTGAATTAGTGTACGAATTTTGTTCCATGGTTGTGGAAGTTACCAAAGATCACTGCGCGGCATATAAACCCAATTTGGCCTTTTTTGAAGCACTGGGAAAGAAAGGGTTAAAGGTTCTGGATGAGGTTATTGAGATTATTCCAGATGACAAGATTATCATTGCCGATGCCAAACGTGGCGATATTAGTAGTACTGCAGAACACTATAAAAAAGCTTTTTTCGATACCTTCAATGTTGATGCCATTACACTCAATCCTTTGATGGGCTTCGAGACCTTAGATGCATTTTCATCTGATGAAACCAAAGGCGTATATGTTCTGGCGTTAACATCAAATCCCGGCGCCGAAGATTTTCTGAAAAAGCCATTCGAAGGATTTGATATGATGGCCGAATATATTGCCCATACTTTGTTTGAGCGCTCAATTCATACCGAAGCTCATTTAGGGATGGTGGTTGGTGCCACACAATCGGCTGAGGCCAGATCGGTAATTGAACATCACTCAAAAGCGAGCTTACTAATTCCCGGTGTTGGTGCTCAGGGAGGAAATATCGAAGAATTGGCCAATACTTTGGCAGCACATGAAGGGATTCCATTAATCAACTCAAGTAGAGGAATTATTTATGCAGGGGCAGAACATGAAAACTGGTTAGAACATGTCGGGAATGCAGCTAAAGCGTTAAAAGAAAATCTATCGATTATCACACAGAATTATGTCGGATAAACCCGAAGTTATAGTTTATACGGATGGTGCATGTTCGGGGAATCCGGGTCCCGGTGGATGGGGAGCTATACTGATTTGGAACGGAAAAGAGAAAGAACTTTCGGGCGGTGAAGCTCACACAACGAACAACCGAATGGAAATGCAGGCGGTGATCGAAGCCTTGAAAGCGCTAAAAAAGCCATGTCGTGTTGCCATTCACAGCGATAGTGCTCTAATCATTAATGCCATGACTAAAGGCTGGATTGAGAACTGGCAAAAAAAAGGATGGCGTAAAGCCGATAAAAAACCCGTTGAAAACAAAGAATTATGGGAGCAAATGCTCGCGGCGATGAAACCACACGACGTACGCTGGGTGAAAGTGAAGGCACATGTGGGCATTGAACTGAACGAACGCGTAGATCAGCTAGCCGTGGCAGAGAGTAAGAAGTTCAATTAAGAATGGGGTCAATGATCAATTAAGAATTTAGAATCATTCAAGTTACAAGTAATTGAATTTGTGCGATGTTCTGGTAGACGGATTCTCTACTGACCGATGTTAGGGGATAGATTATTGAGTAAAAATGGCGCTAACCAACAGTACCGCGTTAATTGAGAGAAGCAACTTTGAAGCAAGAGCTTCTAGAGTGCGTTGTCCAAGCCGGAGTTAGAGAACTAATGGAAGAGTATACTACTCAATAAATATATCTTCATTTATTTCCCCTTTTGTTAGTGGTTTTTTGTACAGATAAAATTTTTCAAAACTTGAAACTTCGTTACTTAACTCGATTTTTTTAACTAACTCTCTTGTCTTCAAATCAACTACAAAAATGCTTTTTCTACTATGAGTAATTAAAAATCTCTCCTTGGGTGATAAATACATTCTGTAGTTAACGGAACCGATATCTATTGAATCGATAATAGAATCCCTATCTAAACTATAAACAGTCATTTTTGGAGTTGAACCAAATACTCCTTCAAAAGTAGGTGGATCTGATATATAAACTTCTCTTTTGTCGTCTCTTGCAACTAGATGACTCGGCCTCTCAGAAATTATGTTTCCGATTTGTTTCTCATTATCAATATCTAACACAGGCCCATTAGCAAAAAATAGCGTATTTCCATCTTTTGATAACTCAAAGGTGCCATGTTCTAAGTAGTCAAACTCTTGGAATATTGATTCTGATTGACCTGTAAAAAAGCTATATCTAAACAATCTAAATCCAGCATCGAAGCCAAACAATTCTTGTCTTAAATCATTTATTTCAAATCCTTTATCATCTCCAATACCTAAAGCATAAATATCGATATTATCAATGATGTTAAGGTCACCTGTTTCTGGTTTTATTCTTCCGAAAGTTCTGGTATGAGATAATTCTTCGTTATTGCCAGTATAGTCATACCCCGAATGATTAAGCTTAGTAATGAAGTATATTTGACTACCACTATTTTCTAATTCAACAGATTGATCAAATATAACCCGACGACTCCAATCATAGGTATCAATCATTGTTACATATCCAGGATTACCACCAGATCTTCCATTTCCTATCGATACATATAAAAAATTTCCATCATCTGATGAGGCAATGGATCGAATTTTTTCAAGTCCATATATATTAGTAATTGTGCTGTTTTCAATGTTAACTAAATGCAACACTGAATCACCTGCGGTAAATCCATAAACCACCAACCCTTCCAAACTCTCCTCTTCCCACACTATAGGTTTTTCTTTGTCTTCGCCCCCTAGAATGCCACAATTTCCAAGTGCAATAAATACCAAGATTGGTAACATAAATAACAATGAGCTTTTCATAGCTAACCCCATTTAGTGTGTTCGTAAATTTGATGCACTACGCTTAAAATGAGTGTATGATATATTTGAGAATAAATTATGAAGAGTGGTTGAATGCAGGAAATTCAATTAAGAATGGTTCAATGATCAATTAAGAATTTGTTGATTTCAGCCATTAAGTAATTAATTTTATTCGTAATTCGTAATTCCTACAAATACTTCTCCGCCCACGTGCCTAAAACCTTTCCTACATAAATGCTATCACTTGCAGTACTAAGCAGGTGATCGGCTTCATCTAATGAAATAAAGCTTTTAGGGTGTTTAGCAGCTACAAAAATTTTCTGTGCATTATCGATGCCCACCTGATTATCGATTGGAGAATGGAAAATGATGAGTGCACGATCTAGTCCTCGAATTTTATCCCGCATCGAGGTTTCCTCGAGATCATCTAAAAATTGCTTTTTGATGGTAAATGGTCGCCCGGCAAGCGATACTTCCGCCGAACCTTTTTCTTCGATCTCGTCAATTTTAAGGCTGAAGTTTTCTTTTACATGAGCCGGATCAGCGGGAGCTCCAATCACTGATACTGCTTTAACCGAATCAATACGGTGAGCTGCTTGCAATACCGCCGCACCACCTAAGGAATGTCCAATTAAAATTGAAGGGCTTTCATATTCATCGTTCATGTATTCGGCGGCGGCTACTAAATCCTCAATATTGGAACTGAAATTGGTATCGGAAAAATCACCCGAACTTTGTCCTAATCCCGTAAAATCAAATCGAAAAGTGGCGATGCCAAATTCTGCAAGACCTTTAGTAATATTACCAACAGCTTTTAAATCTTTCGAACAGGTGAAACAATGAGCGAATAAGGCATAAGCCTTAACTTCGCCATCCGGCAGGTCAATTTTTGCTGATAAGTTTTCGTTTAAAGCCCCGGTAAATTCTATTTTTTTTGATGTCATGTTTTTAATGTGACACTAAAGCACGAATGTACTAAAGTTGGTTTAATAATTTGCTAAGGTAACGATGGTTGTAAACGGTGAATTCCAAAATCAACAAATTTTACATACCATTTAATTATACTTTTGGTGATTTTAAATTCAATCTAAAATCAATAATTCATGAATCCTTTTCATTTAGCATTTCCGGTGAAAGATCTGGAAGAAACGCACGCTTTCTACACTGAAATTTTAGGCTGTTCTACCGGCCGTTCCTCCGATCAGTGGATCGACTTTAACATGTGGGGGCATCAAGTTGTTGCGCACTTAAGTCCGGAAGAAGCGAAAGAGTCGGCACAGAATGCGGTAGATGGAAAAGGGGTGCCGGTTCGGCATTTTGGAGTGATTCTGGAAATGAACGAATGGGAATCGTTGGCAGAAAGAGTAAAAGCAGCGGGCATTGAATTTATCATTGAACCGTATGTGCGTTTTAAAGGCGAACCCGGTGAGCAAGCTACCATGTTCTTTTTAGACCCATCGGGCAACGCACTCGAGTTCAAAGCTTTTGGGGATAGGAGTCAGATATTCGCTAAGTAAACGACAAAGCGGAATTTTGATTGATATCTGTTACCTTAGAACATTAGGTAAATTAACGCTACTACGCTAATAGAGGTAAGAAAATGATAAGGGCGACCTTAGCGTAGGAAGTATCAGCACACATTACAGGTTCTATGCTTGACAATTTTTGGGAGCAGTTCGTAAAGCTTTTGACACGAACTGTGTTTTATGAGTGGTACATCCGTTGGATATGGAAGCCGGATGCAGGAAGCACCGAAGAGGTTTTAAAACATGCAGCTCTTCACATCCCCGACTTCACCTTTGTTCAAATTGGTGCAAATGATGGTTATCACAATGATCCGTTATATCGGTTTATTCGGGCATACAATTGGAATGGAATTTTAGTGGAGCCTCAGGTTCATGTTTTTGAGCGATTAAAAAACAATCACAGAGGAAATGATAACCTGAAGTTTGAGAATGCTGCTATTTCAGCCGAAAAAGGCACTATTCCATTTTATATGCTGTCGGTATCAACCACTCGCTGGGCAACCGGTATGAGTTCTTTCGATAAACAACATATCGAAGAACACATTGAAAAAGGATTTGTAGAAAAATGGGCAAAGCGCGAAGGTATTTCATTACCTGAGAAAAGAGAGGATTTCATAAAATGCATCGAAGTGCAAACCATGAATTTCGACGATTTGATCCAAAAACATAGCCTAAAAAAAGTTGATGGAATCATCCTCGACTGTGAAGGCTTCGAATCGATGGTACTTTCAACAATAGATATTTCCCGTTATAACCCATCCATCATTTTATTTGAACACCTACATTTTCGCGAACAAGAATATCAAGATTTAATCAGCGAACTAACCCAACTCGGGTACGAACTAAGGCGCGATGAAATGGACACGATAGCCTACAAACAATAGTTTTTAAATTCCAAAATCCAATCGATCAGCCATCAAACAATCATTAATCATTAAATATCAATTGCTTGTCGAAATTCCGTCTTTCCAAAAAGGTCAATAAATCCACTTAAATACAAGCAATAACACCCCAACACCCCAAAACCTGAATACGACACCTCAACACCTAAACACCCCAAAACCTGAACACCTCAACACCCTAAAGCTCTTCCTCAACCGCCTCAATCCGCATTGAATATTCTTCCCATTTATACATCAAGTCAGTTAGCTCTTTTTTGATAGTCTCGTACTCAATAGATGTTTTTTTAACTCTTTCTGAATCGTCGTAGAAGTCTGTTTGAGCCATCAATTCCTCGATTTCAGATTTCCGTTCCTCTTTCTGTTCAATCTCTTTTTCTACCGATTCTAGTTTGTTCTTGATCGGGCGAATACGCTTGTTCAGTTCATTCCGTCGTTCCGCCTCAAGCCTGCGCTGTTCCTTTCTGGAAAGTGTGCCCGAAGATTGTTCTGAATTCGAAGTTCGAAGTTCAATGTTCTTTTGTTCCTCCTCCGCTTCTTCTTTCTTTTTATCCAGATAATAAGACACATTACCAAGATAGGTTTTGATGGTACCCGGACGGATTTCCAGCACTTTATTTACTATAGGATCGAGAAAGGCACGGTCGTGAGATACAATCATACACGTTCCCTCATACTGTTGAAGTGCCTGTTGCAGAATGTTCTTGGAGCTCATATCTAAGTGATTGGTGGGCTCATCGAAAATCAAAAAATTAGCAGGAGATAGCAGCATTTTAGCTAAGGCTAGTCGACTTTTTTCACCACCCGAAAGCACTTTCACTTTCTTGAATACATCATCACCTGTAAAGAGAAAACAGCCCAATATTGAACGAAGTCGGCTTTCTTTTTCACCGGAGCCGGCTTCCATCATTACTTGAAGTGGATCGTAGCTCGGGTCTAAATCTTCCGCTTGATGCTGTGCAAAGTACGAGTAAGTTACTTTATGGCCTACCGTTCGCTTTCCTCCCTGAATGGGTTCTTTTCCTGATAATATCCGAATCAACGTAGATTTTCCCGCTCCGTTTGGTCCAACTACCGCTACTTTATCGCCACGTTCCAGCTCAAAATCCAAACCTTCAAACACGGTATTATCGCCATAGCGTTTGGTTACCTGATCTAACTGCATCACGATTTGTCCGCTTCGTTCAGGCTCAGGGAATTGAAACGAAACTGAATTCAATTCATCCTCAATTTCAATTTTTTCAATCTTTTCGAGCTGTTTTACCCGGCTTTGAACCTGCCTTGCTTTGGTAGCTTTGTATCGAAAACGATCGATGAACTCCTGCGTTTCTTTTAGCTGTTTTTCCTGATTTTTCTGTGCGTTAATCAACAACTCACGTTCTTCTTCCCACTTTCGCTCATAGAAAGAATAATTACCGGAGTAATCACTCATATCGCCACGACGAATCGCAAGCGTTCGATTGGTGATGGTATCCAAAAATGCCCGATCGTGAGAAACGACGATAACAGCACCTTCGTAGGTATTCAGGAAATATTCGATCCACTGCAACGACTCGATGTCTAAGTGGTTGGTAGGCTCATCAAGCAGTAAATACGTTGGTTTTTTGAGGAGTAACTTTGCCAGGGCAATACGCATCAACCATCCGCCGCTAAATTCGGTGGTAGATCGCTCAAAATCTTCTTCTGAAAAGCCTAATCCCATAAGCACTTTCTCAATCTCTGATCGAAGTGTGTATAATCCCGAGGTTTCAAGTTGTGTTTGCAATGCACCGTAGCGCTCCATCAGCTTTTCGTAAGCCGCGCTGTTTGGGTCTTCGCTACCAAGTTGCTCCTGAATTTTTTTTACGTTCTGTTCAAGCTTGAAGAGCTCACTAAATGCGGTTTCAACTTCTTCGATCACGGTAAGATTGAAATCCGGATCTACACCGTCCTGTGGTAAATAGCCTAACGATTCAGAACCTGATAGGGAAATTCTGCCTCCATCGGGCTCTCTCAATCCCATAATAATTTTAAGTAAGGTGGATTTGCCCGCACCATTAGGACCAACCAATCCTATGCGCTCACCGGGATTAATGATCGCCGAGACGCCATCAAGTAAGGTGCGTTCGCCCAGATGAAGTGTAATTTGTTCGATTGCAAGCATGAAAATGAGCTAAATGGAGATATCAGTGGACCAAAGATAGGTGCATTCAATCACTTTATACAATCATAAACTTAACTAAGAGGATTTGCGGAATAATCTTATTTTTGGTGATATGGGATTACTTCTATTTTATTTATTTCTGGCGCTTGGCGTCTCTTTTTTGTGCTCAATTTTAGAAGCCGTGTTGCTTTCGATTACTCCATCGTTTGTAGTATTGAAAGAGCAGGAGCAACCACGAACCGGAATCTTACTAAAGCAATTGAAGGACGATATTGATCGTCCGCTTTCCGCAATTTTAACCTTAAATACCATTGCACATACAGTAGGAGCTGCCGGTGTAGGTGCGCAAGCACTCATTGTTTTTGGGGATGCTTATGTGGGAATTACTTCAGCTGTGCTAACTTTGCTCATCTTGGTATTATCCGAAATCATCCCGAAAACTCTCGGAGCAACTTACTGGAAAGGGTTGGCGGTGTTTTCTTCACGGGTTATCACGATGTTGATTGTGGTTACTTATCCTTTTGTGAAGTTATCAGAGTTTATTACTAAGGTTATTAGTCCTTCAAAAGGCGGACCTTCAATGAGCAGGGAAGAGTTTTCTGCGATGGCCGATCAAGGTGTACAAGAAGGGATTTTTGAGGAAGGGGAGTCGAATATTTTTAAAAATCTGATACGGTTTTCATCACTCAAAGTGAAAGACATTATGACCCCGAGAATTGTGGTGATGAAGTTTTCGGAGAATCTGTCTATCGAGGAAGCACTTACCAAAAAAGAGCGTTTACGAGTATCTAGATTGCCGGTTTTTGCAAACAATGAAGAAGATATTACCGGATATATTTTAAAAACTGACTTGTACGAACAAGTTGCTGTTGGTAATGGCGAAGCTTCATTATCTACCATCAAACGTGAAGTGTTGGTGGTTCCTGAAAATGCATCACTAAAGCTTTTACTTCAGCGCTTGCTTGAACGCCAAGAGCATATTGCTGTGGTAGTAGACGAATATGGCGGCCTTGCCGGTGTAGTTACAATGGAAGATGTAATCGAAACATTACTTGGAATCGAAATTGTAGACGAAATAGACGCCATCGAAGACATGCAGAAGCTAGCCCGAGAAAAGTGGGAGAAACGCGCTAAAAAAATGGGCATAGTTTTACCCTACGATCAGCTGATGGAAGAGGAAGCACAGGATGAAGAAGAATCACCCGAAAACGGATCTGTGAAGTAATTTTGTTGCTTCTATCGTGTGATTTTCGTCTACCACTACACTTAAAATGCGCTTCTCTTTAGTAAAGGTGATCATATCAATTGGTAGTTCGCCAAGCGATTGAAACACAGTGGCCGTTAATTGATTAGCAGCGTGTAAATTGCATCCAATTAAACTTATCAACCCTTTTTGTGGCTCAATGTGAACGGTTCCTACTTCGATGAGAGCTTGAGAAAGTTCGGTAAGTGTATCAGACGATTGCAATGCTATCGTTACAGATGCTTCCGTTGTGTTCACGGCATCCACCGGGATTCTCAATTTTTCCAAAGCATCAAATACTTTTGTTAGAAAAGAATACCCCATTACGGTTTCATAGGCGCATACGGTAACTAATGTCATGCTTTGCTTAAAAGAAATAGCGAGCACTTCTTTTTGAGAATGCGACTCACGTACGATGCGAGTTCCAGGTGCATCAGCTTCAAACATATTTTTCACAAACACCGGAATATTACGTTCTTGAGCCGGTTTCAATGTGGCAGGATGTAGAACTTTTGCTCCAAAATATGCCATCTCAGTGGCATCGAAATAGGATAATTCGTTGATCGGCTGAGCTTCAGAAACGAAGCGTGGATCGCAGGTATAAATTCCACTTACATCGGTCCATATCTCGATGGCTTTTGCATGTACGGCTCCTCCAATCAGGCTTGCCGTATAATCGGAACCCTCAAATCCAAGTGTGGTGGTAGTGCCATCCGGAGCTTCTCCATAAAACCCTCCGATGATTGGGGTAAAACCGCTATCTAGAATGGTTTCGATACTTCCACATTTTTGGTTGATGAGTGCTCGGTTTGGATTTGCACCACCATATTCAGCATCGGTTTTTATTAGCTTTTTGGCTTCGATATGCTGAGTAAGCTGATCGGTTGCCAAGCCGCATTGCGCCAACAAGTACGAAGAAATTTGCTCACCAACTGCTGCAATCGAGTCTTGAAGTGCAGCAGGTAATTCCTTCTTTTTAGAAGCATATTGCAACATTTTACTCAGATAACTGATCTTTTCATCAATCTTTTTGTAGCAACTTTCTTTAATGAGTGCATTTTTTTGATGCGGGTTTTCTTCCAGAAAGTGATCAACCAGCTTTTGATGTCGATGTTTTATGTCTTTAACAATCTGATCCGCCCGTTCCATATCCTGCGAAGCCGCTGCTTTTCCCGCTTCGATTAATTGGCGGGTAGTGCGCGCTGTGGCAGAAACTACCACAACCGGATATTCATAGTTTTTTATGATTTCAAGAACTTTTTTCCAGGTTTGATGGTCGTTCATCGACGTTCCACCAAACTTTAACACAGTGATATTCATTAAACGAGTAGATATAAAGTGAGCTCAAAAATACAGAGTCTCTCAGGCGATTTCAGCGCATTTTAAAGATAATGTTCCAAAAAATATTCTCGATAAGGTGTGTTTATGAATCGTGCTTAATCAACTTATGAAGCCTTGGTTGTTAAAACTTTTTTATCAAGAATGAATAGTAGTGCTAACAGATTCTTTTTGACATAGGTTGTACTGCTTGTCACCGGATTGTCACCTGATAGACCATTTATTAGCTCGTATACTTTTCAAGTTCACTAAAAAAGAAAGCAATGAGCAAAAATGATGGTGCTTCACACATCACCAAAAGCGATGATAATGAATCAACCTTATCGATCATTAAGGAGATCACTCAAAAAAATCGTTGCATGAGTTGTGGAGCGTGGGAAGGAAAAAAACATCCACTAATCAAACAAATTGCAGAGTTAGAACCTGTTCAGCTGAATGAAAAAAAAGTAATTGTTTGTCAGATATGTTCAGTTAGATCAAAAATGATACAAAGGATGAAGAAACCTGAGACTATCCAAAAGCTGATAAGCTATTTTTTTCCCACTGTATAACGATATTATGCCATGAATATGAGAAATGAGAATTAGTAAATACAGATATGACTATTGCCGAAATGAGGCTAATCCAGTATTGTTGTGATACCTCAATTATATCAGATGCGAATCACATTTCTTAAAGAAGTAATTTTAAGTGTTTTACTGCTGAGTTCAGTGAATGCGCAATCCGTAGACGTTAGATCCTCGCTGAATGAATTGAATACGGATTTGCTAAACAATCCTGAAGAAGTGAACTCTTTCATCATGGATTTTTATCAAGTTAGTGAATACGATTCCGTACGATTTTACTCAGAATTGTATTATCAGCTGGCCGAATCTGAAGGCAATACTACTCTTCAATTGGATGCACTGTTCCTTCTGGGGAAGGGACTTTCAAGATTAGATATGGAAGCTTTAAAAACAGTATCCAACCAACTATTACGATCAGCAAAGCGAGCAGAAAACAGTCTTTTCATAGCTAGAGGTTATAAATATTTATCGGATTACTACTTCAATTATAGCGTTACAGATTCTACACTTTATTATTTAGAGAAAGCAGAATCAGTTGCCAACTCTGACATTAATTTTAGTTCGGATAGTTTACTACAGACGCTGGTAGGGCAATTTCGGCATAATCGAGCGTCGGTGTATTATCGTCGACAAATGTTTGACGACGCCATTGAGTTGGCCTTAGATAACAGGGACTATGCTATTAGCATTAGCGACGTTGACTTAGAAATGCGAAGCTATCAAGTTTTGGCAGCATCTTACAGCGCTCTTGTGAGTTATGGTGAAGAGACTGGAGCTGAAATTGAGACAGAATTATACCTGGAGCGTAGTAAAGAATTTGCACGATTATTTGTGAATGCAGCAAATCAAACACAGAATGATTACCTCAAAGGTTTTGCCTACGCAACATTGGCTAATATGCATTCGATGCAAAACGAGTTGGATAGTGCATTAATTAATTACCAGCGCTCACTCGAATTCGCCTTCAAACAAAAAGATTATGCTATTTACAGTTCTCGATTGAATAATATTGGTAACATTCATTCACAACTTGGACAGCTTGAATTAGCCAATGACAAATATGTAGAATCTTATCAAGTTGCGGTTGATCTCGGGAATGCAGTGCTTCAAGCGCGTGCCGCAAACAACATCTCGTACACTGCATTACAGTTGAATGATCTAAATCGAGCGAAAAACTTTGCTTTAATCGGAATTCGTTTAGGTGAACAATTAGGTAGATATGGTACCATTTCACAAAGCTATGGTAATTTATCTGAAATTGAACAACGATTAGGTAATACTGAGTCAGCGTTAGAAGCCTATAAATCGCATATTCAGTTTCGGGATAGTTTGTTAAAGGCCGAAAATTTACAACGTATTGAAGACCTTCAAACGAAATATGAAACAGAGAAGAAGCAAACAGAGATTGATTTTTTGCAGAATGAAAGCCGGTTACAAGCCGCACTCATTAAAACAAGAAATACCCAAATTATTTCTGTTGGATTGCTTTTGATTCTCATTGTTACCGGTGGATATATGCTATATCAACGACGGGTAAGTAAACAGCAGAGAGAATTACATGATATGCATCAGCGATTATTATCTGTTCAGATGAACCCTCATTTTTTATTTAATGCATTGGTATCTATACAGAGTTTTGTATTGCAAAACAGGGAGGTTAAAGACACCTCAAACTTCGTGGCAAAGTTCGCAAAAGTGACTCGAATGGTGCTTAATTACAGTCGAGAACCTTTTATTACTCTAAATCAAGAATTAGAATTACTGAAGGAGTTTTTGCGACTTCAGCAAATTAGAACCGGCAATACCTTTGACTATTACTTTGAGATAGATGAAAATATTCATACTGATTCTATCCTAATTCCGCCTATGCTTGCACAACCATTTATTGAAAATGCGGTGGAACATGGCATTTTACCTAAACAAGATGAACGCGGAAAGATTGACATTGAGATTGTTAAGAAAGAGGCTCACTTGGTAATTCTGGTTCGTGATAATGGAGCAGGATTTAAAAAAGGAGACGCCTTGACCAGCAAAAAATCATTGGCGATAAAAATTACGAGCGAGCGCTTCGAGTTACTTAAAAAAATTACGGGCAAACCCTATTCATTTATCATCAAAAGCCCTGAAAGTTCAAGTCAAAATCGCGGGGTTGAAGTAGAGTTTTGTATTCCAGTGGTAAGTTGAGAGTTTGATTTTTTTGTATACCTTTCGCGCTGGAAAAGGTCAATTGAAAAGATTAGAAATCAAGTTTTTTGAAAGTAAAATATGCCATAGTAGATGATGATCCTCAAGCGTTAGAATCGGTTGAGTATTATCTGAAAAATATCTCCATAGATGGTCTTGAAATGGAGATGGTTGGAAAACAATACGATTTAGACGCGAATTCGGAAAGCGATCGAGAACTTCTAACGAATATTGATGTACTCTTTCTCGATATCATGCTGCGCGATAAAAACAGCCTGGACATTATTAGTCATTTTGGGGATGATCAACCAATCACTGTTATCACTACTGCTCATGATGAGCACATGCTACGAGCAATTCGCGTTTCAGTATTTGATTACATCTTAAAGCCAGTTGACGAAGATGATTTCATACAGTTGCTCGAGCGGTTAAAAGCAAAGTTGGAACGCGATTACATGCGCATGCGGGAATGGCTTTCACTTTCGAACGTGATAAATACCGGAGTGTTGAACGAAGAGCAGGCGAAACAAATCTCGAATATAAAAGACCCCATTTTCGAAAGTATCTCCCACACCTATCCTCATCTCACATTATTAGACAAGCGTTTGTTATTACTTATTAAGTTTGGATTTAGTAATAAAGAAATTGCAAGTCACCTTTCGATTGAACCGGAAAGTGTGAAGCGCTCAAAAGTTCGGCTCAAAAAGCGAATGAACTTACCCAAAACCAAGAGTATTGAAGAGGCACTTACTACAGTTTAATCGAATTATTGCAGGTAAAAATTAATGCAATGTATCCGATTGTTGGGGTTTTTTTAATGATCGTCACCCATCTGTCACCTGTTTGATAAACAATGCCTAAGTAGGTTTCAGCAACTTTTAATAACAAGGTTGCTATGCAGAAAAAACTACTATTTCTATTTGTTCTTAGTTTAGGGTGGAGCTCAATCGCGCTTGCCCAGAACGCACCTCTCAAAAAAACATTCAATTCAGGTTCTCCGGCTTTATCTGTGCCGAATTCAGCACAAATAGCCAGCTTCGGAAGCTTATTGCTTGAGTCTAACGATGAGCGTAGCCGAGTTTTTATTTGGGATACCACAAATGTTCAAGCTCCTATCGACTCTCTGATTATAGCTAATAATGCAACAGGGTTAAAATTTGAGGATCTAATCTCCATTAATAACTCCATTCTTTTTTTATTTAGCTACAACAGTTTGAACTTTATTTACCATTATGATTATGTAGAGAAGCAATTTCTCAATCATGGTTTAGAGAACTCTCAGTTAGGGAAAGGAACGGCTTTTCGGCATTTAAACAGGGTTTCAACGCAATCTTTTATTGCATACGACAGCCTTAATAACCGGCTTCTGCGTTTTGACCCCGACACAACAGGAATGAATAATTCAGGATTCTTTGCTTCCAAAGAGGTTGATATGTCGGCCTTTATTACAGCAAACAATGTAGGGGCAGTTGGGGCAAGAAGAGATTTCGAAGTGTATTATGTGTGGGATAAAGCTGAAAATGCATTAAAACGTTTTAGCCCGGAAGGTGTAGAAGGAATTAGCTTCGACTTTGATGAACAAACCATTGCGCCTGGACGAGAATTAAGTATAGAATCAGTGATTGTCGAAGACAACGGCCGAATAGTAGTAGCCGTAAATGATCAGCCCAGCGGAGCTGCAAAATCAACTACTGTAGCTTCCAAAAGGTTGGTTTTCTTTGGTGGAGGTTTCCAATATTTAGGAGATTTAGAACTACCGGTTGGTGGGAACAGAGGAGATTTCTCTACCATAACTGATCTTGATGTAGACTATGATGGGAATATTTACGTAACCCATGCCGCTGATCGTTCGATTAGGATGCTGGATGATTTTAACTCGCCTCCATTCAATAACAATACGACTCAATACGGAAGGGTTATTGCAAAAGATGAGGGTAATTTCTATCCGATAGAAAAAGATCTGTTTGCCTTCCAAGACTGGAACATTGAAGATACCGTTGTTGTAGCACGCATTTATCCCGAAACATATACAAACAGCCATTTTGAATTGTATTATGATGCAGATAATGATGGGCTATTCTCGCAAAATGAGATCCTTTTTGATGAGGTTACGGATTCTCTTGATATTTCGATAGATGATATTATCGAAAATAGGTTAGCATTTCGCGCAAATTCAACCAATCCGTTAGCAGGAGCTCAGCAAACTATTTTTGCCTATCGGTGGGGAGATGGTTTTGGTTTTAACCCAGACCTAAATGGATTTGTAATCGCAACCTTACTCGGTCAAAGAGTTATTATTGAGGGGACTGCGGGCGTTGATGGCTGGAGATTATTAGCTCCAAACAGGATCGGACTCACCTTTGAAGAATTTCTTGAACCTGTATGGACTCAGGGTGCCATCAGTAGCGATTTACCTCTCGCATCACCAAATGTATTCACTTACAACACTGCAAACGAAGAATGGCAACCGGTGCTAGACTTGAATACCGAAATAGAGATTGGCCAGGGTTTTGCAATCTATTTATTCGAAGATGATGATTTGAATACGCCCGGAGTTCAGGGTGGCTGGCCTAAAACATTAACTCCACCCATTGAAAGAGATGGAGTTACGGGCTTCGAAAATTTTACGTATCCATTAATCTTCGAAAGTGCTTTAAGTGAACCGGAATTCGAGGGCTTTAACCTGATTGGAAATCCCTATACCACCGCCTATCGCGCAAGAGATCCATATCTTGAGGTTGATTCCACAACTCAGGTGTTAACCGTTTGGGAGGCAAATTACAATAACGGGAATGGTCGATATGTGTACACGCCAATATCGAGTACAAACTCGCCTGCGAGTACAATTGCACCGGGACAGGGGTACTGGATTCAGGCTAATGCTAGCAATGCAATGGCTGAATACCATACTAACGGCATTACCTTAGCTGAACGAAATGTTAATAAACTTGTAGGAAATCACTCATTTTTAACGGTGAATATTACTGATAATGGGTTTTCGGATGTCTTAGGAATTCATTCAGCAGATATAAGAGCACAAAAGCTTACAAGTTTGTCGGATTATTATCATGAAGTATTCGCAATTGATTCAGATGATAAGAAACTGGCGATAACCGGTAAATTAGTTGACGAACCGATCACCATTGAACTTGGAGTTCGTTCAACGGTGAATAGTATCGCTACGTTTAATGTCACTACTGATGTATTATCCGAGTTTAATGGCTCAATATTATTAAGGTATGAGCTTAGTGATGGAAGTGTACAAGAATTTGACTTACGAAAAACTTCGCCAAGTATATCGTTAGTAAAAAACGGGGAAGAGTGGAAAGAAGAAGGAAAACTATTCCTGTTACTAAATCATCAACAAACGGTATCCAATGGGAATGAAAATGAACTCCCCGTCAAATTTGAAATAGGTGCCTATCCGAACCCATTCAATCCAGCTACAAATATTCAATACCAGTTACCAAACGCTTCAAATGTTCGAGTAGAAGTGTTTAACACCTTGGGTCAACGAATAATGGAACTGAATGATCTCGAGTTTAAGCGTGCAGGTACGCACAACCTACGCCTTGATTTATCGAAGCAAAACTCAGGAGTCTATTTCGTGCGTATTACTGCGAACAATCAGGTAAGTACACAATCAATAACGCTCATCAAATAAGTAAGAGGAATAACCATGAAAAAGTATGTTTTAGTTTTCGCTGCTGTACTCACACTTTTGATGAGTAATACACTGGAAGTAAAAGCCCAAAAAGTGTTTCCTGATGCACCAAATCAAGGTTATGTTGATACTGGAATTGGGAAGGGAGATTTGCTGAATATCTATAATGAAGGGTATCAGGCGCAAACCACGATGGTATATCCGTTTTTTGTGAAGAATCAAATTTTGTATGAGTTTGTGAAAGACTCATCCAGAATGAAAAAGATAGATGCTGTAACCGGAAATAGTTTGGGTGTTTTATTCAACACTTCCGGTTTAGGGAATTTCGATGATGCAGATGTGGCGGTGACAGATTCACTGGTCGGATTATTGTTACATAGTAGTTCGGCTGCGAATTCTGAACTACGTATCTATTCATTGAATGATGGATCACTAAAACAGACTATCCAAACACAATCAAACGGGGCAATAAAAGCCCGAAGATTACATGCTAATGAGAATGGATTCTTCTTATTCGATGATCTCAATAATCGAGTGGTTGAATATGAATGGGATACCTCATTAAACCAAGCGGTAGTTGTTGCAGAATTTCAGCTTTCTCAGTTTAGTGGATCTTTAAATGATATTGCAGTGCATGAGGAGATGATGTACATCCTCAGTTTAAATGAAGTTTATGCGTTCGATATGAATGGATCGAATGTGGGAAGTTACGATGTGAATTCAATACCGGGAGCTTCATCAACAAACTTCGATACAAAACGGATTGTTATTGAAGATAATGGGCGTATTACTGTTACTATCTCAGAAAACGGGAGTTCTTCCCCTGAGCAATTCCTTGTTTTTTTAACCCCGGAATTAAATCTTATTGATGTCTTTGAAATACCACAAAATGGAAGTCGAGGTAATTTCGGGCAACTATCTGAAGTTGCCGTAGACGAAGCCGGTAATATTTATTTACGCGCGTCAGAATTAAGAAGGCCAATTCATCAATTGGAATATGTAAATCACGCACCGATTTATAATTCATTGGAAGGGCCAAAGACCATAATAAATGCTTCAAACATTGGTCAAAGTGCTTATCTACTGCCTCAAACCTTTGTTAACGACCCTGAGGATTATTTCGATTGGAATGTAAATGAGGGGATTGGAGGAATTAAAATTACCAACATACTCAGTTCCGAAAATAATTTAGCATCCAGCGTGCTACGACATGACTCTGATGGCAGTGGTAGTTATGAAACAACAATTACTCCCGGTACTGAATATGAGATCGGTGTGGAGGATTTATCACAAAACCGACTTAAACTTAGTTATCCATCAAATGTCAGAGCCAACGTTAATTTTATTAAAATTGCCTACGAGTTAGCCGATCGAGCGGGTGAATACACAGGCTTATCAGATACTTTACTTATCAATACTTTTAAATCAAGATTCGAATTTGATGGGTTAGAGGGTAAAGATCGTTGGGAGTTGATGGCACCGGTGATCAATGATGTTACCTTTGAAGATTATCTGAGCGATTTAGAATTGTACGGCAATTCTTGCCCAGAGTGTTTGCCCACAGAAAATGAAATTCCGGAGAATCTGTTGGTATATAATCCACTTACTGAAGAGTATGAGCCACCAACTAGTTTGTCGGATACCTTACGTCGAGGCGATTCCTTTTTTATCCTTATTCCGGAAGATATCGACACGGCAACAACAGGGGTTCAAGGCGGATGGCCCAGAACCGAAAACCTGAATAGTTTAGAAAAAGAAACTATCGAAGGCTTTAATAATGCATTTTACACAACTACGGATGATGTTTCGATTCCTCTTTTTGTTGGAAATAAATCAGATACGTTATCCAGATTTGGAGTTTCGATCGTAGGTAATCCATTCGGACAAAGTTGGAAATGGTCATCAGAGTTTGCTCAAAGAATGAATGTATCTCGTGATATTGCCATATGGAACCCGATGGCTGATAGCGGATTTGGAGCTTGGGAGTTTCCTACTTATTCCGGTGCACAAGAAGTTGTGATTAAACCCGATCAGGCTTTTGCCGTGTTCGCGACCGATCAAACTGCAAATATCGAATTTAAATACAAAGGGATTTTTTCTGATCAAGTAAGCCCGATTACCTTAGAAGGGGTTTTAAATATCCAGCCGAAACCGACCCTTACTTTACATTTGGAATCGAAAGAAGCAGTAGGAGATCGCTTTCATTTAGCTCAGGATGGTAAGATTATTCCTAAACCACTCAATCCTACTCCACATTTTCACAATGTGTTTGCATTGGGAAATGGCATCAATGCAAAGGCAGAATATTTTAGTAAAGCTCAGCTCTTTGATACCAGCAATGTTAGAACGGTAGTTCCTTTTGGTCTTCGAAGCACTCGGGTTGATACCGCTATTTTACGGTTAGAAACAAAAGATTTTCCCGATTTCGACAGTGTTTATGTGCAGCACGTCAGATCAGTAGGTGATACCGTAAAAATTTTTAGTGAAAATGATCGATATCAAATCCCATTAGTAGCAGCTAAAGTTGGATTTGAACCTGAAGGGAATTTGGCGTTAGTGTTTAAAATGGAAGATAAATTAATCAACTCTAGCGAAGATGATAAAGACATTCCGCGGAATGTTATTCTTAACCAAAATTATCCAAACCCATTTAACCCAAGCACAAATATTTCATTTTCAATTCCTCGCACAGGGAGTGTTAAAGCAGAAGTTTTTGATATGCTTGGGAGAAAAGTAGCCACCCTTGTAGATGGGAATCTTACTGCCGGTACACATCAATTCAGATTCGATGGCTCAAATCTTTCAAGTGGAATCTATTTCTACAGTATCAACTTTGAGGGCAAGCAACAACTTAGAAAAATGATGTTGATTAAATAATTACCCCCAATACATAGAACCAACAAACCAAATAGACAGACTTTCTGGAGAGAAAGTCTGTTTTTTATATTTCATCAGAATACAGCGATTGAACATGAGGGCGCAGATTATATTGGTTTTGCATCACCTCGCCGTATGCACCGCAGCTGCGTATTGCTAGTAGATCACCTCTCGAAAGTTCCGGCAAATCCAGATCTTTTCTGAAGGTATCAGAGCTTTCGCAAATTGGGCCAACTACATCATACTTTTTTTGTCCTTTAATGGATGTTAATGCATCAATATTGTGCACCGCTTGATAGAGTGCCGGGCGAAGTAATTCGGTCATGCCAGCGTCAACCACAGCGAAGTTTTTTACTCTGCCGGTTTTGGTGTACAACACTTTGGTGATTAAGCTCCCACATTGCCCAACTACCGAACGACCTAGTTCAAAATGTAAGGTTTGATGCTCTTTTAGTTTGATTGCACTCGAGAAAATCTCGAAATATCGCTTAAAATCAGGCACAGAAGATTGATTCGGGGCATCGTAATTTATGCCAAATCCACCGCCCACATTAATGGAAGTTAAGGTGTGCCCTTTCGATTCGATGTAAGAATTAAGATCATTGGCACGCGTACACAACTGCTCAAAAGGTTCAAATTTTACGATCTGTGAACCAATGTGAAAGTGAATACCAATCAACTTAATATTTGAAAGAGAAGGGATTTTCTCTAGTACAGAATCAAGGTCATCTTCATGAATACCAAACTTATTTTCATTTAATCCCGTGGTGATATAATGATGCGTTTCTGCATTTACATTGGGGTTTAAGCGAAGCGCAACATTAGCAGTTTTATTATGCTTAATCGCAAACTCGTTGATTACTTCCAGCTCAAGCGGCGACTCAACATTAAAGCAGAAAATATTGGAATTCAGTGCGAGTTCAATTTCATCGTCAGATTTTCCAACGCCGGCAAAAGCAATCTGATCAGGCGTAAATCCACATTCAAGTGCGCGTTTAATCTCACCACCGCTTACGCAATCGGCATCCAATCCATATTCACGAATAGTTTCGAGAATTTTAGGTTGATGATTCGCTTTTAATGCAAAGTGAACACGATATCCCCGATCGATGCCTTGCGTTTTAATTTGCTGTAAGGTGGTTCGTAATAGCTCGGTGTCGTAATAGTAAAAAGGTGTCTTATGCTTTTTTAAGGCACCAACCACTTCTTGTGGAAACATAGCTTAATATCGAATTTTCTCTGCATCACCTTACCTGTGCCTAATTTATATCACCGGATAGATGTTTTTGAGGATTATTGAGTGAGTTTGCCGAATAGTAAGAATCGGCGCCCAAAGATAGGAATAGATTTATCGAAATAATGCCTTTGCTTTATATTATTCACTTAGAAATGGGTTTCTAAACAGTAGATTCGATTTGAAGTTGTTTCAAAGGAAGTAATAATCACTTAGAAGTATAGAAGATTCTCTAAAATCCCGAGCTATAATTGGTTACAATAAACAGAACGGTGTCTTTTGGTCGCTATACTCGCACCAAATTTCGAAAAATCTTGGTGCTTGAGAAGAATAAAATTTGGCTAAGTAATATATTTTCAGGCAGGATGAGATAATTTCACTTCCATCAAAAAGTAGGAACTAGTGTTCTGAAAAATTACTTATCTATTCGTACAAGCTTTTTTAACCATAGTGCAAACAGAAAATTTATGGCAGGTACTAAGGCAAAACTATCAAAAAAACTTACGCTTTTCGATTTATACGCGGTAAGTACGGGTGCAATGTTCAGCTCTGGGTTTTTTCTTTTACCCGGCTTAGCGGCAATGGAAACCGGTAACGCGGTTTATTTAGCTTATTTGGCTGCTGCATTTCTCATTTTACCCTCAATGTTTAGCGTTGCAGAACTTTCGACAGCCATGCCCAAAGCCGGAGGTACGTACTATTTTCTGGATAGAAGTCTGGGGCCATTAATCGGTACTATTGGCGGTCTGGGCTCCTGGGTAGCTTTAGTGTTTAAAAGTGCATTCGCTCTTATTGGGATGGGCGCGTACTTAACGCTCTTTGTTGATTTACCTATCTTACCTCTTGCCTTGGTGCTAACCGTTGCTTTTGGGTTGCTCAATATTTTTGGCGCTAAAGAAACAGCGCTACTCCAGCGTATTTTAGTGGCTTCGTTAGTGGTAATTATGGCCTTTTTTGTAATTCAAGGCTTGAACTACATGTACATTGCGCAAAATCCCCTGCCCGAAATGAGAGAGCAGAATTTCTTTACAAATGGGATTAATGGATTTGTAGCTACTATTGGGTTGGTTTTTGTTTCTTATGCCGGACTCACAAAAGCCACAAGTATAGCCGAGGAAGTTCAAAATCCAGATAAAGTAATTCCTTTGGGTATGATGCTATCTCTACTTACAGCGAGTGTGGTGTATGTAGCCGGTGTTTATATCATGGTAAATGTTCTTCCAGCTGATGAGTTATTTGCAAGCCTTACACCGGTTGCGGATGCAGGTAAGGTAATTCTGGATTTTCTACCCGGTAATTCGGGATTGTTACTAGTTGTTATTGCAGCAATCGCGGCCTTCGCCTCCACCGGAAATGCCGGAATTATGTCAGCTTCACGGTATCCTTTGGCTATGAGCCGGGATAATTTGGTGAGCGCTAAAATTGGCAAGATTGGAAAGTTTGGCACTCCGCATATTTCCGTTTTAATCACTACAGGCGTAATGCTGCTTGTTTTACTACTGTTTGATGTGGAAGCCGTCGCAAAGCTGGCTAGTGCCTTCCAGTTATTGCTTTTCTTTTTGATCAATCTCTCGGTAATTGTGATGCGAGAGAGTAAGATCGAAGCCTATAAACCGGGTTATAAATCGCCTTGGTACCCGTGGGTGCAAATTGCCGGTATGATTATATCGGTATGGTTAGTGGCTGAAATGGGATTACTTGCCGTTGGGTTAACAGGCACGATGATCATCATATGTATTGGCTGGTATTTCTACTACTCGCATGGTAAAGTGAAGCGTCAGGGTGCGATTTATCACATTCATGCAAGGTTGGGTCAGCTTCGATACGAAGCCCTGGAACATGAATTAATGACCATCTTTAACGAGAAAAATCTAAATAGCGCACTTACTTACGAGGAAGTGATAGCACGCGCAACGGTAATTCAGGCTTCTGATCAACAAACAGATTTTAACCGATTGGTTTCCAAAGCCGCCATCCAGTTAGATCGACGATTGAATTTAGAACGGGATTTCTTAAAAGACCGACTTCTGGATGTATCTCAAAACTTTACTAAGTTAAAAGAAGGGGTGTTCTTCAAATACGTGCAGGCAGATAACATCGCCATCCCCGAAATGATTGCCATTCAATCCAAAAAAGGAATTAAGATAGAATTGGCAGGCAAAGAAGAACAGGCAGTTGCTCTGATCTTTCTGGTAACCCCGACAGATAGACCACTGCTGCATATGCGCATTATTGGGCATTTGGCAGAATTGATTGAAGCCGAAGAATTCTTAGGAAGATGGGAAAAAGCAGAAAACGAAAAAGATCTGAAGAACGTGCTGCTCACGGATGAGCGATTTATAAATGTTCGTCTTCAAGAGCATACCCCGTCTGAAGATTGGATAAATAAAGCGATTATGGATGTAAGTTTGCCCGGTGAATGTTTGATCGCTATCATAGAAAGGGATGGTGATATTGTAATTCCAAAAGGAAAAACGAAGCTTAAATCCGGTGATGTACTATCCATTCTGGGATATCCAAAAGATATAGAGGTACTTAAACAACAGCTTGATTCTTAATCAATCATTGCTAAAGTTTTACTAATCGATAATAGAGCTTAGTTAAATAGCTGCAATTAGCATTTACTTCAGATACTAATCAGTATTATCGATTATTAAGTGTATTATTGGCCGGAAGGCAATCGCACGCATAAAAAAGATTCTTTGGAATGACCCACGATAAGCTATCGAAAAAACTTACTGTATATGATGTATACGCTGTTAGCACGGGGGCCATGTTTAGTTCTGGTTTTTTCCTGCTTCCCGGAATTGCTGCTATGGAAACTGGGAACTCGGTAGCATTTGCCTATTTGGCAGCCGGTTTTCTGATTTTACCCTCGATGCTTAGTGTGGCAGAACTTTCTACTGCGATGCCAAAAGCCGGGGGTGCATATTATTTTTTAGATAGGAGTTTGGGCCCATTAATGGGAACCATTGGAGGGCTTGGTTCTTGGTTCGCATTAATATTTAAGAGCGCCTTTGCATTAATTGGTATGGGAGCCTATCTCACAATTTTTGTGGATGTACCTATGCTTCCGCTGGCGTTGGTGCTTACTTTTGCATTTGGATTATTGAACGTATTTGGTGCTAAAGAAACTGCGGTTCTTCAACGAGTTTTAGTGGCTGCTTTAGTGCTGATTATGGCTTATTTCCTCATAATGGGGCTTAATTTCATTTATGGAACCGACAATTTCCTGCCACCACTTCGAGATCAGAATTTCTTTACGAATGGTATTAATGGATTTGTGGCAACCATTGGTTTAGTTTTTGTGTCGTATGCCGGACTTACTAAAGTGGCTAGTATTGCCGAGGAAGTTCAAAATCCGGATCGTTCCATTCCTCTGGGTATGATACTCTCTTTGGTTACTGCTAGTGTAGTGTATGTAGTTGGTGTTTTTATAATGATAAAAGTTTTGCCTGCTGATGAACTTTTCGATAGCCTTACACCGGTTGCTGATGCCGGTGAGCGGGTAATGACGTTCTTGCCCGGATCAGTAGGATTATTACTCATTGTTATTGCAGCAATCGCTGCTTTTGCTTCAACCGGAAATGCCGGCATCATGTCTGCTTCTCGATATCCGTTGGCAATGAGTCGTGATGGTTTGCTAAGCCCAATTTTCCAAAACATAGGAAAGTTTAAAACCCCTCATATCGCTGTTATTGCCACTACATTAATCATGGCGGCAGTTCTGCTTCTGTTCGATGTGGAAGCGGTAGCGAAACTAGCAAGTGCTTTTCAGTTATTGTTGTTCTGTCTGCTTAATCTGTCCGTTATTGTAATGCGGGAAAGTAGAATCGAGGCGTATAAACCCGGTTACAAATCGCCGTTATATCCTTGGTTACAAATTGCGGGAATGATCATTTCTTTATGGTTAGTGGCAGAAATGGGATTATTGGCAGTTGGATTGACCGGTACGCTCATAATCTTCTGTATCGGATGGTATTTCTACTATGCGCACGGAAACGTGAAACGACAAGGAGCCATTTACCATATCCATGCGCGATTGGGTCAGCTACGATATGAAGCACTAGAGCACGAATTGATGACCATCATCAACGAAAAAAATCTGAACAACTCTCTTACTTATCAGGAAGTGATTGCTCGATCAATAATGATGCATGTGGAAGAGGATCAAACCGACATTGAACGGTTGATGCTGAGATCCACATTGATGCTAAATCAGCGATTAAAGCTTGATCGTGATATGCTTCGCGCACACTTAACCGATTTTGAAGATAATTTCATCGAAATGAAAGATGGCGTTTTCTTCAAATACGTACAGTTGAATAAGGTGAAGATTCCGGAAATGCTTGCAGTTCACTCTTCCAAGGGGATCGAATTCAAGTTGGATAAAGAAGATAAAAAGGCATTCGCTATTATTTTCTTAGCCACTCCAAAAGATAAGCCTCTTCTTCACATGCGAATTATTGGGCATTTGGCAGAACTAATTGAAGCAGAGGGATTCCTCGAGCGTTGGAAAAGTGCGAAAATCGAAAAGGCGATGAAGCAGGTATTATTAACCGACGAGCGATTCATAAACATTCGACTGGTTGAGCATACCAAAGTGGAAGACTGGATCGGTAAACGTCTAATGGATCTTGATTTGCCCGGTGAGTGTTTGGTTACCATAATCGAACGAAACAGCGAAATCATCATACCAAAAGGGAAGACGAAACTTCAATCCGGCGATATTCTTTCGATTTTAGGCTACCCCAAAGACATTGATCAGCTCAAAACTCAACTTGAGTACGAATAGAAAAATCAATTTAAATCAGTCTTTAAATTGAGCGATAATTTCATCCACAGATAACTGCTGTTCGGTACTTTCAATCATGTTTCGGAAGACAAATTTTCCGGCTTCCAATTCATTATCACCCACAATAAGTGCGAACCGCGCATTCTGTCGATTCGCCTCCTTCATCTGAGCCTTCATCGAGCGTCCTTTATAATCCATAGTAGTAGAAATACCGTGTTCTCTGAAAGTTGGAAGCTGGCCAATCACCCAATCTCTGGCTGCATCACCTAAACAAACCATAAATACATCAATCGATTTTTCGTCTGCTAGTTGAATGCCTAGCTCGTCGCAGGCAATGAGTAAGCGCTCCATTCCTGCTGCAAATCCGACGGCGGGAGTCGGTTGCCCACCAATTTCTTCTACCAGTAAATCATACCTGCCACCACCTGCAAGTGCATCCTGCGAGCCTAAATCAGGACTGGTTAGCTCAAAAGCAGTACGGGTGTAATAATCCATTCCGCGAACGAGTAATGGATCGATTACATATTCAATGCCTCGCATATCCAAATACTTGCACACCAATTTAAAATGCTCTGCAGAGTCTTCATTGAGATGATCACTAATCACCGGCGCATTTTGGATAAACTCCTGATCTTCGGGTTCTTTTGAATCGAGAATACGCATTGGATTTTTCTCGAAGCGAGTTTTCGAGAGTTCACTAAGCTTCTCGAAATTTGGTCGCAGATATTCACGTAATACCGATTTGTATGCTTCTCGGCTTTCCGGATCGCCCACCGAATTTAATTTAAGCGTGAAGTTCTTGATCCCAATTCGTTGGTAAATACGCATCATAAAAGAAATGCACTCTACATCAGCGATTGGATCGTCGCTGCCAATTACTTCCAATCCAAATTGGTGAAATTGTCGCTGACGACCTTTCTGTGGCCGTTCTGCCCGAAACATTGGTCCGATATAGTACAGTTTTTGCGCTCCACCACGCTGTGCTAAATGATGTTGCACAAATGCACGAACTACCGGTGCTGTGAGTTCGGGCCGAAGCACATAATGGCTGTCGCCCTTTGTAAATGCAAAAATCTCTTTGGTAACAATATCTGTAAGTTGCCCTACACCACGCTTAATCAGTTCGGTTTGCTCCATAATCGGAGTCCTGATTTCTTCGAAGTTATATCGAGCAGCTTCTTCATGAATAATTTCTTCAAGAGCTCTCCATTTTTCAACTTCACCGGGTAAAATGTCCACCATACCGAGGTGGGTACTATACTTCGTTTTTGGCATACGTAGGTTTTAAAAATTACGTTGTTAAGATACAATGCACAGAACTAAATATCTGCCAAGGCTGATAAGCTGTGTGAAAATCCTTATCATCTTTAAGAGCACATCTAACAAAACAGACGTATTAGTACTTGAGTGATCCAATCCCAGAGTCGGAGTCATTATCGCAAAAAGCTTTAGGCGGTATTTTTTGGTCGATACTTGAAAAGTATGGTGGTAAGGTTATTCAATTTGGTGCTGCATTATTTTTACTTCGTTTACTAAGCCCAGATGATTATGGATTGATTGCCATGATAGCAGTGTTTTTTGCTTTGGCAAATGTGATGATTGAAAGTGGGTTTAGTCAGGCGCTGATTCGTGAAAAAACTATCACAGATGAGGATAAGAGTACTACCTTTTATGTGAATTTGATTATGGCATTTGCGATGTATGGTATACTGTGGATTTCTGCACCGTGGATCAGCATTTTCTTTGAAGAACCAGAATTAACGGCTCTTTCAAGGTATATGGGTTTGTCGATGATTTTTTTCGCCATTACTATAATTCAGAGAGCTCACTTTATCCATAAAATCAACTTCCGAACTCAAGCCTATATAAATCTTATTGGAGCAACTATATCGAGTACTGTGGCAGTTGTACTTGCATTCAATAATTTCGGAGTGTGGGCACTAGCAACTCAAATGATATTACTAGCCTTTATTAATTCGGTCTTATACTGGTTCGTTCACCCATGGATACCCAGTAAATTCATTAATAGACAATCGTTTAATAAACTATTTGGTTTCGGATCCAACTTGATGATTTCAGGGCTACTGAATATCACTTTTGTTCATGTTTATAAAATTATCATTGGGAAACTTTACTCAAGTACATTGCTTGGTTTTTACGATCAAGCAACGAATTTAAAAAATGTGGTTTCCGAAAGTTTTGTCAGTTCAATGGCAAAAGTATTTTACCCTACGTTATCGAAAGTAAAAGAAGATAAAGAACGGTTAAAGGCGGCTTATATAAAGATTATGAAAGCCACTTCTTATGTTATTTTTCCAGCTTTGGCAGGACTTGGTTTAGTAGCAGAACCATTCATATTAACTGTTGCGGGAGAGCAGTGGATTGGAGCAATCCCAATTCTACAATTATTGGTTTTTTCAGGAGCTATATATCACCTACATCTATTAAATATTGATATTTTAAAAATCCTGAATCGTACCGACTTAATTCTTCGATTAGAGATTTATAAAAAAATCGGGGTTATTCTGGCTATTGTAATTGGACTGCAATATGGATTCTATGGACTTATAATTGCGCAGGTAATTAGTTCATATGTGTCACTTTATATTAACATGACCTATACTGCAAAGCTATTAAATTACACCCGCTGGCAACAATTTGTGGACAATTTCTCTGGTTTCTCCGTGTCAATCCCTATGATATTAATGGTATTTGTTTCGAGTTTTGTTACTATTGAATTTATGCCTTTAAAACTACTTGTCTTGGTTAGTATCGGAGTTATGGTTTATGGGGCTACAAGTTTGGTGTTAAAACCACAGGCATTTAAAGATTTAGTCTATATCTTCAGCCCAAGAATTTCATTATTGAAGAAAGTTAAACTATGATCCCGGTCACTAAACCATTTCTACCTCCAATAGCAGAGTATCAGCAATTATTGGCTGGAATTTGGCAAAGGGAGTGGTTGACGAATAATGGTCCGCTTGTAAATGAGCTTGAATCAAAACTTAAGTCTCACCTTGGAGTCAAAAATTGTTTGTATGTTGGTAATGGAACCATCGCTATCCAAATAGCATTAAAAGCGGCAGCTTTATCGGGAGAAATTATTACCACACCTTTTTCTTATATTGCTACCACCTCAGCTCTTGTTTGGGAAAATTTCGAGCCTGTTTATGTAGATATCGATCCAGAAACTTTAAATCTCGATCCTGCAAAAATAGAAGATGCAATTACCGATAAAACGTCAGCTATTTTAGCCACCCATGTATTTGGAAATCCTTGTGATATTGACGCAATTACTGAAATTGCTGATCGGCATAATCTAACAGTTATTTATGATGCCGCACATTGCTTTGGTTCCACATTTCGAGGCAGGTCTGTTTTCGAGTATGGAGATATTTCCACCGCCAGCTTCCATGCTACAAAGATATATCACACCATCGAAGGTGGTGGTATTTTTACCGAAAACGAAACGCTATTAAAACGAATGTTTTATATGCGAAATTTTGGACACGATGGTCCGGAAAAATTTAACGGTGTTGGCATTAACGGTAAGAATTCTGAATACCACGCAGCGATGGGGCTAACTATGCTTTCTTATATGACAGAAGTTATAGCTACAAGAAAAAAGCAATTCGAGGTTTACAAACAGCAACTAAGTGATTCTCCCGTTCTATTTCAGAAGCATCAAGCAGATAGCGATGTGAATTGCTCTTATTTCCCGGTGATTTTTGAGTCGGAAGAGGTTGCTTTAAAGGTAATGATGAGCCTAGAGGAACAGCAAATTTTTACCCGCAGATATTTTTATCCTTCTCTAAACACCCTTTCATATGTTGATGGTACTGCGCCTATTTCTGAGGATATTGCTTCCCGAATCTTGTGCTTACCATTGTATAATCAGTTATCTCTCGAAGATCAAAAAGTAATCATCAAAATTATAACAAGAGAATTGAGTAAATGATGAAGAAAGTTGCGGTTATGCAACCATATTTTTTCCCGTATCTCGGTTATTTTCAATTGATAAATGCTGTTGATACCTTTGTTTTTTACGATGATGTAAACTTTATAAAAGGAGGGTGGATTAATCGGAATAATATTTTAATTAATGGTAAAGCTAGATTCATAACTATACCATGTAAAAATGTGAGTCCGAATAGGCTAATTAATGAAACACAACTAGCATTAGGAAAACACAATAAGCGTAAGATTATTAAGACATTACAAGCTGTATATGGTGGCGCGCCATTCTTTGATCAGGTTTTTGATATATGTACAAAAGTACTGACTAAGAACTATTCATCAATTTCTCAATTGGCTATCCAAAGCATATTAGAGTCTGCAAGTTATATTGGTATTGACACAGAGTTTAAGATTTCATCAGAAGCACATGCTAATACTAGAGGTTTAGAAAGAGCCGAACGTTTAATTGAAATCACAAAAAGGGAGGAGGGGTCGATATACGTGAATTCAATAAATGGAAGGCAACTTTACGAGAAAGAGTATTTCTCCAATTCAGGTATTGAATTATTTTTCTTAAAACCACAATTGCCTACCTATCCACATTTTAACGGGGATGCTGAACCCGGACTTTCTATGATAGATGTAATGATGTTCAATGCACCTGACCAAATTCAGGCTTACCTGAAAGAATATACCTTACAATGAAAGCACGAATAGCTATACATAGTGTGCCTCGTAGTGGGTCAACATGGTTGGGAGCCATTTTTGATTCTCATCCTAATGTAAAATATGCTTATCAACCACTGTTTTCCTATGCATTTAAAAATTATCTAAATGCAGATGCTACTAAACAAAACATACTTTCTTTTTTCCAAAAACTAGAAGAATCTGATGATGCGTTCATCAATCAAGATGAAACGAAGAAAGCAGGAATTGTACCGGAATTCAATAAAATGGCTATTAATGCCATCGCATATAAAGAAGTGCGCTATCATCATATACTTGAAAATGCATTACGTGTTGATAGTGAGCTAAAGGTAGTTGGGTTGATCAGAAACCCTATGGCTACTATATACTCTTGGTACAAAGCACCAAAGGAATTTCGGCCCGATTTAGGTTGGAAGTTAAATGATGAGTGGCGATTTGCACCAAAAAAAAATGATGGAAAAATTGAAGAGTTTAATGGGTTTGAAAAATGGAAGGAGGTAGCATTATTATTTCAAAAACTTGAACAATCATTTCCCGAGCAATGTATAATTGTTACTTACGATGAGCTACTCAATGATCCGGTTTCAATTTCGAAAATGATGTTCAAATTTTGCGGTCTTGAGCTTCATCAGCAAAGCATTGAATTTATTGCTAAAAGCAAGCAGGTACAAAACGGCCATAGATATAGCGTGTTCAAAAAGCGAAAAACCGACGATGACTGGCAGGGCGAATTACCCGATTATATTGTTAAACAAATAGAAAATGAACTGAAGGGGACTTCACTCGAAACCTATATAGATTGATTGTTGGAAGTAGCTATGGAGTTTAAAGGGTTCAAAAATTTTATAGAAGAATATCAAAAAGTACCTGTTTCGATTTACAGCGAACCAGAAATTTCACAACCTTTGGTTACGGTTTGTGTACTTACGTACAATCATGAAAAGTATATAAGTAAATGCTTAGACAGTATACTTGAGCAGCAAACTGATTTTGATTTCGAAATACAAATTGGTGAAGATGCTTCAACCGATCAAACCCGAAAAATTTGCAAAGAGTATGCGGATAAATATCCACAAAAAATAAAGCTGCTTCTTCATTCTAGGGAAAATAATATCAGTGTGTTGGGTGAGCCATCGGGTAGATTTAACTTTAGCTATAATCTCTTAAGTGCAACTGGTAAGTATATCGCAGTTTGTGAGGGTGACGATTTTTGGGAAGATCCACATAAACTACAAAAACAGATCGATGTATTAGAAAATCATCCTGAATGTTCAATGTGCTTTACAGCCGCACACATTTATTATTTTGAAAAAGATGGTAAGACGATACGAAAATCGGATGTGCTTAAACCAGAAAAACGACCGGGAAATCGAATTTATACCGTGTATGACGCTATTCGACCAGCTGGCGGATTTATGACATCAGCTACTATGATATTTAGGTCAGAGTACGTACAGGAATTACCTGACTGGTATTTCGAAGCGATCGTAGGCGACACCCCTTTGATGTTATACCTTGGCACAAAAGGAGATTACTATTATTTAGATGAAATTACAGCCGCATATCGAGCTGGAACCGAAGGATCTTGGACGGCGAGGATGACCTATCAAAAAAGGAAGAAGATAGTAGCCGGATATATCCAAATACTTGAAGATTTTAATACGTATACCAATAAAGCGTATTCGGCAAAGGTCAGTAGAAAAATAGTTAAGTTAAAGCTTGGTTTACTACGGTCTACGATTAAATATTACTTAAGACCTTTGCGCAACATCAAGTTAATTGATCGAATTGCCGTTTACTTTGGGAACTAATATGAGCAGTAAACAATCTCCTAAAATTCTTTTCTTAACAAATTGGTACCCTACAAAAGAAAATCCAGCAGGTTCTATATTTGTACATGAGCACGCTTTGGCACTGAAATCAGCAGGGGCAGATGTAACCATTATTAGAATAGCAGCAAAAAAGAGTACTAATTTTATTTTAGAGAAAGAAATTGAACGTTATCAAAAAGATGGTATTCAAGTACTTTCTGTTTTTTTGAAATCCCGATTTTCTGATGTGATTAATGCAAATTGGTGGTATTTGTGGAGAGTATTAAAGACGGTGATTTCAGATAAATTAAGTGGGCATAAAATTGATTATGTCCACTCAAATGTGATATACCCAGCGGCTTTTTTAGGGCATAAACTCGCAAAGGAGTTGAGAAAACCACATTATATTACCGAGCATTGGACCAATTTAAAGTGGGTGTTTAATAAGCCCTATTATCAGAAAATTGGTAAGGAAGTTTATAAAAAAGCAGATGCAGTTTTCCCCGTTTCTGATTTTCTAGCTAATCAAATTGAAGGATATGCCGGCAAAGAGGTACATACTGTTGTGGTACCAAATGTTGTGAATCCAAACATATTTAAATACTCAGAACGCTCACACACAAACAAAACTAAATTTTTATGTGTTACTAATTTTTGGTTAGCAAAAAAAAAGAGCCACAAACGTCCGGATGTTCTAATTGAAGCAATAAACCTTTTGCCTAAAACAATACAGTCGAAAATGGAATTAGTGTTTATTGGTAGAGGTGGTGGCCAGGAGCATTTAAAAGAATATGTGAATAAATTAAATCTAGAATGCGACATTATATTTCTGGGTGGTCAACCGAAAGAGATCATTGCAAAAAGAATGCAAGAAGCTCATTTCTTATTACAAGCAACCGAAAGAGAAACCTTTGGAGTAGTATTAGCCGAAGCTATGAGTACAGGTCTTCCGTGTATAGTAAGTGAGCTGGCCGTACTTAAAGAACTTGTGCATCAAAAAAATGGAGTGTTTGTGCCAACTAATACCCCTCAGGATTGGGCAAAGGTTATATCGTCAGCCGTTGATGGGCAACTTCGATTTAATAACAAAGAAATCTCGGAAGCTATACAACACAAGTTTGCATATAAAACAATCGGAGAGATGTACCTTTCAGAAACTTTAAGACAAACCTAAAAAAGGTTTTTCAGCGTCATTAATAGCTTAAATACACCACGGCTTCTTGAAATATGAAAATAAGGTTTCTGAGTTGCCCCAAAACCGCGGTAAAAACGCTCAATTGATTCAATCATAGAGCCTTCAAAATCAAAAGCCTTTGTTTTCGTTGATGCAAACTTTATGGCCTCAAACATCAAAAAGCTAAAAACTCCGGTATTCTTAAAGGTATCATCGGTACCGCCGAATAAGTAATAGGCAGCATGCTCATCCCAAACTATAAATAGTGCAGAAACAGTCTTACCAGACTCATCATTAGCAATAAAAATTTGACCGGCTTCATGCTCTTTGCAAGCTTTATACACTCTTTTAAAATCGTTGAGTGTACCTTCTGGCGCACTGTTATTTTCAAAATTCAAGCAATGAAATTTCCACATTAACTCGATGTCATCGCTTTGAGATATACTCATAAGACTTCTGGCTTTCTTAATTTCCCGACGGATATTTCCTTGCATGTTTTTCCAGACTTCTTCGGGATCAGAAATGTCTTCGAGTACGTAAGTGTACCGAGTGGTTTGTTCAAATTTGTTCCAATAAAATGGCAACCAGTTTGTGATTGAATAATGAAAACGCTGTTTGAAGTAATCAACTTCTGATAACTGATGAATTAGCTCGGTCATCAATTCCTTTTCTTTTGATAACACGGACGATTCTTTTCCAGGTAATGGTTTAAAACAAGGACCTAATACCTGAGTAAAAAGCGGCATTACGGAAATTTTACGCCCTAGTTGTGACGATAAAACTACAGGCATTCTAGCGAATATTTCTCCTCCCTTCTCAACCTCTATACTTTTCCATTGTCCGGGTGCAACAGCATCAAGCCACCAGGATTTCTGGAAAATACAGTTTGTTAATTCTTTTTGTTCACTCATAGTGATATTGGGTACTCTGCCAAATAATTTTGCAACGATTGATAAAGTGATTTCTCGATCCTCACTTCTCTTCGTAATGAAAAGGAATCAGGTAAAAGACTTATTTGGTCTGTGTTAAGATCATGCTTTTCAAAGAACTCTTGTAGCTTTTCAATGACTTTATTGGGAGTAGCACAAAATTGCTCATAGTTTAGAGTCATGAATTGACTCGGGTGTGTACTTGCTTGCCGTTGAATCAGCTGATATATACTACGTATCTGTTCAACTACTTGAACTTCTGGTGGTTCGTTTTTAAGAGCTTGTATGTTTGGCACCTCAACAGAAAACCATTCATTATAATCCTGATATAGTTTAAAACGAGCTTCTAGTATCGAATGCGCAATATCTATCGGACTTCTTTCTATGACGATAAATAATGCGTTTGGAAACACATCAAGTAATGGTTCAAGGCGTAAAACATTCATCAAATTTTTAAATAAAATCGGTTTATTAGCTGACTTACTCAGTACACTTACCGACTGTTGGAGCGCCTTTGCTGCTTTTTCAGAAAATGATTTTTTACTAACAAATTGAGGATGTTTTTGGAAGAATCTATACCAATAATTGCCACACTCTGATGGAGAATACCACCCTTTAGTACCTCCAAACTTCGAATCAAACGATAAGCTATTTCGATAGTTGGAAAGAGCGTCTGTATATTGCTCAATGAGCCATGGTGCCCCAAACCACGTGCAATGCCGATTCGACAAGTAACTAAATCCAAATTCGGCCACAACAGCCTGATAAATAAGTGTAGAACCACTCCTGGGGGCACCGATGATAAACACTGGGGATGGGAGATTGTCACTAGTTTTTACAAACCTTTCTAGTACTCCTAAACCAGCATTTGCGGCTCTATATGTCTGATAAGCAAGGCTAGGCATTATAGATGTCTGCTAAAGATTCATGAGTATAAAATATAGCGTTCTTATTTTTCAGGCGTGTAACAAGCTGAATGTAGCGGTCTTTCCATCCTGTATATTTATAATTAGAAAAGTAATTGTTATGCCATAGGATACTAACTATGCCATTAAATTTCTCTGCTTCAGAAATCACACGATCCACTTTTGAGTTTTTTTGCTCATCATGCAGCATATAAGATGCGAAAGAAAGTGTAGTATCCATGATGGAAAGTGGAATCTCCAGAAAAGAATGACGTGTGCTTGTATCCGGATTAAATGGGTGAAATGGATGACAGACCCCATGGCGGAACCCAACATGCTCTGCAAATCCAAAACTACCATCATATCTAATATTTACTGCATCAAGAGTGGTTCCTACAGTTCTTGGTTCGTACTTCAAAAAATGAAAACGATTTCCTTGTATTTTTTTTGAAAACTGATCGATCTCTTTATTCAAATTGTCGCTGGAATGTGCAGAGCCAAGGCTGCCATGCAAGGCAACCTCAGATTTAACAGCTATAATTTCTTCAAAGCTTGGTAAAACCTGATTAATACGATAATCCGCATTTCCATTTCCTTTAGATGGTAAAAAGAAAAAAGTTGAAGGCACATTCAGAGTTAGTTCAAGTGCTAAGATCTCAGAAATATTATCCCAAGGGTCTTTACCAAATAACTTGTTCAGTAAAAGCGAAAATGCTGACCCATAGCTGCCTTTTTTTAATTCAGAGAAACCACCCTCAAGCCAGCCTGAGTTAATTTTATCAATATCATGTGATAAGCATACCTGGATAGCGTTTGGTATGTGTTTTCTTAGAGCAAATTGAGTGCCTAAAGCCTTTTGGAGTGCGTCCTTTAAAATGTGAAAGTAATAGTTAACTACAGGAATTTCTGTGATATTGAGTTCATATTGCAAACTTTCTTTAAATGGATACCTTCCATGAGTATCTCGGACAGTACTTTTGATTTCCTGCCAACCGCTTAAGAAGTAAAATGCAGATCCTATAATGTCAAAGTTTAAGCAAACTGAATCATTTCGAATTTCAATTACCGGAAGGTCGTTGTTGTCGGTAAACAATACAGGTATTTGTCTATCAAGGCAATTTATCCAGGTAAGCAATTCAGGTCTTACATTCTCTGACGAAAAAAATGATCCACTCTTATCGGTTAATTGAAGTCTTTTTTGATTAATTAGCTCCTGAATCGTAGCCATTTCGATGTCATACATCGAGCAAAATTCTTCTAATACGTAACGTTGATAGAAGGTCATTGAATAATTTTAACAAGCTGTTTTGTGAGACTTAATCTCGAAAAGGGGTGATCACTGAAAGAGTATTTCCACTTTTTATAGGGAACTTCACTACCGGTCATCATTTGTTTTAAAGCGTCATGTATATCCTGTTCTTGATCGTAGCAAAAAGAGTAACCCAGTTCATATTTTTTTATGATATCAGAAGCGTCTCCGGGGATTGGCCCGATACAAAAAATGGGTTTTTCAGCTGCAATGTAATCGAATAGTTTCCCCGTTAAAATTAATTCGTTATTTCTTGTTTTAGGGATTACGAGTAATAATAAATCAGCTGTTTGCATTTCTTTTTTGGCTCGCTGATGAGGCACATATCCATGAAAAGTAACATTGTCATTAATGTCGGAAGTTTCTAGAATATCCTTAACAGTATTATTAATCGACCCAAAGAATTGCAATTCAAAATTTTTGAGTCCATTCACTTTCAGAGATTGTAGAGCAGAAAAAAAAGTTCTAGGAATTGCCGATTCCGTCATACTCCCAACATATTTAATGACGAAATTTTCTCCTGTTTTAGCCTCTTGTATTTTGGGGAAGTCCTCATGATCGAAGCCATTAGGCAATACAAGGTAATTTCTGGAAAATACTGTTTGTTGAAGCTTTGCCATACTTTCTGAAACTACGATAACTTCATCAGCAAGTTGTAATGCTTCTTTTTCATACTTCACATCCACGCGATCAGAAAATGTAGATCTAGGGATGGTTTCGTTAAAGAAAATCTTTGACCACGGATCCCGCATATCCATGATCCATTTTAGCTGAGGCATAGCTTTTTTAAGCCTTGTACCTATTAAATGTGTAGAGTTCGGTGGTGCCGTAGTTATAACGGTATCAATTTGATGTGTTTTGATTATTTCCTTTGCTTTGATAAATGCGAAGGGGACCCATAATCTTCGTGCATCAGGAATAAAGAAGTTTGCACGAATCCAAACACCCAGTTTTTTTATTAATCCTTCATTCTTAGTTGAAAAAGCAGTGGCAGGCTCAGATACTTCAAGTTTGCCTTTACCGGTCAAAGCTCCAAAAATCGAGTACGGTTCAATAATTTTAGAACGGTGTATTTCAAGATTTTCTGGAACTTGCTCTAAAAGTGTTTTATCTATTAGTGGATAAGTTCCATTTTTAACGGTAAGTACAATGGGTTCGAATCCAAGTTGTGGAAGATACTTGCAAAACTTTACCCACCGTTGAACGCCCGCACCTCCACTTGGCGGCCAGTAGTAAGTAATAATTAAAACCTTTTTTTTACTCACTATCGTTGGTGTTGGTAAATCTTTTGACTACCAAAAATATCCCAAGCGAAAGTTGAAAAACCAAAGACATCCACGAAAGTTTTACACCGGTATAAAATGCTGACGGTCGAAAATCTAGTTCTAGTATATGCTCACCGGCTGGAATCTGAAGACCTCTCAACAGGTAGTTGGTCTTATAAATAGGAACTTCTTCACCATTAAGTGTGGCTATCCAACCATCCGGATAATAAATCTCACTGATAACTAGAAACCCGGGAGTTTCTCTCGAGATTTGTAAAGTCATTTCTGCGCCTGTGTAAGAAGTGAATTCAACACTGGCAGTAGAATCCGGAATTATTTCGGGTGTATAATTTTCAACCACTGCTGAGCGAGCAAAATCCAATCTTCCCGGGAATAAATATTCATAGGCTTCACTCGGGTCATTTACGGTAATTGCCTGCTCAACAAAAAATGCTTTTGGAAGTACATTTTCGATTTCATATACAACTCCATCATTTCCGGAATAAACAGGTGTAACCCCTGGTATCTGAAGTCCTGGATTGTAGGTAATGTATTTTGTATTCAATACTGCAAGCAAATCAAGATTAATACCAAATTGACCACCAAACATTGGCTCACCGGATTTCATAATAACATCTTGAGCCAGCGCAAGTTTTGCTCCAGAATAGCCTCCTAAGGATGGATAAAAATAGGATGGTATGGCATTGGAATAAGGGTTGTCAAGCAGTGGAAACACTCGGTATGGGTATACACCATTATCAGAAATGTTCTCTTGAATAAAAGTATCAAGTGGACGACGTTGACTTTCAATTAATCGTTTGGCATTCGCATTGTTTGCCACAAATTTAGTTTCGTCCATATAGCGCTGACCAACCGAAATCATATCGATGGCTGTAAATAATATTACGCCCATCGTAAGAACAGAAGCAGAAATTCTCTTGGTGACATAAGCATAGGTTAGAGCTAATCCAGCTATCAGAAATAGTCCTAGTCGAAATAAATCCGCATTCGCTTTCTCAATTCTGGTAGGTACAAATTGATTTTGAACTATACTACGTGCTCGTTCAATAACCTGAGGGTTGTTAGCAGGTAGTTGGTTTTGTTGAGCAATTTGGGCAGCAATGTTTTCGACTTCACCTAAGCGGATGTATTCGAAACTCTTTACAGTTACAAATAGGAGCACAAAAACTCCTAATGTTACACCAATAACAGGATAGAGTTTATTTATTGTGAGTTTTTTCTCGCCTACCCAATCAATCAAAGAATCCAACCCAAAAACGGCAATAATGGAAAAACAGAATGAAGTAACTACCAACCATGTTTCAGGTGCTCGAAATTTGTCGAAGAAAGGGATGTAATCGAACGCCAGTTTATTGAAAAGTGCAAAATTGCCACCCCAAGAAAACAAAATGGCTAAGAGTCCGACTCCTAGGAATATATACATCACTTTTTGACGTACTCGAAGCAGTGCTATTAGAGCAAAAAATACAGCTAAAGCTCCTAAATAGTGTGGGCCAGAAGTGAAAGACTTGGGTCCCCAATAATCAGGTGAAGCCCCTCCGAATAAATTTGGTACAGCAAGTGTAAGTGTTTCCGCTTTCCCTTGGCTCCATGCAAATGCATAATTTGTATCTAATCCTGTTGTACCAGACAGATCGGACCCGCCGCGGATACTATGTGGAGCATAGCTTTGTTGGAAAAGTGTGATTTCAGCATTATTTAGTATCCCCATCACACCACCAATCATTAACATTGCGGTGATTATACCCCATTTTTTGAAGTCTGATTTTTTGAGCCAGTTGAAACTATCATATATCCACAATGCTCCCATCAAAAACATGAAATAATAGGTGATCTGGGGATGTCCCGCTCTAACTTCTAGTGCAAATGCAGCAGTAAATAGAAGAAGTCCGGCAATTTTTTTTGGAGATCGAGTAATCAGCCAATAACCTGCAAATGTCCAAGGGACAAAAGCTAGTGTGAAAAATTTTGAGGTATGTCCTGCCATTATAATTACGGGGAAATAAGTTGTGAGCCCGTATAATAAACTTCCAAAAACGGCGCTGAGAGGCCTAAATCCTATCAAAATTAAGAGTACATACATGCCGGTAAGCAAAACCCAATATTGAAGAGCAGGATAAATGTTTTGAAACGCCTGGGTTAGGCTATCGAGATGCGGAACCTGTTTTTTAACGGATACCACAACTGCAGGCATGCCGCCAAACATGTTGTTTACCCATAATGGCTCTTCACCAAACTGCTCTCGATATTCTATAACTGTTTCAGCTCCCGCTCGCCATTGGGTGATGTCGTGGCGTTGAATTTCTTTGCCACCCAATGTTGTTTGGAAAAAAAGCACAAGTGGTATGATGAATAGAATAGCAACGGAAACAATATGTTGCCATTTTTGGGGAAGACGATAGAAAAAATCGGACATGGAGGTGGAGTTATTCGATTACTTTTGGAACTCGGAAATAGTCGGTATCGGCATCCGGTGCGTTTTTCAGAGCATCATCATGCGAAAGTGGCGATTCTGCTTTGTCGGGACGAAAACGAGATGTTAATTCAATTACATGCTCCAAAGGTTCCACATTAGTGGTATCCAATTCGTTTAAAAGATCCATATAACCAAGTATATTGTTCATATCTTTGGCAAGTGAACTTACTTCTTGTTCGGTTAACTGTAGCCTTGCAAGATCAGCAACGTAGCGGGCTTCTTTTTCTGAAACAGACATAAAATCTTAAATTTATTTTCGGGAAAGGTAAGAAAGATAGATCGAAAGGTTTACTGCAAATCGGTTAAAATAAGTTGTAGGTTTACAGTTCAATTTTGTCTAAGCCTTGTAATATTCAATTGCACTAAATAATATGGTGTATGATTAAAAAAACAGTAACTATTAAGAACAGTACAGGTTTGCATGCCAGACCTTCTGCCGCTCTGGTAAAGCTTGCCGGGTCGTTTAAATCTGATTTCTATATCCACATGTACGGATACAGAGTAAATGGGAAAAGTATACTGGGTGTAATGACACTTGCCGCCGAACAAGGAGCTGAGTTGTTGTTCGAGGTGTCAGGCCCGGATGAAGAGGAAGCAATGGAAGCTATTGTGGATTTAGTTGATAATAATTTTGGCATGAGCGACGAATAGCATGCAACAAGGGGGCACTGAATTTAGGATTTCGGGACAAGCAGGCAGTGAGGGAATTGCGATCGGATTGGCATATGTGTTGAATCAGTCAAACAGATCGGTTGCACCAAAAAAAATAAAAGCCCTTCAAGTTCGCTCTCACATCAAACGATTTCAAAAGGCAAAAGCGCTCTTTCTGGAAGAAATTGAAGAGCTATCAAAAAATCTGGATAAAGCTACCCGAGAGATTTTTGAAGCACAAAAGCATATTGTTTCTGATGTTGAGATTGATGATAAAGTGATCCGGCTAATCGAAAAAGAGCGGTTTAGCGTAGATTTTGCAGTTTTTGAGACATTCGGGGAATTCATAGAGCGTCTGAGAGAAAGTGGTTCAGAAATTTTTCAGCAACGTATTGTCGATCTTGAAAATCTCAGAAATCGTCTTATCGATTTGTCATGCGAAAACGGGAAGCAAAAAAAGATCCCCAAAAAATCCATCTTGGTAGTAAAAGATATTAGTCCTACTGATCTTGTCAATTTTTACGAAATGGGGATAAGTGCGCTGGTGATGGATAAAGGTGGCATTACTTCACATGCTTCAATTATCGCACAATCTTTAGATATACCTTGCGTGGTTTCTGCCAAAAATGCTGTGCAACACACAAGTACAGGAAATCATGTAATTGTTGATGGTAATACCGGTAGTGTGATTGTTAATCCAAAAACGGAAACATCGGAGCAGTTTAAAAAAAGAAGCAGAGAATTAACCAAACAAAAAAAGGCAATTCTACATGGAAATGAAGAGTCTATCACTACCGATGGCTTTGTATTTCATTTAAGAGCGAATGTAGAATTCACCCAGGAACTTGATCTGGTAAAAAAGAATAAAGCTGAGGGAGTGGGGCTGTTACGAACCGAAGCTCTTTTATATGGTGGTTTCGAAAAACGTGCAGAAGAAGCCCAAATTGAGTTTTACAGCAAAATTCTGAAAGAAACTAAAGGTCCGGTAACTGTTCGCTTATTCGATGTTGGTGGCGATAAGCTTAATATCCATAATCAGGATGAGGACAACCCATTTTTGGGATGGCGAGGCATCAGAATGTTGCTCGATGAACGGGAGATTCTAGAAACTCAACTACGCTCAATTCTAAAAATATCGGGAAAATATAAAGGAAGAGTGCTGATTCTGGTGCCGATGATTACCGATGTCCAAGAAATTTTAGAAGTAAAAAAAGTACTTAATGCAGTTAAAAATGACTTAAAAGTACAACAAATAGCGTTTGATGAGCATATTCGACTTGGGATTATGGTAGAGGTGCCAAGTGTAGCGTTGTTGGCTTCACAATTTGCGAAGGAGATCGATTTTTTTAGCATTGGTACAAACGATTTAACCCAATATACGTTGGCAGTAGACCGCGGTAATGCACGAATATGTTCTTTATATCAACATACACATCCAGCTGTTTGGCAGCTAATTCATCAAACGGTATATGCGGCTAGAAACAATAAAATACCGGTTGCTGTTTGTGGAGAGCTCGCGGGAGATATTATTGGTGCTTCTGTATTAGTTGGGATGGGGATGAGCGAGCTCAGTATGGCTACTCATTCAATTCCGAAAATAAAGCATCATTTGAGCAATAATTCGCAAGAATCTTTTCGTCAGCTCGCACAAAAAGTGTTAAATAGCTCGAGCGCTGAACAAGTTAAGGCTGAATTCAAAGCGCTTTTTTCACAGTAACCTATCGCTTATTTAATTAATCGCTTTGCGATTAAAGTTAGCACCATTAAACCGGGAAACGTTTCCAAGATTTATAATATTAGATTAATTGATAATATTAATTAATAAAATTAGTCATTATTATTGAGTTAACAATTTCTTTACGGCATCGCCTTGATGAATACTAAATAAAATAGGTATAATTATAGTTCGAAAGTTAACAAAACTCCTTATACCGATGCTCACAAAGAAATTCACACCAAAAAGAACTGTATGTAAAGTTACTTTTTCTGTACCATCAGAAATCGTAACTAAAGAGGTTGCACTTGCAGGCGACTTCAACGATTGGGATTACGAATCCCTAAAACTGAAAAAGAAAAACGGCGTTTACCAAACTGAAGTTCGACTGAAGCCTGAAAACGAATACAAGTTCAAATACTTGATTGATGGCGAAGTATGGGAAAACGATTACGAAGCCGATGCTTACGTGCCTAACGAATTTGGTACCGAAGATTCGGTTGTTGTAGTAGGCAAATAATTCTATTGTTCGACCAACACTTATTTTATAAAAAGCTCTCAACTTCCTGGCTAGGTAGAGAGCTTTTTTATTTTCAAAAACTCCCATCTACCAATACCTATGCCAAGCAAATTGTGAAAACGGAGCGTTTTCACGGAGCAATTGTACTAGCAGATAATCAAACAGAAGGCAGAGGGCAACATCAACGTAGTTGGGAAATTGAAGCACATCAAAACCTGACCTTTTCCATTATTTTTGAACCGCAAAAAGGGGATCGTTTAAGCATACTTACGTTAGCTTGTGCACTTGCAGTAAGTGATTACATTGAAGAACACCTTAAGCAAGATACACAGTTAAAGTGGCCGAATGATGTGCTTGTTAACGGTAAAAAAATTAGCGGTTTATTAACGGAAACGGTATTCAGAGGAGATGTTTTAGACCGATTGGTTATCGGAATTGGTTTTAACATCAATCAAAGAAAGTTCGATGAAAAGCTCAATGAAACAGCTACATCACTTGCTATTCTAGATGATAAGAAACATCAACGAGAGGAAGTGTTAGCCCGTTTACTTACTCGGATTGAATACTTGTATCGTTTATGGAACACACAGGATATTGATTTGTTAAAACGCATCAACAAAAAGCTGATAGGTTACGGCAAATGGGTAACACTGGAAGTAAATGATGAGTTACTCGATTCGGAATATAAATTTATGGGTATAAACGAGCTTGGCCATTTAGTGGTGTTGAATAAAGCTCTTGAAGTGAATACTTTTTCGCATGAGCAAGTCAAAGTCCGACTCAATTCTTCCAAATCTTAAGAAACATATACAGCAGACATTTTCAACCTCGCCTTTTCTGATCATTGGAGTGAGCGGAGGAGCTGATTCTATGGCGCTGTTGTATGCTTTGCACAAACTTAACATTGATGGTTTAGTTGTGCATGTGAATTATGGATTACGTGGGGAGGAAAGTAACGGCGATCAAGAGTTAGTAGAACAAGTAAGCGCCATGTGGGGTTTTGAAGGTTGTTCAATTCGACCGGGAAAAGCACCTGGAGGGAGGAATTTTCAACAATGGGCAAGAGATACACGCTATGAGTTCTTTGAGGATCTTAAGAAAGAATATAATGCCGATGCAATTGCTGTTGCTCATCATCAAGACGACCAGCTCGAAACGGTTTTGTTTAGAATACTTCGTGGTAGTGGTTTGGATAAACTCTCAGCAATGAACGAATGGGATGACTCAAGATCTATTTGGCGTCCATTTTTAAAAATACCCAAACAAGACCTTATTGATTTTTGCGAAAAAGAGCACATCCCGTATCGAACAGATGCATCGAATGAAACAAGTAATTACGCCAGAAATGCAATTCGAAATGATGTATTTCCGATTTTTGAGCGTTTTGTGGAAGGCTGGAAAGGAAATTTATCTACTATCTCGGAGATGGCCTTAGTTTACGGCGAATCATTAGATGCACTTCTGCCGGCTGATAAGGAAATTCATAGTTTGCAGGTGCGAGATATTTCCGCTCACTCAGAACGTTTACAAGGAGCATTACTGAAACGATTTATCGAAGAAAGATCGGAAGTCAAACTATCGAAAGGTCAAACTTTACAATTGATTGAGTTACTAAGTGCACCAACGGGCAAAAAAGTTGCGGTTGATAACCAAGTTACTGTGTTCAAAGATCGGGAGTCCATCATTCTGAAAAAGCATTATTCAGAAGAAGAGGAGCCTTTTAATGAGAAAAACATAGAAAAAGAAGAGGCCGAAAAAGGAACGATCGTTGAACAATGGAAGATCCAAATATCGGATGAACCGCACACTACATTGTTTGTTGATGAGGCTTCATTAAAGTGGCCGCTTCGTTTCAGAAAGTGGGAAAATGGGGATGTTTTTAATCCATTGGGGATGTCAGGTTCACAAAAAGTGTCTGATCATGTCACAAATCGAAAAATCAATAGCGCAAAACGGGAAGAAACTTTGATATTAAGTGATTCAGATGGTACTATTTGTGCTATTTTATATCCGGAGCCAACCAAGAACGGTCAGATCGGAAATATCGCCGAATCTTGCAAAGTAACCGAGTCAACTAAGCGATACCTTTGTATCGAAAAAATATAGAATTATGAGTTTGTATTTACCTGATCAGGTAGAATGTAGAGGTGAAATATTTAAGGTCTTTATTAGCAAAGATCAAATTGAGGCAAGACTCTCGCTGTTGGGCGAACAATTAGATAAAGAGTACGAAGATAAGCGCCCGATCTTCATTGGTATTTTAAATGGCTCGTACATTTTTCTTGCCGATTTGATGCGAAACGTTTCAATCCCTTGTGAAGTCGATTTTATGAAGCTTTCCAGTTATGGAGATGAAAAAGTTTCGTCAGGAAATGTAACGGAACTCAAGCATATCGATGCAAAACTTAAAGATCGCCACGTAATTTTAGTGGAAGATATTGTAGATACCGGTCTTTCGATGAAGTATATGATCATGCGGATGAAATCCTATGAACCTGCTAGTGTTAAGGTTGTAACGCTGTTACATAAGAAAGAAGCTACGGTTCATGAAGTGCAAATTGATTACGTAGGTTTTGAAATCCCAAATAAGTTTGTTCTAGGTTATGGACTAGATTACGCACAGGAAGGTCGAAATTTGGCGCAAATCTACGTGCTCGACGATTAATTCTTATTTATTACGAAAGGGCGTTGATTAGGCATGTGCAGTGCCGTATATTTGGCTCCCTTTTAGGAGAGGTGGCTGAGTGGCTGAAAGCGCTCCCCTGCTAAGGGAGTTTATCTGGAAACAGGTAACGAGGGTTCGAATCCCTCCCTCTCCGCGAAAGCCGATGTAAAGTGAAGGCTCTTCATTAATTTGAAGAGCCTTTTTTATTTAAATGAAGCTATGATTTCTTTTGCCCATTGCTCATCCTTCTTTAACTCATTTCTAAGAGCATGCTTGATGATCCACTTTGTTGACGGCTCATCAGTGGGTAGCCATTTCTCTATTTCATTACGGGCAACTTCTTGATTGTCTTTAAGAATATCATTCAAACAATTGGCCACCGATTTTTGAACATATTTAGAAGGATCGGCATTTAAGTTTTCGAGAATCGGCAGTAGTGGACTCGGGTCTTCGATAAATGGATCAAGTTTTTTGGCCCAAGGTAATCTGGGGCGGCCACCTTCACTTGCCAAGCGCCGAACGTGCAAATTTTCAGAAGTAGACCAATTCATCATTTTTGCAATCGTTTTTGCTGGATATTTGACCAAAAATGGACGAATTGCATACTCACCGGTATTTCTTTTGGTTATTTCCTCAATAGCTTGGTAGGATAATTCTGGGTGCTCTAATCCATATTTCTCTACGAATTTAGCAATTGGCATTACCCAGTAAAAGTTCGTGAACATTCCGGTTTCCTCGCTGTTTTCAGGACCAAGAATTCCCAAAAGCGTAGGTATTGAAGAGCTAAAATCACTTTCTAAAAGTTCATACAACCCATCAGCAAGTACTTCAACTCTGTCATTTAGCTCAAGTTTTGGGATTCGGCTACCAACGATGTCAATAAACTCTTCGCGATTAAAATCAGGTCGTATTTTCAGAATCTTATCTGCAAGCAACGAGGCAAGGTCTTCATCAAACCATAACTTTAACGGTTTATATGTCATATCATTCACCTATTAAAGTAATGACCAGTTTTCTGGGGCCGCCGGAATTTCGGTGTTCACAAAGATAAATTCCTTGCCAAGTACCGAGATTAAAGCGTCCACCGGTAATGGGAATAGAAACAGAAGATCCAAGTAACGAACTTTTAATGTGAGATGTCATATCATCTGGTCCCTCAAACACATGTTTATACAGACTAGTATCTTCGGGAACAGTTCTCGTAAAGAAGGTTTCAAAGTCATGTCTCACAGTAGGGTCGGCATTTTCATTAATGGTTAAAGAAGCACTGGTGTGCTGTATAAAAATATGGGCAAGCCCGGTTTTAATCGATTCAATTTCGGGTAGTTGATCAAGAACTTCTTCCGTAATTAAATGAAATCCTCGTGATTTACGTGACAAAATGAGTTCTTTTTGAATGATAGACATAGTTAAAACTGATATTTACTGGTTGAAAGTGTATAAACTATCGTTGCCAATTATTTGTTAAAACCGAAAACACTGATCTAAAACATTGAATCACTACAAACAAGCATTTTTATCAACAATAACTGAGTTCAAGCTAAAGGAAGCAATGAACTTTAGCTCTTCCATCGCTTTCTATGTGATATTTTCTCTTCCTGCAGTGTTAATAATAACAACATCTATTGCAGGGGTGCTTTATGAAGATGATATAGTTCGTCGCAGTCTGATTCAACAATTTCAGCTTTTATTTGGAGAAGAAAGCGCAAAAGTTATTGATAGAGTGCTGGAAAACGCGAATGAAAGTATCTATTCGAACTGGGCAAGAGTGTTTGGGTTTGTGATGCTTTTAATTAGCGCAACCACAGTGTTTGTGTCGCTTCAGGATGGGATTAATAAAGTATGGGGAGTGAGGGCAAAACCGGATAAAAATGTGTGGATGTTTTTCAAAAATCGGGCACTTTCGCTGGCAATGGCAGGAAGCATAGGTTTTTTGATGCTTGTTTCCCTATTAGTAGAAGCAATGATTAATATTTTCGATCAGTTTATTCTAAGCCAATTGGAAATCCAACACTTTTCGTTGGTTACGTTAGTAAATCTATTGGCATCGTTTGTATTAACAACCTTCGTTTTTACCTGCTTATTCAAGGTGATTCCGGATGTAAAAACCAAATGGAGTAACATATTGGGTGGAGCAGTATTTACAACTCTGTTATTTGTTTTAGGTAAGTTTTTGATTGGATTTTATCTGGGTAATAGCTCACTGGGAAATGTTTATGGAGCAGCAGGCTCTCTGGTAATTCTTTTGGTTTGGATTTTCTTTTCCTCTATGATTGTATTGTTTGGGGCTCAATTTACGGCGTTTTATTCGCGAGTAGTTGATGGAGAAATTATCCCTAGTGAAAATGCAGAAATAATAAACTCCTGATTCTCAACTCACTCACCCAATAAGCATACAGTCGAAATTTTAAGTTTTTAATAATCATAGTTTATTTAAATAAGCTGTATATTTAAGGCTGCATAAATTTTCATTAAAACCAGTCATGCATCAAGAGCTAAGAAATATTGCAATTATCGCCCACGTAGATCATGGAAAAACTACGCTGGTAGATCAAATTCTAAAACAAAGTGGAACCTTTAGGGAAAATCAGGAGGTAGAGGAGCGGGTAATGGATTCCGGCGATCTGGAAAAAGAACGCGGAATTACAATCAGTTCAAAAAATACTGCCATCCATTGGAATGGAACTAAAGTTAACATCGTGGATACTCCGGGTCACGCCGATTTTGGTGGCGAAGTGGAGCGTATCCTAAAAATGGTAAATGGGGTTATTCTGCTTGTAGATGCTGCAGAAGGACCGTTACCACAAACAAAATTCGTACTCCGCAAATCATTGTCGCTAGGCTATAAGCCAATTGTAGTGATTAATAAAATCGACCGTGGAGATGCACGCCCTGATGCTGTTTTGGACGAGATTTTCGACCTATTTGTGATGTTGGATGCTACCAACGATCAGCTTGATTTCCCAGTGCTCTATGCAATTGCTCGAGATGGTATCGCTAAAGAACATCTTGAAGATGAAGGTGAGAGCCTTGCTCCGTTAATGGACAAAATTGTAGAACACGTTCCGGCGCCTCATCAACCCATCGAAGAAGAATTCAAAATGTTGGTGAGTTCAATTGATTGGAATGATTATGTGGGCCGAATTGCGGTTGGACGTATAGAGCAAGGTTCAGTTAAATTGAATCAGGAAGTGGCCTTAATTGGTGGCGATGGATCAAACAAAATGAAAGGTAGAGCCACCAAGCTGTTTACCTTTAATGGATTAAACAGAGAGCCGGTTGAAGAAGCTATTGCCGGTGATATTGTGGCTATTGCAGGCTACGATTCAGTAAATATCGGAGATACTTTAACCGCTGTTTCCGACATGACTCCATTGGAGTACGTGGATCTTGATAAACCGACTATTGCCATGTATTTCCGGGTGAATAACTCACCATTTGCCGGGTTAGAAGGGAAGTATGTGACTTCAAACATGATTAAAGATCGTTTGATGCGAGAGGTTCGTACCAATGTTGCCATGAAAGTTGAGCAAACCGACAGCCCGGATGTATTTAAAGTATCGGGTCGCGGTGAATTGCAGATGGCTATTTTGATTGAAACAATGCGCCGAGAAGGCTTTGAATTTGCCGTTTCACGTCCTGAGGTATTAATGCAGGAAATCGATGGAGTACTTCAAGAGCCGGTTGAGGAAGTAATTGTAGATGTACACACCGATTACAGCAATAAAGTGATTGATAATTTACAGAAGCGAAAAGGTATTATGCAGGGCATGAGCCAAGAAGGTGAGAATAACAGAATCGAATTCAGAGTGCCTTCCCGTGGATTGATTGGTTTCCGTGGCGAAATGCTTACCGAAACCCGTGGTACAGGGATTATGCACCAGCAGTTTGATGGTTATGAGCCCTTTGCTGGTGAAATTCCGGGCAGAAATCGCGGAGCACTCATTGCCCTAGAAAAAGGTGATGTGACCGGCTATGCCTTAGAAGGAATTCAGGATCGCGGACAATTCTTTGTTGAGCCGGGTGATCCTGTATATATGGGGATGGTTGTAGGATTAAATAACCGCACAGACGATATGATTGTTAATGTGGCAAAGAAGAAAAACCTTACAAACCACCGAGCTACTCAAACGGCTGATGGTATCAAAATATCACAGGCAAAGAAAATGAGTCTTGAGGAATGTATCGAGTTTATAGCTAACGATGAATTGTTGGAAGTAACTCCACAGAGTCTTCGAATTCGAAAGAAGTTCTTAGACCATAATGAACGTAAACGGGAAGAAAAGAAAAAAGTAAACGCTTAATTGAATCTAAAAGCCGAGATTACCCTCTTGGCTTTTTCTTTTTCAAATGTAGTAGAACTGAACTAGCGGTTGTTTTTAAACCCTAAAAAGGACAGAAACCCTTTCATCTTATCTTCTTTTTTATATTTCTGTTCGGTAGTTATTTTTCGCTTACAACCCTGGCATGCCAATCTAGTGGTGCCTTTATATTCAATTTCAGAAAGCTCTACGATATAACCTCCTATAATTCGAGTTTCATTCTCCGCCGAATTACAGTTAAAACACCGTCTCTTATCCTCAGATACCTTTGCCACGCCTTAAACCAATTATTTTATTATTTAAACAACCCCAAAATCAGAAATATAAGTTACAGAGTGTATAAGGTGTAGTGATATTGTCGAGAAAAAATACCCTCTGTAAAACCAAGTATTTAATTATTGAGTGATGTTAAGCCAACCCATAAAACCTTTGTCGTTCATTAAAGTACGGAAGAAAAACGATTTTCAAATCAGAATTTTCAGGTTTATTTAATTCCGGATCTTCATGAATGATTTCTTGCGCCACTTTTTTGGCATTCATCAGCAGTAATTGATCTTCAACAATATCAGCAACTTTAAAGTCTGGTAACCCGCTTTGTTTAGTCCCAAGGAAATCACCGGGTCCGCGTAGTTTCAAATCAGCTTCAGCAATTCTGAATCCATCGCTGGTTTCTTCCATAGTTTTAAGGCGATAACTGCCTGATCTGCTTACTTTAACGTCTGGAATTAGTATACAATAACTTTGTCTGGTTCCGCGACCAATTCTTCCTCTCAACTGATGAAGTTGCGAAAGACCGAATCGCTCGGCATGTTCAATGATCATTATAGAAGCATTTGGCACGTCAACTCCAACTTCAATTACTGTGGTGCTTACCAGTATCTGAATTTGATTTTCTTTAAAGGCTTGCATGGTTTCCTCCTTAATTACAGAATCCATCCTTCCATGCAATAAGCCAACATTATAATCGGGAAATCGCGCTTTTACTTTTTCGAATCCCGCTGTGGCATCCTTCAAGTCCAAAGCTTCAGATTCTTCAATTAGGGGATAAATAATATAAACCTGCCCACCATCAGCCAATTCCTGATCTACAAAGCGATAAATATCTTCTCGTTTTTTATCAGATCGAATCGCTGTTTCCACCGGTTTTCTGCCTTTTGGTAAACCTGCAATTATTGAAACGTCTAAATCAGCGTAAACAGTCATGGCGAGAGAACGAGGAATTGGGGTTGCGCTCATCACTAAAAGATGTGGATGGTTCCCTTTATTGAGTAAATCGGCGCGTTGTTGAACTCCAAATCGATGTTGTTCATCTATAATGGCTAATCCAAGATTATTGAACGTTACAGATTCCTGAAATAAGGCATGAGTACCTACAACGATGTGGCAACCACCACCTTCAATATCGGTCAGAATATCTCGGCGCAAAGCTGTTTTTTGCCCACCTACTAATAATCGAATGTTAATGTCTAATCCAGCTAGATGTTGGCTTAATGTATGATAATGCTGCTCAGCTAAAATTTCGGTAGGCGCAGCAAAAGCGGCTTGAAAACCATTATCAACGGCCATTAACATAGCACCGATTGCAACAATGGTTTTACCGGCACCAACATCTCCTTGAAGTAGTCGATTCATTTGCTTGCCGGAACGCACATCGCGCTTAATGTCAGAAAGAGCTTGTTTTTGGCCATCGGTTAATTCAAAAGGTAGAAGCTTATTAAAATAAGTAGATGTATTCGGTTTCAGGTTGCCGAATATGTGTCCGGACTCTCGGGCAGATACCTCGTGTTTAATTTTACACATACTAAGTTCGAACAAGAATAATTCTTCAAATTTGAACCGCTCCAATGCAATTTTATGCTCTTGATGTGAATTTGGATTATGAATATTTCGAAGTGCCTGCGCTTTTTCCGGAAATTGGTTGTTCTTTAGTATTTGTAAAGGAAGAAACTCAGTAACATTTTTTTGATTCAGAATCTGCATGATCCACTTTTGTAATAAAGATGAGGTAATTCGTGCTTTACTGAACTCTTTATTCGCCGGATAAATAGGTATAATTTTCGAAAAGGCCTCTAAATCACCATCATCGGAAATGGAGCTGATTTCAGGGTGTGCCATCGAAATTGTTTTACCGTATCGTTTGGCCTGGCCAAAGAATGCTAAAACGGCTCCTTTTTTGAACTGCTTTTTTAAATAAGAAGCTCCTTTGAACCATACACCTTTTAAAATACCGGTGCCATCGCTTAGCGATACTTCCAGCCGTTTCTTTTTACCAAAACCCACTTCATCAATCGAAACAACATGACCCGAAACAGTGACCTCTTCGCCCGAACCGGCTAAATGTTGAATACGTTGTACATTAGAACGGTCCAGATATCGGCGTGGAAAAAAATGGAGGAGGTCATCCGCGGTATAAATAGAAGCACTTTGCAATGCTTCGAGCCTTTTGGAGCTTAATAACGGTAGTTTAACCAAAACATTTGACATACTGATATATTACATTATACTAATTCTTCAGTGATAAATTTGCAATTAAACGGCCTTTGTTAGTGCATTGGCAAAGAGTATCACATTTTCAGAATAATTGTGAATATTTATTTTGATAAAAGACTGTGAATATCCCTATATTTGCAAGCTCTCGATTTGATGGCAATAACCAAACAATTTGAACTGTGCCAACGATACAACAACTTATTAGAAAAGGTAGAAAAAGCAAGGTACGTAAAACCACTGCGCCGGCAATGCAAAACTGTCCGCAAAAACGTGGGGTTTGTACTCGTGTTTATACAACTACACCTAAAAAGCCGAACTCGGCACTTCGTAAAGTAGCGCGTGTGCGCTTAACCAACGGTATTGAAGTTACTGCATATATCCCGGGTGAAGGTCACAACCTTCAGGAGCATAGTATTGTGCTCATCCGCGGTGGGCGTGTAAAGGATTTACCTGGTGTGAGATACCACATTATCCGCGGAACATTGGATACTGCTGGTGTAGAGGGTCGTACTCAAAGCCGTAGCTTGTACGGAACTAAACGACCAAAAGGGTAACCCAAACGATTTAAGAGTAATCGAGTATGCGTAGAAGAAAAGCAGAAAAACGAGACGTACAACCAGATCCGATATTTGAGGATAAATTAATCACTCGTTTTGTAAACAACCTGATGCGAGATGGTAAGAAGAATGTAGCTCGCAAAATTGTGTATCAGGCATTTGAGCTTATTGAAGAAAGAACTGGCGAAACTGGCTTGGAAGTATTCCGTGCGGCGCTTCAGAATTCTACTCCGGTAGTTGAAGTGAAGTCTCGTCGAGTTGGTGGTGCTACTTATCAGGTGCCTGTAGAGGTGCGTCAAGAGCGTGGCACAGCATTAGGAATGCGTTGGTTGATTAAAGCGGCGCGTTCAAGAAACGACAAGTCAATGTCATTGCGATTATCCAGGGAGCTAATCGACGCTTCAAAAAATGAAGGCGGAGCTGTTCGTAAAAAGGATGAGACGCATCGTATGGCTGAGGCTAACAAAGCATTTGCTCATTTTAGATTCTAAAAAACTATTCATTAAGAAATGTCTGACGTAAAAACAGCAACAGATCCAAAAGTATTAGCGATGATGCGCAAAACCCGAAACATCGGGATTATGGCGCACATTGATGCCGGTAAAACGACAGTAACCGAGCGTATTCTATTTTACACAGGTCGTAGCCACCGTATTGGTGAGGTGCATGATGGCGCCGCGACTATGGACTGGATGGAGCAAGAGCAAGAGCGTGGAATTACAATTACATCTGCTGCCACTCATTGTATTTGGAAAGATCACCGAATCAATATAATTGATACCCCTGGTCACGTAGATTTTACCGTAGAAGTAGAGCGTTCATTGCGAGTATTAGATGGTGCGGTATTTGTTCTTTGTTCAGTAGGTGCTGTTCAGCCACAGTCTGAGACTGTGTGGCGTCAAGCTACTAAATACAAAGTACCTTGCATGGCTTTTGTAAATAAAATGGACCGTACCGGTGCTGATTTTTACAATGTAGTTGGGCAATTAAATGACAAGTTAAACGCTAATCCAATTCCTATTCAGATTCCAATCGGCCGAGAAGAAAACTTCAAGGGTGTGGTTGATTTGATCACCATGGAAGCTATTGTGTGGGATGAAGAGTCGCTTGGTGCTAAGTACGATGTAGTTGATATCCCGGAAGATATGGTAGAGGATGTTGACAATTACCGCGTACAAATGTTAGAGGCCATTGCAGATCATGATGAGTCTCTAATGGAAAAATATTTGATGGAAGAAGAGATTTCTGAAGAAGAAATCATCGCTGCTATTCGTAAGGCAACCATCGCAAAAGATATTACTCCGGTAATGGCTGGTACAGCATTGAAGAATAAAGGTGTTCAGGCAATGCTTGATCGTGTTTTAGACTTCATGCCTAGTCCGCTTGATGTTGATGCTGTAAAAGGTATCGATCCGAAAACTGAAAACGAAGTTACTCGTGAAGCTGATCCTTCAGCACCGTTTTCAGCGCTTGCATTTAAAATCATGACTGATCCTTATGTAGGTAAATTAACCTTTACCCGAATTTACTCTGGTAAATTAGACAAGGGTTCTTATGTAATGAACAGTTCAACCGGAAAAAAAGAGCGTGTTGGTAGATTGCTAGAGATGCATGCCAACGATAAAAAAGATCTTGAGTCAGCTCAGGCTGGTGATATCGTTGCCGTTGTTGGTGTTAAAGAAGTTCATACTGGTGATACCTTCTGTGATTTGGATAATCCGGTAATACTTGAGCAAATTACATTCCCTGAGCCGGTAATTAAACTAGCGGTAGAGCCTAAGACCAAAGCTGATAGCGAGAAACTATCTACCGGTCTTCAGAAATTAGCTGAAGAGGATCCTACGTTTAAAGTTAGTACTGACGAAGAAACTGGTCAGACTACCATTGCCGGTATGGGTGAGCTTCATTTGGAAATTATTGTTGATCGTTTAAAGCGTGAGTTCAAAGTTGAGGCTAATGTTGGTGCTCCACAGGTATCTTACCGTGAGACTATCTCTGGTAATGTTACTCACCGCGAAACGTACAAGAAGCAAACGGGTGGTCGTGGTAAATTTGCTGATATTCAGTTTGAAATCGCTCCAATGAGTTATTTCGATAACTACGAAGGTAAAGAAGACAGAATCAGCCGTGATGAAGGTTTCATGTTCATCAATGAAATTGTAGGTGGTAATATTCCTCGTGAATTTATTCCATCGGTTGAAAAAGGTTTTAAAGCTGCCTTAGAAAATGGTATTCAAGCAAGCTACTCTGTAGAAAATGTAGGTGTTCGTTTGTTTGATGGTTCGTATCACGATGTGGATTCGGATCAGTTATCTTTTGAACTGGCAGCAAAGCAGGGATTCAGAAACTCTGCTAAAAAAGCAAAACCGGTATTATTAGAGCCGGTTATGAAAGTTGAGGTTACAACTCCTGAAGAATATATGGGAGACGTTATTGGTGACCTTAATTCACGTCGTGGAATTATTCAAAGCATGAATTCAGATCCAAATGGTTCTGTTGTAAAAGCGAATGTTCCGTTAAGTGAAATGTTCGGTTATTCAACCGACCTGCGTTCTTTAACTCAAGGTCGTGCCGTGTACTCAATGGAATTTGAAGAGTACACTCAAGTACCGGACAAGCTTGCTCAAGAAATTATCGAGAGTCAGGCTTAATCAGAATTTTAACGATAAACTAAGTACACAATGGCAAAAGAGTCCTTTCAACGCACCAAGCCCCACGTGAATGTGGGCACCATTGGTCACGTAGATCACGGTAAGACTACATTAACGGCAGCGATCACCACTGTTATGGCGAAGACCTGGGGTGGAGTAGCGCAAGCG